>CACYZF010000001.1 GCA_902778895.1 uncultured bacterium
GGAGAACGACATCCGCTCGCTCCCGAACTACCGCAAACTCGAGGTCAACCCCGCCAGCCAGTTCACCCCGATGCACCCGCTCCGCTACCTCGAATTCCCGGTGTCCCGTGACAAGGCCATCTCCGGCTTCGTCTTCACGCCCGCCGCCGGCGCTCCGCTCGGCACGCCCGACCGCTGCACCATCGAGATTCAGCAGGACGGCAAGTGGGTCAAGGCCGCCGACCGCGAGTTCTCCAACGTGAAGTCCAACCCCGTACCGCAGCTGATCCCGCTCGACAACGTGAAGACCAACCGCATCCGCATCCGTGCGGACCGCTTCCTTGACAATGCAGAGGAAATGGTCTTCGGCGAAATGGGCATCCTCCTCGCTGATTAATTGAAAACACCCCATCCAAAAGAAAGATATGGGAATCAATATGAAACACCTTTCCCTCAAATCCCTGCCTGCGGTGATGCTCCTGGCCCTCATGTCTTATGTCGGCGCCCAAGAACCGTCCATTACCATCGACACCTCGAAGACGACTATCACCACCAGCCCTCTGCTCTATGGAATCTTCTTCGAGGAGATCAATCGCGCGGGCGAAGGCGGAATCTATGCCGAGATGATCCAAAACCGTTCCTTTGAGGATAAATCCCGCGTGGATGAAGTCCGCAATACTCCGTTGGCATGGGGCGTCGGAAATGCAGAAGCATCGCTTGACCGATCCCAGCCGCTGAACAAGAACAATCCGACCTCGCTGAAAGTGAAGACACAGGCAGGCGGCTTTATCTGCAATGGTGGCTTCATCCGTGATTTCAACGGTCGCAGACCCGGCAGCATCGCGGTCACGTCCGGCGATGCCTACGACCTGACGTTCTATGCGAGGACAGGTTCAAAAACGGAACTGAAGATATCCTTTGAGGAAGGCTCCTCAACACTTGCTTCCGCTTCCGTCACCATTGACGGAGACGCATGGAAACAGTATTCTGTTACCCTTACCCCGAACAAGACCTCTCGTGAGTCCGTCCTGAAGATTGCCACGGATGCCCCTGCCGAGTTCAATCTCGACATGGTGTCGCTCTTCCCGCAGAAAACCTGGAAAGGCCGCAAGAACGGTCTGCGTCCGGATTTGATGGAACGTCTTGTCGCGATGAAGCCCGCGTTTGTGCGGTTCCCCGGCGGTTGCTTCGTGGAAGGTCGCGGCATTGAGAACCGCGCAATTTGGAAGAATTCTGTCGGTCCCGTGGAGGAACGCATCAACCAGTACAACAACAACTGGGGTTACAACTGCTCCAACGGCCTCGGCTACCACGAATACCTCCAGATGTGCGAAGACCTCAATGCCGAACCGATGTTCGTCATTAACTGCGGCATGGGCCATGAAACACGCGACGGCAGAGATACCATGTATGTCGTCCCGATGGATCAGATGGGGCCGTTCGTGCAGGATGCTCTGGACGCCATCGAATATGCAAACGGCGACATCACAACAAAATGGGGCGCTGAACGCGCGAAAAACGGTCATCCTGCTCCGTTCAACCTCAAATACATGGAAATCGGGAACGAGAACAGCGGCAGGGACTACAACGAACGCTATATCCTGATCCACAAGGCGATCAAAGAGAAATACCCGGAAATGCACCTCATCGCGAACGTCGAAACGCAAGGCTTCCGCAATGAGATCGTTGATCCGCACATGTACTCCTCGCCCGGTCGTTTCTTTAACGGCTATGCCACCTACGATGAATATAACCGCAGCAATCCGCAGATCTATTTCGGCGAGTATGCCGTCACGGAGGGAGCCGGACGCGGCAACCTGATTGCTGCCGTGGCCGAGTCCGCGTTCATGACCGGGCTGGAACGCAACAGCGACATCGTGATCATGAGCTCCTATGCTCCGCTCTTCATCCGCACGGGCTGGCAGGCATGGAATCCGAATGCCATCGTGTTCGACCAGAGCCGCAGCTACGGTACGCCGTCCTATTGGGCTCAGGTCATATACGGGAACAACAGACCCGACAAGTTGTGTTCCGTCACGGTAAAAGACGTCGAGAAAGAACTTGAGCCTGTACAGGGCAAGATTGGATTCGGCACATACCGCACCCAGGCGGAATACAAGGATATCAAGGTCGAGAAGGATGGCGTGATATTGTTCGAACCGGACCTCAAGAGCCTTGACGGCTGGGACAGAGTCCACGGAAGATGGAGTGTGGAGGACGGCGTTCTGAAGCAGACCTCCGCCTCCGATACGAACACGCTGATTTCCTGCGGTTCGCCGGATTGGACCGACTACACGCTCACGCTCAAAGCCCGTAAAACCGGCGGCTCCGAAGGTTTCCTGATTACCTTCGGGATGAAGAACCGTGAACAGTGCCGCTGGAATCTCGGCGGCTGGAACAATACCTCCCACGCGGTCGAATCGGACGATTTCCGCGATGAACATGTCAACGGCAGTATCGAAACCGGAAGATGGTACGATATCAAAATCGAGCTGAAAGGTCCGGTCGTGAACTTGTATCTGGACGGCAAACTCTTAAAGACACAGAAGCGTCTCAAAGCAAGCAAAACTGCCGTGGACGCCGGAATCGACGAAGCAAAAGGCGAAGTCGTCCTGAAGTACGTCAACGGAACGGACAAACCCGTAATCTACACCATTAACTCCGGCAAGTCCGGCGCAGTCGGCGAAGTGAAGACGATTACTCTTTCCGGCGACAGCACTACCGCAGAAAACACCTATGAAACCCCGGAAGCCATTGTGCCGAAGACAGGGGTAATTCAGGTCGATTCCGCCAACTTCCAGTACACGTTCCCCGCGTATTCCGTCAATGTCCTTCGCTGGAAGAAGTGAACTGACTCCGTTATAAGGAATAAACTATGAAACTCATTCTTTCCATGAAAGTGGCGTTCTTCTGCGCCTTTGCCGTCATCGCAGCCGGACTTTGCCCCGCAGCAGAAGAGCTGCTGACATCTCCGGATGCAGGCAAGACAATCCGTGTCTTCCTTGATGAAGGTAACGTTCTCCGCGTAGAACGCAGTTCGACGGAAGTCTTCCAAGTCCGCCTCGGTCTGAAGTCGAACAAAGCGGAGTATGATTTCTCGCAGCTGAAACTCAAGGAGCAGCTGCCGTCCGACAACAGTGCCGCGCTCGTAACCGAGAAGTACACGGCTGTGAACGGCAAGCGTTCTGAACGCACCGTCCGGATGAACGAAAAGACGCTCGTCTTCGGGGATGACAACAAACAAATCGGCATCGTGATTCGAGCAGGCAAAGATTCCTTTGCGTTCCGCTACGCTATCGACGGTTCCGGCGATGTCGAATTCCAAGGCGAATCCACTATGTTCTCATTTCCGCTGACAAACGGCTTCCGTTTGCAGAACCGCGTAATCGGCTATGAGGATCTCTATAACTCGTACAATGCCGACAGTCTTCGCGGTCATTCACGTGGAAATGATAATCAAGGCAACAACCGGGAAAGAAGCCAGATCAAGAACTGGAATTATCCGTTGCTCTTCAATTCTGCGGATAAATCCACATGGGGGCTTCTTTCCGAAACCTATTTCGATGGCACTTATTGCGGTACATATCTGCAATCCGCTGTCTCCGACAATAAAGTGACTTTCACCACGCATTATCCTGATTCCTGGGAGGGAGCCGGTCAAGGCTCTGTAAATCCGAAGACAAATCTCCCGTGGAAATCCCCGTGGCGATGCGCTATAATCGGTACGCTCGCGGACATAGTGGAATCCACTCTTGTTGATGACCTCGCTCCTGAATGCGCCGTCCCCGATACATCCTGGATATCCCCCGGCATAGCATCATGGGTTTACTGGGCATACAATCATGGAAGCAAGGACTTCCAGATTGTCAAGGACTACATCCTGCTTGCTTCCGAAATGAAGTGGCCCAACGTCCTGATTGACTGGGAATGGGACGAGATGGGGAACGGCGGCAATATCGATGATGCGCTTGCGCTTGCCAGAGAGAAAAATGTTGGCATTTGGCTTTGGTATAACTCCGGCGGACGGCATAACTATGTCGGAGCTACTCCGCGTGACCGTTTCACTACCCATGAACTGCGTGAAAAAGAATTTGCCTGGCTGAACAGCAAAAACGTCAAGGGCGTCAAAATTGATTTTTTCGAGAGTGACAAGCAAAACATGATGCAGTATTATGTTGACATTCTGAAGGATGCTGCGGCCAGCAAGATCATGGTGAACTTCCACGGCTGCACTCTCCCGCGCGGATGGTCCAGAACCTGGCCAAATCTCATGTCCATGGAAGGAGTTTATGGCGCTGAATGGTACAACAACAAAGATCTGATGACCGAAGCGGGAGCAGAGCATAATACCACGCTTCCCTTCACTCGAAATGCCGTAGGACCGATGGACTACACGCCTACCGCGTTTACAGATTCCCAGCATAAGCATACCACCTCCCATGCTCACGAACTGGCTCTTCCTGTCATCTTTGAATCTGCCGCACAACACATGGCTGACCGGCCTTCTTCTTTCCGCTCCCTCCCGGAACAGGTGAAGGACTTCCTCGCCGGTCTTCCAACCGCATGGGACGACACCAAGTATCTCGGAGGAGAACCGGGAGATTTCGTGATTCTCGGACGCCGCAAAGGAGATACATGGTACATAGGTGGCATCAACGGGAAAAAAGATGAGCGTGAGGTCAAGTTTGCTGTTCCCGGCAAAGATGGGGAGGTATTCTCTACCCTTAAAATCGCGGACGGAGTGGATGTCCATTCATGGGACATTTCCGAGGGGACAGCCAAAGAAGGTGATGTCCTCTCCGTGAAAATGCTTGGACGCGGAGGATTCTCTTTCCGTCTTACAAGAAAGCAATGATAATACTGCAATCACCCCTACACCACATGATACCCGTCGTCATCCTGCCCCCCACCAAACAAAAACTGGTCCGCAAACTCAGGGGCTTTCCCTGAATCAGCGGACCTTTCCCCTACACCACATGGAACCCGTCGTGGTCCTGCTCCATCCCGACCTCGGAGTACATCTCCTCGATGAAGTCCTCGTCTGTCTCGGTTCGACGCTTTCGCGGCTGTTTTTTCTTCCGGCGATAGTCCCGGACGAAGGTGACGTCGCCGATGTTCTCCCATAGGAGTTTGAGTTTCGGATTTGTGCTGGGCAGAATGGTACGCATGACCGTGGACCCGGCCGGTGTCTGCGTTCTGCTTTTTTCATACCTCTATCCATCGTACCCGTCTCAGATGACGGGTACGACGGGTACGACGGCTGATTTAAATAATTCTTTCTTACATGTACAAGAAGGAAGAAATGGTTTCAGATAAATAATTAACTATACTAAAGAGTGTGTTTAAAGTGGTGTTTGACTGTGTTTAAAGAAGGCTGAATGTGGTGCAAAAGTGGTGTTTAGGGGTATATTGCCCCCAAACACGAGCGTTTTTAATCGTAGTCGTCATCATCCCCATATTGACTTTCCCTTGATTTGTACTGTTTTCTTGCAGCTTCATTAAAAGCAGCCTCGCTGCTGATAAGCTTTTTCCTGAGACCTTTTATTAAGCGTTTTTCCTCGTAAGGGAAACCAATCATGTTCAACACCACAAACAGCTTCATTTCGTCGGAGGACTCCGACACCTGGAAATGGATCGGAAGGCTTGCTTTAACCATTGCTGCCGGAATTATCCTCAGTCAGTTCGGCGTCAAATTGCCCGACGACCTCAAAATCTGAGCAAGGAGGAAATGTCTCTATGTTTATCCCACCGTTATTTCCCGCTCCCAATATCGAAAGAATTGCCCTTGGCGTCATCGTAGTCGTCGGTGTCGTCGGACTTGCGCTCTCAGCAAGGAAGCCGTGGATCATCATGTAACCCATCAAAAACGGCGTAAAAAGAGCTGAATCTCAAAAACACGCTGGAGTCATGTTCCTTTCGGGGGCATGGCTCCAGTAATTATGACACGAAGACTGCTTTTTCACGATTTTTTCACGATTTTTCACGATTCGGGACGAAAAAGGGCGGAAAACTTCACAAAGATTTTTCTTTTTTGAGGTGGAGGCTCGGAAAACTGCAAATTAAATGTCGTAACGCATAGATTGGCGTGGTTATGACATGATTTTAGCCTGCCTCGCGACACTTTGATCTAAGCTCAAATCGTTTTTCACGATTTTTTCACGATTTTTTCCGCAAATCACGAGTTATCATAGATTGTTAATATTTATCAATCATACTCAATCTCCCCTCATTTTTAGGGTAAAAAAGTGGTGCTCCGGGCGGGACTCGAACCCACGACCCTCTGCTTAGAAGGCAGATGCTCTATCCAGCTGAGCTACCGGAGCACATCCTGTCTGTCTCTTCCAGTGGTTTGCCGGGAGGAATACTTGGCATTCTTTTTGAGGCGAAATACTCTGGACGGACCTTCGGACAGACAAATGTATTTTATAATATACCATGCTCTGCTGAAAAGTCAACCTGTTTTCGCAAAAAAGACCTCATGCAGTCTACATAGAGGAGGCAACCGAAAAACCATATTCACGGATGGGTGATATGTCTGTAGCATAATGGTCCGAATGGTGCCTACCGACTGAAAACGGAAAGATGATCCGGCCAGATTGTGCAAAAAAACGTTCCCCGTATTTCCGTATTTCCGGGAAGGCTGTAAAAACGGCCCTGCGATACGGCGGCGGGGAACGTCAATCAAGCAACACGCGTGGCGTTACTTGTTTTCCTCGTAGTACTTGTTGATGCGCTCGGCGACGTCGAGGTATTTGATGTCGACGGCGTAGATCTGTTTGAAGCAGTCGAGGGCTTCTTTCTTCTTGCCCATAAGGTCGTAGGTGCAACCCAGGTGATACAGAGTGAACATCTTGTCGACGTTCATGGTGGGCATGTCTTCGAGGGCGCGGTTGAACTGCTCGATAGCCATGTCGAACTGGTTCTTGGCGGCGAAGCAGCGGCCGAGGTAGACGATGGCGATCAGGCGGTGCTGCGGGTTGCGCTGCGCGATCTGGAACTGTTCCAAAGCGTCGTCGACCGCGCCGCCTTCCCAGAGGAGTTCGGCGTATTCGAAGCGGATCTGGAGGTCGTTCGGGTACTTTTGGATACGATCCTGGAAGCGTTCCATACGGTAATCGTAGTTGGCCTTGATCTCGGCATCGATCTCTTCCTGCGGACGGCCTTCAGCCTTCATCTGTTCGACCTTGCGCTTGGAAATGGCGGTATTGGCCTTTTCGATGGCTTTGTCGATGGCCGGGTCGAGCGTACCCATCTTCTCGACGATCCAGTTGTACGCCTCGATCGCCTTTTCGTATTCCTCGGCGCGGAGGTAGAGTTCGGCGAGACGGCGGCGGGTGTCGATGGACTCGTTGCCTTCGGCGATTTCCTTGGAGTATTTTTCGATCATCTCGCGGATATCGTCCTCGGCGCGGATGATGCGGTCGCCCTGGTCCGTATTGCTCTTGTTGAGGTTCTTCTTGAAGTCGGACTCTCCGCCCTGACCCCACTTGCCCTTTTCCATGGAGGCGAGGGCGGCGGCTTCACGCAGGAGCGCGAGTTTTTCGAGGTCGCCGGGATACTTGTCTGCGAGCTTCTGGCAGATGGTGAGGTACTTGATGCCCTGTCCGTCGGCCTTGTAGTATTCGCCGAGCTTGACGATGTTGGCTTCGTTCTTGTCATCCTTTTCGACGAGGATCTCGTACGCTTCCACGGCGATGAACATCGCATTGAGTTTCTTTGCGGATTCGGCAAGAAGCGTGAGCGCGGCGGGATTGAAAAGATTGAACGCGAGCGCATCTTCCGCCTGGGCCATGGCCTCTTTCGGTTTCTTGGCTTTCAGCATGTTGCCCTTCGTGATGGGGGCCAGCGCTTTGGCGGTGGACAGCGCTTTCGCAACGGGACTCATCTTCTCGTAAAAGTCGCGTTCGCACTTGCGGAGTTTTTCGCGCGCATCGAGGAATCCGGGGTCGAACTGCACGATTTCCTTGAAAAGCGTGATCGCATACTGCAGGTTGTTCTGGTTCATGACCTGCAGCGCCTTGGTATAGGCGGACTTGGTTCCGGCAGGAACGTCTTTCAAGGTCTTTTTGACGATGTCCATAAGTAAGAAACCTCCTCATGGGGTTGAAAAATGCATTTTCGCGGTGTATAATATAAATATAACACTACTACCAAAACGCGGGAAAATCAAGTCCCGCACCCCTCTTTTTTTCGTTTTTTTGGAGCTTTTCGCCTTGTTTGAGCATGAGAACGACACGATCGCGGCAATCTGCACCGGAACCGGCGGCGCTGTAGGCATCATCCGTATCTCCGGGCCGCGCGCGCTCGAAGCGGTCCGTTCGGTCTGGCGTGGAAAACGCATGCCAGGACCGGATCATGCGCGTGTGATGCTATACGGTCATATCGTGTCGGAGAATGGGACAGGGCAGGGGGAACCTTCGCTCGCGGTCTTCATGCCGGGGCCGCACAGTTTTACGGGCGAAGATGTGGCGGAGATCCATTGTCACGGCGGGAGTTTCGCCGCACGGCGCGCACTCCGGCTGGTGTTTCAGGCGGGGGCGCGGCTTGCGCAGAACGGCGAATTCACGCGCCGGGCGTTCCTTAACGGCAAGCTCGACCTGACGCAGGCCGAGGGCGTTCTGGACCTCATCAATGCGGGCAGCGAACGCGCCGGACTTCTCGCCGAACGCCAGCTCAACGGCGCGGTCGGCTCGCTGGTGCGCGAAATCCGCGCTGAAGTCGTTCATCTGCTCTCCGAATGCGAATCCCGCCTCGATTTTTCCGAGGAGGACCTCGACTGGATGCCGCCGGACGTGCTGCGCGGCAAGATCGGGGCTTTGCGGGAACAGGCCGAAAAGCTTGCGTTCACGGCCCGCGCCGGGGCGCTGATCCGCGACGGCGTTTCCCTGGTCATCGCCGGGCCGCCGAACGCCGGGAAATCCAGCCTGCTGAACAGGATGCTCGGTTATGACCGCGCGATCGTCACGCCCATCCCCGGCACCACGCGCGACACGCTGGAGGAATCCGTCTCCATCGGCGGCATTTTGTTCCGTGTGACCGATACAGCCGGACTGCGCGAGGCCGGAGAGGCCGATCCGGTCGAAGCGATGGGCATGGAACGTTCGCAGCAGTCCCTCGGCGCCGCCGACATCGTGCTGTGGCTGCTGGACGCCTCCGCTCCGGCGGAATCCTTCCCCGCTCAATTTGAAGCCATGTTTCGGGCAAAAACGTCCGTCCGCGGCAAGTTCATTCCCTGCTGGAATAAGATGGACGGCGCGACGATGTCCCCGGACGAACTCGACCGGGCGTATCCTGACAACAGGGTAAATACGGCCGCCGAGCTGCCTGTTTTTGAACATATTTCAGCACGGACCGGCGACGGCCTCGACAAGCTTTTCCTGCGTCTGGAGGAAACCGCCTGGGACGGTCTGCCGCCGTCCGCACAGTCCGGCGACGCCGTCGTCTCCGAACGTCATGCCGCGCTGCTCGAACAGGCCGCGAACCATCTTGACGCCGCCTGCGAATGCGTTCAGGCGGAATCGTGGGAGCTCGCGGGGAGTTCGCTCCGCACCGCCGCCGAACTGATCGGCTGCATCACCGGCGAGACCGCCACGCCGGATATTCTGGACGAAATCTTCTCCCGTTTCTGCATCGGAAAATGAGGGGAGGGCAAGCCCTCCACGGCAGTGGTGCCCGGCTCCGCTCGGGCACAAAAAAGTATGCCCCATAACTATATACATGGCTACGGGGCTGAATTGTATATTTATTCATGCCCGAGCGTAGCCGGGCACTATGTCGGCACACTCTGTGTGTCAGCCGCGGAAGGCGTTGATGGCGTCGCGGAGCTTCAGCGCTTCGCGGCGGGCCGCCTCGGCGAAGTCCTCGCCGTTCGAGGCGAAGATGATCCCGCGCGAGGAGTTGATGACGAGCCCCGTCTTGTCCGCGGTCAGGCCGTTGCGTAGCACGCCCTCCAAGTCGCCGCCCTGCGCACCGATGCCCGGCACGAGCAGCGCCACGGAGTCGCCGACGCGCTTGCGGATTTCGCCGAGTTCGGCGGGGCAGGTGGCCCCGGTCACGAGCAGGACGTTGTGATTGTAGTTCCACACGGTCGAGATGCGTTCGGCGAGATACTGGTAGAGCAGTTCGCCGTTCTGAAGCACGAGCTCCTGTATCTCCTTCGCGCCGCCGTTCGAGGTGCGGCAGAGGACCACAACGCCCTTGTCGGCGCAGTCCAGGAACGGCTTGATGGCGTCCATGCCCATGTACGGGTTCACGGTCACGGCGTCGGCCTGATAGCGCTCGAACGCCTCGGCGGCGTACATGCGCGTGGTGTTGCCGATGTCCGCGCGCTTGGCGTCGAGGATGACCGGCACAGTCGGCGCGACTTCATGGATGTAGCGGATGGTCTCGGCGAGCTGGTCGTCGGCGTCCTGCGCGGCGTAGCACGCGGCCTGCGGCTTGTACGCGCAGACCAGATCCTTTGTGGCGTCGATTATGGCCTTGTTGAACGCGAATACGGGCTTGTCGAGGCTACGGACGCAGGCGGGGAGCTTGGCGGGATCGGGGTCGAGCCCGACGCACACCAGGGAATTGTTGTTGCGCCAGGCGGCGCGGAGTTTGTCGTAGAAGTTCATATCAATCTCCATATATGTTATGTTGTTCTGATTCGTGTTTCAGCCGGATGATGCCTCATTTGCTCTTCACTTTCCTCACGCGGATCGCGGTGAATTCCTTTCCGGGGAGATCGAGGTGGAATCGCCCTTTCATGATCCCGCGGTCGTCGATCGTCATGTTCCACGTGTCGATCACTTCCACATGGTAGGACGCGTCCGGGTCAAGCTTGTTGAAGTCGCGGTATTTCGGCCGGTTGCGCCCGAAGTAGAAGAGCAGATAGTTGGGATTGTCCTCGGCGCAGGCCGCGAGGTCGTCCCATTCCTGCGTGGTGCGGCGGAGTCCGAGGCCCGGCGTCTGGTACAGGATTTCCTTCAGGAACTTCAGGCGCGGCGCGCTGTCGCCCCAGAGTTTGCCGCCGTGGCTCCACCACAGGATGTCGTCGTGCCCGACATAGGTCTCGCCGTGCGTGGCGTAGCCGCCGCGGACAGCTGCTTCCCAGAAACGACGCACGAGCTCGGGCCCGGCGATGTTGCCCCACATGTACGGGATGTCGCCCTCGTACTGGATTTCATCGAGCACAACAGGTTTGTTGTATTTGCTGCGGTACTGGTCGGTGAGCTCGGCGCAGACGTAGAAATCCTGCCGCTGGATGCTGCAGTGCGTGATCCACGGCTTCGTGTAGTCGTAGAACGGCACGCAGTTGTGGATGCTCCGCAGGTGGTGGTACCAGTCCTTTTTCTGAATGAGCGCGGCGTAATGCTCCCAGTCGTCAGTCGTTTTCTCTTTCATGATGTCGTATTCGTTGGCGAAGCTCCACCAGACGTTCGCGTACGCGCTGTAGCGCGCCGCCATGTAGGTCAGGTAAAAGTCATTCGCCTCGGCGGGCATCTTGCTGAATCCCCATTTGTCGTAGGGGTGGAACAGGATCAGGTCGCATTCGATCCCGAGCTTGCCGAGCGTCTCGACCGCCTCGTCGATGCGCGCGAAATACGCCGGATTCGGCCGTGTGTAGTCCCAGTCGTATTCCTTCTCGCTGCCATCCTTCAGCAGGAACGGGTACAGGTCGGGCTCCTTTTCGTTGAAGACGTAGTGCTTCGGGAAGATGCAGAAGCGTATCTTGTTGAAATAGCCCTTGGAGAGCGTTTCGATCGTTTGCTTACGAATCGGCTCCGGCTGGTTCAGCCATGCGTAGCACGTGGTGCCGACCGGATAGAACGGCGTGCCGTCGGCGTGGACGAAATGGTGTTTTTTCGCGACGCGGACCGGGCCGTGCATGCCGGGCTCCGGTTCCGTCACCTCGAAGCTGCCCCAGAGGTACCATTGATCCTTTTCTTCCCCGGACGCATCCCGGAAGTCGACGACCGGGCCGATTGAGAATCTGTATTTTCCCATCATACTTGGCATGAACCGTATGCGCCATTGGTCGCCGTCGCGGAAGCCCTCGGCGATGCCGTCCATCACATCGCCGCGCATGATGCAACCATCGATTCTTTCCGGATTGCCGGGAAAGCCGGTGATCTTTACCTCGAACATCCCCCACCGCGGCACGGATGCCGGAGCCTCGACCTGAGCCTTGACATCGGCCGCGGGCTCTGTGCCGCGGTTCCAATGCGGCGCAGACGCGGCTGCCTCAGTCCGAGGCGCGGCGGCCCCGCCCTGCGCGAACGCCTGTGCGGCGAAGAAAAGTCCGAAAAGCGAGAAAGCGATGCGTCTGCGTGAGATCATGGTGAAACTGGCTCCTGTCTGGACGGTTGGGCGATTGACAATGGTATTTTGTTACTATACTCCCCTGCGGATATGTTTTCAAGAAATGTCCCGTTTTTTTCCCGGAAAAGTCCGGCAACACCAAGAAACCTTTGTCCGCGGACTTGCTTTTCCGGGGAAAGAATGTAAATTATAAGGTACTTTTTTTTCATCCCCACGATTGAAAGGCGGCAGACATGCGTAAACGCGAACAAGTCAAGGTACTGATCATCACCGGCGCAGGGTTGAACTGCGAAAAAGAGACGGCGGCGGCTTTCGCCTCCTGCGGCGCGACCGCGGAACAGGTCCATCTGAACGATCTTCTGGCCGGGAAACGCACGCTCGGCGAATTCCATATCCTCGCCCTGATCGGCGGATTCTCGTTCGGCGATCACCTCGGGTCCGGCACGGTCTTCGCGAACAAGCTGAAATTCAAGCTGACCGACGACCTCCGCAAGTTCGTGTCCGACGGCAAGCTCGTGATCGGCATCTGCAACGGCTTCCAGACGCTCACCCGCCTGGGGCTCGCGCCCGCGCTCGACGGCCGGTACCTCACGCAGCAGGCCGCCCTGACCGAGAACGACAGCGGCGTGTTCCGCGACGACTGGATCACGCTGAAGGCCGACCCGGAGTCCCCGTGCGTCTTCACGCGCGGCATCGACGTGATCCGCATGCCCATCCGCCACGGTGAAGGCAAATTCGTCGCCGATCCCGACGTGCTGGCGCGCATCGAATCCGGCCACCTCGCCGCGTTCCGCTACTGCTCCGCCGACGGTTCGAAGGCGAAGGGATTCCCGGAGAACCCGAACGGCTCACTGAACGACATCGCGGGCATCTGCGACGAGAGCGGCCGCATCTTCGGCCTCATGCCGCACCCGGAGGCGTTCCTGTCCCCGTTCAACGCCCCCGACTGGCAGAAACGGAAGCTCGAAGGCAAGCTCCCCGAGTGGGGCGAAGGCCGCGTGATCTTCGAGAACGCCGTGGAGTTCGCGGCTTCCTGCCTCTGATCCAGTAAGAAAGGACGTTTTCTTTCATCTTCAAAGCCGTCTTCTGCCGTCCCCGCGAACAAGCGGAAAAACGGGAAAAACGGTCTGGAAAGCCCCATTTTTTGAAAAAAATGAGGAAAATGATTTGAAGATTTGGAAAATGGCGCTATATTAAATCGTTTATTTTTAGTCAAAAAACGCATACACATACAACCGCAACCCGGAGAAAAGACATGTACGCAGTAATCAAAACCGGCGGCAAACAGCTGAAAGTCCAGGAACAGGACGTCGTTGCCGTCGAACGCATTGAAGGCGAAGTCGGCGCGAAGATCACGTTTGACGAAGTTCTGGCCAAGGGCGAAGGCGCGGACCTCACGGTCGGCACTCCGCTGCTCGACGGCGCCAAAGTCGAAGCCGAGATCGTGGAACAGTTCCGCGGTCCGAAGCTGATCGCATTCAAGATGAAACGCCGCAAAGGCTGCCGCAAACGCAAAGGCCACCGCCAGGAACTCACCCAGGTGAAGATCCTGTCGATCGCGTGAAAGTGACACCGCCCTTATGAAATATGACTCGAACGGAGCTTTGCTCGAAACCGACATTCCCGAACTCCCGCGACCCCATCGGGGTAAGGTGAGAGACGTTTACGACTTAGGGGATTCCCTGTTATTTGTAGCGACCGACCGCATCAGCGCGTTTGACTGCGTGATGCCGAACGGCATCCCGGACAAGGGCCGTGTCCTGACCGCGATGTCGCTGTTCTGGTTCGATTATATTTCATGGGCGCAGAATCATCTGCTCTGCTCGGAGGTGAGCGACTTCCCGAAGATGCTCCGGAAGTACGACAAGGACCTCGAAGGGCGTTCGATGATCGTCCGCAAGGTCAAGCCCATCCCGATGGAGTGCATCGTGCGCGGATACCTGACGGGCAGCGCCTGGAAGGAATACAAGCGTTACGGCACCGTCGGCGGGTATGAAGTCCGCGAGGACTACCGCCTGTCCGAGAAGCTCGACAAGGCGCTCTTCACTCCCTCGACGAAAGCCGAGGAAGGCCACGACGAAAACGTGACGTTCGAGGAAGCCTGCGAGCTCATCGGCGAAGAGAAGGCGGAGTGCCTCTCCGATTTCTCCCTCCGTATCTACAAGGACGCCGCGCAGCACGCGGAACGCTGCGGGATCATCCTCGCCGACACCAAGTTCGAGTTCGGCGAACTCGAAGACGGCGAGATCATCTTGATCGACGAGGTCCTGACCCCGGATTCCAGCCGCTTCTGGCCGAAAGCCGACTATGTGCTCGGGAGCAATCCGCCCAGCCTCGACAAGCAGTTCGTCCGTGACTACCTCGAATCCCTCGACTGGGACAAGATGCCCCCGGCGCCCGCCCTGCCGCAGGACGTGGTCGAGAAGACCCGCGAGAAGTATCTCGGTGCGCTCAGAGCGCTCAGCGGTCGTTCTTTATAATCACATCATCGCTGTTTCCGGAGCCGGCCGGCGTCCCCGATTGACCCCGGCTCCGTTTTATCTAAAGCTAGTTCGTTTTCTCCGCCCCGGCGGAGGGAAGGGAGTTCATCATGGCACAGGAATCGTGCAGCAGTTCAGTCGGGATCGTACAGCCCTCCGACTATCTATTCGAGGAAGAACTCCCCCTCGACTGCGGACGCAGCCTGAAAGGCGTCGTGATCCGCTACGAGACCTACGGCAAACTCTCCCCTGAGGCGGACAACGCCGTTCTGGTCGAACACGCCCTTTCCGGCGACGCGCACCTGGCGGGCTACCATTCCCCCGAGGACAAAAAGCCCGGCTGGTGGGACGACATGGTCGGTCCCGGCAAGCCGTTCGACACCAACAAGCTCTTCATCGTCTGCTCCAACATCATCGGCGGGTGTTCCGGTTCGACCGGCCCCCGCAGCATCGACCCGGACACCGGACACCGCTACGACATGGATTTCCCGATCATCACGATCGCGGACATGGTGCGCGCGCAGGAACGCCTGATGCGCCACCTCGGGATCAAAAAATGGTTCTGCGTGGCGGGCGGCTCCATGGGCGGTATGCTGGCGCTCCAGTGGGGCGTCTCCTACCCGGAGGCGGTGAACGGCACGATTGCCATCGCCACCACGGCGCGCGTGTCCTCCCAGGGCATCTCGTTCAACTGGGTCAGCCGCGAGGCCATCATGAACGACCAGCACTGGCTCGACGGCAACTACGAGGAGCAGCCGCAGCGCGGACTGGCGACGGCGCGCATGCTCGCGCACATCACCTACCTGAGCGACGAGTCCATGAACCACAAGTTCGGGCGCGCGCTTCAGGAGTCGCCCGCGTCCGACTACGACTTCGCGTTCTCGAAGGACTTCCGCATCGAAAGCTACCTGGCGCACCAGGGCTCGAAATTCGTGGAGCGCTTCGACGCCAATTCCTACCTGTACATCACGCGTGCGATCGACTATTTCGACCTCTCCGACTGCGCAGACGGCGATCTCGCCGGTGCGCTGAAGCCGGTCGAAACGCCGTTCCTCATCGTGTCCTTCTCCAGCGACTGGCTTTTTCCCGCCTACCAGTCCAAGGAGCTCGTCCGTGCGCTGCTTGACAACGGCAACGACGTGACCTACTGCAACATCCAGTCGTCGTACGGGCACGACGCCTTCCTGCTGGAGACGGAGGCGCTCGGCTCGCTGATCTCCAGTTACCTGACCAATCTGCCGTGGGAGCCGCCGGAATGAACGTGAAATTCAATAACAACGAGATACAGCTCCAGCGTTCCGACCTGGCCGCCATCCGCGACATGATCCCGGAGGGCGCGCATATCCTGGACCTCGGCTGCGGGTCCGGGCGGCTCCTGTACGCCCTGAAGACGCTCAGGCACGCCAAGGTCATGGGCGTGGAGAACGACCAGCAGAAGATCCTCGAATGCGCCGCGCGCGGCATTCCGGTCATCCACGCCAGTCTCGACGCCGCACTGACCGATTTCCGCGACGGTTCCTACGACTATGTGATCCTGAGCCGCACGATCCAGTCCGTGCAGCGCCCGGACATCATCCTGAATGAAATGCTCCGCATCGGCAAGCGCGGCATCGTGTCCTACATGAACTTCGGGCACATCAACGCCCGCATCCAGATGCTCTTCGGCCACATGCCGGTGAACCGCAACCTGCCGTTGCCGTGGTACAATACCCCGACCATCCGCCCGGGCACGGCCTCCGATTTCAAGGACCTCTGCAAGACGCTCGACATCAAGATCTGTCGCGAGATCCCGCTGACGAACGAGGGCGACTATCTGCGCCGTCTCGCCGTTCTCTGGCCCAACCTCTTCGCATCCAACAGCATTTTCGTCATATCCAAGTGAGGACGCCATCATGAATCCCGCACCCGTCATCTACTGCGTTACGGTCGAAGACACCTCGGACAACCCGGAAGGCGCCGCCGAACTCTTCAACGCGCTCGAACTCGACTTCAGCTCCTGGCGCGACGAGGAGACCAAGCATGTCCGCCACACCGTGTACTGCGCCGATGCTGACGCGGCCGCCGCGTTCTGCGAACGCCTGAAGACAGAACTCATTCCCATGTGGCGCGAGTTCGGCGTGGTGCTGGAGGATCCGCGCACCGCCGAGATCAAGAAGGAAGACTGGGCGGAATCCTGGAAGATCCACTTCAAGACCATGGTCATTTCCCCGCGCATCGTGGTGCGTCCCTCGTGGGAACAGTACACGCCGGAACCCGGCCAGCACGTGATCGTGCTCGACCCCGGCATGAGCTTCGGCACGGGCCAGCATGCCACCACGAAATCCTGCATCGCGGCCATCGACCGGTTCGCGGCGGAATTCCCCGCCGGACAGACGCCGTCCTTTCTGGACGCAGGCTGCGGCTCCGGCATTCTCGCCATCGCGGCGCACGCGCTCGGCTGCGCCCCGATCGACGCGTTCGACATCGACTCGGACGTGATCCCGATCGCACGCGAAAACGCGCAGATCAACGGCGTGCCCGATTCCGAACTCGCGCTGTCCGTCTCCTCCCTGCTCGACTTCAAGCCCGGCAGGACCTATGACATCGTGGCGGCGAACATCCTCTCCTCCGCGCTTATCGAAGGCCGCGAACACCTCGTTTCGCTGGTCAAACCCGGCGGCATCCTGATCCTCGCGGGCATCCTCACCACGGAATACCCCACGGTCCGCGACGCCTTCGCCGCCCTCGGCTGCGTCGAACTCGGCAACTCCACGGAACGCGAATGGACCGGCGGAAGTTTCCGCGTGCCCGCGTTCTGATCTCCGCATGATGAACCGGGGTAAAGCAGAGGACGAACGGACGGAACCGGAGCGGGACGGCGTTCCCGCGTCCGCGGATAGTTCCGCATCCTCGTCTGTCGAATTATCCGCCTCTTTTCCCTTGCCGTCTTCCGCACGGCGGCGGCTTTCCCTGATTCTGTTTTTCACCGCGCTGCTTTTCTGCGCGTGGTTTTTCCAGGTCGGAAACGTGAACCAGATCTCACGCTACGACGCGGTCTTCGCCTTCTTCGAAAATACTGGCGACGATGCGCACACGTTCCGCATCGACCATTACCTGTACTCCGAGGGAAAGGTGCTGAACACCTCCGACTGGTCGGAATACGGCGGGCATTACTATTCGAACAAATCCCCCGGCACGACCTGGTTCGGCGTGGCTCTGCTCGCGCCGATCTATCCGCTTCAGCGTCATTTCTGCCCGGAGGGCGACGGCATTTCCCCGCGTGCGGAGATATTCGACGCCTGGTACCTGAACTTCATGATGGGCGTGCTGCCGACGGCGTTCTCCGTGCTGGCGCTGGCCGGGATCCTGCTGAAACTCGGCGCAAGCGAGGCGCGGGCGTATCCCGGCGCGCTGCTGATCGTGCTCGGCACCGCCGTGTTCCCGTTCTCCACCACACTGATGGCGCACTCCACCGTGGCGGCGTGCCTGGTGTTCAGCCTGTGGTCGTATCTGCGCGGCGGACGGTTCTCTCTCTTCGCGAGCGGGGCGTGGTTCGGCGCGGCGGTCCTGCTCGATTATTCCGCGGGACTGCTCCTGCCGCTGGCGCTGGCCGGCATCGTATGGCGCGAGCAAGGCCGTTCCTGGGCGTTTCTGGCGGGCGGGATCCCGTTCGCCGCGCTCTACTGCGTCTACAATGCGATGTGCTTCGGCGGGCCGTTTTCATTTGCCGCGCAATACATCAATCCGATCTACCGTACCGAGGGCGACGCCGCGGGCGGTCTGCTGGCATTGCCGAACGCCTGGCTGATCCTGGAACTCCTCTTCGGGGCGCGGCGCGGCGTGCTGATCTCGTCGCCGTTTTTCTTCTTCGCCATCCCGGGATTCCTCTTCCTTTGGAAACAGGGCGGGCTCCGGCGCGGCGTGGCGCTGCTGTGCGCGCTGTCGTTCGCGGTGCTCCTGCTGATGAACGCGTCGTTTAACGGGTGGCATTCCGGCGCGAGCTTCACGGCGCGGTACATCGTCCCGGTGTACCCGCTGATCGGGATCCTGGCGGTGATGGCGCCGCTGAAACAGGGCTGGCAGCGCGGTTTGTTCGGCCTGCTCGCCGCGGTTTCCCTGCTGAGCATGTTCGCCGTGGCGTCGTACAGCGTGACGCCCCCGGAAAACGACCCGTCGCCGATCTATATCACCTCATACCGGCATCTGTTTGACACTACGCCGCCGGTCGTGCTGGCATCACAGCTGGGGCTTCAGGCTTTGCGCCCGGACGCGGCCGAACTGCGCGATGCTGCGCGTTTTTCGATCGGAGGCCTCGCCGGGCTGTCCTACGGCGCGTCACGCCTGTTCCTTTTCCTTGCCGGACTTGCCGCATGGATATTGAACGTATTGACTCTATTCAACTCTGTCCCGGCGGGAGACAGGACCTCCACGGAGGTGATGCTGGGCTTCGCCCCGATAGAGAGAATAGACGTCCGTTCTCTTCTGCTGAAGCGTCAAATCGGCATCTGGGGTGGATTTGCATGCTGTGTCATGGCCGCCGCGCTGCTGCTCCCCGGCGACATCCCGTTCACGTACTGGGCCGAACTTCAGGTGCAGGAGGCGGCGCTTGACGCGGTCGAGGGGCACACGTTCGCGAATCCGTTCGGCAAATGGGGCCTCGCGACGCTGTTCTATCAAATGCTGTACCTCTTCACGAAGGATATCATCCTGCTCGCGTTCCTGAAGACCGCGCTGTCGCTGACCGCGTGTTTCCTGCTGCTGAACGAGGTCGCGAAACGCGCGAAACTCTCCGCGCCGCTTCTGTTCCTGTTCGCCGCGTCGTCGCCGTACCTCCTGCTCGCACACAAATCCCTGCGCGGGGATTCCCTGCTGCTGCCCGCGGGTGCGCTCGTGCTGTTCGCGGTGGCCCGCCTCGCGGAGAAGGACGGCGGGGCCCGCCGGAAACGCATCGAGTTTCTGTGCCTTTCGCTCCTGGTCTGGGCGCTTCTCTGGCTCCGGACGCCCGCGGGACAGATCCCGCTGCGCGGCCCGTTCGCCGTGCTCCAGACCACGTTCGGCGGGTTCGCCGACGTGTTCCACCCGGGCCTTGGCGAGATCGACCGGGAGGCGGGCACGTTCCTGGGGCTGATGACCGTGGTTTCGGTCCTGTTCATGGGCGCGCTGCTGCTGACCGGAACCGTGCTTGTGTTCGTCCGGCGCGACCGTGCCGGGATCGTTTCCTTCGTGCTGGTCCTGCTCGCTTCTCTGTCGTTCTTCGCGATGAAGCCGTACCATCCGTTCCATTGCCTCTACGCCGCGCCGTTCGCCGCGTATCTGGAAACGGCGGGCGCGTCATGGTTCCTGACTGGCCGTCCGGCGCGCGCCGCGAAGATTGCGCTCGGCGTGTACTTCGCGCTGTGCCTCTGCGGCTGGCTGATCTTCCTCGGCGCGATCCACCGCGACGCCGGAAACCGCGCCGACACGTTCGGCGTGACGCTCTCCGAACGGCAGGCGGGTGCGCGTCAGATCAATTCCGAGCTCCGGCTTTACTCGTCCGGTCCGATCGAGATATCCGCACGGAACGACGCGGAACGCAGCATGTTCTTTCCTGTCGGCTGGCTGGCCGTGCTCGACAGCATCCGCGACCCATATATCCAGTGGCCGAGCGCCGATCCGCCGCCCGGATTCTTCATCGCCTACCGCGACGGCACGCGCGCGCCGACCGGATACCTGCGGATCATGTCCCGGTTCAAGGACGACGGCAAGCTGCTGGAACGGTTGCCGAAAGTGCCTGCCGACGCGACGCCCGCCGACTGACGCGCTGGGCCGTTCCCCCCGTTTCCTTTGCAGTCCGTACCGAAAAAAGTGCGCTCTTTTTTCCGAAACCGCTTGAAAATTAGGCGGCGGAGTGTAAATTAAGAGAAACGCGGACGCGCGCGGCTCCGTCCGAACGCGGAGAATGCCGCATCCGTATTCGATCCGTTCAACATCTTCTTTTTGTATTTGGAGGCATCATATGCATTTGGGACCCATGGAAATCGCGCTGATCATCGTCGTACTGGTTCTGCTTTTCGGCGCCAAGAAGATCCCGGAACTCGCGCGTTCCCTCGGCCGTGCCTCCCAGGAATACAAGAAGGCCAAGGATGATTTCCTCAAAGAGGTGAATCAGCCCGCCGAGGACGTGAAGGACGCCGTTGCGGCCGACAAATCCGCCCCGGCGGTCGCCGCCGCGAAGGACGACAAAGACTCCGGTTCCGCGCAGTCCTGACGCGCCTCGCCGCGCCCCCATTCACGCGGGAAGGATGCCGGAACGATGGCCGAACCCGAAGCCCAAGGCGGTGTGCTGGAGCATATCGACGCCCTGCGCGCGATGCTGCTGAAGATCGTCGCGACGTATGCCGTGCTCTGCGTCCCCGCGTGGTTCCTCGCTTCGCCGCTCCTCGACTATCTGCTGGTCCACGCGGTTCCCGGCGGCTTCAAGATCCATTATTTCACGCTGCTGGAACCGTTCTTCGTGATGATCAAGCTCACGCTGACGCTGGCGGCGGGGATGTCCCTGCCGTTCACGCTGTTCTACATCTGGCAGTTCGTCGCGCCGGCCCTGCACGACGACGAAAAGAAGTTCATCCGCCCGCTCGTGCTGGCGTCGTACCTGCTCTCCTGCGCGGGCGCGGCTGCGGCGTATTTCCTGCTCATGCCGTGCGTGATCGCGTTCTCGCAGTCGTTCTCCGGCCCGAACATGGACGCCGTGATCGGGGTGGACAGCTTCATTTCGATGCTGCTCATCCTGGTGATCGCGGGCGCGCTGGTCTTCCAGTTCCCGGTCATTCTCTTCACGCTCCTCACGCTCGGCCTCATCAGCATCGAATCCATGCGGAAGAAACGCCCCGTCGTCATCATCGGCATCCTGGTCCTCGCCGGATTCCTGACTCCGCCCGATGTGGTGAGCCAGATCGCGCTCGCGCTTCCCTGCTGGCTCTTCTACGAACTCAGCATCCTGATTTTCTCGCATTATAAACGCAAAGAACGCCCCGAAGCAAACAACGAGGTACAGCCATGAAGCAGAAACACCTGAAAACCATCCGTATCGCCGTCGCGGCCGTCATGTTCGTTCTGTTCTTCGGCGTGGGGATCGGCGTCAGCCGACTGAACGCCGTCCTCGTGACGCAGTTCGGGCCGGGGCTCATGAGCCTGACGTCCGCCTTCTTCGTCGATACGCTCGCCGCCGTCGTCCTGATCGTGCTTGTCACGCTTCTTTTCGGGCGGATTTACTGCTCGGTGCTGTGCCCGCTCGGCATCCTTCAGGACGGCATCGCGTTCATGGCGCAGCGGCTGAAGGGAAAAACGCACCGCCGGTATCGTTTCATGGACACACGCCCGGTGAAATACGGCGTGTTCCTGTTCGTACTGATCCTGGGCGCGGCGGGCGTGATGCTCCCGCTCATCGCCCTGCTGCCGTCGTCCAATTTCTTCACCATCGTCTCGAACGTGTTTCTGCGGTTTTTCTGCACGACCGATCCGAAGGTCGGAACACCCACGTATTACTGCGTGAATCCGCCCGCGGCGGCGTTCGGTTTTTCGCTCGGCGTGTTCCTCATCGTGGCGGCGCTCGCGGCGTGGCGCGGCAGGATTTACTGCAATACTCTGTGCCCGGTCGGCGCGGTGCTGTCCCTGATCGGACGGAAACCGCTGTACCGGATCGCACTCTCGCAGGATATGTGCGTGTGCTGCGGCATGTGCGAGGCGGCGTGCAAGGGCGGCGCGATCGATTCCAAGAAGAAAAGCGTGCTGGCCGAAAACTGCGTGATGTGCTTCAACTGCATCCCGGCGTGCAAACGCGGCGGCGTGAAGCTCGAAAAACGCCCGAAGATGGCGGCGTTCAGCCTCTCCCGGCGCCATTTCATCGGCGCGGCGGGCGGAGTCGTGGCCGGGGCGGGCGTCGCCATGATCGCCCGCAAGATCGAAAATGTCCTTCCTTCCAAACCTTCGCACGCCCCTGCCATGCCGCCCGGAGCGGGCAACAGCAAACGGTTCCAAGAGAAGTGCGTGGGCTGCGGCATCTGCATTCGCGAATGTGAGGGGCGCGTGCTCGCGCCCGCCGTCGGTCAGTACGGCCTGGCGGGATTCATGCAGCCCGTGATGGACTATTCGCGCGGGTCGTGCGTCTATACCTGCAATCACTGCTCGAACATATGTCCGGTGAATGCGCTCCTGCCGCTCTCTCTTGAGGAGAAGCAGACCACACGCGTCGGCATCGCGTCCGTGGATGCGAATACGTGCGTGGGGTGCGGCATCTGCGCCTCGAAATGCCCGGCGAATGCGATCACGGTAATCAAACAGGACGGAAGGGGTCTGGCGTCCGTGAGCGCGGATCACTGCATCGGCTGCGGCGCGTGCCAGAACATTTGCCCGCTGCCGGATGCTCCCGCCATTCAAGTTTCGGGCGTCTCCGAACAAATCCGTGTGAAGAAAGCCGAGCCCCGGAACGAGGCTGAAAATGACGAAAAGAAGACCGACGGCGAGAAAGCCGATGAAGGCGAAAAGCCCGCCGACAGCGAACAGAGTTCCGCCGCCTCGTCCAGGCCGGTCGCCGTGCCGATCCCCGAACTCTGCGTGGGGTGCGGCCTCTGCTCCGAGGAATGCCCCGTTTCCGCGATCACCATGGTCGACGGCCTGCCGAGCGTGAACGCTGATGCATGCGTGGGGTGCGGCCTGTGCTCTGAGGCGTGTCCCGCCCCGGATGGTCCGGCGATTGTCGTGCAGGGGTAATCAAGCTGGATTCAGCTCACTTTTGGGGGCAGTATTTATTTAGCACGTCGCGCCACGCCGCGAGCTTCTGTTCGTACGTGTAACGGGCAGCGGCGGGGCTGGTCGATGGTAAACGCACCGCCGGGACCGGGAGACGCGGGAAGAATTTCCGCAGGCAGTTGAACGACGCGGAGCCGTTGCAGCAGATGAGCTCGATTTTCGGGCAGCGTTTCAGCAATCCGGGGATGTCGTTCGGTTCCGGCGACTGGATGGCAGTGTCGAGGCTTCCTTCGCGTTCGCACTCGCACAGTACGTCCCACAGCGCCACGCCCGCTTCGCGCAGTTTTTTCAGGCGTTCCTCGTAGGGCGCGTCGTAGGGAAAATGAAACAGCGTCCCCGTGATGCGCCAGAAGACGTTGTGAGGGAACGCGTAGTATTGCTGCCGGCGGAGCGATTCGCCGCCGGGCATGGAGCCGAGGATCAGGACGCGCGCGTCGGGCGATTCGCTCGGCGGGAAGGAACGGCAGAGGTCGGCCACGGGAGAGGGGGCTTTCCGCTTCAGGATTCAGCCGTCAGCGTCTGCGTCCGAAGATGCGGAGCAGATAGAGGAAGAGGTTGATGAAGTCGAGGTAGAGGCTCAGCGCGAAGATGATCGCCACCTTGCGCATGCCTTCCGACTGCGCCTCTTCGCCGTTTGCCTCGCCGATCATGCGGACCTTCTGCGTGTCCCAGGCGGTGAGCCCGACGAAGATCGCGACGCCTGCGTAGCTGATGATGTAGTCGAGCGCCGCGCTGTGCAGGAAGA
Source organism: uncultured bacterium (assembly GCA_902778895.1). Taxonomy (GTDB): domain Bacteria; phylum Verrucomicrobiota; class Lentisphaeria; order Victivallales; family UBA1829; genus UBA1732. Next base: position 24,271 of record CACYZF010000001.1, read on the forward strand.
AGTTCACGATCGAGGCGATGATGATGCCGATCAGCCCCATGAAGCAGAAGGATCCGACCGTGTCAAGCCTCATGCCGGTCATGTAGCCGAACGTGCTGGTGGCGGCGAACATGAGCGCGCAGGACCCGAACGCCAGGAAGATGGTCGTCTGCGTGTATGCCAGAAAGATCGGGCTGAGCGTGACGCCGTTCAGGGCGGAGTACGCGATGAAGAGGACGCCCGCGGTCGCGGCCGACATCTTGCGGACGGCCGCCGACAGGACGATGACGAGCACGAGCTCGACAACCATCAGGGGCAGAGCGAGTCCCATGACCTGACGCATCGCCGTTTCGCTGCTGACGGCGTATTTTGCGACAGCCCATGCGAGGACCGTGGTGACCATGAGGCCGCAGAACATCCAGTTGTAGACGCGGTTGACGAAGACGCGTGCGCCGGCCTCCTGTTCCATCGGCAGGTCATTGTCGCGTTCGATGGTGCGGTAGTCGCCGTAGGTGGTCTTCTGGTATCCGTTTCTTTCGCTCTGATTCATGGCAGTATTTCCTTTCTGTAAAACTGTATCCTTAGACCATGTAAACCCGCGTTTTGTTCCCCTGTTCGGGATGGGCTCACATGATTTTGAAGCGAGGGAGGTCCTGAATGTCGATCAGGCCGACCACCTTGCGGGCGTCGTCGACCACGATGATGTCGTCGATGTGGCGGCGTTCGAGGATGCGCAGGGCTTCGATGGCGAGGGCATCCCGCCGGACGCATTCCGGGTGCGGGGTCATGACCTCGCGGACCTTCCGCGTGAGGATGGAGAGATCGCTGTCGATGCGGCGGCGGAAATCGCCGTCGGTGAAGATGCCGAGCAGTGTGCCGTCCGAATCCGCCACGATCGCGCAGCCGCAGCGTGCCGACGTCATGCGCAGGAGCGCGGACTTCACGTCGTCGTCCGGGGCGACGATCGCGACGTGTTCGCCGGTGCGCATCAGGTCGCCGATGCGGAGCGTCACGGCGCGTCCGATGGCGCCGCCGGGGTGGCGCATGCCGTAGTCTTCCTTGGTGAAGTTGCGCGCCTCCAGCAGGACCATGGCGAGGGCGTCGCCGACGGCGAGCTGGGTGGTGGACGTGGTGGTCGGGGCGAGATTGAACGGACAGGCTTCGCGTTCCACATGGGCGACAACCACGATGTCGGAGAGCTGGGCGAGCGAAGAATCCGGCATGCCGGTGATGCATGCCACGGGGACGCCGAGGCGTTTGGCGGGCACGATGATGCGCGTGAGTTCGTTCGTCTCGCCGCTGTAACTCAGTGCCAGCATCAGGTCTCCGTCCTGGAGCACGCCCAGGTCGCCGTGCATGGCCTCCACCGGGTGCATGAAGATGGACGGGGAACCGGTGCTGGAGAGCGTGGCGGCGATCTTGCGTCCGACGTGTCCGCTCTTGCCGACTCCGGTCACCACGATCTTGCCGTTGCGGTCCAGCGTGTCCATGCAGGCGGAAACGAGCTTGACGAACCCGTCGCCGAGCTGGTCGCGCACTGCGGCGAGTCCTTCGATTTCGATGTCGAACACCTGCCGCGCTTTTCCGATTACGGCTTTTGCGTCCATTTCCATAGTCGTTTCCCCTGATTTGCGTTTTGTGTTTTTATCATCTTCTCAATATACATTGAGAACGGAAAAACGCAAGCATACTTCGCTTTTTTTTGTGAAGATTTCCGAAAAGGAAAAATCCCCGTACCGTTTCTGGAACGGGGATCATGCTCTCTCAATGTGTCCGAGCGTAGCCGGACACTACCGCCGTGGAGGGCTTGCCTCCCTGTGTCCGAGCGTAGCCGGACACTGCTCAGCACCGCTTGCGGTGTCAGGCGATGACGGTCCAGTTCATATCGACGCCGTAGCCGAGCGTGTTCCACAGTGCCATATTGCCGTTGCTGTAGTACCCGAGCATACCGGTCGAATTCTGGCGGACTAGCAGATCGTCCCTGCCGTCGCCGTTGTAGTCGCCCGCGCCGACCACGAACCAGTCGGTCTTGTTGAGCTGGCCGAGCAGCGACCAGTTGTTCCGGCTGTCGCCGTCGCCCCACATCGCGACCAGGCCGTACGCGGAATTGAACGCCACGATATCGTCCTTCCCGTCGCCGGAGAAATCGCCGATGGCGCGGACGGTCCAGTTGACGTCGGAGTCGGCGAGATGATCCGCTTGTCCTCCGGTTCCGTCTTTTTTGATGCCGACGGTATAGTACGCGCAGCCGCCGGCAAAAGACATCACGACGCTGTCCCTGCCGTCTCCGTCGAAGTCGCCGCAGCCGACCATCTCCCAGTTGGAGTCGAATCCGGCTCCGAGCCCGGTCCATGCATCCGTGCCGTCCGTCCAGACGCCGAGCGCACCAAGTTCGGGTGCGTGCCACACGATGGAATTCGCGCCGGAGGCGTTCCCCGTCAGGTTCCCGACCTTGTTCTTCCATTTGATGTTGCCTGCGTTGTTCAGATAGCCGATGTTGGTCCAGCCGCTTGCGTCATCGTTGCCGTTCTGGTAATACCCGATGACCGCGCCCTTGACGCCGTTCACTTCCATATTCCCGACCATGACCGCATCGGCCTTTCCGTCGCCGGACATGTCGTAGCTGCCGAGGTTTTCCCAGTCCTTGGAAACACCCGCCGCGTTCGCGCTCCACCATTCGGACGTCCCGTTCATCCAGTACCCGTGAATGAAGTTGTTCCCGGTCCATACGAACATCACGTCGCTGATTCCGTTTCCGTCGCGGTCCCCGCGTGCGGCCGGAGCGGACGCCGTCCCGACTGTGACACTGAGCAGATCGTCGTTCAGATTCAGAGAGTAATCCACACCGCCGATGTTCGTCGTCTGCCCGACCTTGAGCGTGCCGAGCGATTTGCCGGAGGTGTTTTTCACGGAGATCGTCTGGCTGAATCCCTCTGCGTTTTCAATGAGCTTGTATAGGCCGTTTTTCTGCGTTCCGGCGACGGTGAGCGTGTAGACGGGCGAACCGTAATTGATCCGGGAGAGATCGTTTATGCGGGCCGCTGCGCCGGGCGAAAGAGACGACAGGTTGAAATCCAGGATGCCGCCGTCGAAGATCGTGGCGGTCCCGCCTTTGTCGATCCTGAGTTCGCCGGTGATCTTGCCGCCGGAGTATACTTCGAGGTATCCGCCGGATCCGATGGATGTGTTCGAGGCGACGCCGCCGCGGAAGACGGAGGTATAGCCTTTCGAAAAGATTCCGGTGTCTACGGCCGTGCCGCCGCTGGAGACGGTCGCCTTGCCGTAGTCGTAGATCTTAGTGCCGGAGAGGTATCCGTCCTGCCGGACCTCCGCCTTTCCGTTGTAGAACCAGACCGTGCCGTCGGCTGCGCTGCTGGTGATCTTGCCGCGCAGAATGGTGTCGAACGCCCGTCCTTCGTTCAGGATCAGCGTGCCGCCGCCCTGAACATAGGTGTCGCTGGCCGTTTTCCAGTTGTTGACGGTCTTGTTTCCGGAAACGATGCTGGTGCCGGATTTGAGGACGAGGATGCCGGCTTCCCCGACGTTGTTTGCGCCGGAAAGCTCCTGAACGGCGTTGTTCTCGTCGAGGGTCACGCGGACGTTGTGCATGCCGACTTCGAGCTTGCCGAGGGAGACGTTCTTGTTCTCCCGGGTGGATTTCGCGGAAAGGGAATAGACGAAACTTGAGCTGACGAGGTTGCCGTCGACGCGGACGGCGGTGTAGAAATCCCGGCTTTCCTTCGAGCCGGTGTTTTTGATGGAATAGGTCAGGTACACGGTCGTCCCGGCGAAACAGTAGTCCGGTGTGGCGAGCGCGCCGGTTGTTCCCGCCACGATCACTTTTTCTTTGCTTCCGGCCGGTTCCACCAGCGCCAGGTCCACGTCGCCGTTCACGTTGATGCCGATGACGGAGATCGACTGGAGCCCGCGTTTCGCGCCGGAATAATCGTACGTGCCGTCCCAGACCATGCGCTGTCCGGATTTGTAACAGTCGTCGAAGATGATCTCACGCGTCGTGGGGTTGTAGCCGTATCCGGCCATGGAGTGCCCGTCGATGGAGATCAGCACGGGGCGGCCGGAGTCGATTTCGCGCATGTAGTCCTCGAACGTGAAATCGCCGCCGTTGCAGTCGACCTGGTAGGACCCGGAGATCTCGATGTCCATCCGGTAACCGCGCGACTGCACGTACAGGTACAGCCCGTACATCATGGATTTGTCCTTGTATGTGATGGTGCGGGTGTTGACGCCGTCCGTATACCTGATGTCGCTGTAGCTTTTCGTGAGGAGGTCTTCGAGCGAACAGTAGGTTACCGTGGTGGAGAGATTGCCGTTGCCGCGCCAGTACTGCCCCGTGCCGAGGTAATCGGCGATGCAGTCCCAGACGTCGGTCCTGATATCCGGGCCGGCCCCGCCGTTCGTGAAGGAGTATTCGAGCTCCTGTGCGGGCGTGGTCGGCGTGCCGTTGCGGGAGTGAAACCGGTACACGTAGCTTTCTGTGGCGGTAGCTCTGCCGAGCACGGTATCGAACGCGTCCATGTCGTGCGCGTTGCCGTCCGTGCCGCGCGATTTCAGCGCCACGGTCCCTTCGATCATGTTGGAGAGGCTTGTCCCGCGGTAGCCGTAGAGGTCGTAATATCCCAGGATCATGGCGGCGGCGGTCGGGGTGCAGCCGTACATGTATTCGGCTTCGGGCAGGGGGTTGTAGAGGAGGACGTCGCCTCCCGGGCCCGTGCTGGTGTAAGTCGGCATATCTGTCTCCGTTTGTGTTTATTCTGTCTTTTTTATACTATATCATGCATCCATTCGTTTGCAAGCGGACAATCCTTCTTTTGCCGGTTTTATCCGGAAGGAAAACGGATCCGGCGGAACGCGGATATGCAAAACGTCCCCCGGTTCCGAGGCGAAACCGGGGGACGCGGAATGATTCCGTGAAACGGGAACCGGGCGGACGTCAGTCTTCGAAGAGCTTGTCGATGGCTGCGGCCTTCTTGAGGAGGTCGGCGGCGGCCTTGTCGGAGAGACCGAAGGTGTTTGCCGCGGCTTCCATGGCCTCGGCGTGATTTTCGAAGTTGCCTTCGAGGAACTTCACTTCACCGTTGCCGAACACGACGAAGATGCCGTCGAAGAATTCGGTGGGATCCTCGTAGAAGACGACCGTTTCTTCCGGCTTGTCGGCCTTGGAGGCGGCTTCCGGCGAGACGAGGACGACGTACGGGAAATCGGTTTCGTCCGTTTCGCCGACGGTCTCAAGACCGTGTTCCGCATTCCATTTCGCGAAGACCGCGCCGCTGCCGTCTTCCGCGACGGTGAAGAAGACGCCGTTCCCTTCCGGAACCTTCGCTTCCTTCAGCAGTTCAAGTGCGGCGGTCGCCTGGACCTGGCGTTCCAGCGTGTCGAAGTCCATCTCGTCCGACTTGTTGACGTTGTCCATGATTCCCTTCGCGAACGGTCCGATGTAGGGAAGCAGACCGGAGACGAAGCCGGCGACGGTGCCGGAGTTCAGCAGCGCGATCTGCAGGTCCTTCGTGACCGTGGTGAACGTGAGACCGTCCGCATCAATCTTCGTGGTGGCGAGGGTGGCGTGGAAATCGCTCATGATGGCGAGGGAGGCGGGATCGGTCGCGGGGACCGCGCCGCCGGTGACGTTGCTCGCCATGGCGCCGAACACGGTGGTGATGCCGGCGATCATCTTGAAGTATTCTTCGGAAACATAGGAGAAGCTGGAGAAATCCTTGTCTGCGAGCGCGAGCATCTTGGCGAACTCGGCGTTGGCGGTCAGGTCGGAACCCGTTCCGGCGATGCGGTCGCGGATGGCGGCTTCATCGTTGGTGGCGACGAGGTAGTTCCTTGCCTGGAAGATGGCGATGCCGTCCACGGGGACGATCTTACCGTCCTTCACGAGTTCGGGGCTGGACTGGGAGATGAAGTTTTCCAGCGCCTTCCAGCAGAGATCGCTCTTCGTGGTGAGGACGAAGGCGAATTTCGGGATCAGGGCCATGATCGCCGCCGTGGGGTCTTCCCCGGCGAGGACGCCCTGAAGATCCTCTTCCTTGAACTCACGGCTTTCCACGTAGAACGAGAGGCCGGAGATGCATTCGAGAAGCTTGTCGGGCTGGATGCCGGCGCCGGCGAGGCCGGAGAGCTGCTCGTCGATCCCCGTCATGGTTTCTTCATCCAGCGTGGCGCGGAGCTTCTTGTCGATGAACGCATAGACCACGCCGGGCTCGAACTTCATGGAGACGGCGAGGGCGGATTTCGGGGAGGTGAGCTTGAGCTCGGGAGCCGCGCCCTTGGAGGAGGCGCCGACGAGGTCCCAGAACACGCCCTTGTGTTCCGGCGCGTACTCGAAGTCGATGCAGCGGTAGTAGTCGCCGTTCTTCTTCACGCTGGTGCCGGAGCCCTGGAAGGTCTTCAGCCCGAATTCGTCGACGATGCCGCGGATGGCGGTGAAGATATCCTTCGCTTCGGGGGTGTCCTCCGGGATCAGGACGTTGAACGAGTCGAACATCTTGTCGACCATCTGGCAGGCCGCCGCGCCCTGCGTGTAGCTGAAGGCAATGCCGCCCTTTTCGAGGCGGGACGTGGTCTTGTCGAAGACAGCGGCGTCGTCCTGCGCGCGGCCGCTGAACGGAAGGGCTGCGAGAGCGCTGAACGCGAATGCCGCGATCCAGGCGAATTTGGAGTGTTTCATGATGTTTCTCCTGTGGAATATGGGTTAAAAGTTTGGTGTTGAAAAAAGCAGGCGTACGCCCGGTGCTGAGCCGGACGGGAACGCCAAAGCAATAATCTACACCCCGGCGCTTCGTTTTTCAACCGGATAGAGAAGTTATTAAAGAATTATTTAAGAAAAATCCGGTCATTATTCTGCGCTTCGTGGGAGATTGAGGCGGAGGGAAGACGGAGAAAAGACAGGGGCAGGGGGGCTTTTTTCGGTTTTTTCGGAGGTTTCCTCTTGATTTTTCCGCCGTATCGCCTATTGTTTTAACTGGACTTTTTTTCCGTACTCTTTTTGAAAGGGCCGAACCATGACACATGACGAAATCAAAGCGTTCATCGCGGACCGTACCCGCGAAGGACATAATCTCTCGAAAATCCAGGACATGCTCGCCGAACAGGGCGTGAAAATGACGTTTATGGAGCTACGCCTCATCGCGTCCGAGATCGAAACGTCGTTCTGGCAGAAATCCGAACCGCAGCCGGAAGCCGCCCCCGAGGCGGAAAAACCGGTGCAGGACGCCGCGCCCGCCGAAGAGGCGGACGAGGTCCCCGTGGACGATGCCGGATCCGAACAGCTTCCCCCGGACGATGCCGCGCCTGCGGACGACGGCAAAGACGCTCCGCGCGGACGCACCACGGTCACGATCGACCAGCTCGCGCGGCCCGGATTCCTGGCGACCGGCGGCGTGTCGTTCGGGTCCGGCGCGAGCGGGAACTGGTGCCTTGACCAGATGGGCCGCCTGATGTTCGAGAAGCTCGAAGGCAAACCCGACCGTCAGGACCTTCAGGAATTCCAACTGGAGCTCCAGCGTATGTTCGCGAACTGATTTGTTTTTCCGATTTCACCCTCACACATATCCCCCACAACAAAGGAAAGGTATTCAAAATGTTCCTTTATACCTTGCTCGCCGCAGCCGCAGAGGCCGTCCAGCCCGTTGCCGAAGCCGCTGAAGCCGCTCCCGTGACCGCCCAGCAGAAACAGTCCCTCCTCGAAAGCCATCTGAACGAGACCGGAAACGTCGTCCGCCAGATCCACGAACAGGGCCCCGGGTTCTTCTCGAACCTGTGGGAGAAACACAGCGACGACGTGATCCGCTTCGTGAAGGCCGTCATCCTGGCGCTGATCGTGCTCGTGGCCATCAAGCTCGTTTCCATGGCGGCGCGGAAGATCATCGCGCGCCTCTTCAAGAAAATCGAGGGCGACGAATCACTCACCTACGCCACCTACACGATTGTCCGTACGCTCATCTGGGTGATCGGCCTGCTCATCATCCTCGACCTCTTCGGATTCAACACCGCCAGCCTCCTGACCGTGCTCGGCGCCGCCGGACTCGCCATCGGCCTGGCCATGAAGGATTCGCTCAGCAACATTGCCGCGGGCATCATGCTCCTGATCCTGCGCCCGTACAAGCTCGGCGACTACATCGACTGCGGCAGCGTCAGCGGCACCATCCAGCAGATGGGCCTCTTCTCCACCATTCTGAAGACCCCGGACGGACTCTTCGTCTCCGCCCCGAACAGCGTGGTCTTCGGGACGCCGATCAAGAACTATTCGCGCAATCCGATCCGCCGTTCGGACATCACGGTCGGCATCGCGTACGCCGATTCGCTTCCCGTCGCCATTCAGGTCATGAAGGACATCATGGAACACGAACCGATGGTCCTGAAGGACCCCGCGCCGGAAGTGCTCGTGTCCGAACTCGCCGACAGCTCCGTGCAGCTCACGCTCCGTTACTGGACTTCCACGGCGGACTACTGGCCCGCTTACTGGACCATCAAGGCGCAGCTCAAGCCCGCGATCGAAGCCGCCGGCCTCAACATCCCGTTCCCGCAGCGCGTCGTCACGTTCGTCAACGCCTCCGACAGCGACGCGGCGAAGCCCGGCGCATAAGAGCCTGCCAGTTTGCGCCTCGGAGATGAAGCCCGGCGCGTAAGATATCCGGTTGCTTTATCTGCCAAACAGCGCGCCAGCCTCGCGAAGTGCCTCAGGGAAAGCTCTCGCAGGGGATAAGCTGGAAAACCACCCTGCGCTTTCAGTACAAAATCCAGGGGAGACCTGCACCTTTCGCGGGTCTCCCCCCTTTGTCATCTTTAATGTTCCGCCGTCAGGCGTCAGGAAGTGTGCGAGTTCACTGTTTCTGCCTGATGAGGAGTAATTCGCCATCCCTATATTTTAGCCGTTCGTGTCTCGCGGTAAAGAAAAGAGAGTACTTCACGCCTCATCCTAAAAACTTAGCCATTCGCGTCTCGCGGTAAAGAGGAAAAAGCTCCTCATTTCCCCAAAAAGCCTTGCCGTTCGCGTCTCGCGGTCAAGTAGAAAATGATGCCGAGCGTGAGCGAGGCCACCGAGGCGGCGAGGCCGCCCCCAGCGAAGCGTGACGCACGCGTAAGCGTCCTTTCACATTCGGAACATCGCGAACGGCTTCACCGTCCCAAAGCTTCCTTGAGTTCCGGAGAATAGACCCGGTTCTGTACCATTTGATACAAGTCCTTGTCCTCGGGAGCCGCGAGCGCCGCCCGGCAGAACCACAGATATGCCGCGTCAGGGTCTTTCTTTACTCCGGTACCTTTTTCATAGCATTCCCCAAGCTCGAACATCGCCCGTGCATCGCCGCGGTCCGCCGCCCGGCGGAGCCATTTGATCCCTTCGCGCGGGTCATATTCCGCGTTATACTCGTTCAAAAGCCGTTTTCCCAGCAGGATCATTGCCTTTTCATGGCCATGTTCCGCGGCCTTGCGCAGCCATTGGAACGCCGTCGCGCGGTTTTTCCTCACGCTGATGCCGAAGGTATAGCACTTGCCGAGTTCGATCATTGCCCGAGCATTCCCCTGTTCGGCCGCTATGCGATACCACTTGACTGCTTCCGCCTCGTCCTTGCCGACCCCGTCGCCGTTTTCATAGCACCTGCCGATTTGGAGTGTCGTCTCCGCGGCTTTCTCCTTCAAATCTGCAAATTTACGCTCATTCATTGTTGTTCTCCGAATCAAAAGATCGTATGTTTTATGGCTGTTGAGTTATTTTTAAGAAAGTATACAAACAATCCTCATATAAATCATTTGGGGGAGTTGTTTCTGTGTGGCGTTTCAGCGCATTACAAAAGTCCTCAAGATAGGGATAATCTTTGTCATTCCTTTTTACTTTCAGGATTTCATTAAAAAAGGCATAAACATCACTGTATTTGATTACAGTATATTTCTCACCACATTCAAGATTCTTTCTTTCCGAATCAATGTTATCATATTCATAATCAGGAACAAGAATGAACCCTTTAACGATAGGTTCTCGTATTCTTAAATCATCCGCTATTTTCCCTTCCGCTTTTTTCATATATACGCTGAGCTGGCTTTCCCCGTTTTCCTTTATTCCGTTAATGCCACTCTTGATTTTATTCTCAATTATGATAATATTCTTTCTGTCTGCAATCAACAAATCTATATGTTCTGCTTCCCGGAAGCAATCGCAATGCTCTTGGTCTAATTCATCAAAACACAACACCTTGCTGGCAAAATCTTTCGTCAACTTTTTGTTTTTCGAGAGATAATAATGTGTCCAATTAGAATATATTATTTCATCATTTCCTTTTTTCACTACAGAAAGAAACATAGGTTTCTGCAAACATTTAAGCTTTGCTTCCACTGTTTGAGCCGAATTCTCCTCTTTCTTCCAAAGATTTTGATTTTCGATTTTGTCAATCAATCGTTCGTAACCACCTACCTGATGATCATGAGAATAATACGTCTTTTGAGTTGAATTTGCCTTGTTGGTTTCTATGTATTCATATCCGTTATCATTTTTTCTATAAGAAAATTTAATTGCCGTTGTTGCTCGAAGGAAGTTGGTTACTTCATATGAAACCAGTATTCCCTGGTCATCACCAGGCTTGTCATATCCAAATATGTCAATAATGTTTTTCCCGCCATAGGTAATATTCTCACAAACTTTTTTTTGCAGTTCCTTCATAATTGGCAAGTTCGGGTTTGGTCCCTTGCGCGAACTCGGATACGTTACTCCCCCAAAAGGTCCATCTGCAACGGTAGCTTTTGCAAAAACTTCAATTCGATCATTTCCAACATGCTGAGCGAACAAAATGGTTCCAATCCTATGTGCGAATTTTGGATTGACATGCCCATAAGGAACAACATAAACATAGTGCTTGCCATTATCTGCCTTAAAAAGGTTGATGACTTCATGTCCCAGCTTGTCCAAAAGATAGTCTCCTCGGAACATAAAAAGCATCAGAATAGCATCTTTGTTCGTGTCTTTTCTTTCGCACATAGTTTCATCCTTTCTTTGGGGGGACGGCGAGGCCGATTCGGGGTTAGAGTATTGTTGTCGGGAAAACATGTTAGAGTATAGCACAGGGGGTACGACATTTTTTGTCATACCGGATGGGTTCCGCATCATTTTTTGGAAAAAAATGTTGGAAGGAGGCGGGAAGAAACAAAAAAGCCGGACGTATCCCCGTGTAGATGATGTAGGTTCCGCCAAGAACCCGCTCCCAGAACGACAGAGAAACGCCCAGCAAGACATGAAGACACAATGGTCCTTGCTGGTATTTCGATGTCTGGGAGCAAAAGAGCATATTTTGAAACTTGGCGGATTCACATCATCTTTTGCTGAAATAACCGATGTAATGAGCTCGAAATCGGATTCCTTTTGGTCGGGAAAGCGATTCCAAACAACAATTTACATGCGATTCAGGATATTTCAAGCCTTTTTCCTTCCTTTTTGAGATATTTTCATTTTTGAGGAGAAAAAAGGACGCGTTGCGTCCCGCTTCGCTGGGGGCGGCTTCGCCGCCTCGGTAAGCTCGCTGGCGCTCGCACATTTTTACTTGACCGCGAGACGCGCACGGCGGAGGAATGAGAGAACAGCGGGGGGATGTCCCTTCAGGGGGCGCTGCGCCGCTTCGCTAGCCTCGCTTACGTTCGGCATCATCTTTTGTTTGCCGCGAGGCGCGAACGGCAGGGGATAGAGATAGAATAATTGGAAAAAACTTTGTCGAGGCAAAAAAGGACGGAAAATCCTGTCCTATTCACAGAGATTTCCGTTGACCTTTATTTCCGCTCAGTTTCCAAAGGATTCGTCTTGGCGGGGATCGCCGCAGAGAATGTTCATTGCCATGGAGAAGAGGGAGAAGGTGACGTCGGCGTCGTAGGCGGCGCGGTGGGGCTGGCCGGGGAAGTTATCGGGCACAGGGAATTTCGAGCGGAGGAATTCGAGACTGTAGCTTGAAAGTCCGGGGTAGGCGCGGCGGAAGATCGGGATGCTGTCGTAGGCTCCGCCCTGGATCAGCTCCATGCCGCAGCGCGCGAGGCTCTCCTGCATGAACGACAGGTCGAAGCGGGCATTGTGCGCCACGAGGCGCGACTTGCGGGCGAAATCCATGAACTTGAACCCGGCCTCCCTGAACTTCGGCGCGTCGGCGACCATGGCGTCGTCGATGCCGGTCAGCGCGGTGAGGCGGGGCGGGATCGGCACGCCGGGGTTCACGAGCGTCTGGAACCTCGAAACGGAGCCGTCGAGCTCCACGCGGACCGCGCCGATTTCGATGATGCGGTCGCGGACGGCGCTGAAGCCGGTCGTTTCGAGGTCGAAGACGGTGAACGGTCCGGAGCTGAGCCAGTTCATGGGGGGACTGATCCTGTTCCTGTCCAGGCGGACGCTTACTCCTTCGCCAGCTGGTGAGCGGCGAGGTCGTAGCCGTGCTTGTTGGAGATGTTGATGGGGCAGGGCTTGATCTCCCAGATCTTCTCGGCGTACTCCTCAATGGAACGGTCGCTGGAGAAGTAGCCCATTTTCGCGATGTTGAGGAGGCACTTCTTCTGCCATTCGACCGGCTTGCGGTAGAGCTCGGCGACCTGCTCCTGGACGGCGGCATAGGAATCGAAGTCGGCCGCGCACATGTAATTGTCGGAGTCGAGGCTTTCGAGGATCGGCTTGAAGATGTCGAACTCGCCGGGCGAGAAGAAATTGGTGCGGATGAGCTCGAGCGCGCGCTTCAGCAGCGGGGATTTCTCCACGAATTCGTTCGGGCGGTAGCCGCGCTCGCGGAGCTGACGTACCTCGTCGACGTTCATGCCGAAGATGAAGATGTTGTCCTCGCCGACCTGGTTGCGGATTTCGATGTTTGCGCCGTCGAGCGTGCCGATGGTGAGCGCGCCGTTCAGGGCGAACTTCATGTTGCTGGTGCCGGACGCCTCGGTGCCGGCGAGGGAAATCTGCTCGGAGAGGTCGGCGGCGGGGATGATCTTTTCGGCGAGGGAGACGCGGTAGTTGGCGAGGAAGACGACCTTCAGCTTGTCGCCGATGGACTTGTCGTTGTTGATGACTTCGGCGACGGAGTTGATGAGCTTGATGATGAGCTTCGCCATGTAATAGCCCGGGGCGGATTTCGCGCCGAAGATGATGGTGCGCGGGACAAAGTCCATGTCCGGGTTGTCCTTCAGCTTCAGGTAGAGCGTGATGGCGTGTAGGATGTTCAGGAGCTGGCGCTTGTACTCGTGGAGGCGCTTCACCTGCACGTCGAAGATGGAATCGGGGTTGACTTCGATTCCGTTGTGCTCGCTGATGTACTTCGCGAGGACGAGCTTGTTGGCGCGCTTGATCTTCGCGAGTTCGGCGAGGAACTCCTTGTCCTTCTCGAACTTGACGAGGTTTTCGAGCTTGTCGAGGTCCTTCGGCCATTCGTCGCCGATCTTCCCGTCGATGAGGCGGGAGAGGCCGGGGTTGGCCTTCTTGAGCCAGCGGCGCGGCGTGATGCCGTTCGTGACGTTCACGAACTTGCCGGGGAAGAACTCGTTGAAGTCGCGGAAGAGGCCGTTCTGCAGGAGCTCGGTATGGAGCGCGGCGACGCCGTTCACGTGCTTGGACGTGACGACGCACATGTAGGCCATGCGGACCATCTTCTCGGGCTGTTCCTGGATGAGGGACATCCGCGACTGCATGCTGTTGTCGTTGATGTAGCGCGTGGCGACCTGGCGGAGGAAGATGAAGTTGATCTGGTAGATGATCTCGAGGTGGCGCGGGAGGAGCTTTTCGAAGAGGCTTACGGACCAGCGTTCGAGCGCCTCGGACATGAGCGTGTGGTTGGTGTAGTTGAAGACGCTCGTTGTGACCTTCCACGCCTTGTCCCAGGAGTAGTTGTGGATGTCGATGAGGATTCGCATCATCTCGGGGATGGCGAGGGCGGGGTGCGTGTCGTTGAGCTGGACGACGATGGTGTCCTTGAGCTTCTTGAGGTCCTCTCCGCTCTTTGCGAAGCGGGAGAAGATGTCCTGAAGCGAGGCGGAAACGAGGAAATACTGCTGTTTGAGGCGGAGCTCCTTGCCCTCGTAGTTGTTGTCGTTCGGGTAGAGCACGCGGGTGATGTTCTGGTCCAGGCTGGATTCGAGGTTGGCGCTGATGTAGTCGCCCTGGTTGAACTTCGTGAGGTTGAACCCGTAGAGGGATTCGGCGGACCACAGGCGGAGCGTGTTCACGGTGTGGTTGCGGTAGCCTGGGATCGGGGTGTCGTAGGGCATGGCCTTCACGTCCTGCGTGTCGACCCATCTGCGGCGGTCCGGGTTGGCGTCGTAGCGGATCTTCTCGACGTGGCCGCCGAACTGGACGACGCAGGCGAGCTCGGGACGGCGGATTTCCCACGGGTTGCCGCGGCTGAGCCAGTTGTCCGGTTCCTCGACCTGGTAGCCGTTCTGGATGATCTGCTTGAAGATGCCGTAGTCGTAGCGGATGCCGTAGCCGAACGCCGGGAGTTCCAGCGTGGCCATGGAGTCCAGGAAGCAGGCCGCGAGGCGTCCGAGACCGCCGTTGCCGAGACCGGCGTCGACTTCCTCGTCGCGGATTTCGTCGATGTTGAAACCGAGTTCCGCCAACGCTTCGGCGGCCTCTTCTTCCACGCCGAGGTTGACCATGGCGTTGCCGAGCGTGCGACCGATCAGGAATTCAAGGGAGATGTAGTGGACGACGCGGGGCTTCTTCTCTTCGTATTCGTCTCGGGTGGCGATCCAGTCGCGCATCATGAGGTCGCGGATGGTGAGCGCCAGCGCGTGGTAGCAGTTCAGGTTGACGGCTTTTTCCGGGCGAGTGCCGACAGAGCAGATCAGGTGGTGCAGGAAAAGCTTCTTCAGCATTTCCTTCGTTTCTTTCTTGGCCATGGTTTGAAAACTCCTTCTTGCAAGGCAGTGAAATGGGCTGTGTTCTGTGCCGGACGATGTGTGCCGTTCCGGCAGGCGCGCGGCCTCCGGCCGGAACCGGATGCTGTTCCGTTCCGGGTGCGCGTGCGAAAAAACAATGCTATATACTATACTCCGGAATCCCTTTGTTTTCAACCCGGAATGCCATGCGCGGAACGAAAAACGCGTGTTTTGATCCTGTCCCGGAATGCCGGCGGACGGCAGGAAAAAGGAAGTGTCGCGGTCATGATTCAAAAAGACGGGAAAAAGGCTGTTTTCTGTCCCCGCAGTCTTGATTTCAAACCGTTTTTAGTCTATATTATTTTGATACGTTTTTTTTGACAACAAACGGCGGGGACCGGCACATCCTTTTTTTTCGGCCTTCGCTCCAGAAAGGCGCTTCCCATGGACGAAACTCTCCTGAAAACCCCGTTGGCCGACGAACATGTCGCGCTCGGCGCGCGCATGGTCCCTTTCGCCGGCTGGTACATGCCGGTCCAGTACAAGGAAGGCATCCTCGCCGAACACAAATACACGCGCGAACACGTCTCGCTGTTCGATATCTGCCATATGGGCGAGTTTACCGCCGCCGGACCCGGCGTGGCAGAGGCGCTTGACGCCGCGCTGGCGCGTTCCGTGGCGGACCAGAAGGTCGGCTCCTGCCGCTACAATTTCCTGCTGAACGAGGCTGGCGGGGTGATCGACGACCTGATCGTGTACCGGATGGGTGCGGAGGAGTTCTTCATCGTGGTGAACGCGGCCCGAATCGCGGTCGATTTCGCCGAACTCCGCAAACGCCTTCCCGCGTCTATTAAGATGGAAAATCTCTCCGATTCCATGGCGAAATTCGACCTGCAGGGGCCGGATTCCATGGCTGTCCTGACCGCGCTCGGTCTGGACGCCGCCGCCCTGCCGAAGTATTATCACTGGGGTAAGTTCGAACTCTTCGGACTTGATATGCTCATCAGCCGCACCGGCTACACGGGCGAGCTTGGCTACGAGCTGTATTTCGATGCGGATCACGCGGTCGACGTGTGGCGGAAACTGCTGGCCTGTCCGGGCGTGAAGCCCGCCGGGCTCGGCGCGCGCGACACGCTCCGTCTGGAGATGGGCTATCCTCTGTATGGCGACGAGATGGACGAGGTGACCACGCCGGTCGAAGCCGGATTCGGCGCGATGCTGAAGCTCGACAAGTCCGACCGCACGTTCGTCGGTTCCGACGCGCTCCGTACCGTGCCGCCGAAAAAGCATCTGCGCGGGCTCGTGCTGGAAGGCCGCCGCGCCGCCCATACCGGGACGCCGGTTCTGCTCAACGGAACTCAGGTCGGCACGATCACGTCCGGCACGTTCGCACCCTCGCTGGGATGCGCCGTGGCGATGGCCTATTTCGACGCTTCGGCGGAGATCCCCGCGGATGCCGAGTTCGATGTGGAACTGCACCGCGCCGTCGTGAAGGCGAAGCTCGCTCCGCTGCCGTTCTGGACACATGGAACGGCCAACCCGAAAAAATGACTTTCCCGTTCAAAAAAAACAATCAGCTTTTTTACACCCATACCAACCCAATTTCAGGAGAAAACCATGGCGAAATACTACGCTGAAACGCACGAATGGATCGAACTCGACGGAACCACCGCCACGCTCGGCATCTCCCAGTACGCCGCCGATTCTCTCGGCGACATCACCTACGTCGAGATCCCGGCGCCCGGCAAAGCCGTCGCGGCCGGAGAAGTCCTCTGCACGGTCGAGTCCGTGAAGGCTGTTTCCGACGTCTACGCGCCCGTCGCGGGCACGGTCGGCGAAGGCAACGCCGATCTCGAAGCCGATCCCGCCGCGCTCAATACCGATCCGGAAAACACCTGGATCTGCAAGCTCGAAGGCGTGAACGCGTCCGAGCTCGACGGTCTGATGGACGCCGATGCCTACGCCAAGTTCGTCGAATCGCTCTGATCCGTTTTTCCCGAATCGTTCACCAGAAGAAAGGCAAAAGCCATGCCTTACATCCCGAATACCGACGCCGACCGGGCCGAAATGCTCGCCGCGGCGGGATTTGCGTCCATCGAGGATATGTGGGAGAAGGCCGGGGTGAAGTTCCCCGCGCCCTCGCTCGACGGCATTCCCGAAGGCAAATCCGAGTTCGAGGTCATGTCGTATCTCTCCGGCCTCGCCGAAATGAATGCCACGCACCTGATCAACTTCGTGGGCGGCGGCTACTACGACCACATCATCCCGGCGGCCGCCGATGCCATCGCCGCCCGCGGCGAGTTCTACACCGCGTACACGCCGTATCAGCCGGAAGCTTCCCAGGGCACGCTCCAGGCCATCTACGAATACCAGACCGCGATCTGCCGTCTGACCGGCATGGAAGTCTCCAATGCCAGTCTGTATGACGGCGGAACCGCCCTTTTCGAGGCCATGATGATGGCTGCCCACATCACGGGGCGCCGTCAGGTCGTGATCTCCGCCGCCGTCTCCCCCATCTTCCGCCGCATGATCGAATGCTACTGCCGGAATCTGGACCTGGAGCGCATCGAGATCCCGGACGGCCGCGGCACGGATTCCAACCTGAACGCCCTGACCGCCGCGGTCACCGACCGTACCGCGTGCGTGATCGTGCAGTATCCGAACTTCTTCGGCGAAGTCGAGGATCTGGCCGGGATCGCGGCCGCCGCGCAGGCGAAAGGCTCGCTCGCGATCTGCTCCACGTACCCTGTGGCGCTCGGCTGCCTGAAGACCCCCGGCGAGATGGGATTCGACATCGTGACCGGCGAGGGGCAGAGCCTCGGCATCCCGCTGAGTTTCGGCGGCCCGTACCTCGGATTCATGGCCGTCAAGTCCAAATACATGCGCAAGATGCCCGGCCGCATCGTCGGCCGCACCGTGGACCTGAACGGCAAGACGGGCTACGTGCTGACGCTCCAGACCCGCGAACAGCACATCCGGCGCGAACACGCCACCAGCAATATCTGCTCCAACGAGAGCCTTTGCGCCCTGAACGCCCTCATCTATCTTTCCCTCTGCGGAAAGAACGGGTTCCGCCAGGTCGGCGAACTCTGCATGTCGAAGGCCGTGTACGCACGCGAACAGCTCCTCGCGATCGACGGCGTGTCGCCCGTCGGCTCCGGCGCGTTCTTCAACGAGTTCGTGATTGAGACCCCGCTTGACGGAGCGGAACTGGTCGGCAAGCTCATCGACAAGGGCTTTGCTGCCGGATTCCCGCTCGGACGCTATTACCCCGAACGCAAGAACCAGATCCTCGTGGCCGTGACCGAAAAGCGCACCCGCGAGGAGATCAAGGCACTTGCAAACGCGATGGAGGCGCTGATATGAAGCTGATCTATGAAACCGGCCGTGCCGGACGCACCGGCGTCGTCCTCCCGAAATGCGATGTGCCCGAAGCGTCCGCTGTCCCCTCCGCCCTCCGCCGCACCGAGCCCGCGGGCCTGCCCGAAGCCTCCGAACTTGAGGTCGTGCGCCACTTCACCGGACTCAGCCGGATGAACATGAGCGTGGACACCAATTTCTACCCGCTCGGATCCTGCACCATGAAATACAATCCGAAGTTCCACGAGAAAGTCGTGCGTCTGGCCGGATTCGCCGACCTGCACCCGCTTCTGCCTCAGCTCCGCCGCGGCGGCGTGCTGGTCCAGGGCGCGCTGATCGTGCTCCACGAGACGGAACGCATGCTCGCCGAACTCCTCGGATTCTCCCAGATGACCATGCAACCCATGGCAGGCGCCCACGGCGAACTCACCGGCTGCATGCTGATCGCCGCCTACCACCGCGCCCGCCGCGACACTGCGCGCAAGTACATGCTGATCCCGGACGCCGCGCACGGCACGAACCCCGCGAGCGCGACCGTGGCCGGATTCACGACGAAGGTCGTGCCCAGCGACGTGGACGGCAATGTGGACTTGGACGCGTTGAAGGCGATGCTGTCGCCCGAAGTGGCCGGCATCATGCTGACCTGCCCGAATACGCTCGGCCTCTTCGACCCGAACGTGTCCGAGATCTGCAGGCTCGTACATCAGGCGGGCGGCCTCTGCTACTGCGACGGCGCGAACTTCAACGCCATTGTCGGCCGCGTCCGTCCCGGCGACATCGGGTTCGACGTGATGCACGTAAACCTGCACAAGACGTTCTCCACGCCGCACGGCGGCGGCGGTCCCGGCTCCGGCCCGGTCGGCGTCTCCATCAGCCTCGTTCCGTACCTGCCCACCTCCCGCGTGATCCGGCGGTCGGACGGCATCTGCTGCCTGGAGTACAACTATCCGGAATCCATCGGCTACATCGCGCCGTTCTACGGCAACTTCGGCGTCATCCTGCGCGCCTACGCCTATCTGCTCACGCTCGGCCGCGAAGGCCTCGTGCGCGTCAGCGAAAACGCCGTCCTGAACGCGAACTACGTGGTGTCCCAGCTCGAGGCGTATTACGACCGCAAGTACAAGCGCCCCTGCATGCACGAATGTGTCCTCTCCGGCAAACGTCAGCTCGATTCGAAGGGCGTCCACACGCTCGACATCGCGAAGGGCCTGATCGACCGCGGATTCCATCCGCCCACGATCTACTTCCCGCTGATCGTGCCGGAGGCCATCATGATCGAGCCGACCGAGACCGAGTCGAAGGAGATACTCGACGAGTTCATCGAGGCCATGAAGGATATCGCCCGCGCCGCCGAAAACGACCCGGAATCCCTGCATGCCGCGCCCGTCACCACTCCGGTGCGACGCCTCGACGAAACGCTCGCGGCCCGCAAGCCCGACCTGAAATATACCGGGCAGGCATAGCCTGGACTGCGGTAGTGTCCGGCTCCGCTCGGACACGCTTTCATACAAACATAAATACAATGCCGTGACGGAATGACCGCCGCGGCGTTTTTCTTTTAAAACGAACTTGTTTTTTAGTGATATTTGTGATATATTATGGATATGAATGAATAAAAGCGCCAACGGTATATAAGGAGCCCTCGAAAATGTCGATCATCATCTCCAGCGGCGACGTCGAAAGCGGCATCATCCTCGAAAACGACACACTGACCGTCCTCAATGGCGACACGGCGAACAGCACCACGGTCAACTCCGGCGGTTGACTCAACGTTTCCAGAGGAGGCAAGGTCACGGGAAGGATGGTGTTCGAAGTCAGGGCGGTGGTTTCGATGTATGAGGGGGCGGTTCTGGATTTTGACCTGACGCAGGCAGAAGCAGGGGGCGAAACCGCGCTGGTAAACGATTTGTCGATCATTCAGGGGACGCCGATTTACACGCTCACGGTGGATGCGGATTTGTGGAAACCGGGGACGTATGACTACCTGCTCGCAGAAGGCGCGTCTGAGTTCAACAGCACGATATCCGTGATGAATAATACAACTGGTGAAACACTTGAAACGCTCAAGATTGGAGAAAAGGTCATGATTGGTTACAATGATTACATGCTGAACTTGGACGAGGGCGCATTGAGCTTGACGGTCGAGGTCCCGGATGTGACGGCTCCGGTCATCACTTTGACTGCCGACACGGAGACCGTGGTCCTGCAGACCACGCTGACGGCGACGGTCGACGACGGCAGCACGATCCAGTACCGCATCGGCGAATTCGGGTTGTGGAAGGAATACAAGGAACCGATCATCGCCTCGCTGAACGAAACGTATTACTTCATGGCCATGGATGATGCGGGAAACATCGGGACGAATCAGATCACGTTCGGGAACATCGATACGTCGGGGGTCCTGCTCTCCACCCTGTGGTCGCAGAGAGGAATAAACCCGATGGGCGGCAACACCACGATCATGTACAACGAGTACACCCCGCTCGATCCGAGCGTCACCCCCGAGGCCCACTGCCTGACCGGATGCGTGAATACGGCGGCCGGACAGCTCATCTACTACTTCATCGAAAAGGGATGGCTCGATCTGCCGCTGACGCTGGAGGAAAAGGACGAATACACCAGCAAACATAAAGCCACCACGGAGGGCGGCGACGCCATCGTCATCCCAGTCAAATCGGACGGCTCGACGCCCGGCACGCTGTCCTTCGCCGAGATCAACGCGATGCTGTCGGATTTCCAGCTGGATTCCGCCGAACACGCTGCCGCTCTGCTCTATGCCATCGGTGTGGTCCTGGAATCGAAATATTCAGCCAGCTCCACTGGCACTTCATGGAACCGTGTGTTCTTCAAACGGGCCGGTTTCGAAGGCGAAACCATGGGGGGGCCCTACTTCGGCGAGTATTACTGGGGAGACATGGACGACGAGATGCAATACACGATCACCGATGCCGGATTCGAGGTTCTGATCGAGAACCTGGAAGCCGGGCTGCCGGTCGGCGCCACTTACCCCGGGCACGCTTTCGTGATCGACGGATACGACCGGGAGAGCGATACTTTCCACATCAACCTCGGCTGGGGCGGCAACCAGGCCACCAGGTGGTACACCCGCGATGAAATGCAGGAAGAACTGAATTGCGAATACTTCGTCTATGACCTGAATCCCGAATACGTGGAGACGTTCACGGTCACCGATGCCCGTGTGTACGGCACTGGGACGATGATCCGGGCATTCGAACAGGCTGCCGGCATGATCGGCGACAATACGGTCGCGTTCGATCCATCCGTCGCCGGAAAGACCGTGGAATTGCTGAATCACATCACGTTTTTCGATGAAGTAATCTCGGTCAAAGATTTCAACATGAACGTGCTGGTGACGGAGTCGCAAGGTGGAGAAAACAGTTACGGATTCTATGCCGACCACATCGACGTGTTTGAGTCCAGCGACCCCGTCACGGTCCTGACGTTCCATGCTTCCGGGGGATCGCTGATCGTTTCCACGGAGGAGGAGTTCAACTACGCATTCCAAATGGAGGAAGCATTGTCCTGCACGGTCGACGCCGACGGTATGCTGATCTACGGCGGGAAAACCTCCGAGGGGACTGATGCCGCCGCCGTGCTGCAGGCTCTGCAGACCTGCCGAAGCGAAAACACGGAAGTGTCCGGCGACCTGCTGGATCCCAACGGATGGAGTTATAACGGTTCCGCCGGGGAAGACGTGTTCAGGCTTTCCAACTCCTCCCTCTCAGTCGGAAACGTTTCGCTGGGCGAAGGCGACGATGTGCTGTCCCTGACCGGCCGTTCCAAACTGTACGGGTCCATCGACGCGGGCGACGGCAGCGATTCGATCACGATCGACAGCACCAGCTCCGCCAGCGGGGATCTTACCGGGAAATGCAACCTGCATTTCGTCCTCGCCGAACGGGACGACCATGCGATGTTTACCATCCAATCTTCCGCATCCGGGCTCTGCGCCAGCGCAACTGTTTCCGTGGATATGAAGGATGCCGAAATCGGGACCTACACGCTCATTTCCGCCGCACCGGGCGCGACCGGCATCACGGACCTGCGGGACCTGGCCATTACGGTCACCGGCAGCGGAGAAGCGGATTTCACGCTTTCCGTGAACGGGACCTCGACCAGCGATTACGCCGATCTGATTTTTGAGGACAACGCCCTGAAACTGCAGGTAAAAAAGGAACCCGTCAAGCCGAAGTGGACGTTTCTGGTGTACATGGCCGCCGACAGCGACATCAGCTATTGCGCCCTCTACGATATCGTCTCCATGCAGCAGGCAAATATCGATTCGGAGATCGAGGTCTATGTCCTGGCGGACAGAGCTCCTGTGGATAACCCGAGGAACGGAGATTATGTGACGCCCTATGGCACCTATCAATGGGATTCTCTCTGGCCCGACACCCGCGTCGGCAAGATCACCTACAGTCCCGGGCTGACCGTGACGGTAGACTGGGAATCCTGGGGAGAACTCGACACCGGGTCCATCGCGACGCTGGAACGGTTCATAGACTGGGGACAGGAGCAGTCACCCGCCGAAAACTACGGCCTGATCGTGTGGGACCACGGCAGGGAGAACACCACGCTCTGCTTCGACATCACGACCTATCCGGATAGGGAAGCCTGCTTCACGGTTTCGGAATTGTCCGACCTCCTGAAGGAAAAAGGCAATTTCCCGCTCGTGATTCTCAACAACTGTATGCTCGGGTCGGAACTCGTGGTGACGCAGATGGCCGGGAGCACGGATGTCATTGTGGTCTCGGAACCTTTGTCCTACGGGATGTCGACCTACAATTATAATGCCTTCTTCAACACGATCACGGTGGATATGACTGCGCAGGAGATGGCGGCGATCATGGTACAGAACGTGGAATCGCCGGGAGTTGCCGGTGTTGTGACCATGCTTACCTCTGTCGACGTCACGGTCTCCAGGCTCGCCGAGCCTCTGGAAGCTCTCGCCGAGGCGATCGCCGCGGCAGACAACGCCGCCGACAGGACCGTCCTCATCAATGCGCTGCTCAAAGCCCCGCAGGACGGATGCCTCTATGACGGTAAAAAAATGCAGCAGTCCGACCTGGGCTTCCTGATCCGCGACGTCATGGCGGATCCCGGCTACGAAAGTACGTCCGAGGGATTCAAAAAGTCTCTTGCCGACGTAAAGGCGGCGCTGGATGCGATCGTGCTCGAATACCGGAGCGTACCCTCCGGCAGGGGAAGCGGCATCACGGTCTGCAACACGGTCTGCTCCGCCGAAAGTTTTGTCGGCTCAGGGGATTCCGTGGAAAAAGCGGATTCGCTGGTCAAATCCTACATCATTTCCACCTACAAGTCCAATCCTTTGTGGGGCGGCCTTCTGTACGACTTGTGCTCGACGTATCTGGCGGAGATCCCTTATGAGAGCGAATGGTCCGATGATGTTACGCTGGACGATCTGACCGGAACGAAAGATGAAGTGTCGTGGAAACCGTCGGCAGTTGTGCCCCAGTACATCGTGCAATTCTCCACGGACTCCTTCGAACATGCGTTTGCTTTTGAAACGGCTGGCACGGCGGTCGATCTGCATGGTGTCCCTGCCGGGACGTACCGGTGGCGCGTGGGCGTGAAAGAAGAGGAGGGAACGTCGGTCCCCGAAGAATGGTATGTCGGCGAAGCGTTCATTTCCGATAACACGAACGAGAATGCGAGAGTTTTCCAGTCAAAAGCCGACGCCATCGACGATCTGTTCTTTGCCACGCCGAACGGCACATGGAGCAGGCTTTATTACGCAAAGCACGTCGGTTCCGTCGGCGACTGGTCGGGAACCGGTGAAATGGTCTCCGCCGCCGGCAAGGGCCGGATCCAGGACCTTTTCTTCGGGTCCGTCGATCCGGCTACCCTGTGCCTGACCGATTCGGAAAACGGCGACGCCCTTTTCCTGGACGACGTTTATACCGTCCTGCCGGACGAGATCGAAGAGAATACGGCCAGGCTGCTCCGGCTCCAGTACATCAAAGCCGGCGCCGGAGATGACATCGTCGACATGACCAGCCAGCGGTTCGAGTATGCGGGCAGCAAACTCTTTATCTACGGTGGCGACGGAGACGATGTCATCTGGGCGGGCAAAGGCCGTAACATGCTTTTCGGCGATGCCGGAAACGACCGCATCGTCGGCGTGTCCGGCGATGACGTCATCGTCGGCGGAATCGGCAACGACGCCATGCACGGCGGCGGCGGAAACGACATCTTCACATTCTGCGAAAACTGGGGAGCCGATACGATCGAACAGCCTGCAGAAGGGTCGGTTACGCTCTGGTTTCTCAAGGGAAGCATGGACAACTGGGACGCAGCCTCGCTCACCTACAAGGACGGCGGGAACAGCGTCACAGTTTCCGGTGTCTCAGCAGAAAACGTTACGCTCAAATTCGGCGTCGAACAATCCGAGGTCTTTGTGCGACTCTATTACAAAAACGCCTTTGCCGAATTCGCCTCGCAAAAGATCTTCGATGATACAGACGATGGGATCCTCGCCAGCGTGTAAAGGCAAGCATAAAACAGGTCATTCAAAATCAAAATACGTATTCCCCCGCTGTTCCGGCATGGACGGCGGGGGGATTTTTTCGGGAAAAAACGGGGAGAAACGGCGGATTTGAGTTGAAAAACGGGGGAAAGCATGGTATTGTATGGGATGCTATATTTAGATTAACGTATATCCGACAAACCAAGGAGCGCACAATATGAATTCCAAGAACTGGAAACCCGAAACACAGGCCGTCCATTGCGGATGGACCCCGAAGAACGGCGAACCCTGCCAGCTTCCGATCTTCCACAGCACGGCCTATAAATACAGCGACGCGCAGAGCGTGGCCGACCTTTTCGACCTCAAAGCCGACGGGTTCTTCTATTCGCGCCTTGCCAACCCGACCGTCGCGGCGTTCGAGACGAAGATCGCCGAGATGGAAGGCGGCGTGGCGGCCGTGGGCGTGACCGCGGGCCAGACCGCGAACATGCTCGCGATCATGAACGTCTGCCCCTGCGGCGGACACGTCCTCGCCAGTGCGGCCCTCTACGGCGGCACCGTGACGCTCTTCACCATGACGCTGAAGCGCATGGGTGTGGAGGTCACCATGGTCCCGCACGACGCGACCGCCGACGAGATCGTGGCGGCGGCGCGTCCGAACACCCGCGCGCTCTTCGCCGAGACGCTGACGAACCCGAGCGTGTGCGTGCTGAATTTCGAGGCGTACTCCGAAGCGGCGAAACGCCTCGGCGTGCCCCTGATCGTCGACAATACGTTCGCAACGCCGTACCTGTGCCGCCCGTTCGATTTCGGCGCGGACATCGTGACGCACTCCGCCACGAAGTATCTCGACGGCCACCAGACATCCATCGGCGGCGTGATCGTGGAGAAGGGCGACTTCGACTGGAAGAACGGCAACTTCCCCGAATTCACCGAGCCGGACGTGAGCTACCACGGCCTGATCTATACCAAGGATTTCCCCGCCGCGCCGTTCTCCACCAAACTCCGCGTGCAGTGGGTCCGCGACACCGGCGCGATCCTGCCGCCCATGAATGCCTTCCTCATCAGCCTCGGCATGCAGACTCTCGCGCTCCGCATGGACCGCCACAGCTCCAACGCGCTTGAGATGGCGAAGTTCCTGAAGGCGCATCCGAAGGTCGCGTGGGTCAACTACCCCGGCCTTGAGGACAGCCCCGAACACGAACGCTGCAAGAAGTATCTGCGCGCCGCCAGCGGCGTGCTCTGCTTCGGCGCGGTCGGCGGCAAGGAGGCCAGCGTGCGCGCGATCGACTCCCTGAAACTCGCGTCCATCGTGGTCCATGTGGCGGACGTCCGCACCATGGTGCTGCACCCCGCCAGCATGACGCACCGCCAGCTCTCCGACGAACAGCTTGCGGCGGCGGGCGTTCCCCCGGACCTCATCCGCCTCTCCGTCGGCATTGAGAACATCGACGACATCAAGGCCGATTTCGAACAGGCCCTGGCGAAGATCTGAACAGAATATAACCGGGTACGACGCATGAGAGTGCTGCTTCAGCGGGTCCGCAGGGCGTCCGTGACCGTGGCCGGCGAAACCGTCGGCGAGATCGGGCACGGCATCCTGCTGTTCATCGGTATCACGGCCGGCGACACGCGCGCCGACGCCGACTGGCTTGCGAAAAAGGCCGCCGGGCTCCGCATTTTCGAGGACGAGGCCGGCAAGATGAACAAGTCCCTGCTGGACATCGGCGGGGACGCGCTCGTGGTGTCGCAGTTCACGCTCTACGCCGACTGCCGCAAGGGACGCCGCCCGGGATTCGACGCGGCGGGCGATCCGGCGGCGGCCAACGAACTTTACGAATATTTCGCGGAACGCCTGAAGGCCGAGGGCGTCGGGCATGTGGCGACCGGACGGTTCGGCGCGGATATGCTCGTTTCGCTCGAAAACGACGGCCCTGCGACGTTCCTGCTCTCCCATCCGTGGGAATACGCCGTGACGACGAACCCGAACGCGGAGGCGGACGAATGAGCCTCTGCAATCTCGCTCTCCTCGGTTCCACCGGGTCCATCGGCAAAAGCGCCCTCGCGGTCGCCCGAGCCCTGCCGGACCGCATCCATGTTTCCCTGCTCGCTGCGGGGAGGAACTGGGAACTCCTGGCCGAACAGGCCCGCGAGTTTAAACCGGACTGCGTTTGTCTGGAGGACGCCGCGCATCTCGGCGACCTCCGCGCGGCTGTCCCCGCCGGATGCAGGGTCATTTCCGGGCGCGAAGCCCTCTGCGAGGCGGTCGCCGTGCCGGAGATCACGACCGTGCTGTGCGCCATCGTGGGCACGGGAGGACTGTTCCCGACCCTGTCCGCCATCCGGGCGCGCAAGACGATCGCGCTCGCCAGCAAGGAAGTCATGGTCATGGCGGGCCGCCTGGTCACGGACGAGGCGAAAAAGTATGACGCACGAATCCTGCCTGTCGACAGCGAACACAGCGCGCTCTTCCAGTGTCTGGAGGGGCGGCGTCCGTCCGAGGTCGCGCAGCTGATCCTGACCGCCAGCGGCGGCCCGTTCCGCAACACGCCCGTGTCCGAGATGGACAAGATGACGTGGGAACAGGCCCTGGCACATCCGACGTGGTCGATGGGGCCGAAAGTGACCGTCGATTCCGCGTCGCTCATGAACAAGGCGCTGGAGATGATCGAGGCGCGCTGGCTCTTTGACGTGGAGGGGCCGCGCATCGAGGTGCTGGTCCATCCGCAGAGCATCGTGCATTCGCTCGTCCGATTTCGCGACGGCGCGCTGATGGCGCAGATGAGCATGCCGGACATGCGGTTCCCCATCCAGTACGCGCTGACCTGGCCGGAGCATACGGCGTCGAACCTGCCTCCGCTCGACCTGGCCGAGCTCGGCACGCTCACATTCGAGCGTCCCGACGAATCGCGCTTCCCGTCGCTCGGATTCGCCCGCGCCGCGCTCGAAACGGGCGGCGCATTGCCCGCGATCCTGAACGCGGCCAACGAAATTGCATTTGAACGGTTCCGCGCAGGGACCATACGTTTTACGGACATCTGGCGGATCGTGGAGCGGACCATGGACGCGCTGGGACGGTACGGCGACGAGACGCTCGACGCGGTCCTGGAGGCGGACGGCCGGGCGCGTGAATACGCCCGCGGAATTGTTCTGCCCGCCGCGAAATGAATTGAACTTGAATCGAACTTGAAAAGGAGTATTTGAATATATGGAAACACTGATCCTGATCGCATCGGTCGTGCTGATGGTGATCTTCTTCGGCCTGTGCATCATCGTGCATGAATTCGGCCATTTCATCGTCGCCCGGTTCTGCGGCCTTCATATCGAGGCGTTTTCGGTCGGCTTCAAGAAGATCTGGGGCAAGAAGATCAACGGCGTGGAGTACCGCATCGGCTGCATCCCGTGCGGCGGCTACGTGGACCTGCCGCAGATCGACTCCACCACCGACGAGATCACCGACAGCGCAGGCAACCCGCTGCCGCACGCCGAACCGTGGAAACGCATCGCGACTGCGTTCGCCGGACCGTTCTTCAATATCATCTTCGGTCTGCTCCTGGGCGTGGTGGTCTGGCTGGTCGGCCTGCCGCAGCCCGACACTGACCGTTACACGGAGTTCACCGTGCGGGACCTCCCGGAGGACTGCCCCGAATACCGCGCCGGACTGCGCGCGGGCGACCGCATCGTGAAACTGAACGGGAATGAGTTCGACCTGAGCTGGAACGAGTTCATGCAGAAGATCATGCTGAACGACGACAACGTGAAGCAGGTCACGCTGGAGATCGTCCGCGACGGAAAGATGTCCGAAATCTCCTACACGCCCGCCGAAAACGACAAACTCATGCCCGGCGAAAAAGTCGTGATGCCGTTCTTCCAGCCGGAACTGCGCGTCTACGTCTATCCGATTCCCGGATCCGCCGCGAAAAAGGCGGGGATCGAACCGGAGGACCGTGTGGTCTCTGTTGAAGGCGAACCGGTCTACGGCGCGGATGACCTGATGAGCCGCATCAATTTCTCCGGCGGGAAGACGCTCGCGTTCATCGTGGAGCGCGGCGGAAAACAGCTTGAGATCCCCGTGACGCCGACGATGATCCCCGATGCCAAGGAGCGTCTGCTGGTCGGCATCAATTTCTTCTACGGGAGCGGCCCCGCGTCCGACGACAACTTCTGCATCGTGGCGGACACCATCCCCGGCCTGCCGGCTGCGGGCGTCCTGCGCCCCGCCGACGTGATCACGACGTTCAACGGCGTGTCCCTGAAGGACGTTTCCAAATCGTTCCCCGAGCTGCTTGAGGAAAACGGCGAAAAGGAGATTACGCTGGGCGTGGAACGCGGCGGCGAGCAGATCGAAGTGAAAGTCACGCCCCGCACCGTGGTGCCGTACGAGATCGGCGTGAGCTTCTACCGCATCGAGCACCCGACCCCGTGGAAACAGTTCTGCAACGTGCTGAAGATGACGAAGCGCACGCTGAAAAGTCTCGGCCACACGATCCAGAGCAAGGTCGGCCGGGACACCGGCTACACCACCATCGGCGTGCAGAATCTCTCCGGCCCGCTCGGCATCGGACGCTATATGATCATGACGTTCCAGGGCTCCTTCATGCGAGGCCTGTACCTGGTCGTGGTCATCAGCTTCTCGCTCGGACTCTTCAACCTGCTGCCGATCCCCGTGCTGGACGGCGGCCACATCATGATCGCGCTGATCGAGATCGCGATCCGCCGTCCGGTCCCGACGAAGCTGGTCCAGCCGGTCACGTATTTCTTCATGTTCGTCCTGATCTCGTTCATGGCGATCGTGTCGTTCTTCGACGTGAAGAAGATGCTGCCGCAGCGCTGGTCGAACGCGCTGGAGATCAAGATACACCGTGCTTCGAGCGAACTGGAGGACGGTTCTGAAACGGCGGCATCCTCTGAAACGGAGATCAAAACGGAAAACACGGAAACGCAGGTTCAGAACCAGGAGGCGTCCGGTGAAGCGGCGGGTGAGTAATCGGCTGCATGTCGGGCGCGTCGCCGTCGGCGGCGGAGCTCCGGTGTCCGTGCAGTCCATGACGAATACGCGCACGTCCGACGCGGACGCTACGCTCGCCCAGATCCGCGAACTGGCCGCGCTCGGTTGCGACATCATACGATGCGCCGTGCCGGATATGCCGTCCGCCGAAGCCATGCGCCGCATCGTGGCGGAATCCCCGATCCCCGTGATCGCGGACATCCATTTCGACTGGCGCCTGGCGCTGGAGTCCATCCGCGCGGGCGTTCACGGCGTGCGCATCAATCCCGGCAACATCGGCGGCGCGGACCGTGTCCGTGCCGTGGCGGAGGCCGCGGGCGAGGCGGGGATCCCGATCCGGGTCGGCGCGAACACCGGCAGTCTGCCGAAAGGTCTGTTCGAATCGAAGCTCGCCGCATGCGGAGACCACGACGAAGCGATGGCGGAGTCGCTCTGCGAGGCGGTCGGGGCACAGATATGCACGCTGGAATCCTGCGGCTTCCACGATATCAAAGTTTCCTTGAAGGCCAGCTCCGTTCCGGTCATGGTCGCCGCCTACCGCAAGTTCGCGGGGCGTTCGCCGTTCCCGCTTCACCTCGGCGTGACCGAGGCCGGGACCACCTCGCGCGGCATTCTGAAGAGCGCCGCCGGAATTGGCGCGCTGCTGCTGGACGGCATCGGCGACACCATCCGCGTGAGCCTGACCGCGCCGCCCCGCGAGGAAGTGAAGGCAGGGATTGCCCTGCTGGAAGTCTGCGGCCTGCGGGACGCGTATCCCGAAATCGTGTCGTGTCCCACCTGCGCCCGTACCGAGTACGACCTGATCGGCATGGCGGAACGTGTGGAGGAGCTTGTGGCCTCGCTGAAGGTGTCCGGCCGCCGTATCGGCCTGAAGAAGATCGCGGTCATGGGCTGCGTGGTGAACGGCCCCGGTGAGGCAAAGGATGCGGAATTCGGGCTGGCCGGTTCGAAAAACGGTTTCGTGGCGCTCTTCCGCAAGGGGGTTCCGTTCGCGAATCTCCCGCAGGACGAGGCGTTCGAGGTGCTGAAACAGGAGATCCTGGCCTCCGCGCCGGAAACGGGCGCAAAATGAACGTATGACGCGCGAAACGATAGCTTTTTAAATATATTTCACGAAAATCCGGTTGTATTCCGCCGGTTTGCATGATATAGTACGTACTGGAAAAATCAACAGACACCGGGAGAACGTCATGAAACGCTTCAAATACCCCTTTACATTAGTCGAACTTCTCTGTGTGATCATCGTGATCGCACTGCTCGCCGCGATCTCGGTGACGATCACACAGGTCGCCTACCGCCGCGCGGACGAGACGAAAACGAAGACCATTATGGAGATCATCCGCACCGCGAACGAACAGTACAAGGTCAAAAACGGGTATTATCTCCCGAACGGCGGATCCACCTACAATGAGGACGGCGATTTCCACGACATCCCCCTGGATCCCGACTTCCTCGGCGATGCGTACGAGACCTGCAGAAGCATCGCAAAGGAGAACGGGAACGACGACAAGATCCGCGATGCGTGGGGAAACGCCATCCGTTACCGCAACCCCGGCAAATTCAACACCGGCACGTACGACCTGTATTCCATCGGCCGCGACAAGGGAGTCGGCGACGCCGAGGACTCCACGAAGAAATCGCCCGGCCTCGGCGACGATATCGCGAACTTCAAGAACCCGAAAGCGAAATAACCGAACCCAACCTTCATAAGGAAACCATATCATGAAAACTTCTTCCAAAAGATTTACATTGATCGAGCTGCTCGTCGTGATCGCCATCATCGGCATCCTCGCCGGGCTTGTCTTCCCCGCCCTCGGTGTCGTCCGCAACAACGCGAAGAAATCCAAGGCGAGTAGCGAATGCCAGTCCCTGAAGACCGCCATCATCATGTACGAGTCCGAATTCTCCTGCTGGCCCGCGAAGGTGTCCGGTTCGACCGACGCTCTCGTCGGCAGCAGCGACTACATTCAGATGTGCAAGATCCTCACGGGCGAAAACTCCAAGAAAATGGTGTTCTACGAAGTCGGCGTCGGCTATGACGAGAGCAAAGGCATTCTGGACCCGTGGGGCCGTCCGTATCAGGTCATCCTCGACGTCGATTACGACGGCAAGATCAAAAACACCGTCGAAGCCGTTTCCGCGGTCAACGCCGTCAACGGACGTTCCGGCCAGGACCTCCGCACGAAGGTCGGCGTGTATTCGTTCGGCGTCGTCGAGACGGACAAGGACGCCAAAAAGCTGGATAAGCTGGCTTCGCGAAAGAAACTTGTCATCAGCTGGTGACGGGCGGCCGTGTTTTAAGCGCGCCGTGAGCTTGCGCCGGGAGCCTCTCCGACGGGGCGCCCGCCGGGAGTCCATGGCCTGAAAAAAGAGATCGGAAACCGTATGGATATTGTTTACGGGATAATGCTGGACAACGGCTCCGGGTACAACGCCCGGTGCGATTCCTCGCTCGGCCTGCACGTCGGCGACTTCTGCGTGATCCGCAAGGATTTTTACCTGGACTACGGCCAGATCGTGAAGCAGTTCGACGCGCCGCCGCCGGAATCGACCCCGGCCGCGCCCGTCGAGGAGGAACGCGAATCGGGCGGGACCGTGTTTTCCGCCAAGAAGAACGAGATTTACCTGATCCAGCGCAAGGCGACCGTGGTGGACCAGGGCAAGGCGCACGAGAACCAGATGCGTGCGAAATCCGCCCTGCGAATCACAGGGCAGTATGTCGACCGCCTCGGCCTGCCCATGAAGCTGATCAACGCGCATTATTCGTACGACGGCAAGCTCATTACCGTGCAGTTCAGCGCCGAGGGGCGTGTGGACTTCCGCGAGCTGGTGAAACTGCTGTCGCAGGAATTCAACACGCATATCGAACTGCGCCAGATCGGCGTGCGCGACGAAACCGCCATCCTCGGCGGCATCGCGAACTGTGGACGCCCGCTCTGCTGCTGCCGGTTCCTGAAGGACTTCGCGTCCATCAACGTGAAGATGGCAAAGGAGCAGGATCTCTCGCTCACGCCCTCCACGATCTCCGGCATCTGCGGCAGACTGAAATGCTGCCTCAAATTCGAGCACGAAGGCTATCTGGAGCTGGAGAAGACCATGCCGCGCCGAGGCGAGCTCTGCGAATGCAAGGACGGACGCGGCCGTGTGGTCGACCGCAATCTCCTGACGCAGAAGGTCACGATCCAGCTGGAAAACTCCACGCATACCGTGATCTGCCCCGCCTCCGAAGTTTCGGTCGTGTACCTCGATAAATACAAAATGCGCGGCGGCGCGGGGCAGGGCGATCCCGCCCGGCAGAAACAGTTCGGGGCGGAAGACGCGACCCCGGAGTCCGTCGAGGAGAACGAGACCAATCCTGCGCCTCAGCAGCAGAAGCCCGTTCGTCAGGACGGACAGAACCAGAACCGTCCGCACGGCCAGCAGCGGAAACAGGGCGACCGTCCCCAGCATCCCGCGGGCGAACAGCGTCCGCAGAACCAGAACCGTCCGCAGCAGAACAATCAGAACCGTCCGCCTCGTCCGCAGCGTCAGGACGGCGGCAATCAGAACGGCGGGAACCGCGACGGCAAGCAGAACCAGAACCGTCCGCGCCGTCCCCAGCAGGGCTGAAAAGCTCGGAAACGGTCGGTCTTTTTTGTTTTTTGAATTCATCGGCGCCGCCCGGATTTGTCCGGACGGCGTTCTTTTCGTGCCGGAATCCCGTATGCGCGCGCGAAAACGCGGAAAACAGCCTGAAATCACCTTGAAAATGTATGCATTTTCATGTATAGTAATAGGATAGATTTTTTCCGCCAGTTTCGCAATCAAGGAAAGGAGCCGCACGAACATGCTTGCCAAACGTATTATCCCCTGTCTGGACGTGAACAACGGACGCGTCGTGAAGGGAGTGCATTTCGTGGGGCTCGTGGACGCGGGCGATCCCGTGGCCGCCGCCGTGGAATACAACCGGCAAGGGGCCGACGAGCTCGTTTTCCTGGACATCACCGCCAGCAGCGACGCCCGCGCCAGCGTGGTCGACGTGATCGCGAAAACCGCCGACCAGGTATTCATCCCGCTGACTGTGGGCGGCGGCATCCGCACCGCCGAGGATATACGCCTGATGCTGAAATCCGGCGCGGACAAAGTCTCTCTGAACACCGCCGCCGTGCTGAATCCCGACCTCATCAAGGCGGGGTCCGACCGCTTCGGCGCGCAGTGCATTGTGCTGGCGATCGACGCCCGGCGCGTCCCCGGCGAAAACCGCTGGGAAGTCTACACGCACGGCGGACGCCGTCCGACCGGGATCGATGCGCTGGAATGGGCGGTGTGCGGCGTGGAGCTCGGCGCGGGCGAAATCCTGCTCACGAGCATGGACACCGACGGCACGAAGGCCGGATACGACTGCGAGCTGACCGCCGCGGTCGCCGATTCCGTTCCGGTGCCCGTCATTGCGTCCGGCGGCGCGGGCGACCTGGACGACCTCGCCGAAGTCATCGAAAAAGGGCGCGCCGACGCCGTGCTCGCCGCCAGCATCTTCCATTTCGGGACATACACCGTGGGCGACGCGAAACGCTACCTCGCCGGGCGCGGCATCCCGGTCCGAACCTGAACAATTTCAATATAACTTCTGGAGAATACAACCATGTCGAACGATCTTGCTTCTCGCAGTCTGGCCTACCATGCGAATCCGCAGCCGGGCAAACTGAAAATCCTGCCCTCGAAACCCTGCACCACGCAGGACGACCTTTCCCTGGCGTATACCCCCGGCGTCGCCGTGCCCTGCACCGAGATCCACGACCACCCGGAGAAGATCTGGGAGTACACCGGACGCGGCAACACCGTGGCCGTGGTCAGCGACGGCACGGCTGTGCTCGGCCTCGGCAACATCGGTCCGGAGGCCGGTCTCCCCGTCATGGAGGGCAAATCCGTCCTCTTCAAGCGCTTCGCCGACATCGACGCCGTGGCGCTCTGCATCGGCGGCGTGTTCAAGGAGGACGGCCGCACCGATCCCGACAAGGTGATCGAGACCGTCGCCCGCCTCGAACCCTCGTTCGGCGGCATCAACCTCGAAGACATTGGCGCGCCGGCGTGCTTCGCCATCGAGCCCGCGCTGAAGAAGGCCATGAAGATCCCGGTCTTTCACGACGACCAGCACGGTACCGCCATCATCTCCCTCGCCGGAATCCTGAACGCCCTGCGCGTGGTCGGCAAGAAGATCGGCGACTGCCGCTTCGTGATGAACGGCGCCGGCGCCGCCGGGATTGCCTGCGCGGAGTACTATGTCTCCGCGGGCGCCGACCGTTCCAAATTCATCCTCTGCGACTCGAAGGGCGTGATCCACGACGGCCGCACCGACCTCAATCCGCAGAAACAGCGTTTCGCCGCCCACACGGACGCCCGTACGCTCGCAGACGCGATCAAGGGCGCGGACGTCTTCGTCGGCGTCTCCGTGCCGAAGGCGCTCACCGGGGACATGGTCCGCACGATGGCCCCCGGCGCGGTCGTGTTCGCCATGGCGAATCCCACGCCTGAAATCTTCCCGGACGAAGCGCTGGCCGCAGGCGCGGCGGTCGCCGGAACCGGACGCTCCGACTACAGCAACCAGGTCAACAACGTGCTCGGATTTCCGGGCATCTTCCGCGGCGCGCTCGATACCCGTGCGTCCGATATCAACGAGGCGATGAAGTTGGCGGCGTCCCGCGCGCTGGCGGACATCGTGGCGGAACCTATGCCGGAAGATATCCGTCAGCTGCTCTCAGCCGCGTATCCCGAAGAGGCCGCGAAAGGCATTTTCGAGGGCGAGATCCCGCTGAAGGCGTCGTTCGTGATCCCGAAGCCGTTCGATCCGCGCGTCGTGCCCCGCGTGGCGCGCATGGTCGCCGAGGCCGCCATGGCTTCCGGCGTGGCGCAGATCAGGATCGACGACCTCGACGCCTACGAACGCGCCGTGGCCGCCCGCATCGCCCGCAACAGCAAACAGTGAAAACCGAGGTGTGTTATGGCACTGGTCATTCATTCGATCCCCGAACTCCAGCAGTGGTCCCGCGACGCGCATAAGGCCGGCAAGACCGTCGGTCTCGTGCCGACCA
Organism: uncultured bacterium; assembly: GCA_902778895.1. Taxonomy (GTDB): domain Bacteria; phylum Verrucomicrobiota; class Lentisphaeria; order Victivallales; family UBA1829; genus UBA1732. The sequence goes on from CACYZF010000001.1 coordinate 60,047, forward strand.
TGGGATTCCTGCACGACGGTCATCTTTCCCTGATCGACGCCGCCCGCGCGAACGGCGCGGACGCGGTCGTCATTTCCATCTTCGTGAACCCGATCCAGTTCGGCCCGAACGAGGATTTCGCGAAGTATCCGCGCGACTTCGAGCGCGACCGCGCGCTGTGCGAAGCCCGGAAGGTGGACGTGATCTTTGCGCCCGGCGTGGAGGACATGTACCCCGAACCGCTGACTTGCCACGTCTATGAGAACACCATTTCCAAGAACCTCTGCGGCAAATCTCGCCCGATCCATTTCGAAGGCGTGACCACGGTCGTTTCGAAGCTCTTCAATGCCGCTCTGCCCGACGTGGCGGTATTCGGCCAGAAGGACGCCCAGCAGGCGGCGATCATCCGCCGCATGGTCCGCGACCTGAATTTCCCCATTAAGATCATCACCGCGCCCATCGTGCGCGAGGCGGACGGCCTTGCCATGAGCTCGCGCAACAAATACCTCTCCGAGGACGAGCACCGTCGCGCGCTGGCGATTTCCAGCAGCCTCTTCCGTGCGCAGAAGACGTTCGCCGCCAAGCCCGGCATCGCGGCCGCGAAGCTGATTGCCGACATCCGCGCGGAGATCACGGCGGCGGGCGGTCTGGTGGAATACGTCGAGCTGACCGATTCGGATACGATGCTGCCTGCGACCACGCTCGACCCCGGCAAATCCTTCACGATCGCGGTCGCCGCGAAGTTCGGCACGACCCGCCTGATCGACAACATCCAGCTCGGATGAGCTGACCAACTTTTACGGCATAGGACGGCACACACATGGCAGACGGTGTAAAACACGAGCATTGGGGCAGTTCATTCGGATTCGTCATGGCGGCGGTCGGTTCCGCCATCGGACTCGGCAACGTGTGGCGGTTCCCCTTCATCACGGGGGAGAACGGCGGCGGCGCGTTCGTCCTGATCTACCTCCTCTGCATCGCGCTGGTCGGCCTGCCGGTGATGCTGGCGGAACTTGCCATCGGGCGCGCCTCGCAGGGCGACCCGATCAAGGCGTTCCAGCACTTCGCGATCCGTTCGCCGCGCCTGCCGAAGGTGGCGTGCGGATTCGGGCTGGGGCTGGCCGCCGCGCTGGCGGGTTCCCACAACTACGGCATGGCCGTCCTGCTGGTGATCCTGAGCATCCTGATCTACCACTACGGGTGGTCCACGGTCGGGTTCTCCTGCACGCTGGTCGCGGGGCTGATCCTGTCCTACTACGCGATCATCGGCGGCTGGATCTTCCTGTACGCGTGGAAATCGTTCGCGCATGAGCTCGTTTTCGCCTCGCCGGAAGAGGCCGGGGCGTACCTCGGCAGCGTGTCGTCCAACGGCTGGCTGTCGTCCGGCATGACGCTCGCCTTCATGCTTGCGTCGGCGGGGATCTGCTGGTTTGGCGTGAAGAAGGGCATCGAAACGGTTTCGAAGATCATGATGCCGCTGCTTTTCGTGCTGGTGATCGTGCTGGTGATCCGCAGCGTGACGCTCCCCGGCGCGTCGCGGGGCGTGGAGTTCTTCCTGAAACCGGACTTCAGCAAGATCAACGGTTCGAGCGTGCTGGACGCCCTCGGACATGCGTTCTACTCGCTGAGTCTGGGCATGGCGATCCTCATCACCTACGGCAGTTACCTGAGCAAGAAACGCAATATCCTGAAATCCTCGCTCTGGATCGTCTTCTTCGATACCCTCATCGCCATGCTCGCCGGACTCGCCATCTTCCCCGCGCTCTTCGCGCAGGGCGGCAATCCGGGGCAGGGGCCCGCGCTTGTGTTCAATACTCTCCCGATCACCTTCGAGTCCATCCCGGGCGGCCTCGGCTGGCTCTGGAACGGACTTTTCTTCCTGCTCCTGGCGATCGCGGCGCTGACCAGCGGCCTGAGCCTGCAGGAGGCGGTCGTGTCCAGCTTCATGCAGAACCTGAAGCTTTCGCGCCGCGCCTCCGTGCTGCTCTCGACCGTGCTGATCACCGGCCTCGGCTGCGTGATTTCGTTCAGCGTGAACGACTGGTCGCATCTGCCTTCGCTGTACCGCCTGCTCACGGGGCTTTTCGGCAGCGTGAAAGGCAGCCTGTTCGACCTGATCGACTATGTGGCGAGTAACTGGATCCTGCTCCTGAACGGCCTTGCAGCGGCGTTCTACGCCGGCTGGGTCTGGGGCACCAACGGCGCGGCGCACGAACTCTACCGCACCGGAGCCGACACGAAGGGCCTTTCCAAGTTCCAGAAATTCAACCGCACGCGCCTCCCGATCATCTCCTGGTCCGTGTTCATCCGCTTCATCTCGCCCGTGCTGATCTTCGTGACGTTCCTCTCCGCCGCCGGATTCTTCCAGAAGGCGAAAGCCGAGCCCGCCGAACCCGAACAGCCCGCGCAGGAAGCCGTGCAGACGCCCGCGGCGCAGCCGTCCGAGAAAATCGAAGTCGAGGCTACGCCCGCCGTCGAGCCCGCGCCGTTCCACCGCCTGAAGGGCGCGGCATGGCGTCCGGAACAGTGGTGGAATCCCTCCGACGGAGCGGGTTTCGCGTTCTCGGCCAGCATTCGCTTCGCGGCGGTCCCGGAGGGCGTCGTACCCGTGCTCTCCGTGTGGGAGGAATTCGACCTCTCCACCTCGACGGATCATCCCGTGATCTTCACGGTCGACGGTGTGTCCTACGCCGTGGCGCGTCCCGCGGGTGACGAGGCATTCTTCCCCGCGAACCAGTGGGTGAAGCTCGGTATCTCGTGGGATCCCGCATCGAAACGCCTCCTGATCAGCCGCAACGGTAAGCCGTATGCGGCGAAGAAACTTGAATCCGCGCCCGAAACCGCCGCGTCCGAGACGGTGTTCGACATCTTCTGCGACCGGTTGTATCCGCACGCGGTGGATTCCGAACAGGTGAAGCGGATTTCCAAACAGGGACTTTGAGGCGGCGCCTCAACTGCAGAAGTGTCCGGCTTCGCCCGGACACGAAGGAAAGCTGCGTCCCAACTGTGTTTGTGCCGGCTGGTTCATGAAATCGCGCCGTTCTTCCGTTTTTTTCGGGTTCCGCGCTTGAAAACGGGCGGAACCTGTGGTATAGTTTCGTACTACAACACAACAAATCTGAAGGAGTTGAACTTATGAAACTGAAACATGCACTTATGCTCGCCGCGTCCGCCGTCCTGTCCGCCGTTGCATTCCTCGCCTGCAACTGCGATGGGAATTCCTGCTCCGACGATGCGTCCTCGAAGGACGCCGCGAAGGTGAAACCGCTGGTGGTGTACTGGACCTGGTCCGACACGCACAACACCAAGGTCGTCGCCGAAATGCTCCAGCAGAAGACCGGCGCGGACATCGCCCTGATCGAAATGGTCACGCCGTATCCGAACGACTTCGGCAGCGTCATGCAGCTCGGCCAGCGCGACCTCCAGCAGGCGAAAGCCCCGGCGATCAAGGAAATGAACCTCGACCTCTCCAAGTACGATCCGATCTACGTTGGCACCCCGATCTGGTTCTCCACCTATGCGCCGCCGGTCCGCACGTTCCTCCAGTCCTATGACTTCAAGGGCAAGACCGTCGCGCTCTTCTGCACGCACGGACAGGGCAACCCGGCCACGTTCAAGTATCTCTCCGACGCGAAGACCGCCGTCCCCGCGATCAACTTCTTCCCCGAAGTCTTCGCGCACAAGGGCACGGAAGCCGCGAACGCCGGTCCCGCCCTCGATGCATGGATCCAGAAGGTCTCCGCGAAGTAAGCCGGATCTTTTCCGAACCTTGAATCTCTGCAGGCGGACCGGAGCGTTTTTCCGGCCCGCCTCTTTTCTTCCTTCAACCGTACCATCTGAAAGGAACCGCACCATGCACGTGCTCCTGTTCAACGGCAGCCCGAACGCCGAAGGCTGCACCTTCACCGCGCTCAGCGAGATCGCTGACACGCTCAAGGCGGAAAACATCACGTCCGAAATCTTCCAGCTCGGGAAAAAGCCCGTGCGCGGCTGTGTGGCCTGCGGCGCATGCCAGGAACGCGGCGAATGCGCGTTTCAGGACGACGCTCTGCCCGCGCTGATCGAGGCCGCGAAGCGTGCCGACGGCATCGTGATCGGTTCGCCCGTGTACTATGCAGGGCCGAACGGCGCATTGTGCGCGCTGCTGGACCGGTTCTTCTTCTCCTCCGGGAATCTCCTGAAATTCAAACCGGGCGCGGCCATTGTCAGCTGCCGTCGCGGCGGCGCGAGCGCGGCGTTCGACCGCCTGAACAAGTATTTCACGATCAATCAGATGCCGGTCGCGTCCTCGCAGTACTGGAACTCCGTGCACGGGTTCACGCCGGACGACGTCCGCAAGGACGCCGAGGGGCTCCAGACCATGCGCACACTGGCGCACAATCTGGCGCGGATGCTCCGTATGGAGTCCGTTACGCCGCAGCGCACGGACAAAGAGGAACACCTCTGGACGAGCTTCCACGACGGGAAATAAGATATCCCTGAACCCTCAACGGACAGCCCCCCGGCATGAAAGCATTGGACAATCTGACATACGGCGCGGAATGCGCCCTCCGCGGGATGAAGGTATTCTTCACACGCCCGCGACTCTGGCCGTATGCCCTGCCTCCGCTGCTGGTCGTGCTGGCGCTTTACGCCGGGATCCTCGCTGCGCTCATTTGTTGGGCCGCTCCATGGCTCCGGGAATGGCTCGCGGGGTTTTCCTTCCCCGGTTGGCTGTCGTGGCTTCAGACGGCTCTGGACTGGTGTCTGTCGGCTTTTATGTGGGGCGTCATCCCGCTGATCCTGCTGTATTTCATCGGGACCTTCTACGAGATGTTCGGCAATATGCTGTTCGACATCCTGGTCGACGCGTTCGAGAAGAAAGAATATCCGGAGCATCCCGGCGCGGACCAGTCCTACGCGAAAACCCTGCGCCTGACCGCGGGCTACATCCTGCTGACGATCGTATCCTACCTCGTTTATTTCCTGCTGTTCTGGGTTCCCGTCGTCGGTTTCCTGTTTCGCGGCGCGATCTGCGGCCGGTCGTATCTTCACGACAGCGCCGTCCGCCAGGGATTCCATGTGTCCGTTTTGAAAAAACAGGTCGCGAAGAACCGCATGTACATCTTGGGATTCGGCATTATCGCCCGTTTCGCGGAGGCAATACCGTTCCTGATCCCCGGGCTTGTGATCGGCGGTTCGATCCTGTACCACACAAGGATCCTGAATACGGCGGAACTTCGGACGGGGAAAAAGCGTTCCGCATAAAAAAAGCCGGATGAAAGGATTCATCCGGCGTGGAAAAACAGGGGAGGGGGAGCGAAGATGATTTACTCGGAAACCGTAACGAACGTGCCTTCTCCGCGGGGCGGGAGTTCGCCATCTTTCAACTTGAGCTGTCTGTCCTTGTCGGAGTGGCAGACCGGGCAGTTTTCCTTCGGTTCCTCCATGGTGAGATGACCGCAGACCGGGCAGAGATAGAAATCAAGATTCGGAATTTCATCGGCATCGGGATCGATCATGAGTTCGACCTCCATATCAGATGCGAGGACTTTGTTCGTGATCTCAAGTGCGATCAGGACTTCGCGCAGGGTCTTTTCCGGATCGGCCTTTGCCAGGATTTCCCGGTATTCGGCCACCGGAGCGAGGACGATCGTCCTGGGATTCATTTCAATGGGGAAGGAAACCGTGGAGACCCGGTCCCATTTGTACTTTTTCAACAGGATATTGATGATCGTCTCGTGGCGGTCGACAAGGACCTGCTGGGAGTTCGCGAGGGCGAGGAGGATTTCCTTGTTCTGAGACTCCTGCGCGGCGGATCTGCAGCGTTCGACGCATGCCGCGAGTTCCGCCTGCGTCTTCTGCATGAGCCGGAGCGTATCCTGACTGACAGTGCGTTTGTTCTGCTTCTTTCCGCAGGAACAAAGGCAGAGGACCGCGCAACAGACGAGGATCAGGACTGTTGCGAAAGATATGATTCTTTTCATGAAATGAACTCCGTAAAAGATATGAAGGGAACGGGCGGAAAAGGAAATCGAGGTCTTTTATTCCCGCCTGTATTAAAGATACATCGTTTTCCCGAAAAATCAACTGAAAAACAAGTATTTTTTCAGACAATTCTCTTCATTTGTTGCAGACTGGAACGATTGTCCGTCCTTTCTGTTTGAAAATGTGCTTGCGGCATGCTATATTAGGCGCAACGCTGCTATCCGTCCGTTTCCCCGAAACATCATCTCCAGAAAGGCGGTTTCCATGTCCTTCCCATCCATAAAAAAATGCATCTCTTTCCTGTTTGTCCTTTGTGCGTCCGCATGGCTTGTGTCCTGCGTTTCCTCCAATGGCGATGTGTCGGAAGGCATTGCGTTCGTGTCCGGCATGGGGTGCGGCTGGAACCTCGGCAACACGTTCGACGCCTGGCCGAATGCCGGCGGACGGCGCGGCGGTCTGGAAACGGAAACTTCCTGGGGCAATCCGCGCACCACGCGCAAGCTAATCATGTACATCAAGGAACAGGGATTTGATACGATCCGTATCCCCGTGACCTGGGGACCGCACATGGGGGACGCGCCGGAATACACGATCGATCCTGCCTGGATTTCGCGCGTGGAGGAGGTCGTGGACTGGGCGCTGGCGGAGAAGATGTACGTGATCGTCAACCTGCACCACGAAAAATCCTGGTTGGAAAAGGCGTCGAAGGACTACGAGGAGACCATGACGCAGTTCCGCGCCGCATGGCGGCAGATCGCCGCGCGTTTCCGCGAACGCACCGACCACCTGATCTTCGAGTCGATGAACGAGATCGATTTCGTGAATCTGCCGATCGGGGAAAATGGCGCGCTGGTGAACAGGATCAACGACGAATTCGTGAAGCTGATCCGTGCGTCCGGCGGAGGGAACAGGAAACGCTGGCTGCTGCTGCCCGGGATCGGCGCCGACCTCGACAAGGCCTGCGACCATCTGGTCCTTCCTGACGATCCGCGCTGCATCGTGTCCGTGCATTACTATTTGCCACCTCAGTTCGCCATCGCCACGCCCGGCACGAGCTGGGGCTACCAGTACAACTGGGGAAGCGACGAGGACCACAGGACGATGGAAGCCAACTTCGCGAAGCTGAAGGAGCATTATCTGGACAAGGGCATCCCCGTCATCATCGGCGAGTACGGCTGCCTGCTTCGGAACAAGGACCGCGCGAGCCGCGTCGATTATTTCCGCTCCATCGTGCGTCTGTCGCGCGCAAACGGCATCTGCCCGGTCTTCTGGGACAACGGCGAGGAACTCGACCGCCGGGCGTATGTCTGGCGTCAGGTGGGCGTCCTGCCCGCCCTGACCGGGAATTGAGCACGTGAATATGAGAATCGTTTCTGCCGATTTCGAGCGTCATGCTCCGCATATCCTGACGCTGCTGAACGACGCAATCCTGCATACGACCTGGGTGTACGACTGCGACCCGTACCCGGAACCGTACATGCGGGAGTATTTCGACGAGCATGCGGTGGGGAATTATCCCGTGCTGGCGGCGGAGTCCGACGACGGGGGTTTTCTGGGGTTTGCCTCCTGCGGCGCATACCGGCATCATCAGGGGTACCGGTACGCGGCGGAGTTGTCCCTTTATGTGGAACCGTCCGCGCGCCGGATGGGCGTCGGGACGGCTCTGCTGGCGCGTCTGGAGGACGAATGCCGTAAGATCGGCATCCACACGCTTATCGGCGTGATCGACTCGGAGAATCTGCCGAGCATCGGGCTTCACCGGAAATGCGGCTACGAGTATGCCGGGACCGTGCGTGAGGCAGGCCGGAAATTCGGTCACTGGCTCAGTATCGTGTACTATCAGAAAATCCTCTAAGCTGAACTAAGCCAAGTTCAATAACAATCCGCCATCCGGGCCGCCCTCACGAACGCGCGGCAGAGCGGGGCGCTTTCCGTACGGTCCGCGGATGCCTTGACTCCGGTGTTCACATCCACGGCATAGGGGCGGACGCGTTCGATGGCGCGTGCGACGTTTGCGGGCGTGAGACCGCCCGCGAGAATGACGGGGAGCGGGGATTCCTGCACGAACCGCGCGGCGCGGATCCAGTTCCCGGTGAGTCCGGTCCCGCCGACCTGTCCGGTTTTCGGATTGAGCGTGTCGATCAGGAAAGCGTCGATGAACGGTACGAATTCGGCGTATTTGTAAAAGGCGTCCTGCGGTTCGGGGTGAACTGCGCGCACGAGCTTGGCGCACGGGGGCAGGGCGTCGCGGATCGCGAAGACTTCCTCCGGCGTGGATTCCCCGTGGAGCTGGATGTTGTGGATCGCCGCGGCATCTGCGAGATCAAGGACCTCTTCAGGCTTGGATAAATGCGTGACCAGCCACGGCTGGACGAACGGAGGCAGAGCTTTCGCGAGACGCCGCGCGGTGCATGCGAGGATGAAATCCGGCGAGGGGTGGACCTGTCCGACCAGGAAGCCGACGGCGTCCGGCGAGGCGGAGAGCGCCGCCTTCAAATCCGGTTCGTTCCTGATGCCGCAGATCTTGATCCTCATAAGGGGTTTCTCAGCGGAAAGTCCGTTCGATCCCGCGCAGGGTGAAGTTGTCCCCGCCGTCCTTCATCCCGGCGAGTTCCGGCGCACGCAGGAAGAATGCGCGGTCGCCGCCGCAGGCGTAGACCGCGGGACGGCGTCCCAGGAGCTTTTCCAGACGTGCAAGGAATCCCGCCACGGCGTCGATGGCCGCGGCGTCGGTGCCCATGCGGATGGCGTCGGCGGTGTTCGCGCCGGGGGAGGGAGGCAGTTTGTCCGCGAGTTCGACGAACGGGAGTTTCGAGGTGTACAGATTGAGCGCGCGGCGCGTGAGGGTGCGTCCGGGGAAGATCGCGCCGCCGAGGAAGCGCTTCTGCGCGTCGACGACCTCCGCTGTGATGCAGGTGCCGAAATCAAGCGAAACCGCCGGGAGAGTGGCTTTTTGGGTCAAGTAAACGGCATTCGCGATGCGGTCCTGTCCGAGCGTCGATGCGTCGACAAGGGAGAAGTCCACGAATTTCGATGCGGCCTCCGTCGTCACCAGGTGGGCGTTGATGTCCCTCAAGACCGGGAACAGCCGTTCGACGACGCATGCGGCGCCGATAAATGACAATTCGTCCATATGGATCATTTCCGGCGAAAAATCGGCAGTAGAGACCGTATCCAAGAAATTGAGACGGTCGGGCGCGATGTAGAGTATCTGCGTGTGAGTGTTTCCGATGTTCAGAAAGCAGCGCATTGTTTTGTGCGTACCTCCGGAAAAGAAAAAGGTCCCGCCTGGAAAACCTGGGCGGGACCGTGAACGAGGCGGATCAACCGCCGCCGAGAGTCTGGATGATGGTGATCAGCGGGCTGAACAGAGCGATAACGATACCGCCGACGATGACGGCCAGGAAGACGATCATCAACGGTTCGATCATGGATGTCAGGGCACTGACGGCATTGTCGACTTCTTCGTCGTAGGTGTCGGCGATCTTTTCAAGCATGTCCGGGAGCTTGCCTGTTTCCTCGCCGACCTCGATCATACTGATGACCATGTCGGGGAAGATCTTGGTGGCGAGCAGGGGGGGCGCCATCGGTTCGCCTTCCTTCACGGCGTCGTGGACCTGCTGGACGGCACGGGAGACCAGTTCGTTGCCCGCGGTGTCGCGGACGATCTGGAGCGCGTTCAGGACGGGGACGCCGGAGCCCATGAGGGTGCCGAGGGTACGGGAGAACTTGGAAATGGCGTTGCGGGAGATGAGCAGGCCGATGACGGGTGCGTTGTAGATGCCCTTGTCGAAGTAGAACCGGCCCTTCTCCGTCTTGAGGACGAACTTCATGGCGATGATGAGCACGACCACAATGATGATGGCGATGATGATGTTGTTCTGCAGCCAGCGGCTGATGCCCATGACGAACTGGGTGATGGCGGGCAGCTGCGCGCCATCGAGCATTTCCGTGAACATGACTTCGAATTTCGGGACGATGAAGATCATGAGGAAGATGGTGATGCCGATGGCGATGGAGAGCACGATGGCCGGGTAGACCATGGCGGATTTGACCTTGCCTGCGATCTTGGCGGCTTTTTCGCGGAAGCCGGCCAGACGGGTGAGGATCAGTTCGAGCTTACCGGCGGCCTCGCCTGCGCGGATCATGTTCAGGTAGAGTTTATCGAACGATTTCGGATGCTGCGCGAGGGCTTCGGAGAAGGTCGAGCCGCCTTCGACGGAGTAGGCGACCTTGCCGAGGATGGTTTTGACGGCCGGGTTTTTCGCCTGTCTTTCGAGCGTCTTGAGCGAACGGATCAGCGGGAGGCCGGCGTCGAGCAGGATGGCGAGCTGACGGGTGAAGACGGTCAGGTCCTTGCCCTTCATGACCGTGGGGCCGAGGTTGATGTTCAGGCCTTTCGCGGCGCCGGGGCCTTTGGCCTTTTCCTTTTTGGCCTTGGCCACCTTGGCAAGCGGCTTGATGGAAGTGGGGAACATCCCCTGTTCCTTCAGGAACACGGCGACGGCTTCTTCGCTTGCGGCTTCGTGCTGTCCCTTCTGTTCCTTACCGGATGCATCCATCGCGGTGTATTGGAAGATCGGCATTTTGTGAACTCCAAGTTATGTGAATGATAAATGAGAATCCGGATCAGATGTTGGTGCCCGCGAGGGTCTGGACGATGCCTTCGGGGTCCTGCGCCTTCGTGATGACTTCGCCGTAGGAGACCATGCCCTTCTTGTAGAGGTCGACGAGGTGGGAGTCGAGGGTGTTCATGCCGTATTTCGCGCCGGTCTGGATGTCCGACGTGATACGGAATGTCTTGCCGTCGCGGATCAGCGCCTGGATGGAAGGCGTGGTGATCATGATCTCGAACGCGGCGACGCGTCCGGGCTTGTCGATGCGGGGCAGGAGCACCTGGGAGATGACGCCGACGAGACCCGCGGCAAGCTGGGTGCGAATCTGCGGCTGCTGGTTGGTCGGGAAGGCGTCGACGATACGGTCGACGGTCGGAGCCGCGCCGGTGGTGTGCAGGGTGCCGAAGACCAGGTGGCCGGTTTCGGCGGCGGTGACGGCTGCTTCGATGGTGACCAGGTCGCGCAATTCGCCGACGAGGATGATGTCGGGGTCCTGACGGAGGGCGCGGCGGAGGGCTTCGGAGAAGCTCGGGACGTCCGCGCCGACTTCACGCTGGATCACCACGCTTTTCTTGTGGTGGTGGTAGAATTCGATGGGGTCCTCGACCGTGATGATGTGCACGGCGCGCTCTTCGTTGATGACGTTGATCATCGAGGCGAGCGTGGTGGACTTGCCGGAACCGGTCGGGCCGGTCACGAGGATCATGCCGCGGGGACGGTAGAGCAGGTCCTTGATGCTCGGAGGAAGGCCGATCTTGTCAAGCGGCATCATCTCGTTCGGGATCTGGCGCAGCACGGCGCCGATGCAGCCTTTCTGCTTGAATGCGCTGACGCGGAAACGCGCGCGGTCGCCGAACGCGAAACCGAAGTCGGAACCGCCGTCTTCGGCGAGCTGCTGGAGGTGACGCGGGGAGGCGATCGATTTGACCAGCGCTTCCGTATCCTCCGGCGTAAGCACCGGGAGGTCGAGCTGGGTCATTTCACCGTGGAGGCGGATCACGGGTGCGACGCCGACTTCGAGGTGCAGGTCGCTGCATCCTTCGGTGACGACGAGATCCAGTAATTCATCCATTTCAACCATGTTGAGGGCCCTTTATATTTGTTACGTGTATTTGAGAACTTCTTCCATCGTGGTCTCGCCGTTCAGGATGGCGCGGATGCCGTCCTCGCGCATGGTGGTCATGCCGAGTTCGCGCGCCTTGTCGCGGATGACGACGGCGGGTGCGGAGTCCAGGATCAGCGAGGAGATCTTGCTGCTCATGCAGAGCAGTTCGGTAATGGCTTTGCGTCCCTTGTACCCGGTGTTGTTGCAGGTGGGGCAGCCTTTTCCGTAGTAGAATTTGTTTTCGCCGATGTCCTTCCGCTGGAGCCCGAGGAGCTTCAGGTCGTCATCGGTGGGGACGAACGCCGTGCGGCAGTGCGGGCAGATGCGGCGGAGGAGTCGCTGACCGAGGATGGCGATCAGCGAAGCCGTGATAAGGAAGGGCTGGACGCCCATATCGATCAGACGGGTCACGGCGCCGGCGGCGTCGTTGGTGTGGAGCGTGGTGAAGACCAGGTGTCCTGTGAGGGACGCCTGGACGGCCATTTCTGCGGTCTCGATATCGCGTGTTTCACCGAGCATGATGATGTCGGGGTCCTGACGGAGGAAGGCGCGGAGGGCTCGTCCGAACGTCATGCCGATCGCATCGTTGATCGGGAGCTGCACGATGCCCTCGAGGTCGTATTCGACAGGGTCTTCGGCCGTGAGGATCTTGTCCTCGACCTTGTTGATCTCCTTCAGCGCGGAGTACAGCGTGGTCGTCTTGCCGGAACCGGTCGGCCCCGTGATGATGAAGATGCCGTTCGGCATGGCGATGATCTCGCGGATCTTCTTGAGCGTGTCTTCGTTGATACCGAGGACGTCGAGGTCCAGGTTGACGACGGAGCGGTCGAGCACACGGAGCACCACGGATTCGCCGTGGGAGGTCGGGAGCGTGGACACACGGAGGTCGATGGGGCGTCCGGCGATCTTGAGCTGGATACGGCCGTCCTGAGGCTTGCGGCGCTCGGAAATGTTCAGGCCGGAGAGGATCTTTACACGGCTGATGACCGGGATGGCGAGGCTGCGCGGCGGCGGGGACATTTCGTAGAGCGCGCCGTCGATACGGTAGCGGATCTTGAATTCATGCTCGAACGGCTCGAAGTGAATGTCCGACGCCTTGTCGCGGATGGCCTGGTAGAGCACGGCGTCCACGAACTTGATGATCGGGGCCTTGTTCGCGTCTTCCTCGGCGTTCGCATAGGCGTAGTCGGAACCTTCCATGGCGTCCATCTCGGACAGGAGGTCGTTCACACCGTTGATGTCGACGGGATAATACTTGTCGATGAAACTGTCGATCTGCTTCTCTTCGGCGAGGACGATCATGACGTCCTTGCCGAGCACGAAGCGCATTTCATCGGCGATCTGGTAGTTCAGCGGATTGCGGACGGCGAGCGTCACGGTGGTGTCGTCCGCGTCGATCGGGACGACGCCGAGCATGCGGACGTTGTCCGAGTCGATGAGGTCGATGACCTCTTTCGGGACCTCGAGCACGGAGAGGTCGACGACGGTCGTGCCGAGGCTTTCCGCGATGTAGTTGAGGATCTCGTTTTCGGTCAGGATCTGGAAGTCGATCAGGATCTGCTGAAGCGGTTTCCCCGTGCGTTCAAATTCCTCCTCGGCTTCCTTCATGTTCTGCGCGGAACACGCATTGGCGTTCAGGAGGATGTCTTTCAGTGTTTGATTTTCAGAGTCAAGCATGATATAAGATCCGTGTGGTTGATTGCGTTATTCTTCGTCGCCGACGGTGACCGCGAGGACTTCGGAAACCGTGGTGGTTCCGGCGGCGGCCTTGCGGAGGCCGTCTTCGCGCAGGGTTCTCATACCGCTCTGACGTGCCGCGGCGCGGAGTTTGTCGGAGCTTTCCTTGTTGTAGATGAGATACTGCATATCCTCGGTGATGAGGAAGATCTCGTAGATTCCCATACGTCCCTTGTACCCGGTGCCGCCGCAGGTGGGGCAACCGCGTCCGTGGACGAGATTCGCGGAGTCGAGGTAATCCTTGTCGAGGTGGAGGAGCCGGATTTCGTCCGGGGACGGCTTGTAGGGCTCCATGCAGTTCTTGCAGACGCGGCGGACGAGTCGCTGTGCCATGATGGCGCGGACGGAGGACGCCACGAGGAAGGGCTTCACGCCCATATCGATCAGACGGGTCACGGAACTGGGGGCGTCGTTGGTGTGCAGCGTACTGAAGACCAAGTGACCGGTGAGGGACGCGTTGATGGCGATGTCGGCGGTTTCAAGGTCGCGGATTTCACCGACCATGATGATGTTTGGCGCCTGACGGAGCATGGCTCGAAGCGCGTTCGAGAACGTCATCTGGACGATCGGGTTCACCTGGACCTGGTTGATGCCGCTGAGCTGGTATTCGACAGGGTCCTCCACCGTGATGATCTTGCGGTTCGGCTTGTTGATGGTGTTCAGGAAGGCGTACAGACTGGTCGTCTTGCCGGAACCGGTCGGGCCCGTGACGAGGAAGATGCCGTCCGGCATGGAGATGATACGGTCGATCTTTTCCTGGTCGTCGGTGTAGAAACCGAGTTTCGGGATATCGAGCTGGATGCTGGACTTGTCGAGGATACGCATGACGATGGATTCGCCGTGCGTGGTGGGGATGGTCGAAACACGGAGGTCGAGTCCGACGCCGGAGACTTCGATCTGGATACGGCCGTCCTGAGGCACGCGCTTTTCGGAGATGTCCATCTTGGACATGATCTTGATACGGCTGATGATGTTCGTCTGGAGGTATTTCGGCGGACTTTCCATTTCGCGGAGCGCACCATCGATGCGGTAGCGGATGCGGAACTTCTTTTCCATCGGCTCCAGGTGAATATCGGATGCGCGGAGCTTGAACGCGTTGTAGATGAGCAGGGAGACGAGCTTGATGATCGGGGCGTCGTCCTCGGGGTTGCTGTTTGCGGCCTTCGCGGCCTCCTTTGCGGCTTCGTCCTCGTCCGTCTGTACGACTTCGAGCTTGGACGTGTCGACGCTGCCGACGTAGGAATCCACGGTGCCTTCGAGTCCGCCGTAGCTGGACTCCAGGATCTTCTGGATCTGCTTGATGGGAGCGATGACGGCCTCCACGTCGCGCTTCAGTACATAGCGAAGCGTGTCGACGGTCTCCATGTCGGTCGGGTCGGCCATGGCGACGGTGAGGATGTCGTCGTGCAGCATAACGGGGACGACCTGGTACTGCCGGGCGGTTTCCGCCGGGAGTTCCGCGATCACTTCGTCGGGGATGACGAAGGCGGACAGGTCGATGGTCTCAAGCCCGTACTGCTGGGCGAGCATGTTGATGATTTCCTGTTCGTCGACGTAGCGCAGAGCCTTCAGAGCGTCCAGAATATCGAGTTCGCCGTCCGAGTCGGCGACTTTTTTCCAGCCTTCGTCGACCTGCTCCTTGGTGACGAATCCGTTCTCCTGGAGCAGTTCCAATACATAATCACTGTCAAGCACGTTTAAACCTCGTTTGGTGTGAAGAAAAATAAATATCGCTAAAAAATACGGCATGATTGCCGATTTTTCAAGTCGAAAAGTGCTTTTTTTCAGTTTTATTGAAGAAAAAACGAAATTTTCTGCTATTTGCTCTTTAAAATCGGCGTTGGACGTGGTATATTCAATGAAATGTTTTTTTGAATTCTCAAACCATCCAAGGCTGACATGCGATGAAATATGCGATCCTGAGCGACATCCACGCGAACCTCGAAGCGCTGGAGACCGTGCTTGCCCGCTGCCGCGAACTCGCGGTGGACTCCTATCTCTCACTCGGCGACATCGTCGGCTACAACGCCAATCCGCACGAATGCCTGGAAATCATGCGGTCGCTACCCGTCGCCGCGTTCGTCAAGGGCAACCACGACGAATACGCGTCCAACGGCGATACCGTCATGGCCGGATTCAATCCCCATGCGAAAAGCGCGGTCCTCTGGACGCAGAGCACGCTGAATGATGAGGAACGGGCCTTCCTCGCCGGACTGCCGTACAAGATGCAGGTGCGCGGGACGCCGTTCACCGCGGTCCACGCGTCGCTGGACAGCCCGTCGGAATGGGGTTACATCTTCGACATCCATCAGGCGATGGACAATTTCTCCTACCAGTACACACAGCTCTGCTTCTGCGGGCATTCCCACGTGCCGATCGCGTACTGCAAGAAAATGCTCGCGCGGCCCGGCGAACTGCCCGTCGACGAACTGAGGCTCTGGGCGATCAAGTCCGACGAAGAAGGCATGATGTTCCGGTCCGACGAGGCCGATGAGATCGTGCTGCCGATCCAGCCGGGATGCAAGTACCTGGTCAACGTTGGCAGCGTGGGGCAGCCGCGCAACCGCGACCCGCGCGCGACGTTCGCGGTCTACGATACCGACCAGCGCACGCTCACGCGCTACCGTCTGCCGTACGATATCGCCGGGACGCAGGAGAAGATCCGTGCCGCCGGTCTGCCGGAATGCCTGGCCACCCGTCTTGAACATGGCATGTGATCGCCGGACGGACTCTGTCCGCCGTACGGACCGGAGGAGACGCTGAGCACCATGAAGCGTTATCTGATTGTAAAACCGAGCAGTCTGGGGGACATCCTGCATGCGATGCCCGCCGTTTCCGCGTTGGCGAAAGCCTGTCCGGATGTTTCCGTCGACTGGGTCGTGAAACCTGCGTTTGTCGATTTGCCTCCGTATCTTCCGTGTGTCCGCCGCGTGATCCCGTTTCGCGACGGCAGACTCCGCAAGCCGGTTCAGTTCCTGCCGGAATTCATCCGGCTGTGTTCCGATCTCCGGCGCGAACCCTACGACGCCGTGATCGATCTGCAGGGGCTGGTCCGCAGCGCCGTCATCGGGCGTCTCACCGGCTGCGAGCTCCGGTGCGGTCCGGCCACCCCGCGCGAACGTCCCGCGTCGAAGTTTTATACCCGGTATCTGAAGGGGCACGAACAGCCCGGCCACGCGGTTGAGATCAACAACGCCCTGATGAAGGATTTCCTCGGGCGGGAAGACCTTGATTTCAGCCTGAACCTGCCTGTGAACGAACAGAGCGCGGCACGCGCCCGCGAGGTCGTGGCCGCCGCGTTCGGCGGTACTGTGCCGGAACGCTTCGCGGTCGTTGCGCCGGGCGCACGCTGGGCGACCAAGAAATGGCCCGCCGGTTTCTTCTTCGACGTGATCTCCTCGCTCGCCCGCCGCGATCCGGGACTGAAATTCCTGCTCGCCGGAACGCGCGACGAAATGGAGGACGCGGACGAGATCCTCTCGAAGAGTCGGGGACTGCCCGTCGCGTCGGTCTGCGGCCGGACGAGCGTGGGCGAACTGCTGGAGACGGTGCGCCTGTCGTCTCTGATGATCTGCAACGACAGCGGTCCGATGCATATCGCCGCAGCGCTCGGCGTGCCCGTCGTCGCGATGTTCGGCCCGACGGATCCCGCTCTGACGGGGCCTTACTGCGAAAAAAAATCCGTGTTTATTCCGGAAATCGCTTGCAATCGCTGTTTTTTGCGCTACTGTAAAGATTCACGATGTCACGCGTCGGTCGACCCGGAAGCGGTCGCGGACGCGTCTTTCAACCTTCTTATGGAAAGGAGCTGAGCCATGTTTTTCAAACTGCGTCATCTTTGGGCGGCGGTCCTTGTTCTGTTTCTGATCCCTCTGTGCGTCCGCGCCCAGGTGGCGATCGTCGTCAAGCCGGTCCAGATCAACTATCTTCAATATGAATCCGTGTTCGTGCGCGTCGCGATGCGCAACCTCTCCGCGCATCCGCTGGCGTTCGGCGAAAACCTCGGCCTCAAGGGCAATCTCCAGTTCGAGATCCGGCGTTCCGACCGTAACGACCCGTCTTTCATCCGTACCCCGAAGGACGCTCCGCTGCCCGATATGACCGGCGTGATCCTGCCGCCCGGCGGCGAGAAGTCCTACATGTTCAACCTCAGCAAGCATTACGATCTGCGATCCACCGGCCGCTATACCGTGAAGGCCGTGCTTCGTCATCCGCAGATGGAGACGCCGTACCAGTCCAAGGAGGCGCATTTCAATATCGTGCGCGGCAGCGTGATCTGGTCGCGTACGGTCGGCCTGCCGCTGCTTGACGATTCCCCGGAAGAGGCGAAGGTCAACGAGGACGGCACGAAGGAGGAAAAGCACCGCATGATCAAGACGCGCGAATACCGCATCCTGAGCTATTTCACGGGCAAGTCCAACATCTACTGCCTCACGCTCGAGGACAAGGACAACGTCTACATGCTCCGTCATATCGGCTACGACCTGGGACCCGATCTCCGTCCGAAATGCGAGATCGACTTCCTCTCCCGTCTCAGCGTCCTGCTGCCCGCCAGCACGAAAGTGTATGCCTACTACCAGTACAATACCGACGGCAACCTCGAAAACCGTCAGATCCTGATGAAGACCGACCGTCCGCCCCGCCTCGTGCTCGACAAGGACACCGGCATCGTGAAGGTCGTCGGCGGCCGCGAAGCACGCAAGGACGTCGATTACGAGGAAATCCAGGACATCCAGTTCCTGGAGGATATGCGCGATCCGAAGGGGTCCTCTCTGCTCGACGAACCGATCGAGCACGATCTGGACGCTCTCCGCGGCCCGGAATCCCTCAACGCGGAGGAAGCGGCGGAAAAGGCCGCGGAAAAAGGCAAGGATCAGAAATCCCTGCTCGAAGGCTTCTGAGCGTATTCCGCTTCATCTGCCCGTATGCGGCACAGGTTCCGGCCTGTGCCGCTTTTTTCCGCCTGCGTCCAACGGTTTTCCCTGTCTCCGGGCGATTTTGTTTAAAGAAAATATGCATTCGTGCAAAAAGTATATGGGAAAACGCCCGGAACGTGCTATTGTATGTTCATCAGAAAACTGTATTCTCATAAACAGGCTCCGTCACACGGGGCGAACAACAGGAGAAAACCATGAGCTCGAGCAAGAAACCTGCCGCGAAGAAGCCCGCCGCGAAAAAGCCCGCGTCCGCCGCCGCGAAAAAGTCCGAAGCGAAAAAGACGGCCGCCGCGAAGAAGCCCGCGCCGAAGAAGCCCGCCGCGAAAAAGACGGTTCCCGAAGTCTATCCGGGCGAGACAGCGCCGGAACGTCTCATCAAGGCCGATTTCAAGGCTGTAAAGGGCAAGCGGTCCGACGTCTGGCGCGACTGCGTCGGGGCGGGGCGCATCGGCGAAGGGCTGCGCGACACCTGGCGCAAGCAGCTCGCGAAATGCAAAAAGGAACTCGGATTCCGGTATTTGCGCGCGCACGGTCTCTTCCACGACGAAATGCGTGTGTACAGCGAGGACAAGGCGGGCAATCCGGTGTACAACTTCATGTACATCGATGATGTGTTCGACTTCCTGCTCTCCATCGGCGTCAAGCCGTTCGTCGAACTCAGCTTCATGCCCGAGAAACTCGCCTCCGGCAAGACCACGATCTTCTGGTGGAAGGCCAACGTGACTCCGCCGAAGAAGCACGAACGCTGGGCCGACCTCATCCGCGCGACCATACAGCACTGGACCGAGCGTTACGGCGAGGACGAGGTGAAGACGTGGCGGTTCGAGGTGTGGAACGAACCGGATCTGGACGTGTTCTGGGATCCCGGCAAAAAGACCACCATGCTCGACGCCTACCTCGAACTCTACAAGCATACGGCGCGGGCGGTCAAGTCCGTGAACAAGGCGTATCCGGTCGGCGGTCCCTCCGGCGCCGGGCTCGACTTCATCGCTCCCCTCGTGACATACTGCCGCAAGAACCGTCTGCCGCTGGATTTCATCTCGTTCCACCAGTATGGATTCGATCCCGAGAACCCGGCCCTGCCGAAGATCGACCGGTTCGGCGGCAACTACATCTACCTCATGAAGAACCTCCGGCACGTGGCCGACTGCTTCAACAAAAAGCTTGCGGACATCCGCAAAAACCTCCGCTGCAACGTTCCCGTCTACATCACCGAGTGGCATGCGTCGCCGTCTCCGGTCGACCCGGTCCACGATTCGTATTTCGCCGCGCCGTTCATCCTGGAACAGCTCCGCAATACGGAAAAGATGGCGTGCATGAGCCTGTGGACATTCACGGACATCTTCGAGGAATGCGGTCCCGCGCCGCGTCCGTTCCACGGCGGATTTGGCCTCATCACGTTCCAGAGCATCCCGAAGGCCGCCTACCGCGCGTACCAGTGCCTGGCTGCGCTTGGCCCGACGGAGCTCGTCTCCAGCGACGCGTCGTCGTACGTCTGCAAGGACGCGAACGGCGGCGTGCAGGCGCTCTTCTGGGATCTCAGCCACCCCACGCAGGGCGGCAGGATCAGCAATCAGGACACCTTCTTCGATCCGCATCCGGCCAAGGACAAAGGCCATGCGCTGTTCAGCCTCACCGGACTCAAGGCCGGCGAATACGACTTGCGCGTGACCCGGATCGGTTACCGGGCGGGCGACGCGTATTCCGCGTGGCTTGAGGAGGACGGCGCGAAGACGGACATCAGCCGCGAGGAGATCGCACGTCTGACGCGCGTTTCCCTGCTCCGTCCGATGTACAGCGCGCAGGTCTCCGTCATGAAGGGCGAGGAATTCCAGCTCGGTCTGGACATGAAGCAGAACGACGTCTATTTCGTGGAGCTGATCCCCCTGAAGAAGTAACGGGAGGGCAGGTCCTGCGCTGAAGCAGTGCCGGGCATCGTCATTCCGGCACAAGCACGCTTTTCCAAAAAGAAAACCCGTACCGTTTGTCGCGGTACGGGATTATTGTATCTGCTTGTTTGAGGGAGACGCTTATTTCTCGGCGGGAGCCTGCGGTTTCGCATCCTTTTTCGCTTTTTCGGCTGCTTCTTCCGCTTCTTCTTTGGCTTCTTCGACCGCTTCTTCGATGGCCTCCTTGACCTCCTCGATGATTTCCTTCGCCTCTTCGGCTTCCCTGGCTTCTTCCCTGGCTTCTTCGGCCTGATACGCCTTCAGCCACTCCTGGAAATCGCCCTCGGGATTGAGCGGGATACGGAGAACGCCGTTTTCATCAGGAATATTGGTTTCCGCGGAATTCGTGTTCTGAGCTTTTTCCGCAGGCTTTTTGTCCGGTTTCTGCGCGGGCTTTTTCGCAGGCTTCTTCGCTTCGGCCTTCTTTTCGTCGGTTTTCACCTCGGCTTTCTTGACTTCGGGTTTCGGCGGCGTGTATTTCTTTACGAATCCGTCGAGGTATTCTGCGTAGCGTTTCGGCGGGTCGAAATCCATGATTTCGTTGATCTTCCGGCGATGCTTCTCGGCGCTGCCGTCAGCCTTGATGAAATCGATGTAGATATTTCCGTTTGCATCCAGCAGCAGGGCGGTCGGGAGAATGGTGATACCGAATTGTGTGCGGAGCTGCCTGTTCTGCTGGGAGATGTTCTTTGGCTGAAGATGGGACGCGTTCGGGAAATCGATCTTCAGGAGCACGAGCTTCTTGTCGGCATATTCCTGGAATTTCCTCTGGCTGAAAATGGTCCGTTCGAGGCTGCGGTCTGGCGCGGCGTCCGAGTTAGTGAACAGGATATAGATCGGGCGCTTGGTCTTCAGCGACTCGGCTTTGGCTTTTTCAAAATCTGTGAACCACTCGGCTGCGGAAAGGGCAGGGGCGAGCACGGCTGTTGCAAGGAAACAGCAAAGGGCGAGAAGGAATTTCATGGCATCACACCTTTCTGTTAATGGTTTGATTGTCGGATTTTCCTCATACTATACCACAAAAACGCGGAAAGTCAAGCCGGAAGGACGGTGTGTTCCCTCCGGTTCAGCTCAAAACTTTCATGAGCGAATCCTGGGTGACGGGTTTCATGACGATGCCGTCGAACATGCTCATGTCGAAGTTCGAGGAGTTCTCCGTGTCGGCGGTGACGGCATAGATCGTGATGCCGGCTAAGTCCGGGTTTGCGCGGACGGCCGAAGCAAGCTCCATGCCGTTCATTTCCGGCATCCAGAGGTCGAACAGGGCGATGTCGGGCTTCGTGGTCTTCATCAGCTCGAGTGCTTTTGCGCCGGACGGCGCGGAGATCGGGTCGAATCCCATCTTGCGGAGCATGGCGCAGAGGACTTTCACGTTGAGCGGGACGTCGTCGACCACGAGGATCTTCTTCGTCGTATCGAGCTTGCCATCAGTGGCCTGTTCGTTCTGTTTGAGGTCGGCGTCGGCGCAGATCTCGATTTCGGGGAGCAGGATGGTGAACACGCTGCCCTTGCCGAGCGTACTTTCGACCGTGAGGGAGCCCTTCATGCAGTCGACGAGACGTTTCGCGATGGAGAGGCCGAGTCCGGTTCCGTTTTCTGTGCGGATGCCGCGGTAGGACATCTTATCCTGCACGAACGGCTCGAAGATCTTGTTGAGGGATTCCTTCGAGATGCCGCATCCGGTGTCGGCGACGCGGATGGTAATGGCGCCGCGGTTTTCGTTGAGCTTGAAGAAAGCGAGCGAGACGGTGACGGATCCTTCCTTTGTGAACTTGACGGCGTTGCCGATGATGTTCAGGAGGACCTGGCGGAGACGGCGTTCGTCTAGGTTAAGGACGGGGAGGTCGTCCGGGACGGTCGTGATAAGTTCGATCCCCTGGGTTTGCGCCTTGGCCGTGAAGACTGCTTTCAGTTCGAACATGAGTTCGCGCAGGTCGGTCGGTTCCGGCTGGATGATCATCTGGTCGGCGTCGAGCTTGGAGAGGTCGAGGATGTCGTTGATGAGGGAGAGCAGGGCGTTGCCCGCGTAATGGATGCTGCGGAGGTATTCGCTGGCCTCGCCGCGCGGGAGGGATTCGTCCTGGAGCAGCTGGCTGAAGCCGAGGATGGCGTTGAGCGGCGTGCGGATCTCGTGGCTCATGGTGGCGAGGAAGAGGCTCTTCGCCTTTGCCGCGGATTCGGCGGCCTTGATCGCGTTGTGCAGCTCCGTGACGTCGCTGCTGCAGCCGAAGATGAGCAGGCGTCCGGACGTGTCGTTGAACGCGACGTGGGAAATCTGCGCCACGCCGAAGCCGTCGTGCGTGGGCACGTCGACGAGGTGCGTGCAGACTTCGCCGATGCGTTTGGCTGCTTCGTCGTCCATATCCTGGAAAGCCTTTGCGAGCTCCGGCTCGAAAAGATCGGCGTAATTCGTGCCGATGATCTTTTCCTCGGTCGTGTTGAGCTGGTAGCAGTATTTCTGGTTCGCCATGAGCAGACGGTATTCGTCGCTGTAGTCGCGCACGGTGGCGGTGCTGGGCATGATGTCGAAGAGCATCTTCAGGAAGAGCATCGCGTTCGCCGCCTCGACCTCCAGGTCGTGGACCTTCGTGATGTCCTGGATCATGAAGAAGAACCGCTGATTTTTTCTGCGTGCGGATTTGTCCTTGACGGCGGTGATGCGGAAATGACGGCGCTTGCCGAAGAAGTCGCTGCGGAAGGTGCATTCGAGCATGTCGGCGTTGCCGTGGAAAAGCGCGCGCCGCTGCGTGAGGTAATTCTGCAGGTCGTCCGCGAGGATCCAGTCTTCGGCCTGAACGCGTTTGCCGTTTTCGAAGGGCCAGATGGCGTCGGAGGGCGACGGTGCGTCGAACGTGTCGGTTTCGGGCGTGTAGTAGAAATAGCCGAGTTCGGCGAGGGAGGTTGCAGTCTGGAGCGCGTGCGTCTTTCGGTCGAGTTCCTCGCGGCGTTCGTACTCCTCCGTGATGTCGCGGAAGACGACGATCGCGCCGAGGAGTGCGTTCTTCGCGCCGCGGATGGGGGAGGTCGAGGTGGAGATGCGGTGCTTTGTCCCGTCCTTGGAGGTGATCGTGAGGCTGTCGGTGTTGGTGACGATGCGGTTTTCGCGGATGGCGGTCTCGACGGGCGAAAGCGTGGCGGATCCCTCGGGCGACGCGATGTTGAAGACGTCCTGAATGGTCTTACCTTCGGCTTCCGACTGCGTGTATCCGGTCATTTTCTCGGCGGAGTGGTTGACCATCGTGACGAATCCGAGACGGTCGGTGACGATGACGCCGTCGCCGATGGCGCGGAGCGTGAGTTGAAGCCTGGTCGCGAGGTTGAACGACTTTTCGCGGAGTTCGGCCATCTCGGTGGTGTCCTGCGCGACGACCAGCACGGCCTCGTGCTTGAAGATCCGTTTGTCGAGCTTGGTCAGAGTGACCGTGTAGTTTTTGTCCCCGTGCTTGCGGTTGACGCTCATGGTCTTGCCGGAGATCGCGGTCTCGGCCATTTCGACGCGGATCGTGTTGGTCAGCGCCGTGCGGAGGTCGTCGAGATTCTGCGATGCGTCCGGGTCATTGAACGGTACGTGAGCGTAAAGGACCTCGCCGGAGGTGGAGTAGGCCGCGACGAGGAGCGGCATGTGTCCGTGGATCGCGAGGAATCGGCTGGTCATGTGGCGGTATTTGAAGAAGTAGATGAGGCTGCCGAGGAAGAACGCGAGGAGGACGGTGAAGAGGATCGCGAGCGTGATGAGGAGTTCCTGGTTCCGTTCCGCCCAGGACTGCGGCCTGTTGACCCATTCGGCGTCGGAGGGGATGGCCTCCGTGTCGTATTCCCAGTAGTTGATGCGCTTATAGTTGATGACGCAGGTCTCGTCGACGACGACCGGCGCGATCTTGGCGGCGGGCGAAGAGCCCCTGGCGTTCGCAAGCTGCCCGGTGAGGGCCGCCGTTTTCTTGCCGACGTCCTCGATGGAGGACATGTAGCCGCCGACGGCGAAGTCCAGCAGAACGCGCCGCCGTCCGATGATCGGGAGGTCGTCGCGCACCTGCATGAGCTGGTACCAGATGGTCGAACGGCTGCCGATGCTGGGCAGATAGATGTCCCAGTCGTTGGCGACGATGAATGCGTCCGCGGGGGCTGTGGCGAGCTTCCGGAATGCCGCTTCGCGTTCCGTGTCCGAAATATAGACCGTGGTGAAGTCGCAGATGCCCGCAAATTCGTTGCGGAGCGTCATGTCCTGACGTTCGGACCAGCCGAAACGCGAGGCCAGCAGCACGACGTGCTTGCGCTCCGGGAACAGTTTGAGTCCGAATTGGATGTTCGTGCGCGGGTCGATCCGGCGGATGACCGCGGTCGTATTCGGGTGCTCCTGACGCCATTCCTCGGAGAATGCTTTCATATTGGAGAGGATGATCGCGGTCTGTTCCGGGACGGCGGGCAGTATTGTCCTGAGCGCTCTGGACGCGGGTTCGCCAAAGGCGACGATCAGCTTGTACTTCCCCGCCTCGATCGCCTCCTTCTTCGGGCTCAGCTTCTCTTCCCAGCTGGTCTGGTTCTGGTCGTGCAGCGAATCCAGCTCCACCAGGTCGCTTTCGAACATGATGCCGAGGTTCGCCAGTTCGTTGAAATACGAGCCGGTCAGGTCCGTGCGGATCTCGCTCGCCGTGTGCTCGGAGAAGATGAGCAGGATATTGAACTGCCTTCTGTCCTGCGCGGACAGGGGGAACGCCGCAAAGCAGAAGAGGAAAAGCAGGACCGCAAGGCGGAAAAGATTCGCATACATGTGCAAGCCGGAAAACGGCTTCCGGCCAGTTTCGACAGTGCAGACGGGACGGATTGTCATATTGTAGTACCTCAATTTTCGGCGGATGAAAGCCTGATCGAACGAGGAATGCGGCCACGACGGTCGGCATCCCGTACTTTCGATACCATAACTTACAACAAAAAAATGAGAATGCAAGCCATAAAATAAGGAAAAAGACTTTTTTTTCGTGTCATCTTGCATTTTCCGGATTTCGTGGTATAGTTCTGTAGTTTTTTCTTCATCATCTGCACACTTCAATCATAAAGTTTTTTCCGCACAACAGAATGCCGTATCCCGCGGTGTTCCGGCGGAGCCTGTACCGAACCATGCCGTCCGAGACAAAACAGAACACGCAAACGATCCGCACCGTGCGGTTCGTCACGGTCGTCGGGATGATATTGAACATCGTCCTGGCCGCCGCCAAGGCCGCGGGCGGCCTGTTTTTCTACAGTCAGGCGCTTCTCGCCGATGCCGTGCACAGCCTGTCCGACCTCGCGACCGATCTGGCGGTGATCTTCGGCGTGAAATTCTGGTCCGCGCCGCCCGACCGGCAGCATCCGTACGGACACGGCCGCATCGAGACGCTTGTTTCGGCGTTCATCGGCATCGCGCTCGCCGCGGTGGCGGTCGGGCTGGTCTGGGACGCGGTCGGCATGATCCGCCACGGATCGTCGCACGGTCCCGCGGGATATGCGTTCGCGATCGCCGTCTTTTCCATTGTCTCCAAGGAAGTGCTGTTCCGCTGGACCATGGCGAAGGCGAGGTGCGTGAAGTCGATCGCGATGGAGGCCAATGCCTGGCATCACAGGAGCGACGCATTGAGCTCGATTCCCGCCTCCATAGCGATCGCGGTCGCCTATTTCTTCCCGAAACTGCAATTCATCGATCCCGTCGGCGCCATCTTCGTCTCTTTCTTCGTGCTTCACGCGGCGTGGACGATCATCCGGCCCGCGCTGCAGGAGCTCTCCGAAGCGGGCGTCTCTCAGGAGGACCAGGCGAAGATCTACCGCATGGCGACCTCGCTCCCCGGCATCCTCGGCGCGCATGCGCTCCGAACCCGCAATGCCGGCGGTGCGATCTGGGCGGACATCCATATCATCGTTGATCCGGATATGACCGTCCGCGAAGGGCACGAGATCTCGCATCAGGTCCGCGACCTGCTTGTGGATTCCGACCTGAACATCGTCGATGTGGTGGTCCACCTGGAACCGCCGTCCCCGTCGCGCTCCAAATCCCCGTCGTCAAAGAATCAGGATCAGCCCGATCTGCCGTTCCGATCCTGATTTTTCTGAAATAAATACAGGTCCTGAAACGAATCCGGTTCGCATGGAATCCGATCCGGTCTCCGGTTCATGTTTTGTTGCGAAAATGCCTGAACTGTCCGGAAACCGGAAAAGATTTGTGCGGCATGTCGGAGACACGGAGAAAAAATCGTTAGTTTTTAAGAGTTTTTACGGAAAACGATTTGAAAAATCGGGAAAAATGTGGTAAATTATATAATCGATAAAAAAATATCGAATGCGCCCGCCGTTGCACCGCGACGTTCGTTTTCGATCCGTTTCGAAAGATACATAGTTTCCACTGCATACCTGGAGCCGTTTCATGAAACGCAAAATCGTCATTTGTATGGGAAGCAGCTGCTTTGCCCGCGGCAATGAGGAGAATCTCCGCGTGATCGAGGATTTCCTGAAGTCGAACAATCTGCAGGCGGAAGTGCTTCTTTCCGGCCGCTGCTGCGCGGGTCTCTGCGCGGAAGGACCGAACCTCATCATTGACGAAACGACTTACAGCCATGTGAGCAAAGAAGCCCTGATCGACATCCTGAACCGCGAGTTTCTCGCGAACAAATAAAACGAGGACTGAGCCATGAACCAGGGATATCCGGTTTTTACCGCCGACGCCGAGTGCCAGGACTGCTTCAAATGCGTCCGGCGCTGCCCCGTGAAAGCGATCAAGGTCGAAGACGGCCATGCCTCCGTCATGCCGGAACTCTGCATCGCGTGCGGCGGCTGCGTCGAAGTCTGCCCCGTTCACGCGAAGAAGATCCGCGACGACATGACGCGCGCCCGTCAGCTCATCCTCGGCCCCGATCCCGTCTATGTTTCGCTGGCTCCGTCGTGGGTGAGCGAGTTCAAGGGACTTCCCGCGAAGAACATGATCGCCTCGCTGAAGAAGCTCGGGTTCGCCGGAGTCGGCGAGACCGCGATCGGCGCGCAGGCGGTTTCCGACGCGCTTGCGCTGGAACTGAAGGATTTCAAAAGCGGCCTGAAAATCTCGTCCGCATGCCCCGTGGTCGACGATTTCATCTGCAAATACATGCCGGAATTCGCTCCGTGCATCACGAAGGTGCTGTCGCCCGCGCTGACGCACGCGAAACTTTTGAAGAAGGAATTCGGCGCGAACGCGAAGGTGGTGTTCATCGGCCCGTGCATCGCGAAGAAGAACGAATCCGACCGGCACGGCGACCTGATCTCGCTCGCGATGCTGTTCTCGCGCCTGCGCCAGTGGTTCCGCAGCATGCAGATCGACCCGTGGCGCGTGGAGACGACCGACGCGGACGTCTTCGTGCCGCAGGCCGCGCGCGAAGGCACGCTGTACCCGATCGAGGGCGGCATGAACGATACGATCAAACTGCATCCGGGCTGCGGCCATGTGAAATACGTCGCGGTGACCGGACTTGACAGCCTCCGCCTCACGCTCGAGGGGCTCCATCCGCGCGACATCCGCGAACCGGTTTTTCTGGAAACGCTCGCCTGCCAGGGCGGCTGCGTCCACGGACCGGGCACGGAACACGGCGCGCCGGGCCTCATGGAACGCCTCCGCATCCTCCGCATGGCCGACGTGCCGGAGACGGTCTCCGACCGCGAACCGGAAGTGACGCTGGACCTGGACTACAAGGAAGCGCCCGCGGCTGGGAAGGACGTCTCGCTGCACGAGATTCGTCAGGCTCTGCTCCGCGTGGGCAAGAAGAACAAGGAAGACGAACTGAACTGCGGCGGCTGCGGATACAACACCTGCCTCAACTTCGCCAAGGCGCTGATCGCGGGCAAGGCCGAACCGAACATGTGCGTCTCCTACATGCGCAAGCTCGCCCAGAAGAAATCCAACGCCATCCTGCGGTGCATCCCGGCGGCCGTGGTGATCGTCGACCAGAGCCTCACGCTCATCGAATCCAACCACAGATTTGCCGAACTCTGCGGCGAATCGGCGCTCGACGTGTGGAACGTGCTGCCCGGCATGGCCGGCGCCGCGCTCGACACTTTCATCAGCTTCTCCGATCTCTTCCGCGAGGTCCTGACCACGAAAAACGAGCTTTCGCGCGACACGATCCACGTGAACGGGCGGCTCATAAGCCTGTACATCTTCAACATCGACCCCGGACAGGTCGTCGGCGCGATGATGTTCGACGTGACGCGCACGGAATTCCGCCGCGAGGAGATCGCCGCCCAGGCGCGCGAAGTCATCCGCAAGAACCTGGCGACGGTGCAGGATATCGCGTGCAAGCTCGGCGAGCACATGGCCGATACGGAGATCCTGCTGCGGTCCATCGCGGAAAACTACGCGGATTCGCCGACAGACGACGAGTTCCAGAAGAAATACAAATGATCCTCAGGTGACCGGACGATGAGCGAACCCTTCTTTATAGACCTCGGATTCAGCCAGTGTCGCAAGCACGGCGAGGACATCTGCGGCGACGCCTTCAAGTTCATCAAGAACATGGAGGATTCGCGCGTGGTGGCCGTGCTGTCGGACGGTCTGGGCAGCGGCGTGAAGGCGAACATTCTCGCCTCCATGACCGCGACGATGGCGCTGAAGTTCGCCAACGAGCTCACCGGCCCCCGCGGCATCCTGCACGCCGCCGAGATCATGATGGACGCCCTCCCGATCTGCCAGGTCCGCAAGATCAGCTACGCCACGTTCACGATCCTGAACGCCTGGCCGGACGGCAACGTCCGCATCATCGAAATGGGCAATCCGGCGTTCGTGCTGCTCCGAAACGACAAGGTCGTCAGCGTGCCGTACGACGAGCTGAACCCGTCCAAATACGACAACCGCAGCATGAAGGTGTACCACTTCAAGGTCGACATGTGGGACCGCATCGTCTTCTTCTCCGACGGCGTCACGCAGGCCGCGATCGGCTCGGACGAGCTTCCGCTCGGCTGGCGCGAAAGCGGCGTTTCCGAATACCTCGTGGACTATCTGAGCAACAGTCTGGACGTGTCCTCCTACGAAGTCGCGGAGCACGTGATCTCGGAGGCGATCAGCAAGGAGCCGCACAACATCAACAAGGACGACATGACCTGCGCGGCGCTGTATTTCCGCAATCCGCGCGAGATGCTGCTTTTCACCGGGCCTCCGTACGATTCCGCCCGCGACGCCGAATGCGCGTCGTTCCTGAAGAATTTCGTGGGCGACAAGGCGATTTGCGGCGGCACCAGCGCGGAAATCGTGTCGCGCGAGCTCGGCCGTGAACTGAAGATGGACCTGTCGAGCATCTCCCCGGACATGCCCCCGATGTCCACCATGGACGGCGTCAACCTCGTGACGGAAGGCATCTTCACGCTCTCGAAGGCCGCGACCTACCTGGAGGAGGTCGACGGCGGACGCCACAACGATCCCGCCGGTCTCCTGACCCGCCTGATGCTCCGCAACGACGTGATCACGTTCCTGGTCGGGACGCGCATCAACGAAGCGCATCAGGACCCGAACCTGCCGCACGACCTGGAGCTGCGCCGGAACATCGTGCAGCGGCTGGCTCACACGCTCGAAAACCATTATCTGAAGAAAGTCGTCATCAAATACGTTTGACATAACTTATTTGCCATACCCAAACCCTCACAACAACCCCATGGAGAAACCTATGCAGGAAACCCTGGAAAAGACTCGTGCGATGGTGCACCACCTCGCGGCGGTCAACGAGATCCTCGAAAAGAACGGGAACGACCCCTCCCGGCTCATCCCGATCCTTCAGGAGGTACAGGAAGTTTACAAGTACCTTTCGAAGGACGTCATCAGCTATGTGGCCACGTCGCTCGACGTGCCCGTGGCGCATGTGTACGGCGTTGCCACGTTCTACGCCCACTTCTCCCTGAACCCGAAGGGAAAACACATCTTCCGTCTCTGCGACGGCACCGCCTGCCATGTGAAGAAGTCCATGGGACTGCTCGAGGCCATCTACAAGAAGCTCGGCCTCTGCGACGAAAAGCGCACCACCGATGACCTCCTCTTCACCGTCGAGATCGTGAACTGCCTCGGCGCCTGCGGTCTTGCCCCCGTGATCGTCATCGACGGCGAAGTCCACGGCCAGGCCACCCCGGAACAGGTCGAGAAGATCATCGACGAGATCACGGCCGCCGAAGCCGCCGCGGAATCCGAAAACAAGTAACGAAGGGAATCACATACGATGAGCACCGAAATCAAAACGCCGAATCTGGAAGAGATCGCCGCGAACTATAAAAAAGTCGTCGCCAAGCTCAAACGCCGCATCATCATCTGCGGCGGTACCGGATGCATCGCCAACGGTTCCATGAAGGTCCGCGACGCCATCTGCGCCGAGCTCGAAAAAGCCGGCGAACACATCGAAGTCGTCCTCGACCGTCACGACTGCTCCAAGAACGAGGGCGTCACCTACTTCTCCAAGTCCGGCTGTCAGGGATTCTGCCAGATGGGCCCAATCCTTCGCATCGAACCTGAAGGGATCTTCTACTGCCATGTGAAACCCGAAGATGCGGCCGAGATCGTCCACGTGACGCTGATCGGCGGCGAGATCATCGACCGTCTGGTCTACGTCGATCCCGTCAGCGGCAAGGCCTGCCGCCATGAGGACGAGATCGCGTTCTACGCCCGTCAGACCCGCGTCGTGCTGGCCAACTACATGATCGAGCCGGACGACGTCGAGGAATACATCGCACGCGAAGGTTATGTCGGCGCGCGCAAGGCCATCACCGAGATGACCCCGGAACAGGTCTGCCAGACCATGATCGACGCCGGTCTCCGCGGCCGCGGCGGCGGCGGTTTCCCCACCGGCCTCAAATGGAAATTCACGCTCGCTTCCCAGAACGACAAGAAATACGTCATCTGCAACGGCGACGAAGGTGACCCGGGCGCGTTCATGGACCGCTCCGTCATGGAAGGCAATCCCCACGCCGTGCTCGAAGGCATGATGATCGCGGGCCGCGCGATCGGCGCAGATGAAGGCGTGGTGTACGTCCGCGCCGAATACCCGCTGGCCGTCGAACGCATCCGCAAGGCGATCGCCGACGCTGAGGCGTACGGCCTGCTCGGCAAGAACCTCTTCGGCACCAATTTCAATTTCTCCATCCGCGTGATGGAAGGCGCAGGCGCGTTCGTCTGCGGCGAAGAGACCGCCCTGATCGCCTCCGTGGAAGGCAAGCGCGGCATGCCGATGCCGAAGCCGCCGTTCCCGGCGCAGAAGGGCCTCTACGGCAAGCCGACCGTCATCAACAACGTGGAAACGCTCGCCTCCGTGGCGTACATCATCCGCAACGGTGCTGAGAAGTACCGCGAAGTCGGTCCGCAGAACTCCCCCGGCACGAAGACGTTCGCCCTCACCGGCCACGTCGCGAACACCGGCCTCATCGAAGTCCCGTTCGGCACCACCCTCCGCGAGATCGTGTACAACATCGGCGGCGGCGTGACGGACAACACCGGCAAGGTGACCGGCGAAGACTTCAAATCCGTGCAGATCGGCGGCCCGTCCGGCGGCTGCCTGGTCCCCGAGCTCCTCGACCTCCCGCTCGACTTCGACTCCCTGAAGAGCGCCGGCGCGATGGTCGGTTCCGGCGGACTCGTCGTCATGAACAAGCAGACCTGCATGGTCCGCATCGCGCGGTTCTTCATGCAGTTCACGCAGAACGAATCCTGCGGCAAGTGCGTGCCGTGCCGCGAAGGCACGAAGCAGATGCTCGCGCTGCTTGACGACATCATCGAAGGCCGCGCCACGGAAGATACGCTCGACCTCCTCGAGAAGACCGCAAAAGCCGTCCAGCTCGGCTCCCTCTGCGGCCTCGGCAAGACCGCCCCGAACCCGGTCCTCTCCACCCTGCGCTATTTCCGCAAGGAGTACGAAGACCACGTGTTCCGCAAGATCTGCCCGACCGGCGAATGCAAGGCGCTCGCCCGTCCCGAGATCGACCCCGCGAAGTGCAAAGGCTGCACGGCCTGCGCCCGCAAGTGCCCCGTCGGCGCGATCACCGGCAAGGTGAAGACCGCGCACAGCATCGACCCCGAAAAATGCATCAAGTGCGGCGCCTGCAAGGCCGCGTGCAAGTTCGGCGCAGTCAAGGGAATCTGAAAACTATAAGGATCATTCATCATGGCCGATAATGTTAAAACGCTTACCGTGAACGGACGGGAAGTCACGTTCACCAACGAACGCAACCTTCTCGAAGTCATCCGCAAAGCCGGGATCGAGATCCCGACCTTCTGCTATCACTCCGAACTGAGCATCTACGGTGCATGCCGCCTCTGCCTTGTCCTCGTCGAAGGCAAGGGCATCATGGCGTCCTGCTCCACCGCCCCCGCGCCCGGCATGGTCGTCCACACGGACACCAAGGAAATCCGCGACATGCGCAAGATCAGCGTGGAACTCCTGCTCGCCAACCACAACCGCGAATGCCCGACCTGCGCCCGCAACGAGAACTGCACCCTGCAGCGCATCGCCTACCAGCTCGGCGTTCAGGACATCCGCTTCAAATCCGTGAAGAAGGACGATCCGATCGACTTCTCCTCCCCGTCGCTCGTCCGCGACCCGAACAAGTGCGTGCTCTGCGGCGACTGCGTGCGCGTCTGCTCCGAAATCCAGGGCATCGGCGCGATCGACTTCTCGAACCGTGGCTCGAACGCCCGCGTGGCCCCGGCCTTCGGCGCGTCCCTCGGCGCGGTCGAGTGCGTGAACTGCGGCCAGTGCGCCGCCGTCTGCCCCACCGGCGCAATCGTGCCGAAACAGGACCGCAACCGCGTGTGGGACGCCCTGTACGATCCCACCAAGACCGTCGTGGTGCAGGTCGCCCCGGCCGTCCGCGTGGCGCTGGGTGAATACTTCGGCGCGAAGCCGGGCGAGAACGTGGCGGGCAAGCTCGTCGCCGCCCTGAAGCTCATGGGCTTCAAGCACGTCTATGACACCAGCTTCTCCGCCGACATGACCATCTTCGAGGAAGCGACCGAGCTCATCGACCGTATCGCCAACGGCGGCACGCTCCCGATGTTCACCAGCTGCTGCCCCGCCTGGGTCAAGTTCGCCGAGATCTACTTCCCCGAAATGATTCCGCACATCTCCAGCTGCCGTTCCCCGCAGGCCATGTTCGGCTCCATCGCCAAGAAGGTCCTGCCCGAACAGCTCGGCTGCAAGCGCGAGGACCTCGTGGTAGTCTCCATCATGCCCTGCACAGCGAAGAAGTTCGAAGCCCAGCTGCCGAAGTTCAACGTCGACGGCAAGCAGGAAGTCGACATCGTCGTGACCACCAGCGAAGTCCAGCGCATGATCAACTCGCTCGGCATCAAGCTCAACGAGCTCCAGCCCGAAGCGTTCGACATGCCCATGGGATTCGCGACCGGCGGCGGCGTCATCTTCGGCGCGTCCGGCGGCGTCATGGAAGCCGCGCTCCGCTACGCGGTCGAAAAGCTCGAAGGCAAGCCGCTCGCCAGCGTCGACTTCAAGGCCGTCCGCGGCATGAACACCCTCAAGGAAGCCACCGTGACCGCGGCAGGCAAGGAAATCCGCGTGGCGGTCGTCCACGGCCTCGCCAACGCCAAGCGCCTCATCAACGACGTCCGCTCCGGCAAAGCCCACTACGACTTCGTCGAAGTCATGGCGTGCCCCGGCGGCTGCATCTCCGGCGGCGGCCAGCCCGTCGGCGTCACGGACGCGATCCGCATCCAGCGCCAGCAGGGCCTCTACGCGGCCGACAAGTCTCAGCAGGTCCAGAAGAGCCAGGACAACTTCCTGGTCGACCAGTGCTACAAGCAGCACATCGGCGGCAAGCCCGGCTCCCATGAGGCGCACCATCTGCTGCACACGGTCTACCAGAACCGCAGCCAGATCTTCGACGCGAAGATTCCGATCATGCGCGGCACGGCTCCGAACCGCTTCATGATCACCGTCACGATCTGCGCCAAGCAGGACAACTGCCCCGGCCAGCTCCTGATCGGCATGATCTCCGAATACGTCCGCGGCAAGAACTACACGGACAAGGTCGACATGGACGCCGCGTTCTCGTCCCGCCCCGAACAGGATGGCACGATCTGCGTGACCATCGGCGATGAAGTCGTCGAGCGCACCAAGTTCCGGAACGCCCTGAACACGCTGGAACAGCTCCAGAACCAGGCCGCTTTCGAGACGATCAAGAAGAAGATCGACGAAAGCGTCGCCAAGCTCGGTTAATCCGCGCAAAACAAAGGGACGGCTTCGCACCGTCCCCTTGTGCAAGTCTCTTTTCCTCCGCTCTTTTACAGGGGCGGAGGAATTTTTCATTTTTCTTGTTGTATTTCTCGGAGAGTGTGCTATATTAGTGTATTACCGAGGTGTATACAATGGGAAAACTGCTGACAGGCGTCATTTATATTCTGTTGGTGCTGGTACTGATCGTATCCGGCATCCTCGTGTTGCCCGCGTACCGGAAGTACAAGCAGACGAAGCAGGAAGTGGTGACCCTTCAGGACGATCTGGACCGCGTGAAGAGGGAATATCTCACGCTCCAGCAGGAAGTCCATGACCTCCAGCACAACGCCTCCGCCATCGAAAAAGTCGCCCGCGAGCAATACCATCTGTCCCGCGAGGGCGAAGTGATCTATATTTACTCCGAGTGATTCCTCATGGAGCGTATCCCCTGTGCCGACGCGTCCGCCGTCGCGTTTTTCTGCGACGTTTTGCGGCATGACGACGGTGTTTTGCTTGTCCCGACCGAGACCGTCTATGGACTGGTCTGCGACGCTTTACATGAAGCCGCCCGCTCGAAGATTTATGAGATGAAACGGCGTCCGGCGTCCAAACTTCTCACCCTCTTTTTCGCCTCGCGTGAGGCGGCTGATGCGGCGTTTCCCGCCATGCCGGAGACCGCAAAACGTTTCGCGGCGGCGTTCTGCCCCGGCCCCGTGACCCTGATCGTGCCGGATGGCGACGCGTTCACAGGATTCCGCATTCCCGATCACCCCGCGCTGCTGAACCTTCTTGCTGCCTACGGGCGTCCTCTGGCCTCGACCAGCGCGAACCTTTCCGGAGAGCCCGCTGCGCATACGGTCGACGAAGCACTGGCGTCGCTCGCGATTCCGCCCGACGGCGTGCTGGACGGTGGCGCGATCCCGCCGGATTCCGCGGCCTCGACCGTGATCAAAATCGAACGCGACGGCGCGTGGAGCATCCTGCGTCTTGGTCCGGTGTCGGAAGACATGCTCCGGGCGGCGCTTGCCTGACATGCCGGCATAGTTGGCAACCGGGTCCCGTGCCCTGACGTAGCTGGGCACTGCTGCAGTGGAGGCTCTGCCTCCGATTTGCATTTTCTGAAAAATGTGGTATTTTATTATGCCTGCTTTTTTCTCCGGAATCATTAGATAATTCCGGTTGCGGGCGTCATCCATGAAAGGACAACGACATTGAAAACAGCGTTTTTATTCTCGGGGCAGGGCGCCCAGGCAGTCGGCATGGGCAAGGACCTGTACGAAGCGTCGCCCGCGGCGAAAGCGGTTTTCGACCGCGCGGATGCCGTGCTCGGCCGCAGCCTCTCCAAACTTTGCTTTGAAGGTCCGGAATCCGATCTGACCGCGACGGCGAACTGCCAGCCCGCGATCTATACCACTAGCATGGCATGTCTGGCTGCCTGGTTGGAAAAGAACCCCGGTGAGGAAGCCGTGGCCGCGGGCGGACTGAGCCTCGGCGAATACGCGGCGTTCGCGTCCGCCGGGACGTTCACGTTCGAGGACGGCCTGAAACTTGTGGCGAAGCGCGCGGCCCTGATGGACGCCGCCTGTCACGAGGCCGAGGGCGGCATGGCCGCCATCATCGGCGGCGATCCCGCCGTGATCGCGGAAGTCTGCGCGGAATGCGATATTGATGTGGCGAACTACAATTCGCCCGGCCAGATCGTGATCAGCGGCGTGAAGGACCAGGTCCTGAAGGCGTGCGGAATCCTGAAGGAACGCGGCGTTAAGCGCGCCCTGCCTCTGAACGTGGCGGGAGCGTTCCACAGCCGCATGATGGCCTCCGCGGGCGCGGCGCTGGCCCCCGTGCTGGACGCTACGCCGATGAACGCGCCGAAGTTCCCTGTGCTTCAGAATTTCACAGGCGAACCCGAATCCGATCCGGCGAAGATCCGCGCGAACCTGGTCTCTCAGGTCGCCGGCAGCGTCCGCTGGGACACCTGCGTGCGCGTGATGGCCGAACGTTTCGGCGCGGAACGTTTTGTGGAGTTCGGACCGGGAACGGTCCTGACCGGCCTCGTGCGGAAGATCCTGCCGGGCGCGGCCCTGCACAACGTCTCCGGCGCGGACGGACTGGCGAACGCCTGACTTGTTCTAAATAAAAATCAGATAGAAAACCCAATCATACAGAAACTCGAATCAGGAGAAACACAATGAGTCAACTCGAAAACAGAGTGGCGCTGGTGACCGGGGGAGCCCGCGGCATCGGACGCGCGATCTGCGAACGTCTGGCCCAGGAAGGCGCGAAGCTCGCCATCGTGGACATCATGCAGGAAACGGCGGACAAGACAGTGGCGGAATTCCGCGCACAGGGCATCGACGCCATCGCCATCGCGGCGAACGTCGCGAAGTTCGAAGACGCCGAAGCGTCGATCAAGACGGTCATGGATAAATACGGCCGCCTCGACATCCTCGTGAACTGCGCCGGCATCACCAAGGACAACCTGCTCATGCGCATGAGCGAGTCCGACTGGGACGCCGTGATCGCCGTCAATCTGAAGGGCACCTACAACTTCATCAAGGCGGCCATCCGTCCCATGATGAAGGCCCGTTACGGCAAGATCGTGAACATCTCCAGCGTGGTTGGCCGTGCCGGAAACGCCGGACAGGTCAACTACTCCGCCTCCAAGGCCGGCGTCATCGGCGTCACGAAGTCCGTGGCGAAGGAACTCGGCAGCCGCAACATCATGGTGAACGCGGTCGCGCCCGGCTACATCATGACCGACATGACCGAAAACCTTCCCGACGAAGCCAAGAAGTTCTTCCTGGAACTGATCCCGCTGAAGCGCGGCGGCAAGCCCCAGGACGTCGCCAACGTCGTGGCGTTCCTCTGCGGCCCAGATTCCGACTACGTGACCGGCCAGGTGATCAACTGCTGCGGCGGCTTCCTGATGTAATTTTTCTTTCGGAATGTAAAAAAACATCATTCGGCTATAAAAACGCAAAAAAACGTGCAATGGATTTGCAAAACCGCAAAAACGGTGTATATTATAATCCATACACGTTACAAAAAAACGAAAACCAACCCTTCTCACCATTACGAAAGGATTTAACATGTCCGCTGAAATCGCACAAAAAGTCAAAGAGCTCGTCGTGAAGCAGCTCGCAGTCGCCGAAGACCAGGTCACCGAAGACGCCCGTTTTGTCGAAGACCTGAATGCCGACTCCCTCGACATCGTGGAAATGATCATGGCTCTCGAAGAAGAATTCAACTCCGAGATTCCGGACGAAGACGCCGAAAATCTGAAGACCGTCGGCGATGCGATCAAGTACATCGAAAGCAAGATGGCTGCTGCCAAGGAATAATTTCCTTCTTTTGCTTCCCGGGGTCATTCGTCTTGAGTGACCCCTTTTTTTCTTTTTCTACTAAGCGACCGGAGATAATAAGATACCATGAACAACAGACGGCGAGTTGTAATAACCGGATACGGAGCGGTTTCCTGCGTGGGGAACGACGTGAACACCATGTGGGATTCCCTCATTAACGGGCGTTGCGGCATCGGCCGCGTGACCCAGTTCGACCCGAGCGATTTCAAGACGCAGGTCGGCGGCGAGGTGAAAAACCTCGACTGGGCCAGCGTCGTATCCGAAAAGGACTACCGCAGAGTCGACAGCTTCGTCACGTTTGCCCTGGTCGCTTTCGACGAAGCCCGGCGCGATGCCGGACTTCCGGCCGATTTCCGTGAGGAAGGCAGCGGACTCGACGTGAACCGCATCGGCGTCGTGGTCGGCAGCGGCATCGGCGGTCTGCACACCATCGAGAGCCAGTGCGCCACGCTCCTGACGAAAGGCCCGAGCCGCGTCTCTCCTTTCATGATCCCGTCCATCATCACGAACATGGCTTCCGGCATGATCTCCATCCGCTGCGGCGCGGGCGGCCCGAATTTCTCGGTCGTTTCCGCATGCGCCACTGCCACGCACGCCATCGGCGCGAGCTTCGACGCGATCGCCGACGGACGCGCCGACATGATGGTCACCGGCGGCGCGGAATCCTCCATCACCCGCCTCGGCTATGCCGGATTCTGCTCCATGAAGGCCATGAGCACCCATTACAACGACACCCCCGAGGTCGCCAGCCGTCCGTTCGACCGCGACCGCGACGGTTTCGTGATGTCCGAGGGCGCCGGCATCCTCATCCTGGAAGAATACGAACACGCCGTGAAACGCGGCGCGAAGATCCACTGCGAAGTGGTCGGCTTCGGCGCGACCGGCGATGCGTTCCACATGACCGCGCCCATGACCGGCGGACTCGGCGGCATGCGCGCATTCCAGATGGCGCTGGACAACGCCGGTCTGAATCCCGAAGATGTCGACTACATCAACGCCCACGGCACCAGCACGCACCTGAATGACCTCTGCGAGACGCAGGCGATCAAGGCGCTGTTCGGCGATCATGCCCGCAAGCTCGCGATCAGCAGCACCAAGGGCGCCATGGGCCACGGCCTCGGCGCGGCGGGCGGTTTCGAAACGATCATCGCTTCGAAGACCATCGAAACCGGGATCATCCCGCCGACCATCAACTACACGACGCCGGACCCCGAGTGCGACCTGGACTACACGCCGAACGTCGCGCGCGAACGCAAGGTCGACGTGGCGCTGAACACCAACCTCGGATTCGGCGGCCACAACGGCGTGATCGCTCTGCGCCGCTGCAAGTGACCGGACCTGACAACGTTTTCTATTCGTTTTTTCAACATAATCCATTTTTTCGGAGGTTCCTTATGAAATCGCTTTCGTTCGCCGTTTCGTTCGCCGCTATGTTCGCTCTCGTCTCCTGCGCCTCCAACGTGCCGCCGCCGGAGGACGAAAAAGCCGAAGCCTGGACCCCCGGAATCCAGTCCTCCTATCCCGACTGGCAGCCGCCGGAGGAAATGCCGGACGGAAATCCCGCCTACGCGGAAGCGTTCGGGGAACCGCGTCCGGTCGACGGCAAGGAAACGGTCGCGGTCGTTGTGGTCGAAGAAACCGTGGAAGCCGCGCCGGTGAAGAAGGTCGATGAGACGCCGGAAGCCGCCAAGCCGCAGACGCAGCCGCCGCAGCCGGTCGAAGTCAAGCCCGCCGGACCCGCAAAGTTCATGCGCGTCGATGTGTTCCCGGCCGAAGCCGGAGTCGACGGCGTGTATGCAGTCAACGGCGAACGCGTGAATACCGCCGACCTGAAGACTGCGCTCAATGACGCGTGCAAGGCGAACAAGGATATCGCTGTGATCGTGTACGGCCGTACGGATTCCACCGTGGCCGACCTGAACGCCGTCGTGGACTATTGCAAGGAAGCCGGCATCACCAAGCTCAACTTGATGACCAACGAGGACATCATGGAGCAGCGCAAGGCCGAAGTCCGCGCCGCGAAGGGCATCAAGGACGAGCCCGCGAAGGATCAGACGGCCGGTGCGAAGGAAGTCGCCGCTCCCGTTAAGGAAAAACTGGTTGTCGATCCCGATCAGCCCTCCACCGAGTACATCGTAAAGGACGGCGACTCCCTCTCCGCGATCGCCAAGGCGCTCTATCACGACGGCGCCGCGTGGGAGATCATCTTCGACGCGAACAAAGAACTCCTGAAAGAGAAGCCGAATCTCCTGAAGCCCAAGATGAAACTTGTCATCCCGGCCGTGAAGAAGGTCCCCGTCTCCTCGAAGTAAGTTTTCGTACTCCATGCAATCCACGGAACAGGATCCCGACAACGCTTCCCCCGACAGTAAGACCGGAGGGGGACGCGTCTATTTCGATAGTCCGGGCGCTCTGGAATCGGCGTTCGCCGGGAACTTGACCGGGAATCTCGCCGCGGCGGAATACGGTCTCGGCGTGAAGTTCGCCTCGCGCGAATCCTGGGCGATGTCCGTGGAGGATACTCCCGACAAACGCGGCGACGGATTCCTGCGCGAACTCCGCCGCCTTCAGAAAGAACGCGGCCGCTGTCTTGACCAGTCCGAATTCGATCTGGCGCTGGACGCGTGGCGCGAAGGCCGCGAACAGGATCTCGGCACGTATTTCGCCGAACGCGTCACGGTCGGCCCCGGCAAGAAAGACGTTTCCGCGCGCTCCCCGAACCAGCTGGCGTATCTGCGCGCGATCCGGAGCAAGGATCTCGTGTTCGGCGTCGGGCCCGCCGGAACCGGAAAGACCTATCTGGCCATGGCGATGGCCGTCTCCCTGCTTGTCGCCGGAAAATACAACCGCATTATCCTGACGCGTCCCGCCGTGGAAGCCGGGGAAAACCTCGGATTCCTCCCCGGTACGCTTCAGGAAAAGATCAATCCGTATCTGCGCCCGCTGCACGACGCGCTCCACGAGATGATGGATTATGCCGCCGCCGAAGAACTGATGTCGCGCGGCGTGATCGAGGTCGCGCCGCTGGCCTTCATGCGCGGACGCACGCTGAACCATGCGTTCGTGATTCTGGACGAGGCGCAGAACGCCTCCAACGAACAGATGTTCATGTTCCTGACCCGCCTCGGATTCCACTCGAAGTGCGTGGTCTGCGGGGATCCCTCGCAGGCGGACATCCCGCACGGCCAGTCCGGGTTGCCGCACGCGCTGGATTGCCTGTCCGGCATCGACGGCGTGCAGATCTGCCGGTTTGATACACG
This sequence comes from uncultured bacterium, assembly GCA_902778895.1. Lineage (GTDB taxonomy): Bacteria > Verrucomicrobiota > Lentisphaeria > Victivallales > UBA1829 > UBA1732. Next base: position 101,148 of record CACYZF010000001.1, read on the forward strand.
CGACGTGGTGCGGCATCCGCTGGTGGAAAAGATCATCCGCGCCTATGAGATGAGCGGAAAGTGAAGAAAGGAATGAAGCAATGACCGAGGAAAAGAAAAGGTCGAAGGAGTTTTTTGAGCTGATTGGCGCATGGCTGCAGCGTTCACGGATCGTGTCCCTGCTGATGATCCTGATGGTGTTCGGCGCGGCCGTGGCGCTTCTCTGGATCCCGAGCCAGAGCGATCTGCCGTCCATCGAAAAAGGTTCGCAGGCCGCGCAGGACATCGAGGCCGTCTGCGATTTCTCATACCAGAACAAAAAGGAAGCGACGCGCATCTTCCAGACGTTCGCGCTGGAGTTTCCGCGTTATTTCCGGCTCGACCCGGAACGCTCGGAAAAGATCATCAAGGGCTATGAGCTCCTGATGCAGGAAGTCCTGCGCCGGTACGCCGCCGAGGAGGAACGCAAGGCGTATGCCGCGCCGGAAAATGCCGACCCGGAAACGACCGCGATGGTGCTGTTCGTGCAGGAAATGCCGCATCTCCTTTACTTTTACCTCCGTCAGACCGCGCTCGACGACGTCCGGAAGGAAAAGGCCGCCGCGCAGGTGGAGGAAATCGTGTTCGGCGGTATCGCGACCCCGGACGAACGGAACAAGGCGCAGCCCTTTACCGGCAAGCTGTCCGAGGGTGAAGGCGCCAGGACGGTCAACGCGCAGATGAATGCGAAGATACTGGATTCCGATTCGCGGGAAGTCGGTCCGTTCAAACTCAGCGACCTCCCGACGCCGGAGATCGCCGCCGAGCAGACCGTGAATTCCCTGCTTTCCTCCGTATCCTACGACCAGCGCGTTCCCTACGAGGAACCGCTTCTGCGGTTTTTCCGGGGCCTGTACGCGGACGGGAACCTGACCTATGATGCGGAACTGAGCAAACAGCGTCTCGACGAGGAGTTCGCGGAGATGCCGAAGGAAGTCCGCGAACCCGAGATCTTCCACAAGAAAGGCACGATCCTGATCCACAAGAACGAGACGCTGAGCGAAGACCAGGCGGAGATGTACAAGGCGTACCAGATCCGCTACAGCGACTACCTCCGCGAACAGCGCACCTGGAGCAATCTCTTCCAGAAAACGATGCTCGTGGCGCTCCTGATCGTGCTTTCCTGCATCTATATCGTGCGCGTCCATCCCGAGCTCATCGGCAATAACCGATCCATTTGGCTGATCGGCTTCGTGGTGATCGTTTCCCTGCTGTGCAACCGGCTGTTCATGGAAGTGTACAACGATTTCGCGCTGGGCAAGGGATATCCTGTCGTGCCGCTGTACCTGGCGATGCCGCTGGCTCTGCCCGCGCTCGTGATCGCCGCGATCTACAGCGGGCGTTCCGCCGTGTTCGCCGGGCTGTTCGTGGCCGGCGTGTCCGCCGTTGCGCTGGACTTCTCGTTCCCGGCGTTCGCTTCGGGGCTGTTCGTGTGCGCCGTCGGTACCGTCTGCGTGCGGCAGGTCTACGACTACAAGAAATTCTTCACGCGTTCGTTCTTCTCCTGCGCGGTCACGATGTGCCTGGCCTCGCTGATCTTCCAGCAGAATCCCGATTTCCTGACGAGCGTCCGCATGCATGACTGGAACCGCCTGGGATTCAGCCTGGCCGTGCCGCTGACAGCCGGACTTCTGACCGCGATGGCCGCCTCCGCGCTGATCATCGCGCTGGAGACCGTGCTGGACGTGACGAGCAACATGTCGTATCTGTCTTTGACCGACCGGAATCATCCTCTGCTGAAGAAGCTCCAGATGGAGGCTCCCGGCACGTATCACCACTGCGAACGCGTGGCGCTGCTGGCCGAGGAGGCTGCGAACCGCGTGGGCGGCGTCTCCCTGAAAGCGCAGGCGTATGCGCTGTTCCATGACGTCGGGAAGCTCGCTTCGCCGGAGATGTTCACGGAGAACTCCAACGGCAAAGACATGTACAAGGACCTGAATCCGGCGGAAAGCGCGGAGATCATCTGCTGCCACGTGGATTTCGGCGTGCAGCTGGCGAAAAAATACAAGCTGAAAACCCCGATCCGCCGCGCCATCGAGTGCCATCACGGCAACGACTTCATCTCGTTCTTCTACGAGAAGGAGAAGGAGCGCACGGGGAAGACCCCGTCTGAAGCGCCGTTCCGTTACCCCGGCCCGCTGCCGGAGGAGAAGGAATGCGTGATCCTGATGCTGGCCGACTGCTGCGAGGCGGCGGTCTGTTCGCTGTCCGACCCGACCGAGGAAAACGTGCGCGCCCTGGTGGAAAAGATATTCAACGGTAAACTCCAGCGCAAACAGCTGGATGCCGCGCGCATTACGCTGGAACAGCTCACGCAGATCCGCGAATCGTTCCTGAAGACGTTCAAATCCATGAACCATACACGCGTTTCCTACTCGCGGGCGAAGACGGAACCGTCCGGGGAGAAGAAATCATGAAGGCCGTTACCATCTGGCGCGCTGGCAAATGCTTTCCCGCTCCGTCCCGTGCCCGTCTCCGCAGGATGACCGCCGCGGCGGCCGGGCTCGCCGGACTTCGCGACGTCCCCGGCGGCGTCTGCGTGTCGTTTCTGTCTCCGGCGGGTATCGAACGCGTGAACGAGGTTTTCCTGGGGCATCACGGCCCGACGGATGTGATCAGCTTCGATTATCGCGCGGAGGACGATCCGGGATTCGATGCGGAAACGGATGCGTTCGAGGCGGCGGACGACGCCGATCCTTCCATCGAGCTGATCGTCTGTCCCGCCGTGGCCTACGAACAGGCCGTGAAACGCGGGCTCCCGTATGCCGAGGAAGTAGCGCTGTACGTGGCGCACGGTCTGCTGCACGCCGCCGGATACGACGATCTGAACCCGAAGGCGAAACGCGTGATGCGGCGCGCCGAGAAGCGCGTGATGGCCGGGCTCCGCAAGGCCGGGCTCATCCCGCCGATGGAACATAAGGATATCGAAGAATGAACTTGGCTCTCCTCATTCTCTGCTCGATCTTATATCTTTGGATCACCGCCGCGTTCGAGGCGTTCTCCGCGCTGACAGGCGGACGCATCCTGAAAGTGGCCGAACGCGACCGCAAGTTCGCGGAACAGCTGGAGGAATGGCACGACCGGGAGGAATCCCTGCGCGCGCTGCTGAAGCTGATCCTGTGCGTGCTGGCGGCGTTCGCCGGCGTGCTTGCGATGGAGTGGACGGGTGCGATCGCGCCGGAATTCGCGCACCACTGGGGGTGGCTGGTCATCATGGGCGCGGTCACGCTTCTGACCGTGATTTCCGAGCTCGCCGCCCGTCTCGTGCTTCTGCGTTTCGACCTCGCCGTCCTGAAATTCACGATCCCGATTGTCGCGAGCAAGTTCTTCCATCCGCTCGCCGCGCTGATCGAAAAAGTGACGACCGCGGGCGATGACTGGCATAGGGCGGACGCCCCGGACGAAATGGCCTCCGCCGAAGACGAGATCATGAACCTGGTGGACGGCCCGGATGATGACGAGGACGACAGTCTGGAGGAAGAGGAAAAGCAGATGATCCGCGGCATCCTGGAACTCGGCGAGATGAAGGTTCGCGAGATCATGACGCCGCGTGTGGACCTGGAGGCGATCCCCGCCTCAGCGAGCATCGCCGACGCAAAGCGCCTCTTCGTCAAATCCGGCCACAGCCGCATCCCCGTGTACGATGCGAACCTGGACGACGTGAAGGGCATCCTGTACGCGAAGGACTTCATCGACGAGCACAGTCTGGAGGGCAAGACGCTGACCGAACTGGCGCGTCCGCCGATCTTCATCCCGGAGACCAAGGAAGTGTCCGACTTGCTTCGCCAGATCAAGCGTACGAGCAATCATTTCGCCGTCATCATCGACGAATACGGCGGAACCTCGGGCGTCGTTACGTTCGAGGACATCATCGAGGAGATCGTGGGCGAGATCCACGACGAATACGACACCGCCGAGGACTTCGAGGATCCTCCCGAACACCTGCCGGACGGATCCGTGATCCTGGACGCCCGCACGCTCGTGGACGACGTGAATACCGAGGCGGGGATCGCGATCGAGGATTCCGAGGAGGCCGACACGATCGGCGGTTACATTTGCGCCCGTCTGGGACGCATCCCGCGCGCGAGGGAAGTCTACGAGGAGCCGGGCGTATTCCGCGCCACGATCCTTGCGGCGGATTCGCGCACGGTCCGCAAGCTGAAACTTGAACCGATTCAGGAAAAAGAGGGGGACACCGGCGATGCCGAATAAAACGGAACCGAAAAAGAAACATTTCCAGTTCTTCCGCAACATGATCGTGACCGGTCTTCTCGTGGCGGTCCCGATCGTGCTGTCGCTCTGGGTGGCCTGGTATCTGTACTCCCGCCTCACGGGCTGGGGGCTCACGCTCGCCGATTCCCTGGAGCTGATGGCCGAACTTCCGCCCTTCTGGCGTACGCAGATCATCCGCATCCTGGCGCTGATCGTCGTGCTGGGCGTGCTGTTCTTCCTGGGCGTGCTCACGAAGATCACCCTCGGCCGCAAGGTCATCGAAAAGGCGCAGGCGCTGCTCCTGAAACTTCCGCTCGTCAACTTCATCTATTCGACCTGCAAGCAGATCGGCGACACGATCATGTCCTCGAAAAAAGGCAGCATGTTCCAGCAGGTCGTGCTGTTCGAGTACCCCCGCAAGGGCTGCTGGGCGATCGGGTTCCTGACCAATGAAAACACGCCCGAAAACAGCGAGGCGGCGCGCCGTCTCGGCAAGGGCGACCTGATCAGCGTCTTCATGCCGACCACGCCGAACCCGACAAGCGGATTCCTGATGCTGATCCCGCGCGAGGAGTGCATCCTGCTCGACATGAGCGTGTCCGACGCCATGCGCCTGATCGTGAGCTGCGGCGCGATCCTGCCCGGCTCCGAACCCGAAGACGAATCCGGGGAAAAGTCCGGCGATGTGGAGTGAACCGGAACAATCGTCCGGCATGGCCGCCGGGGAACGCCCCTGGACCGTCACCGAGCTGAACGACGCGGTCCGCACGATCCTCGAAGGCTCGTTCCGCCCGTTCTGGCTGACCGGCGAGGTCGGCTCGTACAATCCGTACCGCTCGGGGCACGTTTACCTCACGTTGAAGGACGCGGCGTCGCAGGTGCGCGCGGTGTTTTTCAGCGGCTCGGAGGTGTGCCGCAGGCTCGGACTGAAGGTCGGCGACCAGGTCGAAGCGTTCGGTTCGCTGTCGCTCTACACGCAGCGCGGCGACTTCCAGTTCTACATCAAAAAACTCCAGCTGTGCGGGGTAGGGGATCTGCACCGTCAGTTCGCGCTTTTGAAGGAAAAATTAGCCGAGGAAGGGCTTTTCGCCCCCGAACACAAGAAACCCATTCCGTATCTGCCGCGGCGCATCGGCGTCATCAGCTCGCCCATGGGCGCGGCCGTGAAGGACTTCATGAAGATCGCCCTCGCGCGGTTCCCGAACCTCGAAATTCGCCTCTGTCCCGCCCCCGTGCAGGGCAAGGGCGCGGCGGAAAAACTTGCGCGCGCGGTCCGGTTTTTCAACCGGGTGGGCGGCGTGGAGGTGATCGTGCTGACCCGGGGCGGCGGTTCGATGGAGGACCTGTGGCCGTTTAACGAAGAGGTCCTGGCGCGCGCGATCTACGCCTCGAAGATACCCGTGGTGAGCGCGGTCGGGCATGAGATCGACTTCACCATTTCGGATTTCGTCGCCGACATGCGTGCGCCGACGCCGAGCGGGGCGGCGGAACAGCTGATCCCGGAGAAACGCGTGCTTCTCGACTCGCTGGACGACCTGAAAGCGAGGATGAATACGGCGGCCGCGTACGCCGTGGAACGGTCCGCCGGACGCCTCGCGCACGTGATGGGCTCGAAGGTGTTCCGCGACTCCATGCGCCTGGCGCTGGAACGCATGCAGCGTGTGGACATGCTCATGCAGAGCGCGTCCGCCGCGCTGCTGCGCCGTGCCGATGCCGCCACGCACCGTCTGGAACGCGTCCGCGCCGAGTTCGACGCCTACGACCCGTTCCGGATCCTGAAACGCGGCTACGTCTATCTGACGGAACCCGGCACGGGGCGTCAGATCACGGGCATCGGCGGACTTCAGTCGGGACAGCGCGTACGCGCGATCCTGGCGGACGGCGCCGCCGATCTGGATGTCCGGAGCGTCCGCGAGGCCGAGGCCGGGAAAAACGGCCGCCGCGACCTGCTGCCGCTCATTACGGCGAACCCCGAAGCAACGAATTAGATGAATCAACGGGAAAGGAGCGTCCCATGAGCTTTTCTTTCAGAATGAAACCGGTTGTTCTTATGACCGCCGCGGCTGCGGCGTTGTGCTTTGTCGCCGCGCTGGACCTGTCCGGTGCGCAGATATCGAAGGACGCCGAAAAGGACCTGATCCGTGTGGCGACCTACAACGTGCGCGGACCGAACGACCGTGCGCCGAACTCGTGGCGGGACCGCCTGCCGCGCATGGTGAAGACCATCCGCGACAACAAGTTCGAGCTGATCGGCACGCAGGAAACGCTCTCCGGCCCGATCAAGGATCTGGCGGAAGCGCTCAAGTTCAGTTATTTCGGCGTCGGCCGCGACAAGCGCAAGGGCGACGAGCACAACGTCATCTTCTACGATCCGGAACGCTTCGAGATGATCTCGCAGGAGACGTTCTGGCTCTCCGACGAACCCACGATGCCCGGTTCCTCCAGCTGGGATTCCGGATGTCCGCGCATCTGCACGTGGGGGCTTTTGCTCGACCGCAGGACCGGGAAACGCTTCGTCATCGCGAACACGCACCTCGACAACCGGAGCGCGATGGCGCGGATCCAGGGGATCAACGTGCTCCTCACCCGCCTCGCGCCCATGATCGAGAAATACCCGTTCATCCTCACAGGCGACTTCAATTCCACCGCCGATGACACGCCCGTGCGGCGCGTGCTCGGCGTGCTGCGGGATTCGCGCACCGTGTCCGAGACCGACCACTACGGCGCGGGCGACGAGACGTTCCACGATTTCCACGAGAACCGCAAGGACCGTTCCCACCGGAAGCCGATCGACTTCATCTTCGTGAACAACCGCGTGCGCGTGCTGTCCCACGGCACGATCAACGATTTCCGCAACGGCCTTGCGTCGTCCGACCACTTCCCCGTTACGGTCGAGATCGTCCTGCTCGACACCCCGGAGCAATAAGAGCCGGGTTCAGGGCTTTTTCGGGGGGCGTTTGATGCTGGAACGCGAGGGGGGCTCGGAGCGCGGGTCCTCGGGCCAGTTGTGCTTCGGGTAGCGTCCGCGCATGTCCTTCCGCACCAGATAATACGAGCCGTCCCAGAATTCGTCCAGATTCCGCGTGATCTGCACGGTCCGCATGGCGGGCGACAGCAGGTCGAACACGAGCGGGACACGTCCCCCTGCGATCTTCGGCGAATGTGCGAGCCCGAAGACCTCCTGTAGTTTCACACGCACCATCGGCGCGGCGGGGTCGGAATAGTCGATGGCGATGTGCGAGCCGCTCGGGACCTCGAAGCGTTCGGGCGCGAGCGAGTTCAGTGTGGACTGCGCTTTCGGCGGGAGCATGGCGGAAAAAACGGAACGGTAATCCAGATTCGCGAGCTTGTCGAGACGGCTGATGCCGTCGAGGTGCGGCGCGAGCCAGTCCTCGAGCGTGTCAAGGAGGTGTTGTTCCGAGCAGTCCGGGAACTCCTCGCAGCCGTGCGCGTGCAGGAACTGTATCCGGCGCAGGAATTTGAGCTGGGCGGGGGAGAGATTGAGCGAGGCGAATCCGCGTTTGCGGATGGCTGCGATGAGGAGGGTAGCGGTGTCGTCGCCGGGACGCAGGTTCGACGGCTTGCGTTCGACCGTGAGCGAGCCGACCGCCTTCACGTTGAACACGCGCACGCACAGCGCCTCGTCGTTCCAGACCGTTTCGCGGCGTGTGCGAAAGAGGTCCGGCAACGCGGATTCGAGCGCATTGATGTCGAGCGGGAGCGCGAGGCGGATCGTGGGTTGTCCGGAGAGACCGCCGGAATCCGCCACGGCGAGATACTCCGAATCACGGAGCGGATCGCGCGCGCCGAGCTTCGCGGCCATGCCGTTGGACAGCATGTATTCGGGGTGGTCGCCGCCGGTGCGACGCCGCGCGATGCGGTCGGGGTACGCCGCCGCTATTATGATCGCGATGTCTGCTGTCGCGTTTGAAGATGTACTGTTTTTCGAGGCGCGGGGCAGGGCGGCGTCAAGCTGGGAGACGGCCTGCCGGATGCGGGAAATCGTCTGGCGGTCTGCTGGTGCGGCGGATGCCTTGTCGAGTGCGGTGAGGCGTTCGGCGAGGTCGGCAGTCTGCGGATTGACAAGCGGGTCGCGGTCGGACAGGATCGCAGCAATCTGAAGCGCTTCGCGGCGGAGCCCGTGAGCATCGGCGAAGAGGATGGCGTTCGCGAGGCGCGGATGCACGGGCAGTCGGTGCAGGAGCTTGCCGTGCGGTGTGATCTGTCCGGTTTTCGATGAGATCGCGCCGAGTTCGGTCAGCAGGCCGAACGCATAGTCGAGCTTGACTTCGGGCGGCGGCGTCATCCAGGGCAGGGCGGCGGCCTTGTCGCGGACCACGCCCCATTGCGCCAGCTCAAGCGCGAGCTCGGTGAGGTCGGCGTGCTCGATCTCGGGCGGGGCGAAATCCGGCATGGCGTTCTGCTCGTACTCGTGCCAGAGGCGGATGCAGACGCCCGGCGCAGTGCGTCCGGCGCGCCCGCGGCGCTGTTCGGCGGACGCCTTCGAAATTTTGACCGTGCGGAGCTGATCCATGCCGGATGCCGGGGAGAAGAACGGCATGCGCGCGAGGCCGGAATCGACCACGATGCGGATGCCGGGGATGGTGATGCTGGTTTCGGCGACCGGAGTCGCGAGGATGATGCGGCGGCGGCAGGACGGCGCGAACACGCGGTCCTGTTCGGCGGCGGAGAGCGAACCATAGAGCGGGAGGACTTCGCAGTCGTGGCGCATGGACGCGAGCTCGGCGGCGGTGCGGCGGATCTCCGCCTCACCGGGGAGGAAGACGAGCGCATCGCCTTCGTGCGAATTCATGGCGTCCAGCACGACCGAGGCGGCGTGCGGTTCGACCGGAGCGGCGGGTTTGAGCGGCGCGTAGCTCACACCGACCTCGAAACAGCGTCCCGAGGCGTTGACGATCTCGGTATTGTTTCCGAGCAATACGGCGGCGCTGTTCGCGTCGAGCGTGGCGGACATGAGCGCGATGCGGAGGTCGTCGCGGAGGATGGAGCGGGCATCGAGCGTGAGAGCGAGCGCGAGGTCCGCGTGGATGCTGCGTTCGTGGAATTCGTCGAAGATGACGGCGGCGACGCCCTCCAGCGACGGGTCGTGCTGGAGCATGCGCGTGAGCAGCGCCTCGGTCACGACTTCGATGCGCGTGTCCGCCGAAACGAGCGTCTCGAAGCGCGTCCGGTAGCCCACGGTCTTCCCCGGCGGTTCATTCAGGAGCGAGGCCATGCGCCGTGCCGCGGCGCGCGCGGCGATGCGACGGGGTTCCAGCATGACGATCTTTCCCGCCGGCAGTATGCCCGGTTCGAGCAGGGCGAGCGGCACGACGGTGCTTTTGCCCGCGCCAGGTTCCGCCGTGATGACCAGCGGGCGGCAGGCGCGCGCGGCGTCCGCGATTTGCGGCAGGACGGCGTCGACGGGGAGTCCGGACCGGATCATGCCGCGAGGCGCTTTTTGATTTCTTCGAGGAGGCGCGGCATGATTTCGCCCGCCTTGCCCCGGATGTAGATGTCGGTGATGTGCCCGGTGAACGCGGATTCCTCCGGGTTGACCTCGATCACGACCGCGCCGCGGCGTTTCGCCGTGTGCGGCACCATGCAGGCGGGCATGACCTCGCCGGTGGTCCCGCTGACGAGGCACACGCTGCACGATTCGGCGTCCGCGAACGACTGGTCCATGGCGTGCTCAGGGATGCCTTCGCCGAAGAACACGATGTCGGGTTTCAGCAGGGCGGCGCATTTCGGGCAGGACGGCGGATTTCCGGCGAGGAGGTCGCGCGTCGGCGGTCCGGAGAACGAGCACCGGGTGCAGCGGAGGCGTCCGAGCGTGCCGTGGAATTCGATCACGTTCTTCGAGCCCGCCGCCTGGTGGAGATTGTCTATGTTCTGCGTGACGAGCGAGAAGGCGACGCCCATCTTTTCAAGCTCGGCGAATGCGAGGTGGGCGGCGTTCGGGGCGCATTTGCCCCAGAGATCGTAGAAGATGGAGCGGATGCGGTCCCAGGATTCCGCCGGGTGCCGCATGAAGTGGTCGATCTCGAAGAAATCCGGGTTCACTTTCTGCCAGAGGCCGCCCGCGCCGCGGAACGGCGGGATGCCGCTTTCGACCGAAACGCCGGCCCCCGTGAAGATCAGCAGGTTCTTTTTTTCGGCGATGACGTCCGCCGCGGACTGGATGGGATCGGGATTCATAGGGCGCAAACTCCAAAAAAGTGAAAAAAAACCGCTTTAAAATACGTCTTGAGTTTGTATATTTCAAGACATGCTTTATTTTTAAAGAGAACTTTTTTCCCGAAAGGAGAACGAGACCATGAAACGAATCCTCGCCGCATTGGTGCTGGCGCTGACCCTGACGACCGCCGGAGCGCGTGCCGCCGAGCTGAAAATAGCCGTGATCGACATGCAGAAGACATTCCAGGAATACGAGAAGACCAAGACCATCGAGATCAAGCTCAACCAGCAGATGGAGGTGTTCAAGGAGTATTCCAACCAGCTGAACCAGCAGTACCAGAACCTGCGCAAGCAGTACGAATCCGCCCGCGACGACTCGCAGAACATCGCGTACTCCTCCGCCGAGCGCGAAAACAAGCGCCAGAAGGCCCAGCAGCTGTACGAATCGCTGAAGCTGAAGGAGCAGGAGATGACCAGCTACACCGAGAGCCGCAAGACGCAGATCCGCGACATGTACACGAAGCTGCGCGGCGAGGTGGTCGACGAGATCCGCAAGGCCGTCCACAACAAGGCCGTGCTCGAGGGCTACACCATCGTGCTCGACCAGTCCGGCGAATCCCTCAACGACGTCGGATTCGTGATCTTCGTTCAGCCCGGGCTCGACATCACCGATGCCATCATCCAGGACCTGAACCGCGGCTACCGCAAGAACGCGAAGGACCCCGCCGGGGCGGCCGCGTCCGACGAATGAACAGGAATCGAACGGAACCGAACTTGACGCGCATTCAGCGCGAACCGAAATTGAACCGAAACATCCAACTCACCGAACAGGAGTTTTTCTGAAATGAACAAAGAGTACAAGGCATCCGAGCTCGCGGAACTCGTCCGCGGCACGGTCGTGGGCAATCCCGATACCGTGGTCAACGCGGTCAATTCCCTGAAACTGGCGGAACGCAACGAAGTGTCGTTCCTCAACAACGCGAAATATCTGAAGGCGCAGCGCGAGAGTCACGCGGGCGTCGTGCTGGTGCCGAACGACTGGAAATACGAGCCGCCCGAGGGGCAGACCAACATCCACTGCGAAGACCCGGACAAGGCGTTCTCCAAACTCTGCGCGATCTTCGCGCCGGAACCGCTTGATTACCCCGTCGGCGTCCACCCGACCGCGTTCGTCCATCCGACCGCGAAGCTCGCCGAGGGCGTCCACGTGGGTCCGAACGCCGTCATCATGGAGGGCGCCGAGATCGGCAAGAACACGAAGATCTGCGCCTGCGCCTACATCGGCCAGGAGGTGAAGGTCGGCGAGAACACCACGATCTACCCCGGCGTGTGCATCATGCACCGCTGCGTCATCGGCAACCGCGTGATCATCCACGGCAACGCCGTGATCGGCGCGGACGGATTCGGCTACAACGCCACGTTCCGCGGGCTCGTGAAGGTGCCGCAGAACGGCATCGTGCGCATCGACGACGACGTGGAGATCGGCGCGTGCTCGACCATCGACCGCGCCCGCTTCGGCATGACGTGGGTCAAGAAGGGCGTGAAGATCGACAACCAGGTCTTCGTGGCGCACAACGTGATCGTGGGCGAGTCTTCCGTGCTGATCGGACAGTCCGGCGTGGCCGGCAGCGCCGAGCTCGGACGCGGCGTGGTGCTTCAGGCGCGCGCCGGCGTGAACGGCCACATCACCATGGGCGACGGCTCCAAGGTGCTCGGCTGCTCCGCCGCCCAGAAGAGCACGGCCCCCGGCGACACCGTGTTCGGCGTGCCCGGCGAAAGCCAGGAGGCGTACCTCGAACGCTTCGCCCTGCCGATCCGCGTCCGCAAGCTCATGGGCCGCATCGAAAAGCTCGAGGCGAAGATCGCCGAACTCGAAGGCAAGGACGCCGGAGGCGCGAAATGAAACGCGATCCCGCCGAGCTTCAGAAAGAGATTCTGGCGCTGAAGGAACAGACCGGGGCGACCATCCTCGCGCACAACTACGTGGACGGCGCGATCCAGGACATCGCGGATTTCTGCGGCGACTCGCTGGAGCTCAGCGTGAAGGCGAAAAAGTATCAGGCCGACCTTATCGTCTTCTGCGGCGTGCGCTTCATGGCGGAAACCGCGAAGATCCTTTCGCCCGATTCCCGCGTAATCCTGCCCAACTCTACCGCGGGCTGCCCCATGGCCGACATGGCGCAGGTCGACGAGGTCCGCAAGTACCGCAAGGAGCATCCCGACGAGGTGCTCGTGGCGTACGTGAACAGCACCGCCGCCGTGAAGGCGCAGGTCGACTGGTGCTGCACCTCCGGCAACGTGGAACGCGTGCTGAACGCGATCCCGGCGGACGCGAAGATCATGTTCCTGCCCGACCGCAACCTCGGCGCGAACATGACCGCGAAGCTCGGCCGCCCGATGTCCCTGTGGAGCGGCTGCTGCCCCGTGCACGACCGCATCACGCTGGAGAGCATCCGCGAGGCGCGTGCTGCGCACCCCGACGCCGAGGTGCTGGTGCACCCCGAATGCCGTCCGATGATCGTGGAGGCCGCCGATGCCGCGCTCAGCACGGGCGGCATGCTCCGCCACGTGTCCGAATCGCTCTTCAGGGAGTTCATCATCGGCACCGAGCTCGGCATCATCCACCGCATGATGCGCGAGAACCCGGACAAGGTGTTCCATCCGCTCCTGCCCCAGGTCGTCTGCCCGGACATGAAGAAGATCACGCTCGAAAACGTGCTTGCCGCGCTTCAGGGGAAATGCGAGGAGATTGTGCTCGACCCCGAGATCATGGACGCCGCCCGCAAGCCCATCGAACGCATGCTCGCGCTGAAATAGGATAGATAGAGGACTTCATTTTTATCGGTTGGGTTTTTAACACAAAATGAGGCTAAAATGGATATTGAGAAAAAACAAATAGCTCGACTTGTTCGAATTGTTGCGCTGTTGAAAGAAAACCAGTATCCCAATAGTGCGAGCCTTTTATCTGAGATGTCCAGGTGTAATCTCTCCTGTTCCAAGGATACAATTAAACGCGATATTAAGGTTTTACGGACAGAGTTTAATGCTCCAATCGAATATGACTTCAAAAAGAATGGTTATTTCTTAACAAATCTTGATTGGGAGTTTTCCTATGTTTCACAAAAAGAGAAAAAGAGTCCTAATCCTAATACAAGGTTAAGTTCATCTTCAAATGAAACTAACCAGACCTCCTCTCCAGAAGAGACTTCAGCTGTTTCAACAAGCATGAAAAGCTCTGAAAGAACTACAATAATATTTCACTCTATCATAGGGCTTTTAATTTTTCTTGTAATTTCTTTTGGTTATTATTTTGCTTACTCAAAACTTAAACTCAATAATCTTGAATATGGATTAATGGCATATAAAGAGAAACGTTTCTCGGAAGCTGTTTCTTATTTTCAAAAGGCCGCCTTAGAAGGTTCCCCATATGCTCAGTTTATGCTTGGAGAGTGTTATTATAACGGTTACGGGGTTAAAACAGATTTTCAGGAGGCATACAATTGGTATTATAAGTCTAATGAAAACGATTTTGATGAGGCGGGGAAAAGAATCGTTGATCTTTTCATAGATACTGATAATCTTACTATAGAGAAAACAGAGGCTTTTGAAATGTGTGGTCGAGAAGCCGAGAAAGGCTATAGCAATGCCCAGTATAAACTTGCTCTCTTATTTGAACAGAATTCTGAACAAGAGTTTGCCTTCAAATGGTTCAAAAGTGCGGCTGAACAGGGGCATCCGGATGCCCAAAATAGACTTGGGGATTGTTATGAGAATGCAAAAGGAGTTGGACAAGATTTTAAGGAAGCGTATTACTGGTATAAAGAAGCCGCTGCTCAGGGAATCAAGAATGCTCAACAAGCTATGAAAAGAGTTAAACCTGCTGAAACTAAAGCAGAACAGGATATAGCGCACATTAAAGAAACGAATTCAAAAAACAATGCTACTATTTCATCTAAAAACACAAACGATTCCTCTCGGAGAAAGACAACGGTTTTATCTTCCTCTGATCCATGGGATCCCTTAACTTGGAGACGAGAGGAAGAAAAAGATGAGGCAAAATACGGATATGATAAAGCACTATATAAATGTCGGCGCTGTGGAATGAGATCATTTGATCCGTTAGATGATGGTGTTCGAGGTGTAAATGGATATTGTATTGATTGCGTTCGTTACCTTTTGTTGTAATGTGGCAATCAAACAGGTTTTCTTATGAAAAAATGCGATGAATTGACAAACAAACCCGTCAGGGAGCCGAACCTCGCCGAATTTGAGGCTGTGCTCAGCAAGTTTCAAAATTGGGCGAAGGAAGCTGGCGTTACCGAGGCGGATATTGACGAAGCCATTAAGACCGTACGGAAGAACAAACGGAAAGCATGACACTACACATCTACGTGCCCGAGCATAGCCGGACACACCGCAAGCGGTGCCGATATTGTGCTTGGCCTCGCTCAGGCACGAAGCTATCGAGCAGGGGACGCTGTTTCAGGTCAATGCGTAGTACGTGGCGTTGCGGAGGCGGTGGAAGAGGTGGGAATTGTCCTGCGGGGACTGGTTCTGCGCCATGAAGAGGACGGCGATCTGATTTTTGAGGTCGAGCGTGAAGTTCGTTTCCAGCCAGCCGCCCCAGCCGAACGATCCGACGGCGTCGGTGGTGGAGGAGCACCCGCCGAAGGTCTTCATGAAGAGGAAATTGCCGTAGTTCTGGGCGGGGAGGTCCTGCCAGGTGAACGTGCGCGCCTGCCACGGGGTGAGCTGGGGGGAGATCAGGTAGTCGAATCCGGCGGCGGAGAGGAACTTGTGGCCATTGTACGTGCCGCGGTTCATGAGCATCTTCACGAACTCGGCGTAGTCGCCGATGGTGGAGACGAGGCCCGCGCCGCCGGACTCGAACGCGGTGTCCTCGCGGTAGGCGTTCAGCCCGAGGTGCCAGTCGGCGTAGTCGAAGCGCTTGCGCGTGTGGTCGCGGTGGTCGTAGGCGGTGGCTAGGCGGGCGCGTTTCACCTCGGGCACGACGAACCCGGTGTCCTTCATGCCGAGCGGGCCGAAGATCTCGTCCTGCAAATACTGCCCGAAGCGTTTCCCGGCGGCGCATTCGATGACCGCGCCCATCACATCGGCGGAGTAGCCGTAGGCCCAGCGGTCGCCGGGCTTGAACGCGAGACGGCAACCGCCGAGCCTGTTCGCGAACTCGACCGTGGAGAGCTGGACGCCCTGCTTGCGGAGGTCTTCCATCTCGCGCACGACCAGCGCGATGTCCGGCGAGCAGTCGGGATAGAGCAGCCCGGAGGTCATGTTCAGCAGGTCGGCGACGTACATCGGGCGGTCGCTGACGATTGCGAGGCCCTGTCCGTGCTCGGTGTCGTAGCGCTGGTTTGCGAATCCCGGCAGGAAACGCGCGACCATGGCGCGGGGCGACAGCATGCCGCGGTCGATGTTCATGACGGCGGCGGTCCCGGTGATCGGCTTCGACTGCGAATAGATGCGGAAGATGGTGTCGCGGGCGATCTTGCGCCCGGATTCGACGTCGGCATAGCCGCTTTCCGTGTAGAAAATCTCCTCGTCCTTGTGCAGGACCATGACGGATGCGCCGGCGTATTCGCCGCGGTCGACGGATTCGTTGAGCAGGTCGGAAAGCCGTTTGAGTTCGGGATACATGCTGTGTCTCCTGTGGAATATGGGAAATATGTGATGATTGTCTGAACGGGACTTGAGGTTACTTTTCGGCGATCTCCATGGGTGCGAACGTGCCGTCGCAGGCGAAGACGTTCTTGCCGTCCGGAGTGTGCCCGACCGAACGGAAGCTGTCGCCGTTGACTTCGCCCGTGGTGACTATGGATTCGCCGAGGCGGAGCGCGAAATTGAAGTTGACGCGGATGGAGTTCACGCGGACGGGGTAACCGAGCTTGGCGGCGAGCCAGTCCTGCGCGAACATCGGGTAATGCGCGTTGTTCACGTGGTTGTTGTAGTCGATCTTGGACTGGCCGATGTCGGTGCGGACGGGGTCGGAGCCGGGCGCGGGGTCGAGTTTGCCCCAGTCCTCGAAGTAGATCGGCTTGCCGGGGTTCGAGGGGAATTTGCCGGTAACGTCGTCGGGGGAGACGGGACGCAGGTTGGCGAGCTTCAGCATGAGCCAGTAGCTGCTGGCGGTGGCGATGCGCTGCTCGGTGGCGGGATCGGAGAGCTCGAACTGGCGCATGGCGAAGAGACGGTGTACGCCGCTGGGCCAGGTCTTCAGTCGCACGGAATCGGCGCGCGGGGGCAGGGCATCGAACTTGATCATGAGGCGGGAGAGGACCCAGGTGATGCCGAGGCGGCGCAGGTCGTGGATGCCGACGCCGAGGAGTTCGGCGTGGGCTCCGGCGATGTCCTGCATCAGGTCGAACGCCGCGCCGAGGCGGAGCCGTCCGTCCGGGCCGATGGCGTGGAGCTGGGTGGGGTATTCGCGGGTGATGCTGGCGGGCTTGCCGTCGAAATACGGGTTGCCGTTGTGGATGACGTCGGCGGAGTTTTCAGGCGTATTGAGAGGACCGGGTGCGGTGCTCATGGTTCGGTTTCCTTTCGTTGTGCTTTTTCTTTGCGGATGCCGTCTGCGAGAAGCGAGACCAGCGCCTCCTGTTCCGGGGCGATGCCGGACCGCAGGACTTTGCGCGCGTTTCCGCCGTAGATCACGCCGAGGAGCGAGGTGTTCAGCCTCGACACGACGGCGTGTCCGCTGTCAGGATCGTCTGTGATGCTGACCGTGCAGGGGATCAGGGCGGGCAGGACGAGGCCGTGGTCCGGGTCGTCCATGAGGCCGCGCGCGTGCGCGCGATTGCAGAGTTTCCAGTTGAAGAGGGCGCGTCCGTCCGAGGGCAGGGGCAGGGAGCAAGCCTCGCGCGAGGCTTTCCAACCGGATTCCTCGGGCATGGCGTTCTCGAACGCGTCGTCGAAATCGTCGGCGGTGAGGCCGGGGAATTCATAGGAGACGATGAGGTTGTGGCGGAGATAGAGAAATCCCACGCAGAACATGGCGGCGGCTCCGGCAATCGCGCCGAGGAGGAACGCCGCGAGCACGGGATTCTTTTTCCGGGATCTTTTTTGAGCTGTTTTCTGTTCGTTCAGCGGTTCCATGAGTAGTCCTTTCCATCCAGCGCGCGCCGGATGTTTTCGAGCTGAATGCGGAAGTCGGCGGTTTCGCTGCGCCAGAACTCGCGCGTGCCCCAGTCGGGGTACTGCCTGCGGAATCCGGCGTCGCCGGACTGCACAGCGCACCAGGAGAGGAAGTGCATCATGCGCATGGCGCGGAGGGGCTCGACAAGGCGGAGCGAGGCGCGATCGAACGGACGGAAGACCTCGTAGGCGGCCAGGATCACGTCGAGCTCTCGCTTTGATTCGGAGAGCGTGCCGGGGAGCAGGAGCCAGAGGTCCTGCACAGGCGGCCCCGTGACCATGTCGTCGAAGTCGATCGCCATGAGGCCGGTGCCGGGGCGGTCGAGCACGTTTGCGCGGTGAAAATCGCCATGGATGCGGATCATGGCGTCGTCCGGCGGATAGACCGCCTCCGCGAGGTCCAATATTTCATCGCAGAGGTCGATCAGCTCCTGTTCGCAAGAGGGATCGACCGCGCCGGATTCAAAGATGCGGCGCATGGCGGCTTCGGCGAAGTTCGCGGGCGTCATGCGGAGGCGGTGAGGGGCGGCGCGGCGTTCGCCGCAGGCATGGATGCGTCCGAGCAGGGACCCGACGCGTTCGAGCGTCTCGTCCTGTTCGAGTTCGACCTCGCGGCCCCTCATGCGCGGGAAGATGGCGAAGAACACGCCGTCGAGCTCGCCGAGCGTGGAGTTGGTTTCGAGCTCGTAAGGCGGCACGACGGGGATCTCCTCGCCGTCGCAGTCCCACAGGAACTCATGTTCCTCCAGGATCGCCTCGCGCGTCCA
Organism: uncultured bacterium; assembly: GCA_902778895.1. Classification (GTDB taxonomy): domain Bacteria; phylum Verrucomicrobiota; class Lentisphaeria; order Victivallales; family UBA1829; genus UBA1732. Next base: position 119,471 of record CACYZF010000001.1, read on the forward strand.
GCGTCCGGGACGGTAGAACTTGACCACGAGACGTTCGCCGGTGGCGGCCTCGATCTCGTAGACGCGGTTGATGTAGCTGGGCAGGGCGGATGCCAGTCCGGTCAGACGGCACGCGAGGGCGTCCTCAAGCGCGGGCAGAAAATGCTCCGGCGTGATGCGGTCGAATCCGGCCGCACCGGATGTTTCTCTGCCCCGCGGATGGTTCATGGGCGCATTCCTGATTTCAGATTCAGAGGGATTCGCGGTCGGCGACCCACTGGCGCATCGCCTTTTCGGTGGCGATGTTCTTGCCGTTCATGACGGCCGCGGCGAATTTCTTGAAGTAGGTATTGAAGACAGTGTGGAGGATATTCAGGTTGGAGACGCGTTCCTCGAAGGCGGATTCGCGTTCCATCTCCTCGCCGGTCGGGAGCTTCACGGAGCCGAAGGTGAACGCGTCGGCGTCGAACGTGAACGACCACTTGTCGACCTCGGCGTCGCCGCCTTCGCGGGCGAAGGAGACGCGCGCCTTGCGGAGCTTCTTGCCGCTGGAAAGGGCTGCCTTCGCCTCGCCGGAGGCAAGGGGGTTGCCGCGCTTGACGACGCTTTCGCCGGAACCGGCCAGATCGGGATCCTTGGTCTTGCCCGGGGAATACGCGAGCGTGAGGGGACCTTCGATTGCGAGTTCGAACTTGCCGAGGTCGCCGACGGAGCATGCGCCGCCGTTCACTTCGGCCTCGTACCAGAGCCAGGTCAGGAAATCGCGTCCGGGCTGGGGTTCGTCCATGCCGGAAGCGAGATTGGTGAGCGTGAGCGGGGGCAGGTCGGTCTCGTTCTTCTTCAGAAGCGTGACCATGAGCTCGTCGACGGAGATCGGCACGGGCTCTACGTCCAGTCCGAGCGCACGGGTGAACTCCTGCACGAAGACGTCGAACTTCGCGAGCGAGGCCGCGCCGAAATACAGCACGTTCGCGGTGGTGTCGACCACGAACGGTGTGGCGGAGATCGTGGGGACCATCTTCGGCATCAGGGATTCGATCGCCGCTTCCTTGATCATCTTCTTTTCCTTGCGCGGGACGAAAAGGCAGTCGTTCGCCTGCATGTATGCGAGCTCGTCGCGGCGGCAGACTGCGTTCAGCAGCTGGGACGGGACCTTGCGTTCGGTCTTGCGGAGGTTCAGATACGGGAATCCGCCGCACATGGAGGTGGTATCGTCGATCTTGCTTTCGAGCAGATGGCGTCCGCTGACCCAGCCGAGCACGGGCTCGTCCTTCACATCGTCAAGCTTCCCGGCGGAATGCTTTGCGAAGAGTTCCAGATAATTCTCCGGCATCGGGTTGCGGAGCGGGCAGATCATGAGGGAGATGCTTCCGGTTTCAAAAGACATAATAGGATCCTTTCAGAATGTATGACCGGGCGGGATGATGGTCCCGCCGACAGGTGAAAAAACAATTCATTTACTGTATCACGGAAAGGCTTTTTTCGCAAGTCCCGGACCGTTTTTTATTCAAAAAAAAAGACAATGGATGCCATGGCGGGACCGGGACGGAAAAACTCGCGGAAGAAATCGAAACGGGAATGTTCCTGATGCCGATGCCGGGAATGATGTCCCGGATCATCGGTCATATCCTTTTAATGCAATTGTTTCGCGCCGTTTTCGATCATGAATATGCGGAGTTCATGGTTTCCTCTGGCGAAGAAAAGCGGAGTGCGTCCGGCGTTATTCAGTTCATTGATGTTAAGCCCCTTCGCGAGGAGGTACTTAATCACGTCGATACTGTTGCCGTCTGCGGCATAGTGCATGGCGCTCCAGCCGCGCACGTCCTTTGCCGTGTAGTCCATCTTTTTGCTGACCAGGTACTTGATGACATCCAGCCTGTTTTTTCTTGCCGCATAATGAAGCGCAGTGGCGCCAAAATCATCTCTGTCCTGGATGTCGGCACCGTGTTCCGCGAGATACTTGACAGTTTCAAGGTTGCCGTTCTCCGCAGCGAAATGAAGGGCGGTTCTGCTGAAGACGGTATCCTGCGCCTTGATGTCCGCACCGTTTTCGAGCAGATACTGAACAATGGCGATATCGCCGTTCTGAGCGGCGAAATGGAGCGCCGTCATGCCGTCTGTATTGGCTGCGTCACTGACGTCCCTGGGAAGGAGTTCGAGGGGAATATTGTCGATGTTTTCGAGGACCTGAACCTCCTTCTTTTTTTGGGACAAAGGTTTTGAGTCGTCGATGGCATCCGCATAGCGTTCCCCGCCGTCATCGTCTTCATCCTCTTCTTCCCACTCGTCCTTGCCCTCCTCTTCAATCTCTTCCTGAAGGGATTCCGGCGTTTTCAGACCGAGAGCTTTTTTCAGTGCGATGATATGCTCTTCGTCGGAGTCGTAATAGAGTTTATCCTGACGGCGGCGCTGTGCTTTGAGGTTTTCGACGAGCGCCCAGTTGATGGCTTTGATGCTGGCTCCGTGTTCGACAAGGAACTTGACCTCTTCCACGCCGGAATATTTGGCTGCGAAGTGGAGCGGAGTTTCCTTCTTTTTCGTGAGCTTGTTCGGATCGCTGCCGAACTTGAGCAGGGATTCCACAAGTTTTTCGTTTCCGCTCATGGCGGCATAATGAATGGCGATACGGCCTTCCTTGTCGGGGAGGTTGACTTCCGCCCCGCGCTTAATGAGATCCTCGGCAAACTCAAGTTTCCCATCGTGGCAGACGGTATGCAGGAGCGTCATTCCGTCCGCTTGTTTGATCCCGTAGTCGGCATTGCGGTCGAAAAGCCAGGTCGCTTCATCGAAGAACCCGTTCGTGGCGAGATACCAGGTGAACGCATCCGGACAGAAGGTGCAATCGACTTTGCCGTCGGATTCCTTTTCCGCGGCAATGACGGCGCGGAGCTCCGCCACTTCCGTTTCGCCGAAAGCTTTATGTTTTGCAATCATGTCGAACCTGTCCTGCAGAGTCGGCTGCGGGTCAGCCGCGAAGAGAAGCGATGCTGTGAACAGGATACAGACCGAAAGGAAGGTTTTATGCATATTCAACACTCCACTATGATTCCGGAAAAAAACACAGTATATTATACATCGTAATAAAAGAAAAGTCAAGCGTGAATCGGAAACTTCTACTGTTTCAGGGGAAAAATCCTTTGTTTTTTGCGGCGGCCCGGAGCCGGACGGACGGTACGGGAGACGCGGGCATGGGCCCGAACAGCAGTTCCGCGAATATTTCCCCGACTTTTGCAGGGGAGCGACCTTGACTTTTCGTGAATATGCATTAAATTAATGTTTTGTATTTTCATCTGAAACAAATCGCACCAATTAGAGGTCACGCAACCCATGATCATTCAGAAAATGAACAACGTGCTGGTGAAGCACGGAAAAGTCACTTTTGCCATTTTTACCGCGGTCATCATCGTCTCGTTTGTGTGGTTCTTCACACCGGGCGTGGACGGATCGCTGCTGTTCGGCGGGAACGTCGGCATGAGCTCCCAGTACGGGGCCGTGCTCGGACAGAAGGTCACCTACGGCGACGTGAGCAATGCGCGCCAGGTCGTTTCGATGGTCCGTGCCGCCTCCTATGGTTCTGCTCCGCACCGTGTTTCGTCTCCGGATGAGGATGCCTCGTTCCAGGCCGCGCTCCTGATCAAGGCCGCCGATGTCCTGAATATCCAGGCGAGTGACAAGGAAGTCGCCGATCTGATCCAGAGTCTGCCTGCGTTCATGAACGAGGACGGCACGTTCTCGCAGGAACGCTACCTTAAATACAAAAACGACTATCTGGCTCCCTCCGGACTCGGATTCGCCGACCTCGAAGAGGCGGTCCGCACCATGATCCGCATGCAGAAGGTCCCGATGCTGACGTCCACGAACGTGATCGTGACGGACGACGAGGCGAAAACGGGGATCGAAAACCTGCTTCAGAAGATCACGTACCACATGGTCACGTTCGACCACGAGGCATTCGAGGATCAGGTGAGGCTCGAAGACGTCGAGATCAGGGATTTCTACGCGGCCAATCCGAACCTCTTCCTGAGCGAACCGGAATCCGACGGCCTGCTTGCGTTCGTCGCCTACACCGTGAAGAAGAATGAGCTCACGGACGACCAGATCAAGGATTACTACGAGGCCAACAAGGCCATCTTCACCAAGGCGGACGGTACGGAACAGGCGTTCGACGACGTGAAGGACGATATCCGCAAGGAGCTTGAGACCGTGGTCGAACGCGATGCCGCGGAAGCCGCCGGCCGTGCGTTCAACAAGTCGTTCCGCGAAGCCATCCGTGCGGACAAGGAAGCCTTCCAGGCCGATCCGCAGAAGCTCTTCCGCGAAGAGGCGGAAAAGGCCGGTCTGAAGATCTCCGAGATCAAGAACCTCACCGCCCAGACCGCGACCGACGAAGACCTCCATATCGACAGCAACCTCATTCATGCCGTCACGGAGCTGAAGAATGTCGGTTCCTACACCAATCTCCAGTTCGGCGAACACGGCGTGTCCATGTTCCTGATGACCGCCCGCCGTCCCGCCGTGGTCCAGCCGTTCGAGGATGTGAAGGAAGTCGCGCAGAAACGTCTTCTCGCCCAGCGTGAATACGCCCTGGCGGACGAGGCGGCTTCCCAGCTCGCTCTGAAGGCCCTGGATCTGAAGAGCGCCTCCGAGATCGAAGAACTCGTGAAGTCCCTGAAGGGCACCTGGCACGCCGAGGCCACGCGGACCCGTTTCGAGATCGAGGCTAATCCCTATCTGCCGTGCACGAACGAGATCCTCACCACTGACGTCGGCAGGCTTTCTTCCCCGGACAAGACGTTCGGTGACCCCGCGTTCATCTTCGTGACCGCGCACACGCCCGCCACGGCGGAAGAGATTGAAGAAAAGAAAGAGACGCTCCTCCGCGAGCTGAAATACCGCAAGCAGGAAGTCGTGAGCCGCGGCCTTCAGGGCTGGGTCGTCGAATCCGCCACGGTCGTCAACCGCGGCCGGAACCGGGAATAATCCAACATCGTTTTCCGCAGCAGCAAAGGAGACACGGATCCCATGAAAGACATGCGAATCGGAATCGGCTACGACGTTCACCGTATGGCGCCGGAACGCGATTTGATGCTCTGCACCTGCCATATCCCGAACGAGACCGGACTCGATGGACACAGCGACGCCGACGCCCCTGTCCACGCCCTGATCGACGCGCTGTTCGGCGCGCTCGCGCTCGGCGATATCGGGCAGCATTACCCGGACGACGATCCGCAGTACCTCGGCGCATCCGGCGAATTTCTGCTCAGAAAGACGCTTGCCCTGCCTGAATTTCAAGGATGGCGGATCGGCAACGCCGACATCACGATCATCGCGCAGAAACCGAAACTCGCCCCGTATGTCCCGAAGATGAGGGAAGCCCTGGCCGAGGTTCTCGGTATTGGCGCCGACCATGTCTCCATCAAAGCGAAAACCGCCGAGGGACTGGATTCCGTCGGACATTGCCAGGCAATCGAGGCACATGCCGCCGTGATCCTCTTCCCAAAGGAAGAAGACTGATACAGGAAAGGGCCGCCGTTATGCTCGAAGGATTGGCCGGAAATAAGCTGAAGACGCTGGCGATGGCGTGTCTTGACGTGATTCGTCTCGTCTGGCAGGACCTTGAGGAAAAAGGCCTGCCGGCGGACAAGTTCCTGGCCGATTTCTTCCGCGCCAACCACAAATACGGCTCGCGCGACAGACACGCCATCACGAGCAGCGTTTTCGCGTTCTTCCGCTGGAAAGGCTGCCTCGAAAAGCTTTTTGAGATCGACCGGGAGAATATCCCCGGGCCCGCGCTCTCCGCGGCGCTCGCCGCCGACGATCCGTCCTGCCCCGTGTTCCCGTTCTGGTGCGACGTGGCGCCGGACGTGCTGGCCGCGATGAAGGATCCCTTCGAACGCATCCGCACGGTCACAAATACCGATTTGGATATGGACGTGTACGATCTGGTTCCCGAGTGGATGCTCGATGAAGTGCCGGAGGCAAGCCGACAGGCGTGGCTCGACGGCCTCACATCCCATTCCCCGCTGTGGCTCCGGGCGCAGAACATCACGGCGACCGAACTCATCCGCCGCCTGGAAGCGCAGGATATCCATGCCGAACGCGGCTCCGAGGTGCTTGTGGATGCCGTGCGCGTGAAGACGCCGCATGCTCACCCGGACCAGGTGAAGAATCTGATCGGCAATTTCGAGGTGCAGGATTATTCGTCCCAGTGCATCGTATGGCCCGCCGACCCCCTGCCGAAGGAAAAGTGGTGGGACTGCTGCTGCGGCGCGGGCGGCAAGACGCTTCAGCTTGCGGCTGTCGGCGGAAAAAAGGTTCAGATTTACGCTTCGGATATCCGTCAGGATGTGCTGGCGCAGCTGAAAAAACGTATGCTCGCGGCGAAATTCCGCAACATCATCATCACGACTCCGCTCGGCGGTGCGCTCGACGAATACGACGGCGTACTGGTCGATGCGCCGTGTTCCGCCTCGGGACGCTGGCGCCGCAATCCCGAAATGCGCTGGATTTTCAAGCAGGAAGATTTGCCGAAGCTGACCAAGACGCAGTTCGCGATCCTGGACAAGGCAGCAAACACCGTCCGCCCCGGCGGCAAGCTCGTTTACGGCACGTGTTCCGTCTTCGACGTCGAGAACATGGGCGTGGTGAAGCGCTTCCTTCAGGCGCGCCCCGATTTCAAGCTCAAACCGTTCAAGAATCCGCACGACGGATCCAGGACCGACGGCACGCTCACGACTCTGCCCTGCCATGCCGACTGCGACAGCTCCTTCACCGCGCTCTTTGTCCGCAACGGTGGTAAATGAGCCCGGCTTCTTCGACTGGCCCGAATGCTCCGGACGCGCACGCGCACGGCGTCCCCGGCGAAAACGATGAAGTGTTCCGCCTGTGGAACATCGGCGATCCTGCGTCTCCCGTATCCGAAAACTGCTTTTTTTCCGCCGGAATCCATCCATGGGACGCCGGGAAATATGAGCTCGCTGCGTTTGTTCCTCTGTTCGATTCTCCGCGCTGTCTGGCGATCGGCGAATGCGGCCTGGACCGCACCGCGGATGCCGCTCTGCCGCTTCAGATGAAGGTGTTCGAGGCGCAGATCGTGGAAGCCGTCCGGCGTGGCAAGCCGCTGGTGATCCATTGCGTGCGGTGTTTCCCCGAACTCCTCCGCCTCAAAGCCGCGCAGAATGACGATGCGCCCGCCTGGGTGATCCACGGGTTCCGCGGGACGAAACGCAAGGCGTTCGACCTGCTGGACGCCGGCTGCGTGCTGTCGTTCGGCGCGGGGCTGCTCCGCGACGCCGGAAACATGGAGTATTTCGCGGAGATCCCGCCCGACCGCATCCTGATCGAGACGGACGAGTCGCCGGAACTGTTCGGCCGGATTCTGGCCGAGGCCGCCGCCATGCATCTGCTCTCGCCGTCCGAGTTCGCCTCAATCGTTCGCACCAACTTCAAAAGGATATTCCGCCATGACCCCGTCCGAACTTGATCCCGCCCCGGAATGGCTGGGGCGCATGCTCGCGCTCGAAGATGCCGCGATTGTCGAAAGAATGCGGCGTTCGCAGGTGCTGTGCGTCGGCCTGGGCGGGGTAGGGGGACTTGCCGCAGAACTTGTCGCTCGGCTTGGTGTCGGCGCGATGACGATCGTGGACGGCGATGTGGTGGAAGCGACCAATATCAACCGTCAGATTCCCGCGCTTACAAGCACGCTCGGGCAATCGAAAACCGTTGTCATGGCCGACCGCCTCATGGATATCAATCCCAAGCTCAAACTGACCGTGATGGAGCGTTTTCTGTCGCCGGAGGACATGCCCGGCGTGCTCAATACCGGACGCTATACCTGCGTGCTGGACGCCATCGACTCCGTACCGTCGAAGATCGCGCTTCTCGCCGAGTGCATCCGGCGCGGCATCCCCGTGGTCAGCGCCATGGGCGCGGGACTTCGTACCGATCCCGGAGCGATCCGTTGCGGCGATATCTCGGAAACGAGTGTCTGTCCGCTCGCGAAACTCGTCCGGAAGGGGCTCCGCGACCTCGGATTCGAACACGGCGTGACGGCTGTGTACTCCACGGAGACGCCGCGCAAGCCGAAGCTCGACGAGGCGGGCCGCCCGCTGATTGGGACGGTCTCGTTCATGCCCGCGGCGTTCGCCGTGCAGTGTGCGGCGGCGGTCTACCGGATTCTGAGCCGGTGATCCCTCTCTTTGTTTTCTGAGTTCCTTTAATGGTTAAGGAACGTGTTTTCACGCGGGAAGCGCGGATTCATATAGAAAAAAACGGAAAAAGACGGAAAACCGGATTGATTTTTCCGGAAACACTGCTATGTTTCAGGTAGATAGTATTCGGCTTCACCTCAACAACTTCATTAACCATAATTCAGAAAGGATGACGGTATGTCGCCAAAAACAGCTTTTATCGGTCTGACGACTACGTTTGCACTGGCAGCAGGCGTGATGCTCGCCCAGCAGGGACAGCCCGGACAGGGACCGCGCCAGGGCCAGCGTCCCGGACAACAGCAACCCCAGCAGGGAGCCCAGAACATGCGTGAAGAATGGGAAAACCAGAAGATCAATTTCGTGAACGTGGAACCGGTCCGTTCGGATTCCGCGCTTCCGGTTGACGCGGGCCAGAAGAGCCTGCTGAACGGCGACTGGAAGTTCAACTTCGTCACGATGACCACACCGGACGGCACGCTGGATCTGTCTCAGCGCCCCGCCGGCTTCTTCAAGCCCGATTACGACGATTCCTCCTGGAAGACGATCCCCGTGCCGTCCACGTGGCAGGTCCAGGGCTACGGCACCCCGCTGTACACGAACGTCAATTATCCGTTCAACCGGGACAATCCGCCGATCGTGACGAACGCCCCGGCGCAGTGGATGACCGCGTTCCGTGAACGCAACCCGGTCGGCTCCTACCGCCGGACGTTCACCGTGCCCGCCGGTTTCAAGAAGGGCGGCCAGGTGTTCCTGAAGTTCGACGGCGTGTCCGCCGGATATTATGTATGGGTGAACGGCGAGAAGGTCGGCTATGCCGAAGACTCGTACAATCCCGATGAATTCAACATCACGAAGTACCTGAAGGCCGGCGAAAACACCCTCGCCGTGCAGGTGTATCACTTCACCGACGGCTCCTTCCTCGAGGACCAGGACTTCTTCCGCCACTCCGGCATCTTCCGCGACGTGGTGATGTTCCGTACGCCGGACGTCGCCATCCGCGACTTTGATTTCCGTTCGCTCCTGAAAGACAACTACACGACCGGCACGCTCGACGGCAAGATCCTCGTCCGCAACTACAGCGACAAGGCCGCCAGCCGTACCGTGAAGTACACGCTTCTTCGCGAAGGCCGCGAAATCCTCTCCGGCAGCGCGAACGTGCAGATCGCGCCGGGCAAGGAAGACGTCGCGGTCCCGGTCAGCGTGACCGTGCCGAACGTCGACAAGTGGACGGCCGAGACGCCGAACCTGTATCAGCTCAGAATGACGATCGCCGACGCCGCGAATACCGCCGAGAACGCCGAAACCGTGCAGGTCAACCTCGGTTTCCGCACGGTCGAAGTCGGCCCGCAGAATCAGCTGCTCATCAACGGCAAGGAAGTCATCCTGAAGGGCGTCAACCGCCACGAGACGCACCCGGACTACGGCCGCGCCATCACGCGCGAGGTCATGGAAAAAGACATCCAGCTGATGAAATCCCATAACATCAACACCGTCCGCACCTCGCACTATCCCGACGCCCCGTACTGGTACGAACTTTGCGAAAAGTACGGCATGTACCTGGTCGCCGAAGCCAACATCGAGTGCCACGGCAAGCAGGACCTGACCCGTAATCCGGAATGGGAACAGCCCTACGTCGAACGCAACCTCAATAACTACAACCGCCTCAAAAACTGCCCCGCCGTCATCTTCTGGAGCCTCGGCAACGAAAACGGACGCGGCAACAACCTCGCCGCCGCTTCCCGCGCGATCCAGGCGCTCGACAAGACGCGCCTCATCCACTCCTGCGACATGGACCACACCAACGGCGTGACCGACATGGGCAGCACCATGTATCCGTCTGTGGACGGTCTGAACGGCATCGGCGCGAACCCCCGTGACAAGTGGCCGTACTTCGTCTGCGAATATGCCCACAGCATGGGCAACGCGCTCGGCAACTTCCAGGAATACATGGATACCTTCGAACGGCATCCGCGCCTCATCGGCGGCTGCATCTGGGACTGGGTCGACCAGAACATCCGCGCCACCCGCGTGGAAGGCAACCGTTATAAGGCTGCGCCGTTCACCGGCGAAGCGCTCGCGTTCGGCGGCATGTTCGGCGACAACCCGAACGACGGCAACTTCTGCGACAACGGTGTGATCGCGTCCGAACGCTGGGTCACCCCGAAACTGCTCGAAGTGAAGAAGGTATACCAGTACCTCCGCTTCAAGGACCTCACGCCCGACGATGCGAACAAGTTCACGCTCGAACTCACCAGCAAGTATTTCCACAAGACAATCGCCGGCTACACCGTCGCAGCCGTCTTCACCGGCGGCCAGGACGAGAAGGCCGGACGCACCGTCCTCACCGAGAAGGTCCCGAACCTCGCCCCCGGCGAAAAGGCCACCTTCACGTTCAACGTGCCCTCCGGCATGAAGAAGGACATGTTCATTCTCGTCTTCCCGTCGAAGGCCGACAGCCTCGTCCAGTACAAGCTCGTCGAGGAAGCCGATCCGGTTGCTCTGCTGAAGAGCAACAAGGTCGAAGAAGCCCGCAAGTACGCGGTCGCCTATGAGGCGTTCACCGCCGGCGTTGACGCGACTCCGCTCAAGGTCGACACCTCGAAGAGTCCCGATCTGGCGTTCATCGACCACAGCAACAACAATATCACCGTCCACAACGACTATTTCGTCGTGCGGTTCGTCGACGGCAAGATCGAATTCATCACCTGCGACGGCGAAATGGTCATCCGCAAGGGCCCGGAACTGAACTTCACCCGCGCCCGCGTCGACAACGACGGCTGGATCGGCGGCAATATCGACCGCGCCATGAACGCGGAGCTCGACGACGAATGCCGCAGCCTGAAGGCGGTCCAGGTCTCCCCCAAGCAGGTCGACGTGGAGGTCGAACTCTACGTGCGCAAGGGATTCAATTACCTTGTGAATACGAAGTACTCCATCTTCGCCGACGGCACCATCCGTTCCTCCAACACGATCCGTCCGGATTTCGAGGAACGTAACAGTGCCATCCCGTGCCTCGGCTTCACGATGGAGCTGACCTCCGACTACGCCAAGGTCGACTACCTCGGCCGCGGTCCGCAGGAGAACTACATCGACCGCCGCACCGGCACGTACTACGACACCTTCCACACCACAGTGAAGGACATGTTCGTGAAGTACTCCAAGGCGCAGCACTACGGCAACCGCACCGGCACGAGCTGGGTCAGCCTCACCTCCGACGACGGCAAGACCACCGTCACCGTCCGCAGCGAAAACAATGAAAAGGGCATGGAGTTCACCGCCGCCCCGTGGACGCAGAAGGAAATCCGCGACGCCCGTACGCCGGACCGTCTGCCCCCGTCCGAAAGGACCGTCCTGGAGCTCGATCTCTTCCAGGCTCCGCTCGGCGGCAACAGCTGCGGCCCCGGCCCGCTGGAGAAATACATCACGCGCGGCAACCGCAATTCGACCTTCAAAATGGACTACACCATCCACATCGACAGAAGAAAGTAAGGTCGGAAGGCCGATTCCCGAAAACAGGGAACCATCGCCCGGTACGTGATTATTCATGTGCCGGGCTTTTTTGTCTCTTGAGGGCAGGGGCAGGGGGCGAGAATCGCAATAATAGGTCTTATCGGTCCCATACGACCTATGAGGAGAAATCAAAAGACTCATTGTTTCTCGCGTCTCGCGGTGAGGTAAATCAGCCCTATTCGCCCCATTCATAACCTCAGCCGTTCGCGGCTCGCGGTAATAAAAAAGACTGTCGAGCGTAAGCGAGGCTACCGAGGCGGCGAAGTCGCCCCCAGCGAAGCGTGACGCAACGCGTCTTGTTTCGGGCGCTCACAAGGAATCCTGTTTTAGTACGAAGGATTGAGCGTGAGCCGAAGAAAAACTTGAACCGTTAATGGCGGGGCTCGTTATCGATCAGACGTATTTCGTAATAGGGATCAGGATAGACGTTATTGAAGAAATATGCCAGGACGGCAAAGACCGAATAACGGTGATAGGGATCCCCGATGCCCCGACGATTGGGGAACCATCCAAGATCGTCAACATTCGGGTTGTATGTCGTTTCCGTGACCTCTTTTATCGTATAGCCATTTTCCTTCAGGAGCCTTTCAACGATCTGTAAGTTTTCCGTGTTATCCTTGTACTGGTTGATTACGCGAAGCTTTTTGTCCTGAATGTGATAGATGAAAAGCACGTTATGGAACCGGTCCAGCATCCAGAAGATGCGGTATTTCCAGCGTTTCAGATCCGTATTCAGAACCGTCGTGAAGAAAAACTCCCGGTCCAGCAAAGACTTCAACTGCATTTCCGAGGGAACATTGTGCCCGGCATCCTCAAATGAAATACAAATATCGCGCACCTCGTTATTGGTCCACGTTCCGTAATTGATCCATCCGTCAGGCGGAGTAGTGATGGATGATTCATCCCGACTCAAACAGAATACTCTGTCTGCGGAAAAACCTCCATCTTCAAGCTTGCGGACGATTTCTTCATTGCATTTTTTTATCTCTCCTTCATCCGGGCGCATGAGCCCCTTGTATTCGAACCATTTGTAGGATACGAACATGCAGCCGTCATCCGGATAAATGCTGAGGTCGACACGAGGAAGGGAACAGCAATCCGAATAATCTGCGTCAAACCCGTCCCGGGCAATAAATTGGCCTTCCTCTTTAAATTCTTTTTCCAGCCGGATTTCCCTGTCTGCTCGTTTTCCCCGGAGAACGAATTCCAGGGACGGATCCGCAGCTTCTTCTCTGGCGACTCTCTTCACATAATCTTCATAGGGCTCGCCTCTTTCGATTGGGATTCCCCAATCTAAAAATACAGGTTCATAGAACATCGGTGCCAGAGGTTTCGCGACCTGAAGCGTCCGAGCGAGATTCTCTTCCGTTATTCTGGTTTCATCGGGGCGGGAGTAATCGATCCTGTAGACGATCTCCCCGTAGGAAAAGACTTCGGATGACCGGCACCCGGAGACAGTCAGTATTAGCAGGGAAAATAGAAGGAACAGCCTCAGTTTGATGACGAGAGGTCCACGCGGCGCGTTGTCCTTCGATTGGGTGGATTCCGGCTCGTGTCTACTTGCGCGAAACATGGCTGTTCCTTTTTTTGCAGTGGTCAGTGGAGCTGCGTCGGGAGGACGTGTTTTTCGCGCGGCGGGAACCAGATCTCGAACTGTTCGACTTCGACCGGGTCGATCTGGTAAGGATCGCTTTCCATATAGCGTCCGGCGAGGTCGGCGTCCGGATCGAACCGGAGCAGCTGCAGCACGTCGTAGAAACTGCCGTCGCAGGCCGCGATGCCCGCATCCTGGCCGGGCGTGAACCCGAACCGTCCGTAGTAGGCGGGATCGCCGAAGATCACGATGCCGGGGTGCCCGGCGGCCTTCACGAGCGGGATCGTGTGCCGGATCAGGGCGGAGCCGATGCCGCATTTCTGAAGCGCGGGCGCGACGCCGACCGGGCCGAGCGTCGGGATCGGGATGCGCGTGCCGTCCGGCTTCTCTATGGCGCACATGGCGTACCAGATGCCGCCGGCGGGCTGTTCGTCCAGCACGGCGATGAAGCTGAATTCCGGCAGAAACGACGGATCCTGACGGAGCTTGTGGATCAGGAGGTGTTCGCTCGCGCCGGGGCGGTAGACGTCCCAGAACGCGTCGCGGATCAGGTTTTCCATGGCGGGATGGTCGGCGGGCTCTTCGGGACGGATGATGAGATTTGTCATGGTGTGTTATGACCTTATTAAAAACTGGCCTGCCAAAACGTAAAACAAACTCAGCGCCGTACAGGTCCTGCACGGCGCGAAAGGTTCGTTTGAAGAAGAGATGAGCGTGACGAGCGCGAAATCAGGCGCGTTCGACCACGATCTCGGGATCGACGGATTCCCGGAGGATGCGTTCGATACCGTCCTTGAGCGTCATCTGCGCGTGGGGGCAGGCGCCGCAAGCGCCGCGGAGACGGAGGAGGACGGTTTTGCCGGTGATGGAGACGACCTCAAGATCGCCGCCGTCGGCTTGGAGCATTCCCCGGAGTTCTTCAAGTTTTTCTCTGATTGCCTCTTCCATAGTGTCTTGCCTTTCTTTGGGCGGATGCGCCCATTGCGTTGAGCCGCTGTGCGGCATTTGTAGTTAAAGCACGATATAAAGTAGCACGCGCGGGAGAAAATACAAATGGAAACCGGGACTTTTTGCAAAATAAAACGCAGCGTCGCGCGGCAGAGCCTCGGAAAAGGTGAAAAAATAATCGTGAAAACCGAATATACGGTAAAATGCTGTCACTTTATAACAATTTGATAAACAATGCAGAACAAGGATATTTCAGGGCGCTGTCATGAAATTTTCACAAAAAAAGCGGATATCCGGCAATAAAACGCAAACGGGATGCGTTAATTGAGATGTAAGCGCTGCGGAAAACGCCAAGAAACGCTGCGGGAAAGAGTTACGAAGCGGGCGGGCGCTGGAAGTCCGCAGGATTCCCGAAGATCGCATGACGGCCATGCGGTCGAAAGCGGCAAACGGTTGAAACACCCCTATCCAAATAAACAACGCAAACTTTAACAATAAGGAGAACGACTATGAAAAACCTCAATGCGATCATGATTCTCGCCACGGTTGCCGGAATGGCGACTCTCACCGCCTGTTCCAGCGCGAAAGCTGAACAGGTTGCAGACACGAACGAAACGGCTGTCCCGGCTGAAACGACGGCCGCGACTCCGATCCCCGGCCCCGGCCCCGGTTTCGGCGGTCCCGGCATGATGGGCCCCGGCATGGGCGGCGGCTTCGGCGGCGGCATGGGCATGGGGCCCGGCGCAGGCATGGGCGGCTTCGGCGGCGGCATGGGCATGGGGCCCGGCGCAGGCATGGGCGGCTTTGGCGGCGGTATGGGCATGGGCCCGGGCGCCGGTATGGGCGGCTTCGGCGGCGGTATGGGCATGGGCCCGGGCGCCGGTATGGGCGGCTTCGGTGCCGGCCCGCAGGGTGGCTTCGGTGGCGGCTTCGGTCCTGCTCCTGAAGGCGGCTTCGGCGGCGGCTTCGGTGCCGGTCCGCAGGGTGGCTTTGGCGGCGGTATGGGCATGGGCCCGGGCGCCGGTATGGGCGGCTTCGGCGGCCCGAACGCCACGACTCCGGACGGACAACCCCGCGTGAGACGCGAAGGCGCACGTCAGCCCCGTCGTGAAGGCGGCGCTGTCGGCGGTCCTGCTGCCGGTGGTCCCTCTGCCGGTGGTCCCGGCGCAGGTGCCGGATTTGGCGCTGGTGCGGTTCCGCAGGGTGGCTTTGGTGCCGGATTTGGTGCTGGTGTCGGTCCGCAGGGCGGCTTCGGCGGCCCGAACGCCACGACTCCGGACGGACAGCCCCGCGTGAGACGCGAAGGCGGCCGTCTGAACCGTGAAGGCGGCGCTGCCGGCGGTCCTGCTGCCGGTGGTCCCTCTGCCGGTGGTCCCGGCTTCGGTGCCGGATTTGGCGCTGGTGCGGTTCCGCAGGGTGGCTTCGGTGCCGGATTTGGCGCTGGTGTCGGTCCGCAGGGCGGCTTCGGCGGTGGCTTCGGCGGTGCTGCCGGCGGTGCCGGTATGGGCGGCGCGACCCGTCAGGGCGGCTTCGGCGGCGGTGCCGCGGGCGGCTTCGGCGGACAGGGCGCGAGACAGCGTCGCGGTGCCACGGGTGCAGCCGGTACGACTCCGGCCGCGTCGGCCCGTCCGGGCGCCGGCGCGAATGCCCAGTATGATACCGGTGCGAGCAACATCCGTCCGTTCGACGACGAAGATCTCTTCGTGGAAGATTGAGCAGACAGATTCCTTCTGAAAAGAACTTGATTGTGTGGGGCGTCGGTCCAGGGGGTGGACGGGCGTCCCGCCTTTTTTTGTCCACTGCAAGCGGTCACCGCAAGCGGTGCTGAAATAGTGCGCGGCTTTCGCTCGCGCACGAGATAAAAAAGCGCCGGAGCATCAGCCCGGCGCTGTATCAGTGTAGGACTTGTCCTCCGTGCCCGAGCGTAGCCGGGCACTACTGCAGTGGAGGGCTTTCCCTTATTTCCAGCGGAGGATGGTGACGGAGTTCGCGGGGAAGGTATAGCGGAAATCGTCGGATTTCGCGCGGAATTCTTTCTTTTTCGGGCTGACGCGGAGCGGATCCTCGAAGGTGTTTTCCATCGCCTGATCTTCGCCTGCGAGCGTGACCGCCGTGCCCTTGACGGCAGCGGACTTCGTTGCGCCGGTGTCGATCGTGAGCGTGATCGGCTCGCGGTTGGAGTTGACGAATTTCAGGATGGTCTCGCCGGTCTTCTGGTCGAGTCCGGCGACGGCGGCAAACGCGGTGTTCTGCTGGATCTTCTGGTTGAAGACGACCTTGCCGTCGATGCTGCACACCACATTGGATTTGTTCACGTCGATGCGGATGTCATACCATTTCCCCGTTTCGATGACGCCGCGGGTGCGGCGCGTCGGGGTGTCGGGATGCTCGATGCCGTGATCGGTGTTGCCCCAGCCGCCGAGGTTGAGCCAGCTCTTGGTCTCGGCGTTCGGCATGGCGAAGCCGATGAGGAACCCTTCGTTGCCTTCGAGCTTCTTCGCCTTGACGGAGATCGTGTAGTCTTCCCATTCGGGTTCGCCGATGATGGCGAGCGTGTCGGTGTCAAGCGTGGACTGCGTGAGTTCGCCGTTCTGGGCGAGCCACTGGCCGCGAATGGGCATGACGCCGTCGAGCCCGGTCTTGAATTCGGGGGCGGCGAGGACCTTGTCGCCCTGCGTGATCTTCAGATCCTTGTAGGCGACCTTCGTTTCCCAGGAGCCGAGGCCGACGAAGCCCTTGAAGGTGTTCTGGTGTTCCTCAGCGACGGTGAGCGTCAGGTCGTAATTGCGGTCGGCGCGGTTGTTCGCGAACATGACCTGCGTCCAGTAGGAGGGCGTGCCGAAGACGCGGCTCTGGTCGAAGACGATGGCGTCGGGGTTCCAGGTCTCCCATCCGGCGCGGCGGAAGAGCGGCGCGTAGGAGCTCATGATGACGATGTCGCCGTTGCGTTCGAGGCCGGTCATGAACGCGGCCTCGCCGAGGGCGGCGTTGAGGTTGCCTTTGCCCGCGCCGCTGGTCACGGCGTATTCGCCGAAGTAGATCTCGGGGCCCTTGCGGTCCTGGTTGTCGAAACGCGCGGCGTCGCGGCGGAACGTGTTGGAATCGGAGTAGAGGTGCGGATCGAGGATGTCGTTCTTGTATCCGGCGGTGGCTTCGTTCGCCACGAGGCGCATCTTCGGATATTTCTCGAGGATCGCCTTCGCCATGAGGGCGTAGCGTTCGGCGTAGGCGGCGCCGCCGTTCTCGTTGCCGATCTCGATGTACTTCATGTTGAACGGCGCGGGATGTCCGTTTTTGGCGCGTTCGGCGCCCCACTTCGAGGTGACGGGGCCGTTGGCGTATTCGATGGCGTCGAGGGCGTCCTGCACGAAGGGCTGCATCTCGTTCATCGGGACGTTGTACATGGTGTCCCGGCCGTTGCGCGTTTCGTGGCCCATGCCGCAGTTGATGACGAAGAGCGGTTCCGCCCCGAGGTCTTCGCACATCTGGAGGTATTCGTGGTAGCCGAGGCCGTTGCTGGCTTCGTACTGCCAGATGCACCACTGACCGACGCGCTGTTCGACCGGGCCGACGGAGTTCTTCCAGATCGCGCGGTTTTCGATGCCGCGTCCTTCCACGAAGCAGCCGCCGGGGAAGCGTACGAACGCGGGCTTCATGGCGGCGACCATCTTCATGAGGTCGGGCCGGAGGCCGTTCTTACGGTTTTTCCATGTGCGGCGCGGGAAGAGGGAGACCATGTCGAGCCAGTAGGTGGCGGCCTTGCCGCTGGAGATCACGAGCTGGGCGTTTTTGTCGGTGCGCTGTCCGGTCAGGAGCAGCGTGTATTTTTTCCATTCTTTCGTGGGGGTGATGCTGGAGTGTGCGAGGACCTTGCCGTCGCTGCCGACGAGCGAGACGTCGAGGCGTTCGCCGCCTTTCTCCGAACGGGCGTAAAGCGTGAGGTCATATTCCGCGCTCGCCTCGATGTAGAGCTGGGCGGGCTGTCCGGCCGCGTTCTCCTGCCATCTGCGGTCCGCGCCGCGCGGTCTGCCGCCCTGCGGTCCGCCCACGAATCCGCGGTTCATCACGCGTCCTCCCGCCTGTGCGACGACTTTCAGCGCGGTCGGGTTGTTCGCGTGGATCGCGGAGGTGCGGTCGAGGGAGATTTCGGCTTTATCGGAGAACCAGGCGACCGGGAAGGATGTATTGTCCTCGAACGAACGGTTCTGGATCATTTCGGCGTAGATGCCGCCTTCGCCCGCGCGGTTGATCTCTTCAAAGAAGATGCCGTAGAGCAGGGGGCTGATCTTCGCGCCGGGGTGCGCGGTGTCGATGCGGATCACGCCAGCGGGCTGCTTTTCGGGGGCGGCTTCGGCGGAGGAGCATGCCGCGAGGAGCGCGGCGGCCGTCGAGGCGGCGAGGATGGAGACGGTGATGTTTTTCAGCATGTGGATCATCCTTTCTGTGTTTTGTTTTTTCATTTTTGAATAATGTAGTCTCGAAACAAAAAAAGTCAACCTTCCCAAGCGTGAAAAATGAAGAAAAAAGACGCCTGAATCGAAAAAAAAGCCCCCGCAACTGCTTGTTACGAGGGCATAGTTTTTCCGTGTGCGCGAGCGGAGCCGCGCACCACTACGGGACCGCTTGCGGTCAGGCGATGACGGTCCAGTTCATGTCGACGCCGCCGCCGAGGTTGACCCACTGCGACATGTCGCCTTCGCGGTAGTAGCCGAGCATGCCGGTCGAAAGCTGGCGGACCAGCAGGTCGTCCTGCTGATCGCCGTTGTAGTCGCCCGCGCCGACGATGAACCAGTCCTCCGCATCGAGCATGCCGAGCAGCGTGAACGAGTCGAGGTTGCCGTCCGCGGCCAGGGCCACGAGGCCGGCTTCCTTGTGGAAAAGGACAATGTCGTCGACCCTGTCGCCCGCGAAATCGCCGATGGCGCGGATTTCCCAGCCGGACCAGTCCAGACTGCCCATGGATTTCGTCGAGCTGTCAAGATCGACGGAATAATAAGCGCTTCCGCCGGAGAAGGACATCACGACGCTGTCTTTTCCGTCGCCGTCGAAGTCGCCGCAGCCGATGAGCGTCCAGTTTTCGTCGTAGATGCCGAGGCCGACCCAGTTGTCGGTTCCGTCGGTCCAGACGCCGAGCGCTCGCTGTTCGGCGGAGTGCCACACGATGGAATTCTTTCCTGCGTTTCCTGTCAGATTGCCGATCTTATTGTCCCACTTGACGCCGCCGGGGTTGTTCAGGAAGTTGATGTTCACCCAGTTGTCATCCGTGTCGACCGCATCAACATAGTAGCCGACGAAGAACCCTTTGATGCCGGCGACTTCCACGTCGCCGACGAGCACGGTATCCGCGTTGCCGTTGGCGTTCATGTCGTAGGCTCCGAGTACTTTCCATGCGTCGACCGGGTGCAGCGACATCGTGCTTCTCCATTGGTTCGAGCCGTTCATCCAGAATCCGATCTGGCCTACGCCGCCGGTGTACTGGAACATCACGTCGGAGATGTTGTTGCTGTCGATGTCCCCGCGCGAGACATCGAGACCCTCGGGTTTCGCGACGGTCAGACACAGGTCGTCTCCCGCCAGATGCAGCGTGTAGTTGTTGTCGCCGATCTTGACCGTCTCATTGAGTTTGAGCTTGCCGAGTTCCTGCACGTTCCCGTCCACGACCGTGATCGTACCATCGAAATCCGCCGCGCCGGAGGCGAAGACGTACGTTCCGCGCGTCTGGTTCGACTTGACGACCAACCGGTAGTCCGGAGCGCCCGTGATCCTGGAAAGATCGTTTGCCAGAAGCTGTGTGCTTGGAGCTGTCATATAGTTCAACAGGAAGAATATCTGGCCGCCTTCCTCGACGTGCATTTCCCCGCCGTCGGTGAGCAGGACCCTTTCAAGGACGATTGCGTCGCTGCCGACTTCGACCCTTCCGCCGGCGCCCGCCGAGACAATATCAAGATATGCCCCCGATTCCACGGTGACCGTCCCGTTCTGGATGATCGTAACATAGACTCCCGTATCGAAAAAGAAATCGTCTTGTAAACCGGAACCGGTGACCCGCATCGTGCCGCCGTCGATGACCACGCCCATTGCCTCAGCGCCCGGCGCGAGCGTCATGGAGGCGCCGCTGCCGATCTCGGCCGCCTCGACTTCGCCGCCGGAAAGGACCCGGACGGTCGCGCCAGCTCCGGTCGCGTTGATGCCGGATGCATAAACGTCGCTGCCGATTTCGAGGACGGCGTTTTCCCTGACAATCGTGTTGGAGAGCGATTCGCTGGACATAAACGCGACGCTCGCGCCGGAATCCAGAATCGTGTCGAAAACCCGGACATAGGAGTAAGAATAGAAACTCGAAGGATCGCCGGAGGAAGATACATAATAACCGACCGAAGCGCCCTGTTTGATGACAGTGCCGGAAAGAAGCAGATTGCTGTAACTGCCGCCCGAAGTGAAGAGCATCGTGCCGCCGGACTCAATGACCGTGTCGACCGCAACGGCATATCCGCTGTATTCGGGCGACAGATAGAATACGCCGCCCTCGGAAACGACTGTATCTGTCATGGAAGCCGATCCGCTGTAAGGCCTGAGATAGAGCGAGCCGCCCGAGGAGACGTATGTTTGCGAGACGAAGGGAGTGTCGAAATATCCGCCGCTTACCATGAAGACGCCGCCGTCCGCCACCGTGGTGTTGATCGCCGAAGCGCCGCCGCGGTAGTCAAGCTCCATGTGGCCGTCGGAATGGACCAGCGTATTGAGCGCAGTGCCGCCGCTGATGATGTGCAGGCCGCCGCCAGCCACCGTGGTGTTTGTTGCGATGCCTCCTCTGTACACATCCAGGAGCGCGCCGTAGCCGGACACGTAGTTGCTGCCTCTTTCGACCAGGATCGTCGTGCTGTCCGCGACCGTGCCGGAGTGGACCGTGGCGCTCTGTCCGAACGTCAGCGTCACGCCTGTGAAGGTGTTCTGCTCGAATTCGATCCCTCCGGAGCTGGAGGATTCATAGTAGTAGAAATAGCCGCCGTTCTCCTTGATCTTTCCATCCACGATGCCGTAATCGTAATACATGTGTCCGCCCTGATTGACCGTGATCACGTCCGCGCCCTGGACCGTGCCGCCGTTGACGTAGAGTTCGCCGCCGTCGGAGATCGCGGCGTTCTGATCCAGAGTCAGCACACCGCCATCATAGAGACTGAGCTGGAAGCCGTTTTCCAGCACTGGGAAGTCGGCGGTCACGGCTCCGTCCTTGATCTCGAACGCGCCGCTGCCCGCGCAGGTTCCCCGGGCAAGCGTTTCCGAATCCACGTCGATCCCTATGTTTGCGCCTTTTTCGAGTTTGAGATCCGTGGCGGATGCGCCTTTTCCGACATGAATCCACCCGCCGCTCTGCACGGTCACGTCGTCCGCCATGCCGCAGCCTGACCATCCTTCCCAGCTCTTTCCCTTTTCGTAGAGATACAGGCTTCCGCCGCTGTTCACCACCGTCTTCGAAGCGGATCCGCCGTATGCTGCCGCGAGTCTGCATGCGTTGCCGACCGTGGTATCGACGGCGACGCCGCCGTTATAAACGTAAAGGTAGCCGCCTCTGTCCTCGGTCCATTCACTGGTTCCGCTGCTGTGAATCACCTGCGTGTCGCTGAGGATGGTCCCCGTCGCCGTCGCGCCGTCGCCCATGCTCACATAACTGTAGCCCGTGACCTTGGCGTTTTCGAGCGCAAAGGTGTATCCGGCGATGACGCTCCCGCCGCTGTTCACGACGGCGTTTTTGGCGGTTCCGCCGTACAGATACATATATCCGCCGTTCACATCGACGTCCTGAATCGTTCCGGAAGTCATGGAAACCCGCCCGCCTTCGAGCGTGATACTGTTCACCTCGCCGCCGTAAATGCCGAGGAAGGCCCCGGCGGAGGAATAATAGTGGCCGTAGGAATCGGCGACGCCGCGGAACGTCGCGCTTGTCAGCGTGCCGCCAGCGGAAACGCCGACCGCGCCCCTGCTGGAAACATCGAAAAGGGTCGCCGTACCTCCGGAGGAAACAACGATATCACCATCTTCGAACGTGATGTCGTTCACCACGCCGCCGTTCGCGATGCTGAGGCCGATCCTGCTCGTTTTAAAATGCTCGAACTTGCCGTCCTTCAGCAGGATTGGCGTGCTTTCACCCATCGTGCCGGAGACGAAAGCGCTGGTCGTGGGATCGACCCGAAGCCACAAATACGTCTGTTCTCCGGCAAGGACAAGACCGGTCACGGAACCTCCGGTGACGGAAAGAGTGCCGGCGCTGAAGTTGAGGCCTTCGACGGTTGCTCCTGAGTAAACATAAAGATAACCGTTGTTTACGGTCAGGTTCGTCACGGTTCCGCCGGAAGAAACCTCTCCATAGCCGTTGATGAAGATCGAATCCTCCAGTATGCCGCCGCCCTGAACGAACACCCCGACACCCATTCCGTCGACATTGACCGTGGCGGAAATCAATTTGCCGCCGCTTTGGATCGTGGCGCTTCCGTAATTGTTCACCGTTGCCCGGCTCACAGTACCGGCGATTGTGGCGCCGCCGGCCAGGTCGTAGACGACCGCGCCGCTTTCGATCGTAAAGCGGTACCCGCTCAGTCCGCTCGCCACGGCGTTGCTGTGGATGAAGCCGGGACAGTCGTAATAACCGGAACGGCCCAGGGTCACGTTGTACGCCGAGCCGCCTTCGTAGAGATGGAATGCCCCGTTGGAGATGACAATGTCGGTCGCCATGGTCCCGGAGTGGACTGTGACCAGGCCGGAAAGCGTCTGACCGCTGATCGAATTGGACAGGAAGTTGACGCCGCTCATATCGAATCCTTCCGCGAACTCGAATCCGCCACCGTTTTCGGTCAGATTTGTCACCGTCGCGCCTTTTTCGATGCGGACAAGTCCGCCGGAACCCGCGGTAATGCCGTTCGCCGAGGCACCGGAATACAGCTGCAGAAGACCGCTGTAGAAATAAGAACCGCTGATGATTCCGCCGGTCACGGCCGCCGAATTGGCCAGGCCGCCTTTGTAGACAAACATCGTACCGCCGCTTCCGATCTCCGTATTGGTCGCGGTGGTCCCGGAGTGGACCGTGACGGCACTGCCGTTCACTGCGACATCCTTGAACTCATGCGCGGCGAACGTCACGGTGTCGGCATTTGAACCTATATAGACATATCCGCCGTCTTCGATGATGCCGACCGCGTTATCGTAAACAGCCAGATGACCACCCCGCTTCACGGTCGTATTGGACACCGTGGTATAGCCGGATGCGTAAAGGAAACCCCCGCTTTCGATCATCAGCCCGTCCGCGATTCCGTTTGAAATGGACAGTTCCCTGCCGCCGCTGGTCCCGGAGAGTATCGTATAATAGTCCATGTAGATCCGCAGCGCGGCTCCTTCTTCCATTTCGACCCCGGTCGCGGAAGCGGTAAAATAGACTCCGAACGAGCCGCCGGACGATACGGTGACCCCGTTCGCCTTTCCATAGGAATAAATGTCGATGAAACCGCCGTCGTTCACGGTAGTGTCGCTCGCCATGCCGCCGGAAGAAAGGCCGATGTAGCCCGAACTGTTCACGACCGTATCCTGCGCGATTCCGCCTCCGTCGATGTAAATGGTTCCGCTGCTGTTGACGGTGGTTTCCAGTGCCGTGCCGCCGCTGCTGACGAACATGGTATCGTCATAACCAAGGATCGCTCCGCTGAGTACATTGCCGGATTCATTGGGTACATAGTAAGTGTCGTACATGGTTTGCTCCTCTCCGTTTCGGGGTGCGGGATATGGGTATCGTCGTTTTGTCAATACTATAACATCCCGAAACTTGAAATACAAGCACTGAGACTTGAAAAATCGGTATTTTTTATAATTAGTACAAAAAACTGTTTTTTGATGTGGCGGAAATACGGAAAAGGTCTCTTTTCTGCTCCGGTTCTCTTTTTTCCCGATTCCGTTTGACTTTTTCGAGGCGGATGGGTATATTATGCAGGTTTACGTTTTAAAGTATCAAAACTCACACCCTTTCACCTCATAGTTCACCAAAGGAGCAACCATGAAATCCAAACTCCTCCTCGCCGGTTCGATCCTCGCGTCGGGCCTGCTCATCACCGCCTGCCAGTCGTCCTCTGACAAAGTCTACGACGGCACCGATCTGGAACCCGCCGGCAACCCGATCTTCACGGACGCCTGGACTGCCGATCCCGCGCCGCTGGTCGTCGGAAACCGCGTGTACGTTTACACGGGCGAAGACGTCTACCGCGACGGCGAGCGGAACGGTCTCCCCGGCAACTACAACATCGCCGACTGGCGCTGCTATTCCTCGGACGACCTCGTCCACTGGCGCAGCCACGGCGTCCTGCTGAGGCCGGAACAGTTCCCGAGCGGCATCAAGGGCACGGCGTGGGCCTCGCAGGTCGCCGAGAAGAACGGCAAGTTCTACTGGTACTGCACGTACCGCGACGATAAGAACGGCGGCAACTCCATCGGCGTCGCTGTCGCGGACACCCCCGTCGGCCCGTTCGTGCCCGTTGAAAAGCCGGTCGTGCTCGACAACATGACCAGCGGCCGCGCCGGATGGAACGACATCGACCCGACTGTGCTGATCGACGACGACGGCACCGCGTGGCTCTCCTGGGGGCACACCAACAACTACGTCGCGAAACTGAAAGACAACATGGTCGAGCTTGACGGCGAGATCACCGACACCGGGATGCAGAACTACACCGAAGGCCCCTGGCTCTACAAGCGCAACGGCCTTTACTACAACTTCTACCCCGGCATGGGACGCGGCGGCGAGGTCATCAACTACTCCACCGCCAAGGACCTCAAGGGCCCGTGGACGTTCCGCGGACAGGTCACCGGCGCGGCGAAGAACAGCTTCACCATCCATCCCGGCGTGATCGACTTCAAGGGCCGCACGTTCCTCTTCTACCACAACGGCACGCTCGACCGCGACGGACAGAAGGGACAGGGGCTGCGCCGTTCCGTCTGCGTCGATGAGCTCTTCTTCAACGAAGACGGCACGGTCAAGCCGCTGACGCAGACCAAGGAAGGCATTACGGAGCCCGTCAAATAAGAACGGTCGCGATTCCTCCTCAAAATATGCTCAAGCCGGCAGTCGGAAACGGCTGCCGGTTTTTTCTCGCAAAAAACTCGCAGAGGGTATCTCTAAAAAACCATCCGATCGAATTTTTAGAGATGCCCCTAAAAAAACGGGACGCCTCCCACCCCCTGGGAGACGCCCCGTGGAACAATTGCTGTTTCAGAGGAACCTTGAATTTGCCTCAATCCTCCACGAAGAGGTCCTCATCGTCGAACGGGCGGACGTGGAGCTCGCCGTTTTCGTCGTAAGAGATGGAGGTGTTCACGGCCGACGCGGTGGGCGGCAGAGGGACGATCTTGCGGTTCGAGGCGTGGACCACGTTCTGAGCTGTGAATCCGTGTCCGAATCCGCCGAAATCGCCCGCGAAATGAACGTCGGAATGATGCCCGCTGAAGTATCCGCCGAAATCCATGCCGGGACCGAATCCGCCGAAGCCGGCAAAGCTGTAACCGAAGTCCATACCGTAGCCGCCGAACCCGTATCCGTAGCCGAATCCGCCGAAGGGCTGGAATCCGCCGAAGCCCATGTAGTCATTGGTGTGCGCGGAAGCGTTGATCGAGACTAGACCGATGACCGCGGCGATGATGATGACGGAGGAGAGTTTATTAATAAAAAGATTGGAAATGGATTTCATGGTAGGCTCCTGATCGTGTGTTGATTGTGTTTGTTGTTTCTGTTGCGCGCTTCTGATCAAATAACGCTGCCGCCGCGCCTGATATTGTGCCGGACATCAACTTTTTTCCAAAAACCGAACCCACAAGGAAAGCATACCCTAAAGGGTATCTCTGTGAACGGATAATGGCTTTTCAGCAGAATTTGATCCGGTGGCCGGTCAAGTTGATCCATTGAGCCGACGAGAAACGGTTTTCGTTTTGGGCTTAATGATACAGGCTGTTTTTCGGATTACAGCTTGATTTTTACCAAAAAGGCAGTATAGTATATTCTTGCCCGAAAACAGCATAAAAAACGGACCGGTGAGCCGGTCGTTGAAAAGGGGCTGTCACAGGTCCATTTGTTTTTGCGGCAAAGACAAAAAAGCGGTGGCGTAGCTCAGTTGGATAGAGCGGCTCTCTCCTAAAGAGCAGGTCGTGGGTTCGATCCCCGCTGCCACCGCCATTTTTGAGCTCAAATCACCATTTTTCATACATTGTGAAACATGGTGATTTTTTGTGTTTCGTGACATGAATCGTGGAAAAATCGTGGAAAATTCGTGGAAAGCTTCTGAGCTCAGAAAATCTACCCATCCGGCTCAATCCTAAAAATGGAACGATGCAAAAACAGTGTTTCCCGGCAAGCTACAACCGAAACAACCATCCATATCGGACACCATGACAGGCTTTTGAGGTGGGAGGGCAGAGTTGTCGATGCTGTTTTTCATGGTTTTCCACGATTTTTCCACGATCTGAGGCTAAAAACGGCATTTCGGTCGCTGCTGTTGAGGTAGAGGACTCTCCGTTACGCAAATCCAAAGAGGGCCGGTTACATCGCCACCATGCAACCGGCCCATCATTCACGGACAGCCTACTTGCGATACCGCTTTCCGCGCCAACCTTCAGCCTTCAGCGGAAGCCCATCAGCCCAAGGCGGGAGGCGGCACATCAGCTCGCACAGCTCCTCGACGGAACCGAATCCTTCAGGAACTTCGGCGACCAGTTCGTCGTGTACATGCAGAACGACCGGATAACCGTGCGCCTCGACATTGAAGATTGCGTTCGCGAGCAGATCACGGGCTACCGCCTGCGTGAGGTTCTCGGTTAGTTTCCCGCCGTATAGCTTGTCCCGATTACCCTTGTTGTTGAGATACCAGATTTCCTCCCTCTGGCGTCCGTTGATTTCCACGGGCACGATTTCGGGAGACCGGTAACAGAGTGTGCGCCCAGACGGGATTCGCATTTGCAGAAGCCATCCATCACGCCTGAAGGCCACCCTTTTATAGGTGAATACGCCGCCGGGATTCCTAATCGCGTTCTTGGCGCACTTGTCGAGCTCATACCACAGACTCGTAGTCATAGGACGTGCCGAGCGCCACTGCCTGACAATCATATCAGCTTGCTCATGAGTTAGTTCGACACCGAATTCAGCGCATTTTTGCTGGTATTTGTCAACGCCACATTGGAATCCGAGTTCAAGTTCGGCCACTTTCCCAACCTTCCTCTGGTCCTTGGAAACGGCATCATAGTCTACACCGTAAATCTGGGCCGCATTCACCTTGTATGGATCACGCCCCCCACGGTAGACGTCCAAGGCCGTTTCTTCACCCGCCAGCCATGCAAGCACACGACCTTCGATACTGCTGAAGTCGGCACAAACAAAGTCCTTTCCGGGAGCGGGGATAATCATGGCCCGCAAGCACGAGGCAGCGGCCGCCATCACGCCCTTATGATCACGCCGGATGAGTTCAAGGTCGCCCCTGTTGAAGGCAGCAAGACAAGCATCGACATCTTCGGCAGCCCCGCTTCTTGGCATGTTATGAAGCTGAAGCCGATGAGAAGACCAACGGCCTGTAACTGTGCCATAATACAGGAATGAGCCGCGAACACGACCGTCCCTATTCCGCGCTTCGATCATAGGCGTCAGTTTAGCCGTCGACGATTTTGAGCACGCCAGGCGGATTTCAAGCGCACGACGAACCTTGGGATCAAGATCGGAGTTGAGAAGTTCTGATACTGCATCCTCGCTGAGACTGTTGGTTTCCACGCCGTTCTCTTTCAAGTATTCGGTCAGTTCTTTGATCTTGGTGGGCGAGTCGATCTTTGCTATCTCCTTGAACTCGTCCACGAGGATTTCACGCTCGACATCCGTGCAGACCTTCAGCGCTTCCACGGAGCGGCTGTCGATGCCCACACCTCGGTCGTTGATGATGAGACTTTTCAGCCAGATGCGATGCTCGACGGGACTCAGGTCCGGGAGAGCGTCCGAAAGGGCTTCCTCAGCGCGGACGTCCTGCATGCAGTACAGGCCCTCGCGGGCGAAGTCCTCGGGCGTCCCGTTCCAGAAGTAGTGTTTGCGCCAGTCAGGATCGGCCTTTTGCTCGTCTTGTGTCGGTTTACGGGGAGCGCAGAGCTTCTTCATGAGCGCCGCGCCCTCGGTGTCCTTGCGCTGGGCAACGCCGACAGCGATACAGGCGTTTTCGAGGTTGCGAGGAAAACCGCACGAAGCCGCTTTAGCGGCTGAACAGTGTAGCTTCGCGAGGGGAAGCATGATCGTGAAGCCGTAACGCGGCATCGTGTTTTTCCAGATGTTGAACTCGAATTCCATGTTGTGGGCTTCGATGACGTCCGCCTCGGCGATCATCTGCCGGAGGGCGTTGTCGTCGATGGTCGAGAGTGCTGCCCAGTCTGGACATTCGGGGAATCTGAAACCAGGAGAGAACCAGATCGCGGGTTTCTGTCCGTGCTTTTTCAGCGCGAGACAGACGACCTCGGTTGACGGATGCTCCGCGTAGGCGGCCGCACCACAGGTGGCGAGATCGGCCGCACTGCGGGTCTCGAAGTCGATGGACAGTTTATTCTTTATATTCATAAAGTTTACCTTGTCGTTATGTTTTTCGGAGAACCACGGAGAGGGGTTCGGAGGCCCCTTTTTGGTCGAACCCTGTTCAATTCGGAGCCCCGGAGGCCCCGGAGCCCCCTCCCGGTAGTCCTATCATATTATTCCGGCCTGTCCTTTTCCAGACAGAATCCGACGTAGCCGTATTTGGCCTTACCGTCAGAGCCTTTTACGTCATGACTGGGTTCATTAACGCCGTGGACGTCTTTCATCGCCTTCTTGAGCTTAGTCTGAATAACCTGCTTGCTGCCGGAGCCAACAAAGTAGCTGGAGCCGGTAAAGGCGTTATAGAGAGCGGTGGAAAACAGCACATCCTCACGATTGCCGGTGCGTATCACACAGTTCCTGACGAAGGCATAGGCCGCATCGGATTCCTGGATGAGTGATTCAATCCTGCGAAGCATCTCAGGGTGCGGAATAATGCTATCGCCGTTTCTCCTGAGAGCAGCGGCTCCTTCAACTATCCAATTCAGGATCTGCTCGGGGTATTTCCGCAGCAGAACGTTGGGAAATCTCCGGATAAGAGTCTTCGGCAAACCGCCCCTGTAATCAACAGGGCGGATTCTGCGAGTCCATGCTTTAGTGTCTCCGTCGGTTGACAGAGGCAGGTCTGAGTTGGAGACAATGATAACGTTGAACTCGCCGTTGATCATCGGGTGCTCGTTTTCACACTTGCGCTCGGTAGTAAGGTCGTCATCGCCCGTGAGCGACTTGAGCATGTGCGCACCTCTTTGCATCAAGGCATCGCTATACTGATCCGAGGCGACCAACAGGCTCTTTCCCTCAAAACGCGAGAGCTCGAACCTCTGATCGAGCATGTTAGTGCGCAGGCCCTCGTAGGCGCCACGGCCAAGCACTCCCTCAATCACTTTCACGATGACGGATTTCCCTGTACCGGCTTCTCCGCAGATTATCAGGATCGACTGGCTCATGTTCCAGCCGAATGCGCACTGACCCGCGTATTGCTGGATTGCCTCCTGATCTTCCGGGGTGACAACATCACGAAACACCTCGTGGACGAACGCACTATAGTCGGCGGTCGGATCGTAGTCAATGCTAATCACGCTACGGCACAAGAACTCCGGGGAGTGCTCGTGCAGGGTAATGGAACCGTCTTTTGCAATGACGATCGTGCCGTTTTGGACGTTGACCACATTCTTCGGCACGTGATCGAAGATGTCTACATAGTCCGGGAACGGAATCATGAACCTAGCTACATCTGAGCAGAACCGAGCAGAGCATAGTTTCACGATTTCCGTGATACCGTTAGTCTTGCCGTAGTTCATAACACAGCGGTGAATCATGTTCAACAACTCGGCGTTACTAAGGCGATGCCAAGTTCCGACGCTTTCTGAATACGCGTACCAATCGCCATGATGCTGGTGAAGATTCGCCACGAGGACTACCAACCGGGCGAAAAATGCTGTATTAAAGCCGGTCACTCTAACGCTGCCGTCTTTTTTCCACTCCTCACAAAAGGCCTGGCCCATTCCTTCCAGGGACTTCCACAAGGATTCCGGGTATTTCGGAGAAATCCAATCGGATTCATCGAAGTCTGAAGAAGAGAATGTCTCAGCCTCCTCCGAGTCCTCCGAGTTCTCCGAAGTGAGCGTGATTAGCTCCGTCGAAGGTTCTCCGTTAGCGCTCCGCGGGTTCTCCGATTCTGGGGCGTCACTGCTTGAAGCAGTATCAGACCCTTGAGGAGGAGGCGTATTACCGCCGTCAGATTCCTCGTCTTCTGTCTCGCTACCGTCAACATGGAAATCTACGGACTTCCATTCATCGGTACTATCTTCCTCATCCCCGTAAAGGGGCCCCCCGGCTTCAATGTCCTCGTCCTCTTCAACATCGTCGAAACCGAGTGAGGGCTGAGGATCGTCGAAACCAAGATCCGGCTGAACGTTATCGAACCCGAGGTCCGGTTGATTGTCGCCAAACTCGTCGGGGCGAAGTTTATTTGTGTTTGTCATATCTTCACACCCTCCTTGCTGACGAATACAAGTCTCTGCCATGCGGAGGTACCCCAACGATACACGCCGGGAAGGCGGGAACCGCGTGAGGGATTGGCACAGGCGGGATCAGCGCCAAGGGCCTCGAAGGTCGGGAACAAGCCGTCCCGCACCTTTTCGTTCCATGCATCAAGCGTTTCCACGCCGTCAATCTTGACCCAGGCGTGGAGGCCGCAGCCGTCACGGCCTCCTGTTTGGATCAGGGCACAGATGCTGATGCCCATCGCCTCACAGAGGCAGTGAAGAATCTCGCCATGTTTTTCGAGAGTGTCACGGCCGTCAAAGTCGAGGATGGTGTACCGGAAACCACGAACGCAGTCATCGCAACGCAGAGAGTCCTTTCCGTCCTTTGTTTTGCCGAAGCATCCGGTAAGCGGGTCCGGTACGATGTGCGAGTACCTCATCCCCAAGTTCAAGAGGAATGCGCTCGGCGTTGACGAGTTCCAGTCCGCGTTGCCGACGCGTTTGAGGATCGCATGCTGCTCCTCCTCGAAAAAGCTCAGCCACTCAGCGGCGGTGTGGATGTTGTCGAGCCCGGAGCCCATGCGTTCGGGACCGATGTAAAGCAGATCATCGGGGCCGTAGAGCTCCCGAATCAGCTGGATCATCGTGAACGCCTCCGGGTACAGCGAAGCCATCGGTTGCCGTTCGAGCTGGAACCCATGAGCACGCCTGAAATCCTCGCTGTCGAGGTTGACGGGGCCGGTACTGTAAGAGAGAACATGTTTCCTGACCTGAGCAGCCTCCGCATTACTCAGCTTCTTGCGGTTCGTGTTTTTCATGGCTGCCCATGTGGGCGGATTGCTCTCCACGGAAATCGTGTCCTGCATGGCGCGTTCGACCGCGTCACGAATCTCTTTTCTGCTCACCTCGCGTCCACCAGGTTTGAGGGCCGCTTTGATGACATCGACAAGCTCATCAGCGTCGAACCCGGCTTTGAAACCGAGGGTAGCTGCACCGAGAAGCTTCGGGTGGCAGTCCATGCCGGCTCCAGCCGGAGGAAGCTTGTCCAAATAGTTCTGGAACTTGGCCTTGGGGATGGAAAGAGCGCCGGGAACAAGCTCAACCATCCTTTTGAAGGCCGATGCGTCGTGAGAGAAGATGTTGGAATCAAACATTCGCTACCTCCTCGTTCTTCAGCGTCGCAAGGACCTCGTTCAAGCTGAACAGGTTTCTGCGGCCGAGCTTGTACGCGCGGATCTTTCCGGCTTTCATGTAACGAAAGATCGTTACGCGCGAGACGTGAAGCTTACCAGCAAGCTCCTCCGTGCTGAGAAGGCGATCTTCCTGCTCGTGGGGAAGATCATGGTTGTACTGGTTGGGAGATAGAATTGCACCGCGAACGGTCTCCCATCCCTCGCTGTTCATGTACGGTCCCAACGCAATCCTGATAAGGTCCAGGATGTTTTGTGGGACGTTTGAGCTGGCCTCCACCTCGTTTTGAGGCAGGCCAACCGGAAGTGGAGTCTTATACATCGTAAAGACATCTCCAAATTTGATGTTTTTGGCGGTGTCTTTGTGAATTGTTGTTTAATGACAACCGCCAAACCATGAAGCCCAAATGAGGACAGAGTAGCCCCACGATCCCGTTGCGGGGATCGCGGCCACGTCCTTTTCGGACTGTACGTTTTGGAGATGCGTCCTGTAGTCAATCTGGTGGGGACCGACGCATATGAAGCCTACTCGGGTTTTCAGCTTCACGGGCGACAAAGGAAACGGATCCGATGTCTTTGACATGGTCCAATTTTCCATGTCAAATGCCCTGAGCCGTTAGCAACCCCGTTGCCCGGCCCAAAAAAAGTGAAACGAACATCACTGCCCGGACTGCCACTTGATTACCCATGTTCCGCAGGCTCCCTGCGGATGGCTGAGTATCAAGAACTTTACACATGTCCTTGTTTCTGCACTTATAACTTAGCCTTTTCTCTCGGAAAAATCAAGGTCGAAATACATTTTTTTTCGTTTTTTTTTGGGTTTGAGCTCATTTTTGCTAAATTTCTTCCGATTTTCATGGCATGATTCGATGGACTGGAAAAACTCCCGTCCACAACCACCAACCTCGGAGGAAATCACATGAAACACCCTCATCACGGGTTCGGCGGGGCGTTTGTCTTTGCCGGGCTGCTCGCCGCCCTTGCACTGGGCGTCATCGGATCGTGCTCACTTCGGGCCGTTCCTGTTTTACAAGCTGACTTCAACGATTTGGACGCGAAAGCTCAACCTCATTTCGAGGAAGCGCGACGAAACATCCCTGTCGTCGTGGAAAAGTTGAACGAGATCGGCGCGACATGCAAGCTCTGCGGCCTAATGGTCAACGACAAGCTCGCTGGAACTCACGAAACGCAGGACTATCTGGCCTCGGTCTTGGAGAAGCCGATCATCAGCCCGTGCCGCAAAGGTGCGGAGGTCTACGGGTGCGACTTCAGCAGCGCCGGATTTCTGGACCACCTGAAGGCCGTTAACGCCGACTATGCCGAGATCGAAGCCTATGCCCTCGGCGGCCTCGCCCTCGAAGCCGCCTTCCTCAAACAGACGATTGCAGCGTTGACCTCGACCTTGGGCGGCATAGTTGCCCGGCTCTCTGCGACGTTCGGAAGCGGAGCCGCATGTGCCGCTGCTGACGGACCGTTCCCATTCGGGGATGCTATTGCCGTTGTGCTCGCAGCAGGAGGGACGGCTTGGAGCAGCTATGACCTCTACCAAGCTCGCAAGCAGCTGCCCGCCGAGCTGACCGCCCTGCTTCAAGCGGTCATCCGCGACTTGCAGGAGGCATGCCGGATGGAGGTGCTGAAATGAAATCGCTTTTAGCTCTCGTTCTGGCCGTTTTGAGCGTCGTCACGTTCGCGGCCACTCCAAACATCCACCGTCCACACCGCCGCATCTCTACGCCCCACAAAACGGAGATCGTCGTACCGTGGAAAACTGTGGCTGCTGGCGGTGCTGCTGCTGGAACTGTCATCGCGGCCTACAAGGTCAGCGATGGCGTGGAGGAAGGCATCAAAACAGTGGCGAAGGAAAACCCCGAAGCCTTCGCGGATTCTCTGTCCGTACTGACCTGGCCCGTGCGCTGGGCGGCGCTGGTCCTGTTCCTCCTCGTCTATTACTGGATTTGGAGGGTATTGATTCGTAGAACACCAACCTCAACACCGAAAGGATAAAAAAATGAAAACAACACTCAACAAAACCGAACTGGCCGGAGCTCTAGCGGCTCTGGGAAAACTGGTCTGCCGCACATCGCCGATCCCGGTGTATCGTGCCGTGCAGATCGAGGCAACCAACAACATCCTCTTCTTCCGAACGCATAACGCGGACGAGGAAATCGAATTCAGGATGGACGCCGAGACGGAGGACACCTTCAAGGTCGCCGTCGACTTCGACTTCTTCCGCTCCCTCGTCAGAAACAGCCGCAATAAGAACATCAAGTTTGATTTCGCGGATGGCGCGCTTCGTCTGGATGACGTGCTGGTCGTACCGATTGAAGGAGAATGGCCTGTTACCGAGGTGCCACAGGGTGATAACGTCGCCGCTTCGCCTCTGCCGGAGAACTTCGTCGAGATTCTTTCTGCGGCTGCCCCTCTGGTCGACCTGAACGAGGCGAAGAAGGTCCTTCGCGGGATGAGCCTCAGCAAGGACGGCATCACGGCCACGAACGGCAAGGAACTGTTCAACTTCCCATATCCGTTCAAGCTTGATGAGCTCACGATTCCGTTCCCGCTCGCACTGATGGCGACCAAGGCCTCAGGGGCGGGCGAGGTCAAGGCGTGGAGCAATGACTTTTTCACGTTCTTCTCGGTGAGGATCGGCAAATGGATCTGGTCTGGCAAGGCGATTCTCGGCGCGTACCCCAACTGGAAACGTGTCATACCGGACGGCAAGGCTATGAAGCACCGCGTCAGCTTCACCGTGGAACGCGCCGACCGCTTGAAATTCTTTTTGAAGAGCGTAGGCGACAAGCGTCCGTCGAACGAGATCAAGCTCTACCGCGACGAGGCGGGCTTCTTCTCTATGAGAGATGGAGACGGCCACGAGTTCGGAGTGCCTGCCGAGTTCGATCCGAACTGGGGCATGTTCAGCATCAACATCCGCAAGGAAATACTCCTGCATATGCTGAACGAAGGCCACACGAAAATCGAATTCATCGACGCTCTCTGCCCGTTTGTTGCGAGCGGCGGCATTGGCCAATACATCGCCATGCCGATGTGCATGAGGACGCAGGCAGAACCCGAGCAGGTCGTCGCTCAAAGTGAACAGCCCGCCGTTCAACCTGCGTCCGAATCCGTCGAACAAGAAACCGTCAACATCCCCACAATCACCAATACCACAACCTCAAATCAGGAGAAATCCCCCATGATCGACACCAACAC
The DNA here is from genome assembly GCA_902778895.1 of uncultured bacterium. Classification (GTDB taxonomy): domain Bacteria; phylum Verrucomicrobiota; class Lentisphaeria; order Victivallales; family UBA1829; genus UBA1732. The sequence continues at coordinate 154,723 of CACYZF010000001.1, forward strand.
CATTACCCATGTCGTGTCTGCGCCCGCGCAGACGTTCACCCCGAACAACAAAACCGAAATCAAGCTGAACCCGATGGACGAGCTGACAGTCAGCATCGAAGCGTTCAAGGCCAAGCTCAAGGACATGCTGGAAGAAGCGACGACCCTGAGCCGCAGGAGCCGCGAGGTCTCTATCGCCCAGAAACAGAAGGAACGCGAGTACGCCCAGACGAAGAAGACCATCGAAAAGATCCGGGTGGCCAGCGGCTTCTGATTTCCCGCTTCACATCAAGCTCAACATCACGCCCTCGGCAGCTCTTCGTTGCTGAGGGCAAACTTTTTGAAAGGAAAACACCATGTTAAAACTCAACGCTTCCTACAGCAAGAAAGTCCCGGCTGACACCGAATACAGCAGCCAGTCCTACCACGCGTCCGTAGAGGTCGAATTGCCGGACGGCCTTACTCCCGAACAGCTCAACGCCCGCATCCATGAAACGTTTGCTCTCGTTCGTGACAGCGTGGAATCCGAGCTGCACGGCGAATCCACCAACGCCGGGCAGATGACCGATGTGCAACAGCTTCCCATCCAGCCCGCACAGCAGCAGAACAAGCCCGCCTACGGCAAGAAGCCTGCGACCGATTCCCCCGCGTCCCCGAAACAGATCAAGTTCCTGCTCGACCTCGCCCGGCAGAGCGGCTACACCATCGAACAGCTGAAAGCCCGGTTCAACGTGGCTGCGCTCGAAGATCTCAGCCGGACGCAATGCAGCCGCGCCATCGACCTGCTCAACGGAAAGGCGGCCTGACTATGGAACGCGAAATTGAAACTGTCAGGGAGAAACCGCACTGGTCATATAGCGCGTTCAATACCTACCTGACGTGCCCGATGCGCTATTACTTCCGGTACATCGAACACGCCGAGGTAGAGCGCACCTCTGTGAGCATCCCCTTCGGTCGCGCCTTTCATGCCGTTCTCAGCGAACGCGCCATGAAGGGAACGAGCTACACAATCGAAGATGCCAAGGAAGAATTCGACTTTTTCTTCCGAGGCGAAGCCGAAGTCTGCGAGAATCTGCACTACAAGCAGGATGAGGACTACTGGTTTTGGGAAGGCCGCGGATGCGACATGCTGGACGTGGCCCTTGCCGAATGGCCAGATGATTACACGGTCAAAAGCGTCGCCGAATCGTTCAGCGTCGAAGTGCCGGGGCTGTCAAGACCGGTCATCGGAGAATTCGATCTCGTTGTCACGGACGGCGGGGACGAGACGATCTGCGACTGGAAGACCGCCTCGATGAAGTGGCCGAACAGCAAGGCCGACCGTGATCTTCAGGCGACGACGTTCTGCTATGCGTACCACCAGCTCCACGACCGTATACCGCTGTTCCGGTTCGACGTGTTCACGAAGGCGAAGACACCCGCACATCACCAGTTCTACACGCTCAGGAATCAGGACGACTTCGCCCGTTTCGTCTACCTCGCCGGGCAGATCGAAAAAGCCATCAACACCGGCATCTTTCTTCCCATCGAGTCCTGCATGAATTGTGCTGAATGTGCTTACGGGAGCCGTTGCAAGGCGGTTCACAGAAAGGCTGCGTGACCTATGGGACTGATTATGCAAGAAGGAAAATTCGTGAGCAGGGATGAGGTCGCAAGAACCGATACACCCTGTTCGACCTCCACCTGGCGACCCGTACCGCATATCGACGTAATTGAGGCGGTAACCGAGGTCATCAAGGCGCACGATTGGGAGATTGAGGGCGAGAAGTTCGGCCTTGCTCGTGAGGGGCAGAAGATGTTTGGCGTGATGGAGATTTCACGCTCAGCCTCTCGTGAATGGCACCGCTGCATCGGCATCCGCAACAGCCACGACAAGAGCTTTGCGGTCGGGCTGTCTGCGGGCATCATCGTCTGCGTCTGCTCGAACATGGCCTTCGGAGGCACGACCGTCATCAAACGGCGTCACACCAGCGGCATCAACTTGGCCGAACTGATCGACCGGGCCATAGCTTCGTTGGAAGATGATTTTTTGACCGTGGAAACCGTTTCCGAGGACCTGAAGGACGCCTACCTGAAAGATGATGATGAAGCCCGGAGCTGCATCGTGCGTGCTGCCGAGTTGGGCGTCATCAACTCCTGCGACATCCTCCCGGCGTTTCGCGAGTTCAAGTCTCCCTCGCACGAGGAGTTCGCGGAACCGACCCGCTGGAGCTTGATGAACGCCCTGTCGGAGATCGTCAAGAAATATTCGCCGCAGCGCGTGGATCACAGCTATCTCGCCCTGAATCGGGCTTTCGGTCTGGACGGTCGTCCCGCCGCGATCTTCGCCTGACGGGGGAGGAGAACAAACCGGTATGAAACTGATGCACTCATGCCATAGGTCAACGGCATCCCGGAGGTCGAAGGAGTTTAAGCCTTCCCTCCGGCGTTTTTTTATAACCGAACGGAGGGAAAAAAATGAACATCCTGAACGAAAACGAACTCAAACAACTTAACGAATGGAAGCGTAGCTTCAGTACAACCCTCACCTTCAAAACGCTCACGAATGAGGACGCTGCAAACATGGCTGAATGGACGGCCTACCTCATGAACGCGCTCGACGCCTTCGGTTCTGAATATTTCGTGGTATCCAGTATCGGTATGCTGAAATCGGGGAAGTCCACGCTCATCAACCTGCTCGCACGAAGTAAGAACGCCTCGCCTACGGGCTTTGGTTTCGATACTACGCTTCGTCCGGCTCTCGTTACCTGTACGGAGGAACCGAAGGGGGCCATTGAAGTCTGGCTGCCGAACGATCCCGAAAAACAGCTGACAAAAGTAAGCTTGAATGAGGTGTTTCTTTGCTTGCGGAAGGTCAGGAAACCGGATGATATCAAGGGCGCAAGTTGCCATGTGTATCCGCTGACCCCGGCAAATCTGGAGAACGCGCTATGCAAGGCCGTACTGGAAGCCGAAAACAACATGCTCCCGTGCGAACCTGTTATGGTCGTCGTGAAAGTGCCACGAAACAGCGAATCGCCGCTTTCCTCGGAGATCGTTTTGCTGGATACGCCCGGTTTGGATTCCGGCCTATCGAACTGGACGAAGGAATCGTCCGAGCGGTACTCCTGGATCATCGACAACAGCGATCTGCTGCTCTTCCTGCAAAGCAGCGTTGCACCACTGAACAGGAACGCTACGACGATCTTGCACGATATCCATGCGAAGAGCCCGAACACCCCAGTGTGGCTCGTTCAGAATGAGATGTGCGCCAAACCATGGCTTCCACCGGAGCGGATCACAGAGGAAAATACAAAACAGCGCACGCAGGCCGCACGAATGTTCAATACGGTCAGTCGCGTGTTCAAACAGGTCTACGCCAACCTCGGCAAGGCCGACAGCGCCGTCTTCGATGATACGCTCGGTGGCAAGCTGAAGAAGGAGCTACTGAACGAATCGCAGTTTGGTTCCCTGGAGCAGAATGTCAAGGACGACCTGATCCGTAACATCGGCCCGATCCGGCGACGGAACTGTATCGAAGCCGTGAAGAGGGAAAACCAGACCATGCTGAACGGTCTTACCGAAATCATCGGGAAGCTTGATGTGCAGAGGCGGGTGATGAAGAGCCGCATGGATGCACTCGCTCGATTCAAGTCGCAGTTCCGGGACTATCTGCTGGACACACCGCACGATAGCAACAGCCTGGTTGCCGATGAAATCAAGCTCGTCTCCAACGGTCACTTCAACCCCGTCAGGTACAGGAAAGAGCTGCATTACCAGCACGATTTTGGCTTCGCGGGCAAGGGAAAGACCTATTCGAGCAGAAAACTTCAGGAAATCATCATCGGTGAACGGGATTCCCTGCTCGACCGAATGAAAACGGATATCCGGGCGATCACCACGGATGATTTCGTGCTCGCGCTTCGCAGGAATGGCGAGCGGAGAAACAATCTCTGCAAGTACGCCCACGAGGCTTTCCGGGATTTCGTACTCTCGATGCTCCGGGATAAGGGGGTCGAATTTGGCAACGGGTTTACTGCGGAAGAGGGCGAAACGCTTATCCGGTCGATAGTCGAACGATTGCAGCTCCCGAAGTTGCAGGATAGCTTCTTCGTGAACGTAGACGAGGTGGCAAGTGAGGTAACAGTTTCCGTGAAGAAGCTCAACGACTGGCGAAATATCGTCTGGGAACTTCGGAAACGAAATGCCGACGAAGCGAAGGCGGTGTTTGCCGACTACTTCAACTCCACCACGGAGGCCGGTCCTTTCGCGGAGATGATCGAGGCCATCAGCGAGAAGATCCGGGAGGCCGTTGCAGAGTGGATGAACGTAACCGTATTCGATACGCTCAGGGACGAGTTCATCAAGCAAGTAGACATCGAACTTGAGAAACGGTTATCCGATGGGAAGGCATCCGTGAGCATGATTATGCAGGATATTTCAACGGTTAAATCGATTGTTGGAAAAAGTGAAGATCTTGAAGAGAAGCTAAAAAGGTTCTAATAAAAAAGTTCATTGGAGTGGTTAATTGAACAAGACCACTCCATTTTTTTACAACGTTTATAAACAAACGAATATTATACTTTAAAATATAAAATTGATAGACATATAAGCGTTTGCGCAAACTAAAAGTATTCTTTGTAAACGCTTTAGCGTTCAACTGAATTTGTGAAGGGAAATGGGTGTTTCAGCTCCGCTGCCTCTCATTTTCCGCATTTCTTGTAATCTTGCAACAGATTTTGTTTTATCTGATTTTACCCCCTATATTTGGCTGTTCCGACCGACAAGGAAATCGCTGGTACATTTAGTATGATTCCGGAACGAGAGCAACACGGAAACCGATGGTCATTCCCCCGCTATCGGAGTCATCTTTGTCCCGGCTCTTGGACCTGAAGTATTTTAAATCGCTGTAACAGCCACCACCTCGCAGTACCCGCTCTTTTTGATCTTTGTCGTTCCCACGGGTGAATTCAGCTTTCAGTTTGCTACTGTCATCGACATAATCATCAAGACACCACTCTAACACGTTCCCGCTCATATCGTACAGACCAAGCTCGTTTGGCTTCTTTTGTCCCACAGGCATTGGACGTCCCTCTTCCCTCTCAAATTCATCTTCAGCGTAGAAGGCCACCACATCATTGAGGTTATTGCTCCCGCTGTACTTGTACCCCTTGCTCTTGTCCCCTCCACGAGCCGCATATTCCCATTGCGTTTCCGTCGGCAACGTGAACTTCCAGCCCTTCGGCGCTTTCTCCATGCCGTTCAACTTTTCGCAGAATTCCATTGCGTCATTCCATGAGACATGTTGCACAGGTACATCGTCTCCTTTGAATCTTGACGGGTTGTTCTTATTTCCCATGATTGAGCGCCACTGCAGCTGTGTCACCTCGGTTTGACCAATGTAGAAGTCCCTCGTTAATGTGGCTTGATGAGGCACTTCGTTGTCTTCATTTTCTCTGTCAAAAGCACTCATCTCGAAAGTCCCGGCCTTGACTTTCACTAACACCAGTTGCAGTTCGCCAGGAAGCTCCACGCTCATATCGTCCGGACCAAATTTTGCAGATGCTTTTTCACTCTCCTCGTCGTTCGAATTGTTCTTTTGTGCACTTGATGTTGCCGAGGAGGAGCAGATAGAACCGTTTGATTGTGTGTCATCTTTCCCGCAACCGGCAGAAAGAATGGTTACAACAAGAACACTTGCGAGGGCGATGACTGATGTTATGTAGATTGTACGAGCTGTAGTCATTTTTTCTCCTTATCAAGGTTAAAAAACAAGACAATATGGTTAAGTCTTTACAAAGATTATTTTTTAGGAAGAGACATTTTGATGCCTATAGCAAGCAATACAATTCCTGATACAACTCCCATCATCATAACAACTTCATGCAAAGTAAAAGGGGGAGTATATGTGTATGCTCCAACATCTTGATTCGGTGTTCCTGTAAACAAAGTTGCAACGGGGTGTTCTTCCGCATAATTGCTGTTGTCTTTTTCATTTGCAATAATTCCGCCAAATATAAGCGTGATAATTATTCCGGCAATGATAAAGGCTGTTTTCATGGTTTGTTCTCCTTTGTTTAACACAAGGCATTGATTTTCAAATATCGTATCAGAATACCGTTCGATCTGATAGCTAACAATGAAGAGCTGATGATATTCGTCAAAATTAAAATATAGATTAATATCAATCTATGTCATATCAATCCTCACACTTGTCTGAAGGTCTTAGTTGTTTCTTTGCTTCTTCTAGATTAAAATCTGGAAGTTCTCTATGTTTTTTATACTCTTTTTCCCATTCTTCAATCAACTTATTTTTTTGCTCAGTTGTATAAAGATCTACCTTTGGATTAGACTCCATGCTCTTTATGAATCTGTTTTTCATGATCTGATCTATTTTCTTCCATTCATCCTCGGAAAACTCAGTATGCCTGGTCCAAGGAGCGCCTCCACGAGCCTCATCTATAATATGAGGATATATAGTTCTTGCTATGTAATTCTGTATTTTCTTATTATCTAAACCACGAGTTCTTGCCATGTCATATTTTGGAAGCGCTGCTTCATATTCTGCCAGTCTATACAACTCTTCCGGGATATCTGGGCGTGTCTTGTAATCGTCATAATTGCCTAGATCCTTAAATGTATTATATTCCTTATTATCAAAATCATAGATCTTTTGAAGATTAGTTCTGCTATCTTTTTGACTGTCTATGTCCAGTTTGATGTAAATACTCAAACTTAAAACGCAAATAACAAAAAGAATAAAACAGATTCTCATTTTTGAATAATTTTTTCTCTGACAAAACATCTTAGCCATAGAACGAATTCCCCGATTGTTTTAGTATTTGTTTTCCTGGTTTTCCTAACTAAGTTTCATTCTTTTTTTTAAGTTATTTTTGCTTCGACTTTAGGAATTCACTCGCGGAAAGAGTAACGAAGACTGCTGGGCCAACATATTTAACTCTTCGAGGATTAATATCAAACATCATAGCCAATATAAATGCCAAAACTCCCGCTGCGATTGAAATAACAAGAATAATGCCGATTCTAAGTTGTTTATTAGACATTGTTTGGCTCCTTTCAAAAACGCGAACTAAATGTTTCTTTTTGTAAAAAATGTTTATCAAATTTGTTCATCAACGTACAACTTTTTTTATTTAATCATTATTTTCCTTAGCAGAATCATATCCCCCGGCAGGCGCAATATCAATACCAGTAAGCTCCCAAATGCGCTTCCTTGTTTCTTCTGCTGCTATTCTTGGAGCTTCAGCTTTTGCTTTTTGATATAGCTCAAGACCTTGATTGCCTGCAAATGCCGTAAATCTAATCTCCATGATTTGATCAAATAAATTCCATTCTTCCTCAGAAAGAACTGTTCCGCCTGTCCATCCTCTCCCCTCTTTTATAAGATAGATCAATGGAACATAAAGCTCATTGGCTATTTTGTTGGCTATCCACTCATTTCCCCATCCAACCTGCTTGTATATATCATACTTTGGTAATTCCGCTTCGAACAATGCAATCTGGTATATATAACGCGGAAGAGCAGGCCGCGGATAGTCATGAATGTCCTCTATATTCTTACCTGAGTTCCGATCGTAATCATAGATATATTGCAACAATTCATCAGACGACATATTCCCTAAAAAACCATCTACCGATGTTGGGTCCTCCAATAGGACGTTGTGGTAAGATGAACACAGATGCCACCACCATTCGCCATTTAATTTCCAACTGAGTTTTGCGGTATAAACAATTGCAATAAGTCCAAGGAATAGAATAAAACAGATTCTGATTTTGAAATAAGTGCGTGATTTATTTGTTGCAACATTTTGTTTTTTCTTTGCAGCAATCTGGCTTTTGGAACTTTGGAATTTTGCTTTAATTCTGGTGGTATTGTCATTATCATTAGACAACCGATTAGAATGTGTATAGATTGAAATAGTATTTTCCTTTGCACTGCTATTTCTACTATTCTGAATGGGCTTTTCTTTTTTTGCAGGGAAATATCGTTTTTTCGATTTAAGGAAACCGCTCTGCCAAAGAACGACACAGAGTCCTACTGCAAAAAACTTTGCTTTTCGGGGGCTAAGACCTAACGGTCCAATCATAACAATTAATGCTCCTACCGCAACAAAAGCGATAATAACGCCTCTTAGGAATTTGTTAGACATTAATTGTACCCTCCACGTTCATCTAAACTCTTTTCAGCATCTGCCTGTAAGCGACTCTTAATAGCAGCATAATTCTTTCTGAACTTATCTATTACCTTGTTACGCTTCTTTAAGCTACTGGCTGTCCATTCTGTGGCATCTGCTTCATCTCCAAGCATGTGCTTAAGATATCTTGTCTCATTTATATAGTCTATCTTATCCCACTCATCTTTAGTGAGTCTGGTTTTTTCTGTCCATGGGCCTTCATGCACATAAGCCATCATATTAGCATAAATATCTTTAGCTAATTTATTTGCTACCAGCTCCTGAGTCCAGCCTGCTCTATAGTAGGTATCATACATAGGACGGCCCGCTTCAGCATATGCTAACTGATATAGTTCAGCTGGAAGTACAGGTCTGTCTTTATAGTCTGCGCGATTCCCTAGCATAGAATACGTTATAATTCCTACAGGAGTAGCATCATAGACTTTTTGAAGTAGATTATTCCTGGAGTCCTTTTGTTTGTCCATGTCCTGCTTGATGTGCATCCCCAAACTCAAAAGATAAACAACTAGAAGAACAAACAGAACAAAAAAGATGTTTATAACTACTCTGAATCGCTTTATCTTCATTGTCTATTTTTTTCTTTGATGTTGTTTGTCGGGACGAACGGACAATAACAAGGGAGTTTCGGTGAATATGCTGCGTATAAGGAGACGGCCAGATTCAAAAGGTAACGGAGTCAAGTTCAAATCCTGACATCCAAGCATAAAAAAGCCGGACGCTTCCCCATACGCATTGTGTGAAGGTCCAGCCAAGAACCTGCTCCTGAGACGCACAAAGAAACGCCCAGCAAGACACGAAGATACAATCTTCCTGTGCTGGCATTTCGATCTCAGGAGCAAAAGAGCTTAAGAAACTTGGCTGGTTTTCACACAATTTTGCTGAAATAACCGATGAAAATGAGCTTGGAACAAGCCTCCAAAGGTGCGGAGGTCCGTTTCAATGGGTAATTTATCACCTATTCTCGAAAAAATCAAGCCTGTTTCAAGTTTTTCTTTAAAAAAAGAATGCGGAAATGGTTGAGGGCATCTGCGAGCGCGGACACTGGCTGGATGTACCATCACGAACAAACATACAGATAATGCAATGAATACCCCTTCCGGAGACTGGATGAACAAGATATAGGGGCAGGTTTTGGCCTATCTTCCGCGCAAAGAATAACAGGTTCCTTCACATGCTCCAGTTTATGTGCAACAGGATCGAATGTGAACTAATATGACAACCATTCAGGAATAATTACTTGAAAAATACCCTATTTGTGGTATATTAGCGATGCTGATGTCTTTTTCGACACACTCATATTAATTCCAGGAGACTGGCGACATGTCATATTTCGGCAATATCCGTGAAGAGGAACTGAAACTGAAAGTCGGGGAAATGTTTTTCTCCTGCTTGAAGGGGCAACGGCAAAAGAACGGAACCAGCAGGTGGGAGGGCACAGAGAATGAGAATCGGCCTGGTACTTGAAGGCGGCGCTATGCGTGGTCTCTTCACGGCCGGAGCACTCGACGTTTTCATGGAGAATGAGGTTTCTTTTGATGGTGTTGTCGGAGTTTCTGCCGGAGCCGTTTTCGGATGCAACCTCAAATCAGGACAGATCGGTCGTGTGCTGCGGTATAATAAAAAGTATTGCCGGAACTGGCGGTACTGCTCGTGGCGCTCGCTCCTGCTGACGGGAGACATGTTCGGCACGGATTTCTGCTACAGGAAACTTCCGGAAGAGCTGGACATCTTTGACAAGGCCGCCTACGATGGCAATCCGATGGAGTTCCATCTGGTCTGTACGGACGTGACTTCGGGCGAAGCAATCTATCATCAATGCGACAAGGCAGACAGGGAGTGCATGGAGTGGATGCGGGCTTCGGCTTCCATGCCGCTTGTCTCGTCTATTGTGCATATTTCCGGCAGGCAATGCCTCGACGGCGCCATATCCGATTCCATACCGTTGAAATTCATGGAAGAGCTCGGCTATCGACGCAACATCGTTATTCTGACCCAGCCTCAGGGTTATCTCAAACAGCCGAGTTCGCTCCAATGGCTGGTGAACATCGTTTATCGAAAATATCCGGCATTGCTGAAAGCCACGGCTCATCGGCACAGACTCTATAACTCGCAGGTGGAGTATGCAGAGAAACGGCAAAGCGACGGAGCCGTGCTGATAATCCGTCCGGAGGATTCGCTTCCAATCCAGCGAATCACGAATAATCCCGATCTGCTGCAGGAGACTTATGACATCGGCAGGCGCACAACGGAAAAACAACTTGATCGGATTAAGGAGTTCATTGCCCATGCTCAATCATCCTAATGTCAGTGAATGCCGGAGATGGTATGAAGGAGACCCGATACTTGAGCAGTACCATGATAACGAATGGTGCAAAATCAATCATGACGACCGGTTCCAGTTTGAATTGCTCTGCCTGGAAGGAGCGAGTGTCGGTTTGTCGTGGAAAACGATTATGCACAAACGGGAAGCCTACAAGGCCGCATTCCATGATTTTGACATAGGGAAGTGTGCCGCCATGACAGATGATGAGCTGGAGGAGCTTCTTCAGAATCCGAATCTGATTCGCAATCGAAACAAGATATTCAGCGTCAGATCAAATGCTCTTGCTGTACAGGCGATCCAGAAAGAGTTCGGTTCGTTCGATGCTTATCTGTGGAGTTTCACGGACGGGAAGCAAATCGACTGCCGTTGGAAAAAGCCAGAAGACATGCCGACCGAGTCTGATGTCTCCCGCAAGATGAGCGCAGACATGAAAAAACGCGGCATCGGGTATGTCGGACCGACCATAACATATTCTTTCCTGCAATCCATCGGGATCGTGAATGATCATCTTGCCGATTGCGGAAACAGAGCCTCGGAAAGGAGACCTTGAATGGATTTTAGGACATTGGTAAGACAGGAACACCTGAATCAGCACGGGAATCTGTTCGGCGGCTATATGCTGTTATGGGTGGATGAATATGCCTACCTTGCCGCGATTGAGGATTATCCATGCGTTCGTTTTGTGACGAGAGCCATGGATGCGGTATCCTTTACGCAAAGCGTGAAACTTGGGGCCGTGCTGACATTCACAGTGACCAGGGCACGAATCGGAAACACCTCGGTCACATACGATGTGAACGTGTCAGCGCGGGATATTTCCGCACATGAGCCATATCAGGCTTTCCATACCTCCGTTACCTTGTGCGCCGTCACAGAAGACGGTCAAAAGTGTCCCCTGCCGAAGCTGGATGCGAAGTGATTCCTGAGGAGGAGTTGTCATGACCGGCACATGCGACAGATGCCACCGTAAAGATAAGACCTTCCGCATCCCGTGGACAGGCGACCATCTCTGCAAAGACTGCATAGACCAAGATGGCGACCTTCAGCAGATGTTCGCTGAGATAGATTCTATGGTGTATGATCAACAGTTGCACGACCTTGGCATCCCAACCGATCTCCCTGACGGCATGAATATGCCTGTGTACATCATAGAGCCGGATGACATCTGAGTAGAAAAACAGATGCCAAAATGCGGAAAAAAATTCTTTCCCGCTTTTTTCGGATTGTCACCCTTGAAAAAAGGTTGCATTAAACTATATTACCTGTAGTTGAACCCATTTTTATCCAAAATCCAAGAGGATATGTTATGTACCAGGCTTGAGGAGGAACGAGGTTACTATGTGGAAATATTATGCTGTGCTTTCCGCCGTGTTTGCCGCGGCAACTGCAATCTTTGCAAAGCTTGGCCTGAAAAACGTTGATTCCAACCTCGCAACCGCAATCCGGACGACGGTCATCCTGATGTTGGCCTGGAGCGTCGTCTTGATAGGCGGCGGAGTCAGCCACTTCCGGGAGCTGACATGGAAACATGTCGCATGGCTTGTCGCTTCGGGTATCGCTACCGGCATTTCATGGCTTTTCTATTTCAAGGCGTTGCAAACCGGGGATATGTCCAAGGTCGCACCGATCGACAAATTGAGTGTCGCTCTGGTCGTCATCTTCGGGATTCTGTTTCTGCACGAAAAGCTGTCCTGGCAGGTCGTCACCGGAACGATCTGTATCCTTGCCGGGACATTATTGCTTTTACATGGAGCCCACTAATGATCCCCCGAAGCCAGCGATGGTTCTAGGGGGGCTGACACCGTTAAGGCTTGATGAGTTTTACTGGGTTTTCCCGAATCCGAGGCTGAAATACTCGTTTTTCACAATCTCCCGCGTCTGCCAAGTTGCCGAATGAAATCTCGCCAAGTTGCCGAATGAAATCTCGTCAAGTTGCCGAATGTTGGCTTAGAAAACTTTATCGTAATTCCGTGTCTCATATGTCATAAAGGGGATAGCAGATTGCGGAGCATAAATTAGATAGGGAAGATGATAATAAATATCAGAGAGTTATGCCAGAAAACGTGACACTCTTTACCGGACAAACAATCTTCTTAATAGATTTAATTTGAGCTTAAATCAAAGAAAACTTTTTATTAGGAAATAGCGGGGATTCCGAAAAACGCGCGGCACTCCACCATTTGATTCTTATAGCCCGATGGATTCCACCGGGCTTTTTTCGTATCTTCCCCTCAAAATTGAGCTCAAAATCTGTTAACCGGGTGATCCGGCATCCCCTTTTCATCCCCTCCTTCGGACCCGGAAAGCGCCAATTTGCTAAGGCTGTAATGAAGTCAATGGCAGAAAAATCGGGGTTGTAACTGGCATTGTAGCTGAAATACGCCAGAGCCGCTATAATAGCGACCGTGATAAGAACAGTTTTTGTTATCAGTTTCCCGTTCATCGCCCGTGTTTCCCGCCTTTTCGCATTGTGGTTAGATGAACCAAATATAGCACTTTCTTCAAGAAAAGTCAAACGGCCTTGCATCAATCCGGCCGAGATCCCTGGCCGAGGCGGAAGGCATTTCCGGCATCGGCCCCGTAAAGCTCCATGCCGTCGTGCCGAGGTTCCTTGAAGCCATCGCGAAGTGGGAGAAGAACGGGGATTGAATCCTGCCAAGTTGAGCGACAACCCAGTCGTGACCGTGGAGTATTTCGTACCGGACAGCCGTAAGGACAGTGGCGAGTACCGGGTCAAGACGGGCAAGGTCGAGAGAATATCGCAGGCAAAGCGTGTGGTCGTGGTTAGCGGCGAATCCATCCGCGTGAACAGGATCGTCAGGATTGAAGGTGAGCTGTTCGCAGGGGAGTTTTAGCTCTTCTTGCCGCCGTTCTTGCCCAGCTCCAGCATCTCCCGGATCAGTTCGATCGGAAGGGTGTCAATCAGGGTATGGAGTTCAGCTCTCTCCGGTTCACGGACGGCTGCGGGGAGAGCTTCGGGTTTGAAGAACGAAAGGCGCTCCATGCCGCGCCGCTTGTCCTCGATGGAGGCATGAGCCGAGTAGTGCTTCGTCATCTCCGGGCTCATGTGCCCGACGATGGATTGAACGACCATGAGAGGAATCCCCGCAAGTCCGGCGTAGTAACAGAACGTATGACGGCATGAGTGGAGGTCCTTTACACTGATTGCCCGCGTCCGGCCTTCCGGAATTCGAGTTGTCTCGATCCCCAGCCCCTCAAGAAACCTTTTCACTCTGTAGGAGACCCCGTCTGGGTTCGACAGATACATTTGGGCGTGTTTCGGAAAAACAAACTCGGATTCTGTTCGTGGTGTAGCGGTCAACAGCCCATAGAGCTGGTTCGATATGGGGATCTGCACCTCGACTTTGGTTTTGCGCGTCCTCCGCGTAATCAAACGACGAACAAGGTCAACTTCGCTCCATTTGAGCGTGCAGATGTCACCCTCACGAAAACCCGTCCATACAGCCATCATGAACAGAGGCCGAGTGAAATCATCCAGGTTGTCGTAGATAAGTTTGAGCTCTTCCTGCGTGAACGCTTCGCGGGACTCGTCCTTAACGTCCAGTTTCAATACGCTGGTGAACGGATTGGCCTGTAGCCCAGCATCATCTTTTAGAAGCGTAAACACCTCGGCACAAGTAACCTGATAAAAGTTGATTGTCCTCGGAGAAAGAGATACGTTTTCTTTCGTCTGATACGATACGGTCTGGTCGGGCTTTCTGCCGATGCCAGGGCGACTGTACTTAATTGTCTTATCGTACTTGCCTGTCTGTCTGAGCATGGAGATATATGCTTCCGCGTGCTTCTTTTCCACATCGGCAAGGTTGATTATGTCTGGGTATTCCCCGTGCATGAAGGCCAGAAAATCCATCCATACACCGCGCTTCAACCCGAGTTTTTTCGCTGCGGGGATTCTTTTGCGAGGTTTCTGCTCAGCCAGTTCAAACGCTTTATCAAGGGGGATCTTCTCGCCTCCGGTCAGCTCGTCCTTGAAGTTTTCAATCAAAGCCTTTACCGTCTTTTGTTCCGATGCGCGTTCCACGGTCGCCATGATTCTCTTTTCGTAGGCATCCGCTTCCCGTCGAGTAGTCACGCCTTCGCACCGTCCAGTATATCGTTTGCCGTCCCGGATAAACTGGTAGTACCATGTTCCGCCCTGTCGTCTTTGTCTTACCATGATAGTCTCCTCGTGTTTCTGCCTGCTACTGTTCGGTTGGTACTGCTTCCCAGTCGTCTTTTTCAAAGCGATATCGGGTAACGAACTTGAAAAGCCGTCGAAAGATGCTATAGTAATATGTTGTTGGTCGCCTATAGCCATGCGGTTTCAACCGGACGGTAGCGTGTTTGATACGGTTTGAAACATAAGAATACTATACGCTACATTTGGTGGCTTGTCAAACACAAATCGTGGAAAAATCGTGGAAAAATAACGTTTTTGGTGTGTTTTTTAGGTGATGTTCGGCTCTCTCCTAAAGAGCAGGTCGCTGGTTCGACTCCCGCCGCCGCCGCCAATTTTTTACATGTTTTAAGCTCAAAAAGAGTAGATTTGATAGAAACCGATAAAACCTGCTTTTTTATGGTTTTGCGGAAAAAATCGTGAAAAAATCGTGAAAAATCCTTGAGCTCAAAACTTCTGTCTCCGAGCTCAAGTTATAAAGGAGGGAGGAGGAAAAAGCCACAATTACTTTGAGGTGGGCCTCCTTGCGATACGTCTTTTCCCCTCATATTTCCGACAACAGGAAGGCGTTTTGTGGGACAAGCGCTCCCAGAAAACGTTCTCACCTCAAATCCTCCTCACTGGAAGCCGTTTTTGATCTTAAATCGTGAAATAATCGTGAAAAACTGCCTCCTGTTGCCTTTTAACGGGTGGCGGCAACCATGTTCATGATTCCCGTGTCAGCCTGTTTTTTTCTTGTTTTTCCGCAAAAAGCCTTGATTTCTTCCGTCTTAAGGTTATTTTTTATACTAACAGTATAAATTTCAACGTTTCCATCCCGAGGACATGATGGCGCATTGGCTTCCTAAAAAAGAAATGACGGAAGAAGACATCAAGCTTCATTTCATCACGCCTGCCATTCAGCAGAAGTGGGGAAACGATCGTATCTCGATGGAAACGAACGTCCAGCTGACCGACGGCAAGATCGAACTCAAGGGCAACACACCTGTTCGCAAAAAGCCAAAGAGAGCTGATTACGTCCTGTACCAGAGCCCGTACAATCCGATTGCTGTCGTGGAGGCCAAGGACAACAAGCATACCGTATCCGCTGGGCTTCAGGAGGCAAAGGGATATGCGAAAATGCTGGACGTGCCGTTTGCATACAGCTCGAACGGGGATGCTTTTTACGAGTTCGATTTCCTGACTGGGGAGGAACGCCTGATTGAGCTTGACCAGTTCCCATCCCCGGAAGAGCTGAAAAGCCGTTACCGCCAAAGTGTGAATTTCGGAAAAGGTCTGACTCCAGATGAAGAAACAATCATGGCGCAGCCCTACTATTCCGGCCAGAACACCTATCCTCCCCGGTATTATCAGCGTGTGGCGATCAATCGTACGGTGGATGCCATCGCCAGAGGGCAGCAACGCATTCTGCTTGCCATGGCAACCGGGACAGGAAAGACCTACACGGCATTCCAGATCGTTTATCGTCTGCTGAAAAGCGGCATGAAGCGAAAGATTCTGTACCTTGCTGACCGAAACAATCTGGTCGATCAGTCCATCGAGCAGGACTTCGCTCCGTTGGGCAAAACGATTCACAAGGTCGATTACAGCAAAGACGATCCCACGACCATTACAAGTTACGAGGTCTATTTCGCGCTTTATCAGCAGCTGATTGGGGATGGCGGAGCCAAGCACTACGAAGAACTCTTCAAACCGGAGTTTTTCGACCTTGTCATCGTTGATGAGTGCCACCGTGGTTCAGCTGCAGAGGACAGCCAGTGGCGTACTATCCTGGAGTATTTCAAGAATGCCACGCAGATTGGCATGACCGCCACACCGAAGGAGACCAAGTACGTTTCCAACATCGACTACTTCGGTGAGCCGCTGTATTCTTACAGCCTCCGCGAAGGCATTGAAGACGGTTTCCTTGCCCCGTTCCGCGTCATCAACCTCAAGACCAACATCGGCGATGGATGGCGTCCTACACTCGGACAGCGCGATGTCAACGGAGAACTGATCCCGGATCGAATCTACAACAATCTGGACTACGACTACAACATCATCCTTCAGGACCGCATCGACGAGGTTGCGACGGAAATCACAAACTATCCGAAGGAAACAGACCGCATGGCAAAGACGATTGTTTTCTGTGCCAACGAGGACCATGCGGAGCGTATGCGCTGTGCTCTGGCGCAATGCAATGCGGACATGATGAAGGTCAATCCCGACTACGGCAAGAACAAGCTGAAAGAGTTCATTTCCGTGCGCGCCGAATACCCGGTTATCGCGACGACCTCCGAATTGCTCTCCACGGGGACCGACTGCAAGATGACGAAGCTCATCGTACTGGACCAGAGAATCAACTCCATGACAAAGTTCAAGCAGATCATCGGTCGCGGTACCCGGATCAGGGAGAACAAGCTCTTCTTCGTGGTCATGGACTTCACCATTCGCTCCGGCACAGTTTCGCGAGTTTCTGTGCAGAGGCGGGTGTACCGAAGGCCACTCTGCTCTCCATCCTCGGCACCAATTCCGAAATCGCCGACAAATACTATACGCACGTTAGCGAGGAAAGCCAACGGAAGGCTGTCGAAGCAATCAGCAGCCGGAATGCAAACTCATCCCAGGCAAAAATCGACCGGGTGCTGAATCTGCTGATGCCGGACGGCAATCAACCGGAACACGCGTCCAACGGCACCCTCCGGAAAGTCCTAGAAATCCTGAAAGAAGCATAGGTCCGAGTTCAATATCAGGTCATGGACAGCCTGGACAGGCGGTTGTATTAGCCCTATGGGAAACCAAGATATATTGCATCTCTTCATCTGATGTTTCCCGGTTTTTACGTGCACGCGCATGTAAAAAACAATACCACTTTGTCTTTTTTGGTTTCCTTATAGCCGGAGTTAGATGCCTGTCCAGCCTGTCCAGGGGAGCTGTGTAAGCTCAAAAATCATTGCCGTCTTCTGTTTTTCACATACCTCAAAAAAGGGAGAAGGCCAGATGCCTTGGTCTCTACTGAACGTCAACGGAAGACCGCATTACGCGAAATCATCGAATTATATTCCTGTTCAATTCAACTCACATTGAACTGACCCCCCTCTCGCTCATAATTTTTTAAAAAAAATAAAGAAAAGAGGCTTGACTTTTTCCAAACATGGGATAAATTAGCCGATGAAACGGTCTTCCTCCCGCTGTGAAAACCGGTTTCAAGCTCATTTCAGTCGTTATTTCATCGAAAGAACGTGTGAATCCGCCAAGTTTCTAATTTCTCTTTCGATCCTGTTACGAAATAACCAGCACAGGAGCATTATGTCTCCGTTTCTGCTGGGCGTTTCTCTGTCGTTACAGGATCGGGCTCTTGGCGGAGCCTACACGTTCGCGCATGGGGAAGCGTCCGGCTTTTCTTTTTTTATCGGACACGTCCTCGTGCGCAGGATCATAACCGCCGAGGCCGCCCAATGCTCCTGTCCGATTGCCCCCACAGCCATCATCCCGCTAAAGCCGGATTATTCAACGTCCGGCGGGCAGCGGCATACTCCAACAGTCGGCTTCATCCCCAAAAGTTTGTTTTTTCTCGGATTATTTCAAGGGTACCCAACAAAATGTCCGAGGGTGAGCGGTATATTATCGCCAAAACGCAAATCCTGGCGAAAGGATGTTGGTATGCCGATCAGCGTATCCCTAAATAGAAGCAATCTTTCTTAAAATGATAATGCTTGCCGCCAGTTGAAGAAGTGCCAAGTAAGACGAAGAGCTTATCCCTAAATAGAGCCTGAATTTCTCAAAAATGATGCTATATTATCTGCATCCAACCAGCAGGAGGCAGACATGGCGCAAAAATCTTGGGAAATCACCGATGAATTCTGGTCGAAAGTGGAACCGTTGATTGCGAACCCCAGGCGGGACCCGAACAAGACCACTACTGTCCGGTTAAAATATATGGGCACAATTTGCAAAGAGGTCGAGTTGTTCAGGAGCATTCCAGTCTGGAGGTTTCTTCAGGGTATCCCTGTTCAAATTGAGGACCTCGACCAGGGCGAAGTCTGACATAAGCGTGTCGCGAAGGCGGTTTGCCAGTTCCGTGATGCCGTATTTGCATTTGCCTGTGAACTTGATTTAGGAGAGCAACAGGTAGAGGATGAGCGCCACCCAGATTTGCGTCATGACGGCGTTCTTTGAGGTGCCGAAGAAGCTTTTGATTTTGAGGTTCTGCTTAATCCATTTGAAGAAGAGTTCGATCTGCCAGCGCTGCCTGTAGATTTCCGCGATTGATGAGGCGGCAAGCTTGGAGTTGTTGGTCAGGAACTGATACGTTTTTCCCTCGTCGTCCATGAATTCGATGAGCCGGAGTTTACCAGGGTATTTTTTGAACGAGGCTGGGGCCGTATAGCCGATGCGTTCGTCTGGAATCACGCCTTTCTTCGGCAGAGCCGGGCGGTGCTGTCCGGCAACCTCGAAACGGGCTCCATGTCGAGATGGTACATGCGATTTGCATTCATGAGCAGACCCGACTCGACCTCGCGGAGAGAATCCTTTCCGGCGAGCTGGGCGTAGAGAATCGTTTTGAGCTGACGGATTGCGGTAAAATGCTTGCAGTAACGGTCGCCGGAATGTTTTTCCACGCTTTTTTCAAAACGATATCGGGGAATAAACTTGAAAAGTTACTGAAAGATGCTATAGTAGTACATTGTCGGGCCTCCTACGTTTATATTGAGGTTGTTTGTGCTCTTTAATATAGCGCAGGAGCCGACTTTTTCAATCATAACCCAAAACTTTTACCGGACAGTAGTGCTAACTCCTAAAAAATGATCGAATGGATTTTCAACGTATGAACAAAAAGGCCAACGCATGAAAATCTGTGCGCGGCGATTTGACGGAAACCATCGATAATCTTCGAGCTGGACTTTGCCGGACGCGAAAAGTTGCCTAAAACCGTTTTTAGAAGGGTTCCAAAAAACTGTTTAGAGGCATTCAAGCTGAAAACACAGAGCCTTATGCAAAAAAACATTGAGGAGATATCAAAAAAATGAAAAAGAGTGTCAATCCATTCAGCATTACCGCACTGGCGGATGAACTGGATCTTTCCCTTTCCGAATATTCAAGATGGTTCGAGAAGAACAGTCATCACATTTCCCGCAGTTTCATGGGGGTCGCTGTCACGCTGATCCTGTTCCTGCTCCTGTTGCTTGTTTTGAGAAAGTTGGCTATTCCCATGATCGCACGGAAAAAGCCCTCTGTGGCGAAAACGATTCAGACAATTTCGGTTCCTCTGTCCCTGCTGGTACTCTGGATGGGACTCTCCGTCAGCGCGGATCTGATGAATCTGCCAAGCCGCCTGGATCTGGCAGTGGACAAAATCTTCTGTGCGCTTCTGATTATTACGGCGCTAACTCTGGTTCTGCACGGTGTCCGTTGCGTATCTGAAATTCTTACGGAAAAATTTCGAAAGAGCGACCCGGACAAAAAATTGCTGTTGGATCTTCTCCACAGCCTCATACGATTGGCCGCATGGAGTCTTGCGGTTTTCTTCATCCTTCAGAACATCTTCATGATGAATGTAACGCATCTGCTGGTCAGTGCTGGAGTGTTGGGGTTGGCGATCGCATTTGCCGCACAGAACACTGTGGCGAATATCTTCGGCGCTTTTTCCATTCTGGGAAGCAAACTCTTCAAGGTGGGCGACTGGATTCGAGTCGACAAATCCGAGGGTGTCGTGGAACGTATCGGTTTCCGCAGCGTCAGGTTGCGGGCATTCGAAGGCAGACTGATCGACATTCCCAACCGTATTATTGCCGATTCCCAGGTGGAAAACTTCAGCGACCGGGCATTCTGGCGTGAGCACTTCTGCTTCGGTTTGATTTATCAAACCTCGCCAGAAAAGATCGAACAGGGGCGACAGATTCTTGAGGAGATTGGACGCGACCTCGCCAACGATATGGCTCCGGGAAGAAGCGTCCGATTCGATTTCATCCAGCTTGATTCTTCTTCGCTGAACGTCGATGGATATGTTTGGTTCCGAATCTCCGACTGGTTCACGATGCGTTCTGCCCGTGGCCGATTCAATGGAGAAGTCCTCCGCCGGTTCAATGAAGCCGGTCTGGAGTTCGCCTTCCCGACCAGTACGATATTTCTGCAGGAAGAGCCGGCAGAGCCGCCTTCACCGACTCCATTCGAGGGAAAATAAGGTCGGGGTTGTATAAGGGTGAATTATTCTTTGGTTTCCTATAGGGGGAATGTAGATGCCTGTCCAGCCTGTCCACTACCAGATACCGATAGTTTTTTGCCTCACAATCCGGACCATCACCTCTCTATGATACCGGATTATATTTGATATTAGAAAATAAAAACATTTAGTTATAAAAATAAATAGCGGAGCTAAAATGTCAATTAACCGGATGATTTCTGTGTGACGATTTTATATTTATAATATAAAATCGATTTCAGAATTGTAAAAAAATGGGGATAGATATTTTGTCATCTCATCCCCAAACACTTTTCAGAGCATTTTCATCCTATTATTTAAATCTTGACACTTTTCTATCATCGATTCTATTGCATCTTTATCCAGTTCATTCAAACTCATGTGATCTGATTCTATACGTAGGCACTTTTCCAGTTCCAAATCCATAGCTTTGATAAAACTCTCTTTGAGCGCATCGAAGGCGGTCTCGTTCATCCATGCAGCAATCCCTTCCCGGATCTTCTCGACGACATCCTCGATCATTTCCGCGAACGGGCCAGTCTCGGTGGTCGGATTGAAGTAATCGGCGAAAACCTGTTGAGCTTCGCCGGTGTCGCGCTTCCTGAACTCCCAGAGCAGATTCTTCCAGCAGTCAATCTTTTTCACCGAGATGGTCGCCTTTCCTGTCACCTCATCGACGTTCACGAAGAAGCTGCTTTGCAGATCGGGCAATTCCAGCCGTTCGACTACGGTGCGGATCATGGCCTCGGCCTCTTCCGCAGGAAAGCACGGCTCAAACTTGACGCCATCGTCCTTCAGCATCCGCAGCGCAAATTCCCGGAATGACTCGTGGACATACTTGCAGATGTTGTTTCTCCGCTCGCCGTTCCGACGCAACGACAACATGAAGTCATCAGTCGTGATCCCCTGGATGTCGACCTTCATCTGTTCAACGAGTCTGACCTTCTGCTCGGAGATGATTCGCTGAAGCTTTCTACTCGAAAGCACCTTGCCGTTGAACTCGAAATCGTGGCAGTAATGGAGTTCGCGCTTGTACTTCGCCGGGTTAAAGTGTCCGTTCGGTACAAGTCGGACCTCATCTGCTGCCGGTTTGTCGTGGTCACGAGGTGTGTTCAGCAAGTAGTCCCTGAACTGTGTCCTGAATCGTTCCAGCGCATCCACGCGATTCTGCTTTTCATGGAGCTGCGCTTCCAGTTGTTTGAGGATTCCGTCGAGACCGTCCAGCAGGGTTTGAGCTTCACGCACTACAGCGTCGATGCAGTTCCGTCGCCTGATAGGGCCGATATTGCGAATCAGGTCATTCCGTACATTCTGTTCGAGTGTGTCGAACTGCGATTCCCGAAGCAGCTCCCACCTCAGTCCGGCCCCGAGCAAATCATCGAAGATGGCACTGTCGGCCTTGCCGAGGTTGGCGTAGATCTGCTTGAACGCGCGGCTGACCGTATTGAACATTCTCGCCGCCTGCGTGCGCTGCCTGGTGTTCTCTTCCGTGATTCGTTCCGCAGGGAGCCACGGCTTCGCGCACATTTCATTCTGGACCAGCCAAACGGGCGTATTGGGGCTTCGAGCATGGATGTCATGCAGGATCTTTGTGGCGTTCCTGTGCAATGGCGCGACACTGCTTTGAAGGAAAAGCAATAGATCACTGTTCTCAATGATCCAGGAATACCGCTCGGACGCGCTGGTCGTCCACTCCGAGATACCGGAATCCAAACCGGGCGTATCCAGCAATACGATTTCCGAGGACAACGGCGATTCCTTATTCTGCGGTACCTTCACGACAACCATGACCGGTTCGCACGGAAGCATATTCTGATCGGCTTCCAGCACGGCCTTGCACAATGCGTTTTCCAAGTTTGCGGGTGTCAGCGGGTAAACGTGACAGCATGCACCTTTGACTTTATCCGGTTCCCTGACCTTCCGCAAGCAGAGAAAGACTTCATTCAGGGTTACTTTCGTCAACTGCTGGTCAGGATTGCTTGGCAGCCAGATTTCTACCGTCCCCTGCTGCTCCGGCGTACATGTGATGAGCGCAGGGCGAAGCGTGGTGTCGAAGCCAAAACCCGTGGGAGAGGCGTTCCTGTTGCGGGCAAGCAGATTGATGAGCGTGGATTTACCCGATTTCAGCATGCCGATACCGGATACCACGAAGTATTCAGAGCCGAAAGCATCCAGGGCGTTCAGCAGACAGGCCGTCCAGTCTGCGATATTTGCGATATCTTCGTCCGATAGTGTATGGAAGTCGGCAGTTGTGCTGATGTTCTGCTTTAACGCAGAGAGTTGTTTGAGTTCATATTCGTTCAAAATGTTCATTGTTCCCTCCATTCGGTAATAAAAAAGTAGCCGGAGGGAAGGCTTGTACTCCTTCGACCTCCGGGATGCAGGGCTCTCTGACATGACTGCATCATGTTCATGTCAGCTTCTCTCCGCCCCGGATTCGTCTTGTTCCCCTCCTGGCGGATTTCACACGTTGGGAAAACGGAGAGATGAGCGTGGTTCAAGCGAAGTTAAGGGCCAGTTTGTTATCCTGTTCTTCTTCGGAGCTTGTTTCCGTGGGCTGCATACCGAGCAAGCACGGCACCTTCGAGGCGTCGAGCAGCCGGAAGCAGTTGAAATACTGCTCGGCACCCTTGGCCATCTCAGGCGGGAATTCCTGTGCGATGTCAGACGGCTTGCGTATCCAGCCGAGCTTGCGCGCTACAGCGACATTCAGGGCTTTCATCAGCTCGATATTGAACTTGATGTGAACATTGCTGTTGAGGTAGCACCGAAAGGCGAAGAGGATCGTCCTGTTATCGTCCATGTAGACTGTACCACGCTTCCCCCAGGTTTCCGGCATCTGAATGATTCCGGCTTTGAAACCGAGGCTGAATGCTACAGCACAGACGTCCTCGATTTTGCGCTGACAAGAATCCCTGACTCTGGGCTCGTAGCTGCTGTGCCAGCCTTCACCCGGCAGAGCGTATTCCGTACAGACGATGCGGTAGTCGAGCGTATAGTGCGAGGAACTCGGCTTTTCGCCCCATCTGGAACGAAACTCCTCGAAGACGCGTTTGTTGGAAATGTAGTTCTGCACGTTTGCCGGACAGGACAGTGCATAGAACAGATCGATCATCTGCTGCTCGGTGAACTTGTTATAGTTCTTGATGACCCAGACGATCATTGCGTACAGGTTCGACGGCGTGAAGTCCACGCTTTTCAGGATGGAGAAGCGTTCCAGCATGTTTCGCCTTGAGACGGACGTCAGGCGGGAGGTGATCTCATCGAGGCAGTCGAACGCGGCCTTCCAGTAAAGGTTTTTCAGACCGCTGAATCTCATCTTCAGGGCCTCTTTGACCTTTTTCTTGTGAATGCCGACAGATTCCAGCACAGCAGTATCCAGCCCGGCAATCGTCTTGAAGTGGTTGAAGAGCTCGGTCCGCGCCTCCTCGTAACCGTTGCAGAGGAGTTCCACCTTGTTCTTTGCAGCGGCCAGTTCCGTTTTCAGCTTGCGGGCCTGTTGTTCCGCTGCTTCAAACTCCGCGTTCCATTTGTCCCCGTTGTCGTCAGGCATCCCGAAAATTTCATCGAACATGTAGTCGAATCCGGCATCGTCAGCCATCCAGCTCTTGTCGATGTGGAGGATGTCAACCTTGGCACGGGCGTTGCGTTCGGCGTTCAGAAAATCCGCATGACCGAGTACGCTGACGAGCTTTTTTCCCTCCGGGGCTTTCAACGACCTCAACGCGAGCTGAATCGTCCTGCTCTGTTTCCAACGGCTTGGGATGATGAGAAAGATGTCGTCGCAGCAGCTTTCGAGGATAATACGCCTCGTCCATTCCTCATACTCCGAATACGGCGGATTGCAAAAGATCGTATCGACCTCTTTGTCGATGAGCGTCGCTTCGTTGAAGTCCGTACCGAGCACAATCACATCCGGGTCGAGCCTGTCGATCAGGATATGGCTCTTCTCGATGACGAAGTATTCGTAGATGTCAACAGACGAACGTTCTCCTGCTTCTCGATTGAGCTCCTTGACCCATTTGCGGAAGTCGCATTTGCCGCAGCCAATGTCAAGCACCTTTCCGAAACGATAATGGCCGGAATGGTTGTCGCTCTGGAATCTCCAAATTCGACGGACCATATCGCGGGTGGTCGGATAAAACTCGAAGTCCTCTCCGGCATCCTTGAGCGTGACAATCAGCTCGTTCATTTGCTTGTTCATGAGCGTGTCCTTTTGTTTTGGAAATGCCGGAGGAAAGACGAATCTTCCCTCCGGTTTTGGTTGGTTCAATTCAGCTTCAGGCAGCGAAGATCGCGGCTTCTCGTCCATCCAGACCGAAGGCCCGATTCAGGGCAAGGTAACTGTGATCCATGCGCTGGGTCGGATATTTCTTCACGGTTTCCGTAAACGCGTTCAGCAAGCTCCAACGGGTCGGTTCCCAGAACTCTTCGTGCGAGGGTTCCTTATACTCACGATAGACCGGGAGGATGTCGGACGAATTGATGACACCAAGCTCGGCAGCACGCACAATGGAGCTTCGGGCTTCGTCGTCATCCTTCAGGTATTCGTCTTTCAGGTCTTCGCATCGTGTCTCGGTCGTCAGAAAGTCATCCTCCAGCGAAGCGACAGCGCGGTCGATCAGTTCGTTCAAATCAATCCTGCTTGTGTGCTTGCGGTTGATGAGCCGAGTTCCGCCGAATGCGAGATTAGAGCAGACCAGAACGACGATTCCGGCAGACAGGCCGACAGCAAGGGATTTGTCGTGGCTATTGCGGATTCCGATGCAACGATGCCACTGAGGCGAAGACGAACGGGTGATTTCCATAACGCCGAACATCTTCTGTCCCTCACTGGCGAGGCCGAACCGTTCGCTTTCGATGTCCCAGCGGTGAGCCTTGACAACTTCGGTCACGGCCTCGATCACGTCAATGTGCGGAACTGGACGCCAGGTATCGGTCGAACTGGGCGTGTCGATACGGGCGACCTCATCACGGCTGACATATTTCCCTTCTTCCATTATCAGCATGGTTCACGCAACCTTTCTGTGAGTCGCCTTGCAGCGGCTGCCGTAGGCGCACTCGGCGCAGTTCATACAGGATTCGAGGGGAAGGAAGATGCCGGTGTCGATAGCCCGCTCTGTCTGTCCGGCAAAGAAGACAAAGCGGTCGAAGTCATCCAGCCCTCGGAACGTGTAGAACTGGTGATGTGCGGGATTCTTCGCCTTGGTGAACACGTCGAACCTGAACATCGGGGTCACGCCGTGCTTCTTCTGGTAGGCGAAACAGAATATCGTCGCCTGAAGATCACGGTCGGCTTTCCCCGCAGGCCATTTGGTCGAGGATGTCTTCCAGTCGCAGATGGTTTCGTCTCCACCGTCCACAGTAACGAGGTCGAACTCGCCAATGAGCGGCTTCGAGAGACCGGGCACATCCACGCTGAACGCCTCGGCTACCGACTTTACGCAGTAGTCGTCCGGCCATTCTGCGAGGGCGACATCGAGCATATCGCAGCCCCTCTGCTCCCAGAACCAGAAATCCTCTTCCGGCTTGTACGAGATGTTTTCCGTAACCTCGGTTTCGGCTCGGAGGTGTACAGCGAAGTTATCCTTTGCTTCCTCGATGGTGTAGGCGGTCCCCTTGCGGGCACGTTCGCTGAGGACAGTATGGAAAGCGCGTCCGAACGGGAGGCTTGCACTGGTCCTTTCCACTTCGGCGTGTTCGATGTGCCGGAAGTAGTAGCGCATCGGACAGGTCAGGTAGGTCTGCAATGCGCTGTACGACCAGTGCGGAGCTTCCTTCATGGTTTCGATTTCGCGTTCCATGTCATGCCGCCTTTCCGTTGAGGATGTCGATTGCACGACTGCACTGTGTCCGGGAGAGATCCTCCAGAGCGGAGACATTGAATCGTGCCTTCAGCTGGTCGGGCGTGTAGCCGTTCTGTTTGGCGAGGTCCAACAGGAACTTGATCTGCTTCGCGGACGCGAAAGTATCGGCGGGTTTACCGTTTTTGCTGTAGGCGGATTTGTTCTGTTGCGGCTGAGCGGGAGAGATAGGCAGAGGCGGGACGTTCGAGGTCTGCGTGTTGACGGGCTCGTTGTGGAGTTCGACTTCGACGGAATCCCGAACGAGCGCGAACGTTTCGCGGATTTTGGCGTTCAGCTGTTCCGGGGTCAGACCATCGGGAAGTTCCACCTCTACAGAGGCGTGGTAGGACTGGCTGCTGTATTCGGTATCAGCCGGGACCTTTTTGGAGTAGGATGCGTTCAATTTGAGCATAGTTGTTTCCTTTCAAAAAGATTGCCCCCGGCAACTGTGAGCTACCGAGGGCATGTTGAGGGTGATGTGTGGGAGGATCAGAACCCGCTGGCGGTCCTGATGCGTTCGATGGTGCGCTTCGTCTGGACGTATTCGCGTTCCTTCTGCCGCTGGGCGAGAGCAACCTCGCGGACCTTGCGGCTGAGAGCAGCGGAATCATCGAACATGGCTTTGAGCTTGGCCTTCATCGCTTCGATGTTTGCTGTCAGCTCATCGAGAGAGTTCACAGATTCAGTATTCGGGGCGGACGTCTGCACGGGGGCAGACACGGTGTGGGTGATGGTGTTGTCGTTCATAGTGGTGTTTTCCTTTGTTGAGGTTGGAATGTTGGTATTTGAGGGTGTTTCCTGTTCGGTGGATTCAGGCACAGGCTGAACAACGACTTGCTCGGTCTTCTGCTCAGTCTCTGTTTGCGGCTTCCTGGTGTAGATCGGCATGGCGACATACTGACCCGTGCCGCCGCTAGCGACAAACGGAGACAGGCCATCTCCAAATTCGAGTTTTGTGTGGCCCTCGTTCAGCAGATGCAGTAGGATCACCTTGCTGATGGTGATGCTGAACGCGTCCCAGTTCGAATCAAACGTAGCGGGAATACCGAACTCGTGACCGTCTCCGTCACGCATGGAGAAGAAGCCCGCCTCGTTGCGGTAAAGCTTGATTTCGTTCGACGGTCTCTTGTCGCCGACGCTCTTCAGGAAGAACTTCAGGCGGTCGGCATGTTCCATGGTGAAGCTGACGGTGTGTTTCAGGTACTTGCTGTCCGGCATGACACGTTTCCAGTTTGGGTACGGGCCGAGAATCGCTTTTGCCGTCCAGGTCCATATTCCGATCTTCGCCGAGAAGAACGTGAAGAAGTCGTTGCTCCACATCCTGATTTCGCCTTCGCCGTTCGTTTTGGTCGCCATCAGGGCCAGCGGGAACGGAATCGTAAGATCATCGAGATTGAACGGATACGGGCTGTTGAACAGTTCTTTGCCATTCGTGGCCGTGATACCGTCCTTGCTGAGGTTCATCCCACGCAGGACCTTCCTCGGCTCGTTCAGATCGACCAGAGGGGCGGCCGCAGAAAGAATCTCGACGAAGTTTTCCGGCAGAGGTGAAGTCGTGACGTTTTCGCCCTGCGGCACCTCGGCAACAGGCCATTCTCCTTCAATCGGTACGACCCGCACGTCCTCAATGCGGAGTGCTCCATCGGCGAACTCGAATTTGATGCTCTTATTACGGCAGTTCCGCACAAGCGACCGGAAGAGGTCGAAGTCCATGGCGACCTTGAAGGCTTCCAGCCCCTCGGCGGCCATTCTGAATTCGATCTCCTCGTCCGAGTTGTGCGTTCGGAAGAACAGCATGTTGTTGGCTGATTCGATCTGCACGGCTCGGTACACCTGAATCGGCGATGAGCGGCAGACCAGTTTCCCCAGAGCAACGAGGGCTCCGGCCAGTTCGGTTTTGTTCAGTGTGATTTGCATGGTTTTTATCCTTTTGGGTTTGAGGTTAGTGTTCTACGAATCAGAATCCTCCAAATCCAGTAATAGACGAGGAGGAACACAGCCAGTGCCGCCAGGCGTATCGGCCGGGTCAGGACGGACAAGGTGTCGGCGAAGACTTCTGGCTTCTCCTTCGCCACGGTCTTGATGCCTTCCTCAACACCGTCGCTGACTTTATAGGCGGCGATGACTGTTCCGGCTGCTGCACCGCCTGCAGCCACGGTTTTCCAGGGTACGACGATTTCCGTTTTCCGGGGCGCAGAGACGCGACGATTCGGGCGATGGATGTTTGGAGTTGCCGCGAACGTGGTAATGCTCAGAAAGGCCAAGAAGATGATGAAAAGCGATTTCATTTCAGCACCTCCATCCGGCATGCTGCTTGACAGCCGTTGATGACCTGTTTCAGCATGGCGGTTAGCTCAGTGGACAGTTGTTCCCGAGCTTTCCAGAGGTCGTAGCCGCTCCATGCCGTACCGCCTGCTGCGAGCACAACGGCAAGGGCATCCCCAAAGGGAAACGGTCCATCAGCAACGGCGCAAGCAGTACCGCATCCGAATGTCGTCGAGAGCCGGGCGACTATGCTGCCCAAGGTCGAGTTCAACGCCGTAATCGTCTGTTTAAGGAAAACGGCTTCGAGTGTAAGGCCTCCGATGGCGTAGGTTTCAATCTCGGTGTAATCGGCGTTGATGGATTTCAGGCTGTCCAGGAATCCATCTGTCTTGAAGTCGCAGCCGTAGACTTTCGCGCCCTTGCGGCACGGCTTGATGATCGGCTCGTTCAGAACCGAGGCCAGGTAGTCCTGCGTTTCATGAGTTCCGGTGAGCTTGTCGCGGGCCATGAGCCAACAGAACTTACAGGTCGAGCCGATCTCGGTCAACTTTTCCACGACGGCTGGGATGTTTCGCCGTGCTTCCTCGAAGTGATGTTGCGCTTTCGCGTCTAGGCGTTCGATGTTAGCTTGTAGAACAGGGACGCCCCGTAGCGAGCATGACCCGATGACGCCCAATGATAGGGCGACGAGTAGTCCAGTGTAAAAAAACACCAGACCCGTTTTTTTGAGAGTTTTCAAGCTTATTCTCCTGTTTTGTGGTTGATGATTGTGGGAAACAGACAATATTTCCCCGTTCATCATATTTTGCCTCAAAAAGGCGGGGAATTAAGCATTTTCCACTGTTTTGATACGCGAAAACGAAGTGAGATCGTTGTGG
Source organism: uncultured bacterium (assembly GCA_902778895.1). Lineage (GTDB taxonomy): Bacteria > Verrucomicrobiota > Lentisphaeria > Victivallales > UBA1829 > UBA1732. Next base: position 184,567 of record CACYZF010000001.1, read on the forward strand.
CACTAAAAACAAGACAGATATCCTACTTCAACACCGACACTATATGTTATGTGTCTCAAAAGAACAGACCACCACATACATATTTTAAATTTTTGTTGAATGTGGACTTGAAATCCAGCGAATAAGTGATAAATTATTACGCGAGGCAGTGTGTCTCTCTCTGTGGAGATACCTGTTTCGAGCTCATTACATCGGTTATTTCAGCAAAAGACGATGAAAACCGGCCAAGTTTGATTTAGAATCTTTTGCTACTGAGTTTGAAATACCAGCAAGGGACCCTAGTGTCTTTATATCTTGCTGGGCGTTTGTTCGTCGTCTCAGTAGCAGGTTCTTGGCCGGACCTTCATCGTCGCGTATGGGGAAACGTCCGGCTTTTTTTTGTATTTGGGCGTTGCCTCATGCGTAGGATCATTAAATCCCCCCGAGGCCACCCAATGCTTCTGCTCGACAGTTCAAGTACACTACATTCTTTGAGTTCCGGAAGACAGTATTTCCGGAGGGATAGTATTTGTCTGTATCAGGGGGGCTTAAGCCAACAGCTTTTCCACTCCCTTATTAAGAACGCTTCATCGCGCCCTGATTTCTGGTCAGCGGAAAACATTAATACATATTATGCCGACATGGGTATCTCCATACCCGTGTTGGCTTTTTCGTTTTCGAGAAACACATTCCAGCCGCAAATCTCAGCATAAACTGACGTTTTCGGTTGTTCTTTGTGTTGCAACGTCTTGTGGAGCGTTTGCCCCATAAGATGGCATCGCGCGCCCTGACCACATGTTTTTTCGTGAAAAGATGGTTTTTGAACACTTTGAAAAAATAGAAGGCAAACACTGGAGTTTAGTTCAGACTCGTCCGCGAAATGAAAAGTATGCTGCTGCTCACTGCGAGATGAACGGAATTGTCGTTTATCTTCCATTGATAACCAAATTGGAAATTCATAATCGAAGCAAACGCATTCTTCATTTGCCAATGTTTCCCGGTTACGTTTTTGCATGTCCCAGCAAGGATGAAGAGACAGACATACGCCGCAATAAAAGCGTTTGGAATCTGAAGGTTCTCTCTGAGGTGGATGAGGACGGCTTGCTACGCGACTTGGAAATCGTCAGAGAAAGCGAACTGCTCTCACAGAAACAGGAACTCGTTGTTAACCCCGGATTGCATATCGGAGAAACCTACATCATGAAGAAAGCCCCGTTTAAGGGGCAGGAAGTGATACTGGTTCGACGGAAGAATGCCGTCAGCGTTATCGTCAATCTTTTCTTTTTGGGACGGAACATTGAGATCATATGTGGGGCGGATGAGCTTACATCCTAACGAGGATATATGGTAAAACCGGCAAAACAGACAAAAGAGATTGAGATTACCGGACCGACCAATATTGTGTCTGTCATCGGTGCAGACACATATTTCGGTTCACACATGGTAAAGCATCTTGCATCTGCAAATCGGATGGTTTATGGTTTTACTCAGCAAAAGCCGTTTTCTTTTAAGCAGCCTCCAATCTTTATAGATGGATTAGAAAAGGCCGCGATTGAGCCAGCCCCCATTGTTTCCGATTGCCTGTTTATATGCGTTGATCCCAGCATTGGATTCGACAAATATGTGAAATGGATGCGTGGGTTCTGCAAAGAGATTATCGCGAAAGAATTCTGGGGACGCATCTGTTTCCTGTCTTCCGGCAGCATATGCAGATCCAGATGTGACGAACCTATTTCAGAAGATACCATTGTTTCTCCTCGCACAGAAATGGATTTATCACTCGCTACCGCAGAGAACCTGCTTGAGGTCATGCGTAACAACCAACGGAACATGGCTGAAGTTACAGTCGTTCGAATCGGAGTCCCATATGGCAACGAAATAGACGCTGATGATTCCCTCGTTTTTGTAAATCAGGCTGTCAAAAAGGCTATCACCGGGGAGACAATAGAGCTTCCTGCCCATCAGACAAAGCGGTCTTTTATGCACATTTCCGATATTTGCGATTCAATTATCAAGGTTATGTCTTTGAAATTCTGTCCGGAGTTAGTCAATATTCCCGGAGAAGTTCTAACGATTCGTGACCTGGTCAATGTGCTTTCTGAATCATTCGACGTGAAGAGGGAATTCACATACGATTTCTATAATGACCAGGATTTCTTCCTCGGAGATCAGCATTTGTCGGGTGAGCTGTTTTATCAGACTGTCAGTTACAACAGAAAATATACTTTGAAAAAGTGGCTGAATGGGTTGAAGAAACACCAGCAATGTGGAGAGCTTGTCTGAAATGTCGCATTTCCTTCAGTACAGTGATCGCGCTTGGGGTCTGATCCGCACGACAGGCAAGAGCGAACAATATGCCTTTTCGTATTTCACTGGATACAATATACCTTGCTATTTACCTCATATACGAAAAGTCATATCAAAGTACAAATCGGTTCGCCGAATCATGTTTCCCTGCTACCTTTTTGTCGCATGGGGAGATCAAGATATTGCAATCATGAAGAATTGTTATCACATCTCGCATCGGATACAATCTGAGGTTAATGCGGATAATGATATCATAGAACAAATGGAAGATATCTACAGGATCGAACAGCTTTCCGAAATCGGAGATTTTCCATTAACAAAAACCGCTTCATATCAATCAAAGCTTATCAAACTCCATTCTGGCCCGCTGAAGGGAATGAAAGGCCATTGGGTCAATTCAACGAATGGCCAATGTCAATTCAATGTTTGCCTGAATATCGTCGGAACGCACTACGAAATCGCATTCAACAAAGAATTTGTCTATCAAAGTGTGGATGCAATCGCTGTTTGAGTTTTAACTCTATCTTATATTTTATAACTTCTTTCACTGTTTATGAACCGTATCATTGTCACTGGCGGAGCCGGATTCATCGGGTCGGCAGTTGCTCGACACATCATTAACGACACGCAGGATGCCGTGTGCGTGGTGGACAAGCTCACCTATGCCGGAAATCTGGAAAACCTCACGCCGGTCGCGAAATCCGACCGTTTCCGGTTCGAGAAGGTCGACATCTGCGACCGGAACGCACTGGACCGGGTTTTTGCCGAGTTCAAACCGACACACGTGATGCACCTCGCCGCGGAATCTCATGTGGACCGTTCCATTGACGGTCCCGGCGAGTTCATCCAAACCAATATCGTCGGCACCTACACGCTGCTGGAAGCCGCGAGAAAGTATTATCACGGGCTGGATGACGCAGGAAAAGCCAAGTTCAAGTTCCACCATATTTCGACCGATGAAGTCTACGGCGACCTGAACGGTCCCGAAGATTTCTTCCGGGAGACCACGCCCTATGCGCCGAGTTCGCCGTACAGCGCCAGCAAGGCGTCGAGCGACCACCTGGTCCGTGCATGGAAACGCACATTCGGGCTTCCGACTGTGGTCACGAACTGCTCGAACAACTACGGGCCGTACCATTTCCCGGAGAAGCTCATCCCGCTGGTCATCCTGCACGCTTTGGACGGCAAGGAGCTCCCCGTGTATGGCGAAGGCTTGCAAATCCGCGACTGGCTCTATGTCGAGGATCACGCCCGCGCGCTGTATCTGGTCGCGACGAAGGGCGTCCCCGGCGAGACCTACAATATCGGCGGACACAACGAGAAGAAGAACATTGAGGTCGTGAAGACGATTTGCGCATTGCTTGACAAGCTCAGACCACGTGCTGACGGCAAATCCTATGCCGAACAGATCGTCCATGTGAAGGACCGTCCCGGTCACGATCTGCGCTACGCGATCGACCCGTCGAAGATCGCCCGCGAGCTTGGCTGGAAGCCACAGGAAACGTTCGAGAGCGGCATCCGCAAGACGGTGCTGTGGTACCTCGAACACAAGGACGACTGGTGCGCGCACGTGCTCAGCGGCTCGTACAAAATGGAACGCCTCGGAACAGGAGATTGATCGAACATGAAAGGCATTGTTTTGGCAGGCGGCGCGGGAACGCGTCTTCACCCGATCACACGCGGAGTCTCGAAGCAGCTCCTCGGCGTGTACGACAAACCGATGGTGTACTACCCGATCAGCGTGCTCATGCTGGCCAGCATCCGCGACATTCTGATCATCACCACGCCCGAAGACCAGGCGAGCTTCCAGCGGTTGCTCGGCGACGGCTCGCGTTTCGGCGTGAATTTCAGCTACGCCGTCCAGCCGAAACCCGAAGGCCTCGCGCAGGCATTCCTGATAGGCGAGGAGTTCATCGGCAATGACCGCGTGGCGCTCGTGCTCGGAGACAACATCTTCTACGGAGCCAAGCTCAGCAAACTTCTGCACAACGCCGCCGACCGCGAAGTCGGCGCGACGGTGTTCGGGTACCACGTCTGCGCCCCGGAGCGTTTCGGCGTGGTCGAGTTCGATGCCGAGGGGAAGGCGATCTCCATTGAGGAGAAGCCCGCCCACCCGAAATCGAACTACGCCGTGACCGGGCTGTATTTCTACGACAACGACGTCGTCTCCATCGCGAAAAGCATCAAACCGTCGCCTCGCGGCGAGCTTGAGATCACCACCGTCAACAACGAATACCTCCGGCGCGGCCAACTCCACGTCGAGATATTCAAGCGCGGCTACGCCTGGCTGGACACTGGCACGCACGACAGCATGCTCGATGCCGCGAACTTCATCCGCACGGTCGAGACGCGCCAGGGCCTCCAGATCGCCTGCCTGCAGGAGATCGCCTACGAAAACGGCTGGATGACGAAGGACGACATCCGCGCAAGCGTGCAGGATATGCTCAAAACCGAATACGGACAATACTTACTGAGGCTGATCGAAAACCGATAAAACATAATAATGGAGAAACTATGAAAATCGTAGCTCTTCTTACTGGACGCGGCAATAACACACTGAAAGACAAAAACATTCTTCCGGTTGCAGGCCATCCCCTTCTTTATTATCCGGCAATGGCGGCAAAAGCCTGTCCGGCGATTTCGGATTTCTACGTCAGCAGCGACTGTCCGAAAATCCTTCAGGCCGCAGCGGATTGCGGCTACAAAAAAATTGTTCGCCCGGATGAACTGGCGCTTCCGACTGCCCAGCATGTCGATGCAATTATTCATGCTCTCGGAGTTATGAAGGATGACGGTGTCGAACCGGACATACTTGTTGTCCTCCTGGCCAATTCGGCGATCGTGAAGAAAGAATGGATCCAGGAATCGATCGATTGTATCCTTGCCAATCCCGATATATCCGCCGCGTGCCCCGTTGAAATGGATCAGGATCACCACCCGTTCAGGGCAAAAAAACTTCGGGCGGATGGATGTCTTGATACATTCTTTGATTTCACGGGTCAAAAGGTCTCCACGAACCGTCAGGATCTCTGCGAATGCTTCTTTCTGTGCCACAATTTCTGGACATTGAATCTTAAACAGTCCATATATTCAAATATCCCGGGACAGCCCCCCTGGAGTTTTATGGGGAACAATATCAAACCGATCATTGTGGAAGATTGCTTCGATGTCCACGATATGGATGACATCAAAAAATCCGAAACATGGATCGAAAACAATCATATTGCGTACTGATCATGATAAGTTTTATAAAAAGTATTATCAGAAAGATTCCTGACAAGTATTTGCATTTAGGAAAAAATGTTTGCTTTGTTCTAATGGGGAACATTGGAACGAGGTTACTTGGCTTTATAATGCTTCCATTTTATACTAGGATTCTGACATCCAGTGATTATGGTACTATGGATCTTATCTCGACGTACGCAACGATGCTGTTAGGTGTTGTAACTCTTCAGATTCAGGATTCCGTATTCGTTTTTTCCTCTGGGAAAGATTTTCGGTCAAAATCAGTATACTTTTCAGGAGGATTATTCTTTTGTCTTGTTTCCTTTTTGATCTGGGCAGGGATTTTTAAGGGAATCATGCTTTTATGTCCCCGTGATTCTTTTTGGTACAAAAACGCGTGGTATATTTTTTCGTATTTAATAGGTCTTTCGTTTGTAAATTATATTCAGAGTTTTTGCAGATCAATTGATAAAATGTTTATATGTGCTTTATCGGGTATCGTTTCAGGATTGGCAATTGTTACTCTTGCGGTTACCTATCTGCTTAAGTATCCAAGCGGAAATACAATGATTCTGATACAAATTGCTGGAAGTCTCACTGGCGGAACGTTTGTTGCCATATCAATAAAAGCCTGGAAATATATTACATGTCGCTTTGATTACATAAAAGTATGCAAAGAAATGATAAAGTACGGTCTTCCAATTGTCCCTGCTCCGATTATGTGCTGGGTGTTATCAAGTTTTAATCGACCGTTGCTTGAAAAGTATTGTTCGCTAGATGCAGTTGGTTTTTTTGCCGTTGCAATGAAGTTTCCAAGCATAATTGTTATGGTTTGGGGAATAGTCGGCAGCGCTTGGCAAATATCAGTGATGGAAGAGTATTTCAAAAACAGTTTTGAGGACTTTTATAATAAAATGTTTTATTTGCTTGTTGATGGATTATGCGTTCTAGCTTTCATCTTTTCTGTTTTTGCACCTTTCTACATGAAATATATTGTTGATCCATCTTATTATGAATGCAATAATTTTATTCCGATCTTATCTGTTGGATCAAGTTTTTATGTTTTAGGCGCAATGATTGGGACAATCTATCTGCCGCCTAAAAAGAGTAAATATTTCTTGTATTCATCTGTTATAACATTTATAGTAGCTTTTGTTGCAAATATAACAATGGTTCCAACATGGGGGATGTATGGTGCATGTTTTTCGTATTCGGCTGGAATGCTTGTCGAATTTCTCGTCAGGATGAGGTTCTCGCAAAAACTAGTCAAAATCCGAATTCATATAACAGACAGTGTTATTGTCATTGCAACAATCCTTGCATTAATTGTTTTTTATTGTGCTCAAGGAACAGTTTTACAAAAAGCTTGTCATGGCATTTTAGGTATCACAATTTTATTCCTTGTATATAAAAAAATTCGTAGCTCATTTCATTTGACGTGGAGTTTTCGCCCAATCAAACGAGATATGAAACACTAATATGATTCTCCAACTCACCAAAAAAAGTAAAGAACAATGACAATCGAGACCTTAAAAAGATTGGTAGTTTCAAGAGATGCAGTGGAAAGATTTTTGAAAAGCCTACTAATATTACCCTATAATTATGTTTTGTCTTTAATTGGCAAGCATGTTATGTGGACACAATGGAATACATTGTTATCTTTAAAGTTCCGAATCAACCCGTTGCTGAATCATCAATGTAGTTATTATGGGCTTGGAAAAATTGCAAAAAAGTATGGTATAAACAATCTTTTCCGTTGTTGCATTGAGCATGGGGTTATTTTCTCATACGAAGATGATACGTTAAGAAAGAGAATGCAACCCAAAAACATGTGGATGCCAATTCTTGATTATTGCGTGTTCAGCAAGAAAGACAAGGAGTCGATGACTCAGATTTTGAATAATCCACGTTATTCCCGTAAAGCAAGGGTTCATTCTATCGGCCCATACATTTTATTGGCAGATCATTTTTGCTCAAAAAGAAAATTAAAAAAACTCAAACAAAAATTCGGAAGAGTTCTGCTGGTTTTTCCGATGCATTCTACTGAATTTTTTGACTGTAAGATTGATGCGGATCTTTTAATAAATAAGACAGAAGAAATAAAAAAGGACTTTGATACAATTCTCATTTGTTTTTACTGGCATGATCTTATTCTGGGGCGCGAAAAAAATTATCATGAAAGAAATTATAAAGTTGTTTGTTGCGGACGAAGGGAGGATCCATTCTTCTTGTCGAGACAGAAGGATTTATTCTATTTAGCTGATATGACTTTAACGAATGGACCTGGCACTCATGTTGGATATTCAATCGCTATGGGGGTTCCATGTTGTATTCTCAAACATGATTTCGAGATGCATCCACGCAAGGGACACATTGAGAACAACCCCAGCGCCGTATTTATGCAAGAAGGTTTTTATAAGGTATTTACAAATTATTCTTTCGAGATTACGTCTGAACAAAAAGAATTAGTAAAAAAATGGTGGGGGGATTTTTAATATGATATTGATTAGGTCATTCAATCTTGGATCAATGTTTGCTCTATTAACCAAGTACACTTGATTTTGACTACCAGCCACCTTTTTTTTCCAAAGGAGCAATAATCATGGGGTTACTTTTATCTATTGTCGTTCCTGTATATAATATACAAGATTATATTACCTGTTGTCTTGACAGCTGTCTGAATCAGGATCTTCCACCGACTGACTATGAGATAATCGCGGTGGATGATGGCTCGACGGATCATTCTGCGGAAATCATTCATCAGTATATGGACAAATATCCGAATCTCCGGTATGTCTACCAAGAGAATCAAGGACTTTCCGGCGCTCGCAATACAGGAATAGTCCATGCACAGGGAGAGTATATTTGGTTTGTTGATGGAGATGACCAAATTCGAAATAACTGCTTACATGAATTGTCGGTCCTATCTTCAAAAAACAATTGTGATATTTTAACGTTTGACTTTAGTACAAATGGAGACCCAGGCTATCACGCTGCCGTCAACTTTGCCGATTCAGTTATTAGCGGGCTTGACTTCATCAATTATTACAAATGCACAATTTCCGCCTGGCGGCATTTGTATAAAAGAAACTTCCTATTATCAAAAGGACTGGTTTTTACCAAAGGTTTGCTCCATGAAGATGGAGAATTCAATTTGCGCGCCTTTTCTCTTGCTAACCGGGTACTATATCATCCTCATGCATACTATTATTATGACACCACAAGATCTGGTTCGATTACGCATGGCAAATATAATGCCCGCATGGACTCAATGATTCAGATTGTCGTTTTGATTGACACATTTTTTCACCAGCAGAATATTCCATTAGAATATTCGAGTGTGTTTTCGCTAATTCTGTTCAAAAACTGTTTGCTGCCTGCATTTCGTATGCTCGGACATCCAGGAGTATCTTTCTACTCAATTCAAAATAATTATAAGCTGATTCGCCGGACAGTTTGGGATGTACACGGATACAACCAATGGAAATGCATCCTTCTATTCCCATCCACAATTTTTTGTGTTTTTCTAAAAACGGCATATTGTATTTATTCCTTAGCAAAGAGGATAAAGGCTTAACAATCCTTCTTTTTTTGACTCTCCGAACAAGTTAGCGTTTTTGCAACTGTCCATGCAGCATTTTCAAGTTTGCATTCGGGGCTTACCACACACAGCAACGCTATTCGATTATAATCATGGTTAAGATTGCTTTTTTCCTGATTTCTCTGTTAATTTGTCTAACAATAGCCGTTGATCTTCGTTGTGGCGGAGGTGTTTCAGTGTTTTACAGTAGAGATGATCTCGTCACATCCGGCTATCCTCGTCTCATTGAAGTAGAGGGATTGCTATGTTCCTGTTTTATATTTTTTTATTTATTATTTTTTAAAAACTGTCTTCATCAAAAGTGTGATCATGAATTAAAAAGCATTTTGTCAGTATTCATATGGATCTTTCTTCTGATGAGTTTTTTTGCGTTATTTAAGCCTTATTATCAGATAATATATAGAACAAGTTGTCTGATTCCTTTTTTTGTTTTTCTTTCCATTGTTCTATTTCTCACGAGTTATAAAAACGATGAATTAAAAAAGAAAATGGTTGACTTCTTGTTCCTTTTTTTCTATATCGTGATAACCTTGAGCGCATTAGTCGTTGTTCTTTCTGTGTTTATTGACTTGGGGGGAAAATATATTGATACTTATGAGGGAGACAATACATTGCGACTCTGTGGATGGGGCCAAGACGTTAGTTATCAAAGCTGCTACTGTTTGTGGGGCATTTGTTTTGGTTTATACTATATGGAAAAAAAGGGAACTGGTATTGCAGGAAGAATTATCAACATCTCAGCCATTATGCTAAATATCTGTGCAACTCTTCTAACTGGCGCAAAAACGGGATATTTTGTTTTATTGTTTCTATGTTTTTTGAACATTAGAAAGATATGGAAAACGCTTTTACTCATGGGGATAGTATTATTGATTTACCTATCCTGTTTTGAGAACACTCTTTGGGATAGCATTATTAATCTTTTTGTTGCGCGCACAACAACAACGGGCATGTCTCTGCGTAACGAAGTTTGGTCGGATGATATGAGTATTTTTCTATCATCTCCCATATGGGGAGTAAATAGTTACGAAGAAGCAGCAAAGGGGTTAGGCATACATCTATTGGCACATTCTCAGAGTTCTTATTTCGAGCTATTGTTCTGGGGGGGGATTCCGTTACTTGTTTTTGAGATTATCTTCTACATCAAATCATGGAAAATGATTCTTCTTAAGAAGAACGACATATCAAAAGATGCTTCATCATTTTTTTTAGTCTTTTTGTTTTTTTCCATGACCGAAATTCTTTTTTTTAGTGTTCAATGTTACTATTCTTTTTTGGTTATATTGGCTTTAATGTTGACATATCCCAGTACAGAAGCATCGACACCTGAGGAGAAAACTTTATGAAGAAAAGGATTATTTTTTCGGGGGGATTAGGGAATCAAATGTTTGAATATGCATTGTATCGAGAATTATGTTATAAAGGAATGGATGTTGAAATTGATTTATCTCTGTACGACTATGTAAAAATGCATAATGGATATGAACTTGACAGGATTTTTCAAATCGATCATACCAATGAAACAAGGATTTCAAACAGACAATTGCACATTCTTTTTTTACGTATCTTGTTAAAATTCAAACCGTCATTTACTATTTTTGATGAAAACTCAACCTTTCACGAATTGAAGAGACTAGAACAATATCCAGGTCGTTATTTCCATGGTTACTGGCAGTCTGAATCGTATTTTCCCAATGTCATCGATGAAATACGGAAGTTGTTTGTTTTTCAAAACATAGACTATAAAAATCAACAGAAAACAATACAGATACAGCGGAACAACAGCGTATCTTTGCATATACGCAGAGGTGATTACGTCGGGCATGACCTTTATGCAAACTGTTGTACCGAAGAGTATTACAAAAAAGCTATTCAGCATATAATTGAACATGTAAAAGATCCGTTTTTTTATATTTTTTCAAATGATCCGCCTTGGGCAGAAAAGTTCATAAAATCATTTCATGTAAAGCATGAGGTCGTTGTTTTTAATCAGGGTGAAAAAAGTTATCAAGATATGTTCCTGATGAGCAAATGTAAACATAATATTATAGCAAATAGTTCTTTCAGTTGGTGGGGAGCTTGGCTGAACAGTCATCCATTCAAAATTGTAATCGCTCCCCGGAAATGGTATCAGGATCAAACAATAGATTATTCTCATATCGTTCCTGATTCATGGATAAAAATGTAAAGGATAAATCAATGAAGCCCGTATTTACAGTTGTTGTTCCTATATATAATGTTGCGAAGTATATGGAACGATGTGCCATTTCCTTATTTGAGCAGACCTTTCAGGGGGAGATCGAATACCTTTTTGTAGATGATGCTTCCCCTGATTGCAGTATCGAGATACTAAAAAGTATAGTTGAGCGATATCCTGATCACAAGAGAATGGTAAAAATACTCCGTCATGAGAAAAATCAGGGGCTTGCCGCAGCACGATTGACGGGACTCATGTCTGCATCTGGGGATTTTATCATTCATGTTGACAGCGATGACTGGATTGACATTCATTTCGTGGAAAAAATGTATGCAAAACAACAAGAATTCAATGCGGATGCGGTTTTATGTGATGCAATGTATGTATATCCTGACGATTGTTTTGTCATGTCGCGCCGTTTTGATTCCGATCACACAGAATATATCAGGAAGCTTATCCGCGGTAATGTCCCTGTCGCCATCTGGGGAATCATGGTACGCAGAGAATGTGCTCTCAAAGAAAATGCGCTTCCTATTCCCGGTTTGAATTTTGGAGAAGATGCGGCAACAACCCCACGCATCCTCTATTATGCTAAAACAATAGCATATCTTCCTGAAGCGTTGTATTATTATGAAAACAGTAACCCATCCAGCTACTCCAACAACATTACCCAAGAAATCATATTACAGCAAAAGCAGGTTTCCCAGGTGTTGCACGCTTTTTTTCAAGATAAAGAACGCTTTCATGAAGCATTGATGACTCATGATATGCTTTGCCGTTGCACACTACTGGGACAGATGGATCATATGGGATGTGACAAAACCGTCTTTCTGAACATTATTCAAACATTCCCATTGGTTAATCTACGGCAATGTCGTCTTAATAGAATTAATTTCTTTATTCTTACAACATCTAGAATCCCTTCGCTGCCTTTATGGCGATACGGTGTCAGACTGAAACGTCTTGTGAACAGGGTGCGATATCGTCATAAGGTAAAATGATTATCCGGCAACGGTCTCCCATTATTCTACGCGTGTCAGATCAATTGAATATCATGTCTCGTTCTCTCAGAATCTTTTCCAACAAGTATATGATTCTTGGCTTTTGTCTGCTGATAGGAGTTATATTTCGTTTGTATGCAATATCAAATCAAGGAATGTTTTCCCGGGACAGCTACACATATATTTCCGAAACACAGGATGGGCTGATGCATCCTGATCATTTATTTGACCCACAAAAAGGCAGCACCACTCCGCCTCTTTTTCTGATTTTGATGCATAATATTTCAAGATTTTTCGGTTCCGTAGAGCGAGGTGGGTTGGTTCTGAATTTTTTAGCGGGGATTGCCCTGATTGGAGTCTGTTTTTTTGGAGGAATGCTGGTAACGGAAAATGTTTTTTATAGCGGTTGTTTTTCTTTCCTTGTTGCAGTCAATCCTGTTCTGGTTAAACTTTCTGTTCAGATACAGAGAGATTCCTGCTATCTCTTATGTGCCGTGGGGGCGTTTTTCCTTTTTATTTCCAGCATCAAACAAACAACACTATGGGGAAAAATAGTATTGTTTTTTCTCTGCGGCGCTCTGAGTGCCGCTTCCATGTTGATTCGATTTGAAGGATGTGAATTTTTTTTGCTATTTACTGGAAGCATCTTCCTAATCGGAATATATCAAAAAAAACCTTGGTATCGTATGTTGTATTATTCGCTGTTACTTGGTATTGGTGGTTTGTGTTTTATCGTGCTCCTAATACTGTTCAGTGATTGCAGCTGGGAGTATTTGCGGACAATTTTCATGTGGAAATATCATTCAATATGAATTCTTTTTTGGGTCTTTTCAAGCATTTAGAGCACTGCTGTTATTTACCTTTTCTGTTGCTAGCTCTGGTTGGTTTGTTTGTATGCATGTTCTGTCGAAAATACAAGCGGGATTTCCCGATTCCTGTTATGTGGTTTTATTTTCTAATCGCCCTGTTTGTCTGGCTGTTATTTTCGCGGAGTTTATTTCTACAGGTAATCTCTTCCCGCTATATAGTTATGGTTATAGTCCCGATCTTCTTTATGGGGGCCGCGGGATTGACAACCATCAGAACTATCCGTTATGGGAAGAGAATTGTTTGGGGAATCCTGTTTTTTTTAGCTCTTATCAGTTTTTTTAAAATTAAAAAAACACAAGAAAATAAGGAACGGGAGAATTCTTTGATTCAATGTTGCATGGATGTGAAAAAATATCAAGAGGCAAATACGGATAAGGTTATTGGATTGGCGAATTATTCAAAATATGGACCTTTTCTACACACTATTGCAGAAGATTTGAATCTTAACGGTCCCTTTTGGTCAATTGCTGAGTTAGACAATTCAGATCGATTTGTTTATGAATTGAATATAATGAAAAACCAATGTGAAGGTTTTTGTCTGTTCGTATCTGCTACTGATGAACACGCACTGCATTCACTGTGGATGCAAAACAAAGAATGGGGTGAATGGCAGTTTTTATTTCAAACGCAGTGGGGAAATATATACTTTATCCCGAATCTTTCTTCACAATTCGGCAAGGTTTGTCAACCATCGGACGTACAGCCTTATACAGGGGAAAAAAAACTTGAGTTTTATCCCGCAAAAAAAAAATATCCGCCGGATGAAAAGGAGACGTGGAGGAATGCATTCAAAGAGAAAGGATTAAAAACAACGGGAGTCACGCAACTCCCAGGCATTTTCTATTTGAATGCGGAGCGTGCAGGGGAAAAAAATACTACTAACTTAAAAATACAGATGATAGAAGGAATGGACGGAGAATCGGCTTTCTTGTCATTATCCAGTCCAGATTTTGTTTCATTCCTTTTTTACAAAGAAACGATTAACTCAAAGTCGGAAATGCATTTTCGGTTGGTTTTTTCCGGACAACCAAATTCTTTTGTTATAATGAAAGGATATTGTTATAAAAATGGAACATTTGTTCCACTCCCTGATTTTGCTGTTTTCCGCTGTATTAAAGAAAATGATTGGCGTTTAGGAGAGGCAAAAGTCCTTGATTTAGACCAGCAGTGTGATAAGATTGTTTTATTCCTTGAGTTTTTTGGGAAAGAGATCAGGATTCAGATGCTGGAAGTTTTTTGATGAGTTTTTTTCTTTTAAAAACATGTGCACTGAATTTCATATTGTTGCTCTATAAGAACGCCCCATTATTCATTTTGAAAAGCCCCGCAGGAATGTAGTAGCCCAGGCAATTAAAACATATTACACATCGTAAAAAAACACAAATGATTTCTGGACAGTGTCCTGATTTATGCGCACATTTGAAAAGGTGGATTATTCGACTGTTCGTAAGAGGGGACAGAACTTACAAAGCATTTCAACCAAAATGACTTTCTCTCGCAACGTAGTATTGTTTTCCTGTGCATGTATCTTAAGATAGTTGTTTTCTTCGAACTCTTCGCAGACACCTTGCGATATCGGGAATTCAAAGATTATTATATATAATTTACATCTTTTTGTTTTATTACAGACAAATAATATGCGATTACTTCAAATTAATGTCTCAGCAAATAGCGGATCAACAGGTCGAATAGCAGAAGGAATTGGAATAGCCGCTCAAAAAGCCGGTTTCAGCTCATGGATTGCATATGGTCGACATGCAAACAATTCATCTTCAAACTTAATTAAGATTGGCTCAAACCTTGATCATTATGAACATGCATTTGAAACTCGTTTGCTCGACAATCATGGGCTTGCTTCAAAAAAAGCTACATTTTCTTTTCTAAAAGAAATAGATAAGATCAAACCCGATGTAATTCACCTTCATAATATCCACGGATATTTTATTAACTTTAGGATTCTTTTTTCCTATCTCAAGAAAAAAGATATTCCTATCGTTTGGACGCTTCATGATTGCTGGCCTTTCACAGGACATTGCGCTCATTTCTCTTTTTGCAAATGTAATAGATGGATAAAAGGATGTCATGATTGTCCCCAAAAAGAAATATATCCCAGAAGCCTACTTATCGATCAATCACAGGTTAACTACAGAATAAAAAAAATATTCTTTAACAATATCTCAAAATTAACAATTATTTCTGTTTCTCGTTGGCTTGACAATCTTGTTTCCCTGTCATTTCTTAATAGACATGACCATTTATTTATTTACAATGGAGTCGATACGGATCTTTTTTCTCCGCATTCCAATACTAATGCCATTAGAACAAAACATAACATTCAAAAAGATGAAACAATGCTTCTAGGTGTTGCAAATGTTTGGAACAAACGAAAAGGTTTATATGACTTTATTGAACTCAGCAAGCTTCTTTCTCCCCAAGAGAAAATTGTTCTTTTGGGCCTTACAAGAAAACAAATAAATATACTTCCCCAAAACGTAATTGGATTAGAACGGACTGAATCAACCGAGCAACTTGCAGAGTATTACTCTGCAGCTGATATTGTGTTAAATTTATCACAAGAAGAATCATTTGGGTTAACAACTATTGAAGGTTTTTCTTGCGGCACACCTGGAATTGGGTATAATTGCACTGCAACACCGGAATTATTCACACCAGATACAGGTTATATCGTTTCTCCAGCAGATTTTTCCCGCCTACTTGAATGCATAAGAACCATAAAAAAGAATGGAAAACTGTTTTATTCCAACGCATGTCGAAAACATGTACTCGACCATTTCCGGGCAGAGGATCATTTCCAAGACTATATTAATCTTTATAACAACATTTTAAGCAAATAGTTTTTGAATAAAAAAACTCAAGGAGAAATATCCATGTCATTAAAAGTCTTTGTTTCCGGATGTTATGACATGCTTCACAGTGGACATGTTGCCTTTTTTGAGGAGGCAGCATCCTACGGCGATCTGTATGTCGGCATTGGGTCAGACCAGAACATCTGGGACTTAAAAGGTCGCAAAACATTTAACAACGAACGAGAACGGCTTTATATGGTAAAGTCAATTCGTTATGTAAAGGACGCCTGGATCAATACTGGCAGTGGAATCATGGATTTTGAGAAAGAAATTCGTGAATTGAAGCCCGATATCTTTTTTGTTAATTTAGATGGCTATACTCAGGAAAAAGAAGATCTCTGCAATGAACTTGGTATTAAACTTGTTGTCAGCAAACGCATCCCCAGCGAAGGGTTGCCTGCCAGATCCACAACTACGCTTCGTCAAGAATGTCATATCCCATATCGTGTGGAACTAAGCGGCGGCTGGCTGGATCAGCCCTGTGTCAACACCCTGATTCCCGGTTCCGTTATTGTCATGTCGATCGAGCCGACGATTGAATTCAATGACAGAAGCGGCATGGCGACCAGCTCGCGAAAAAAGGCGATTGGGCTTTGGCAGACGCAAATCCCTGCGGGCAATCGCGAACAGTTGGCAAAGCTAATTTTCTGCGTTGAAAACCCGCCTGGGACGAAAGCAATCAGCGGTTCTCAGGATCAGCTCGGAATTCTTATGCCTGGGTTAAACAAACTAAATTATAACAATGGCTTCTGGCCTGTTTCCATAGACAGCATTACAGATGATGACACATTGAATTTTGTTTCAGAACATCTTTATTTGATTCAACTCCCTCGAAGAAAACAAGGGTATGATGTTCTTGCCAAAACCAATATTAATTTGGAAAGTGCGAAAAAGCTTGCCGAAACAACGGAACGCGTTTGGGCAGCGATTAAAGCTCGCGATGTAGACGAGTGGGGAAGAGCTACAACAGAAGACTTTGAAGCCCAAGTTGAAATGTTTCCAGCGATGTTGTCAGCAGAAATGCAAGTAGCTATTGATAAATATCGGGACCATGTTTGTGGATGGAAAGTCACGGGCTGCGGAGGCGGCGGTTATTTGTTTCTAATATCTAAAACTACGATTAAAAACGCTATCAAAGTCATTCCCTGCCATTCAAACAATTAACTTTCAAATACAAGGTACTATAAAACAAAATGAAACGAGCATTAATCACTGGAATCACCGGACAGGACGGATCTTACTTGACTGAACTTCTTCTCGAAAAAGGGTATGAAGTCCACGGCATCATCCGCCGCGCCAGTACATTCAACACCAAACGAATTGATCATCTTTACAACGATCCGCATCTTGACAATGTCCGGCTGTTTCTACATTACGGCGATCTGACCGATGGCACCAATATCGCACGCATCATTGAAAAATATCAACCAGAGGAGATCTATAATCTCGGTGCTCAAAGCCACGTTCAAGTCAGCTTCGAAGCTCCGGAATATTCTGCTGACACAGATGCACTCGGTGTGCTCCGTCTGTTGGATGCAATCAAGGATAGTAAGGTCAAGACACGGTTTTATCAGGCATCGACATCCGAACTATTCGGTAAGGTTCAGGAAGTCCCTCAGTCCGAGACGACTCCGTTCTATCCGCGCAGCCCATATGCCGTTGCGAAACAGTACGGTTTCTGGATCACGAAAAACTACCGCGAGGCATACGGTCTCCATGCCAGCAACGGCATCCTGTTCAACCACGAATCGCCCCGCCGCGGTGAAACCTTCGTCACGCGGAAGATCACAATGGCGGTTGCCCGCATCCACCGAGGATTACAGGATTGCCTGTACATGGGGAACATTGATTCTCTGCGCGACTGGGGCTACGCAAAGGATTATGTCCGCATGATGTGGATGATGCTCCAGCAGGACCAGCCCGATGATTATGTGGTTGCGACAGGCGAGATGCACTCCGTTCGTGAGTTCATTGAAAAATCTTTCGGTCACCTCGGACACACCATCGTCTGGAAAGGCAAAGGGGTCGACGAGGTTGGAATCGACAAAGACTCCAACAAGGTCGTGGTGCGGATCGATCCGCGTTATTTCCGTCCAGCCGAGGTCGAACAGCTCCTCGGCAACCCGGCGAAAGCAAAACGCGTTCTCGGCTGGGAACCGGAAGTAAAATTTGAACAACTTGTCAAGCTCATGACCGAAGGTGATATTCGTCTGCTTGACAATCCAAATTACGAAATCGGTTTCTGAGGTTTTGAACAATGATTGATAAAAACGCAAAAATCTTTATCTGCGGTCATCGCGGTATGGTCGGCAGCGCCTGTGTCCGCAAGTTCGAAAAAGAAGGCTATACCAACATCCTGAAACGGACGCACGCCGAACTTGATTTACGTAACCAGCAAGCCGTTAAGGATTTCTTTGACAAAGAACAACCGGACTACGTGATTCTCGCCGGCGCAAAAGTCGGCGGAATCATGGCGAACAAAACGCATTGTGCTGAATTTCTGCTGGAAAACCTCGAAATCCAGAACAACGTGATCATGCAGAGTTTTCTGCATAAGGTCAAAAAGTTCTGCTTCCTCGGATCCAGCTGCATCTATCCGTGCCAGGCACCACAGCCAATCAAGGAAGAGTACCTTCTGACTGGGCCACTGGAGCCCACCAACGAAGGCTATGCTTTGGCTAAGATTTCCGGCTACAAGCTTTGCCTTTATCTCAGCAAGCAGTACGGCTGGGACACGATTAGCCTCATGCCCTGCAATCTCTACGGAACGAATGACACCTACGACCTCGTGAATGGACATGTGTTCCCGACGTTGATCCGGCGTTTTGTGGAAGCTGCAAGGGAAAACCGGCCGGAGGAAATCCTCTGGGGCACGGGCAAACCACTCCGCGAATTCCTCCATGTTGATGATGTCGCAAATGCGGTTTGCTATTTCATGCAGAACCGCAGCGAACCGGAAGTCATCAATATCGGCTACGGCTCCGATATCACGATCAAAGAGCTCGCCGAAAAGATTGCCGCTGCAGCCGGATTCAAAGGCAAGATCAGCTGGGATCCATCCAAACCGGACGGAATGTACCGCAAACTCATGGATTCCTCCCGCGCACATTCCCTTGGTTGGAAGCCGGAGATCACACTGGATGAGGGAATCAAAAGAACAGTAAAAGAATTCTGTGAAAAGTAATCTTTTGTTCGGAAGAATTATTCCGGCTATTAGCTTATGAAAGAGTACTTCTCTTTTTCTTTGTAGAACAAACACTAAATCAACATTGCATCTATCATGAGAATCTCGTTAGTTACAGTTACATATCAAGCTGCCGCCACAATTGAAGACACAATTAAAAGCGTTCTGATGCAGGATTACCCCGATATAGAGTATATCGTTATTGATGGTGGAAGCAAGGATAATACCGTTAATATTTTAAAGCATTATGAAAAAGAGTTTAAGGGAAAAATGCGTTGGGTCAGTGAACATGATAACGGGTTATATGATGCAATGAATAAGGGAATCAAAATGGCAACGGGTGAAGTAGTTGGAATCATCAATGCTGATGACTTTTATCACCATGCAAATGCTATCTCAAAGGTTGCTGAACAGTTTGAAAATGATGATATTGATGCTGTATATGCAGATGTGGTCTTTGTAAGACCTAACAACTTAAATAAAATTGTAAGATATTATTCGTCTCGTAGTTTTAAACTCTCAAAATTTCGTTTTGGCTTCATGCCTGCTCATCCGACTTTTTTCACAAAAAGAAAGTTTTTTGAGGAATATGGATACTACAAGACAGGTTATGGTATTTCAGCAGATTATGAATTATTAATTCGTTTTCTCTATTCTCACAGATTAAGATCAAAATATATTCCTATGGATTTGCTCACCATGAGGATGGGAGGAAAGAGTTCTGCATCCATTTACAGCCACTTGCTTTTAACATATGAATGTATACGGGCTGCCAAGACAAATGGCATTTATACGAACATGTTTTTGCTCATGTTAAAATACCCTATAAAGGTTTTAGAATACTTGAGGTAAAAAATGAGTAATGAAATAATTGTTGTGACTGGTGCAGGTGGTTTTATTGCACAGAAGCTTATTCATGCTTTGAAAGAGAATAATCCTCAATGCATTATTCGTGGAATAGATATTATTCCTGGATCATATTCAGGATGCGATGAATCCATAGTGTGCGATCTCTCTGAAGAAATTAAAGAAGATTCTGTTCTACACAAAGCATTAGTCAATGCAGATGTCGTATATCATTTAGCAGGAAAAGTCCACTCTCTTTCCGAAGTGCGTGGAGATGATGATGAATACTGGAGAATTAATGTAACAGGCTCAAAAAACCTGTTGGAAGCATCGCGTCAGAACAATATAAAGAGATTTGTGTTTTTCAGCTCTGTTAAGGTTTTCGGAGAACGTCAGATGAATTCGGGCTTAAAACCTCTTTCAGAAACAGATGACGCTATTCCGGATACTCCGTACGGAAAGACCAAGTTGGAATTTGAACGAATTCTTTGTCAAGAATGTGGAACTATTACTCCTGTCATTTTAAGGTTATCAATGGTTTATGGCCCCAATTCAAAAGGCAATCTGAAGAGAATGATTTCAGCCGTGAAAAAAGGAATTCCAATTCCTCTTCCGGAATTTCACAACAAGCGTTCAATGGTGGACGTTCGAGACGTAATTCGCGTTGCTGTTCTTGTGGGACAAACAGAGTCATCAGCTAAGGGATTATATCAAGTCACTGATGGAAATGTATACACAACAAGGCAAACTTTGGATTATATTCGTGAAGCATGTGGAAAACCTCCCCTTTTCTTTGCTATCCCAAAGCCATTTTTCATTATTCCAGCAAAAATAGGAGACATGATCGGAAAAATTTTGGGAAAACGATTCTTCTTTGATTCAGATTCTCTGAATAAACTTGCAGGAAATGCATGGTTTTCTTCAGATAAAATCAAGCAAGATCTATGCTTTGTTCCAAAATGGGATCTGCACAAATCACTTTTATCAGAATATAATAAGGGAACAAACAAATAAATGAAACGTTTTTTTGACATGATTCTGTCAGGCTTGGCAATCTTAGTTTTCTCTCCTCTCCTAATTCCTGTTATTATTATCTTGAAACTGACTGGAGAGCATTATATTTTTTATACTCAGGAACGAATGGGGAAAGGAGGAAAGACCTTTGGTCTTTTGAAATTTGCGACCATGTTGAAAGATTCTCCCAATTTGGGATCCGGAGATATCACAGAGAAAAATGATCCCCGTGTTCTTCCTTTCGGAAGATTTCTGCGTAAAACAAAAATCAATGAACTGCCGCAGCTGTTCAATATCTTTCTCGGAGACATGAGTATCATCGGTCCGCGGCCGCTGACCCCCAAGAATTTTTCTTATTACCCTGAAGAAATACAAAAAACCATTCATGAATTGAGCCCGGGATTAAGCGGAATCGGATCTGTCATATTTCGAGATGAAGAATCTATTATGGCAAAATCGAACATGAATTATACCGAATGCTACCAAACAAGAATTGCCCCATACAAAGGGGCATTGGAGTGTTGGTATTCAAAACATAACAATCTTTGGACGGATTTCAGAATCATTTATTTGACCGTTTGGGTTATTCTTTTTCCAGGAAGTCAATTGCCCTATAAATGGTTCAAGGATCTTCCGGAAAAACCATCATGGATGGAGAAATAATTATGTTCAATGTCGCTCATTTTATCGGAGAAAACATCACCGGCCGCACGACCTCCATGTTTCTGGCGGATATTGAGGCCAACCGACAGGAACTCACAAGATTTGTAGAAGGGAAAAAAGTTCTGGTCATTGGCGGAGCGGGAACAATCGGTTCGTCTTTCATCCGAGCGATTCTTTCGTTCCATCCAGCTCAATTATTTGTAGTCGATATCAGCGAGAATGGTCTGACCGAGCTGACCCGTGACCTGCGGTCCACTTACGGGATGTATGTCCCAGATGATTACAAAACCTATCCTCTGAATTTTGCCGATCCCATTTTTGAAAAAATATTTAGACAGAACAAGGGTTTTGACATTGTTGCCAACTTTTCCGCACACAAACATGTCCGAAGTGAAAAAGACCGTTGGAGTGTACAGGGGCTGCTTGAGAACAACGTACTCAAAGCACGTAAGCTTCTTGATCTTCTGACCGTAATTCCACCAGAACACTTCTTCTGTGTTTCCACTGATAAAGCCGCAAATCCGGTGAATATCATGGGAGCCAGCAAGCGGGTCATGGAGGATATGATCATGTCATATTCCGATAAGTTCAAAGTCACGACTGCCCGTTTTGCAAACGTTGCCTTTTCAAACGGGAGCCTCCTTGCCGGATTCATCGAACGTATGATGAAGCATCAGCCGCTTTCATCCCCCAATGACGTGAAACGCTACTTCGTTTCGCCGGAAGAATCCGGTCAGATATGCATGCTGGCATGCCTGCTCGGGCATAACCGTGAAATCTTTTTTCCAAAACTCAGTGAAGAACAGATGATGACGTTCAGCTCTATCGCTGACAAATTCCTTCATGCTCTTGGGTATGAGATCAAATACTGCACGAGTGAGGATGAAGCGCGGAAATACGCGGCGGAAATGCCGACAGACAGCAATGTCTATCCGGTCTATTACTTCAAATCCGATACGACCGGCGAAAAAGGATACGAGGAGTTTTATGTTCCCGGCGAGCATCTTGATCTCGAACGATTCATTTCTCTTGGTGTAATTGATTCCGTAAAGCCGCAATCGAAAGACGAACTGGATTCTTTCCTGACGGATTTGAATGCGACTCTTCAAAAAGAATCGACTTCAAAAGCGGAAATTGTATCTGTCTTGAAAACCTACCTCCCGAACTTCAACCATGAAGAAAAAGGGAAGAACTTAGACCAGAAGATGTAAGACATATCAACAACCTAACTAACAGTCATTATTTTGTTGGAGGAGAAACAAAAAATGAAAAATAATATTTTAGCTGGCAAAAAAAAAGGATTCTTTTGGAACAATACTTTCTTTGCAAGAAATCTATTGGGCATGGGTACAGTTTCATTTGTATTGTTTTGTCTATTATTGGGGCAACCATCTAAAGGGAAGGGAGCTGACAGTAATGATTCTTGTGATGTCTTACTTGATCAGTATGTTCAAACGAAAGGATCAAACATCATTTCCTTTGATGCAAAGAATATCAAACAATTCTGGATAGACAATTCTGTTATAAGCCAAAAGGATTCTTTTGCAATTCTCTTAAATGCCGCTCAGAACACTAGTGGTCCCTTAAAAATCCAACTCGCGAATGTAAGCGAAACTATGGATTGTATTATAGAGGTTATTTCCGATACCGATGATTTCAGTTTCTCTGTCCTGAATGACAGCTCAAAAATTGTTTCAACATCTTCCCAGAAAGATGATTTTTTGAATTACAGGGTTGCTTCTACTATTCTGCATTTGGATGATACGACAAATCTGTCTTTTAGTCTCAAATTCGCATCAAAGGGGCTTATCTCTCTCAACATTAAAAGAATCATTCTATCTTTTTCTGACAATAAAAACTATCTGTTTTCTCCTGGCAAGATTACCATTTTACGAAAAGATACAAATGCAGGCTGTGCACAAGATAACGATGATTCCTTGTTCAGCATAACAGGAATAGAAAGTACTATTATGGCTACAAAAAAAATAGTTACAACAAATAATTTAATCACATCATCCGCAACAATAAGTAATATTGGTGAAACAGCAACAAGGGTTTTTTGGGGATTTGCACTTTATACCAAAAATCATGTGAAGCTTGATTTAAGACACTTTCCTTTTAATGAAAGATGCAAAGTCTTAAAGGTTATTTCATCAGTTGATGGAAGTGACAAAATAATTGTTGACAACTATTCTGAATGGGGTAAGGGGTGTTATCTTGCTCTAAATGCAAAAGATGATATGTCAGACATTCCAAACAACACTTTTCCAGAAGGCCAAATTGTTGAAATAAATAAAACGGATGATGGTCATGCGGAAATAACTCTAAGCAAACCACTTAAAACAGCATTAAAGCAAGGCGCTTCTGTTAGAGTCCATGGCTATCCTGCATTATATCTTTATACGGATGCACATGTGCTTAAACCTAAAGAGACTAGAGTTTTTACATCAAAAATCAAAAAAGATGATAATTATTTAAAATTCGCTTCAGAAGCATTCCCGAGAGGCACATATTATGTCATTCCAATTATTCTTTCCTTTTCTGTAGATTCTAACGAAGAAAATACGATTTTAATCAATGACTTTACAGTTTCTTATTAAGTTGAGATTATTTCTTTGTATCTTTTTTTGGCAAGAAACTGTCAACAAAACACTATTCACCAGACATTTATCACAAGCTATATTCTATGGTACAAGACTCATGGCTTGCTCAAAATTTGAGCAAGCACACTTGAACGGAGTGCGACAGTGTATGGAAATTGGTTTATATATAGTGTCCCAGAAATGGGGAACGGAAGGTTCCGGAAACCAGTAATCCGATTAAAACAGACGAACAATCCAGATACGATACAGGATTAAACGGTACAAATACAGTACCACATAAAGAAAAACAACTCAAAAATGGCCGTAAGGGCGTATGGCATCCTCTCATTCTATAGTACGAACCTCTACCGCAAGGCCGCGAAAACACCCGACTGGATCAAGGGCAAGAAGGTTGTCATCTGGTGCTTCTCCGCACGCGAGTTCACAGAGTCCACTTCCGGCTGGGGCGTCGTCCCCGTGATGAAAAAGTAACAGTTCGCTCCCAAAGCTTATTCATAGCTCATCATCCGCCCTCGGAGCCCAAACCGGTTCCGGGGGCTGTTTGTTTCATATTCAAGGCATCCCCCCGGATAACCGAAAAAAGTTTTGAACAGTGCTTGACTTCACACATGAACGAGTATATTTTATATAGTAAAACAATGCTGAACGAATCTCTGTCGCACAAACTATTAAAAGGCTCTCGAATCGGGAACCGTCGAGTTGACTCGACATACATTGTCATTGTTTTTCTGTGATCAAACACATCTTTGATAATTTTTGATATATTCAACCTCAACGAATAAACATATCAGACAAACATGAAAATTGCAGTCGCAGGAACCGGTTATGTCGGGCTTTCCATGGCCGTATTGCTTTCTCAGCATAATACGGTCATGGCTGTTGACCTCGTTCAGGAAAAAGTGGACATGATCAATGCCGGCAAATCACCGATCATTGACAAAGAGATACAGGAGTACCTCTCCACCAAGGAACTTGATCTGAAGGCCACAACAGACGGAAACAGTGCATATCGGGATGCTGAGTTTGTCATCATTTCCACTCCGACCAATTACGATCCGAAGCTCAACTATTTCGACACCTCAAGCGTCGAATCCGTGATTCAGCAGGTCATAGCAGTCAACCCCGATGCTGTAATGATCATCAAAAGCACGGTCCCGGTCGGCTTTACGGAAAGTGTCCGCGAAAGGTTTTGTTGCGACAATATCCTGTTCAGCCCGGAGTTTCTCCGCGAGGGACGTGCTCTTTATGACAACCTGTATCCGAGCAGGATTATAGTTGGCACGCCAGTTCGCAATGCCAGACTCCACAAAGCGGGCGAAGCTTTTGCGAATCTTCTGAAAGACGCGGCCATCAAGGAAAACATCGAGATCCGCATCATGAATCCGACCGAGGCGGAAGCTGTGAAGCTTTTTGCCAACACCTATCTTGCCTTACGCGTGAGTTTCTTTAACGAGCTTGACACTTATGCGGCAGTCCGCGGCCTGGATTCCCGTTCGATCATTGAGGGCGTATGCCTGGATCCCCGAATCGGTGACCACTACAACAACCCCTCTTACGGGTATGGCGGGTATTGCCTGCCGAAAGACACGAAACAGCTCCTGGCAAACTATAGCAATGTCCCACAGAACATCATTTCCGCGATCGTGGCGGCGAACAGCACAAGAAAAGATTTTATCGCAGAACAGATTTTGGACAAGAATCCGAAAGTCGTCGGTATCTATCGGCTGACGATGAAGGCCGGTTCCGACAATTTCAGACAGTCATCCATTCAGGGCGTCATGAAGCGCCTGAAAGCCAAAGGAATCGAGCTGATCATTTACGAACCGAGCATGAGGGAGGATTCCTTCTTCAACAGCCGCGTCGTACGCGATTTGAATTCCTTCAAAGAGCAAAGCGACATCATTCTGGCAAACCGCTGGAGCGAAGACCTGAAAGATGTCGCGGAAAGAGTTTATACGCGTGATCTGTTCCGGGTTGATTGAAAGGAAATAAAAATGATTATCCATGAAAAAGCCTATCCTCGCGCCGCGCTCATCGGCAATCCGTCCGACGGCTATTTCGGCAAAACGATCGCATTCGTGTTCCGCAACTACAGCGCCGAGGTCACTCTGTATGAATCGCCCAGCCTCGAGATCCTGCCGTCCGTGCTGGATTACAACACCTACGAGAACATGGCCGACCTCACGAGCAGCGTCACGAAGTTCGGCTACTACGGCGGCATTCGCCTGCTCAAAGCGTGCGTGAAGACATTCTACACCTACTGCATGAAGGAGCACATCGTGCTCAGCAACGATAATTTCACGCTGCGCTACCAGTCGGACATCCCGAACCGCCTCGGCATGGCCGGTTCCTCCGCGATCATCACGGCCACCATGCGTGCCATGATCCGCTTCTTCCAGATTGAGATCCCGAAGCCGATCCTTGCTAATCTCGTACTCTCTGTCGAACTCGATGAACTCGGCATCAAGGCCGGACTTCAGGACCGCGTCGCTCAAGTCTATGAGACACCCGTATATATGGACTTCAACAAGGATCACATGGAAAAGTTCGGTTACGGCATCTACGAGCCGATTGACATCCCGGACGATCTCCCGCTCTTCATCGCCTATCGTACCGACCTCGCAGAGGGCTCCGAAATCCTCCACAGCCGTCTCGCGCTTGATTACGAGGCTGGCGTACCGGAGGTCCATGCCGCCGTCCACGAATGGGCGGAACTGACCGACGAAGTCCGCAAAGCCCTCGCTTTGCATCAGTACGATCTTTTGCCCATGCTGCTCGATCGCAACTTCGATCTGCGTTGCGAAGTCTGCGGCTCATCCGTGAGTGAAAAAAATCGCCGCATGGTGCAGATCGCGCGTCAGTTCGGCGCTTCCGCCAAGTTCACCGGTTCCGGAGGCGCCATCATCGGCACCTGCCGCGCCGACACGTTTGACGACATGCGCCGCGAACTGAAGAAATACGATGTCGAGGTCATCAAGCCGGAAATCGTCCGGTAAGACTCAGATCACACATCACAACCGAACCGAAGAGGCATTAAAATGAAGATTCTTGTAACAGGTACGGCTGGTTTTATCGGGTTTCATACGTTTCTGGCGCTCCGTGCGGCAGGGCACGATGTCCTTGGCATCGACAACCTCAACTCCTACAACGATGTAAGATTGAAGCTGGCTCGCCTCCGCGTGAGCGGATTCGATGTCGATGAGATCCTGCTGGATCAGGTCATCGAGAGCAAACAGGGCGGCCGTTTCGCGAAATTAGACCTCGCCGACCGAGACGAACTCCAGAAGATATTCAAAAACGAGAAATTCGATGCGGTATGCCATCTGGCGGCCCAGCCCGGCGTTCGTTATAGCCTCGAAAACCCGTACGCCTACATCGACTCGAACATCGTGGCATTCCTGAACGTTCTCGAATGTTGCCGTCATTACGGTGTTCCGCACCTCGTCTACGCCTCGAGTTCGAGCGTATACGGCAACACGAAGCGTGTGCCTTTCACCACCGACGATCCGGTCAACAGACCGATCAGCCTTTATGCCGCGACAAAGAAGAGCGACGAGCTGATGGCGTACTGTTACGGACATCTTTATCGGTTCGCCACGACCGGCCTGCGGTTCTTCACTGTCTACGGCCCGTGGGGGCGCGTCGACATGGCCATGTTCAAGTTCACGAAGGCGATCCTGGAGGGGAAACCGATTGACGTATACAATCACGGCAATCTGTCCCGTGACTTCACATACATCGACGACATCGTGGAAGGCATCTGCCGTATCGTCGGCAAAACGCCGGACAAACCCGAATACCGCCTCTACAACATCGGACATGGCAGCCCCGTTCAGCTGATGGATTTCATCCGCGCTATCGAAAAAGTCACCGGAAAGAAAGCCATTCTGAACATGAAGGAAATGCAAAAGGGCGACGTCGTCACGACCTGGGCGGACACCACAGCACTTGAGCGGGATTACGGATACTGCCCGAAGATCGGCATTGAGGAAGGCGTCGAAAAGTTCGTGAAGTGGTACCGCGAGTTCTACGGTTGCTGACCATTCATCGCATAAACAGAAGTTTATCATCCGCCCTCGGAGCCAAAACAAGGTTCCGGGGGCTTGTTTTATATATCTCTGAATTGTACAGAATCTTTCTCTTTGAACCCTTTTCTTTTCAGCTCAGGACCTGGCGGCAGAGCTTTCCGATTTCCCATACGCACCGGCCATAGATCGTATTCGGATACTGCGCATTCAGTTCGTCCGCGAGAGACTCCGCGGTTGTCGGCAGAGTTTTTGCCATGTTGTCAAGTTCAGCAAAGACTAACTTTGACTTCAGACTGCATGATCTCGCCATCTGCTCAAAATGAGCTCGTTTGATCATCCCCATCCGTTTTTCTCCGCCAATGGACATGGCAAAGCGTTTGGCAATGTTGTCGTAAACCATGGTCGACAGCAGATCGTAGGCGGGGGAGAAGGACGGTTTGCCGTTGTGATACAGCACGGCGTAATTCTTTGCATGAGCGTCGCAGTTCCCGATCAGAAAGTTGAAAAGAACCGTGCGAATGAAGTTCAGGCGACCGGCTGCGGGCAGATGGATTTCCGCCAAACGGCGCATGCAGTCCTCAATCCCTGGTCCGCCGTCCTCCTGATACTTGAGCATGGGCGGGACATTTAGCAACTGGCATAATGGACGTTGGACAACTTATTCTTTGAACGACCATCCTGAAACCCAAGACAATATGTTTTCTTCCATTGGCACCACCAAAGCAGACACCACCAAAGCAGACACCACCAAAGCTACACCCGAGTTCATGGACGAAGGCTTGACTTCCCACATACCATTGCGTTTCCCGTTTTTGCGGACAAGCAACCCTTTTCTCCTGAAGAGTTTTGGTCAGACGGAACAATGAAACGATTTATTTCTGACGAAGAAAAAATGCGAATGGTTCGCCTGGTCAAAAGGTAAGATTTTCGGTGATTACCCTCAGGTAGTCACGCTCTAATCTTTCTGCATTGGTCTTTTGCCCATACGCTGAAAATCCATCCGATCGATTTTTCAGAGATACCCTGAAAACGTTGAAGATGCAAAAAAGACCGTTATACTGCCTGACTGATTTCATGGAATAAAATGTCGATGGCTTGAAAAAAAAGGAAAACGGATTATATTGATAATATGAAAACGAATTCAAATATCAACTTCTAAAAGCATCCATGGCCGGAAAAATGAGCCAGCATTCTGAATTGTCGGAGAATCCGGAACCTTCCTCACGGAAGGGTTTTGTGTCCGGGGATGAGCCGTCTTCTGTTGATTCCGGTTCTGCGGTTGTGCAGTCGAAGCTCAAAAGGATGCTGTCAGCAGTGAATGCGTTCCTTGAGTCTCTGGATGTGGAAGACGAACCAGAGCCGCCGCCTCCGCCGGAAAAACCGCTGAAGGAAACCATTCAGGAATTCTTCGAACGTTGCCGTGACCGTGAAAAACGCATCGTGATACTGAAGAATTTCGGCGAATGGTGCTGGACGATGTTTTTCCGCGGCACAGTGTTTTTCTTCCTGTTCGTACTGACGATCT
Source organism: uncultured bacterium (assembly GCA_902778895.1). Lineage (GTDB taxonomy): Bacteria > Verrucomicrobiota > Lentisphaeria > Victivallales > UBA1829 > UBA1732. The sequence goes on from CACYZF010000001.1 coordinate 214,477, forward strand.
GGGGTACGATCTGGGCTCTGGAATTCAGCGAAAACCATCGCATCAAGTTTTTCCCGCCGGATGAGGTCGTGGAATACCTTGCGGCGGAACATGAACAACTGGAGGCGAAGGCCTATCGGATGACGCCGCTGACCGGAAAAGATGATAATATTCCGTTTGACCACTTCGATAAGAAGCTCATTGAGACCGTCAAACCGATCAGGATATACAGTGACGAATATGGCATCTACTTTATGACCAGCAAGGACTGGTACAATGGCGAACACGGCATCTTCATCGCGAAGGACGAAGAGAACATGCCGCCGGATATCAACTGGGGGTTGATCGAAGGCCGGATTTATACGTATGCGATTTACGACTGATCCACCCGAAAAACGAACAAGACTGAATTGAGGATATTATGACGAAGGATCTTTACAAGCAGCTGGTGGACCGGGAGACGAAACTGTCTCTGATCGGCCTGGGCTACGTCGGCATGCCGATCGCGGTCGCGTTCGCAGAAAAAGTCGGCGTCATCGGATTTGATCTCAATGCGGAAAAGATCGCGCTCTACAAACAGGGGGTTGATCCGACTCGCGAAGAGGGAGACGAGGTTATCAGCCGGACGACCGTGGATTTTACGTCCGATCCCGCACGGCTCCGCGAGGCGAAATTCCACATCGTTGCTGTCCCGACTCCGGTTAATCCGGACCATACGCCCGACCTGGAGCCGTTGAAAAGCGCATCTCGCCTGCTTGGATGCAACCTGACGCCGGGGTCCGTCGTGGTCTTCGAATCCACCGTATATCCGGGTGTAACGGAAGACATCTGCGTCCCGATCCTCGAACAGGAATCCGGGCTGGTCAGCGGACGGGATTTCAAGGTCGGCTACAGCCCGGAACGCATCAACCCCGGCGATAAGGAGCACCGCCTGGCAAAGATCAGAAAGGTCGTGTCCGGTATGGATGCGGACACGCTCGACTGCGTGGCGCGTGTCTATGAACTGATCGTGGAAGCGGGCGTCCACCGCGCGGAGAGCATCCGCGTGGCGGAGGCTGCCAAAGTCATTGAGAACTGCCAGCGGGACATCAACATCGCGTTCATGAACGAGCTTTCGATCATCTTCAACCGGATGGGGATCGACACGAAGTCGGTCCTGGAGGCCGCCGGGACCAAATGGAATTTCCTCAAGTTCCAGCCTGGACTCGTGGGGGGGGCATTGCATTGGCGTTGATCCATACTACCTGACATACAAGGCAGAGGTGCTTGGCTACCACAGCCAGATCATCCTCGCCGGTCGTCGCATCAACGACGACATGGGGAAGTATGTGGCGGAAAATTGCGTGAAATGCCTCATCGCAGCAGGCAGAAACGTGCAGGATGCGCGCGTCGCGATCCTGGGGTTTACGTTCAAGGAGAACTGCCCGGACACGCGGAATACCCGGGTCATCGACATTGTGAATGAGCTTCGGGAGTACTTTATCGCCCCTGTCATCGCCGATCCCGCCGCGGATGCTGACGAGGCGAAACGCCTGTACGGGATCGAATTCGTCAATCCGGATGATATCCGGAATATGGACGCCGTGATCCTCGCCGTCGCGCACGATACGTTCAAATCCCTCACGCCTGCTGATTTGAACAAGTTCTTTGCTCCACTGTCAAACCATGCAAAAATCCCGATTAGGCTGACTGATACCCCATGCCGGCCTGTTTTCAAACCGTTTTCCCGGTTTTTGCCCGTTTGACTTTGGGGAGAACGGTGCTATATTTCTCTTGTCGGAGTAACATCCCACCCTGAACTTTTCCCGGACAGTATGGTCTTTTCTGTTCAAAACGAAGGAGCATTCTCCATGGAAAGAAAACAAATCGCCGGAATCGCCCTGATCGGAGTGGTCTTAGTAGCGATTCTCGGGTTCGCCACGTTCAAAACAATGCAATCAAGACAGGTCCCGCCCTCGAACGCCGAGGCGGATCGGGCAGGGGAGGAAGATGCTCCGCCGAAGGTCCGCCGTCACGGCCCGAAGGTCAAGAAGAAAGTCGACCTCGCCTCGACGTTCTCCGATTTCGGCGCCTCCAACCAGAGTTGGGGCGATCAGCCGGCGGAACAGCCTCAGGAGCCGCAGAAGGAGTTCCACAAGCAGACCCCGGAAGAAGCCGTGGAAACTGTGTGGCAGGGACTCGACACCTATCGCGAAATGTCGCCGGAAGATCAGGCGAGGACGCGGATGATGATGACGTTCATGACAAGCATGATCAACATGATGGGCAATACCGCCGACAACTGGATGGGGAACATGACGCCCGAACAGAAGGAAGAAGCGGTCGCGAACGCCGCGAACATGCTGAACAACGTCGAGGCCATCGAACTGGAGATCGGCCCGGATATGACGGATGAGGAACGCGCCATGCTCGAACCGACGCTGGATTCCATCCGGAATCTGGGCGCAATCATGCTGGACCGAGGGTAACGTCCCTATAACGCAACAAAGGAGAAATGCCGATATGAACAATCCCGCGGAAGACTCGATCAGGATCGCAAGGGCGTACATGGATTCTCTGCAGGTGGAGAGCCGTCTGCTCGGAGCGGAGGAACCTTCATCGGCATTTGAATTCCTGGGGGAGACGTTTTCCACCCCCATCATGACCGCCGCCCTCAGCCACATCGACCTGAAAGGCATGGCCGAGGGCGCGGTTCTGGCAGGCGCGGCCGTGTCGGTCGGCATGGGCGACAATGAGACGTTGAAAGGTGTCCTTGGAACGGGCGCGATGGTCATGAAGATCGTGAAGCCGTATGCGAACCGCGATGATATCCTTGACAGGATCCGTTTTGCCGAGGCGAACGGAGCGATTGCCGTGGGGATCGATATCGAACACTCCATCCATGCGGACGATCCGGAGCCCGACAACGTATTCGGACTTCAGATGAAGCTGCCCTCGCTCGGCGAGCTGCGGGAGTTCATTCGATCCACGAAGCTGCCGTTTTTTATCAAAGGCGCGTTGAGCTTGCAGGATGCCGTCAGGTGCGTGGAGCTCGGCTGTGCGGGCGTGATCCTGAGCCATCACAATGGTATCATGCGCTGTGCCGTGCCGCCGGTCAGATTGCTTCCGAAGATCCGGGAGGCCGTTGGGCACAAGCTGATCCTCATCGCGGACGGCGGGATGGAGAGCGGATTCGACGCGTTCAAGGCGCTGGCGCTTGGCGCGGACGCCGTAACGGTCGGGCGCCCCCTGATGGAACCGTTGAAGGAAAAAGGCGCAGCCGGAGTCAGAGACGTCCTGGAATCCATGACCAAACAGCTTCAGGTCATGATGTACCGGACAGCCTCAAAAGATTTGAAGCACATCGACCCCTCCGTGATCTGGGAGAGATAAGGATACCTCCTCGAAAAGAAGGCCGATATGCGATGTGTCAGCCTTTCTTCTTCCACGGACGCGTGCTTTCCGTCCAGCCTTTTTCCTTCCAGTAGGCGGCGTCGCTTTTGCTTACGAACCCCTTTCGCTGGACCAAGTGCATGATGTAGAAAAAGGCTCTGGTCTTCAGCCCCGGCGTGACCTTCCCGTTTCGGCGCACGAGCTTTCCGGCCAGCTTGGTCGTCGTCCTGTCGATCGCTTTCCTTTTCTTCTCCCGGACGCCCTCCCAGTTCGCCGCGGCTACGGCGATCCCATACCTGTAGATTTTTGCGACGCCCCAGAAAAACAGGCTGTCCGCCATGTCTTTCAACGCGGACTTCGCGCCTGCGCCGGCTGTGGTGCAGATGCACACGCCCTGTTTCCGGAACATGGAGCCCTCCGGCCTGTGAACCATCCACCGGTGTCCGTAATGGTCCAGAAACGCTTTCATCGCGCCTGTGGCATGGAACACGTAGACGGGACTGGCAAGAATGATGACATCCGCGGCATCCATCGCGACTGTGATCGGCGCGAGCCTGTCGGCATGGGGGCAGTCCGCCTCGCTCCCGTAAAAACAGGTGTTGCATCCCGTGCAGAACTCGCCGAAATCCCGGGGCAGGAAGAATTCCGTAATCTCTCCGCCGGTCTTTTCCGCCAGTTCGTGCGCCACGTGGTATGTGGAGCCTTTGTGGCTCTGTCCATGTATGATGACGATTTTCATGTCGATGATCCTGTTCTGTCCCAAAATCCGATTTCACGATAAGAACATCTGTCAATCTGCCGGGGCCAGCTTTTTTCTTTGTTCTTAATCTGAATTGTTAGCTCTCTTCAGATCTGCCGGAGTAGACATCTGTTCAATCTTCGGACTAATTGTAAGAAATTGCTTAACTGCTCTTTTTGTCGGAATAGGAATATGATTGGGTCTCGTAGTACCAAACACATTTTTTGTAGGAGTATATTCTGCAGAATCAGGATTGATAACATCCATTTTTGATGACAATGGAGTTGTGCTATGTCTGCGATACATGCTGACTTTCGGAAGAGGTTCTTCATACTGGAACCACGGATTGAATTCTTCATCCAATAGAACTGAATCCGTTTTCCTTTTAGCTTCAACAGTAAGAGCAAGAGCAAGGAAAGAAATCAAAACAAATACCTTTTTCATAATACTTTTCCTGCTTTCATACATAGCTGAAGTTTTTCCGAAAAAAATGTCTGAACCATTTGCTTAAAGTCACCCGAATCAAGCTTTGTCCACTTGTTTACGGATTGTAGATCAGCGGACCGTTGCCTTCGCCGCCGGTCATGCCGGGGACGCCGTAGGTCCATTTGGAACTGCGTTTGGTCTTGGAATTTTTGCTGTTGCCTTCGTTTGCGGATTGCGGTGTGATGATGATCGGTTCGTTCAATATCTCCTGCATCGACTGGGGCAACTGCTGCGCGGCCTGTTCGACCTGCTGCGTGACCGGCCCCTGAAGCTGACGCGCCATTTCCTGGATATCCTCGGCGCTGGGCATGTTCTGCATGGCCTGTTCGACCTGCTGCGAGACCGGCCCCTGAAGCTGACGCGCCATTTCCTGGATATCCTCGGCGCTGGGCATGTTCTGCATGACCTGATCGAGCAGCGGCTGAAGTTCCTGCGCGGCCTGTTGAACCTGGCCGATGTTCACCTCGAAACCGTCGGTGTAATAGACCACGCCGACGGCTTCGGCAGGACGGGGGTTCGGCCCCGGTTTCGGATTGGGACCCGGAGGCGGTTTCGAATTGGATCCTGGATTCGGCTTCGAGTTGGGACCCTGATTCGGCTTCGTGGCGGGGGTCGTGGACATGGTGCCGCTGTTCAAACGGGTCGCGGGTTTCTGTTGAGGCTGGGATTTCTGTTTCGGCTGGGGCGCGGGTTTCACGATCGCTTTATCGACTACGGGGATACTCTCCCCTGCGAATAATCTCGTTCCACCGCCGGATCCGGCGAACGCCGTGGTGATTCCGAGTGCCGCAATCAGGGTTGTCGCCGCAAATCGTATCAGAGGTCTGTTCATGTCGTTTTCTCCTCCTTGCATGCCGGGGATTTCCGTCGCGCGTTACTAGCTGATTCTATTGGAATTGAACCGTCACCCATAATATACCATGTCTCGCAGGAAAAAGCAAATTCATAAAACGGCAAAACGATCCGTTTAACATGCATAGCATGATTCCTGTAAAAAAGCAGGACGCCTCCAACTCCGGGAGACGTCCTGCATCGTCGTTTGTACTTGGGATCAGAAGTTGCCGAAGCCTGCACCATTGGTATCGACGTTGTTTCCATCGGTATTCGGTATTTGATTGAACCCATTGAAGCCGTTGGCATCCGTCGTCGGCATCGCGCCGAAGCCGGGGAAGCCGTTGGCATCCGTCGTCGCACCGAAAGCGGGGAAGCCGTTGGCATCCGTCGTCGGCATCGCGCCGAAGCCGGGGAAGCCGTCGGTATCCATCGTCGGCATCGTGCCAAAACCGGGGAAGCCTCCGAAGGGCGGCATAGGCATCATTCCGAAGCCGCCGGCAAAGGGTGTTTGCATCGTGCCGAAATCGGTGTTCTGCATGCCGTTTCCGTTGAAGCCGGTGCCGACGACTTCGACCGTCACTTCGGGTTCGGCCGCGACGTTTTCGGCCTCGGCCTTTGCCTTGCGGCCTTCCTTGCGCCGGGCGCGCCGTTCGGCGGCCGTAAGTTCCGCGGCTGCTTCATCTGCTTCTGCCGTCAGGACTGTCGTCCCGGCTGTGCTGGGCTGAGCCCGGAGGACCTGCACAAAGCCGAAAAGACCAATGGGCAGCACGGTTAAGAAGACGGCGATGTAGGTCGCAACCGTGATCAGCGGGTTAGTTGCCTGCGCAACTCCAATAGCGTTTTTCGTGACATTCTTAATAGCCTCCTGACTGCGAGTTGTTGTCTTTGTCCTGATGCTCTCGCTTCCGTCTCAAATAACGTTGCGGAAAAAAGATTTATTGTGCCGGATATCTTTTTTCCGGTTTGTCCGGAGGCCTGTTTCCCGTCTTTGATGAACGGAACGTACCGTGTGTCGCCTTGTCGCCGATGCCTTGCCGGATCGTCTCCGTATTCACTCGTTCCGGTTCTGATGTCTTTGGCGGACCGTTGATTTCTGTATGGCTTCGCTTGATTTTGTCTGTGTTCATGCTATAGTATATCGAATGGAATAAACTTTGGAAAAGGAACAGCGATGGCGATCCCGTACAGACAGGAAGTTCTCCGCAAAATGGTGCATCTGAGCTCACTCTGGATGCCTTTCTCTCTCTTTTATCTCCCGCGGATGTTCAATGTGATCATGTTCGGCACGTTCGCCGTGCTGAACGTGCTGATCGAGATCGCCGTGTTCCGGCAGGTCCCGTATGTGACGCCGCTCTACAAGAAACTATTCGGCAAGATGGCGCGCGAGAGCAAACCGGGCGAGTTCCGGTTCAGCGGGGCGCCGCCGATGTATGCGTCGGCCTGCCTGACCGCGCTGTGTTTTTCCAACCGTGTGGCATCATGTGCGTTTGCGATCCTGATCCTGAGCGACACGGCTGCGGCGCTGATCGGGCGGAAATGGGGGCGTCATCGCTTCTTCAACGGCAAATCGCTGGAAGGTTCGCTGGCGTTCCTGCTGAGCGGCTGGATCATCGCGGCGGGGTTCTGCTTCGTCGGCGGTCTGTCCGGCGCGACGCTTGCCGTCTGGCTGTCCGGCGTGGCCGTTTCCTGCATCGCCGAATTCTTCAACGAACAAATCCACCTGGACGACAATTTCACGATCCCTCTGCTGTTCGGCGCGGTCGCGGAGTTCCTGCCCCGGCTGCTGTCGTAAAAAAGGAGCTGCATTCAATATGAGCGAACCGAGACTTTACCGTTACGATACGCATGTTCACACTTCGGAGGGGAGCAAGTGCGCAAAATCCTCCGGCCGCGAGGTCGCCGAGGCCTATCACGCACGCGGATACGACGGCATCATCATCACGGACCATTTCTTCAACGGGAACAGTACCGTGCCGCGCGATCTGCCGTGGCGGGAGCGCGTCGAACTTTTTACGGCGGGCTACCGTGCGGCGAAGGAATACGGCGACAAAGTCGGCATGCAGGTGTTTTTCGCCTGGGAGGATTCCTCGGAAGGAAACGATTTCCTGACCTACGGACTGGACGAGAACTGGCTTGCGGATCATCCGTTCATCGACCGGCTTCCGCTGGTCGACTACCTGAAGTATATCCGTGCCGAGGGCGGCACGATCGTTCACGCGCATCCGTTCCGGCAGGATTATTACATCCCGATGATCCGTCTGCTCCCGGACCGGGTCGATGCGGTCGAGATCCTGAACGGTCACCGCAAGGACGAGGAGAACCGCCGCGCGAAATGGTATGCGGACAGCTACGGACTGCCCTGGACGGCCGGTTCGGACAACCATGATGTGATGAACGGTTTCGCGGAAACGGGCGTACTGCTGGACGAACGTCTCAACGGGACGGCGCATTATGCTCGGCTCGTCCTCGAACGCAAGATCCGCGGCTGCTTCCCGCATCTTGAAGGCTGTTCCTGATCCGTTTCCCCTTTATGAAAAAGCCGTGCATTGCCTCTGACGCAGTGCACGGCCGAATTGTTTTTAACGAGTGCCGGAGATGACTCAGCCGGCTTTTTTCAGCAGGTAGATGCCGTACGCACCGAAGACGATGGTCGGGGTAAGTCCGGCGAGGAACGGCGGCATGTAGCCGCTCTTCCCGGCGACCATGAAGACTTCGTTGAGCACCTGATAGAGCACGGCGATGCCGACGGCGGTGGCGATGGCCGTGAAGATGCCGGAGCGTTCGTTTTTCGTGGCAAGCGGGAACGCGAAGAACGCGCAGAGGAAGCACGCCCACGGGAACGCCAGACGGTTGTAGAAGATCGTCCGGTAAATGCGGCGGAGATTCTCCGCCATGTTGGGATTGTCCCTTAGAATGAAAAAGATTTCAAGGGAGGAAAGGGCTTCCGGTTCGATGACGGACTTGACGATCACGGACGGCTTGTCCGGGATTTCCTCCTCGGAAAAGACCAGCGGATCAGCACCCGTGAACGAGGTGTCGCCGGGGAGGCCGTCTTCGGAGTATTCATGGATTTCCGGCTTGTAGAATTCCCAGCCGACGCCGGGGACGAAACGTGTCTTTTCCGCTTCGATCGTGCGAACCAGAATACGCTGTCTGGGCTTTTCGGGATTCTTCTTGAAAATCTTGAGCTTGACGTTCTTCTGGAAATCGTCGTCGTCGAACTGGCCAAAATACCAGCTGCGGAGGCGATCGCCGCTGTGATACTGGAGACGGGCGTTGCTTTCCTCCACGAATTTCTCGTTGTTCACCGTCTTTCTGACAATTTCCGCCTGACGCGTCGTTTCCGGGACAAGCTCTTCATTGAAGTAGAAATTGACCAGCATCACGCAGAATCCGACTGCGAAAATCGGGAAACCGCATCGGCTGAGCGAGATCCCGGACGCCCGGATGGCCGTGAGTTCGCGGCTGCGTCCGAGATTCGCGAGCGCATACATGCAGGCGAGGAGGACTGTGATGGGAAGGATGAACCGGATGTTCCCCGGGATTTTGAGAATGAAGTATTCGATGGAGACGGAGACGGACGCCTTGTTGTCGAGGAAGTCGCTGACGTCGTTGTACATATCCATGATGATGAACAGCAGCGTGAAGGCGAAGAGCAGGATGAAAAACGGCACCAGGAACGAGCGCAGGATGTACCCGTCGAGCGTCGGCATCCAGGAGAATTTGCGCGGCACGCCGTATTTGGATATTACATTGGAGGAGGAATCGGACATGAAAACGATGAGAAAAAGATTCTGGTGCGTCCGCTCCGGAAACGTCGCGGGGGGCGTCCCGGAGCGGGGTTATGGTCGGAAAAGAGAGCCGTCAGCCTCTGCGGCGCTGCGTGCGGCGTTTCTTTTCGCTCGGCTTTTCGTAGTGTCTCCGGTTGCGGAGTTCCTTGAGCGTGCCTTCCTTGTCGAGTTTCTTTTTCAGACGGCGGAGTGCGCGTTCGATCGAGTCGCCTTTCTTGAGTTTGACTTCCGTTGCTTCCATGTTAATTCACCCCCTTTCCTGAACAATCTGTTGCATCGTATTTCATCGGTAAAACCTCTTGAATCCGGGTTGTCGGTTATTCGGAGAATCCCGCCTCGTCTGCGAGCATGGCGCGGAGCTTGGCGAGCGCCTGGTTCTGGATCTGGCGGACGCGTTCGCGTGTACGGCGGATTTCCTGGCTGACTTCTTCCAGCGTTTTCGGACGTTTGCCGTCGAGCCCGAAACGGAGCTGAAGGATCAGACGTTCGCGTTCGTCGAGCTGGGAGAGCAGCGAGAGCAGGCGGTGGACGGATTCCTCGTCGCCGAGGATGCGGTCGGGGGACATCGCGCCCTGGTCGGGGATGATGTCCTGGAATTCGCCGTCTTCACCCTGCTGGATGGGGTCGTGCAGGGAGAACGTGCGGAGGTCGGCGAGACGCAGGCCGGTTACGGTGCGTCCGCTGAATCCGAGGTTGGCGGCGATTTCTTCGTCGGTCGGTTCGCGGCCGAGCTGTTCCGCAAGTTTCATCTTGACGGATTTGATCTTGTTGATCTTGCCCGCGGACTGAACCGGAATGCGGATCACGCGGGACTGGTTGGCGAGGGCGCGGCGCATGGACTGTTTGATCCACCATGCGGCGTAGGAACTGAACTTCGCGCCCTTGGACGGGTCGAATTTTTCCACGGCGCGCATGAGGCCGATGTTGCCCTCGGAAATGAGGTCGAGAAGCGGGAGGCCGAGTCCCTTGAAATCGTGCGCGATCTTCACGACCAGACGCAGGTTCGCTTCGATGAGCGTGGCGCGCGCCTCGTCGTGCGAGTCGTGGTTCTTGCCGTGGATCTGGGCCGCCAGCGTGACTTCCTGATCTTTGGAGACCAGCGAAATCTGACCGATATCGTGCATGTACACCTTCATCGAGTCGTTTTTCGTGACGGGGCCGTTCTTCGCCGCGGCCTTCGCATTCTTCTTGTCCATCCCGGGATCTTTCGACCCCGCCATGAACTTGGAAAGATCGATCTCGGAGGCGTCTTCGACGTCTTCCAGCACGACCGGAACGCCGTTCGCGTCTACCGCGCCGGCGGCCGCTGTCTTCTTGACAGGAGCGACGACTTCCGCCGATTCAACTTTGACATTGAGCTTGGCTTTCTTCGGCGCCGAGGAAAAAACGGATTTTTTCGCGGAAGCCTTCTTCGTTTCCGGTTTCACCCGGACTTCGACTTCCGTTTTTTTCGTTTCAGCTTTCGCCTTAGCCTTTGCCGGAGCCTTTTTCCCCGTTTCGGGTTTGGAGTCGTTTTTTTTCGCAGGGGCGGTCTTGACTTCGACCTTGACGGCCGGTTTCTTGACGGCGATCCTGATCGGACTTTTCTTCGCGGAAGCCTTCTTCGTTTCCGGCTTTGCCTTGGCTTTTGCCTCCGTTTTTGCCGGAGCGGCTTTCGCGGCGGCTTTCTTCGCCGGTTCGAGTTTGACCGCGGCTTTGAATTTAGCTTTGGAAGACGCTTTTTTCACCCCCTCGTCAAACAGGACCTCGGGCTTAAAAGCTTTTTTCTTCGCCGGAGCGGCTTTCTTTGCCGGAACGGTCTTGACCGCTGTCTTCGCGGGGGCTTTCTTCGCTTCGACCTTCGCGGGAGCTTTCTTTGCCGGTGTGGTTTTCGCGACAACCTGCGATTTCTTCGCGGGAGCAGAAGCTTTTTTCGGGGATGCGGAAACGCGGACGGGTTTGACCGCAACGGCAGTCTTTGCGGCTTTCACCTTCCCGGAGGCGACTTCCACCTGCTTGCCGGAAGCAGACTTTTTCGCGTTTTTCCCGGCGGCGGATACCGCAATCCGTTTTTGTTTCGCATCATTTTTCATCGAAAAAAAGACCTCGGCGATTTGTTTTCCTGCGTTGAGCTGTTATATTGATAGTCGCAACCGTTTTTGATTCCGGCATCTGCAGCAGCTTGTCAGCATTCGTATGTCATGGGGCTCAGCCCTATATTTTAAAAAACAATTGCATATAATGTACATTCTAAAGAGAAAAAGGCAAGAGTGAAATGAGAAAAAGAGGTTGGAAAAGCATATTTTTTAATTTAATCTCTAAAGTGAATGGCGGTTCCGGACGCATCGGCCCGGTCGAGTCCGATATGATGCCGATCGCTTTGCTCAGCCTCGTTTCCGATGGTTCGAAGACATCTGCCGCGAAGACCGCGTCCGCGTCGCAAAAGAAGAAGGAAAAGAACGGCGTGCCGGGCAGGAAACGGACTTTTTTCTACGTCGCGGCGTCGCAGTCCCGGGCGGAACAGTGCCGTGACGACCTGACCGCTTGGGCGGAGGTCGCCGGAAAAAAACTTTCCGTCCATGCTCTGCCGGACGGTTCGACGCGGCGTCAGAGCCTGCTTCAGTCGGATTCCCCGCGCGCCGAAGCGCTGCACCGGCTTCTGGAGAATCCGCCGGACGTGTTTTTCGGGTCCGTGACAAGCCTGACCTCGCCCGCGCCCGTGCCGCGTCTGATGCGCGAGAGCGAGCTTGTTCTGAAAGTCGGCGACGAGGTCGTTTTGAAGGACCTCGCGGAACGCCTGGTCGAGATGGGTTACGACGATGAAATCGAGGTCGGCATGCCCGGCGAGTTCGCGCGACGCGGCGGCCTGATCGATATTTTCTCCTCCTCGGAGACGTCGCCCGCGCGCATTGAGTTTTTCGGCGACACCATCGACAGCATCCGTCTGTTCCGCCCGGACACGCAGACTTCGACGGGCAGGGCGGATTCCTACCGCGTGATCCTGCGGTCGGGGTCAGGCGGCGACGGCACGGTCGTGAACGGCGCGGAATACGCCTCCGCTCCGGCATTCGAATATCTGCTGGAAAATGAATCCGTTCTGGTCGAGGAGGCTCCCGGCGAGATCAGGACGCATCTGGCGCGTTACGGCACGCCGGAGGAGTCGGAACAGTGGGCGGCGTTTGAAGAGAAAATGAGGTCGGAAGGCCGTCTTGTCTCGCTGGAAGACGCCGCGGGTGCGGCCATGCCGGACGGCAGACCGTGCGAGGCATTTCCGTGTTATTCTACCGGACGCGACGCGATGGCGTCGGCCGCGGGGCATGAGTTCGCCGTGGACGCCGATGCGGACGGCAAGTCGCTGGACCAGGCTTTTTCCGTGCTGGCGCAGCAGCTGACCGCGAGCCGGATCCATCAGTGGATCGAGGAAAAAACGCATGTGACGCTGCTCGTCGGGCCGGATTCCGACCCGCATCAGGTGCGTCGCTGGATCCTGGACCACGATCTCTGCGAAAACGACCTGCTGAGCGTGGAGGAGGGGAGTGTGCCGTGCGGATTCTTCCTGCCGAAGGAGAAACTGGCGGTCCTGACGATCCGCGAGCTTTTCGCGCTGCCGTACCGCCGCCGGAGCATGGCGCACGAGCTTCAGGTCGAGGACGACACGCCCCGGACCGAACCGGTTTCGCGCGAGGATGCCGCGGGCGTGATCTCGGCCGGTGATCTGGAGGAGGGCGACTATGCGGTCCACCTCAACTTCGGCATCTGCCGTTACCTCGGGCTGGATATCGCGGAAGCCGCCGGGGCGCGCTCGGAGATGATCGTGCTGGAATTCGGCGACGACCAGGTGGTGCGGATCCCGGTGCGGCAGGCGCATCTTGTCACGCGATATGTCGGGTCGAAGAATACCCGGATCACGCTCAGCCGGCTGAACTCCGGCCGTTGGAACAAGGCGTGCGACGAGGCGCGGCACTCCGTGCAGAGCCTGGCGTTCGAGATGCTCAAAATCCAAGCCGTGCGCATGAAAAAGGCCGGGATGGCGTTCCCGAAGGACGATCCCGAACAGGAGCTGTTCGAACAGGCGTTCCCGTTCAAGGAGACCCCGGACCAGCTGCGCGCCGCCGCCGAGATCAAGTCGGACATGGAGTCGCCGCGCCCGATGGACCGTCTGCTGTGCGGCGATGTGGGCTACGGTAAGACCGAGCTCGCGATGCGGGCGGCCTGCAAATGCGCGCTCGCGGGGCGTCAGGTCGCCATGCTGGTGCCGACGACCGTGCTGGCGCAGCAGCATTATATGACCTTCAAGGAACGTTTCGCGGGGACCGGGATCGTGATCGAACAGCTCTCACGGTTCCGCACGAAACCGGAACAGCAGCGGATCATCGAACGCCTGAGAAGCGGCGCGATCGACATCGTGATCGGCACGCACCGTTTGGTGCAGAACGACGTCGGGTTCAGGGACCTCGGGCTCGTGATCATCGACGAGGAACAGCGGTTCGGCGTGCTGCACAAGGACCGACTGAAACGCCTCCGCGCGACCGTGGACGTGCTGACCATGACCGCCACGCCCATCCCGCGCACGCTGCATATGTCGCTCTCCGGCATCCGCGACCTCAGCACGCTCATGAACGCGCCGGTGAACCGCCTGCCGATCCGCACGGTCTTCGCGCAGTACGACCAGAACGTGGTGCGCGTGGCGATCGAACGCGAACTGAACCGCGGCGGCCAGGTATACTATCTGCACAACCGGGTGAAATCGATCGACAAGGTCGCGCTTGAGATCGGGGCGATGTTCCCGGACGTCCCGCTTGGCGTCGCGCACGGCCAGATGGACAAGAGCGAGCTGGAAGTGGTGATGTCGTCGTTCATCGAGGGGAAAACGAAAATCCTGGTCTGCACCTCGATCATCGAATCCGGCATCGACATCCCGAACGCGAACACGATCATCATCGAACGCGCCGACCGGTTCGGCCTTGCCGAACTCTACCAGCTGCGCGGCCGCGTGGGACGTTGGGTGCGGCAGGCGTACGCGTACCTTTTCCTGCCGAAGGACGGCATCCTGACCGGAGACGCCCGCAAGCGCATGGCGGCGATCCGACGCTACACGCACCTCGGCGCGGGGTTCCAGCTGGCCATGAGCGACCTGGAGATACGCGGCGCGGGCAACATCCTGGGCGAGGAGCAGAGCGGTCAGATCAATGCTGTCGGATTCCACCTGTACTGCGAACTCCTGCGCGACTGCGTGGCGATGTTCAAGGGCGAGAAACTGCCGACCGCGCCGGATTGCGAGCTTTACCTCGATTTCCTGAGTTTCGCGGTCGAACCGCCGCCGGGTATGATCGCCGCGGGCATCCCGCCAAGCTACGTTGAGTCGCCGCGCGTGCGCCTGCACTGCTACAGACGGCTGGCGATGTTCACCTCGGAACACGACCTCGACGCGTTTGCAGACGAGCTGCGCGACCGGTTCGGGCCGATTCCGGAGGAGGTCGACCATTTCCTGATGACCTGCCGGATCCGCCTCGCCGCCGCGGACGCCGGGATCACGAACGTGACCTCCCGGGGCAATCTGGTGTATCTGGAGAAGAACAAGCGCATGCTCCGGCGCGACGGCCTGATCCCGGCGATCCTGGCCAGCGCGAAGCCCGCGCAGAAGTTGAAACTGGTCCTGCGTACCGTGCGCGAATTCATCCCGCGCGCGGAACAGGATTGACGATTGAGGAGATACGCACCATGAAAATGACCGCAGTCCTGAGCGATATCACGAAACTCCGCGTCGACGCGATCGTGAACGCCGCGAACTGTTCCCTGCTGGGCGGAGGCGGCGTTGACGGCGCCATTCACCACGCCGCGGGCCGCCAGCTCTACGAAGCCTGCCTCAAGTTCGGCGGCTGCAGCACAGGCGAAGCGCGCATCACGCCCGGATTTAACCTGCCGGCTCGCTACGTAATCCACACGCCCGGCCCGGTTTGGCGCGGCGGTACGCACGGCGAACCCGAACTGCTGCGTTCGTGCTACCGGAACTCGCTGACGCTGGCGGAGGAAAACGCCTGTCGCGTGGTGGCGTTTCCGGGCATCAGCATCGGCGTGTATCATTATCCGCTCGAAGCGGCGACGAAGATCGCCGTGGACGCGGTCGGCACGTGGATGGGGAAACTGCCGGAAGAGGTCGTGTTCTGCGCGTTTTCCGAAAACGTTCTTGATGCGTACCAACGCGCGCTGGACGAGTTCCAGACCTGACGATTTGAGCAGAAAAAGGGGAGTGCGAAAAGACGAACTGTGCGCAAGCGAAGCTGAGCGCACTACCGCAGTTGAGTCTTTGCCTCACGTGCCGTTGCGAAGCAAGGCACTTCTGCAGTGAAGGGCTTGCCCTTCGTGCGCAAACGAAGCTGAGCGCACTGCTTCAGTGGAGGACTTGTCCTCCTCAGTAGAGAGCTTGCCCTCCGCGGCGGACGTACTCGAAGAGGATGACCGTGGCGGCTTGCGCCACGTTCAGGGATTCGGCGTCGCCGGGCATCGGGATGTTCAGTCCGCGCGAGTTCTCGAGTTCCGCCACGCCGGTGGCCTCGCAGCCGAGGATGATCGCGCTGCGATCGAAGAGGTCCGGCTCCAGAAAGACGTTGCCGCCGCTCGCCGGAAGCGTCCGGTAGCAGGTCTTCACGCCGAGTTTGCGCAGGTCCGCGGCGAGTTCAGTCAGGTCGCCGCCATAACGGATCTTGAGGAAGAACTGCGCGCCGGACGCGGACCGGACGACTTTGTCCGAGAACGGGTCGGCTGTGCCACGGGTGAGCCAGACTTCATGCAGCCCGACGGCGCGCGCCGTGCGCAGGATGGTGCCGAAATTGCCTGGGTCGCCGACGCGGTCGAGCACGAGCGCGAAGGGGTCGGCCATGGGCTGGTCGAGCGGGACGGGTTCCGGGCGGCGCGACAGCACGAGGATGCCCTGCGAATGCACCGTGGGCGCGATGCGGTCGAATTCGGACTGAGGGAGAATGACCGGTTCGACGGGCGAGGGGAAGGGCAGAGCGGTGCCTTCGCGGAGGATGACGAGTTCAACGAGGCCCGGCGCGAGCGTGACGACTTCACGGGAGGCGCGGAGCCCGTCGCAGAAACAGTATTCGGAATCGCGGCGGCCGTGGCGCGTGCGGAGCGCGCGGAGCAGCGATTCGGTGCGTCTGGTGAGGCCGCCGGATTCGGACATCCGAAGGAGCCCCGTTACTTATGCGGCGGGCGTTTCAGCCGCGGCTGCCGGAGCGTCGGCGGGCTTGGCTTCGGCGGGCTTTTCGGCCGGAGCGGAGACGGATGCCGCGGCCTGCGGATGGATTTTCTCGTCGAGCTGCTTGGCGAGGGAGGCCCAGTAGCCATAGACGGCAGAGGCATCGGCGGCTGCTGCCGTGAAGTTGATCTTCTTCAGCGCGGCGTCGGCCTTCATCATCTGGTCGAGGCCGGAGAAGATGCGCGCGGCGGAATAGGCCGCTTCCACGCCGAGGTCGCGGGGAGTCTGGGAGAGACCGGCGATGCGCTCGAATTCGGTCGCGGCGTCCTCTTTCTTGCCGAGCTGTTCGAGGAGGTAGGCGGCGTCGAGCGCGGACCGCATCTTGATGAACGTTTCGGACTTGGAGGAGGAGGCGACGGCGAGGAGCTGTTCGCGGGCCTTTTCCATGTCGCCGGGTTGATTCGCGGTGATGAGTTCGCCGGCGAGGCGGAGACGCGCGAAATCCGCGGCCTTGTTGCCCGGATGCTTCGCGATGGCGGCTTCGAGTTCGGCGATGCTGCCCGCGTTGGCGAGTTCGCGGCGGGCTTCGAGTTCGGCACGCTGGATCGCGCCCTGGATGATGATGATGACGGAGACAAGCACGGCGAACGCGCAGACGCCGATGATGGCCTTCTTCCAGTTCACAGCCATCCACATTTCGAATTCGTCCAGCATCGTGGAAATGGCGGGTTCCTCCTGCGGAGCGGCGGGACGCTTGTGCTGCTGGGCGGCGGCGAGCTGTTCGAAGGACTCGATTTTTTTCTTATTTTTGTTGGCCATGGTTCAATATGTCCTGAAAAAGAGTTGACGTTACAAAATGATTCTTATAATATAGCGCATCCCGCGCGCAAAATCAACTCGAAAACCCCCGAAGGGGAACGTTTTTTCGCGATTTGACTTTGTTTTGACAGAAAAAGTGCCCGTACCGGAACTGATTGCAGTACGGACGTATGATTTGCGGAAACATTCTTTTCGTGCCCGAGCGGAGCCGGGCACTACTGCCGTTAAGGCGATAGCCTTACTCCCATTCGATGGTTCCCGGGGGCTTGGACGTGATGTCGTAGACCACGCGGTTCACGCCGTTGACCTCGTTGATGATACGGTTGGAGATGCGCGCGAGGAGGGGGTAGGGGAGGCGGACCCAGTCGGCGGTCATGCCGTCGCGGCTTTCGACCGCGCGGATGGCGATGGCATCCTCGTAGGTGCGTTCGTCGCCCATGACGCCGACGGAGCGCACGGGGAGGAAGACGGCGAAAGTCTGCCAGATCTTGTAGTAGAGGTTGGCCTTCTTCATCTCGTCGACGATGATCTTGTCGGCGCCGCGCAGGACGGCGAGCTTGCCTGGGGTGACTTCGCCGACGCAGCGGACGGCGAGTCCGGGGCCGGGGAAGGGCTGGCGCATGACCATTTCCTCAGGGAGGCCGAGCTGACGGCCCACTTCGCGCACCTCGTCCTTGAAGAGGCGGCTGAGGGGTTCGAGCAGCTTGAATTTCATGTGGTCCGGGAGGCCGCCGACGTTATGGTGGCTCTTGATGACGGCGCTCGGGTTGCCGTCGATGGAGATGCTTTCGATGACATCCGGGTAGGTGGTGCCCTGCGCGAGGAAGGTCACGTCGGGGATGTTCGCGCAGGCGTCGCTGAAGACCTGGATGAACTCGCCGCCGATGATCTTGCGCTTGCGTTCGGGCTCGTTGACGCCGGCGAGCTTCGAGAGGAAACGGTCGGTCGCGTCGACGTACACGAGCGACATCTTGAACGTGCCGCCGAAGAGCTCGCGGACGCGTTCCGGCTCGTCCTTGCGGAGCAGGCCGTTGTTCACGAAGACGCAGGTGAGCTGGTCGCCGATCGCCTTGTGGATGAGTGCGGCGGCCACGGAGGAATCGACGCCGCCGGAGAGGCCGAGGATCACGTTCGCGGAGCCGACGATCTCGCGGATCTCCGCCACGGAGCGTTCGATGAAGTCGGACATGGTCCAGTTCGCGGAGCAGCCGCAGATGCCGAGGCAGAAATTCTCGATGACGAGCGGGCCCATCGGAGAGTGGACGACCTCGGGGTGGAACTGGATGCCGAAGAGGCGGCGGTCCAGGTCCTGCACGGCCGCGAACTCGGTGTTGTCGGTCTTCGCGCAGGTCTTGAAGCCTTCGGGCAGGCGCGTGACCTTGTCGCCGTGGGACATCCACATCTGGGTCTCGGCGGGGACGTCCTCGAAGAGCGGGGACGCGGCGGTCGTGGAGACGATCGCCTTGCCGTATTCGCGGGCGTCGCCGTGCGCCACCTCGCCGCCGAGTGTTTCGACCATGAGCTGAAGGCCGTAGCAGATGCCCAGCACCGGGATGCCGAGTTCGAAGATGGCCGGGTCGCATTTCGGGGCGTTGGCCTGGTATACGCTCGCGGGGCCGCCGCTCAGGATGATGCCCGCGGGCGCGGCGGCGCGGATCTCCTCCGCCGGGGTCTTCCAGGAGACGATCCGGCTGTAGACGTGGAGCTCGCGGACGCGGCGTGCGATGAGCTGGCTGTACTGGGATCCGAAATCCAGCACGAGAATGGTTTCAGGATGATTCATAACATTGTTTCTCATGGGGGTCAGAAAAGAAGAGTATCATATAATATGATACTGAAACGATAAAAAATCCAGTCCAAAACGGTAGATTTTATCAAAAAAGTCCGCCGCCGCGGCGGTTCCGCGGTTTCGGAAAAACATGCCGTAGTCGAGGTACGCCTGGCGTATGAACCTGTATGGAAACTACAGAAAACTGTATTTTTCATACAGATACTCTTGACTTTCGGCGGGCGCAAACTATAGTATCTTGTAACCGAAAAACGAGGATTTGAGATGTTTCTTCCCCTTCTTTACCTTCCGGCGCTGCTGTTTTTCACCTGGCTGTTCCGGCGGGAACCATGCGACTATCCGTGGTCTCGGATACGGAAAGTCCTGTTCGCCTGCCTGCTGCTCCTCACGCAGGTGTCGCTGGTCGCGGGATTCATGGGACTTGCGTCGTTCGAGGTGAACATGAAAGCGCGCGGGACTGCGCAGGGATATGTCCGCGACGTTCAGGCTGCGCTCGGCGAGGGGAAGCTTTCCACACGGGAAATCGCCGTCGGGATCGGGGAAAAACACTTTCCGGCGTGGGACCAGGCGGAATGGAGCGCGATCAAAAGAACGCTGGTTGTCCGCTTTGTCCTCGTGCTCATCGGGTGGTTTCTGATGCTCGGCGTCCTGGCCGCGGATGTCCGGTTCAAGTTCAAAACGCTCCCGTTCCTGCTGCTGTTCTACGGCTGCGCGGCGTGCAACTGCGTCGCGGACTTCTATCTCGGGAAAAGCGACTCGGATTTGGGGTGGCGGCAGTTCAAATGCGGGACGTTCCGGGAATTCCACAACGCCGTGTGCGAGCGGATCATTCCGAGCAACGACCGCCTCGCGCTGCGGCTTGCGTTCGAAGACGTTTACGATGCCCATGTCTGGCGCGGAATGGAAACGGACGATCCCGATGCCTGCGACAGGATGTGCGACAAACTCCTGACCGTGCTGGACGAATCCCTGAAGAAGCACGAACAAAAGCCGACGTCTTCCCCCTGAATTTGGGCGTCAGAACCCGGTTTTCGATTCCCGGTCGCGTTCGAACGCGACCTTTTTGACGCTGTAGTTGAAGAACGGGAAGACCGGGAGGAATCCGTTCGGGTTGATGTTCAGCAGACCGATCTGGAACGGGCTGCCGTCGAAGGTGGTGTTGAAGAGCCCGATCTGAACCGGATTCCCGTCCGCGGTGTTATTGATCACGCCGACCTGAAATCCCTCCGTCAAATCGAGGTTCATAACGCCCAAATTCAGGCATTTCCCGAGCGAATCCCCGCGGTCATGCCCCGGATATACCCCCGGATTGTATGTGATCGCCCCGATCTGCGCGCCGCGAACACCCGAACGCAGGAGCCCCCCGATCTGGCACCCGACTATTCTGCTCTCGTTGTTCGTGGAACAATCCAGTCCGATCACCTGCAGCCCGATTCCTCTTGTCCCGTAAAGATTGAAAAGGCAAACGTCAATTCCGTTGAAGTCCTTGCTCAGCGTAGAGGCTTCGACGGAAAGCCCGTTCGTTTTGCTTCCGGTTTCAAACGGAAAAACGGAAATGCCGTTCTGAGTCCCGGAACCCGGGCCGTATCCTATAAAATCCTTATAATACAGAAGCCCAGTTGAAATCCCGTTGAAGCTTGACTCCCGGCCATTTATTCCAAATGCAAGGCCGGCTGATATTCCATAGTTTGTTCCGGCAAACCCCGATCCCAAGACCGAGGCAAAGATCCCGCGTGAGTCCGTGTCCATTGTCGCCAATCCCGTGGAAAGGCCGTAGGTGGTGACATTTTCCTCCCCGAAGGGAATCAGCAGCGGACCGATCTGGAGCGGCGTGATCACCGCGCTGACCGTTTCGCCGTCGGCATCGAGCACATCATGCCTGCATCCCGCGCCGAGGAACACAAGAAGGGCGGCGGCGACGGCGGCAAACAATCTGTAAATCAAGCGTGCGGATGACATGGGGCAAGACCTTTCCAGTCTGTTCAATTATCCTCAAAATACATAGAGATGCGGTATTCGGCGCGGGATGCCTCGCTGTCGTTGATGAAGAGTTCCAGCTTGTCCTGCGTGTAGTTCAACCGGATCTCGCTGCGGCCGTTCATCTCGACGACTTTCGTTTTGGAGTAGTCCGGGGTGAAATCCAGCTTGAACGGGAGGTTGAGGTTGTCCCATGTGACGCCGTTGATCCTGATATAGTCCGGGTAATCGAACGTCGAATGCTTGTATGTGACCTTGTTCCCGCTGAACGTGAAGAGCCCGGCGCCGTCGATCTTCCCCTCAAAGACGATCGACTTCTTCCGTTTTTCGACCGATTCTCCGTTCATCGTTTCCGGGTCGAAGGGAACGGAGTTCACGCGTTTCGGGTTGAGTCCGCCGATCACCTGCTGCGCGTGCTTCTGGGGCTGGGGCGCCGGGGGAAGGGCGTTCGAACCGAACAGGACGGCGAACGCCATCTTCGCACGGTCGAATTCATATTCGGGGCAGATCAGCAGTTCCGCACGCTTGTCCCCGTCGCAGAACGCCTGCGTGCTCCATTTCGATACGCCCCGGAGAAGCATGGAGAAGCCGTGCGAGAGATCGGGCTTGAACGGAAGACGGAACGGCTTCGACAGGTTGGTCCACGGTTTCCCGTTGACGGTCACGGCGGACGGCAGCGGGGCGTACTGGAACGGCTCGATGGTCAGGGCATCGCCGTTGAGATTGAAGATGAAATTGTGGATGGATTCGTATTCGATCACCAGCAGGTCCCTGTTGGAGGACTTTGCGGCTTTTGCGACCATTGCATAATCGATCCGCGGCGAATCGTATTCCACCTCGATCGTCTCTCCCGGGGCGGTATCGTCCATGACGTATTTCCAGTATTTTTTCGCCTCGGCAGCGATCATCCTGCGGATCTGTTCGAGCTTGGACCGGTTCGAAGCGTCCAGCGTGACTCCGGCGTAATACATGGCGCGGAGAAAGAAATGCGGCACAGCCCCGACATCATAGCCGTGATCGAAGAAGAACCGGATGCGGTCCTCATTGGCGATGAAACACGCGCATTCCCACGCGGGGGCGGAATGGTTTTGGTTCGTCTTGTAATTCGCGCCTGCCTGTTCGGGTTCGCCCCACGCGGCGGCGAGGTCGATCAGGGAGTTCCGGATGGACGGATCGGATTTCGCCTCGTCGGTTTCCGCCAGCGAAAGCAACTGACGGCGCGCGACCGCGGGCGGGATCTTTTCCGTCACGAAATTGAGCTCGATCCTGCGGAGGATCGGCGCGACGGCGCTTCGCCTGAGATCGAACGCCGCTTTCGGGTCCTCGTAGATCGGGACGACGGGATAATTGGTCTGGAATTTCAGCACGCTGTTGTCGTACAGGAATTTGTCGAGCTCCTTCCCCTTGTACGTGATCTTGTCGAATGCCTTGAGCGCATCCTCGTAGCGGAGACTGTTCAGGTAGAACAGCGCCTGTTCGAAGCGGATCACGTTCTGGTAGTACGCGTCCTTGCTCCTCTTCAGCGCCTGCGCGAAGAGGCGTTCGCCGCAATCCTGCACGACCGGATCCATGTAGAACGAGCGGAACGTGAGCGGCACGAATTCATTGTTGAACATGTCGAGGTTGATGTAGTTGAATGACACGAGAGGGATGCGGGATTTGTTTTCATCCAGTTTCATGCCTTCCAGGAGTATCTGCTTCATCTCATGGCGGGACCCGCCCCAGCGGGGCAGGAGCGCGGTCAGAAGGTATCCCAGATGCGAACCGTCTTCCGGCGCGATTGCGATGCCTTTCCTGAAGTTATCCAATTCCTGCGCCGAGGTCCCGTGACCCATGGCGGTCGTGATCTTTTCGCAGTATGCGAAGTAGTTGTCGGGATTGAGCTTGATGGAACGGTCCAGATGGCGGTCGGCGTCATTCAGGTATTTCCTGAACTTATCCCAGCCTTCGTCGGTAACGGTCGAAGCCGTGCCTTTGCCGCGCGCTTCCCATGCCATCTGAATGGAGGTCCAGCCGCGCAGATATTCCGTCACCCATTCCGGCGCACCGTTTTTTGCGAGGGTGTCGATCAGTTCCATCCGGTCGTAGACCTTCGGATTCGGCGGATAGCTCGACCAGAGATCGATGATAAGGTCGGCGTTGTCGTCCGTGACCTTTGCCTTTTTGAGCCAGGAAACCAGCAGCTGGTCCTGGAAGCTTGCTTTATACTTCTGGTAACGCCCCCAAACAAACCTGCCGAGCACCGCCTTGCTCACGATCAAGCGGCTGAGCGTACCCCATTCCTCCGCCTGTTCCGCCTGGTTCGCCTCGGGGAAGACTGCGTTCGGATCGTTGACGAAATAGAAATCGCGGAGCTTGGCGGCAAGCTGGTCGAGGCGGGAATCCTCGTTGAACTTCATTTGCTTCACATCCTCCGGGAACAGGTCGTCCTGATCGTAGAGGAAACGCGCCACTTCGTAGGAGACATGCCGGTCCTCCGTCTTCAGTATCTCCCATAGAGCCCTGTATTCCTTTTCCTTGACGCCTTTTCTGGTGAGCGGCGCTTTAACAATGTTGTCGTAGATGCCGGCGAACCTGTTTTCGTCTTCATCGTCGAACGCCACACCCATCAGGCGCAGCGTCTTGCCCATGGATTTCTTTTCCTCGACGGTCGCTGGCGGCAGGAGCGTCGTGACCTCCTTCCGGATCAGCCATTTGCCGTCCTTTCGGACCAGTTCGACATGCTTTGCGGCGCGACCATGGAGAGCATCATAGAACGCAACGTCCAGCGAGGCGTCGTCGCCCTCGACCTTGCGGCTGTCCGGGACTACGGACATGGTCTGCAGCATCATTTTCCCCTCCGATCTGTTTTGTTTTCGGTAATGCTCCATTACGAACTCTTCCACCTCGCTTCCCGCGAGCGACTTCAGGTAATCCGAAAATGCCGTCCAGCCGGTCCCGGCATCGGCGTGTTCGATCTCGGACCGGAAAAACTCGTAGAGCGAATCGCCTTTGAGTCCCTGTCCCTGTTTGATATATTCGGCTTTCGTCCTCCGGACCGCGTTGACATCGACCTTAATGTAATCGTCGGCGAGGAAAGTCCGCACCTCGTCAACATCCAGCTTCGATTCGGCGGTCCAGAAATCCACGAGCGCCTGTTCCGGGGAACCGGCATCGTATTTTTTCTTCGCCATTGTTTTCGCATATACAAGTTCGACTTCGGAGGGGGCTTCCCGCCCCGCCGTCAGCCGGCGTTCCAGCGAGGAAAGACGCCATTCCTTTCCGTTCTTTCGGAAGACGGCTTCAAAGGGCTCCTCCGCGGATGTGAGCTGAAGCCGTACAAGGTCCTTCGAGGCCTCGAGAAACTCCCGGTCTTCGGAGAGGGTAAGCACGAACATCTTCAGCTGGAACGCATCGACTTCGCGCAGGAAACGGCAGATACTCGGGAGCTGGTCGGTGATCTTTTTCCGCGAAGCGGCGGGGAGCGTGGCGAGAGATTCCCGGATTCCCGTGAATTCCTCGCTGCTGTCCGGGATATCCGCCAGAATATCGAGCGCTTTTTTCAGGTTCTTGCCTTTGCTCAGGAGGTCTTCCGCTTCGGTATATGCTTCGCAGTTCCAGACACTCAGCAGCAGGGGATCGGCTGTCGCCAGGTCGATGGTTCCGGTCGCTTTTGTCCAGTCCTCCGCTTTGACCGCTTCGCAGAATTCGTTCAGGCACAGCTCCGCTCCTTCCTTCGGCGGCAGGGAGCCGTCCGAGCAGGCGACGAGCCAAAGGATCGCGGAAAGGCATGCCAGCGTCAGCGCTATGATTTTCGAGGGGTTTTTTTGAATTGAGGAAGCTTTTTCCGTAACGGACCGATTCCTGCTGGATGTTGTCATGGTCTGCTCCTTGTAGAAAATAAGGGAAAAATCGTCTGCCGCGGTCAGGCGGGGATTGTTTTTTGTGATACTATAGCATGTTTTGACCGGATGTCAAATTTTTACAAAAAAAGTTTTTTTATGATGTTTTATTTATGACATTCCAAAATGGAACGAGGCGGAATATTAGAGACGAAGACGGACAGATGAAACGGCTTATTTCGCCGCTTTCTTTTCCTTCAGATCGGACTGCTTCTCCTCATCCTTCTGTTCGGCGGGCTTCGTTTCTTCCTTTTGTTCGGTGGGCTTTGCCTCTTCCTTCTGCTCGACCGGCGGCTTCCAATTCATGTACGTTTCGCAGTATTGAAGGACGGCCTTGCGGAAGGCGACCGTGCTGTCCGGGTCGTCCCAGAGCATGTGGTTGGAGTTCGGGAAGTCGACGCGGACGTTCGGAACGTGATGCGCTTCCAGCGCCTTCGCGAGCTCGTCGCGGTGAATTGGCTTGACCAGATCGTCCTTCCCGCCGTAGGCGAAGACGGTCGGCACGGACTTGGGGCCGATGAAGTGAAGCGGGGAAAGGCTGTCCGCCGCCGCCTTCATCTCGGGCGTGTCGAGCTTCTTCGGGTCGACCTGGATGTGCGCACCGTACCCGATCAGCGCGGCGGAGATGTCGGCGCCCCAGAATTCCTTGTGGAACGACACCGGGCCGACTTTGTCGAACACGAACGCGACCGGGATGGCGGATTCCGAGGCGCGGGAATAAGCGTACAGCAGCGCCAGGTGTCCGCCCGCGGAGAAGCCGCCGAAGGCGAGTTTCGGGGCGTGATACCCCTCCTTCTCCAGGCGTTTCTTGAGCGCCGCGATGCACGCCGTGATCTCGTCGAGCATGGTCTTCACCGTGACGTCGGGGTTCTTCTGCGAGATCAGCGAATAATCCATGGTGGCCGTGATGCAGCCGTTCTTCGCGTAGTATTTGCAGGCGTACGCCATGTCGCCGCGTTTTCCCTCGGTCCAGGAACCGCCGTGGATCAGCAGCAGGAGGGGCGCGTCCGCCTTCGGGTCGAGGTTTTTCGGCAGATACAGGTCGTATTTGTTCGCCTTTTCCTTGCCGTAAGAGAGGCCGGAGAGCACGCGGCCGTCGTCCGCGCTCCACGACTCCGTGTAGCCGCCCTGTTTCAGGTTTCTCTGCAGGACGAGCCCGGTGAGGCCGCAGCCCGCGCAGAGTACGAGGTTGAACGCGACCAGAGACCAGATCAGAATCCGCCGTATTTTCCTGCCTGACAACTTCATAGTGGAGCCTTTCGTGTTGAAGTCATGGAACAATGGACCGCTGTCCGCGATCGTCAAACTAATTTACTGCGAGTGCAGAGAAAAAGCAAGCGAAAAAGATGTTATTCTTTTTTGAAAAAAGCTGTGCGACAGGTATGGTGTTACGGATAAAAAGATTCGAGGTGTTTTCCGAATATGCCCTACCATGTTGCATTCAGGAGGGGGAGTCCCCACCAGCGGCCGTTGTAATTCCACAAGCCGATTTGCAGGGAAAAGCTCTTTTCCGTTTCGCCGGACGACTCGTCGTTTGCGTTGTCGGCCAGGTTGAACAGCCCGAATTGCAGATACGGATCGCTTTTCACCCGGTCTCCTTCCCGTCTGCTGTCATTGAAAACACCGATCTGAAAACGGTTTGTCTCAAGCGCTCTGTTGAAAACGCCGATTTGCGCGATGCCGTTGTCCTTCTGACCGGAATAGATCCGTCCCCAGGCTCCGCGCCAGTTCACAATGCCGATTTGAACGCTGTTCCCGTCGAAACATCCATTGGCGGGCGCGACGCTCAAACCGTTCAGATACTCCGAGAACGACAAAAGAGGGGAAAGCACGAGACCGTTGAATTTCGCGCCGACGCAAACCGGAGCGACGGCAACCCCGTTTGCGCCGCCGCTGACGTCATAAAGGGATAAAAGGAGACCATTCACGCCGCCGTCGCGTCCGGGCGATTCATCATCGCCGAAATCCACCCAGAACGGAAACCCGATTCGCAGCCACGGCCGGTTCTCCCGTTCTCCCGGCACATGTTCGAGATATTCAGCATACCCCAAGTAATACCCGATTTGGGCATATTTCGTGTCAATCGCAAGGCGAAACTCCGGCTCCCCTGTCGAGCTGCACCCGGCAAACGCCGCGACAGCCAAAACGACCGCGACGACGGCAAGGAAGATATTTCGGGTGGTTTTCGTGTTCGACATGCTTTCACTCATCGAATGGGGTATTCCTGTTTCAGTTTTTCCGCGATCTTCCTTCGGATTTCTTTTCTTTCCTTGATGGACGACGTGTCGTGGTAGTATTGATGTTTCAAATCTTCGATCATTTGAAGAGCTTCCTGAACCTCCTCCTGTGTGAAGGTTCTGGTCTCTTCCGGGAGATTGATGTATTCCTTGACACTGGTATCGGGATGGAACCAGCCGTAAATCATATAATGCCAAAGTCTGAACGGTGTTCCATCGTTCAGGCACGGATTGAATTGTTCATCGATATCCCAAAAAGATACCCAAAGCTGTTCCCCGTCATAAAAGAATTGGATCCCGTGCATATCTCCCTTATCCCAAAAACCATCCGGATAACGTAATCCGATTTTATATTCACGAGTTTCCTTAACGGTTATTTCATCTTCATCGTATATTACTACTCTACACGTCAGCTCCTGATTTCTGTCAAGCCTATAAAGGGTCCTGGTAGTTTGAGAGCGGATTGCACAATATGGTCCAAGAGGCATACCCCTCTGGAATTTTTTATCACTTTTCTTTAACTCAAAATCGATTTCTCCTTTTGTTGCGTCAGTCCGGTCGATAATATTCGGAATCATGATCTCTATTCTTTCATCCGATAGGTTTTGAAAACCGTAGGACAGGGCACTTGGACCATACAAAGCGTTAGATGCGGTCCAATCGTGGTAAGAAAGACATCCATTCAAGAAAAAGACGGATGCCAGGATCAGACAAAAAGTCAGACCTGCGGAAATTGCGAAGAGGATGTTTCGTCTTGTTTTCGTGTTCGACATGGTATGTTTTCTTGTCTTTTTTGTCCTGATCGAAGAGGCACCGTCACACCAGTTGGATTATTGCTGACAGAAATATAGAGTGTGTCCAGAATGAGTGCATTTCAGAATAGTTTTAAACTCTTTTACAAATACTCTTGCTGATATCTGTTTTATCGTCCGACAAGAAGGAATGCTACAATGCCGGTTCATAACAATATATGTCTCTTTATATAGATTGAAAGGTGTTATGTTTTTGAGAAACCAGCGAATCGTACATTCTAATTGAACAGCTGCATGTTCAAAATCTCGACCTTTTAGTTCTATAAACAAAAAGTCATTGTTCTTATAGTCCCAAATGCACCAATCACACTTGTTTGGTGTAACTTCATTTAATGCCCCGTCAATTTTGACTTTTCTACATAGGCGTGTGTTGACATCAATACATACCGTGTTGTGTGTTCCCGGATCATTTAAGGAAAACAACCGTTTATTTTCTTCCTCGGAACAATCAATCAGGCGCGGCAGATAATTGCATGTAGGATTCGGCATAATTATTTCTCCGTTGCTTCGAGGGAAAGCAAATCCGAGAACTTTTCATCTGTTTTTTCCGATATTTCATCAAGTTTTTGTGCATTAATCATTCCTGACCCTATATCGACAATGGATTCAATTCTTCCATCATTAAAATAATAGGCAGACAAATCGCCAAGAGCAATTCTCTCATTTGCCTTGTATATTTTGTCTAACTTTGCAAGTGCGGATTTGTTGTTTTGTTGCTTGAACTTGTTTTCGAGAATGCCTGCATATGCCAAGTTGTTTGCTGTTGTAAGAACATACGGGCTATGTGTCGTGAACAAGAATGCTTTTTGGCAGGAGTTAACAATCTGTGTTGAAACAATATAACGAATGATTTCACTTTGCGAAGATGAGAATATATGGGTTTCCGGTTCTTCTATCAGGATTAACCCATGCTGCTTACGGAACAGCATAAACAAAACAGGGAGAAGTTCCTGTTGTCCGGAGGAAGCATCCCGTGCTTCGATTTCAAGACCTGCTTTGGTGTTTTTAATATAATCTTTCTGTTGCTTTTGAAGGTATGTTCCCCCGATGAATCTTTTGCAAACGGAAGAAAAAGAGTTGCTCTTTTCTGAATTGTCTTGAGAAAAACGTGTCAGTAAAGTTTTAGAATGTTGATACATCATTCCAAATTCTTTCAGAAAATAGTCAATATGTATATTGTTTGATAAGAATGAAAAGACGTTGTTTTCAAGACAGGCAAAAAAAGATCTCCCTGCGGGAATAAAGACACTGCTTCCCGCCCCCGTAATAAACCCCCAATCTGATGAGCGTATCATGGTTTCAATTTTGATATAACAATCAATATTGTCTCTGCCCAAATCCTTGGCGGATGGTTCTTTTGATGAAAAAGAAAAAATATTGTCAATGATCTTTTTGTAATATTCGGAAAAACCAAGACTTAATGATTTGTTTCCCTCATGGTTAAAAGTGATTTTCCCTTTGTCTGTTTTGAAACAGATATTAAAATTTTTTTCATTCCATGCATACTGAGGAAAAACTTCACTAAAAACATTTATAATAGTTTCATTTAACTTCCGTCTTTTTCCTCTACTAAAAGCTGTATCTAATACATATTCGGGAAGATGATAAAAAATGTAAAGCAATTTTGCAACAATACTTTTCCCCGAGGCCTGAGGACCAATAAAAAAAGTGAACTTTGTAATGTCAATAGAGGCAGTATCTATTGTTAAAAAATTTTTGATTTCAATCGTGTTCTTCATAATAACCTCATCCTGTTGTTTTATAGTGTGTATTCCGACTGGGGATTGTTTTGTAGAGACAGAGAAATATTAAATTAATATAACGGTTTTAAGATAGATTTCAAGTGTATCGGGATTCCTTTTTTGTATTTCGTGAGGCATGAGCCTTGTGTTGTTATCATGTGGATATGTTTCTCTGATTGCCGGTGGTCATTCTCTTGGGCGGATGATGCGGTAGGCGGGGAGGCCGGGGACGTCGAACGCCTTCATGAGCGCGGCGGTCTCGGGCGCGGAGGGCTTGTCGGCGTGGACTTTCAGGAAGATCATGCCGTCCATGGCGGCCTTGACCTCGGGATCCTGGAAGGTGGAAAGCTCCATCGCTTTGCAGTTCTTGCACCAGGCGGCGGTGAAGTCGAGGAGGACGGGGCGACCGGTGGCGGCGGATTCCTTCAGCGCGGCGTTGATCTCCGCGGCGGCGCCGGCGGTCTCCTGCGCGGATGCCATGCCCGCGGCTTCGGCGCGTCCGTCGGCGAAGAGAGTCCAGGCGGTCCAGCCGTAATACGCGGCGAGACCGAGGATGAACACGCCGAGGAGCTGTTTCACGCGCATCATCCAGCGGCCGGGCTTCGGGAAAAGCCCGATCCCGGCGGCGGCGACGGGCCACGGGAGCGCCATGCCGAATCCGAGCGCGAAGGGCAGGGCGAGGCCGTAATAATCGCCGTGCGCGACCATTTTCGCGGCCTGCACGAGGGCGGCGGCGAGGACCGGGGCGACGCACGCGCCCGCGAGCACGGCGGACAGCGCGCCCATCAGGAAGATGCCGCCGAAATGGGCGGATTCGGGCATGCGGACGGACGCGCCGAACCGGGAGAAGTCGATGGAGAAGAGGTCGAACATGGCGAGCGCGAGCACGACGAAGATCACTGCGACGGCGGCGTTGAAGATCCAGCTGGAGTCGATGCCGCCGAACGTGGTGCCCATCAGGACGGAGATCACGCCGAGCAGGCCGTAGGTGATCATGATGCCAGCGCCGTACGCCATGCCGTGCCACACGCGCGTGAACTTGCCGTTGCCCGACGCCTGGCCCGCGCCGATCATGGCGAGGTTGACCGGGAGCAGTGGCAGTACGCACGGCGTGAGGTTGAGCGCGATGCCGCCGAGGATGGCGAGCAGGAGCATCATCAGGAAGCCTTTGCCCGCGAACGTGAATGCGGAATACTTCGATTCGTCCCCGGTGAGGAACCCGAGGAACTTTTCGGCGGGGAGATAGCCGTCGGCGGAACGCACCAGTTCGAATGGCAGAAGCTCGACCGCAGCGGCGGATTCGTTTGTTTCGGTAATGGATGAAGTCGCGTTTTCGCTTTTGTTCTCAACGTTCGAGGGGGCCGCGCCGGGGACGGCGAGTTCGGCGGAACCGGGCATGTAGCACATTTCGCCGACGCAGACCTGCCATTTGACCTTCAGCTTACCGTCGACCGCGGCGGCCTGCGGCAGGACCCACGTGATGACGCCCGGTCCGACGTAGAACGAATCAAGTTCACCGGTCACGGCATCCTTTTCCTGTTTCGGGGCAGGGGCGGAGACCGGCGCGACGCCGTCGGGCAGGACGGGGCCGGTCGAGGCTTCGTAGGCGTGTGCGTTGTCGGGCAGGGTGAGCGAGAGTGCGAGGCCGTCCCCCTGCGCGGCGAGAGCCCACGAATCCTCGTTGACGGGCGGCGCGGCGAAAAGTCCGGCAGCGAAAGCGAAAAGGCAGAAGAAAACGGAAAAAAGCTTCATGGAATACGGTCTTTCAATTCAAGGTTCATCGGTTGCGTCCGCGTCGCCGGAAACGACGTCCGCGCCGGACAGAGGCAGATCAAGTTCATCAGACAGCGCGGAAGCGTCGTCTGTTCCGGCGTCGTCCGGTTCGGATTCCGCATCCGCATCCTCGCCGATGAGGCGGACGGAGAGCGGATCGGAGGAGAATTCGGGGGCGGTGAAGCGTTCGGGGAACTTCTGGTCCTTCTTGGCCGGGACGCCGAGCGCCTTGAGCTTTTCGGCGGACCCGAGGAGGCCCTGCCGACCGCTGAGCGCCTTCACTGCGGCCTCATACTTCTTTCCGGTCGATTCGAGCTGGCGGCCGACGTCGTCGAACGCGGCGAAGAAGCGCTGGACGCGCGCGAGGAGAGTTTCGGCGGTCTTCACGATCTCCTGCTGGTTGCGTTCCTGCGCCATGCGGTTCCACGCGACCTTGATGATGTAGAGGAGCGTCATCAGGTTGAACGGGTTCACGATGAGGATGCGCTTCTCGAACGCGCGGTTCCAGAGGCCGGAATCGCCCTGGAGCGCAGCCTGGTACGACGGGTCGTTCGGGATGAACATGACCACGAAATCGACGGAATCGCCCTTGCGGAGGTACGCGGAGTAGTCCTTCTTCACGAGCTCGTCGACGTGCGCCTGCACGCTGCGGATGTGGCGCTGGAGGGCGTCCTCGCGTTTCTTCGGGTCGTCGGCCGCGACGTAGTCCGTGTAGGCGGTGAGGCTGACCTTGCTGTCGATGATGACGGCCTTTCCGTCGGGGTAATTCACGATCACGTCGGGGCGCATGATGTGGTCGGACGCGCTCTTCAACGTCTTGCCCGCATCGTCGCGGATGGTGTCCTGCGTGCGGTAGTGGACGCCCTTCACGAGGCCGGAATTGCGGAGGATGGTCTCGAGGATCATTTCTCCCCAGTCGCCCTGCGTCTTGCTCTGGCCCTTCAGCGCGTTCGCGAGGTTGTTCGCGTCCGTGCCGATCTTCTCGGTCATTTTGACCATGGATTCGTACTGGTGCTTCAGGGATTCATTGAGCTTGACGCCGTTTTCGCGGACGTCGTCCATGGCCTTCTTGTAGACGGCGAGCTGTTCGCGGAGCGGGGCGAGGATGGCGGCGAGCTGTTCTTTGTTCG
Source organism: uncultured bacterium (assembly GCA_902778895.1). Lineage (GTDB taxonomy): Bacteria > Verrucomicrobiota > Lentisphaeria > Victivallales > UBA1829 > UBA1732. The sequence continues at coordinate 247,021 of CACYZF010000001.1, forward strand.
CGGTCTGGAGGTTTTCGGTGCGCTCCTTCAGGATCGTTTCGCTGAGGACCTTGAATTCCTGACGGAGGTTTTCGGTGCGTTCTTTCGTGACCTTTTCGAGCTGTGCCTGGGCTTCGCGGACGGCCGTGAGTTCGGACTGCGCCTTGCGTTTTTCCGCCTCAAGTTCGGCGGCGGCGCGTCGTTTCTCGGCGTCGAGCAGTGCGGCGGACTTGCTTTGTTCCGCCTCAAGCTCGGACTGTGCGCGGCGTTTCTCCGCGTCGAGCGCGGCGGCGGCCTGACTCCGGGCGGACGTAAGCTCGGCCTCGTGCGCCTGTGCCACGGCGTCCGCTTTCGCCTGCGCAGCCTGCTGAGCGAATTCGAGTTCGCGCTGCGAGGAGAGCTTGAACTGTTCGAGCGCGCTTTCCGCGCGGACCCTGTCGGCGACGGCCAGATCGAACGCGGCCGTGCGGGCTTCGAGTTCGGCGATGCGTGCGGCGTCGGTGCGCGATTTCGCCCTCATCCACAGGAACAGGATGAGCGCGCCGAGGATAAAACCGGTAACTCCTCCGATGACTGCATATAAAATCATAGGAAATCAAAATCCTTTCAAAAAACTGGAAACTCAATCGAAGCTGACGACTGGATCCGCCCGGAGCGAACGGAACCGCCATTCGCCGTCGTCATGGACCATTTCGGCGGAAATCAGGCGGCCTTCGCGGAAGAAATCGCCGTTCTGCGTTGTGCCTGTCGCCATCGCTGAGCATTTGACCGTGGCGGCATCGTGATTGTCATTCAGGAATTTGACCTCGATTTCCGCGAGGCTGACCGAGAGCGAGGTGATCAGCGGACGCAGCAGGAAATACGAGGAAATGACCTGCGCGCGCGTCTCGGCGGACAGCGTGTAAGTCTGGCCGCGCGATTCGCCGGAGATGCTGACGTCGGTCTCCGCGGTGAAGAACTCGCCGAGGGCGTGCGCCGCGCCCGCGGCCTGAAGATTGAGGCCGGAGCCTTTGGGCTGTTTTTCGGCGAACTCGACGGCTTCGCGGAGGCGTTTTTTGACCGCGGTCGTGTCGTCCGTGCGGAAATAGAAGAACCAGACTGCGGCCGCCGTGGCTAAAACGACCGCGGCGAGCGCGAACCATTTTTGTCTGCTGAGGTGGAACCCGGCCATGACGCGCTCACCAGATCGGGACGCCTGCGAGACGGCTCTGGTCGATCAGGCCGCCCATGTGGTTGTGCATGGGCATGGACCGGTTGTCGCCGAGGACGAAGATTTTGCCTTTCGGCACCTCGCGGCTGGCCATATTCCAGTTGCATCCGTTTTTCACGTACGGCTCGTCAAGCGCCTTGCCGTTCACATACAGGACGCCGTTGCGCATCTCGACCGTCTCGCCGGAGAACGCGAGCACGCGTTTGAGGAGGAAGGTGTTGAATCCGGCGTGCTTGAGGATGACGATCTGCTGCCGTTGCGGGGCGTAGAGCTTGAAATAGGGCAGGAATGCGAACGTGAAGCCGCGGCTGGAATAGGTTGGCATCATGCTTTCGCCGTTGATGACCATCGGGCGGAGCACGAAAAGGCAGATCAGGACGGTCGCACTGGCGATGACGCCGATGCGGAGACAAATGATCCGCCAATCCTTCTTTTTCGGCGGACGTACGAATGTACTGGACTCCTCCTGAGGAGCCTCATCTTTTTTGTCAGTCATGCGGACGTGTCCTCCCCGAAGTGCGAGAAATGCTCCGTGAAGGCCGCGAATGCGCGTTCATAGCGTTCCTTCGCGATCTTCGGCAGGGCTTTCTGACAATCCGAACGGATCTTGTCCAGCGCAGGCGAATCAAGGGCGAGGCTGTCGAGCGCGAACTGACGGATACGGCCTTCCGACGCCGTGAACACGGCTTCCGCATCGGCGAGCATCTCCTGGAACGGGGCGGGGAAGAGCGGTGACGGGAACCACCGGGCGTCCGCGGCGAGTTCGACGCCGGAGCGTGCGGCCATTGCGATCTGCATCACGAGGCGGAGCAGGAACCGCACGAACGCGAGATAGACGGAAACGTCCAAAGGGATTTCCTCCGCTTTCTCGAAGACATGGTGGATGGAGGCGAGATTCTCCTCCGATTCCTGCAGGAGCGTCCGCACCACGCGCCAGTATTCCAGGCGGACCATGGGGGCGGGCGCGGAGGGGCCGGGCGGCGTCGATTCCTGAATCAGACGGACCGCCCGGTCGAAGGACGCGTCGGCACGGGCCAGCCACGGCGGGACATTGATCGCGGAGAGGGAACCGAATTCCTTCGCGCTGTCGTCGCCGAATCCGTCAGGAGAGGTCATCCGGAGCATGTTGCGCCGGACTTTTTCCAGACGTTGACTGCCGCTGCCTTTCGCGTCAGGCATAGGAGAGCAGACCTCCCCGGGTCACTTCAGGACGGTGCCGGAGACCTGGATGTCGCGGTAGAAGAAGAAAACGGTGGGGACGAGCCAGCCGGTGGTGCGTTCGCTGGTGACGTCGACGATGGTGTTGGCGTTGAGCTTCTTCTGCGCGTTGTGGGTCAGGAAGGAGATCGCGTTGCTGGTGTCGACCGTGTCGCTGAAGACGACGCATTTGCCGGGTTCGACCGAGCTGCCGGAGATCACGGGCAGACCGAAGACGTAGACGCCCCAGATGTCGGCGTTGACGTGGCCGAGGGTCTCGGCTTCGCCTGCCGTGAACTTCACGTTGTTGGTGTTCGTGGCCATTTCGAAGGAGGAGCAGGCGGAGAGCGCGAATGCGGCAACAGCACAGGCTGCGAGGCAGGCAAGTTTTTTCATCATGATGAGAAATCCTTGTTTTTAAGTTTTGATTTCAGTTGGTTGTATGTGAAAAATGATAATCTCTCACTATACTGTAGCCTCGCGAACGAAAAATTCAAGGCATGTTTCGGGAGTTTCCGCTGTTTTTTTTCGATTTTATAGAAAACGCGCGAAGAGGGAGGCGGGACCTCCGCCGCGGTTGTGCCGCGCTTCGCGGTGAGACGGGGTGCAGCGGATAAAAGCCTCAGGCCGGGATCAGGACGGCGCCGTCTTCCAGGCGGCGGACGGTCAGGTTCGCGCCGTCGAAGAAACCGAAGGTCGGCGGGAAGTTGCGTTTCGGGAGGGAGATGGAGCCGGGATTGAAGAGTGTGACGCCTTCGGGCAGGGGACGGAGCTCCGGGATGTGCGTGTGTCCGTGCGCGAGGATTGTGCCCTGCGGGACCGGCGGGACATTGGTCGCGTTCCAGAGGTGTCCGTGCGTGACGAAGAACCGGGCGGAGTCGGTGAGGATTTCGGAGAAATCGGCCATGATGGGGAATTTGAGGAGGAACTGGTCGACGTCGGCGTCGCAGTTGCCGCGCACGGCGAGGATCCGGTTCCTGCGGGAATTGAGCAGGTCGGCGGTCTTCTGGGGATCGTACCAGCCGGGGACGCCGTTGCGCGGGCCGTGGTAGAGGACGTCGCCGAGCAGGACCATGCGGTCGGGCTTGAGCTCGTCGGCGTGTTCCAGGAGGCGTTCGAGCGCGCCGGATACGCCGTGTACGTCGGAGAAGAAGATCAGTTTCATGCGTGGAAGCCTTTCATCATGGTGGTACGCCGGTTCATTGTCCGGCGGGAATCAGTTCGCCGTAGAGGGTCGTGGCGGTGGAGCGTACGATCTTCACGCGTACGAAATCGCCGCACTGGACGGGGTTCGCCGGATCGGGGGTGAAAACGGCCTGTTTGAAGGTGTCGGTGCGTCCACTCCAGCGCGCGGAGTTGCGTTTGCTGGGACCTTCGACGAGGAGTTCGAACGTCTGCCCGACGAGCTTTCTGTTCGCGGCTTCGGCGCGGCGTTCGAGGTCGGCCAGCAGGATCTGGTTGCGTTCCTCCTTGACCTCCTGCGGGACGTCGTCAGGCATCTGCGCGGAGCGCGTGCCCTTGCGCGGCGAATACTTGAAGATGAACGCGTTGTCGAAGCCGACACGGTCCATCAGCTCGCGCGTGGCCTGAAAATCCGCCTCGGTCTCGGTCGGGAATCCGACGATGACGTCGGTGGAGAACGAGATGCCGGGGGCGTCCGCGCGCAGACGGTCGGTGATGGAGAGGTATTTCGCGGTGTCGTACGGGCGGTTCATGAGCTTGAGGACGCGGTCGGAGCCGGACTGAAGCGGCAGATGCACGTATTTGCAGACTTTCTCCGTCTGCGTGAATGCGTCGATGAGCGCCTGCGTGAAGTAGGCGGGGTGCGGCGAGGTGAACCGGATGCGGCGGACGCCGTCGATGGCCGCGACGCCTTTCAGAAGTTCGCCGAAGGGGGAGGGTGCGTCGTCGGGCGGCGGAGCGGTATTGTCCAGTCCGTAGGCCGAGACGTTCTGCCCGAGCAGGAAGATTTCCGGCACGCCGTGCGCGGCGAGGGTGCGGCACTCGGCGAGGATGGACTCCATCGGACGGCTGCGTTCCGGCCCGCGCACGAACGGCACGATGCAGTAGGAACAGTAGCGGCTGCATCCGCGCATGATGGAGACGAAGGCGGAATGGGGTGATTCCGCGCCGTCGAACCGGTGGGAGTCGATACCGGGCGTCTCGGCGGACGCACGGTCGAAGGAAGCGGTCTTTTCCCGTTTCGCGGCGATCTGCTCCACGATCTCCGGGATGCGGTGGATTTGGTCGGTGCCGATGGCGAAATCAAGATGTTTGATGGTCTTCAGAAGTTCAGCGCCGCGGCTCTGCGCCATGCAGCCCATGATGCCGAAGATCATCCAGGGGCGCTCGCGCTTGAGCTTGCCTAGGAATCCGAGCTTGCCGATCGCCTTGCGTTCCGCCTGGTCGCGTACGCTGCATGTGTTCAGGATCACGAGGTCGGCGTCGGCCTCGCAGTCGGCGGGCGTGAACCCGTGTTCGATGAGGAGCGCGGCGGCGGAATCGGAGTCGCGCAGGTTCATCTGGCAGCCGTAGGTTTTGATATAGAATTTCATGTCGTGCGGAACAGGGGAAAGATCAGAGCAGGACGAGGTTGTTGCGGTGGACCAGTTCGTCTTCGGCGTCGCAGCCGAGGATGGAGGTCAGGTCGCCGGATTTGTGACGGGCGATCCGCGCGGCTTCTTCGGCGGAGAAATTCGTAATGCCTTTCGCGAGGACCTCGCCGGACGCCGCGCGCACGATGCGGACCACGTCGCCCCGTTTGAACGCTCCGGTGACGGAAACGATGCCGGACGGGAGCAGGCTGGAGCCTTTTTTGACCAGCGCATCCGCCGCGCCGTCGTCGATGGCGATGACACCCGCGGGCCGCGAGAACGAGGCGAGCCAGCGCTTGCGGGAACCCATCTTGTGCATGCCGTCCTGCGGGAGGAACACGGTCCCGACGTCCTCGGCGTCGAAGATGCGTGCGATGATGTCGGCGTCCTCGCCGGAGGCGATCCAGAGGGCTTCGCCGGCGCTGTTCAGCACCTCGGCGGCCTTGAGCTTGGATGCCATGCCGCCGATGGAGAACGCCGCGTCGTCGGTGCCGGATGCGATCTCCTTCAGCCGGGCGGTCACGCCGTGTACTACTGAGATGCGGTCGCCGAGGGTGCCATCCGGATTCCTGTCGAGGAGTCCGTCGACGGTGGTGAGGATGATGGTGAGGTCGGCGCGGATCATGGAACCGAGGAGGGCGGCGAGCGTGTCGTTGTCGCCGAACTTGAGTTCGCTGACGGACACGGGGTCGTTTTCATTGATGATCGGGAGCACGTCGTGGGCGAGGAGCGCCTCGATGCAGTTGACGGCGTTCAGATGGCGTTCGCGGGAACGCAGGTCGTCGGCTGTGAGGAGCAGCTGGGCGGCGCGGAAATCGTACTTGCGGCATTCCGCCTCGTACATCGCCATGAGCGTGGCCTGGCCCATGGCGGCGAGCGCCTGGACCTCGGAGAGGTGGCGGGGACGGCGTTTGAGTCCTGCGGCGCGCATTCCCATGCCGACCGCGCCGGAGGAGACCAGGATGACCTGGCGGCCGGATTCGCGGAGGGCATGGATCTGGGTGACCAGGCGCGCGATGGCGGTCTGGTCGGCGAGGAGGCGCGTCCCGACTTTCAGGACGACGCGGCGGCAGGATTTCAGAATTTGTTTTCTGGCCTGAACGGGATCAATCATGACGGATTATTCCACAAAGAGGTCGCGGCTGGCGAATTTCGGATCGCTGGTGAGGTTGACGCCGAGCTTGCGGAGCCCGGCGGCGTCGCCTTGCGCGGGGAGGTGGGAGAGGTGCATTTCGCAGCCGTTGAGCTGGGAGAGATGGTTGAGTGCGAGCTTCGCTGCGGGATTGGCCGTGGTGCTGACGGCGAGCGCGATCAGGGTCTCCTCGAGGTCGAGGCTGACGCGCGGGTTCTTCAGCGTCTTCTTGAGGTGCGCCACGGAGTCGATCACGTCCGGGGAGAGCAGGTCGAGTTCGTGCGGAAGATTCGCGAGTTCCTTCAGCGCCTTCAGCACGCATGCCGCGGCGGCGTGGAGCAACGGGGAGTTCTTGCCGGTGATCATACGGCCGTCGGGGAGCTGGAGCGCCGCGCCGCAGAAGAAGCCGTCATTGCCGTGTCCGGGGATCTGCGCCGCCTGTGCGGCGGTCTCGCGGGCGGGGAGCACGACGGGGCGGTCCTCGCCCTTGATGCCGAGGTTGTCCATGAGAATCTGCACGCGCTGGACGGTGTTGAGTTCGGTCGCGCCGAGGGCGTACTCCGCGCTGTAGCGGAACCAGCGGCGGATGATCTCCTGCTTGGAGGCTTCGCGCACGACGGCGTCGTCCGAGATTGCGAATCCGACGCGGTTCACGCCCATGTCGGTCGGGGATTTGTAGACTTGGCCTTCGCCCATGATGCGTTCCATGATGCGGCGGACGACGGGGAAGATCTCGATGTCGCGGTTGTAGTTGACCGCGGTCGTGCCGTAGGCGTCCAGGTGGAACGGGTCGACCATGTTCACGTCGGCGATGTCGGCGGTGGCTGCTTCGTACGCGATGTTCACCGGATGGTTCAGTGGCAGGTTCCAGACGGGGAACGTCTCGAACTTGGCGTATCCGGCGGCGACGCCGCGTTTATGCTCGTGGTAGACCTGGGAGAGGCAGGTCGCCATCTTGCCGCTGCTCGGGCCGGGGCCGGTCACGATGACGATCGGTCGGTCGGTCTCGACATACGGGTTCGCGCCGTATCCGGCGTCGCTCACGATGAGTTCGACGTCGGCGGGGTAGCCCTTGATGGTCTTATGCTTGTAGACGGCGACGTTGCGGCGTTCGAGCTTGGTGATGAAATTGTTGACCGCGGGGTGGTCCTCATAACGGGTCACGACGACCGCCTTCACGCTGATGCCGAGGGAGCGGAGATTGTCCATGATGCGGAAGGTGTCGGCGTCGTAGGCGATGCCGAAGTCGGCGCGGATCTTCTTGCGTTCGATGTCGCCCGCATAGATGCAGATCACGACGTCGATCTTGTCCTTCAGGCGCTGGAGCAGTTTAAGCTTGACGTTCGGGTCGAAGCCGGGCAGGATGCGCGCGGCGTGGTAGTCGTAGGCGAGCTTGCCCCCGAATTCGATGTAAAGTTTGTTCTGGAACCGCTCGGCGCGGCGCAGAATCTCGGCGGACTGTTCCTCCAGATAGCGTGTGTTGTCAAAACCGATCTCGTTCATCGTCGTTTCCCGTGTTTTACGGCGCGTCCGCCCCGGATTTCTGCGTCCGCCATACTCCATGCGGCGCATTCCGGTTCGTGAACCGGGCGTCCGGCAGGGCAGGGGGAACAAAAAAGGCAGGGGGAAGCGCGTCTGTTTTTCAAAAGAACTTATTCTAATAATATAACCGTGAAACGGGGATTTATCAACCGGGAATCGCCGTTTTTTTCGGAGTGTTTTCAAAAAAGACGCGGACGGAATCGGAAGATGGTTTTCCTAGGCGTTCTTCCTTATGACGAAAAATGGATTCAGGGGGGAATTTTCCACTTTTTTCCCGAATTCCGCTTGAAAAAATGAACGTGGCATGCTACATTAACTCATCCCCTTTCTTATGACCGCGCCGGAACTCTGTTGTTTGTCCGGACAGCAGGCCATAAAATCCCCTCCCGTCCGAGCAGGCATCATCCGCCTGTATCATTGCGTCGGACGGAATGCCGAATCCCCGGAATAAGTTTGCCCTGGACGGCTCAAGAAACGCATTCCGGAATCACAACCCGAAAAGAACCCGCACGGAGACGGAAGAGTTGAAACCTCTTGCTCTGACTGGCGGAATCGCATGCGGAAAAACGACGGCAGGCCATTTCCTGCTGGAAGCCGGATTCTCTCATGTCTACGACACCGATGCGATTTGCCATGACCTTTATGAAAATCCCACGCCGGAATTACTGGCCGGAATGCGAAAGAACTGGGGCGACGACGTCGTGACCCCGGATTCCCGCATCGACCGCGCGGCGCTGTCGAAACGGCTTTTCGCCGAATCGGATCGCGCGGAGGCTTTTGCGTCTCTGAATGCACTGGTCCATCCGGCAGTGGAACAGCGTCTGCAGGAGCTCATGGCCCGCGATGCCGCCGGGGAAAATGAACTGGTCCTGGTCGAAGTCCCGCTGCTTTTCGAAATCGGCTGGGAAACAAAGTTTTTGCACACGGTCGCGGTCTGGATGCCGTGCCCGATGCAGATCGAACGGCTGATGGCGCGCAACGGCCTCTTGCGCGAGGATGCGGAATCGCGTCTGGACGTGCAGATGTCCGCCGATGCGAAACTAGCACGCGCCGATTTCGGATTGATCAACAATGGCGGCCCGGAACACTTACGGAAACAGTGTTTCGAGCTGGCCGGGCATTTGAAATCCACCTTGTTATAATCTGTCCCCTTAGAATTTAACCTTACATTTGTCCTATATTCCAAAATCAAAATAACCATATCCGAAAGGAAAAACTGATGTCTGACGAATTGGAAGCAATGCAGTCCGAAAACCAGAATCCTGTACAGAATGAAATGCCGGAGCAGGCCGCCCCGGCTGCCGAAGCGGAAGCCGAAGCGCCTGTGAAAAAACGCCGCGGCCGTCCGCCGAAAAAACGTTCCGACGATGCCGCCACAGATGCCGCGCCCGATCTGCCGCTGGAATCCGCGGAAGAAAAGCCCGCAGCATCCGGCGACAATTCATCCGGTCCGGATTTCGGCGACGACGGCGACTACGACCCTGCTTCCGTCCAGCATGTCGACTCCTTCACGCCGAGTTCCCGCAAAGGCCTGAAAGCCGTCCGCACCTATAAATTCAACCTCGACGACGACGGCGATTTCGACGGCGATCCGCAGGAACAGGAATTCCCCGGCGGGATCCGTCCGAACGAAATCGTGGTCGCGGGCATGAACGAATCCGGCGGCGCGTCCGTCGACCTCCCGCCCGACGACGACAGCATCGTCTATGTGCCGCCCGCGCCGAAAGCCCCCGCGCGTATGCCGCGCAACGAAGCCTCCATGCCGGATTTCCCGGACGACGACAACATGGAGACCCGGAGTCTCGGCGAACAGGCCCCCGCCGAACCGCGTCAGCAGGTCGAGTCCGCCGAATCCGCACAGGGCGAACCCGCCGCACGTCCGGCCATGCAGCAGGGACAGAACAACGGTCAGCAGGGCGGAAACCAGCAGCGCAACCACGGGCAGAACCAGCAGAACAATCAGAACCAGCAACGCAACAACAAGCATCAGCGCCAGTTCAACAACAATAATCAGCAGAACAACCGCCAGTTCAACAACAATAATCAGCAGAACAACCGTCAGTTCAACAAACAGCAGAACAACCAGAACCAGCAGAATCAGAAGCGCCGGTTCCAGGGCGGCGGCAACGGCGGCGGCTACAACAGCATCCGTCAGGGCGGCGACGATCCGACCTACGCCGAGATCCGCCGTCTCATGAAGATGACGCAGCAGAACTACAACAACGGTCCGCGCATCGAGTACGATGAAAACGGCGAGCCGATCCCGCCGCAGACCCTGAATATTTCCGAACTGCAGCAGAAGAGTATCACCGAGCTCAGCCAGATGGCCCGTGACATGGGCATCGAGGGCGTCGGCGTCCTCACCAAATCCGAGCTTGTCTTCGAGATCATCCGCGCCAACAGCGACCGGTGCGTCCTCGTTGGCAGCGGCTTCCTGGAGGTCATGCCGGACGGCTTCGGTTTCCTCCGTTCCCCGTACTACAGCTACCTGCCGTCCTCCGAGGATATCTACCTCAGTCCGAACCAGGTCCGCCGTTATGCCGTCCGCACGGGCGATTTCATCGAAGGCGAGATCCGTCAGCCGCGCGAAAAGGAACGTTTCTTCGCGATGTTCCGCGTGACGAGCATCAACCACCAGTCGCCAGAATGCAAGCGCGACATCATCCCGTTCAACGAACTGAAGCCGTATTTCCCGACCCGGCGCCTCTTCCTCGAGACCACCCCGGATGAATTGTGCGGACGCGTGGTCGACCTGGTGACGCCGATCGGCCTCGGCCAGCGCGGCCTCATCGTCGCGCCGCCCCGTACCGGAAAGACCGTGCTCCTGCAGAAGATGGCGAACTCGATCATCAGGAACAACCCCGAGGTCATCCTGATCATCCTCCTGATCGACGAACGCCCCGAGGAAGTTACTGACATGAAAATGAGCGTGAGCTCGAACGCGGAAGTCGTGAGCTCGACCTTCGACGAGCCGCCGGAACGCCATGTGCAGATCGCCGAAATGGTCATCGAAAAGGCGAAGCGCCTCGTGGAATCCCGGAAGGACGTCGTGATCCTGCTCGACTCCATCACGCGTCTCGCCCGCGCCTACAACACGCTTCAGCCTCACAGCGGCAAGATCCTGACAGGCGGCGTCGACGCCAACGCCCTGCACAAGCCGAAACGCTTCTTCGGCGCGGCCCGCAACATCGAAGACTACGGCAGCCTGACCATCATCGCCACCGCGCTGATCGACACCGGCAGCAAGATGGACGAGGTCATCTTCGAAGAGTTCAAAGGCACCGGCAACATGGAACTTCACCTCGATCGCCGTCTCGTCGACAAACGCGTCTACCCGGCCATCAACATCGAGGCCAGCGGCACGCGCAAGGAGGAACTCCTGCTCCACCGTGACGAGCTTCCGCGCGTCTGGACACTCCGCAAGGCCATGACCGGCGTTCCGCCCGTCGAAGCGATGGAAGTCCTGATCTCCAAGCTCAAAAAGGTCTCGACGAACGCCGAATTCCTGATGTCCATGCCCGCCTCGAACTGAGGCGGGTTCCATAGAAACCCCGCACAGGAGGTCTGATGATGAAAGCCCTGTCCCTTCTGTCCCTTCCGGTTCTTCTCGCCTGTGTACTTGCCGCATGCGGTCCTGCTCAGACGCCGCAGAATACGGAGTCTTCGGAATCCGCGCCCGAGGCCGATCCCTTCGCGCCGAATCCGCCCGCCGGCATGAAGTTGGTCTGGTCCGACGAGTTCAATGTGGACGGGCGGCCCGATCCGGCAAACTGGACCTACGAGACCGGATACGTGCGGAACCATGAGGCGCAGTGGTACCGTCCGGAAAGCGCCGAGGTGCGCGACGGATGCCTGGTCATCACGGGCGAACACCATGAACAGCCGCTGCCGAATCCGATGGGGAATGGCCGCCGGTTCGGGTTCGGCGGGGACAATCGCCCCATCGAATATACCTCTGCCTGCCTCATCACGAAAGGCCTGCATACGTTCCAGTTCGGGCGTATCGAGGCGCGCATCAAAGCGCCCCTGATGGAGGGCTCCTGGCCCGCGTTCTGGACGCTCGGCGTGTCCGAGAGCTGGCCCTCCTGCGGCGAGATCGACATCTTCGAGTATTACAAGGATATCGTCCTGGCGAATTTCTGCTGGTCTGCGGCAGGCGGCCAGTGGTCGCCGGAATGGAACACCGTCCGCACGCCGATCGGCAATTACAGGAAGGCCGACCCGGAATGGGCGGACAGATTCCACGTGTACGCGATGGACTGGGACGAAAACCGCATCGTGCTGTCCGTGGACGGGCGCGCCGTGAACGATTCCTCCATTTCCGAGGTCAAAAACGCCCGCTACCGTTCCGTCGAGAATCCGTTCCATCAGCCGCACTACCTGCTGGTGAACCTCGCGCTCGGCGGCGACAGCGGCGGCGACGTTACCAAGGTGCCGTTCCCGGTCCATATGTACGTCGATTATGTCCGCGTCTACCAGAAAGCCGAGTAATACTGTTGTTTTTTGCTCATCCCGTTTGACATCCCCGGGAAAAATGTTATATTAACTGAATAGTCCTTATCCTGAAATATCGCACCCCCTAAGGAGGACCCCCATGCTGCCTATAGGTCTGAAACGGTTTCTTTGTAATTTCATCCCTGACCGCAAACTCCGCAAAAGAGTCCGCACGCGGGTCGTCTTCGCGCATTATATCAAAATCAGAAGCCGCAAGTGCAAAATGGGCTATGCCTCGTACGCGGGAGAAGGTTTCAGCGTCTCGAACAAGGAAACGACCGTCGGAAAGTATTGCTCCATTGCCCGCAATGTATGGCTCGGACCCTCGCAGCATCCGATCGATTTCCTTTCGACCCATCCCTTTTTGTATCTCGATATGCCGTATGGCCCGAACCTGCCGCCGGAATGCCGCTGCAAATACGACGGCGAGAAGCCGCCGTGCCATATCGGGAACGACGTCTGGATCGGCATCAACTCCGTCATCATGGACGGCGTCACGGTCGGGGACGGCGCGATCGTCGCTTCCGGTTCGATCGTGACGAAGGACGTCCCGCCGTATGCGATCGTCGGCGGCGTCCCGGCCAAAGTGATCCGCTACCGCTTCTCCCCCGAGATCATTGAGGCGCTGCTCGAACTGCGCTGGTGGGATCTGCCCATCGAGAAGATCAAGCATCTGCCGTTCAACGATGTGCCGCACTGCGTGGAGGAACTTCGGAAGATCCGCGCCGCGGAAGCTGCTTCGGGCGCTTCGGATTCCGTGTTGGCGGCGAAATGATAATCTCCGCCTGAAAACAGCCTCGATTTACGTTTTCTGATAAAAAAGAATGCCCCGGTCGCTTCGAGCTGGCCGGGGTTGTTTTTTGTTTCTTTCGTGCCGTCGCGTAACAAGGCACTATTTCGTCTCTTCTTGCAGAGTGCCGTCGCGTAGCACGGCACTACTGCAGTGGAGGCGTTCGCCTCCTCACATGTTGACGAAGAACTGGAATCCGGGATACGCTTCGCCGCCGTGTTCGCAGAGGTCGAGGCCGCGGAGTTCTTCCTCCTCGCTGACGCGGATGCCGGTGATTTTCTTCAGGGCGAAGAAGATCGCGAAGGAGGAGACGAAGGACACGACGCCGACGACGGCTGCGCCGAGGAGCTGGACCTTGAACGTGTATTCCGGAACGGCGGAGAAGATGCCGACCGCGAGCGTGCCCCAGACACCGTTCACCAGGTGGACGGAGAGCGCGCCGACCGGGTCGTCGAGGTGGAGCCGGTCGAAGAATACGACCGCGGGGACCACGATGACGCCTGCGATGAGGCCGATGATGACCGCCGAACCGACGCTCACGCAGTCTGCACCGGCGGTGATGCCGACGAGTCCGGCGAGGCAGCCGTTCATGGTCATGGAGAGGTCGGGATGATGAAGCATGAATTTGCTGGTGATCATGCTGGAGACGACCGCCGCGCTGGCCGCGATCATGGTGTTCACGAGCACGAGGCTGACCTTGCTCGGATCGGCGTTCAAAGCGGACGCGCCGTTGAACCCGAACCAGCCGAGCCAGAGCAGGAAGACGCCGATAGTCACGAGCGGCATGTTGTGGCCCATGATGGGCATCACCTTGCCGTCGACGTACTTGCCGATGCGCGGTCCGAGCAGGATCACGCCGGAGAGCGCGGCCCAGCCGCCGACGCTGTGCACGAATGTGGAGCCGGCGAAATCGTGGAAGTGCAGGGCGTCAAGCCAGCCGCCACCCCAGCCCCACGAGCCGACGATCGGGTACACGACCGATACGTAGATGGCTGTGAAGATCAGGTAGCTGCTCAGCTTCACGCGTTCGGCGACCGCGCCGGACACGATGGTCGCGGCCGTCGCGGCGAACATCCCCTGGAAGAAGAAGTCCGTCCAGTACGTGAACTCGCCGTTGTGGTACGCGATCGGATCGCCCGCGGGCAGGTGCAGGCCGAATCCGGCGAATCCGAGCCAGTTGTTCCAGATCCAGTTCACGCCGGGGTACATGAGCGCGAAGCCGCAGACGGCGTAGGAGAGGAACCCGATGGCCGGGGTCATGGTGTTCTTGAAGAGGATGTTGTTGCAGTTCTTGGCGCGGGCGAGGCCGGACTCCACGCACGCGAATCCGAGGTGCATCAGGAAGACCAGCATGCCGCCGGCCATGACCCACAGGTTGTTCACCGCGAACATCGCATAATCGGCGGTCGTGGGCGCGGGCGCTGCGGCCTCTTGAACGGCTTCGGCTGCCACGGTCACCTGAGCGACGGCTTCCGCCGCTTCCTCGGCACCGGCGCACATTCCAACAAAAACGAGGCTCATCAGAGCCGCTGTCATCATCTTATTCATAAATTGAATTCCTTTCCGATGTTGCGGGGTTATCCGATTGCCTCGTTGCCGCGTTCGCCCGTGCGGATGCGGATGCATTCGTCCATGGGGAGCACGAAAATCTTGCCGTCGCCGATGTGGCCGGTGCGCGCGCCTTCGCAGATGCCTTCGATGGTGGTCTCGACGAATTCGTCGTTGACCGCGATCGCGAGGCGGACTTTCTTCAGCAGGTTGACTTCCTGAAGCGCGCCGCGCCACATGTGGACGTATCCGCGCTGCTGGCCGCAGCCCAGCGCGTTCGTGACGGAGATTTTGAAGATGCTGCGGGCGTAAAGCGCCTGCTTGACGGGATTCAGCCGGTCGGGTTGAATGTACGCGATGATGAGTTTCATGTAGGTTGACTCCTTGTTTGTTTTGAAGTGATGCCGCCTCGAAGCAAATCCCGTGCCAAACTTGTTTCCGCCTGATTTTCCCCGAAAAACATCTCCCGCCGCCCCAAACCTTTACAATTCCCGCCATCGCCTTGACAGAAAACGTAAAACAAAAACACAGCACCACAGGGAAAGACAAGAATGCTCCAAAAAAAGAGATTTGGGGTTTGAAAAACAACCGTCAGCTGTTATATTATCCTATATCCGTTTTCCGCATCCAATATCCCGACAACGAACTCCGCATCGCATCATGGTCTGTCCTGCTCAAAAGAAAACGTCGCTTGATTTTTTTGCCGGAAGCGGACTTGTGTCTTTTGCTTTGGCGGATTACTTTACGACTGTCTGGGCAAATGATATTTGCAAGAAAAAAGCGGATGTTTTCAATGCAAATCATTCTGAGCGTCTTCTTTCGCTTGGTTCTATTGAAAATGTTTCGGGAACGGCTTTGCCGTCAGTCACCTTGTCATGGGGAAGTTTTCCCTGTCAGGATTTATCCCTTGCCGGAAATATGAACGGGTTATATGGGGCGAGAAGCGGGCTTTTCTGGCAATGGATTCGAGTTATGGACGAACTTCCTGCAAAACCGCCGATTGCTGTAGCGGAGAACGTTGTCGGTCTCGTTTCTTCTGCGAATGGGGACAATTATCGACAGGTTCATCAAGCGCTTGTTAAACGAGGATACCATGTTGGTGCAATCATGCTTGATGCTGTTCATTGGCTTCCTCAATCCCGAAAAAGGATATTTGTTATCGCTGTTGATAAAAAGTATGACATCTCGTCTTTTTCCAGTAATGGTCCATTATGGTGTCATTCTCAGGCTATTCGTCGGATAGCGCCTACAGTGAATGATTGGGTATGGTGGAAACTTCCATTCCCGCCTATGAAATCTTCGAAATTGGAATCAATCGTTGATTTTGACGCTCCCTGTGATTCGGATGAAAAAAGGGACTATCTGCTGTCTTTGATTCCCGAAAAACACATAAAGGCGGTACATCTGGCCGCTCAAAACGGACGGCATGTTTTTCCGGCATATAAGCGTACAAGATATGGTAAACAGGTCTTGGAGCTTCGTTTTGATGGGATAGCTGGTTGCCTTAGAACTCCGGAAGGGGGAAGCAGCCGGCAAATTCTTGTAATTACTGAAAACGGCAAAGTTAAAACCCGATTGTTGACTGTTCGTGAAACAGCGAGACTTATGGGGGCTCCAGATGATTATAAACTGCCCGGTTCTTATAATGATGGTTATAAAGCTATGGGAGATGCCGTAGCTGTTCCTGTAGTTCATTTTTTGGCAGAGAATCTGCTTTCTCCAATAGCATCCCAAATATACTAACCAAAAACTGGTGAGAACATGATTGAGGAAAAGCTTTTGTCGTTCGCAAAAGAGAATAACATGAAAGGGAAAGGTGCTCTTTGCGTTGCTCTTGTAATAACACGGCAGGCAATTAATGCCGGTTTGCCGTTGGATGCAAACACGCTTTTGACGGAAAATCACGGTCAAGTAAAGTTGCTGGGGAAATCCTATGTCCAAAGTATTCTGAAAGACCACGGCATAGAAAGAGTTCTTGCAGAAGAAGGCGGACGCACCAGTCGAGGCAGCGTTGGCAACATGCAACGCTATGTTCAGTTCCTGAATGAGCTGAATCCTTCCCAATCAGAACTGAAAGAGATTGAAAGATGGTGGGTAGACCGTGTTCGCGCCTTTTTTGCAGGGAAGCCAATGGTTTTTCATTTTGATGCCGCTAAATCCATGCGTTCTGCTATTAGGGATTTAATTGCGCAGGCAGAAAGAAGACAGTCCGAAATAAGTGGAGCAACTGTTGTTGGAACTGTTCTTCAGCATTTAGTCGGAGCAAAACTATCTCTCATTTTGCCTGAACGACCTGTGATGCATGGAGCATCTGTTGCGGATGAAGTGTCCGGTCGGGATGGGGATTTCATTTTTGAGGATGTTGCTATTCATGTTACATCTGCGCCATCAGAGGCATTGATCCGCAAATGTATGCGCAATTTGGAAAGTGCGATAAAACCTATTATCATCACGACATATCGAAAGGTCCCCGTTGCGGAAGGTCTTGCTGAATCGCAAGGAATTGCAGACAGGCTTGACGTGTTTGATGTCGAACAGTTTATTGCCGGCAATATTTATGAACTTGGCAAATTCGCTGTCTCGGGACGAAGAACAACTGCGAAACAAATTGTAGATGCATATAATCAAATCATTGATGAGTGTGAAACGGATCCGTCCTTGAAAGTTGATTTTGCGAAATAAGAAGACTTATCTCTGCATATCTGAGTAGAAGGTGATTATACATGGACTGCTATGATAAATCGACACGAAGCAGAGTAATGAGAAGCGTCCACGGAAAGAATACGTCTCCGGAAATATATGTTCGTAGAATGTTTTTTAAGGCGGGTTTCCGCTATCGGTTACATAATGCAAAGCTTCCGGGAAAACCGGATATTATATTTCCGAAATACAAAACGGTCATTTTTGTAAACGGTTGTTTTTGGCATCAGCATCCCGGATGTAAACGTGCGACAATTCCCTCAAGCAATCGGGAGTATTGGGATAAAAAGCTCCGGCGAAATGTTGAACGTGATGCGAATGAAATACATCTGCTCAAAAAGGCCGGATGGAGGGTTTTTGTTATTTGGGAATGTGAGATTCAGACTAAGACCAATTATTATATAAAAAAACTAAACCAGGAGAGCATAAGCAATGAAAGATGATGAAGCATTGGTGCAAGGTGTTTTGTTTGAGGATAATTATCTAGTATTGATCTAGACGAGGGCATTATGTCAAATATTAGACCATTATCCATGAATGAAATGGAAACAATTGCTCGTTTTTGTGGCGAAATAAATACTGGAGCTGAAATAAAACGACTTTTGGAATTGGCAAAATTGCTGGATGTTGATCCCAATAATACTAAATGGAAGCGACTCTACAATTCATTTGTTTCATTTCAAAATAGGCATCAATCATCGAATAACATTATTAACTATCTTAGATTTGCCTTGGATCCTGTTCGCTATACAAACAATTATGATTATTTTTTGGAACGAGTTGCGGAAATTAACAGAACACTTGCATTTATTGGTTTAGAATTTCGCGAAGATGGAAAAATGCATCGAATTAATAAAGCTAACACATTAACGGATGCAATGCTTCGAGCACAAAGATTGCGAAATCAATTGGAGCAAAGAAAAGTCCATCCCGACATTTTGATGTTTGCAAAGAGTGAGATCGCCACGGACAATTTTTTCCATACGGTACTTGAAGCCATGAAAAGCGTGACCTCAAAAATCCAGGCTTTGACCGGAATTCGTGCAGATGGTGCTGATTTGATTAATTCAACATTAGTTGGAAGAAACCGTTGTCTCGCAATAAACCCGTTAAAATCTATTTCAGACGAGAGTGAACAGAAGGGATTTGCAAATCTTTTGTTGGGGTTATATGGTACTTTTCGTAATCCAACAGCTCATGAACCTAAAATTCAATGGCATCTTTCAGAGGCAGATGCTCTTGACGTCCTTTCCATGATTTCATACGTCCATCGCAAGCTTGATCAGGCATATCGAATATAAACTGCTTTTGATCTTTTTCCGGTATGCGGTTTGCACTGGCAATGCGAAAAAAATAAAAAAAAGATGAGAAGGGCGGTTGACTTTTGCAGGAAACGGGTGTATAGTATTCGCACTATGAAAACGATCAACGTGAACAGCAGCATCCGATTTTACGGCTTCTTCTGGCGATTTACCGCCTGACGAAGCCCGTTTGCACGTGTACACACGAAAGTCATGACAACAGACGGGTTCGGCCCAGCAAAGGCCCGACCCGTTTTCTTTTCCAAGCACGCACAGCCGCATCCGGGCCCCGAACCCGAATGCGGTTTTCTTTTTTTCGACGACTTCACGAACAATTCAAATACCAAACCCAAAGGACATCCCATGAACCAGACAGAACAGCCGATCAAATCGCCCGAACAGCTCGCGTCCGAACTCGCGCCGAACGCGGACATCGTGGAGCACATCAACCGGAACCGCGCGGAACTGCGGAAGATCTTCGACCGGACGGACAAGCGCCTGGTCGTCATCGCCGGGCCGTGCTCGATCCACAACGTGCCCGCCGCGCTGGAATACGCGGAGAAGCTGGCGAGGCTCTCGGAACGCGTCTCCGACGAGGTCAAGATCGTGATGCGGTGCTATTTCGAGAAACCGCGCACCACGCTCGGCTGGAAGGGGCTGGTGTACGACCCCGATCTGGACGGCGGCAGCGACATCGCGCGCGGTCTGGAACTCGCCCGCAAGCTCCTGCTCGACGTGTCGGCGTACGGGCTCGGCACCGCCACGGAACTGCTCGACCCGGCGATCGCGAACTACCTTTCCGAGCTCGTTTCGTGGGCGGGGATCGGTGCGCGCACCACGGAGTCCCAGACGCACCGCCAGCTCGCGAGCTCGCTCGACATGCCCGTCGGGTTCAAGAACAGCACCGACGGCAACCTGCAGATCGCAGTTGACGCCATCTGCGCCGCCCGCGCTCCGCACAGTTACATCGGCATCATGCACGACGGCCGCAGCGGCATCATCCGCAGCGAGGGCAATCCGTACTGCCACCTGGTCCTGCGCGGGGGCATCTCCGGCGAAAACTACTATGCCGCGTGCATCGACGCCGCGCTCCGCAAGCTCGAAAACGCCGGCATCCCGCGTACGCTCACGGTCGATTGCAGCCACGGCAATTCGCGGCGCGACCCGGCCCGCCAGCACATTGTCTTCGAGGATGTCCTGGCGCAGAAGCTCGCCGGAAACGACGGCATCGCGGGCCTGATGCTCGAAAGCTGTCTGCTGCCCGGCAAGCAGAACCTGATGCCCGGCGTGACGCCCGATCCGCGCATCTCCGTCACGGACGCCTGCATCGGGTTCGAGGAGACCGAACGCCTGATCCTGAACGCCGCGGAACGCCTGCGCCACGGCACGCCGCACTCCATCTCCACCTCCAAGCCGCGCGTGGCGTACCTCGGCCCCGCCGGGACTTTCACGCACGAGGCCGCGCGCAAAGTCTTCGCCGAGACCGCCGAATATCGTCCGTGCTCCGGCATCCAGAATGTTTTCGCTGCGGTCGAGACCGGCGAGTGCGAATACGGCTGCGTGCCGGTCGAGAACACCACCGAGGGCGTCGTGATCGGCACCCTGGATGTGCTCGCGGAGACCACGCTTAAGATATACGCCGAGACGTCCATGAACATCCACCACTGCCTCATGGCGTCCGTGCCGAAGGAGAAGATCGGCGTCATCTACAGCCACGTGCAGTCGCTCGGCCAGTGCCGGAAGTACCTCGAACGCAATTTCCCGGACGTGGAGACCGTCGGCGTGGGCTCCAACGCGCGCGCCGCCGAGTTCGCCGCCCTCAGCCCGAACGCCGCCGTGATCGGCGGGGAGAACATCGCCGCGCAGTACCACCTGAACGTGCTCGACCGTTCCATCCAGGACACCCCGGACAACCGCACGCGCTTCCTGATCCTCTCCCGCGCGGAAAACACGTTGATGCCGCACGCGAAATGCTGCATCTGCTTCACCGCGCGCGAACGCTTCGGCGCGCTGCACGACTGCCTGGAGCCGTTCAAGAACGCGGGCGTCACGCTCACCATGATCGAGAGCCGTCCCTCCGGTTCCGGCTGCTGGCATTACCGGTTCTTCGTCGACATCGAGGGCGCGTCCAACGCCCCGCGCGTGTCCGCCGCGCTCGCTGGGTTGAAGCCCCTCACCGAAGAGCTCAAGCTCCTCGGCAGCTACCCCGTGCTGTAAGTCCTTTTACACGCTTTTCACAAGAAGCTCTCCTGCGTGAAGGTGCAAGGGAGCTTCTTTTTTTGGGGGAGCGAATCAACAGGAGGTAATAAATCTTTGGAAGAGGATTGAAAAAAGTACTCCCAAAAAAGTTTTACAATGGCCCTTGATTTTATTAAAAAGAATGCTATATCACTTCAAAATACAAGCACTTTTAGCATTAGGAGAGAGAAATGAAAACACAATGCCCGTACTGCAAACAACACTATGAGGTTAAAGATAGCTATCTTGGTTCAAACGCTTCATGTGAGATATGTAAAAGGATTTTATTGTAAAATAAATGCCCAAACTTGCTAATATGTCAGAAGGAACGGAAGATGCAAAAAACAAGAAACAGTTTTTATTTTGGTGCGATTATCAAAAACATCAAGGGACTATGCATTATCGGTGTAGCTGTTTTAGCACTTATCTTGATTGCGATTTTGGCATCTATTCCAACTAAAAACTTATCCCTAAATAGAGCTTGAATTTCTCAAAAATGATGCTGTATTATCTGCATCCAACCAACAGGAGGCGGACATGGCGCACAAATCTTGGGAAATCACCGATGAATTCTGGTCGAAAGTAGAACCTCTGATTCCTAAACCGAAGCGGGATCCGAACAAATCATATCAGAGAAAACGCGGCGCAGGGCGAAAACCAATGGAGATGCGCAAAGCTTTTGAGGCAATTGTCTTTGTTCTCCGTACAGGAATCCAGTGGAAAGCTCTTCCGAAAGAATACGGCAGTTCCAGCAGCGTTCATCGGTACTTTCAGAAATGGGCGAAGGCAGGATTGTTCGAGAAGCTTTGGAAGAAGGGGCTGGCTGAATATGATGAGATGGAAGGGATTGCGTGGCGGTGGCAAAGCATCGACGGATGTATGACAAAGGCTCCGACAGCTCAGGAATCCGTGGGACATAACCCCACGGATCGGGGAAAAAAATGGAAGCAAACGTCACATTCTGGTCGACGAGCATGGTGTCCCGTTGTCGATCGTCGTGACCGGAGCAAACAGGCATGATGTCACGCAGGTCGAAGCCGTTCTGAAAAGCCGGGTGCGGAAGCCCCGCGGAAAAACAAAGCAGAACCTTTGCGCTGATGCCGGGTATCAGGGGAAAGAATCCGAGAAAACGATGAAAATGTATCGTTACACGCCTCACGTTCGTCCGCGGGGTGAAGAGAAGAAGGCGATCAAGGAAGGATACAAAGCACGAAGATGGGTTGTTGAGGTGGCTCATTCCTGGTTCAACCGGTTCAGAAAACTGCTCGTCCGGTTCGAGAAAACGACATCGTCCTACTTGGCGCTTCTTCAACTGGCGGCAAGCATTATCATTTTAAGAAAGATTGCTTCTATTTAGGGATACGTTCTTAGAATCTAGCCGTTCAGAAGACGACGCGGAAGAAGAGGCCGCCGTTGCTGGCTTTCTCCATTTCGAGAAGCATGTCGGCGGTCAGGTCCGCTCCGGGGAAGCCGTAGCAGATGTGCGAGGTCTCCGGCGAGAAGATCATGCTGTTTACGATGCCGCAGTTGTCGATCAGCCAGTGTTTCATGTCGTCCGGGATGGTGTCGTCCGAGAAGCACAGGAGCGCTTTCCCCTCGAGTGTTTCGCCGGGTGTGAGCGGGCGCAGACGGTAGAGCCAGAACCGGAGGTCTTCCCCCGGCACGACGTATCCGCTGTCCGCCGGAGCCGCGCCCGGCTGCACGAGCTCCTCGACGGGCGGATCGCAGGCGTGAACGGCGGAAATCGTATTTTCGTTCAGCAGCAGGAGCATTTCGGGGCTGCTCTGGCGCGCATCATTGTCCGGCAGGATGTCGTCCCGGAAGAGCATCCTGAGCACGTACAGGTCCGTCGATTTGTAGGAGACGAAGATTCGGCTGTCCATCTTCGCGACCTCGCGGAACACGGCGGCGAGGTCCGGCGAGGCGGCTTTCCTGCGGTCCGCGTCCGAACGGAAGATGCAGGCCGCAGCGAGGATCAGCAGGAGCCAGAGACTTGCTTTCCTGAACTTCCGGTTTTCCGAGAGCAGGACATCCGCCGCGGCGCCGACGCCGAAGACCGCCGGAGCGAACATCGCCAGATAGATTCGCGCGGGGCCGCCCTTCGTGACCAGCGCCGAGGCGAACATCAGGACCGCCGCGCCTCCGGTCAGCGCGCAAATCCGCCATTCGGGCCTGCCGCGGAGCAGGACGCCGCAGAGCAGGAGAAGCGGCAGAGTCCAGAGCAGCCCGGTGTCCCGCGCGGCGTCGAAACAGTATGCCAGGAACTGCGCCGGATCATGGAACGAGTCGCCGAACATGGCGCGACCTTCCGCGAACCGCGAATAGTTGCCACCGTACCAGGCGAGGACGAATACGCCCCAGAGGATGCCGGCGAGGATCAGCGGGCGGTATCCCTGCCATATTTTTTTCAGGCCTTCGCGGAACGGCACATACAGTAGCCCCCACAGTCCGGTCAGGATCACGACGTACAGCGCGCCGGACGAGACGGACAGGCACGCGCCGACCGCGCACACCAGCCACATGACGGCGTTGAACGTGCGGTTCTTCGTCGGCCGGAACGTGAAGCAGAGCAGGGCGAACAGCAGCCCGAACACGAAAAATGCCTGAAGCGAATACCCGCGCGCCGTTTCGGCGTAATGAAGCAGCATGCCGTTCAGAAGTACCGCGGTCAGGACCGCCGCGCGCGCCGTATCGTTTTTCAGCAGCAGGAGCACCGCCCGGAGCAGGATCATAAAGAGGCCGCAGAACCCCAGCAGCGCCGTCAGCCTCACGGCGAAATTGTGATGCGGCATCAGCGTCAGAAAGAATTTGATGCCGAGCGTGTTCAGAACATGGTTGTTCGGTGTGGCGACCTCGGAAAAAATGACCGGGACCGGGAGAGCCCTGTAGTGCTGGACCGTCCAGATCTCGTCGTACTCGGGCGTGTTGCTCCAGATGTTCAGGACCCGGATCGCCGCCAGAAGCACGAACAGAACGCAGCAGGCCAGAATGAAGAGGTTCCGGCGGCGCACATCCTGCCGGGAACGTTCATCGGAGCGTCCGGGGCGCGGCGGCCTCCGCGCCTGTGCCGCGGCGTCGGGCGTGGAAACTGTGTCCGGCGAAGTTCCGGTCTGTGTCCGGTCGGGATTCATGGTGCGGCTCTGCTGGTCTTTCCTGTGGAGATTTTCTGTTTGGATTAACTGAGGATAAATATAACATCTTTTTGATTCGTTTCAAGGCGATCCCGCCGATTTGAGACGGATTCCACATGAACAGAGATGATTTCCTGCGATATAAGCATGAAAAAAGCCGTTTCGTTCCCGCTTGAGCTTGAAAAAGTCAAAAAAAGAGATATATTTACAGAAAGAAAACGCGGAACGACATGGCTGTTTTTTATGAAGAGCCGGAATGAGGTCCGTATTCCACTCTCATCTACAAAACAGGTAATACCATGCGAAAAGAAACGATCTCCGCCAGATTCACCGACCTGGAATGGACCCCGGCGCGCTCGTGGTGCTGGATCAGGACGGACGCCGCCGAACTCCGCGATGTCCTGCGGTCCGGGCCGCCCGGAGCGGATTCCGGTCAGGAGGTGCTCTGGCAGACGAAAAACAAATACGTCCTGCGCCTCAAAACGTCGTCCGGGCTGGATTTGGCGTGCAAGTGGTACGCCAAGCTCCGCTGGCTGCCGTACGGATTCTCATGGACGCAGGCGATGAAGGAAGCATACAACTTCAAACGGCTGACGCATCTGGGGCTTCCTCTGGTGAAACTGGCCGCAGTGGGCGAGGGGCGCGGCTTTTTCACCATTCGCAACTGCGTCCTTGTCACGGAGTACGCCGACGGGTTCCTGGACGGCCGGTATTTCTTCGAGTCGATGTCGCACGAGCTGGAGATGCGCGACGAATTCACCCGTCGCAACCTCATCCTTCTGGCACGGATGCACGACGCCGGGTTATGCCATGGCGGATTCACGCCGATGAACGAGCTCTGGCGCAAGCTGCCGGAGCCGGACGCGGAGGGGAATCGGATGGATATCCGGTGGATCGATATTGCCACGTGCCGCCGGATGTGGTTCTGGTGCCGGAAACGGCAGTGCTTCGCGCAGGACCTTGGCGACTTCCTGCGGTTCTATTCGTTCACGGAGGAGGAACGCCGCGCATATCTGCGGATCTATCTGGAGGCGACGAAGGTCAAACGGTTCGACCTGGATACGCTGTGCCGGGCCGTGGAGGAGTATTTCGCCGCAAGGGTCCGCCGGAAAGAGGAAAAGGCCGCCAGAAAGGCGAAAAAGAACAAGGCGGACGCCTGACGTTTGCAGGAGGGGGGAGTGTTTACCCTTTTCCGTCTGGCGTTTTGATGTCAGGGGACAAAATCGCCTGACCGATCGGCGTGTTCCAGTTCAAGCAACGCCGCTTTCCGGTCGAGTCCGCCGCCGTATCCGATGAGCGCGCTGTTTGCGCCGATGACCCGGTGACACGGGATGATGAGGGAAACGGGATTGTGTCCGACCGCTCCGCCGACCGCCTGCGCCGACATGCGCGGGACGCCTTTTTTCCGTGCGACGATCTCCGCGATCTTCCCGTAGGTCATGGTGCGTCCGTACGGGATGGCGAGCATGATGTTGCAGACTTCCCGCCGGAATTCCGTGGTGCGGAGCGCGAGCGGCGGCACGAATCCGGGATCCCTGCCGCTGAAATAAAGGTCCAGCCAGCGGACGGCCTGTTCAAAAACGGGAAGCTTTTTTCCCTCGCGGTCCGGGGAAATCGATGCCGCGAAAAACCGCTGTTTGTCGAACCACAGCCCGACGAGCGCGGTCCCGTCCGATGCGATCGTGATCCAGCCGAGCGGCGATTCGTAATGATGAACGTAATCCATAGTCGTATCCATACAGGGCAGGGGGCTAGAACTCTTCGCGGAAGAGATCGGAGCTGATCCCGACGACGTCTTTGAACCGGATCGACGTGCCGTCTGCGAGGGTGAGAGTCTTTCTTACGGGCGAGATCCGGACGAGCTCCCCCGTCCGGGATTCGTACGCGCCGCCGGATTTGAGTGCGTCCGGGACGAAATATTCGACCGTGACGACCGGTTTCCCCCCGAGGTGCGCGGCGAGGATGCCGACGCGGCGGTCGAGCTCGGCCTTCTCCGCCTCGTCCAGCTCGCGTTGCTGTGTCGTCAGCCGCGCCGTTTCATCGATGATGTCCTCATAGCCGACCAGCGCGGCGAACGGCGAGAACTGCGCGGCGCGATCGAGCATGGACATGTGCAGACGCTCCTTCGAAACATGGTGCGGCAGATGGAGGATGTCTTCGTACGGATGGGGTTGCTTTTCCATGATTCACCTCATTCCTTGTGTCCGCCGACTTGCCGGTTGCGTTCCTTCGCGGTCGCGCCGTCCAGCAGGTTCATGCCCTTCAGAATGGCATTTTTGCCGAGCTTGTGCTTGATGTCCAGGATGGCGTTCTGGAGGCGTTTTTCGCGGTCGCGTCCGGCTTCCTCCGCGGCACGGTGTTCCGCAAGCGCGGCGGCATCCGTGAAGAGATCGGGCTGTTCCGGTTCGGACGGCTGCCGTTTCACCTCGTTTTCGGTCAGGATATGGTTTGCTGCGACCGTGATGCGGCGCACCAGAAGATTCCGGTCGACCACACGATCGAAGATCGCGGACGCCGCCTCGATCATGCGCTGCGACGAGGACGTGTGCCCGCCGAGGTTTTCGGCTCCGTGCGCGCCTTTCGGGACCTCGCGTCCGTAATGGTTGATGTGGATCTCGCCCTTGTACTTGCGGCGGAGTTCCGGCGTCGCCAGGTTCGCGACGTCGTACCCGACGGTCAGGATCAGCTGGTCGGTCACGAGGTGTTTTTCGACGAGGCTGAGTGCGAGCATGTCAGTCATCTCCTTCGTCACGAGCTTCGCCTTTTCGAAGTCGTACGGCTCCTTCAGCACCTGGCCGGAACTGAGGCTGTTGTTCTCCGGGCGGTACGCCTTGATTTCGGCGATAGTGACGGGTTCCCAGCCCCACGCGTGGTCGATCAGCAGTTCGGCGTTGATCCCGAAAAGCCGATACAGGACGTCCTCGTTCCGCACCGACATCCGCGCCACATCGCCCATCGTGCGCATCCCGCGCGATTCCAACCGCCGGGCGTAGCCGCGCCCGACACGCCAGAAATCGGTGAGCGGGCGGTGCGTCCAGAGCGTTTCGCGGTAGGTCTGCTCGTCCAGCTCGGCGATGCGTACGCCGTCCCTGTCCGCAGGGATGTGTTTCGCGACGATGTCCATGGCGATCTTGCTGAGGTAGAGATTTGTTCCGATCCCGGCGGTGGCGGTGATGCCGGTCTCCGCCAGCACCTCGCGGACGAGCTTCATGGCGAACTCGCGCGCCGTGAGACGGTACATTTTCAGATACGCGGTCGCGTCGATGAACACCTCGTCGATGGAGTACACGTGGATATCCTCCGGGGCGACGTGCCGCAGATAGATGCCGTAGATGTGCGAGCTGACCTCCATGTAGCGGCCCATGCGCGGGACGGCGACGATGTAGCCGAGCTCCAGCGACGGGTTCTTCGCGAGGTCGGGCGCGCTGTCGGACTTCCCCTTGAAACGATGTCCCGGTGCACGGTCCAGGCGCTCGCCGTTGACTTCGCGGACGCGTTGGACAACCTCGAACAGGCGCGCGCGACCGGGGATCCCGTATACCTTCAGCGACGGGGAAACGGCGAGGCAGATCGTCTTTTCCGTGCGGCTTTCGTCCGCCACCACGAGGTTCGTCGTGAGCGGATTACGCTTCCGGTCAACGCATTCCACCGAGGCGTAGAACGATTTCAGGTCGATTGCGATGTAGGTGCGGGTGTTCATGGGAAGTCGGGTTCGGAAAAAGGCGGATTCATTCGTGCCGGATTCGCATGCCGTCCGGCGGCCCGGGATCGGGCCGCTTAGCGCATGACGCGGGAGAAATTCCCGGACGATACTATAGCAGGATTCGGCCCATTTTCAAGCGGGAAACAAGAATCTTTCCTTCGTGTCCGTTTGACATTTTGGATGGTTTATGGTATTGTATCGTAGCAGATACCAATAATACATCCAAGGAGGCCACTGTGAAAGATCTGATCGCATATTGCGGACTGGATTGCGAACAATGCGAAGCGCGGACCGCGACGCTTCACGATGACAACACGCTGCGCGAAAAAGTCGCGAAGCACTGGAGCGAGCTGAACGGCGTGGAGATCACTCCCGCCATGATCAACTGCACCGGCTGCCGGGTCGACGGCGTGAAGACGCCTTACTGCGAATCCCTGTGCCCCATCCGGCAGTGCGCCCTGGGGCGGAACGTCGGGACGTGCGGCGACTGCGCCGAACTCGAGACCTGCGGAAAAGTCGGCATGATCATCGGGAACAATCCGGACGCCCTCCGCAATTTGAAACACGGAATGAATCATGAGTAATCCGGAACAAGCTGACGCGGCGCCATGGAAGGTGCTGGAATCGAAGTACCTCATCCGCAGGCCGTGGCTAACGGTGCGCCGGGAGTCCCTGCGGCTGCCCGACGGCCGGACCGTACCCGAATACTATGTGCTGGAATACCCGGACTGGGTGAACGTTATTGCCATCACGGAGGATGAGCATGTGATCCTGGAGCGGCAGTACCGTCATGGGATCGGATGTGCGGCGTGGGAGATTCCGTGCGGCGTGCTGGAAAAGACCGATGCTTCCCCTCTTGCGGGCGCGCAACGCGAACTGATGGAGGAAACAGGTTATGGCGGCGGGGAATGGTCCCTGCTCGACACGCTCAGCGCCAATCCCGCCAGTACGAACAACCGGACGTACTGTTTTCTGGCGCGCGGCGTGAAGAAACTCGGCGAGCCGCACTTGGACGCAGGGGAATGTTTCAATGTGAAACTGTTCCCGCTGGACGAGATTCCGGCGATGCTTCTGCGTGGTGAATTCGTGCAGGCGCTGCACGTTGCACCCTTATGGAAGTTCTTCTGTCTGCGCGAACACGGTAAGCCGTGTTGATTTCGTGCGCGGCATTCGACCGAAGCTCAGCGGAAAATGTCCTGGATGTCTTCCAGCGTAATGACACGTTCGTCGTTGTAGTACTCGCGGAGAATCCCGCCTTTGTTCGCTTCCAGCCAGGTCGTGTGCCAGATCATGAACCACGACCAGAGGCAGTCTTTTTCAAAAAAAGCCTGAAGCGGGGGCAGATTTCCGCATTCGTGGAACGCGAAAGGCTTGTTTTTCGCTCCGATCCGAAGTAGCTTGTCCCATCCGGCCCGGTGCTCGGTCCCGTCGTACGTGTCGGAGCCGATCACGTCGCAGAATTCATCGCCGACATACCAGCCGTCCCGGACCTCGCCGGAGTACCCCAGAACCCAGATCAAGTTGTTCAGGCGGAAATGCTCCGTGTAGCGTTTGTACATCATGCGCCACAGCTGAATGAAATCTGCCGGCATGCCTTTGCCCCACCAGAACCATTTACCGTCGAATTCGTGGAACGGCCTCCAAAGCACCACCACGCCAGCGTCCTGCAATTCAGCAAGCGCCCGCGCGGCGCGGTCCCAGTTCGCGATCATCTTTCGGTGTTCCTCGGTCTCCTCATCTAGTAGAAGCCGGAAATCGGGCGCGTCGTTCTTGGATTCGTTGTATCCTCCGCCGTAGATTCCGTCATGCCAGCAGATCGTCACGAGTCCGTCGCGGGCCCACCAGTCCTTCGCCCGCTTCGTGACGCCGTCGAAATCGTCGTTCATGAAATCCAGCCCCCGCAGCGCCGGCGTCTTTCCGGTTTCCTTCCGAATCAGGTCCATTTCGTATTCCGGCGATCCCATCCAGGTCGATTCCTGCTGACCGGAGATGATCTTTTTTCCGTAGTTTTCGCACAGGAATCTGTAAACGTCTTTTGTCTTCTGTGTGGCGGACGGATTGGAAAGCCGGTACTCTGCGAGCGGTTCCGATTCTGTCCTGGGGACAGTTTCCTGACAGCATGCGGCAGATATGGCCGCGGTCAATATCGACAAAGCAAAGACGAGGAGAAGCCGGTTTTTCATGGGATCCTTTCCTTTCTGTTACGAAGAGAAAAGGCGGAATCAGGATGCTCGATTCCGCCCGGATATTTGCTGTTTACTTTGCCTGTGCCTCGGAGTCCGGCCAGTCTTCGGTCCGCATGATGATCGGCGTGGAGAGGGCGTTCGGTTCGGCGTGGGCGCAGTTCTGGTAGTAGATCACGCGTTTTTTACCGGGGGCGTTGTTGAAGAGCACCGCGACGCCGGACGGCTGCGCGACGTAATCGCCGAGGCCGGCGCGCACGATGTCGACCAGGCACGTCGCGGGGGCGCGCTTGATGTGGTTCACCGGGTCGTAGTAGTCGAGGCCGGGCTGGTAGTCCGGGCAGGTGCCGCGCTGGCGGCCCGCCTTGGCGCAGCCGACGTCGGAACACCACGGCATGCCGATTTCGGCGTGCGTGATCTCCGGGACGAGTCCGGCGGCCCAGGCGGCCTGAAGCCCGCCCTGACTGTACCCGATCACGCCGAGGTCTTTGCCGTTCCACGCCGCCACCGTCTTGACGAAGTCGAACGCGCGGATCACACGGGCGGCCATGTAGCGGAAATAGGAGGTGTCAGGTGTCTTGTTCTCCTCGTTATTATAGGCGTAGTGGCCGAGCTGGGCGCGGATGCCGTCGTAGTAGGATTTCGGCTGGCTCAGCTCGATCCCGTGCGCGTTGACGTCGAAGTAGACCATGCCCGGTACGCCGTCCGGGACCGACTGGTCGCGCACGCCGTACGCCTGGAAATGTACCTTTGCGGGCAGGGATTTCTCCTTTGCGCCGGTCGGGATGATGAGGTAGCCCGTCACGGGACGCGGCCCGGCGCACGGGATCTTGACCTCGTACGCGTCGAAACCGTCCTGTTTGGCCTTGATCTTCTTGAGTTCGGGCGTGGCGGCCACGGCTGCGAGCTGTTCCTTCTGTTTCGCCCAGTACGCATCGAAGTCCTCGGGTTCGGGGACGGCCTGCGCGAGCTTCTCGATCTCCGCGCCCGCGCCGCCGTCGAACTTGCTCTTCAGGTCGTGTCCCGCCTCGTCTTCCAGCGAAGCCTCGATGCGGACGAATCCGGGCTTGTCGATGGTCGTGGCGAGCGTAATGGCCTGACCCGCCGAAATCTCGTTGCGGCCCTGCTCGACCTTTCCGTCGTCGCCGGACCGTTTCCATTTCAGGAAGAGCTTGCCTTCGACGGGGTTCTGCGCGAGCTTGTTCACGGAGAACGTGAACTTCATTTCCTCTCCGGCTTTGTAGCAGACGGCGGGCGTGGCGTCCTCCGAATCGTCCTCCAGCAGGACCAGCTGGAAATCGCCCGCTTTCACCGGAGCGGCCTGAAGCGCGGGCTTTTCTTCGGTCTTTACCTCGACCGCGGGCACAACTTTCGTTTCTGGTTCGGCAGGCGTAACGATGATTTCCTGCTGCACGACGTCCGGTTCCGTGACGATGACAGACGGCGGGACCACGATCACGCGGCCGCGTCTGTAGCCATAGTAGCCATAACCGGGCAGCAGAGGATCGAAGAATTCAGGACTGACGACCACCGGACCGCCTGTCGGGGGAGGGGGCGGCGGAGGCGGATTAAGAGGGCGTGTCGCGGGACGCCCGCCGGAAATGACGACAGCGCCGCCGAGATGACGTTCGACAGGGGCAGGACCTCCCGGACGGCCGGGATTGACCGCTCCGCCGCCGAGACGGCCGCCGGGCTGTCCGCCGGGTTGACGGGATACGGTTCCGCCGCCGGGGCGACCGCCTCCAGCGGGGCGACCGCCGCCGCGTCCCTGTGCGAGAAGCCCTGTTGCGGGAATGATCAAAGCCGCGAGAATGAATGCTGTGTAGTTTTTCTTCATGGCCGGGGTTCCTTTCTCTTGTCTGTCTGTCATATTACCGATGGCGTCCGGATTCCCGGCGGACGATTGTTCCGCCGGATCCATGGGGGCGAGCGATGCCCGGACACCCTCGAACCAATCAAATAACGCTTCGATAATACGAAATATTGTATCTTTCGAATAAAATATTTTCTTTTTTCGATATATCTTTCATTCCGAGGCGGAAAACCACGGAAAAAAGCCTGTCCCGAACGGATCTCGGCCGGAACAGGCTTTCGTTGTCAGGTTTGCCCTGTCTCAGGCAAACCGCCGTCCGCTCAGAAGCGGATGACGGTCATGGAGTGGGCGGGGAGGTTCACGGTGAACTTTTCGCCGAGTTTGATGTAGTTGTCGGTGAGCGTGTATTCCTTGCCGGTGAAGGACGGTCCGGTGAGGACGGTGCGCTTCGCGGAGGCGGGGATGCCCTTGCCGTTGTCGAGCGTGACGGAGATGGAGACGGCCTGATCGAGGGTGTTGACGTACTTCAGGACGGTGTCTCCGTCCCTGGTCTGGACGGCGGAGGCGGCGACTTTGAGGGTCTGGCGACGGTCGAGGGCGCTGCCGAAATCAAGCTTGTTCTTCAGGTAGTTGGTGCCCGCGTTGGCGCCGAAGAGCTTCTGAACCTCGTAGGTCGTGGTCTTGTCGATCTTCGTGTTCGAGAAGTAGATCATGTTCGGGGTCCACTGCATGTTGCCGTGCTTGCCGAGGAGCGGCGCGTAGGAGGACATCACGACGACGTCGCCGTTGCGTTCGACGCCGGTCAGGAAGATGGCCTCGTCGAGGGCGGTCTCGATGGTGTTCGGACGGGGATTGCCCTGCGCGTGGGCGGCGTATTCGCCGGCGTAGACTTTCGGGCCGGTGCGGTCGTAGTTGTCATAGCGGTGCTGTGCGCTCTCCACGAACCAGTTCGGGTTCATGTAGAAGTGTTCGTCGACGATCGGGAGTTTCTCCTGACGGGCGAATTTCCAGCCGCGGTCGTAGTCGCGTCCGGAAGCGCCGGGTCCGACGGTGCCGACCACGACGATGTCGGGATACTTGGCGACGAGGGCGTCGTTGACCATTTTGAAGCGCTGTTCGAAGGCGTCGGTGATCTGTTCCTCGTTGCCGAGGCCGATATACTTCAGGCCGAACGGCTTCGCGTGGCCCATCTTCGCGCGGAGCGCGCCCCACTTGGTGTCGGTGCCGCCGTTGGCGAATTCGACGAGGTCGAGGGCGTCCTGGACGATGCGGCCCATCTGGTCCATCGGGACGGCCTGCTGGCCGCCGGTGAACTGGCAGTCGACGCCGACGGTGATGATCGGGAGGGCGTACGCGCCGATGTCTTCGCAGAACTGGAAGTATTCGAAGTAGCCGAGGCCACGGGTCTGGTGGTAGCCCCAGCGGTTCTTGATCGGCTTGCGTTCCTCAAGAGAGCCCACGGAATCCTTCCAGTAGTAGCAGTCGTCCTGCCAGCTGTTGCCGTGCGCCACGCAGCCGCCGGGGAAACGGACGAACTGCGGCTTCAGGTCGGCGAGCGTCTGGGCGAGGTCCTTGCGGAGGCCGTTCTTGCGGCCCTTGAAGGTGTCCTTCGGGAAGAGGGAGACCATGTCGACTGCGACTGCCGAGCCGGCGGTGAGGGGCTTCAGATAGAACTTGCCGCAGGCGTCGGCGGTGGAGTTGCCGGCGTTGGCGGTGAGGGAGAGGGAGACCTTGTCCCACTTCTTGGAATCGACGGTGATCGTTTTGGAGGCGAGGACCGCGCCGGTGTCGGAGAGGAGGCCGACTTCGATCTTGACGGGCTTTTCGCCCTGCTGGCGGGCAAACATGGAGAAGTCGTAGTCCGCGCCCTTTTCGTAGCGGAATCCGCCGAAGCCTTCGTTGAGGAGACGGGGACCGACTCCGTCGACGGAGATCACGCCGTAATGCGGATTGTTCGCGTGGATCGGATCGCTGGTGGCGATGTCGAACTTCATGTTGCCGCCGTCGACGGCCCAGAACTTCTTCGAGCTCCAGCCGCGCGCGTCAGCCGGGGTACATTCGAAGTCGCGGTTCGCCACGAGCTCGGCGTAGAGGCCGCCGTCCGCGCCGTAGTTGATATCCTCGAAGAAGATACCGAACATGGTGTCGGAGATCTTGAGCTTGTCGTTCATGTTCACGGTCATGGTGCCCTTGACGGAGGCTTCGGGATCGGCTTCCGGCACAGGGGCGGACTGGCAGGCGGTCGCGCCGATGGTCATGGCAATCAGGGCGAGGAGCATGCTTCCGGTCGTTTTACGGTTCATTTTTCGGTTCCTTGGGGGTTAATGTTGAGCTTAAAACAGGATCGTTATTCTGTCAAAAGCTAAATATACACGGAAAACGGGGAGTGTCAAGCGAAAAACGTAAAAACCTTAAATAAAATTCATTTTTTTTATTTGCGCGGGACGGTGATCGTACGGCCGCCGATATGCACCGTGTAGGCATCGTCGGCGGTCGTGACGGACGGCATCACGCCGCGTTCGCCGCTCCCACAGTAGAACGCGGAAACGAGCGTTGTCGTACCTTTCGGTACGTTGCCCTGTAGTCCGGGGATCGTAGCGCGCGGCAGGATCAGGTTCGTGTTCGGCTCCGTACCCTGGTTGATCGCGGTACGGCCGCCGGAAAGGTCGACGGCTCCGCAGGACATGCCGCCGGGCTGCGAGACGAAGACGCTTCTGCGGTCGGTCTTCACGGAGACGCCGTCGGCGGGGAACGCGAATCCGCCGTCAAAGGTCTGAAGCGCGCGGTCGGCTGTGATCTCGTGGATGCGGACATGCCAGGGCAGGGCGGGGATGATCCATGTGCGGATGGTGACGCCCATGAGCGGGGACCAGTCGGTGCGGATCCATTTGTCGGTAACCTCGTAGTCCTTCGTGTCGCGCTTGACGGCGTAACGGTCGCTGCCGACGTCTGTAACGGCGAGCATAGAGTCCGGGACGATTTGCGAAAGTCCGTAGGGCCCCTTCGGGACGCCGAATCCGTACAGGTTGGAGTAGGCGAATTTCTCGTATTTCGCCTGGCCATGCGTGTGCTGCATGCGCGGCTTCTGCCCGGCGGCAAAGAACACGGCGTGATCGCCGTCGCGCTGGGCGATGAAGTGGGGGCCGCCCATTCGGCGCGAGGCGGGCAGCTCCGGCATCGGGAGTTCCTCGGCGGCCCAGAACGGATGGTCCTCGGGGAGGGCGAGCACGAGGAACGACTTCATGCCCCAGTAGACCGAGCCGAATCCGTTGTAGCTCTCCGCCATGCTCATGTTCGGGTACGCGTAGCCGACCGTCAGGACGCCGCTCGTGTCGAAAATCGGACGGCTGAGCCATTTCCGCATGTTCCGCAGGAAGAGGCCCTTTACCACGCCCGGCTCGATCCCGCCGACGTCCGCGTAGGCGTATGCCGCCCAGAACGCCGCCTCGGCGAACCGGTAGGCGAGGCTGCGTCCGTACGGGATCGCGGAGCCGTCGCCGCCGAAATAATACATGTAGTCCTGCGCGAAGACGCGTGCGCGCTCCTTGTAGAGCTCGGCGCGGACGGGGTCCTCGTCCTTCATCAGCGCGGCGTACAGCAGGCAGTAAAAGTGCATACCCCAGGAATTGTAGTGGTCGGCGTGGGCGTTTTCGCCGTCGGTGTACCAGCCGTTGCCGAGATACCACGGTTCAATGGCGTTGAGCGCGGCTTCGACCGATTTTTTGTCGTACGGACGCCCGACGCGGCGGAATCCGAGGTTGACGACCACGCGGAACATCTCCCAGTTGCATGGCCACGCCTTGCGGAGGTTCGCGTTGTTCAGCCAGTTGTACACGTTGTCCCGCTGTTCCTTCGTCAGAGGTTCCCAGACTTGTTCCGGTGCGATCGCCAACGCCAGCCCGATCGACGCCATCTCGACGATCTTCTGGTCGTAGTCGCCGACGTTGCCCCAATACTCGGGATTCGCCGGATCGGTGCCCGAGATCAGCCCGCGCATAAAGGTGTTCCACAGCTCGGAATCCCGGCCTCCGCCGCCCGCCCAGAGCGGGCCGAGCGCCCATACGGGCCGGGAGAAAGCCTCCATCTCCGCGGTGCTGTCCGGGTAGCTCGCGCCGGTGTAGCCCTGATGCAGCCGCGCCTTCCCGTCCGAGTAGTACGGGAGCAGGGGACGGAGGATGTCGACGGCGGCCTTCTGGAGGTCCGACCGTGTGGCGAGCGGATTGAGGTTTACATCGTAAGCTTGTGTCCCCCAATGAGGGGTTATGTAGACATAATTGTAATACCCTCCCGGGGGCGCGGACCATTTGTTCTGCGTGCAGGCGGCCAGCGCGGCGGCCGCCGCGAGAGCGATTCCGATGGTGAATGATTTCATGTTCACGGGGACGGATCCTTTCCCGGCGCGTGCCGGATGAGGTGGAGTTTGCAGGGGCGTGACAGACGAATGGTCCGCGGAGGCGCGGCATTCTTCTGTTTTCGTATAACATACAGCCGATGAAAGAAAAATCAACCGGATGCGCGGAAAAAAAACGGAAAAAATAAATGAGCGGCGTCACGCTGAAATTGTTTATTCTTTATGCCGCGGGAAACAATTTTCCGCGCTTGACTTTTTAGATAATCCGTGATAAAGTAAAAGATTATTTTGTATTTAGGTTATCTGCTGTATGAGGACGCGCGAATAAAATATGGACGGGAAACATACGAAAAATGGACAAATCCGCCTCGCTTCCGGGGCTTTTGATACAGTATACCGCCACCTGTCGGACGGTGTGATCGTTCGCGGGCGCGACGGCGTGATCCTGTATGGGAATCCCGTCGCGGAAAAGGCGTTCGGCCGGAACTCCGGCGAACTTGCCGGACTTTCTCTTGACGACTTGATCCCGGCGGACGCGGTGAAGTCCGGCGACGGCGTGTGCCGTGCCGTTCTGCCCGAATATGAGCTTGTATTCCATATTTGTGCCGAATCCTCCGGCGCGTGGTATGAATCCGTCATGCAGTCCGCGGTCCTCCCAGACGGCACGGAGGCGGGCATCCTCTTTTTCTCGGTCAAGCCGGCGCAACCCGACAACTCCGACTGGAGCGCCCCCGGAAACGAGGAGAATCTTCTCCGGACCTTTTCGAACAGCATTCCGCTCGGCCTGTATGTGCTGGAGGCCGAAAACGATTTCCGTTTCCTGCGTGCGAACCGCCGCTTCGCGCAGATTTTCCGCGTCGACCAGATGAGGGTGCGAGGCAAGAAAGCCGCCGACTTCCTTCCCGCTCCGGTCGCCGGACAATGGCGCGGCTTCTCCGAAAAGACCGTGCAGGAACCTGAAAAGACGCAGTCGTTCCGTCTGGCCATGCTGGACGACAAGGGGTTTCCGCAGTTCGTGCACCTCGTGGAGAACCTGTACGTCGCCCCGTCCGGGCGGCGCCTGATCCTCGGCACGGTCGAGGACATCACGGCGGAGGCGTTCTTCCACAAGTACGAGGCGGCGAACGCCGAAATCCTGAAGAAGACGCAGAACGAGACCGACATGAACAAGGTGCTGTCGATTATCACCGAGATCATCTTCCGCGAGTTCGACAGCTGCCGCATGGTCTGGATGAACCGCGATATGGAGGAGCGCACGGAGTTCGTCCGGGAGGACATGAAGGGCAAACTGCCGGACCTCACGCCCGAGCTTCGCGAAAAGTTCATCGGATTCATGCGCCCCATCCTTCAGGAAAAACACGCCTGCGCGATCCCGGAGATCGCCCATGTGCCGGAACTGGCCGAGATCCCCGAAAAGTGCCCCGGCTATCCGCCCTGCCAGCTCGCATTCGAGATCTTCAACCAGCGGCAGTACATCGGCACGATGCTCATCCAGTTCATGAACCGCATGCCGTTCCCGACCTACAACCTCGAACCGCGCCTCATGCTGGTGGACACGTTCGCCGCGATCCTCTACCGTATCCGCGAACAGCAGAATCTGGCGGATTCCAACCGCCTGCTGGAACAGATCATCGACACGCTGCCCATGTCCTTCTTCGTGAAGGACGCCGGCAATGACTTCCGCTACTCCATGTGCAACCGGAAATTCTGCCGCATGATCGGCCGCACGCGCGACGAGGTCGTCGGCAGGACGGACTACGACATTATGCCGAAGGTCATCGCGGACAAGCTGACTGCGGAGCATGCCTCCGCAATCAATGCGAAGGAGCTGATCCACGCCGACGTCGAGGAGGTCGTGCCGGGAGTCGGCTGGCATGTCTTCGAAAAATGGCTGCTGCCCTTCCGCACCGATACGGGCGCGCGCATGCTGGTCGGCATCTTGCACGACGTGACAGAGGAGCGCAAGCTGCACGGGGTCGAGAAGTTCAAGATGAACATCCTCTCCTATTTCAACGAGAATCCGGACACCCGCGAATTCTGCGACTATCTGGCCGGGCAGCTGCTCGATACCCTGCACTGCGACCGGGTCCTCATGCTCCCGCAGAAGTCTTCGGACGGTTTCCGCCTCACGAACGAATGGACGCGGTCCGGCGTCGAACGGATCGGCAAACACGATCCGAACTGTCCG
This sequence comes from uncultured bacterium, assembly GCA_902778895.1. Taxonomy (GTDB): domain Bacteria; phylum Verrucomicrobiota; class Lentisphaeria; order Victivallales; family UBA1829; genus UBA1732. The sequence goes on from CACYZF010000001.1 coordinate 285,115, forward strand.
ATCCTGAAGCAGTGCCGCGATAGACGCAAGGAACCCGTGATCGCATTCGAAAACGCGGAAGAGCTTTACGCGAATCTGCCGGATGTCGGGTGCCATGCCAAATCCGCCATGATCGCACGCGTGACCATCAACGGGCGTTTCTGGGGCGGACTGGCCGTCCATTACGTCAACTTCAGGACGCATTTCAGTCCCGCCGATCTCCAGATGGTGCAGGCCGCCGCGTCGCTGCTCTCCATGGCCGTGGACCGCTGCAACGCCCTGCGCGAAATCCAGCAGCGCGAACGCGAGAACCAGCTGCTTGTCGACAACACCATCATCCCCGTGGCGATGTTCGACGGCTCCGGCCGTTTGCTCCGCTGCAACAAGCCGTACCAGGAGTCGATCGCCACGCTCGAACGCGAGGTGAAGCCGCAGCTTCTCCAGTCGATCATGAACGGTCTTCGCACGTCTTCCATCCAGCGGAAGATCAACGGCAAGCTCTGGCAGATCGACGCCCACGGCGTGACGGACGATTCGAACAGGCTTTCCTACATCTTCATGTTCGCCGTGGACATCACCGAATCCGACCGCCGCATCCGCCGACAGGAAGCCATCAACTCCTGTATGACCTCGATCCTCTCCGAAGCGGCCGATGATCTCAGTGCCGTTCGCGAGGTCATCCGCATCGTCTCCAATTACTTCGCCGCGGACGGAGGCAGCTTCCTTCATTTTCAGAAGACCGGACCGGAAATCCTGGCCACATGGGGGTTCGAGGACAGCGACCAGTCGTTCCTCCGGAACATGCCGAAACGCCGCGACTACAACAACACCGACAGTGAATGGATGACCGTGCTGGAAGAGCACGAGATCACGGTCGAAAACGACCTGCAGAATATGCCCATCGCGGACTCGCGCATGGCGAATTTCATCCGCGCCATCAAAATGGGAACGCGCTGTTCGTTCCGCCTCATGCACAGGGACCAGGTCTGGGGTGTCGTCGCGCTCTACTTCAAAGATCCGTGGCGTTCCTTCTCGCAGACCGACTACGAGATGTTGGGCAACTTCCAGCATACAGCGAACATGCTGCTCCTGAAATACGAGCTCACGCAGAATCTGAAGACCGAGCGCGACAAGGCGATTTCCGCCGAAAAGGCAAAGAGCTTCTTCTTCAGCTGCGTCAGCCACGACATCCGTACGCCGCTGAACTCCATCATCGGCTTCTCCGAACTGCTCCAGCAGGGCGGGCTCCCGCCGGAAAAGGCCACGGAATACCTCGGCAACATCATCTTCAGCGGCAACACGCTGATGCAGCTCATCAACGACGTGCTGGACTTCGCCTCGCTCGATGCCGGCAAGCTCAAGCTCTACCCCGCCATGTGCGATTTCCGCCGCCTCGCCGAAAACGTCCTCACCATCGTCGGCGACGCCGCGCGAAACAAGTCCCTGTATCTGAAGCTCGACGTACCCGACGAGATTCCGTGGGTGAAGGTCGACGCCCAGCGCGTCAGCCAAATCCTCTTCAACCTCATCGGAAATGCCGTCAAGTTCACCGAAAAAGGCGGCGTCACGCTGCATCTCCGGTTCACGCCGGACGCCGACGGGAAACAGACCGGACTGCTCGCATTCACCGTGCAGGACACCGGCATCGGCATCGACAGGAGCCACTTCTCCGAACTCATGCAGCCCTTCGTGCGCATCCGCACGAAGAATCAGGTCGGCGGCACCGGGCTCGGACTCTCCATCTGCAACCTCATGGCCGCGAAAATGGGCGGCAAGGTCCGGATCGACAGCGAACCCGGCGTCGGCAGTTCGTTCACGGTCGAAATACCGAACGTCGAGTACCAGATCGAAGCGCCCGCCGAAGTTGAACGGCAGGGCGGGACGCACGCGCTGCCCGCGGACATGGATATTTCCCTGCTTCTGGTCGACGACAACGAGCTGAATCTGAAGGTGCTGGAGGCGCTCTGCCGGAAGCTCGGCGTGAAGAATATCGGCTCTGCCACGTCCGGCAGGGACGCGCTGACGATGATGAACGACACCAGATTCGACGCCGTGCTGACCGACGTGTGGATGCCGAACATGAGCGGACCGGAGCTCGCCACGGAGATACGCCGCAACCCGATGTGGCGCGACCTCCCGGTCTACGCCCTGACCGCCGACGTGGAGATGTGCAAGCGCGAGGACCCCGCGCCGTTCACCGGCATCCTGCTGAAGCCCCTCCGCACGGAAAACATCGCCGATCTCCTGCTGAAGATCAACTCCGCGAAGAAGTGACCTCGCGGCACACTCAGTGCGCCTTGCCGCTCATTCGAGCGTTTCCTCGAAGACGGGCGGGAATGCGCCAAGCGTTCTGCCGGGGAACCGGAACGGACGGAACTTGCAGACTACGTCGCCGCAGTCTTTCGTTTTGTTCCAGTCGACGAACGTGAGCACGATCTTCTCCCGGATGCTGTGCTCCTTCTTCACCGACCGGAGATGATCCGCGATCTCCCGGCACTTGTCCGGCTCCGAGGTCTCCATCCACACATGGATCACGCCCCAGCGTTCCCAGATCAGGCAGCGTTTTTCCGGCCCGGCGACGCCCGCCGGGGTGCGCGTGCTGTTGTACTCCGGGTATTGCGTGACGACGGACGCCATGAGCGTCCCCCAGGTCTCCCTGTCGCAGACGCCGCCGAGGTTGAGCCTGCCCCACTGGAACGCCCGCCAGGAGGAGAACATGATCCCGGTCACGATGACGAGGATGAGGATCTCGATGACGACGGGATTTTTAATGCATTGTTTCAGAAGGAAACGCGCCAGACGGTAGATCGCGAGGATCGCGAAGAACACGGACAGGCTGAGGAGCGCGGTGTTCGGCGAAAGCAGCGTGACGAGCAGGGCCGGCATCGTCGCCGCGACCAGGACAAGCGCGAGGCCCGCCAGCGCGTTTTGCTGCCACGTCGGCAGGCCGTCAAAATACCGTTTCCATTTTCCCTTGTTCGCCATGTTCGCCGGTCCGTTCCTTCCGGGCTCGAGCCCTGTTGAAAAATCCGCTGCAATAATGTACCATCTTTTCCGCGAAATGCAAGCGGAAGACCGGTTATTCGGCCGCGGCGGACAGGGTGATGCTCTGGGCGGAATACTGCGTGCCGTCCCCGGAGATGAAGTAGAACGTCAGGACCGCGGTCTTCTCGCCCTCCGGGAGCGTCAGGAACACGGTATCGGGGGAATCGTGTTGTTTTTCCTCGTCCCCGTCGGAAATGTAATAGATATTTCCGGTAGCGAGATCCTGTCTCTTTTTGAAATGGTAGATGGCCTTGTCGAGGGAAAGCTCGCCTTTGTCGGACACGGCGAGAAGCCAGAACTTGTCTTTCATATCCTTGTGCTGTTCCCGGAATGCACAGTCCATCCTGAATCTTATTCCCGTTTTATCCCCGTCATTCTTCTCGATTTCGGGTTTCAGGTCGAGATAATCGACCTTTCTGATGTCTTTCGCGGTCTTATAATCGCTGAACAGTCCGGTCGCGAACACAAAGGCCGGGGCCATCTCCGCCATCGGAAGCGGCTTCGCGAGGCTGCCGTCTTCCACGTCGATCGAAATCCTCGCATTGAAATAGGACGCGATCAGCCTGAACGCGCGGCCCGGCAAATAGTTGAACGTAAAATCGAACGGCGTTTCGATCGCTTTGCCCCCGGTCCAGGATGACGGACGCTGGCTGGTGCGGGCACGCGTGTAGGTCGAGGAAATGGTGTTCATCAAAGCGAGTTTCGAGTTCGGGAGCGGCTGGATCGACAGCCGGATCTTTCCCCGCAATTCCGTCGCGTCGGAATCGTCCCACGCTTTTTTTTCTCCGGTTTTGATCCGGTTTCCCTCGCGAACCAGGGACGCCGGTTTCTCCGCCCGCGGATAGGCGTTTTTCGATTCCATTTCGATCATGTCTTTGCCTGCCGGAACACTGCACAGGATCACGTTCGGTTTCGCGGCGACGGCTTCCGGCTCATAGTTCAGGTATGCCGCCAGCACTTCTTTCGAGAGTTGATCCTTGTGCAATCCCTCGGCCAGTGTTTCCAGTCTTCGCCGCTCTTTTGCCGTCAGCTTCAGGTCCGCAGTTTCGGGGGCCAGAAACTTCTGGCGAAGCGATCTGTCGGTTTCGTCGATGGGGGTGTTGTCCTGTGCCTGTGCCCCGGAGGGCAAATCAAGCGCGCTGCAGGACAATGCCGCGATCAGGATCAGGATAGAACGGCGTTTCATGTTATTCCTCCCCGGTGAGTTTGTCGGTCGTAATCCACCCGGGGCTCCGAAGCTTCGTATTTCCGGGCCTTATGTTGAAGCGGATCCAGAATGCCGTTTTCGCGCCGGAAACGCTCTTTTCGTCCCCGTCCGGGATGATCCGGACCGGGTGGAAGACGGCTTTGCCGAAATAATCTCCGCAATGCAGGTAAACGAAGGTGTTCGGAAACGGTGTCTCCGGCATCCACGGCTGATACGTGCGTCTGACCATCGGGATCACGATCTCTTTCCGATACCCGGTTTCGGGTGCGAAGGAGTACCTGCGGCACCAGAATGTAACACGCTGGGCTTCGAGGGGGTCGACCCACTTGGTCACCTGAGGGAGAGGTTCGTCGATTGGAACGAAACCGTCGTCCGGGTCGTCGGAGTGAAACCGGAGGACGAATTGCGCCGGGCAGGGGAGCCCGCGGTATGTGTCGGCCTTGCCGCCGTAAATGATGTTCCCGTTTTCGTCGCGGCCGAAATCGAACTCAATATACGGGGGTTCCGTGCGCGGAGCGTCGGGCGGCAGTTTCTTGGTTCCGGTCTTCCCGAAGTCGCCCGCCGGGATCGCGGAAAGGTCCAGGACTGTTCCGATCCCGTCCGCAATGCTGCAGTCAAGATTTCCCGTATGCTCCCACATGTCATTGGGCAGCAGGGGCCACGGTTTCATCCTGACTTCGATGCCGTGCAGGACGAGCTCTTTTCCGTCCGTGTTCTCGAGGGAAAAACTCAGGGTTTCCGTTTTTGGGAATTTCAGCTGGAGCTCCGAACAGAATCTTTTCCGGACATGGAATGTCGGTCCGACCTTTTGGATTTCACCTCCCGTGCCGCCGCCGATGAAGGGGAATAAGGAATCCTTCGGGCGGGAATACGAGACCAGCATCTCCACCGTGCCATGGATGGGTTCGCCGTTCCCGTCCATTACGATGGTCCCCTCAATGTCGAATCCGTATTGGTTCAGCCGGACGTATCTCCAGACGCAGCACAGGACGAACGCCAGACACAGGATCGCCGGCACGAGGAGGATCCAGCACTTTCTCAGGATACTTTTTGAGCGACGGTCTTTCATCGTATTACACTCCGGGGGGGGGATATTCGGAGATTATTATATCATACTTTTCGCGAAATGCAAGCGGAAAAACAGGCTTATCCTGCAATCCGGGCACAGAAAAGAAAAGGCCGGACACCGTTTTGAGGCGGTGTCCGGCCGGGAATCAGTGACTGATTCAATCAGTCGAAGGACTCACGCGATTCGATCAGATGCCCTTGAACAGGAGCGGAGCGAATTCGCGGAGGCTGCGACGCCAGGTCAGCCATTCGTGAGCGGTGCCCGGGGACATGTAGAACGTGACCGGGAGGCCGTATTCCTTCATCTGGTTCGCGATGTTGCGCGGACCATCGGCGTTTTCAGCTTCGCCGTGGGAGATGAAGATGGCATGGAGCTTCTTGGAAGGATCTTCCTTCGCGGTCTTGAGGGCTCCGTTGTAGGCGCTTTCAACAGCACCGTTCATGCCGAAGAGACCGGAGAAGCTGCCGAGCCAGCCGAACTTGTCGAGGTTGGCAGTGACGGTGCTCCAGGTCTGGCCGCCGCCGCGGGAGAGACCCGCCATGGCGCGGTGGTCACGATCCGGAATGGTGCGGAAGGTCTTGTCGATGAAGGGAATGAGCTCCTTGACAAAGATGTCGGTGACGCCACCGGGGCCCATGTTCATCATGCCGCCGCCAACGCCGCGGCCGACGTAGGAGTTGGCCTTCATGTCGCCGCAATCCATGACGATGATCATCGGAACAGCCTTGCCGGCCGCGATGAGGTTGTCCATGATGTTGGCGGTACGGCCCTGGATCATCCAGCCGTTCTCATCTTCGCCCCAGCCGTGCATGAGGAGGAGGACCGGGTAACGTTTTTCCGGATTGGTCTCGTATTCAGCAGGCGTGTAGACGTTGCAGATGCGTTCGATGCCGCCGTTGATCTCGGACCAATACTGGCAGCGACGGACCTGTCCGTGCGGGACGTCCTTGTTGAAGTGGTGGTAAGCGCCCTCTTCCTTGGATTCGGGAACTTCGATGCCGGACTGCATGGCGTTGCTGCCGAAGTAGGCGCCGGTCTTCTGGTCGGAGACGACGTTGCCGTCAACGCGGAAGGAGTAGTAGTGGAAGCCGACCACGAGCGGATCGGTCTTGACTTCCCACACGCCGTTCGCGCCTTCCACCTTCTGGAGGTGGTAGAGCTTGTCGCCGCTGCCGTCGCGGAGACCCTGGGAGATGGTCACATCCTGAGCGCCGGGAGCAGTGAGTCGATAGATGACTTCGCCGGTTTCCGGATTGACTGCGGGATAGGACTCGCAGAAGATGGTGGTTTCAGAGGGGACGAATCCTTCGGGGAGACGGGCCGGAGCGCCGCCGAACATGCCGCCGAAGCCGCCGGGGCCGCCGCCGGACTGGGTCGCGCCGAAGGCATTGCCGCCGCCGAGACCGCCGCCGAAGCCGCCGCCACGACGACCACCCTGGCCGCCCTGACCGCCTGCACCGGGGCCGCCGGCCGGACGCCAAGACTTACCGCCGACATCTCATAGCACATGAGCGAGGCCCAGGCATGGCAGTCGCTGCGCTCATCGGTTCCGTTCTCCACGCAGGTGGTGAGCTGTTGGGAGAAACGCAG
>CACYZF010000002.1 GCA_902778895.1 uncultured bacterium
CCATTTGTCAACGGCCTGTTCCGTTGCCGTCGCATCTTTCTGGGCGGTCGTGCCGCGCAGACTCAGGCCGTTCTGTTCGACCTTCGCGCCGGGAAATGCTGTTCTTTGGGTTCCGACCGGACAGGCGATTCCCCAGTCCATGACATACACAACGCCGTTCTGCCCCAGCATGATGTTTTCCGGCTTGAGGTCACAATGGACGATCCCTCTTCGATGGCAATACTCAATAGCATCGCAGACCTTGAGGAAACCTTCCAGCCTTGTTTGAAGGGCCCGCTCGAAACGGCGGGAGGATGTTTTGCTTCTGGCGTTTTTCTCCCGGCACTGCCTCAAGTATTCTTTCAGCGTAATGCCGTTGATCAACTGCATGGCCAGATGCAGACCGTCCTGGCTATCCGTGTCCAAGCTGAAGATCGGAACGATGGCCGGGTGATCCAGCTGGGCATTGAGTTTCGCCTCGGAAATGAATTTTTCGATGCTCCCGGCACGGGCCAGATGTTCTTCTTTCAGGGATTTTATGATGACATCGCGTCCCAGCACGAGGTCTTTCGCCAGAAAGATTCGTCCGAATCCGCCCTCGGCGATCATCTTTTTGATCTGGTAGCGCTTCCCGCTTTTCTCCAGAGTGCGGCGGAATTCCAGCGAGGAATCCGCATTCAGATCGACGGTCTCAATCGTTTTATGTGAGCCCTCAATGACAATATCGCTCCGCAGGGAGCCGGATTTGCTTCCAGTCTCTGTGCCCGACGTGTCACTCATCACCAAAGTGTGTTCTATGTCGCCCTGTTCCGCCATGTCCATGTTCCTCTGTTGCCGTTCATTGTGGGGAGGAGCTGTTCCCGGATTATTTTAAAATACATCTGCTTCGTAAGGAATCAAGAGTCCAATACGGGATGAATACGTACGGATCAGTGTTGCCCTATTCGGTGTTGAGTTCGAAACATTACCGCTTTTTTCTTTGATTTGTTCGTAAAGTGGATTTATGTTCCGGTGTGATGTCTGGTTCTTGAACATGCATAGTGGCAGGATTGCAGAGATCCTGAGAATGCGTGTTGAGCAGTTCCTGATAGTAATGCTTTTTATACCGCAGGATATCCATCTGCTCGTTGAGCAACTTCAGTTCTTCTTCCAGTTTCTTTTCCTGTGCGGAAATGATTTCCGCACGAGCCGGGATTGTGGAATCTCCCTGCAAACACATGTTGATATATCGGCGAACCTCCGGGATTGGAAGACCGGTCATGCGAAGACAATGGATAAGCTTCAACCAGGCAAGATTATGGTCGGAGAAAAGGCGCACATTGCCTGGAGACCGATCGACTTCAGGGATGAGTCCGGCATTGTCGTAATAGCGTACCGTGTAGCCGGTGAGTCCGAGCATATCGGCGGCTTCCTTGACGGTATATTGCGGGGTGCGGTCGGTCAGTCCTTCAAACGGATTGGCGGGTTTCTTTGTTTTCATGAATATCTTCCTTTCCGGCGGATTATCCGGGCCTGTTTCCGTTTTTCCGGAAATCCTTTCCATTGTATTCCGGTTATGCGTTTTCATAGACCGAAAAGCCTTGATGCCTGTTTCATCTTTTCCCTCACGGGAACTCCGAACGGGCAGCGTTTTTCACATGCGCCGCAGGCAATACATTCCGATGCATGGTGAGGCAGAAGCCTGTAGTGTTCCCTGACGGTTTCAGGGACTTCGCCCTGCGCCAGCGCCAGATTCAGGAACTTGTTCACGTTTGCCACAGTGAGTCCCTTCGGACAAGGCGCACAGTGTCCGCAGTACATGCAGTGCCCGGACCAAGTGCATTTTTCCACATTCGAAAGTACGCCCGCATAATCCTTTTCCGCATCGGAAGCGTCACACCACGCCAGCGCCTGACGGATCTCGTCTACCGTTTTGCATCCCGCCATTACCGCGGCGACGGCCGGACGGGAAAGAGCGTAGTCCATCGCCTGAACAGGTGTCAGGGCTTTGCCGAACATCGACAGATCGGCTTTCAGAAGATCGCCTCCGGCAAATACCTTCATCACGTCAATGCCGACACCCTCTCGTGCGCAGAGTTCATACAGAATTTCGCGATCCGGGTCCAGATTGTGAAAACTGCGTTCATACACTTCGTCCGCCCAGAGCTGTTCCACGTCCTCGTTCGGCGGCTGCATGTCGTAGCACGGATTCACGGAAAACATCAGGACATCGACAAGCCCTGTTTCGACAGCCTTTCTGGCTATGATCGGATTATGGCTGGAAAGCCCGATACAGCCGATTGTGCCGGACTCCTTGAGGCTTTTCACATATTCGATGAATTCACCTTCAAAAATGCGGTGGTAATCCGCCTCCTCGTCGCTGTAATGGATCATTCCGACCTCGATGTGATCGGTCTCCAGGCGATTCAAAAGGTCTTCAAACGATGCTTTTGCTTCGGCGACATCGCGGGTTCGTTCGTATTGGCCATTTTTCCACGCCGAACCGATGTGTCCCTGAATGACGAACCCGTCGCGTCGTCCCCTCAGGGATGTTCCAATTGCGGACCGCACCTTCGGATCGGACGCGTAGATGTCAATGAAGTTGATCCCGTTGTTGATGGCGAAATCCATCATCTCGCGAGCCTGTTGCTCTGTTTTGCCTGTGAAACCTTCGCATCCGAGCGCAACTGCGCCGACTTTGATTCCGGTTCTTCCGAGTTGACGGTATATCATTGCGTAACTCCAGTATCAAATTGTTTTCAGATTGTTGTCGACAGCAATGGTTTGAACTTCGTTCATTACTTGAAATCGGCGGCGATCTGTTTCATGAACGAAGGAATGTCAATCTGCTGCGGGCATTTCTTCTTGCATGCTCCGCAACCGACACAGGCGGAAGCCCGTTCTTTTTCCTTCATGGCGTCGTAGACAAGTTTCGCGTGAAAAAGCGGAAGACCGCCTTTGACCTGATTCAGCAAAGCAAGGTTTCGGGGAATGCTCACGCCGAACGGACAGGGAGAACAGTAACGACACGCCGTGCAGGGAACGGCTCCCGATTTTCTATAGACGGCGAGTGCCTGTGCTATGACCTTGCGCTCCTCGTCCGTAAGCGGCACCATCGGAGAGAATGTCTTGATGTTGTCCTCCATTTGCGCAAGGTCCGACATACCGGAAAGCACCACCTGGACATTGGGAAGAGAAGCGGCGTAGCGAAGTCCCCATGACGCCGTGCCGACCTTCGGATTCGCATCGTCGAATACTTTCTTTGATTCCGGCGTAAGCTTGACGAGCGTACCCCCCTTCAGCGGTTCCATGATGGAAACGGGAATGCCAAGTTTGGTGAGGACTTCATATTGTTCTCCGGAACGGCAAAGCTCCCAGTCCAGGTAGTTCAACTGAATCTGAACAAGTTCCCACGGATATGAATCTGCGATTTCCTTCAGCGTTTCCGGTTCGCCATGGAAAGAAAATCCGATGTGCCGGATTTTTCCCTCTTCCTTCATTTTCTTCATGAACTCAAGCGTCTTGATCTCTTTCGCCTTCTTCCAATGCGCCTCATTCAGCCAATGCAGGAAATAGAAATCGAAGTATCCGGCCTTTGTTCGCTCAAGCTGTTCTTTGAAAAAACGCTCATTGTCCGCCTCGGTGTTCATCATGACGATCGGCATTTTGTCCGTCAGGAAGTAGGAGTCGCGTTTATATTGGTTCAGGACAGCGCCTGCGAATTTTTCACTCTCGCCATCGTGATACATATATGCCGTGTCAAAGTAATTGCATCCGGATTCCATGGCTTTTGCCACCATCTTTTCTCCGAGTGCATAGTCGACCTTCCCGTCTTTCTGGGGCAGCCGCATCATGCCGAAGCCCAGAAGCGGAAGCGTCAAATCCGTCCCCCGGTACGGACGCCGGGTTACCTGTGGTTTTGTACTGTTCGTTTTCGTGTTCATTGTTTCTCCTGTTTCGGTTGCGGAAAAGACTTTTTCCATCGGGGCAAGCGCTGCGATAGTCAGGGCGCTTTTCAGAAAATCACGTCTATTCATGTGGGGCCTCGCCTTAGTGGGTTGATTTCAGATATTGCAGATCTCCATAGAAGTAGGATGCTGTAGTCCCGCCGTCAATGAGAAAATCAGATCCTGTAATCCAGCGTCCCCTGGATGACATCAGAAACTCCGCCAGATCGCCGACCTCATCCGGGGTGCCGGCACGACCGCACGGACAGAGTGAAAGCATCTTGCGGTATCCATCTCCGCGTGGACCTTTGAGTTCATCGTTTGCAAGCGGGGTAATAATGATGCCGGGACTGATGGAATTGACCGTGGCTCCTCGCCGTGCCCATTTCTGAGCCTCTCCCATCACGCGAAGCACGTTGCAGCGCTTGGAATACTGATATGCTTTGAGCGTATCCGTGATAGATGCGATAAACGGAAGCGAAAGCAACTCTTCCGTTGGTGCTGTGGCAAGCGCTGTGTTCTCCTCTTCGGAAAGCGCATGAAGCCGATGTCCCGACTGGGATGAGATGACAATACCGCTGCCGCCGTCCGCGATGACCTTGCCGAATTCCTCCAGAAGTATGCTTGTCCCATACAAATCCACTTTGAGAATGACGGAAACCGGGGCCTGGGAAGGCGAGACACCTGCCGCATTGACCACATTGGTAATCGGACCGAACTGTTTTGCATGTTCAATCAAGTTCAGAATTGATTCCCGACTGGCAAGATCAGCGATAGTTGTACTGACTTCAAACCCCGCATCGTTGAGAATCTTTCCCGCTCGTTCCGTTGCGTCGGGGTTGAGATCGGCCAATACAATATGTTTCCCCGCGCCGATTCGACGGGCAATTGCTTGACCGATTCCGCCGGTTCCAATCAGGACGGCAACCTTCTTCATATTGTGTTCTCCTCCGCTGTTATCGGACAAAGTTTGTCATTGCGCCAGTTTCTGTACACGGGGGTTGAATGCCTTGTTCCCGTCCAGCCTGAATGCACTTCATGACCCAGATCATGTTTCTCGACAGATTGCGCAATGTCTGAAGTCCTTCGGGATCCTGAGGAACATCCGACTTTGTCAGCGCGTGGAATTCGTTCCAGTAGGTGCTTCCGACCGTGAGCATCTGGGAAATGCCGGCATACTTGTTCAACACATCGAATGACGCACTTGTTCCAGCACGTCGAGCAACAACAATCGAGGCGACAGGCTTGTGCCGAAACGCGACGTAGAGATCCGAACACATGCTCGAAAAGAATACACGGTCAAGAAAACTTTGGACCCGTCCGCTCGGATGCGCGTAGTAAACAGGTGTGCCGAACACGAAACCATCAGCTTTTGCCGCCTTTTCCACAAAGCTGTTGACCGCATCATCGTTGAAAACGCAGCGTTTCAGTTCCGCGCATTTCCCGCAGCCGATACAGTCATGCAAGGGCTTGCTGCCTACGCAAACAATTTCTGTCTCCACACCGTTTTCAGCGAAGACTTCCGCCATGACGTCAAGGCCCGCACGGGTCGAACCGTTGGCATTGCCGCTTCCGTTTAACATCAGAATCTTCATTGTGTTTCCTCCGGGGTTAGGTTCAATCGGCTGTCAGTGCTGTCCAGCCGGTCAGATTCTGTTTGGGGATTATTTATCTGTCGACTTGTTTTTAACACTATACACCTTACAGTTACTGTAAGTCAAATGCGTTTTTCCGTTTTTTTTCAAAAAAAAGACTGGTTGGATCCTACTTTGCAATGGCATTAAGGAACCTCGGCACGACGGTCGCACCCGCAGGAGAAAAGTTTTTCGATTCACGTGTCGTACCCGTCACATCTGTCGACTGGTTTATTCCACATTTTTTAATACCCTGGTCTTTTCACAATGCCCTATTCCCCTGAGGGATAACGCCCGAAATGAAATCATTTGCGACAAAAAGCCGGATAAACCGACAAAAAAAGTCGCAAACCGACTGCTTTTTCACTTTTTTTGAGCATGGAAAGCGACAATGAAACCGACAACAGCCCCAGAAAATGCGGTTTCAGCGTTTCTCCAAATATCGCTTCAGAAGAAATGAACAGAAATAGGGAAATGTCGTGATCGTTGAGGATGGCACGAGCGCACATCAGCTGGAGCTGACTTGGCTTCGCGACCGCAAGGAACCATACGACCTTGGTGATGACGAATTCCACCTGGCCTTCAGAGTGGACGACTTCGACGCAGCACATAAGCTTCACGAGGAAATGGGTTGCATCTGTTTCGAGAATCCCGATATGGGAATCTACTTTTGCGAAGACCCCGACCACTACTGGCTGGAGGTTCTGCCTTGTCGTAATCAGGGGAAAGATTCCTGAGCATCCGGCGAGCCGGCAACTTCTGATTCCAAGCTCAATTAACTGAACGGGACGTCTCCCGGAAATGGAGGCGTCCTACTTTTTTGTTTTTTCGCACCGTGCCATTTCTTTAAGAAAATGCAGGGTTGGTTTTCAAAAGAATACAGACAGAATAAGATTTGGTTCTTTTAAAATACCAAATAAACTTGACTTTATTCTAAAACGTGCTATATTATCTTCAAAAACAATAATATCAGGAGGCGGTCATGCTTGAAATCTTGAGAAAAATCATACTTGAGTTCCAGTCCAAGGACCTCAGTTACATCGTGAAGCGGGAGCAGGCGTTCCCCGTTCTAAAAGGGAAAGCAACTGTCATAACCGGAATGAGACGCGCAGGCAAAACCAGTTTTTGCTACCAGAAGATGCGTGACCTGCTTGATTCCGGAACAGACAGGAATCAAATCCTTTACCTGAACTTCGAGGATGACCGTCTTTCTGGGCTCCAGCTGAAGGACTGCCAGAACATCCTTGACGCATATTACAGCCTCTATCCCGACAACCGGAAGAAGGAATGCTGGTTCTTCTTCGATGAAGTTCAGAATGTAGACGGATGGGAACGCTTCGTCCGACGACTGCTTGACACCACCGACATCCACATTGTCCTTACAGGATCATCCTCCAAACTTCTTACCGCCGAAATCTCCACGGCTATGCGCGGCAGATCCATCAACGCCGAAATCATGCCGTTCTCCTTCCGTGAGTATCTGCAATACCACCACGTCTTTGATGCCATCCCGGAATACCTTTCCGATGACGATATCGCGCATCTCCGTCACGAAATGGAGAACTATTTCCAGCTTGGTGGATTTCCCGAGGTCTACGGCGCTCCCGATTTGTCGACCAGGATCAAAATCCTGCAGGAGTACAATGACCTCGTGATGTTCAAGGACGTTATCGAACGCCACAAGGTGACCAATACCGTGGCGTTGCGGCATCTGCTGCACGCGCTGTATCAGTCCAACGCTCAGAAGTTCAGTGTTTCGGGCTTCGCCAAAACTCTCAGCACCGGGATGCAGGTCAAATGCTCGAAGGTCGATCTGCTGAAATTCATGGACTATCTGGAAGAGGCATTCATCGTGTTCCGGACAGAACTGCATTCGAGGTCTGAAAAGGCGAAGATGGTCAATCCGAACAAAGTGTACATGATCGACGTCGGGCTTGTCCGCGCAATGGATGACGATCCCGAAGCGAACAAAGGCTGGCTTCTCGAAAACCTCGTTTATCTCCATCTGCACCGGACGGGCTTCACCGTCGACTACGTTATCACCTCCGACCGGAAGGAAGTCGACTTCTACGCATCCAATAAAATCACCCACGAGAAGCAGTTGATTCAAGTTTCGTGGTCTCTTGCGGATGCGGAGACGAGGAAGCGTGAGATTCCTCCGCTTCTGAAAGCCGGAAAAAGCACGGGCATCAAAAAGATGCTTGTTGTTACCTGGAACGAAGAGGAAACGCTCGAAGGCGGCATCCAGGTCGTTCCGATTTGGAAGTACCTGATCGGGCATTGCTGATGGCGGCAGCTGACTTTTACACAAAGATCCGGTTCCATCTAGACCACAAACAGAGGCCGGGGGCAATTTTCATCTTCCAAAGAGGAGTTTTTTGCAGGCATATCCAGACCAATCAACCCGGAGTAGATTTAAAAACTAGATTTAAACTAGATTTAAACTGTGTTTTGGAATAAATACGGCCCATCATCCTTCTGTCTTTTTCTATTGGCGTCAAGACAACAGGGCCGAGTTCGTAGGCGGATGCCTGACGGGTTACGGTCGTTACGGTGCCATCGCTGTGTGTGGTGACGATGGTCGTTGTCGGAATTACCGCAGGAGCGCAAGGAACCACGACAGAAGCCGGGGCATAGACTGTCGTGCCGGGAACGGGCTTTGCCGGTGACGTAACAACGATCTGTGTGGAGCCGTGGATCAGAGACCCGGCAGCTTCTGCCGTGCCGACCACGACGCCTTCCACAACGGCAAGCGGTAATGTGCGGCAGTGCTCTCAGCTTCGCTTGAGCACCAGGCAAAGCTTGGACTGCGGCAGTACCCGGCTTCGCTTGAGCACCAGGCTAACGTCTGGACTGAAGTAGTGCGCGGCTATGCTCGCGCACAAAGACAAACGACTGGACAGCAGCAGTGCCCGGCTTCGCTCGGGTACGAAGACAAATGCATGCATTATAGTATTCCGCTCCGCGGGCGTGCCCTGCCCCGGCACAGATAATCGCAGCACACGGCAGGCTGTACCCCCGCATGAACACACAAAAAAGCCCCCGGGTCTCAGCGAGATCCGGGGGCGTTCTTTTTGCTGATGTGATGTAAGAGGTTATTTGCTCTTCACCATTTTCTTGAAGGCTTCGCTGAACAGCAGGTAATTGCTGTTGCCGGCGACCGTACCTTCGTTTTCGCCCCAGAAGAACGGCCAGTCGTCGACGTTCTCGAAGTGGTCGGGTCTGCGGAACAGCAGGCCGGGGGCCACGTTGCCGGGGATGAACGAGAGGTCGGCGCGGTTGTTGCCGTAGAACATCGCTTTCGGACGCGCGGCGCCGACCGCGGCCACCAGCGAGTAGTTGTGATACGGATGGCAGCCGAACAGGAACGCCGCGGCCTTGTAGGCGTAGCTCTTGTCGATGATCTCCGGGAAGTAGAGGTTGGCGAGGGTCGCCGTGAGCCCCATTTCCGTAACGGAACCGCTGCCGGCCCAGTTGCCTTCGGGGATGGGCACGCCGTACGGGTTCAGATCCTCGTAGCTGTCCAGATATTCCTTGTAGTCTTCCACATAGGGAACGAGTTTCTTCTTGAAATCGTCGCTCAGGTAGGGAAGCGCTTCAAGGGCGGGACGGATGCTGTTCGCGCCGCGGCTCAGAGACTGCAGCAGATCCTGTTCGAGCTGTTCCTTGTAGGATTCTTCTCCGGTCGTACGGTACATCTGCAGGTTGAAGTTGTTGCCGACGCTGAAGCCGGGGCCGCCGATGCCCATGCCGCCGCTCGTCGCGCTGTTGCTGCTGCCGGGCACGAGGGCCGTCATCTTGTACTTCCGCACGAGACGGTAGAAATCGCGCATCGCGGAAGCGGAGTCGGTCTTGTCGGTTTCGAGGAGTTTCGCGATGGCGTCGGCTTCGATCTCCAGGAACTCAAGCAAATCGGACTTCTGCTGTTCGGCAGTGTCGGAGAGGTTGACCCCGGCTTTCTTCGCGAGGTCGCGGATCTTTGCATTCGCATCGTTGATATCCTGCTGAATCTTGGCGTAGGCCGTTTTGTCCTTCGCTTCGATCTGTTTCAGGGCCTGTTCGCGCGGGGTCTCGGCTTTCAGACGGTCAATGGTCTGCTGAAGCTGACCCGTGCGGGATGCGCCTGCGCCACCGGCCATACCACCCATACCACCGCGACCGCCGCCGAAGCCGCCCATGCCGCCGCCGAAGCCGCCCATACCGGCACCACCGGCAGGACGCTGTGCGCCAGCACCAAATCCGGCACCGGCACCCGGGCCACCAGCAGCACCGGCAGGACGCTGTCCGCCCATGCCGCCACCGAAGCCGCCCATGCCGCCGCCAAAACCAGCGCCAGCACCAGGACCACCAGCACCACCGGCAGGACGCTGTGCGCCAGCACCAAAGCCAGCAGCACCGCCGCTAAAGCCGGCACCAGCACCACCGGCAGGACGCTGTCCGCCCATGCCGCCGCCGAAGCCGCCCATGCCGCTGGCGGGTGCGTTGCCTTCATCCTCGAGGCGTTTTACCTGCGCCATGCAGCGTTCGGCAAGTTCGTCGTTGTACCCTTTCAGCACGCGGGCTGCCGCGGCAAACAGGGTAACTTCATTGCGGCTTATGCCACGACCACTACCTCTGGTGAACGCCCACATATCGTCGGGGTTGCCGCTGCGCTTGCCGTCTTCGGAGATCTCGAACCGTTTCAGGCTGGGATCATACTGCAGACCGTCCGTGATGGTGGCTGCATCGCCCAGATGCTGGTAGTTGTCAAGGACCGAGTTGGAGAGCGTCATCGCGAAGTGTCCGAGCTGTTCGGCCTGGGCAAGGAAGTTCAGCACGCTGTGTTCGATGTACTGCAGGATATCGGGCTTGCCGTCCGGACGGTGCAGGTCGACATAACGCTGTTCCTCGCTCACGAACGTTTCGTCACGGTCGTCGTGGAAGAGTTCCCAGGCCATGATCAGACTGTTGAGCATATTCGAGGTGGCGCCGATTTCGATGTCGAAGTCGCCGGCATCGAAGAAGCCACCCACATTCAGGCCGGGGATCAGCTCATAGGGCTTGTAGGGGGTGCCGTCGGGCTTAATCGCGGTTTCCTGCCCCTGGAAGTGGCCGTCGAAATGGTCGCTCGGCGGGGCCTGCATGTAGCCTTCCTTGAAGGGCTCGCCGTGCCAGATGCGGTACGCCTCGTTGACCGTCATGTGGTTCATGTGGATGGGGAGCCACACGTCGCTGGTGGCGTCGGTGATCTGGTCGTAGACGGAATCATTGATGATGAAGTTGCCGGCCTTGTTGTCGCCGTACTTGATGTAGTAGATGCCGGGCTCTTTCACCTTGCTGAAGTCGAATCTCACGTAGTTGTACTTGTAGAAGTCGCCCCATTCCTTGACCTTGCCGGAGTATGCCAGAGTCTCGCTGCCGTCTTCGTTGATCTTCCACAGTTCGGCGGTCTCAAGAGGCTTGTCATTCTTGTCAAGTTCGATCACGGCCACCTTCGGCTGATCGGGGACATATCCCACCTGGGAATAACCGATATTCGGTTCGCGGATCCAGCCCGGGACGGCGTTCGGTTCGACGATCCAGGTCATCACCTTGCCGGTCTTATTGGCGGGCAGCAGGGTGCGCAGCGTGTACCAGCCGTTCTGCGCGACGATACGGCCGTCGAACAGCTCCATCGGGCAATCCGACGTGATCTTGATCATGCGTTCGGGCGCATCGGGCGCGATCACGAAAGTCTTGCCCGATTCGAGCGGCAACGGATCGACGAACTTGCCGGTGTCGCGGTCGTCGTAGGTACGGAATCCCTTGTACTGGCGCGCCTTCTCTTCGTTCGGCAGGACCTCGGTCTTGCTGACGGCATAACGCGGGAACCGGTTGATGCGGCCGTCCACGATGTAGGTCTTACCCCAGTACTGGGACGGGATGAATTCCAGGTTGAAGCCGGCTTTGCCGACCACGGACTCGGGCAGCGGCTCGTCCAGATAGAGGGCGAGCTCCACTGCATTGCCCTTCGGCGTGGCCACGACGCGCGAGGCGAAATTGTAGTCGTTGAAGCGCATCTGGACTTCAATGGAGTTGTTTGCCTGATTCACTCTGCGCGTCGACTGGGGGACCAGGTCCCACTGCTCGGGGGTCTTGCTCAGTCTCACGGCGCCGCCCTGAACGGTTCTCACGCCGTGGTGAATGATCTCGATGCCGGCGTTCTTCTCGTCGTTGAACCCGCCGGTGAAGGCGTTGCTGAACACCAGGAAATTGACGCCCTGCCGTTCAAAATAGCCTTTGTCGTTCAGGACAAGGCCCTGGTTCTGCTGTTGGGTCTGACTCTGACCGGACTGCCGGCCCGCGGACGGGACCTGAGCCTGGGCATAAACGGCAATCGCAGTCAAAGCGATCGCGAGGAGGGGGGAACAAGAGCGCATATTCATGCTGATGGTCCTTATGAGGCGGAGGGAACCGCCTTTTTTGAGGTTGTTATTTGGAAATGGATATATTTTTTTCGATTAACATATACATATACTCCGTTTTGTCTCAAAATGCAAGCGGAAACGGAAAGGATTTGTGAGTTTTTTGAGCAAGAACGACGGAAAAAGAAACCGATGTATGCAAAAACGGGCTGCCGCAGTTCGGCAGGCAACCCCGGCCGTTCAACTCCGGCGATCAGCCCGTTTTTTTCTTTCATTCGCAATCATTTGTTTTCGTTTTTCTCCGGTTCCGGGCTTGATTTCGCGCGCATGCGAGTGTATATTCAAACGACAAAATAGCAGACACATCATTTTTTGAGGCGAAATGAACATGGCGAATAAGAAACCGTTCCCCGTAAAACGCTCCGTCGAGGCGCTGATGTTCGTGGTCGTACTGGCGCTGGGCTGGCGCTATCCTCTTCTCGCATACTGCATGTTCCTCAACGTGGCCATCGGGATCGCTGGCGCGTTGCGACACGGAGGACGGCACGGATGCGGCACATTCTGCCCGCGCGGCGCGTTCTATTCGTTCCTGCCCGACACCGGCCGGAAGCTCCCAGCCGGGCTCCTTGCCCGAAAAACGTCGATCGCGGTCATGGTCGTAATGCTTCTCGCCCTGGCGCTCTGGCTCCGTCCGAACTCGATCCGCGCCTGGGGGATGCTCTTCTACATCATGATCGCCATCACGACGACGGTCGGCCTGATCGGCTGGCTGGTCTTCAACCGCTACTTCTGGTGTTCGATCTGCCCGATGGGAAAGATATACAAGACGATCCGTCCGTACCGGAGCGGCATCCGCATCGCCGGCACGTGCGTGAAGTGCGGACTCTGCGCGAAAGCCTGCCCGTTCGGATTCTTCCCGCCCGAAGCGGCGGAGAACGGCCTTTTCCGTAATCCCGACTGCATGCACTGCCGCCGCTGCATCGAACGCTGCCCCAAACACGCGCTCACGATGGAGAGTCCGGTCGGAGCGGCCGGAAGAATCGAACAGGGATGAACGGAAGACGAACTGACCATGGCGGGATCCGGACACAGGATGACACCGAAGGGAACGGACATCTTTTGTTGTCTCATCGCTTTTCTGGCGGTCGTTCTGCTCGCCGCTTTTATGATCCTGCCGAGGTGGATCCCGCGCGACGATCCCGAGGGCGTTTACAATGCGCGTTGTTGGCTGGCGAACTGCCTGTGCGACGACGGGAGAGCATTCCTTGTCGTCACAAATCATAACACGTACCAGACTGTCTGGTCCCATCCCGGTGAAGATTTCATAAATACGGAGGGGACCTGGAAAAACGGACCGGATGATAATTCATTTGTTTTCGAGATGGAGAACGCTGCCGGAGAGACTTTGACCTTCCAGGTGGAATGTTATTGGGGCGGCATGAAATGGCGGTTTGAAACCGAGGGCATTCAATCGGGCTTTTTCTGGTTCCCGAGGCTGATATCCGAGGTGTATTGCGATTATTACAACAGGGATTTCTGGCTGAACGGAGCTATATTCGCCGGCATCATTTTGATTGTGACAGGCATCATGGACGTATTATTAAACGTTTGGAAAACGGGCAAGTTGTCGAAGCAGCACATAAAGAACAGACAAAAGCAATAAAAAACAGATGATGCCGATGTTTGTGCTCTTGTTTTTTATCCGGTTGCGGTGTAAATTAGGCGATATCGGAAATCAAGTCTTAACTTTTCAGGTCGGCGGAGTAAAATGAAAAGCTGGTTGATACGGATCGCTTCTGTCCTGCGCCTTCGCGCCCGGTTCAGGGCGGCAAGGAAAATGCTGTATTGGATAGCGTTTGTAATTCTGGCGCTCAGTGTGCCGTGGTGTGCCGGAGCGCTTTTCCACGCCTTCGACATGCCGGTTTTCTTCGCCTGGTGCGGCCTCATCGCTCTGCTTGCATCACTGGCGGCGGCCCTGTTTACCCGCTGGGGGCTGCTGGCGGCGGCGCTGATCGAGATCCTGCTCACCGGGATATTCTGCCTCATCACTCCGGAAGAACGGTTCCGCCATACCCTTTGGCAGACTCCCTGGCGACATGCGCTGGAGGTGAACAGACTTGACGATGGAAGATACGAGCTTCTCAATGTGCGCGATTTCGTTTATCGCTCCGAAACCGATTTCGACGTCCAGTACCGTACCATGACCGTCGACCCGGAGAAAATCTCCTCCATCGACGCCGTTTTTTCGCATTGGGACAATCAGGAGGGCATCGCCCACTCCATGCTCGGGATGAACTTCGCGGACGGCGAAACGGTCGTGATCTCGCTGGAAACCCGTCTGCCGGAGGGCGCGGACCAGAACGGCATCGACGGGATCTACCGCCGCTACGGGCTCGCCATGCTCGCCGGAACGCCGGACGATTTCTACGGACTGCGTGTCGACCACCGCGGAGAAACGCTCTACGTCTACCGGCTGAATATGGATCGACAGGATCTGCACGACACGGTCCTTTCGATCTTCGAACGGGCGGCGGTGCTCCAGCGGAACCCGCAGTTCTACAACACCCTCTCCCGCAACTGCACGACCGGACTTCTGCCGATGCTGCCGGGCGCGGTGGACCTGACGAGCGGAGACATCCGCGTGCTCCTGAACGGTTTGGCGGTCCAGCTGCTCTTTGAGAAAGACATGGTCGTCCGTCGCGAAGGAGAAAGTTTCGGCTCGATCCGGGCGCGTTCGCTCGTGCCGGGGCTTTGCAGTGGCAAAAACGCGCCGCCCGCGCATTACGGCGGAGAATCGGAGGCGCGCTGGCTGCGCGAACGCTAACCCGCCGCAATCCCCCCTGCCCTTCCCACTGCGGTATCCAAGAACGAAAACAAACTTAACTTTGAGGAGATACGTACATGAAAAAGAGTTTCGGACACGGTGACCGTCCCGTTCGTTTCCGCATGAAACAATTCGCATTGCCGGCAATCGCGGCGGCATGGCTACTGCTGACTTCATGTTCTTTTATGCAAAGCCGCGAAGTAACGATCTCGCCCGCGTCGGCGTCGGAGATGGAGCAATACTACCAGGACGAATCCTTCTCCCGCGAGGGGCTGTCCTTCGAATCCGAAAACTTCCTGCGCGGCAACATGGAGCAGATCGACTACGAAAAGGACCCCGTGGCGGCCCTGCACAAGCTCAACGAGTATTATGCGATCTCCGACGATCCGAAATTCCTGCGGATCGCGGCCGACCTCTGCCGCTGGGCCGCGCTGGATTCGGGCGACATGGAATTCGCCATCCGCGGCCATCTTTCCGCGCTCTACTATACGAAAGCGGCGTTTGCCGCCTGGCCGGAGAACGATACGCCGTTCAGCAACTTCGCCTCCTTCCGCATGATGCAGATCTACAACGACTCCTGCCGTGGCATCTTCAGCTATCTGAAGGAGCACAAACTGCTGGCGAACAATTCCTTCAGCCTGCTAGACCTGGAAGACCGCCGTTATTTCTTCGAGAAGCCGTTCTATCATCTTTCCGTCCCCGAAGACACGGTCGAGGATTTCTCCCTCTGCTCGGATTACTCCGTCAAGGCACTGATGCAGAAGAACCGGCAGCCCGGCACCGGCATCCCTCTGGTCGGGTTCCTCGCGCCGCAGGAAACGCACAAGATCCTGAAAAGTCCGAGGGGACTGACGATCCCGGTGACGCTGATCGTGGAACTCAAGGAAAACGACTCGAACGACATGGAAGTACGGTTGGACTATCTGGACACTTCCCTGGAGGAAACGGCCCCCTCGGAGCTCGCTTTCCTGGCGGAAGACAACGTCCCGCTCGCGCTTGACTTCTCCACCCCGCTCGCCTGTTTCCTGAACAGCCTGCCCGACCGCAACCTGATCTCCGTCATGCTGGAGTCCGACCGGCAGGAGGACAACTCCGGGCTGTTCCTGATCGAACCGTACCATCCGGGCAAGATCCCGGTGCTCTTCATCCACGGCCTGATGTCCAGCCCCGACACCTGGGTGCAGATGATCAATTCTCTGAAGAACGACCCGGTCATACGGAAACGCTACCAGTTCTGGTTCTACTCCTTCTCCAGCGGCATGCCGGTCCTGGCGACCGCCGGCAATCTGCGCCGGATCCTGCTGGCCGCACGGGAAGAACTCGGGACCACGCCGGAGGCGCGCGAGAATTTCGACAAGATGGTCCTGATCGGGCACAGCATGGGCGGCCTGGTCTCCCGCACGCTGCTCCAGGACGATCCGCACTACATGGTCGAAACGGTGACACAGCGGACGTGGGACGAGATCACCGCGTCGCTCGCGGAAGACGAACTGGACGCGGTCGAGACGTTCGCCGTCCTTCCGTCTTTGCCGTTCGTCAATCGCGTTGTCTTCATGGCCGTGCCGCACAGGGGGTCCGAGATGGCCAAGTGGTCGGTCGCGCGCTTCGGCTCGCGGCTCGTCAGCCTGCCGAAAACTCTGCGCGAAAAACTCCCGCTCTTCGCCCGGGTATTCGAAAAGCTCAACAAGGAAAAGTACGAGGAGCTCGAGAAACTGCACCGCGAAAGAGGAGATGAGGAAGGCAGCCATTCCGTCTCCGGGCTCTATGACCTCGACCCCGATTCCATCTTCATCCAGGCCCTCGCGGACTCCCCCATGAAAAAAGGGCTCGTCTATCATTCGATCATCGGTGACCAGGAACGCGCCGACCATCCGGGCGGCACCGACGGCGTCGTGCCGTATTCCAGCAGCCATCTCGACAATGCCGTGAGCGAGGTGATCGTCCATTCCGGGCACAGCATCCACCGCAGTCCCGCCGCCATGCGGGAACTCCTCCGCATCCTGCGTCTGCACCTGCGGGAACTGGAGGGGAAATGACCGCCCCCGGCCCCTCTTTTCACAATAGGAACCACAATCCGAACGTACCAGGAAAGGATAAACGCAATGAAAAAGAATTTCGGAGTCAAAAACCGGAAGATGAAAACGGCTGAAGCAAGCTCAGGCTTCGCGGCGGCATGGTTCCTTTCCGCCGCACTTTTCCTCCTGCCGCTCATTGCGTCATCGTGTTCCGATGAACCGTTGCCGGACAGCCCGGTCAAATCGGGTCAGGACCACCCGGAATCATCCGTCTCCCGGCCCGTCCAGACCTCCGCTCACGCCGAGGAAACAGCGCAGCCGCGGCCTCAGCCGCAGACACCCGCCGCGGATGCGGCATCGAACGGGGGAACGGTGGTCTTCCCCGCCAATGCGGCCGGAGAACGGATCAACCGGTATTACGGCAAGGAGAGCGTTTACAGCGACGGGAATTCCACGCCGGACAGCGTGGCGCTTCTGCACATCCCCGACCACGACATCGTGGATTACACCGTCCCCGAAGGATACACCGCGATCTCCTCCGGGGTGTTCAAAAACTGCAAAAAACTGGAATCCATCACGATTCCCGACTCCGTCAAAACGATTGAGGGGGGAGCGTTCAACGAACACAAAACGCTGAAACGGGTCTCGCTTCCGGCCGGCATTTCCATCGGGGACAGAGCGTTCTACAACTGCGAATCGCTGGAATGCGTCACGGTCAGGAAAGACTCCGAAGCCGGAGCCTCCGCCCCGGAAAACGCCGAAATCGGGGAAGAGGCGTTTGCGGAATGCCGCAAACTGACGCACGTGGAGGTCCCGGACGGCGTGAAATCCATTGGCGTGAGGGCGTTTTACCTGTGCCTGGCCGTGAAAACCATCCGAATCCCGAACAGCGTGGAGTCGATCGGACATGACGCATTCTGGAATTGCAATGAGCTTGAGGATGTCACGCTGTCCGACAATCATCCGGTCTCCATCGGGTACGCTGCGTTCGAGTATTGCTACAAGCTCAGGCATTTCAGGCTCCCGCCCGGCACGGAAGAAATTTGCGAGCAGACATTTCACTGCTCCGGCCTGATGAGCTTCGAAGCCGCCGAAGGACTGAAGAAAATCGGCGAATATGCGTTCGGCGGCTGTAAGATGTTGCGGGATGTCAAACTGCCGGACAGCCTGGAAACGATCGGCTACGGGGCCTTCTATGACTGCAACAGACTGTTGAAGGTCGATATGCCGGCGGACTCGAACCTGAAGAGGATCGGCGTCGATGCGTTCGGGCATGAAAACACAGTGTGGACGTGGAGGTCCGGCGAGGAATACCGGACCGGACTCGGGAACGATTCCGAGTCGCCTGAAAAGGTCCGGGGGAACATGCGGTGGTACGGGATCGTCCTGCCTGACCGGATCGAGACCTTCGCTGGCGCATTCGACCATACCATGCGGCCGGCGTTCTCCTCAGGAAACGAACGATACCGGTACACGAAAGAACGCGTCCTGATCGACGAGGGGACGAAGACGCTGCTCCGCGCGCCGACGTGGCTTCAGGGGCATTACACGATCCCCGACGGCGTCCGTGCGATCGGCCCCTGGGCGTTCCGGTCGTGCCAGCTCACCTCCGTCACAATCCCGTCGAGCGTGACGAGCATCGGGACGGCGGCGTTTTACGGAAGCGACATCGAGGAGATCACGATCCCGGACTCCGTCATGGAATTCAAGGTGGACGAGCTCGAGCCCGGTTTCACGATCTCCCGCGTGACGGCGATCAACAGCACAGACAGCAACCCGTTCCTGGACCTCGAACGCGGCATATTCGGCGACTGCAAAAAGCTGAAACGCGTCACTCTGCCGAAAACCATGAAGGAGATCCCCGTCGCCATGTTCGGCAATTGCGGATCGCTGGAGGAGATCACCCTTCCCGACGGACTCGCCGGAATCGGAAAATGCGCGTTCATGCGCAGCGGACTGAAGGAAATCGTGATCCCCGAAAGCACCAGATCCATCGCGAAGAACGCGTTTCTCGGCGCCCCGTGCATGTATAAAATCCAGAATCAGTACAAACATCTTATGGAGTGATCCATGTCGTCCAGCAGAGAATACCTGACATTTGTCCTGGATCAGCTTTCCGGGCTGAAGGATGTCTCCCACCGCGCGATGATGGGCGAATATATCCTGTATGTCCGCGGACGGATCGTCGGCGGGATCTACGACGACCGCCTGCTCGTCAAGCCGACGCCCGCCGCGCTGAGTCTCCTGCCGGACGCGCCCCGCGAGCTGCCCTATCCCGGCGCGAAGGAAATGCTTTTGGTCGAGGACGTGGACAACGGCGATTTCCTCCGCGAACTGTTTCGCGCCATGGGGAACGAACCGGAAACGAAGAAAAACAGAAAGCGAATAGCAAATGAGCACGATTGAGACCGAACGGCTTGTCCTGCGTCCGTTCCGCGAAAGCGACGCGGCGGATGTTCTGGAATATCTGAGCGGTCCGCTACCGCACTGCTTCGCAAACCTGAAGCTCGACACTCTCGACGAGGCACGGGCGGAGGTGGTGAAACGCGGTGCCAATCCGGAATACTGTTTCGCCATCGAGCTGAAGGAATCCGGCAAGGTGATCGGGGAGATCGAGGCCGAGCCGTCGACCTACGCGCCGCCCAGGCTGCGCTCGAAGGAAACGACGCCGCTGCCGCCCCCGGACACATTCAGTCCGAGCCTGATCCTGAACGCCATGTATCACGGGAAAGGCTTTGCGTACGAAGCGACATATGCCCTCTTCAACTATCTCTTCACGCGGAAGGGCGTGCGCCGCATTTTCGCATACGTGGACGACTATAACGCGCGCAGTCAGCATCTCTGCGAGAAACTCGGGATGCGCCGGGAAGGACTGTTCACGGAGTACGTTTCTTTCGTCAGGGACGCCGGGGGGAATCCCGTCTACGAAAACACGCTCCAGTACGCCATCCTGAAAGAAGAATGGATGAACCGCCTCAAATCAAAAACATGAATCATCCGCCCGGATGCGATGACGCATCGGCGGAAAAACAATACCGAATTGACACCACAACCCCTCAGCCCATGCAAGAAGGAGGACTGACACCATGAACTCAACCGGAACGGAATACCACGTCAGCAAATCTGGTTCCGACCGCAACCCCGGAACGGCCGCACAGCCGTTCGCCACGATCCAGCGCGCGGCG
Organism: uncultured bacterium; assembly: GCA_902778895.1. Lineage (GTDB taxonomy): Bacteria > Verrucomicrobiota > Lentisphaeria > Victivallales > UBA1829 > UBA1732. Next base: position 19,947 of record CACYZF010000002.1, read on the forward strand.
GACCTGGCCATGCCGGGCGACACCGTGATCGTGCACACGGGCGAATACCGCGAATGGGTCGACCCGAAAACGGGCGGCACATGCGACCGCATGCGCATCACATACACCGCCGCCGAAAACGAGCATGTCGTGATCAAGGGTTCGGAGCGGATCACCGGATGGACCCGCGAGGGAGACGGCACGGTGTGGAAAGCCGTGGTCCCCAATACGCTGTTCGGCGATTTCAACCCGTTCGACACGTGGCTTTACGGCGACTGGATGGTGTCGCCCATGTACCCGACCATTCACCTGGGCGAGGTCTATCTGAACGGCAAATCCTTCTTCGAAGCCACCTCGCTTGAGGACGTCAGGAAGGCAGAAAAACGGACGACCGGGCACAATTACCCGTGGAAGACCTACCGCGAACCGATCGCGAACCCCGACGACACGATCTATCAGTGGTACGCCGAGGTCGACGCGGACAACACCTGCATCTGGGCGAATTTCCAGGGGGCGGACCCCAATAAAGAACTGGTCGAGATCAACGTCCGCAAGTGCGTTTTCTATCCGAGGCAGAGCGGGAAGGACTACATCACGGTCTCCGGGTTCGAGCTGGCGCACGCCGCGACGCCGTTCGCGCCGCCGACCGGCGACCAGCCCGGCCTGATCGGTCCCCACTGGAGCAAGGGCTGGATCATCGAAAACAACCACATCCACGACGCGAAGTGTTCCGCCGTGAGCCTCGGAAAAGACGAGAAAACGGGCGACAATTACTTCACGAAGACCAGACGGAAACCGGGTTACACCTGCCAGTTCGAATCGGTCGTGAAGGCCCTGCTTCTCGGGTGGAACCGGGAAAACGTCGGCTCGCACATCGTGCGGAACAACGTGATCCACGACTGCGGCCAGAACGGCGTCGTGGGGCACATGGGCTGCATCTTCAGCGAGATCACCGGCAACGAGATCTACCGGATCGCCACCAAGCACGAGTTCTTCGGCTGGGAGATCGGCGGGATCAAGCTGCACGCGCCGATCGACGTCCGGATCGCCGGAAACTACATCCACGACTGCACGCTCGGCACCTGGCTCGACTGGCAGACGCAGGGCACCCGGATCAGCGGAAACCTTTACTCCAAAAACGTGCGCGACCTCATGGTCGAGGTGTCACACGGCCCGTACCTGATTGACAACAACATCTTCGCGTCCGCCTACAGCTTCGAAAACATGTCGCAGGGCGGCGCATACGTGCACAACCTCGTCCTCGGCAACACGCTGCACAGGTGTGTCCTGAACCGTTCCACGCCGTATCATTTCGCCCACAGCACAGCGCTCATGGGGACCTCGTTCATCTACGGCGGCGACGACCGTTTCTATCAGAACATCTTCGTCGGCGGAGCCGACAAGTACGGGCAGACGGACTGCGTCTTTACCGGCACGGAGGCCTTCAACGGGCACCCGGATTCCTACGAAAAATACATCGACGGGATCAAGGCGGCGTTTCCGCAGAAAGGGGTCCCGGGCGACGAGAATCTCTACATTCAGGTGGCGCAGCCGGTCTATATCGCCCGGAATGTCTACGGCAACGGCGCGGAGCACTACGACGGGGAACAGGATTTCTCGGTCAAGGATGGCGGCTGGAACATCCGCATCGAGGCGGACGAACCGGTTTCCGGACAGGACCTTCCCGCCGCGGAGTTCGTCAGGAAGAGACGCGGATCCGTGTATCTCGAACTGGACGCCGACGACGTGATCCTCAAGCAGAAAACGGCGCTGATGTCGACGGCGGATCTGGGCGAGACAAGGGTGTCGGAGGCGTTCTTCGAAAACCCGGACGGCTCCGACATCCTCCTGGATCACGACTACCTCGGACAGCTTCGCACGGACGGGAACAATCCCGCCGGGCCGTTCGCCGGACTGAAACCGGGCCGCAACCGCCTGTGCGTCTGGTGACCGCCCGCCGAAAGGAGTTTGAAAGATGAACGAAAACGATACGACCGTCGAGCCGACCGATTTCTGGTATATCGACTCGAAATACCACATTCACTGCGAGGAATACATTGAGTACCACAAGGACGCGATGGACTGGGACCTGGTCTCCCGTTACCAGACGCTCAGCGAACCGTTCATTGAGAAATTCGCCGACCGGGTGAACTGGAAGAACATTTTCCAGTATCAGGACCTGAGCGATGCGTTCCGGGAGAAATGGAAACACAAACTGGCGGAATAAGGTTCCGCCTCCGACACCGGACACAGAAAAGAGAAAGCCCTCCGGCCGGCTGACGGCTTCGGAGGGCTTCTTCGTCTTCAAGTCGGACAGACGAACGGTCAGTTCGCGTCCTCGTAGAAGGCTTTCAGGAGGGTGCGGAGGGAACGCGCCATGATTTCGCGGTCCTGTTCCGGAATGGCCGCCATAGCCTTCGCCACGCGGTCGTGCAGGAACTTGGAGAGGACTTCGAGGCGCTTCTTCGCGGACTCGGAGATCGAGAGGTAGACGACGCGGCGGTCGTCCTTTGACGCGGTACGGCAGACCATGTCGCTCTTCACGAGGCTGTCGACCATCTGGGAGACGCCGCCGGAGGTCACGCCGAGCTCTTCGGCCAGGTCGCGGATGCTCACAAGCCCGCCCTGCGCCTGCGCGAGATAGGTCAGCACGCGGATGCGCGAGAACGTGATCTTCTGCCCGGGCGCGATGTCCGGGCATTCCTGCAGGAGCAGGTTCAGCATCTTGGCGTTGTTGCGCAGGATCAGACGCCACACGTCGCTCGCGATATCGCCGGAGTCCGGCACGGGAAACAGAAGACTCGATTCGGATTTCTTGCTCATATTGATTTCTCCTTAATCTCTCGGGCGGTCGAGGTGCAGAATCTTTTTGCCTGTCTCGCGGACGTGCTGGAAGAACGCATACAGGGCCGGGGTGAACATGATGCCGATCAGCGTGGCCATGATCATGCCGGAGAACGTGGTGATGCCGATGGCGCGGCGGCTGCCGGAACCGGCGCCCGTCGCCACGACCAGCGGGAACACTCCGAAAACGAAGCTCCATGCGGTCATCAGCACGGCGCGGTAACGGAGGCTCGCGCCGCTCAGGGCGGATTCCACGATGCTCTTGCCGTGTTCGCGCTCCTGCTTGGCGAATTCGACCATGAGGATGGCGTTCTTGGCGGAAAGGCCGATCAGCATGACCATGCCGAGCTGTGCGTAAATGCTGAGATCGAGTTTCGCGATCTTCAGGCCGATCAGCGCGCCGCAGACGGCGAACGTCACGGTCAGCATCACGGGCACGGGGATGGTCCAGCTTTCGTACTGGGCGACGAGGAAGAGGTAGGCGAACATCAGGGCGAGCGCCATGAGGTAGACGATCTGGCCTTCGTTCTGGCGTTCCTGATAGCTCAGCGCGGTCCATTCGAGGTGGTACTGGTCGGGCAGCTTCACGTTCTCCATCGCATCCATGATGAGGCGCGAGCTCGAACCGGGCAAACCGTTCACGGTCAGTTCGGCGCTGGTCATCTTGTTGAAACGGGAGATCTGGCGCGGACCGACGGTGTACTTCAGCTCGCCGAACGAAGTCAGCGGGACCATTTCGCCGACGTCGTTGACCACTTGGATCTCGCGGATGTCGTCGAGCGTGGCGCGGTAGTCGGCGGACGCCTGCATCTTCACCTTGAAGTTGCGGCTGACCATGGTGAAATCGTTGATGTAGAGCGAAGCGAGCTTGCTCTGAAGGGTGTTGTAGATGCTGAGCGGGGAGACGCCGAGGGTATGCGCCTTATCGAAATCGATGTCCAGATACAGCTGCGGCGTGTCGGCGTTGTAGGGCGTCATGGCGACCGCGATCATGTCCCGATGGCCCATCAGCTCGCGGGTGTACCCCTTCATCACGTCAGACAGTTCGATCGGGTCAACGTCGCCGATGCCGCACACCTGCGCGCTCACGCCGTTGACCATGCCCAGGCCCATGATGGCGGGCGGGGAGAACACCGTGATGCGGGCGTCCGGGATGGACGCGAGACGGCCCTGGATCTCGGCCTGGAGCGCGCCAAGCTGGAGATCCGGCGTTTTGCGCTTGTCCCAGTGGTCCAGCGCCACGATCGCGATGCCGACGCTTTCGCCGGAACCGGACATCATGCTGAAGCCGGACACATCCAGGACCGAACGGATGCCCTTCATCCCGGAGAGCTTCTCGCGGATGTCGCGCAGGACGGCGTCCGTACGTTCGACGGACGCGCCGCTCGGCAGTTCCACGTTGCAGAAGAGCACGCCTTTGTCCTCCTCCGGCAGGAACGAGCTCAGGGAATGCGTGAACATGTAATAAACGGCGAACACCACGCCGGCGAAGAGGATCACGGCCAAAGGCGACCAGCGCACGAGGAAGCCGGTGAAGAACAGGTAAATCTTGCGGCTGAAATCCAACACGGCGTTGAACGGGCGGAACAGCAGCGGCACATGGTGGTCGGGACGGCGCAGCAACAGGGCGCAGAGCGCGGGGCTGAGCGTCATGGCAATGGTCGTGGAGAGGCACAGCGAGATACACATGGTGACGGCGAACTGGACGTAGATCACGCCGACCATGCCGCCGTAGAACGCCAGCGGCACATAGCAGGAGACGGTCACGAGCGTCGTGGAGATGATGGCGCCGGTGATCTGGCGCATGGTCTTCTCCGCGGCGGCTCTCGGGCCGATGCCTTCGCGTTCCATCAGGCCCTGGCAGTTTTCGACCACCACGATGGCGTCGTCGCAGAGCGATCCGACGACCAGGATCAGGCCGAACATCGTCAGGACGTTGATGCTGTAGCCGAGGGCGTACAGGAACGTCATCGTGCCGATCAGGGCGACGGGAATCGCGACGGACGGGATCAGGGTGGCGCGCCAGTCCTGAAGGAAGACCCAAGTGATGAGCACGACCAGCCCCAGGGCCAGCAGGATGGTCGTCACGATCTCCTTCATCGAAACTTCGATGAACTCGGTCGGGTCATAGGCGCTAACCACGTTCACGCCCTTCGGGAAAAGCTTCTTCCAATGTTCCAGCTCGGCTTTCACGCGGCCGACCGTGCCCATGGCGTTCGCTTCAGGCGTGCGGTTCACGAGCAGAGCCACGCAGGGATGGCCGTTGAACACGCTTCGTCCGGCATAGGAGCTGGAGCCGACTTCGACCTTCGCCACGTCGCTGAGGCGCACGATACTGCCGTCCGAATCATGGCGCAGGACGATGTTGCCGAATTCCTCGGCGGTCACGAGGCGGCCCTTCACGTTCAGCTTGTACGACATGTAGCTGTTGCTCTTCTCCGTGCCGATACTGCCCGCGGCGGCCTGGATGTTCTGCGACTGCACCGCGTTGGCAATGTCCGTGGTGGAAATGCCGAGTCCTGCCATGCGGAGCGGATCCAGCCAGATGCGCATGGAGTACTCCTCCAGCGACATCACTTCGGCGGACGACACGCCGTCCAGACGCGTGATGGCGTCCTTCACGTTCACGTTGACGTAGTTGTTCAGCTCCATCATGTTCAGCGTCGATTCGTCCGTGGTGAAGGCGTACACGGCGAGGATGTCGTTGCCGCGCTTCTCGACGGTGATGCCGAGCTTCGTCACGTCGGTCGGCAGCTGCGGTTCGGCGCGCTTGATGGCGTTCTGCAGGTTGACCATGGCGATATCGGTATCGGTGCCGCTCTTGAACGTCACGGTGCAGGAGTAGGAGCCGGCGTTGCTGCACGCGGACGAGAAATACAGCAGGTCGTCCACACCGTTGATCTGGTCTTCGATCGGCATGGCCACGGTCTGCGCGATCACCTCGCCGCTGGCGCCGGGATACATTGCGCTCACATACAGGGACGGCGGCGCGATCTCGGGGTACTCGGCCACAGGCAGTTTGAAGAGGCTGATCACGCCCGCCAGGACGAGGATCAGACTGATGACGATCGCGAAACGCGGCCGGTCAATGAAAATCTTGGAAAACATCTTATGCCGCCCCCGTAATCACTTTTTCTCTTCGGGCGCGGCGGGGATGATTTCATCGCCGGGCATGATTTTGTGCGTACCCTGGGACACGACCTTTTCGCCGCTCTTCAGGCCGGATTTGATCAGCTGGTGCGTCTTCGTCATGTCGCCGAGCTCGACCACGCGGCGTTCGACCTTGTTGCCCTCGCCAACCACATACACAAAAGAGGTCTGCGCGTCATGCAGCACGGCGGACGGCGGAACCGCGGGCATCCTTTCCGCGCCTTTCTTCGAGAGCGTCACGGTGACCGTGCTGCCGGGGATCAGCTTCATGTCGGCGTTCGGGAAGGACGCGTACACCTGGATGGCGTCGGTCTTCACGTTCGCCTCGTTGTTCAGGAACTCGATCTTGCCGCCGGCGTGGTATTCCAGACCGTTGGCCAGCTTCAGAGAGACTTCGCCGTTTTCCTTCAGCGCGGTCAGGCTGCCGTAACCGGACAGGAAATCGCCCATGCTCATGGCGAACCGGACACGAATGGGCTGCATCTGAATGATCGTGAGCATCGTGCCGGAAGAAGGCGTGATATAGTTGCCGGCGGTGAATTCCGTCACGCCGACCAGACCGTCGATGGCGGCGGTGATCGTGGTGTGGTCCAGATCGTACTGCGCCTTGACCAGTCCCGCTTCGGCGGCGGCGAGCTCGGCACGCATGGCATCCAGTGCGGACTTCGTATTCTCCATCGTGTCCTTGCTGGTGGCGTTCACTTCATAGAGCATCTGGTTGCGGTCGTAGGTGCTCTGCGCATATTCAAGCCTCGCCTTGCATTCCGCGATCGTGGCCTCGGCCTGCTTCACGGCGGCCTCGTACTGCGTCTTCTCGATCGTGTACAGCATCTGCCCCTTCTTCACATAGTCGCCGTCGTTGAAACCGAGCTTCAGAATCTCGCCGGACACGCATGACACCACGTTCACTTCCGCCTGCGTGACCACCTGCCCCGTGTAACGCCGGCTCTGGACGTTGGCGATTTCCTCGACCTCGGCGACGCCAACGACCTGTTTGATGGCGCCGGGCATCTGGGCGAACATGGGGATGGAGAGAGCGGCGAACGCTGCCGCGGTCAAGCTCAAAACGGACTTTTTATTCATGATGAAAGGAACCTCCGGTTCTGTTTTTTCTTGATGATCATATCCTATTAATATATCACACTCTAATCATTTTTTCAAGTCGAATTTATTATATATTACAAAATCGAAGACAAAAAACGGGAGGGACTTGCTTTATACTTTTATGCAGGGAAAAAAGCCCGCCGCGATTACGGCGCAAGCAGTTCCGTCAGCGGAGCAAGCTCAAGCCCGGCGATATACTGCCCGATGTCGGCACCGGACAGCGCCGCCCGGATCGCATCGGCGCGGTGCGGACAGCCGATCAGCATGGCGGCAAGTTCATCGGACGGAGCCGTCCCGAAGAAATCCCCCCGGAACGCCGCCCGCCGGATCACACCGGCATGCACGTCCAGATGCACGGTCACGGTCCCGCTCGTGAACCGCCGCGTGCGCTCGAACGTGAAGTCCGGGGATTCGCCGAAATTCCATTCCCAGGAACGGTATCGCTCATCGGCGGCACGTTCCGCCTCGCGCTTCCAGTTGTCAAGGATCAGGAGCGGTTCTTTCAGGCCGAACTGACGGAGCAGTTCGCGTTCCATCGCCTGCCGGAAGGTATCGCGGGTCATGCCGGGCAGGAATTCGTTCAGGTTGGCAACGCGCGCCCGGACGGACGCCACGCCCTTCGCCTCGATCTTGGCCTGAGGAGGAGTCAGAACGGCCGACATCGCCTCGAAATCGACGTCGAACAGGAGCGTACCGTGGAACAGGATGCGTCCATTATGAACGCATTTCGCACTGCCGGAGACCTTGCGTCCGTTCACGAGGATGTCGTTGCGCCCGGAGAACTCCGCATTCACGCCCAGCGCCCGCAGCGCGGACAGCACGGGTTCGGCAAACGGCGCGAAGTCGATATACCTTTTGTTCGCGTCCGTCTCGAACGCAAAGATGCTGTAATTGAGATTGCCGAGGTCATGGTAGACCGCGCCGCCGCCCGTCATGCGCCGCACGACGGCGATGCCGTGTTCGCGGGCATACGTGGAATCGAACTCGCGGCAGGCGTTCTGGTTGCGCCCGATGATCACGGCGGGGCGATTCCGCCACAGCATCGCGAACGGCGCGTCCGCCTGCGCGGTCATGACCTCCTCCAACGCCAGATTGTACGCGGGATCGGTTCGTTCGTTCCAATAGTAATCCATAATAACCGTTGAAAAAAGAAAAAATCAGACGTCCTGCGCGGGATCGTCCGGGATGTCGATGTCCACGTCGACTTCCGGCGAGGGAATATCCGGCGCTTCGGACTCCGGGGCCGCCCCCTCGCGTTCGCGGTCCTCGCGGTCGAGTTCAGCGAGGATCTCGTCGACTGGCATGGTGTATTTCTTGTTGTTGTTGCACGCCTTGCAGCAGGGCACGATGTTGCCTTTCGTGCTGTGTCCGCCGCGGGAAAGCGGCACGATGTGGTCCATCGTCAGTTCGGACGGAGGAAACTTCCCGCCGCAGTAATGGCACACGCCTTTCTGGATCTGCGCCCGCCACCAATTGGTGCGGCGGAGTTCGCGCGCCTTCGCACGTTCCTTCGCGATCTGCGCGGGATCGACCCGCATGTCGAACCAGTCTTCCATCGTCCGGAATCCGCCTCAGGAGCCGGAATACTTTTCCACCAGCGCGGATCCGATCAGGCACAGCAGGAGGATCACCGGCAGGACGACCAGTCCGCAGGACGCGGCGGCGGCCGCCTGCACGAGGAAGGCGGCGCGGAACGACACATGCACGGACATCTGGACGCGGGCGGGCGATGCTCCGGTCCGGGAGACCTGGTACACCCACAGCGCGATCAGAAGATACACGGCACACATCAGGATCGCCAGCAGGCCGAAGGCAATCGGCAGGAGCGTGGACGAATCCCGCAGGAGCTTGATGACGAAGATCAGCGGCACGATGGCACAGCAGCACGCGCCGGCCAGCATGGTGCGTCCGCCGGGACGCACGATCTTCGAGAGCGTCTCGGCGCGCGTGATCTCGTTGATGCCGCAATAATAGAAGAACAGCCCTACGCCGTACAGCACCAGGAGCAGGATGCGTGAAAGAGAGATGCCCGGCACGATCAGAATGCCCAGTCCGAACGTCAGGTCACGCATGACCGCCATCATCATGGACATGCGTTTCGGGCGGTATTTGACATAGAAATTGTAGGTGTAGATACTGATGAGCGCCACGAGCGTGACGAACGAGAAACGCCAGCCGAGGCACAACGCCGGAATGACCGCCGCCAGGAAGCAGAGCTGCGACGCATAGGACGCCGCGCGCGGGCTGATCACGCCGCGCGGCAGAGGCCGGTCGGGATGCTGCGTCGTGTCGATCTGAATGTCCGCCAGATCATTCGTGATGATGCCGAACAGCGACATGGCAAGCGAGATAAGGCAGACTGCGGCAATCGGGAAATATCCCCTGCCCTGCTGCATCATGCCGCCCGCGATCAGGAATCCGACCAGCGGGTCGCCGGGGACGGTGAAAAGATGGGGAAGACGGACGAGCTGGAACCAGCCGCGGAGCGTTTCGTGTTTATTTGTGTTCTTCATTTTCGGGGGGTATCCTGAAAAAACGTTTTGCGTTGGAGGTCGTCAGGTTCACGGTCTTTTCCATGCTCCAGCCGCGCAGAGCAGCCAGCGAATGGGCCGTCCACGGGAGGAACTCAGGGTGGTTCTCCTTGCCGCGGAACGGAACGGGGGCAAGATACGGGGAATCGGTTTCGAGGAGCAGCCGGTCTTCGGGGTAGCGGAGCGCAAGCGCACGGATGTTGTCCGCTTTCCTGAACGTCACCATGCCGCCGCATCCGAAGTAAGCGCCGAGCGCATCGAACCGTTCGAAATCGGCGATGCTTCCGGCGAAGGAGTGGAGGACGAATTTCCCCCCTGCCCCAGCGAAGACCGAAAGGAGCGAGTAAGCGTCGTCGTAGGCCAGCGTACTGCCGTCGATGTCGCGCGTGTGCACGATCGCGGGCCGGTCCAAACAAAGCGCCAAAGACAGAAACGAGCGGAAGACCTCAAGCTGTTTTTCGCGCGTGTCGCGTTCGTAGTAGTAGTCCAGTCCGATCTCGCCGACCGCGACGAACCGGGGAGCCGCGGCGAACGATTCGAACATCTCCGTTTCGCACGGATGCTTCATGATGTCCAGCGGGTGCAGCCCGGCAGCAAAGAAAACACGGTCGAAATGCGAGGTGAACTCCGCGGAGCGGCGACTGGACTCGAAATCCGAGCCGCACAGCAGAATCCACGGCACCCCGGCCTCCTCCGCGCGCCGGTAGTACTCCGTTTCGTCGGGGCATCCGTCATCGCCAAGGTGGGCATGGGTGTCAAAGAGTTCGAAATCCTGCGGCATCCACTCCGGCTTCATTTGTTTTTATTGCGGTTCTTCGCCTCGCTGCGTTCGAGTTTTTCCTCTTCCTCAAGGAATTCGTCGAATTCGTCGAACTCCTCGTCGTAGTCTCTGGAACGCTCGCCGAACGCGGAGTAATCGTCGTCGTCATCGTCGTAATCGTCGTACCCGTCGTTCTCCTCGTCGTCGGTGTCGCTGAGGATGTTCGACTGCGTCAGGACGGCGCCGCATTCCGGGCAGCACCCGTCCTCGGCTTCCATCTGCTTTTCGTTGATCTCCGTATCGCAGTAGGGGCAGATCATGACCATGGTTACAGTCTCCTTAAGTGGGGTTCTTTGAAAGCGGTTCGGAAAAACGCCCGTAATTTATACGCGGGAATCCGTTTTGTCAAACCGGTTTTGTCGTTTTTTTCGTTTTTTCAGCGTTTCGCCACGAAATCGGCCCAGTACGGGGAGATCGCGCGGATCTTTTCGATGATGCCGGGCAGGACCTCCACGACCGTGTCGACGTCCTCCTGCGTGTTGTAGCGGGAGAAACTGAAGCGGATCGCGCCGTGCGCCGCCGTGTAGGGCACGCCCATGGCGCGCATCACGTGCGACGGCTCCAGGCTGCCGGTCGTGCATGCACTGCCGCTGGAGGCGCAGATGCCGTGGATGTCCATGTGCATCAGGATGGATTCGCCCTCGATGTACTCGAACGAAAGGTTGGTGGTGTTCGGCAGACGGTGTTCCACATCACCGTTCACGCGGACGCTCGGGATGGCCGCGATCAGGCGGTTGTGCAGGTCGTCGCGGAGCTTGCGGACGTAGTTGTTTTCCGTTTCGAAGTTCGCCATGGCCAGCTCGGCTGCCACACCCATGCCGACGATGTACGGCACGTTCTCCGTTCCGGCGCGGCGTCCGCGTTCCTGATGGCCGCCGACGACGAACGGACGAAACCGCACGCCACGGCGCACGTACAGGGCGCCGATGCCCTTCGGGGCATGGAACTTATGGCCGGACACACTGAGCATGTCGATATTCATGTCGCGGAGCTTGAACGGGATCTTTCCGGCGGCCTGGACGGCGTCGGTGTGGAAGAGCGCCCCGGCGCGGTGCGCCAGTTCGGCGAGAGCTTCCACCGGGTACAGGTTGCCGGTCTCGTTGTTCGCCCACATCACGGAGACGACCGCGGTCTCCTCGTCGATCATTTCGCGGGCACGGTCCATGTCGAGGCGGCCGAGGCTGTCGACCGGGATCTTCACCACGGTGTAGCCGCGGCGCTCGAGATCCTTGCCGAGGTTGAGGATGGCGGGGTGTTCGACCGTGGAGATCACGATCTTGCGGCGGCGTTTCGGGCAGACGTCCAGCGCGCTCAGGATGGCGGCGTTGTCGCCCTCGGTCCCGCAGGACGTGAAGATGATCTCGCTCGGATCGGCACCGAGGAATCCGGCAACCTTCGCGCGGCCCTCCTCGACCACTTTCGCCAGGCGGCCGCCGAACTTGTGGATGCTGGACGCATTGCCGTAGTATTCGGAGAAATACGGCAGCATGGCGGCGACGGCCTCCGGCGCGGTGCGCGTGGTGGCGTTGTTGTCCAGATAGATGACGCGTTCTTCGCCTTTCATGTCACGCCTCCTCGACCGTGAGCCGGTCGGACAGGAATTCATGGAGCTTGCCCTGCACGAGTTTCCGCAGGGTCAGCTTGGAGTTCGGGCACGTCGCACAGACGCCGCGGAGCGTGACCTTCACGACGTCGCCGTCGAGGTCGATCAGCTCGATGCTGCCGCCGTCGCGTTCGAGCGCGGGCTTGATCTCCTTATCGATCACTTCCTGCACCTTCAGCGCCTTCTTCACGGGCGACAGGGCGTCGAAATCGACTGCCTGCGGCTTCTCGGCTTCGGCGGGCGCATGCGGCGTGTGGTTCATCTCGTCGAGGATCTGCTGGATCTGGTCGAGGCAGGTCCCGCACGCACCGCCGGCCTTGGTGTATTCGGTGACCTGGGCGACGGTGGTGAGGTGGTTCAGGCGGACGACCTTGCGGATCTTCGCGTCGGTCACGCCGAAGCACTTGCAGACGATGCGGCCTTCGTGGTCGTCCGGATCGTCGTTCTTCACTTCGGGGAGCGAGAGGCCGTGCTTCTTCGCGTATTCGCCGAGGGCGGCCTGAAGCGCCTCCATGCCCATTACGGAGCAGTGCATCTTCTCTTCGGGAAGTTCGCCGAGACGGTCCACGATGTCGCGGTTGGTCACGCGCGCGGCCTCCTCGACGGTCATGCCGATCACGATCTCGGTCAGGATGGACGAGCTGGCGATGGCGCTGGCGCAGCCGAAGGTCTTGAACTTGGCGTCCAGGATCCTGTGCGTCTTCTCGTCGATCTTGAGGAATATTCTGAGGGCGTCGCCGCAGGTCATGTTGCCGACCTCGGCCTCCGCGTCGGCGTCGGCGATCTCGCCCACGTTCCGCGGGTTCAGGAAATAATCCATGACTTTGTTGTTATAATCCCACATCGGTACTCTCCTTATCGTTAAGCGGTCCGGCTGAAAACCTGATTGACAGCGGTTTCCGCGTTTTGTTCCCTGGGGTTCGTTCTTTCCGGCGCGTCAGCGGAGGCCGACGGCCTTGCGGACCTCGTCCATCGTGGCATGGGCAAGTTCGGAGGCGCGTTCGGCACCGCGTTTCAGGACGGCGTCGACGTAGCCCGGATCGGCGAGCAGCTCCTCGCGGCGCTTGCGCATCGGCGCGAAGAAATCCATGTACGCGTCGAACAGCGCAAGCTTGGCGTGACCGTAGCCGTAGTTTCCGGCGCGGTAACGCTCGGCCATCTCCGCCTGCTGTTCGGGCGTGGCGAAGAGCTTGTACAGCGCGAAGATCGTGCAGGTGTCCGGGTCCTTCGGCTCCTCGAGCCCCTTGGAATCGGTCTGGATGCTCATGATCTTCTTCTTGATCGCCTTCGGTTCGCCGAAGATCTCGATGGTGTTGTTGTAGCTCTTGGACATCTTCTGTCCGTCCGTGCCGGGCACTACGGCCACTTCGCCGCTGATGTACGGTTCCGGGATGGTCAGGACGTCGCCGTACTGCTGGTTGAACCGGATCGCGATGTCGCGCGTCATTTCGAGGTGCTGTTTCTGGTCCTTGCCGACCGGGACGAGGTTCGCATGGTACAGCAGGATGTCGGCGGCCATGAGCACGGGATACGAGAACAGTCCATTGTTGGGGGCGAACCCCTTCGCGATCTTATCCTTGTAGCTGTGGGCGCGTTCGAGCAGGCCGACGCCGGTCTGGCAGTTCAGGATCCACATCAGCTCGCACACCACGTTCACGTCCGACTGGCGGAAGAAGATGACCTTCTCCGGGTCGAGGCCGCACGCCAGGAAGTCGACCGCCACGCCGCGGACGCGTTCGCGCAGTTCTTCCGGCTTCGGCTGGACGGTCAGCGAATGCAGGTCGGCGATGAAGACGACCGCGTCGTCGCATTCCTCCTGAAGGCGCACGGTCGAGCGGATCGCCCCGAAATAATTCCCGATGTGAAGGACGCCTGACGGCTGGATCCCGGTCAAAACTCGTTTCATGTTCGTTGTCTTTCTTTCTGTGCCTTCCGGCACGATATGGTCATAAGCCGCCGCCGGAAGATTCGGTTTCCGGCGAGGATTGGGGTTCGGCGTTTAAGGTGTCCTCGGATGGAGCGGAGACGGCCTCCGTGCGGGCGGGGGCTGCCATATATGTACATTCCGGGAGTCTCTTCAACCTAGTGCGGACGCGCCGCAATTCGGACTCCTTCACGAAAAGGAGCACGATCAGGACCGCCGCGAGTACGATGAGGCCGATCAGGATTCGTTTCTGGATGCGCACGGTGCGCGTCAGCCGGTTGTTCGTCCGGAGCAGCTTCGCGCTGTACGGGATGGAGACGGACGACGTGGTGGCGTCGTCTATGGGCTGTTCTCCGGTCATGGATGCGTCCAGTTCACGCTTGAGCTTCTCCAGCTCGGCGCGCATTTTGTTCATCGCCTCGGTTTTCCTGTCGATCTCGGCGGCACGGGCGTCAAGGGAAGCCTTGCGCGCGGCCATTTCCTTCTCCATGCCGGCCTTCTGCGCGTCCAGCTGGCTTTTCTGCTTCAGATAGGCGGCGCGTTCCTCGTCGGTCTTTTCGATCCCGGACCGCAGGAACTCCTTTTCGGCGATGATCTCGTCGAGCTTCTTGTTCAGGTATTTTTCGCGGGTGTCGAGTTCGGCGGCGCGTTCATCGAGCGAAGCCTTGCGGCTGGCGAGCTCCGCCTGGATCCGGGCGTACTCGTCGTCCTCGTCGTACACGTCGAGCGGGGACAGCACGTCATCGTCGTCGGGGGCCTCCACGTTCAAGGTCGAACCGGTGGCGGTTCGGGTGCGTTCCGGTCCGTCACGCCGGGCGTCCGGCGTCGCGATCCTGCTTGCGTCGGTGGCGGCGAGCACGGAGGCGAAATCTCCGAACCCGACGTTCACGGTCTTCGCGATCTTCAGGTGCGTGGCGGTCGCCGTATCGGTGGGGGACGGCTGCCCGTCGGCGGGGACCGCGGGCGTTCCTTTCCGCATGACCCATCCGCAGTTCGGGCAAAGGTATTCTCCCCCGCCTTCCGGCAGGGAATCCACGAGAAATCCGCATTGTTCGCATTTCATGGCAGATACCTCCGCAAACGGAGCCGGACGTCAGGCTTTCCGGACTTCGACTCCGCAGGGTTTGCCGTTCAGGTCGCCGTCGAGGGCTTCGCTGCCGGCGGGGATGAATTCAAGATTCGAGGCGAGCGTTTCCGCGCAGATGTGTTCGCGGCCGGACTCAAGCGCATCAAGCAGGTCCTGTGCGGCGGTCACACGCGCATTGATACGGTCGGATACCTGCAGATTCATCTCCTTGCGGAGATTCTGGATGCGGCTCACGAGCTCGCGGGCGTAGCCCTCGGCGAGGAGTTCGTCGTTCAGCTCGGTGTCGAGCGCGATCGTGAGGGACGCATCCGCCGCCACGCAGAATCCGGGGCGTTCAGTGCGGTTGACCACGATGTCGGCCGCGCCGAGCAGACAGGTCGTGCCGTCCTCCAGCTTCAGTTCGTACGGCGTGCCGGCCATGATGGAGGAGATCACGTGCGAAGGAAGCTTGGCGATTTCGGCGGCGAACGCCTTCATCTTCGGGCCGAGACGGGAACCGAGGCTCTTGAAATTCGCCTTGGCGGAGAGATGCACCAGAGATTCCTCGTCGCCGAAGATCTCGACCTTCTTCACGTTCAGCTCGTCCGCGATCACGCTTTCGCTCAGTGCGAGCAGTTCGCGCACCTCGGGGTCGATGGACACCAGCACGGCGCGCGCCAGCGGCTGGCGCACCTTCAGCGAGCGCTGCGTGCGGAGGAAACGGCCGAGGGAGACGGCCTTCTGCGCGAGGGCGTTCTGGCGTTCCAGCTTCTCGTCGCGGCGGAAGAGTTCCGGCTCGGGGAAGTCGCAGAGGTGGACGGATTCCGGCATATTTTCGGTACGGAGCGAACGGTAGATCTCCTCCGTGATGAACGGGATGAACGGCGCAGCGGCCTTCGCAAAGGTCACCAGCACGTAATAAAGCGTGGCGTACGCCTCGGCTTTGTCCCTGTCGTCCTGGCTCTTCCAGAAACGGCGGCGGCTGAGGCGGATGTACCAGTTCGTGAGGTCCTCCACGAACGCTTCGAAGCGGTTCGCGGCGGGCTGGAGCTGGTACTGGTCCATGTTCGTGCGGATCTCCTGCACCATGTCGGCGAGGCTGGAGAGGATCCAGCGGTCGAGCGGGTTCGAGGGATTCTCCGGCGCGGCGAGCGGACCGGGCGCGGGCTTCCAGTTGTCGACGTTCGCGTAGGTCATGAAGAACGAGAAGGAGTTCCAGATCGGCAGGATCACGCTGCGCATGGCCTCCTTCACGGCGGCCTCGGAGAACTTCAGGTCCTCGGCGCGGACGACCTGCGAACCGAGCAGGACCAGGCGGAGCGCGTCGGCACCGTAGGTGTTCACGATGTGCATCGGGTCGGGATAATTGCGCAGGCGCTTGGACATCTTCTGTCCGTCCTCGGCGAGGACCATGCCGTTCACCACCACATGCATCGCGGGCGGCTTGTCGAACAGCGCGCTGGCGAGGACCGTGAGCGTGTAGAACCAGCCGCGGGTCTGGTCCTGCCCCTCGGCGATGAAGTCGGCGGGGAAGCCTTCCTCGAAGTGTTCCTTGTCCTCGAACGGATAGTGTTTCTGCGCGTAGGGCATGGAGCCGCTTTCGAACCAGCAGTCGAGCACTTCCGGCACGCGGCGGAGCACGGTGCCCTTTTCGGTCGTGATCGTCATCTCGTCCACGAAATGCTTGTGGATATCGGTGACCTTCTTGCCGGTCAGCTTTTCGAGTTCGGCCACGGAGCCGACGCAGACGGTCTCGCCGGTCTCGGCGTTGCGCCAGATCGGCAGCGGGCAGCCCCAGTAACGGTTGCGGCTGATCGCCCAGTCACGGGCGTTTTCAAGCCACTTGCCGAAGCGTCCGGTCTTGATGTGAGCGGGGACCCAGGTCATCTGCGAATTCGCGCGGAGCATTTTCTCCTTGATCGGGTCGATCTTCACGAACCAGGTGGAGACGGCGCGGTAGATGAGCGGGGAATCGTCGCGCCAGCAGTGGGGATAGCTGTGCTTGATCGTGCCGCGGTGGACGAGCTTGCCCTCGGCTTTCAGGCGCGCGATGACCTCGGCGTCGACGTCCTTCACATAACGTCCGGCGTAGTCCGGCACGTCCTTCGTGAACTTGCATTCGGCGTCGATCGGGCAGACGCCCGGCACGCCGTTCGCGGCGCCCGCGGCGGCGTCGTCTTCGCCGAAGCCCGGGGCCGTGTGCACGACGCCCGTGCCGTCCTCGGTGCTGACGTAGTCGGCAGTGATGATGCGGAACGCGCCTTCGGCTTCCTTGTCCGCGAAGTACGGGAAGAGCGGGATATAGTGGAGACCGGCGAGGTCACGGCCCTTATAGCGCGCCACGATCTCCGGCATCTGGTCCGGCTTGTAGTAGGCGTGCAGGCGGGATTCGGCAAGGATGAACGTGTCGTCGCCGTCCTTCACCTTCACGTAGTCGATGTCCGGACCGACGGCGAGCGCCATATTCGAGGGAAGCGTCCACGGCGTGGTCGTCCACGCCAGCACGCTCGTGTCCGGATCGTCCTTCAGGCGGAACCGGATGGTGATGGCCGGGTCGGTCACTTCCTTGTAGCCCTGGTTGGCCTCGAAGTTGGAGAGCGGCGTGGAGCAGCGGGCGCAGTACGGCAGGATCTTGTAGCCCTCGTAGATCAGGCCCTTGTCCCACAGCTGGCGGAACACCCACCAGATGGACTCCATGTACTTCATGTCCATCGTGCGGTAGCCGTTGCGGAAATCGACCCAGCGGCCCATGCGCTTCACGATAGTCTCCCATTCGCTGGTGTAGCGCAGCACGATGCCGCGGCATGCCTCGTTGAACTTGCCGATGCCGTAGTCCTCGATCTCCTTCTTGCCGGAGAGCTTCAGCTGCTTCTCCATCTCGTACTCGACGGGAAGGCCGTGGCAGTCCCAGCCGAACGTGCGTTCGCAATACTTGCCGCGCATGGTCTGGTAACGCGGGATCACGTCCTTGATCGTGCCGGCGAGGATGTGGCCGTAGTGCGGCAGGCCGGTGGCGAACGGAGGGCCGTCGTAGAACAGGAACTCGGGATTGCCCTTCCGGTTCTGAACGGACTTTTCAAAAATGCCGTTCTGTTCCCAGAATGCAAGATTGGCTTCTTCGATGGAGGGGAACTCTGTGCTCCCCGAAACTGCTTTGAACATGATTCAAAACCTCGTGTATGGGAAAGTGAATGTTAAAATCAGGGGGAATGAGGGAAATCAGAGGCGTTCGACGCGGGCCATCTTCGCATACGGCATGCGGAGCACGCGCGGCGTCTCGCCTTCGTTGGATTCGAGTTCGAACACGGCCAGCGTGTCCTGGGCTTCGAGAATCTTCGCGATCATGAGCGCGGTGCCGTCGGCCAGCTCCAGGCGGAACTGCGCCTTGATGCTGGACGCGTCGGAGGAGCCTTTGAGCTTCACGAAATTGTCCTTGTTCGGCGTGGAGTCGATGCGGCGGCGTTCGGCCTCGATCTGGTCGCGTTCCGCCTCGATGCGTTTGGCTTCGCGTTTCGCCGCGGCAATGGCACGCGCGCAGATGATGAGCTTGCGGATGAGGAGAATGAGCGGATAGACGACCGGCAGGATCAGGCCGATCCAGAAATGCTTTTTTCCGTTCATCCCGGTCGAGTTTGCGAATTCGTAGGAGGCGAATCCGGACAGCAGCCAGACGAGGATGAACAGGAACAGGTTAATGCCCCAGCCGCGCTGCGCGTTCGCGATGTCGATAAAACTGCCCGAACCGGAGGCAAACTGCGAAAACAGCTCTTTGACGAATTCAAGAATTCCGCTCATATTTTGTTCCCTTGGATTTAGTATAGTGAAACCAGTATATTTTAATACAAGATATTAATATAGCACCGTTCTGCAATTCTTCAATATTAAAAGGCGCGGAAACCGTTTTTTTTCACTGCCGTTCGTGACCTTTTCCGGAAAAACCGCGCCTTGTGTCTCGCCCAAACCCGGCCGCAGATGTTCGCACCCCGTGCTCGCGCCGATTCCGCCCCGACTCTTTTTTTCCACGACCTCGCGCCTCGCGGTCATAGCGATTCTGCCCAGCTCTTTTTCCCCGCGTCCTCGCGGCTCGCGGTCAAGCAATCCGTCGAGCGCAGCGAGTTTTCCGAGGAGCGAAGCGACCCCCAGCGAAGCGGGGACGCAAAGCGTCCTTCTCTTCGCCCAGCTCAAGGGGGGAACAGCAGCCTACCGGTCAGTAGGACTCCGGGACGAGCGCGACGCGGAAACCGAGGATGAAGTCCCGGCAGTAGTCGGGATCGTCGCAACTCCGGTACGCGGGTCGGCAGAACCTGGCATCGAGGGTCCAGCAGCCGCCTCGTAACGCGCGATCCGAGCCACTTCGGTCGTTGCCACGCGTGAACTCCGCCGTCAACTTGCTGCTGTCGTCGTTCCAGTCGTCCAAACACCATTCATACACGTTCCCGCTCATGTCGTACAACCCAAGCTCGTTCGCTTTCTTCCGACCAACAGGATGCGTCTTGCAATGGTTGCTGTCCAGTTTGTCATAGTCCCATGACGAATCGTCCAGACGGAAGTCCCCGGAATTCTCGTAGTACCACGCCACATCATCGGCTTTGTCGCTTCCGCTGTATTTGCAGCCGCGACTTTTGTTTCCGCCCCGGGCAGCATACTCCCACTGCGTTTCCGTCGGCAGCGTGAACTTCCATCCCCTCGGGGCTTTTCCCGAGTCGTTCAGCTTCTCGCAGAACTCCATCGCGTCGTTCCACGACACCTTTTCCACAGGCAGATCGTCCCCCTTGAAATACGACGGATCCGTTCCCATCACCGCCTTCCACTGCGCCTGCGTCACCTCCGTCCGCCCGATGTAGAAATCCCGCGTCAGCGTCACCCGGTGCGACACCTCGTCGGAGCCGTTCTCTCCGTCCCGCGCGCTCATCTCGAACGAACCCGCTTCGACCCGGACCATCTCCATGCTCACCCCGTCGGGCAGACTGATCGTCCTGTCCCCGCCGGAGAACCCGACGCCTTTCGCTTCCGTTTTCTTCGTGTCTTTCTCGTCCGCGCCGTCTATTACGCCGCAAGCCGTGAACACGAACGCGGTCAGGAGGATCGCGAGAGAAAACAAGAACAACTTGCGGGACATGCGGGCGGACGTCATGGGGATCATTCCTTTCCAACGTTTTTGAGAGACACGGGATTGCTGTTGTTTCCCATCGGTCTGATAATGAAGTTTTTCTGCGCTTTATTTAACATATTCCCGGGAAAGACCAATGCAAACAAATCTCTCAAAAAAACGGAAAAAAAACCGATGGGTCCGCAGCCATCTCTCCTGCCCTGCCAGGGGAAACTCAAAAGGCCCGTCCGAACCGG
Source organism: uncultured bacterium (assembly GCA_902778895.1). Classification (GTDB taxonomy): domain Bacteria; phylum Verrucomicrobiota; class Lentisphaeria; order Victivallales; family UBA1829; genus UBA1732. The sequence goes on from CACYZF010000002.1 coordinate 40,314, forward strand.
AAAAAGTTCGGACGGGCCGGATGTCGCGTTGAACGCGGGTTCCTGTTCAGAACCGGAGGCTTACTTCATGAGCTTGCCAACGTTCTGATAGAATTCCATGCGCTTGGCGGCGTCGCTTTCGGCCTGGGCGAAGAGCTCCTCGGCGTGGGCCGGGTTGGTCTTCAGCAGGGCTTTGTAGCGGCCTTCGCTGCGGATGAATTCCTGGAACTTGCCGTCGGACGGCTTCTTGACATCCCACGTGAACGGAACTTCGTTCGCGGGGTTGTAGCGGTACAGCGGGAAGTAGCCGCAGTCCACGGCGCGCTTCTGCTCGGTCTGCGTCTTGCTCATGTCGATGTTGTGAGCGATGCAGGGAGCGTAGGCGAAGATGATGGACGGGCCGTTCCAGGCCTCGGCCTCCTGGAAGGCCTTGAGGGTCTGGGCGCGGTCCGCGCCGAGGGCGACGGAGGCGACGTACACGTAGCCGTAGCTCATGCACATGAAGCCCATGTTCTTCTTGTAGGTCTTCTTGCCGCCGGCGGCGAACTTGGCGACCGCCGCGGTCGGGGTGGACTTGGAGGACTGTCCGCCGGTGTTGGAGTAGACTTCGGTGTCGAGAACGAGGATGTTCACGTTCTTGCCCATGGCGACGACGTGGTCGATGCCGCCGTAACCGATGTCGTTGGCCCAGCCGTCACCGCCGATGATCCAGACGGACTTGTCGCAGAAGTAGTCGGAGAGCTCGAGGATCTTGGAGAGCGTGGGCTTGCCGGAATCGCAGTTGCAGCCGGCGAGGGCTTTTTCGACGGCGGCCTTCGCGGCCTTCTGGGCGGCGATGGCTTCGTCGGTCTTGGAGTTGTCCCAGAAGCTCATGGCCTTGTTCAGGGCGTCCTTCAGGTCGGCCGGAGCGTTCTCGCAGGCGAGGACCTTTTCGACTTCCTGCTTCAGGAGGACGCGGTTGGAATCCACGGCCATGCGCATGCCGAAACCGAATTCGGCGTTGTCTTCGAACAGGGAGTTCGCCCATGCCGGACCGCGGCCTTCCTTGGTCTTGGTGTACGGGATGGTCGGGAAGGTGCCGGAGTAGATGGAGGAGCAGCCGGTGGCGTTCGCGACGATGGCGTTTTCGCCGAAGAGCTGGCTGACGAGCTTGACGTACGGGGTCTCGCCGCAGCCTGCGCAGGCGCCGGAGAACTCGAAGAGCGGCTTGCGGAGCATCGCGCCCTTGACGGTGGCGACGGTGTTCTTGCCCATGATGTTGTCTTCGGCGGCTTCGAAGAAGGCTTCGTTGGCGTTTTCGCCGGCGGCGCGTTCTTCTTCGAGGGTGGACCAGACGAGAGCCTGCTTGCCTTCCTTCGCCGTCATCGGGCACTGGTCGAGGCAGACGCCGCAAGCCATGCAGTCTTCGATGAAGACCTGGACTTTGAACTTGAGGCCTTCAACCGCGGGGACCGGGTTCTTGGTCGTGAAGCTGGCCGGAGCGGAAGCGAGGGCTTCGTCGCGGAAGAGCTTCGTGCGGATGGCGGCGTGCGGGCAGGAGTTGGCGCAGATGCCGCACTGGATGCAGTTCGCGGCGACCCAGCGCGGGACCTTCGGGGCGAAACCGCGCTTTTCGAGGCAGGCGGTACCGGTCGGGAGCGTGCCGTCGATGGACATGGCGGACACCGGAATGGCGTCGCCGTTGTTGCGCATGCTGGGCTCGATGATCTTCTTGGTGAACTCGTCCGCATCGTCCGGGATGAGCTTGAGGTGTTCGGCATGCGGGACGCCGTCGAGGGAGGCCGGGACCTTGATCTCGTGGCAGGCGTCGGCGGCAAGATCAACGAGGGAGTTGTTCATGTCGATGACGTTCTGGCCCTTCTTGGCGAAGGTCTTGGCGTTGAGGAGCTTCATTTCGGCGGCGGCCTTGTCGAACGGGACGATGCCGGAGACCTTGAAGTAGGCGACCATCATGACGGTGTTCGCGCCCTTGCCGCGGAGGCCGGGCATGTTCTTGATGATGGCTTCGGCGTTCACGTTGTAGAACTTGATCTCGTTCTTGATGATGTATTCCTGCATGTCGCGGGTCAGGTGCGCGAAGACTTCGTCGTCGGCATAGTGGCTGTTCAGCAGGAAAGTGCCGCCCTTCTTGAGGCCCTTCAGCAGGTCGTAGCGGCCGATGTAGGCGGCCGTGGAGCAGGACACGAGGTCCGGGCTGGTGATCAGGTAGGTGGACTTGATCGGGCTGTCGGAGAAGCGGAGGTGGGAGCAGGTGAGGCCGAAGGACTTCTTGGAGTCGTAGGCGAAGTAGGCCTGGGCGTCCTTATTCGTGAGGTGGCCAATGACCTTGATGGTGGTCTTGTTCGCGCCGACGGTGCCGTCGCCGCCGAGGCCGTAGAACATGCAGGCGGTGGTGCCTTCCGGCTCGGTCGTGATGTGCTCGTCGATCGGGAGGGAGGTGTTGGTGACGTCGTCGTCGATACCGACGGTGAAGCCGTGGAAGCCGCCCTTTTCAAGGTGCTTGAAGACGGCGAGGATCATGGAGGGCGTGAAGTCCTTGGAGGAGAGGCCGTAGCGGCCGCCGATCACGGTGATGGCCGGATTGTTGACGGCGATCTTGACGTCCATGTAGAGCGGTTCGCCGATGGCGCCCGGCTCCTTGGTGCGGTCGAGGACGGCGATGCGCTTGACGGTCTTCGGGAGGGCCTTGAGGAAGGCTTCCGTGAAGAAGGGACGATAGAGGCGGACCTTGACGAGGCCGTACTTGGTGCCGCGCTTGGCGTTCAGGTAGTCGATGGTCTCTTCGATGGCTTCGCAGCTGGAGCCCATGGAGACGATCACGTCGGTGGCGTCGGCGGCGCCGACGTAGTCGAACAGGTGATAGGAACGGCCGGTGACCTTCGCGACGGCGTCCATCTTTTCCTGGACGATGGCCGGGCAGGCTTCATAGAACTTGTTGACCGTTTCGCGGCCCTGGAAGTAAACGTCGCCGTTCTGGGCGCCGACTTTGCAGACGGGCTTTTCGGGACGGAGGGCGCGGGCGCGGAACTCTTCGATGTACTTGGGCTCGACGAGCTTGGCGATGTCCTCGTAGGGGATCTCTTCGAACTTGTGCACTTCGTGGGAGGTGCGGAAACCGTCGAAGAACTGGAGGAACGGAACTTTGGACTTGTAGGTGGAGAGGTGGGCGACGAGCGCGAGGTCCATTTCTTCCTGGACGCTGGCGGCCGCGAGCATGGCGAAACCGGTGTTGCGGCAGGCCATCACGTCGGAGTGGTCGCCGAAAATCGCGAGGGACTGGCAGGCGAGCGAACGGGCCGTGACATGGAAGACGGTCGGGAGAAGTTCACCGGCGATCTTGTACATGTTCGGGATCATCAGGAGGAGGCCCTGGGAAGCCGTGTAGGTGGTCGTGAGGGACCCGGCGGCAAGACAGCCGTGAACGGCGCCGGCGGCGCCCGCTTCGGACTGCATCTCGACGACCGAGACCTGCTTGCCCCAGATGTTTCTCTTGTCTTCGGCGGCCCACTGGTCAACCCATTCGCCCATGGTGGACGAAGGAGTGATCGGGTAGATCGCGGCGGTTTCGCTCAACGCATAAGCAACGTACGCGGCCGCGTAGTTGCCGTCCTGAGTGTTGATTTTGCCCGGCATTTGAGTTTTTTCCTTTGCTGGTTAGGTTAGTGTAGCTTGGAAGCTATGTATGATTTGGGAGAATAATATTCTTTTAATATACTACAGAAAAGCCGCGTTGTCAAGCTTTTATTTGCAAAAAACGCGCTCGCGCGCGAAAACGCATGCGCGTGAGCGATATTTATCCGGCAAAAAAGAAACCGTGCCCGTCATCCCGGTCCTTCCGGACAGATCCGAAGGAAACGGAGACGGCACACGGCCTTGTTATGGGACGAAAACGTCCTGTTTATTTCGACTTTTTCGCCTTCGCCGCGGGTTTCTTCGCGGGAGCGGGAGCCGCTTTCTTTGCCGGAGCGGATTTCGCAGCGGGCTTCGCCTCCGCTTTCTTCGCAGGGGCAGGAGCGGGTTTTGCCGCGGGCTTCGCCTCCGCTTTCTTCGCAGGGGCAGGAGCGGTTTTTGCCGCGGGCTTCGCTTCCGCCTTCTTCGCAGGGGCAGGAGCGGGTTTCGCAGCGGGCTTCGCCTCCGCTTTCTTCGCGGGGGCAGGAACGGGTTTCGCAGCGGGCTTCGCCTCCGCTTTCTTCGCGGGGGCAGGAGCGGGTTTCGCAGCGGGCTTCGCCTCCGCTTTTTTCGCGGGGGCCGGTTTCTTTTCCGCCTTCTTCGCAGGGGCAGGAGCCGCACTCTGTTTAGCGGATTCGAACGGTTTCACCGTAAGCGTTCCGGTTTTGACGAGGTGTTTCAGAAGCGTATTGCCGGAATGGAACAGAGCCAGGAAACCTTCCCTTGTCATGGGAAGAGTAATACGGAGGATATTCTCCTGTTCATGATGCCCGTCTTTTCCGGGGACAAGATGGTAAAAATCGAGAAAAGCCAGACCACGGGTCACATAAATGTCGGAAAGGCCATCGATGAAAATTTCTTTCATGTTCGTTTTCTGCTCCAAATTCACTGTTGAAGTTTTAGTCCCGGAACACCGGAGAAACGTCGTCTGAAACAAAAGAATCCGATTCGGAGCCTTCGCGCCGGATCATGCGATGTCATTCATTTCAAACACCTTGCGATTGCGTTTCGGCCGGATTTCCGTATCCGGGTCCCGAATTTAACGATACTATAGCCCGCTTCCTCGTAAAAATCAACAGGCAAATAGGACTTTTTTTGAGTTTTTTTCGAAAAAACCGAAACAATCCGCGGAACGAAGCGGATTTCGAGGGGAAAAGAATGCCGTTTCCGCAGAAACAAGATGCCCGGTTCAATCCCGGGAGAACCATTCCGTGAACATCGCGGCCACGATCGGAGCTGTGGTACTGCCGCCGGATTCGCCGTTTTCAATCACGGCCGCGAAGCTCAGAAGTTCACCCGTGCGCGGATGCTTCACGAAACCGTTGAACCACGTGTTCTTCGTGGCGTTCCTGCCTTCTCCGACGTTGGCCGTGCCGGTCTTCGCGTAAAGCTCGGCGGATTTGATGTTGCCGCGCCGCCCGGAACCGCCGGAATCGTGCACGACCAGATACATGCCTTCGCGGACCACGTCCAGTGATCCCTTCGAGGCGGCGAGCCTGCCCGTTTTGAGGGGCACGGCATCGAACACGCTCAGGCGCGTGCCGGAGATGCGGTCGTGGTCGTAGATATGGTCGATCAGGTACGGTTTGTATATGGTCCCGCCGTTGGCGATGGCCGCATAGAACACGGCGGCCTGGAGCGGCGTGACTTCGACCTTGCCCTGCCCGATGCTGACGTAGGCCGTCTCGTTTTCGTTCCATTTCGGACCGTCCTTCGGCAGATATCCGGCGCGTTCAGCGATCTCGATCCCGGTCTTGCTGCCGATCCCGGCGGACGCGAACATGCGGCTGAGCGCGTTGATGCCGACATCGACGCCGAGATCCACGAAATACACGTTGCACGACTTCATGATCGCGTGGCGCATATCCAGTTCACGGTGTATGCCGGTGCAGTGGATGCCGCCGCGGTATCCGTGCGTCGTGATGCCCTCGCAGTCATAGGTCTTCGTCGCGGGGAATCCGTTTTCGAGTCCGGCGAGCGCGGTCAGAGGCTTGATGGTCGAGCCCGGCATGTAGGACCCCTGCACGGCGCGGTTCAGGAACGGATTGCCGGGATCCTCGGCCAGTTCCCGGTAGCGCATGCGGGAAATGGACGGGACGAAGTCGGCGGGCGGGAAGGTCGGCGAGGAGGCCATGACGCGGACCGCGCCGGATTCGGCGCTCAGGACCACAATGGCACCGAGGTGCCCGCGCAGGGCGCGTTCGGCGGCGATCTGGCCGTCGATGTCAAGCGTCAGGCGCAGGTCGTAGCCGTTTTCGGGCGGCGTCGGCTCCTCCAGCTGTTCATGCACGAATCCGTTGCTGTTCACCATCACGAACTGGCTGCCGGCCTTGCCCGACAGTTTGTCGTTGTACTGGTACTCCAGCCCGGAACGTCCCTCCAGGCTCGGCAGATAGTAGAAATATTCGCGGCGGTCGTCCGCATCGCTCGGGTCTTCGTTGCCGACATAGCCGATCAGCTGGGCGGCGAGGCTGCCGAACGGATATTCGCGCATCGGTTCGGCGGTCACTTCCAGACCGCGGATCGGCGGGAAAAGCTCGTCCAGTCGGCCGCGCTCCTCGTCGGTCAGGTCCCTGAACGCAGTGAGCGGAAGGCCGGGCTGGTAGTTCAGGTGGCGGCGGACGTTTTCGAGCGTAAGCGGATTGTAGCGCCCGAGCACGGCCGCGACCTGGTCGGCCTTGTCCATGATGTACTTCGCCTGGTCGCGCGAACGCTCCGTCGCCATTTCGCCGGGATGGAACAGCACATTGAACGACGGGCGGTTCCGCACGATCGCGGTGCCGTCGCGCCCGAAGATCTCGCCGCGCATGGCGGGGATGCGGATGCGGCGCGCGCTCTGTTTGCGGTCCTTGTATTCGTACTCGGACGAACGGATCACCTGCATGTTCCACAGGCGGATCACCAGCACGGAGAACAGCAGAAAGGCGGCCAGCGCCAACACGCCGACGCGAATCACGAAGGCGTCGATTACGAATTCCTGATTTTCTTTTTCCGGCATCACGCGCCTCCGCTTTCTCTGGTCGCCGTTCCGATCTCCAGACGTCTGGCGGAACGCGCGACGAGGGCGATGGTCACAGGAAAGAGGAATGCGCCGAACAGGCAGGACATCAGAAGCGAGGCGAACCCCTCCGGCGTCGTGAGCGAAATCCAGATATGGGGGATCGTCATGACGGACGGGATCATCGCCCCGGCCAGGAATTCAAGCACGTCGGAGTCTGGGTGCTTCCCGTGCAGGAAGAAAGCGGGAAGCGTCAGAAGCGGAAGCAGGATCCCGTCCCACGGCATGGCGTATCCCAGCACGAAGTCCATCGCGATCCCGAACACCAGCGCGAAACAGAGCGCCATCCGGGCCGAGATCAGGTACGACGCCGCGGCGAAAAAGAAACCGAGCAGAGGGATCGTCAGCCCGGCCGAACGCAGAAGGACTTCCGCGACCAGCAGCAGGATGGACCAGAAGGTGAAGTAGAGAAATGCGAACATCGTCCCCTCCCCGAGCTTATTTTCCGGTCAGAACGATGACAAAACGGATCGTATCCAGCGAAACCGCCGGACGCATCCACGCCTCGGCGTACAGTCCGCCGTCATGCACCACGGCGGCGCGGCTGCCTCCGACCGGAGCGTCGGTCAGGTAGCCGATGCAGATGCCGCGCGGGGTCCGTTCGGAAAACCCGCTCGTGAGGACCATTTCGCCGATGCCGTACTTGCTCTTCAGCGGCAGGCGCGAGATCAGCGCGGTCATGGAGGCCGAACCGTTGCCCGTCAGCGTGCCGTTCGCGCCGGATTCCGCCAGCGTCACGCTAAGGCGGCAGGCGGGATTCACGACCGTCGCCACAACGGACGTCCGGGCGGACGTTTCGATCACGCGTCCGGCCAGCACACAGGTCGGGGTGCCGCCGCGGGGCGCGAACTCGAATGTCAGGACCAGGTCGCCGGTTTCGATGCCGTCGTTCAGCCCTTTGGAGATCACGAACTGTTCGTTCCAGGTGGAAGGATCGCGGAGGATGACTTCGGCGTAGACCTCGTTGTAGCCGGACCAGCGCGGCATGCGGAGTTCCTGGCGGAGGCGTTCGTTGTCGGCGTCCATCTCGCGGAGCCGCTGCACCTGCGCCGCCAGAAGAGCGTTCTGACGCTGAAGCTGTTCCACCGCCGCCGCGAGTTTCTGCCGGGGCTGCATCGCCAGCGACTGGCGTGCAGCGGTGAGCTCGACATGTTTCACGGCCTGGAAGAACGGATAGTAGAAGTCCAGGGAGAACCGCGCCAGCGTCCGGCGGAACGTGAAGAACCCGGTCAGCACGAGCGCAGCCAGAACCACGGGGATCGCCGCGAATAGGACGACCCTCGACACATTGACTTTCTTTTTCGGCCTGGCGGGCTTGGACGACGCCATTGCGCATGACTCCTGGATTCTTCCGCGCCGAAAAAGAACGGTGCGGAAACACTTTTTTCGAGGGAATACAGCCTCCCCCGGAGACGGCACCGCAAGCGGTGTTGATATTGTGCGCGGCTCGCGCTCGCGCACGTAGAAAACCGCGGAAACGGCACCGAAAGCGGTTGGCCCTGTGCGCGGCTTACGCTCGCGCACAGAAAAGGGAACGGTTCAACTTGTTGCGCGGCACGGGACCGCGCATATCTTACGCCTTGAGATAGGCGCGGACCTTGTCGGCAACGGCTTCCGGCGTGAAGCCGAATTCCTGCGCCAGTTTCTTGTACGGAGCGGACGCGCCGAAGTGATCCAGACCGATCGCGAGACCGTCGAGACCGACCAGGGCGTACCACATCGGGGTCGTGCCGGCTTCGATGGAGATGCGCTTGCGGCAGACGTTCGGGAGGATGCTTTCGCGGAAGGCGGCGTCCTGACGGAGGAAGGTCTCGAGGGACGGGACGGACACGATGCGGACCTTATGGCCTTCGCCGCGGAGGATCGCGGCGGCGTCGAGCGCCAGGTTGACTTCACTGCCGGAGGCGAGGATGACGGCTTCGAAGCCCGCGTCCTCGGAGAGGATGTAAGCGCCGCGGGTCACGTCGATCTTCGCGGCCAGGTCGGCGTCGAAGGGGCGGAGATCCTGACGGGTCATCATCATGGCGACGGGGCCCTGCTTCTTCAGGGCGGCGGCCCAGCAGTGCGCGACTTCGTGGGCTTCGGCCGGACGGAACACGGTCATGTCCGGAATGCTGCGGAGCATGGCGAGCTGTTCGATCGGCTCATGCGTGGGGCCGTCTTCGCCGACGTAGAAGGAATCGTGCGTGAAGATGTAGAGTTCATGGAGCTTCTGGATCGCGGCCAGGCGGATCGCCGGCTTCATGTAGTCGGAGAACACCGCGAACGTCGAGGTGTACGGGATGGCCGTGCCGAACAGCGCCATGCCGTTGCCCGCCATGCCCATTTCGAGCTCGCGGATGCCGAAGTGCAGGTTGCGGCCGGCGCGGTCTTCCACGCTGAAGTCGCCCGCGCCCTTGACCGCGGTCTTGGTGGACGGAGCCAGGTCGGCGGCGCCGCCGACGAGGGCCGGAACGAGCGCGGAGGCCTTCTGGAGGATGGTTCCGCTGGAGGCGCGGGAGGCGACCGGCTTGTCGACCGGAGCGGCGGCGAGGAGTTCGTCGAGGATGTTTTCGGGAACGGTGCGATTGATGAGGCTGTCGATCAGGGCCTTGTCGGCGGACTTCACGAAAGAGGCGAACTTTTCGTTCCAGGCGGCGGCTTCGGCGGCGAGTTCTTTCACGCGGCCCGCGAGCATGTCCTTGACGGCCTGCGGAACGGTGAAGGGCTCTTCTGTCCAGCCGAGGTTGGCCTTCGTGGCGGCGAGTTCCTCGTCTCCGAGGGGTTCGCCGTGGCAGCCGTGCGTACCAGCCTTGTTCGGCGCGCCGTAACCGATCTTGGTCTTGCCGATGATGAGGGTCGGACGGCCGTCGGTCTTGACCGCCTGGGCCAGAACGGCGTCGACCTTCGCGACGTCGTTGGCATCGTCGCAGTGGAGGACGCGCCAGTCGTAGGCGGCATAGCGGGCCGCGACGTCTTCCGTGAACGCCAGGCCGGTGTTACCTTCGATGGTGATATTGTTGTCGTCGTAGAACACGACGAGGTTGTCGAGCTTGAGGTGGCCGGCGAGGCTGGCGGCTTCGGAGGTGTTGCCTTCCATCATGCAGCCGTCGCCGCTGATCACGAAGATACGGCTCTGCTGGATGTCCGTCTTGTCAAGGCCGATTCTGGCCGCAAACTGCTTGGCGGCGATCGCCATGCCGACTGCGGAACCGAAACCGCTGCCCAGCGGACCGGTCGTGATATCGACGCCCTTGGTGTGACCGAACTCGGGATGGCCCGGAGTCAGGCTGCCCCACTGACGGAAGTTCTTCAGCTCGTCCATGGAGAGGCCGTAGTTGAAGAGGTGCAGGAGCGAATAGATCAGCATGGAGCCGTGACCGGCGGACAGCACGAAGCGGTCGCGTCCGATCCATGCCGGGTCGGCCGGATTGTGGCGGAGGTACTTCGCCCAAAGGACCATGGCGAAATCGGCGTTGCCCATGGGCATGCCGGGATGCCCGGACTTGGCCTTCTGAATCGCTTCGGCGGATAAAATACGGATTGTGTCGGCGGCTTTGCGCAGAGTGGTTGCGTCCATCTCGTTTCCTTTCGTTGTTGGAGAGTATTTATTCGATTAAAAGAAAAAAGGTCATCGCAAAAGATACCACATTTTTTGGAAAAAGCAATTGCATTTCCGAAAAAAGAGGTTATTTTATTTGCTGTTTTTTCGTTTTTTCACACAACCGGCGGTGTTTTCCAAAGAACAGACGGCTTCTCCGATCCGGACGCGCAGAAGGGTTCCGCCGGGATTTCTTTCACCCGTTGCGCGGTCCGGTGCGTCGCCATCAGAAACAGCCCCCTGCCCCATGTCAAACATCATCAACGCCGTTTCCGGGTTCGCCAGAAGACACACATTCGCAACGATTTTCTTCTCGCTTCTCGCGTTCTTTTTCCTCGGATCCATCGGGCTCGAATGCGTGAAGATCGATGTCCGCTTCCTTTTTATGACGGGAGACATGACGGACAATCCGATCGGTCCGTTCTCGACCATCTTCGGGAACCCCTACTACGACTATCCGTCGACGATGTTCATCCTGTCGTGGCTGGCGACGTTCTGCGGGCACATGGTGGAGCGCTGGACGGTGACGCTGCCTTCGATGATATGCGGCGCGTATTCGATCGCGATGACGTGGAGGATCGGGGAAAAGGCGGAGAAAGGGCTCGGCCTGTGGGCACTCATGCTCTCGCTGGTCTCGTTTGAATACTTCAACTCCATCCTCGGATTCGGGATCGACCTCCCCGTCTGCGCCGCAGGCGTCACGATAATCGCCTTGCTTCAGGAAGACCGCCTGAATACACTCCTCTCCACGCTCGCGTTCGCGGCGCTGCTCGTATTCTGTTTCGCGATCCGCGGTCCGATGGGACCCGTCCTGCTCGGCGCGGGGACGGCCGGATGGCTCGCGATGTCCGGCCGCTGGAAAACGTTTTTCGTGTTCGGCGCGGCAGGCGCGGTCGTCCTGGCCGGATGCCTGTGGTTCGCATGGTGGTTGCTGCACCGGGTCGGCGGAGACGAGATGTGGGACAGTTTCTACTTATGGCAGTTCGGCAGCCGGATGGACGGCGGATCGGTGTTCTTCTATCTGCTCGGCAGTCTCCCGACCTACGCTCCGCTCAGCATCCCGTTCCTGTACACGCTCATCGCGGGCGGACGCTCCCTGCTGAAAGCGCCGGTCGGCCCCTGGCTCGGATTCCTGTTCGCCGTCGAGGTCCTGCTCTCGATCCCCGGATGCCAGCATACGCGGTACATGACGCTCGCCGTGCCATTCATGGCGCTCTCCGGCGCATGGGGCATCCTTCATGCCCGCCTCAACCTGAACCTTTCCGAAGTCCGGCGGGACCGCATCGTGCGTCTCGCCCGGCTCGTACTCGTTCTGATCCCCTATGCGACCATGCTCGGGACCGTGGTCTGCCTGATCGTGTCGTTCTTCTTCGTCTCCCCGAAGTGGCTCCCGTACGGCCATTATGCCGCCGGATTCCTGCTCATCGCGGCCGCGGTGTATTGTTTCCGCGGACACGATTCCTGGAAAGAGCGGTTCGCGATGGCATCGTGCTGCCTGGCGATCCACTTCGTGTTCGCAGTCATTCCGGCGATCTCCGCCCAGGAGGATTCCCGCCCGTTCGTCGAGGCGGTCGAACAGGCCTCCGGCGAAAACCGGGTTTTCTTCTTCAACGTGAACGCGGACCATGACGGCATCAAGTATCTGGCCGTGGTGGACAACACCCGCCGCAGGCAGGTCTTCTTCATCTGCGACGAGAACCAGACCACCGAAGAGCATTACGCCTACTGTACCGTCGACGAGGGATTCGGCATGCTCGGGGACGAGATCGTCATCCTCAGGAAACGTCAGCTCGAAACGCTCACGAAACTCGCCGAAGCCAAGCACAGAACGGTCGTTCCGCAGTTCGAAGGCAAGCTCGGGCACCGCATGTATCTCGCGGTCCGGCTCGTCCCCGGCGAAAACCATGCGACCCCCTGAACCATCGCTTTTTTCCCGTTTTGTTTCGATTTGCGGTTGATTTTTCCGGTTTTCATGGTATGATACTGCAATGGTATTTGTTTTGACTCCAATCCGAAAGGGGTATCGGCATGTTCTGTAAAAACTGCGGCAGACAAATCCCGGACGATGCGGCGTTCTGCCCCGCCTGCGGCACGAAACGGTCCGGCGGCGATACGTTCGGCAACGCGCGGTCCGGGCGCGACATCAAGAATCTCCCAAACTACGCAAAGGAAAACGAGCTGAACCGTTCGGGCGAGGCGATCGACTCCGACCGGGGCAAGTTCAGCCTGTCCGGGTCCGGGCAGAAGAAATTCAGCCTCTCCGACTCGGGGCAGAAGAAATTCAGCCTGTCCGGGTCCGGGCAGAAAAAGTTCAGCCTGTCCGGCAAAGACGATGATTCCGGCGACGGCATCGTCCGCATCACAGCGAACCGCGAACCCGCAGCGCCTCCGCACGAACCGACCGGATTCGTGAACCCGCTCAAAGATTCCCGCAGGACGGTCTTCCACGATGAACCGGAGGCAAATTCGGAAAAGGCGGAACCGGAACGCCCTGCCGCGCCCGCACCGGAAGTGCATGTCGCGCCGGAACAGTCCGCCGGAAATGCCGCACAGTCCGCGGCAAATGAATTTTACAACACATCCGGCTCCGCGGGAGGAAACGCCGACGCGGGTCCGGAGGAACAGCCGACCGGATTCGTGAACCCGCTCAAAGGAGCCGTTCAGAATATCCAATGGGGCAGCGACGGCGACCGCAACGAGACGAAGGACGCCGGGTTCGTCGGCGATCCCAGCGAAATCGACTCGCACCTGGGGTTCGCGATCTTCACGCTGATCTGCTGCTGCCAGCCGACCAGCATCCCGGCGATCATATTCGCCGTGCTGGTCTCCCAGGAGGTCAAGAACGGCAATTACGAACTGGCGCAGAAGTATTCGAACCTCGCGAAACTCTTCTGCTGGATTTCCATCGGCCTGTCGATCTTCTGCGGCGGCATCTCGTCCATCGCGAACATGGACCAATGGCGCAACTCCTTGAACGGCATAACCACTCCTTGAGGACGCTTTTATCCTTACGAACACACGATCGGGGAAACCACCATGATGTTCTGCATGCGCTGCGGTCAGCAACTCCCGCCCGAAGCCGTCTTCTGCCCGAACTGCGGGCAGAAGGCGGAAACGTCTGCTGACGCGCCGTCCGGGATCCCGGCGAAACCGCCGAAGATCGACTGCGGATTCACGCTCGCCGTCATCGCGGTCGTGGTCGGCAATGTGATCGGCATCGTGGCTCTGATCTATGCCGTGCTTGCTTCCAACATGCTTCAGAGCGGCGATTACGAAGGCGCGCGGCGGGCGGCGCGGACCGGAAAGATCTGGAGCTGGACCGCCATCATCTTTTCCGCGGCCGCGCTGTGTCTGGGCATGCTCATCCTGCCGCGCCTGGTGGAGCTGATCGCGCCCGGACTGACGGAAATCTGAACAGGACAGGAGGCCCCCCTTGATCTGCAAACATTGCAACATACACATTCCGCCCGAAGCAGTCTTCTGCCCGAACTGCGGGAAAAGATGTTCTGAAGACAAGGAACGGAACGCCGCCGCACGATCCGCCAGCGCCGCCGGATTCGAGACACATATCGCATTCGCCTATGCCATCACGGTATTGAGCTTAACCGGCTGCGGAGCGATCGTCAACACAGCGCTCGGCATCGGAGCCATCATATCCGCGAATCAGGCGGAACAGCATTTCCGGTCCGGCGACCGCAGCCGGGCGCAGGAATGCGCGAACAGAGCCAGGACGCTCTGTCTGGCGGCGGTCTGCTTTCTCATTTTCCAGCTTTTCTTCGCCTCTCTCGCCGGGTTGCTGATGCTGATCGTCAGCCGTTACGGGTCCTGACGAACAGACGACAGAGGTTCCTCATGTTCTGCATGTACTGCGGCAAATCCCTCCCCTCCGACGCTGTTTCCTGTCCGGATTGCGGACGGGAGGCTCAGGCGTCGCGTGACGCGGCATCCGCCGGGACTGCCTCGCCGCGGCCGCCGAAGATCGACTGCGGATTCGTGCTCGCGATCCTTCCGTTTGCCTTCGGGAATCCGCTCGGCATCGTGCCGCTGGCTTACGCGTTTCAGGCGTGGCAGAGGTTCCGCGACGGCGATTATGAAGGCGCGCGGCGTGCGGCGCACACGGGGAAAGTCTGGAGCTGGACCATGATCGGGCTGAGCGCGCTCGCATTGATCCTGACCTTGCGCGTCCTGCCGGATCTGCTGACGCTGGTGTTCGGAGAGCAACCGTGAAAAAGAAGCCTTTCGCAAAGCGGGAATGGATCACGCTCGGAGCGCTCCTCGTTCTGGGTGCGGCGGCGTGCGTCATCCTGCTGGCGGTTCCGCCGGGCAGTGCGCACGCGAAATGGCTGCCGAGATGCATGTTCCATCAGCTGACCGGGCTGTACTGCCCCGGATGCGGCGCGACCCGCGCGCTGTCGGCGATGCTGCACGGCGACCTCAAGTCGAGCCTGCACAACAATCTTCTGCTGTTCCCCCTGCTCACCCTGATCGCGGTCCTGATCGTGAAGCCGGAAATCTCCCTCAAACGGCCCTTTGCGATCGCGATCGTCGCGGTCGTTCTGCTGTTCACGATCCTGCGGAACATCCCGGTCGCGCCGTTCACATACCTGGCGCCGGTCCCGCTGCCGTAAACGCGAAGGATCTCAACTCAGAAGAACCGGGCGCCGACGACCGAGGCAAGCCCGATCAGCACGAGCGCGGCGGTCAGCAGGAAAAGCCAGAACCTGCGGAACATCAGGGCGCGTTTGGCGGAGTTGACATAACGCAACTCCTTTTTCCGTCCGTTCTCCGTGACCTCCGGAGTTTTCCGGCGGACGCTTCCGCCTCCGCTTTTCCGGCCAGCCTGTTTTACCATTTGATCGTTCCGTTAAACGCGGCGATGACGGCGGCCCCGATCAGGAGCGCCGCCACGATGACCGATACGATGAACGGGAAGAAAATGCCCCACCCGATACGGCAGAGCTGCCCGAACGTGACCGACCCCAGATCGATGCTGTCGAACGCGGACGTTTTCTGTTTCTGTGCCTGGATCGGAATGCTCTGCGTCGTCGCGCTGGACTCCGCGATCTTGCGGCATGCGTCCAGCCGGAGTTCGTCAAGGCGGCGGGACTCCACAGCGATCTGGGACTGCGTCACAGGGCCGTCGGCGTCGAGCGGAGATTCTTTGTTCAGTTCGGCGGCGATGGACACGAGGCGTTCCCGGCGCGGCCTGAGTTCCTGAAGCCTGCGCTCGGAATCCGCGATCTCCCAGTCGATCCCGGCCAGGGATTCCGCGACCCGTACGGCCAGGTCGCGCCGCGACAGACGGAAATCGTTCACGCGCCGCTGCATGGCCTCGGAGAGCTGTTTGGAAACGACTGGCTGCGGAGGCGGCGGGGGCGGGGGTATGGGCGGAACACTGTTCTGCGCCGGAGCATCGGGATTCGCCGTCTCCGCGGACGGATTCGCGGCGACGGAGATGTTGTATTTGTGCAGGTGGTTCAGGATCGAGATGTTCTTTTCCATGGTGCGTGCTCCGGCGAGATAAAGTCAGGACTGCCGCGGGGGCGTGAAACGGTCCGGCGAAACGCCGTTCCGGTATTCAAAATATAGCCCGGAATACGGAAAAAACCACTGAAAAACGGAAAAAAGGCGAAAAAAAAGCGTTCCTCGCTTGCGTTTTTTCAAAAATATAGTATAGTTCAAAGATACATTTTGACTTTTTCATCCCTACTACGGAGTTCTGATATCATGAAAATCGGCGATCTCAGCGGCACCATCGAACGCGCCAGACTCGCAGGGCGCATCGCCATTATTTCCCTTGTTCTGTCCTTCATCCTCGCGGTCGTCGTGATCGTGGCGGGCCCGGCGACAAAATGGGCCGGCATGGAGATCTTCACGCTCTCCCTCTACCCGGTCACGCTGGCGTTCCTCTTCTCGGTCTGCGCCCTCGTTCATTCCGCGTTCCTGCGGAAGATGGCCGAGGAGGAACAGGAAAAGCTCATCCTCGAACAGCGCAAGTCGAACGTGAACTCCATCCTCGACGTCAGCGAAGACGTCCGCTTCACGGCCAAGCGCACGCTCGAAAACTTCAACAAGTACATCCCGTCCGCCGTTTCGCTCCTCGTATTCCTGCTCTCCGTCCCAGCTTTCTGGTATTTCTGGAAACACTCCACGCTCGGATCGGCCGATCCCGCCACACTCGTGCTCACGCCGAAAAACCCGATCAATCTGGCGTTCCTCGGCGCGATCTCGGCGCTCTTCGCGTACTTCACGGGCGTGTTCCTGGTCGGACAGTCCCGCATCCGCGAGTTCCGTTATCTGCGCCCGGTCGGCAGCTGGCTCATCTGCTTCGCTATCGTGCTGTTCGTGAGCGCGGTCTCGGCGCTCTTCATCAACTACGGCAGGACCGGCTGGGCCGCGCCGTTGACCAGAATCTTCTTCTGGATCCTCGCAGTCTTCGCCGCCGAACACCTCGTGAGCTTCATCATCGAGTTCTACCGTCCCCGTACGCTGGAGGAGGTCCGTCCGGTATACGAAAGCCGTCTGCTCGCGATCTTCACCGAGCCGGGCGGCGTGGTGCGCAACATCTCGGATTCGCTGGACTACCAGTTCGGATTCCAGATCTCGCGGACCGGCATCTACCTGGTCCTGCGGAAGGCGATTGTCCCTGCCCTGATGGTCTGGGCAGCCGTCCTGTGGCTCTTCACCTGCATTGCCGAGGTCAATCCCGGCGAGATCGGCATCCGCGAGGTCTTCGGCGCGGTGAACCGCGAATCCGCGCCGCTCGACGCGGGGATCCACTTCAAATTGCCGTGGCCCTGCGAAAAGATCCTCCGCGTCCCCGTCAAGAACGTGCAGGAGGCCACCCTCGGGTCCGTCCTGAACGCCGGCCGCAACGCCAAGGTCATCCTCTGGACCGGCGACAACTACCAGCATGAAAACAAGTTCCTCGTGGCCGTGAAGCAGCAGGGCAAGACAGGCGCGCAGCTCGCGTCCATCCTCGAAGTCTCGCTTCCCGTCTTCTACACCGCCGACCCCGAAAAACCGTTCGACTACGCGTTCAATTTCGACAACGTGAAGGAAACGCTCGTCGCGGTCGGCCAGGCCGAGGCCACGCGCTACTTCGCCAGCACCGACTTCATCACCGACATCTCATCCGGACGCGAACAGGTCGCCGTGAACCTGTACGACCGCATCCAGAAGGCGTGCGACCGCATCGGACTCGGCATCAAGCTCGTCGGCATCAACATGCACGACGCGCACCCGCCCATCGGCAGCGACGAGCCGGGCGGCGCGATCGACGTCGCCGGAGCGTTCCAGGACGTCGTGTGCGCGCAGGAGGACGCCGTGAAGATGATCTCGAAGGCCAACGAATACAGCATCACCACGGTCGAATCCGCCAAGGTCGAAGCCACGCGCATCCTCGGCGCCGCCGAAGCGTACAAGTATGACACCGCCAGCGTCGCCCTCGCGGACGCCTCCCGGTTCGAAAGCCAGCTCGAATCCTACCGTCACCTCCCCGGCATGTTCAAGCTCCGCACCTACCTGGACTTCCTCGAAAACGACTGCAGCGATATCCGCAAGTACATCATATCGAACGAGATCGATGTCCGCAACCTGGTCCTGAACCTCGAAGAGAAACCTTCCCTCGACCTGCTCAACACCGACATCAATCTCCTGACCAATCCGCAATAATTCCAACCTCTATCAACCTCAGAGGGGACGCCCGTTTGGCCGGGCACGTCCTCCCGCCCGTTTTTTATTCCCGTGTTCAATCATCTATCCAACCTCATCAAAAACCTGAAATCCGCCCTCTCCGGCGCACCGAAACAGCCGGAGGCCCCGGCGGAAGCGCCCGTCCGCAAGCATGACAAGAAACGCTGCCGTCAGCGGCATCCTGAGGACGCCGCGTACATCCGGCGCGCCGACAGCCGTCCGGCCCCCGTCCGGGGCGAGAAAAACGACGATCCCGCGGTGAAACAGCAGTCCCGCAAGCCGAAACAGGCGAAGCAGCCGCAGGACCAGCAGAAGCAGCCCAAACAGCCGAAACAGCAGCCCGCGCAAAAGCAGAAACAGCCCCGGCAGATCCCGCCGATGCCCGCCATCGTGCCGCCGCCGGAGGAACCCGGCAAGATGCGTTTCTGCGACCTCGAACTCTGCCCGGAAGTGCTCGCCGCTGTCCAGGTCCTCGGATTCCTCTACTGCACCGAGATCCAGAAACTCTGCCTGCCCTACGCGCTCGCAGGACGCGACCTCGCCGCGAAGGCGCAGACCGGGACCGGCAAGACCGCCGCATTCCTCTCCACGCTCATCACGCGCTTCCGCCGCCATCCGGTCGAGGGCGAGCGCAAGAACGGCGCGCCGCGCGCCCTGGTCCTCGCCCCGACCCGCGAACTCGCGATCCAAATCCACGACGACGCGGAAGCGTTCGCACGGTTCACCGACCTGAACTGCGTCGTCATCTTCGGCGGCATGGACCATGAGAAACAGCGCCGCGAACTCGATGCGCCCATCGACATCCTCGTCGGCACCCCGGGCCGCATCATCGACTACTCGCAGAGCGGCGACCTGGACCTCTCCAAGGCCGAAGTCCTCGTGATCGACGAGGCGGACCGCATGCTCGACATGGGGTTCATCCCGGACGTCCGCCGCATCGTCTACCATCTGCCGCGCCCCGGCATCCGCCAGACCATGCTCTTCAGCGCCACGCTCGAACCCGCCGTCCTGCGCCTGGTCGACTCCTGGATGAAGGACCCGGAATTCGTGGAGTCCGAGCCGCAGCACATCGTGACCGACCTCATCGACCAGCGGTTCTACGCCGTGCTGGACGAACAGAAGATGGCCGTGCTGCTGCACGTGATCCGCGAGGAGAAGCCGGAGCGCATGATCATCTTCGGCAACCGCAAGGACAAGAACATCTCCATCGCCGCACGGCTCTTCGAGTACGGCGAGGACGCCGAACTCCTGTCCGGCGACGTGGCGCAGGAAAAACGCCTGAAGATCCTCGACCGGTTCCGCGAGGGCAAAACGCGCATCCTCGTCGCCACCGATGTCGCCGCGCGCGGCATCCACGTGGACGGCATCAGCCACGTCGTGAACTACGACCTGCCCGAACAGGCCGACGACTACGTGCACCGCATCGGCCGCACCGGACGTGCCGGCGAACACGGCATCAGCATCAGTTTCGCCGACGAATTCGGCTCCTTCGTGCTGCCCCAGCTGGAACAGTACACCAAGTGCGAGATCAAGACCGTCCAGCCTCCGCAGGAATGGCTGGAACTCCCCGAAAAGACACGCGAACTCCCGCCCGAGGAACGCAAACGCATGAACCGCCATCACGGCGGATCCGGCGGCGGACGTCCCCATCGCGGCGGCGGAAGAGGCAGAGGAAGATGACTCTTCACGAGGAGGAAACGGGGGCTCTGCGGCAGTGTCCAAATATCACCGTGGTTCTGGATCGTCTCCGCAGCGCGCACAATACCGGCAACATCTTCCGGTTGGCGGAGGCACTGGGCGCGAAAGAGGTGATCTGCTGCGGCTACACCCCCTGCCCGCCTCATCCGAAGCTCGCGAAGACCGCCATGGGCGCGGACACGATGGTCCCGAGCAGATCGTTCCCGACCGCGCTCGACGCCATCCGCGCGCTCCGTGAGGAGACGCCCGGCATCGAGGTCCTCGCCGTCGAACCGCTCCCCGATTCCGTCGACGCGTGGCAGTACCCGTACCATTTTCCGGTCGCGCTGATCTTCGGCAACGAAGCGCTCGGGATTTCGCCCGAGGCGCTGGAAGCCGCCGACGCGACGGTCGGCCTGCCCATGTTCGGCGAGAAGGCGTCGATCAACGTGGGCAACTGCGCGGCGGTCGTCCTGTACGCCGCGGCCGCGAAATTCCTCGCAGACACAAGGAGATGACCCGATCATGACCATCCAACCCGGCAAAGACTGGAAGTTCTTCCTCTTCGGCCAGCACACCGAAGCCCTGCGCGATGACCTGAAACGCCGCGGCGTGCGCCTCACGGACGACCCGGACAAGGCCGACCTCATCCTCCCCTGCGGCGGCGACGGCACGCTCTTCACCGCCGAACTCCGCTGGCCCGGCCGCCTGAAATACCCCGTCCGCGACTCCGCCACCGCCCCGCTCTGCCCGAAACACGGCCTCGACACCCAGCTGGACGCGTTTTTCGCGGGCAACCTGAAAACGACGCGCCTGCCGAAGCTCGTGGGGCGCGCGAACGGGCGCGAGCTCTTCGCCATCAACGACATCTTCCTGCACAACCGGATGCCCGTGACCGCGCTCCGCTACAGCGTCTCCATCGATGGCAAACTGTACGCCCGCGAGGTCGTCGGCGACGCCGTCGGCGCGGCCACCATCCACGGCTCGACCGCGTACTACCGGAGCATCACCCACAGCATCTTCCGCACCGGCATCGGGCTCGCGTTCAGCAACAGCACCGAGCTCGTCAACCACCTGGTCCTGCCCGAAAACTCGCTTATCCGCATCGACATCCTCCGCGGACCGGCCGTCATGGTCGCCGACAACTCTGAGGAGACCGTGCTCGTCGAAGTCGGCGGATTCGCCGAACTCTCCATGTCCGACAAGTTCACCGACATCCTCGGCCTCGACCTCTTCATGTGCTCCGAGTGCCGCCGTCTGCGCCACACGCTCCGCGATTCTACGCGCTTCATCGGCGGCGGCGAGGGAGGCCGCTGACCATGCGGATCCTCGTCACCGCGGGCCCCACGCGCGAGGCCGTCGACGCCGTCCGCTTCCTCTCCAACAAATCGACCGGGAAAATGGGCTACGCCCTCGCGAAGGCCGCCGTCGAGGCCGGGCACGACGTGATCCTGGTCTCCGGTCCGGTCGCGCTCACGCCCCCTGACGGCCTGCTGGAGTTCGTCCCTGTCGTCTCCGCCGCCGACATGGCGGAGGCGGTCAAATCCCGCGCCGCCGACTGCGGCATGGTCGTGATGTGCGCGGCCGTGGCGGACTACACCCCGGCGCATCCGGTCGACCACAAGATGAAGAAGGCCGACGGCAATCTCTTCCTCGAACTGAAGCGCACCGAGGATATTCTGAAGACGCTCGGGCAGAACAAGCCCGCCGGTCAAATATTGGTCGGGTTCGCTGCGGAGACCGACGACCTGGAGCAGTACGCCCGCGCCAAGCTCGCCGCGAAAAACCTCGACTGGATCGCCGCGAACGACGTGTCCCGCCCGGACCGCGGATTCGCCGCCGGGACCAACGCCGTCAAGCTCTTCGCCGCCGACGGCCGCCGGATCGACCTCCCGCTGCAGAGCAAGGACGCCATAGCGAAAGAAATGCTGGCGCTCCTGCTGCCTTCCCCCCATTGAAAGTCCGCACAATGGCTGCCCCGTTTTCGAGCTTGCGGACGAAGTTGCGCGCCTGGCGCGAGGACCGTCTCGACCGGAAGATCGGCGGCATCTCCCTCGCCGAAGTGCGCGAATCGCGTTTCCAGGACCTCGGCGCGTACCCGACCATGAGCGCGGAGTACGGCGCGATCGAAATGATGTTCAAAAAGTTCCCGATGGACGAAAACGACGTCTTCGTGGACGTCGGCTGCGGATTCGGGCGCGTCATCAGCTGGCTCCTGCTCAAAAAGTCGCCATGTAGGAAATACTACGGCGTCGAGCTGGACCCGGACGTTGCCGCGGTCACCCAAAAGAGGTTCAAAGACTATCCGCAGGTTTCCATTCTGAACGGGAACATCCTCGACGTCTTGCCACACGACGGCACGGTCTTCTGGCTCTACAACCCGTTCGACGTCTGCGTGCTGGACGCGTTCCTCTCCAAGCTCGAATCCCGCCGCGAAACGAAAGCCTACGTGATGTATTACTGCGACTACCGAGCGTTCGCGCTGGAAGGCCGCCGCAACTGGAACCGCCTGCTGAAGGATTCCTGGTGCTGTCCCCCGGAAAAGCCGCTCCCATGGTCAATCTGGCTGTATCAGCCCGACTGGAACCGGTGTCGGGGCTGACCGTTGATTTCCCGACAGCCAATCAACGTTGAGTTTTGTCTTTCAGGTACTCGGTGCCGACGGTTCCCTCTCTTCTCAAAAAGAGCAGACGGTCGTCATAGCTTTCGTACAGATGCCATTTGACGTGCATCGTGATCAGTCTGTCCTCGGGATCG
The DNA here is from genome assembly GCA_902778895.1 of uncultured bacterium. Lineage (GTDB taxonomy): Bacteria > Verrucomicrobiota > Lentisphaeria > Victivallales > UBA1829 > UBA1732. Next base: position 62,729 of record CACYZF010000002.1, read on the forward strand.
TTCGAATCCTCGGCCGGAGCATGATATTCCGCGGAATAGAGGTCAAAGAAAAAAGTCGGTCGGAGATCGCTTTTCTTAATCCCCAGCGTTTCCAGCAGGGACTTCATATCCTGCTGAGGCGGATAAGTCCCGTGTTCCTCCTTGTACGCTTCCAGGCGTATCGAAACGACCCGGACCAGGTTTTCCGTCGTGAGCGCGTTATCCGATTTCAACTGAACGTCTCCGAACCAGTTGATAAAGTATAACAGGAAAACGATGTCCATTGCAATCAGAAACAGAAGGATGAGGATTTGCTTCAGTTTCCTCTCCCTGACGTCCCGGACGATCCGGCATATCGCGATGATCAAGCAGACGGCCAGAGATCCCAGGATCACGAACAGGAGGTGCATCGGTTCAGGCGTCAGCCTGACGATCATCGCATCGGGAAGCATCCGCAGGAAATTCACCAACAATATGATAATGCCAATCCAGGCAGGGACGAAAAGCCATATGATGATGGTAATATGGTCCTCCAGATAATACAATGTTCTCGTCAGGATATTGTTCTTCATATTGCTGCGCCTCAATGGGTGTTTTTCAGGTATTCGCAGCCGACGGATCCGTCTCTTCTCACGAAACGCAGATGGTCTTTGGCGCGCAGCGTGACAAGTCTGTCCTCAGGATCGTTCGAATCCTCGGCCGGGGCATGGTATTCCGCGGAATGAATGTTAAAGTAATAAGTCCTGTAAAAATCGCTTTCCTGAATTCCCAGAGTCTCCAGCAGGGATTCGAGATCCTGCTGAGGCGGATAACCCCCGTGTTCCTCCTGATACGCGTACAGCCGTTTCGAAATAAGAGACAGGTTTGACGTGATGTAGGCGTTGTCCTGTTTCAACTGTACGGCTCCAAACCAAACGAAAAAGAGTGACATGAAAATGAGGTCCAGTGCAATAAGAAACATATAGAGGAAGATTTGCTTCGGTTTCCTGTCCCTGACATCCCGGACCATTCGCAGGATCGCGATGATTGCGATGATGACCAGAGATCCCAGGATCACGAACGGGACATGCATCAGTCGGAGCGTCAGCCTATGGCTTATCTCGAACGGAAGCAGATTCAGAACAACTCCAAGTGCGATTAAGATGCCAAGCCAGACGGGGAAGAAAAGCCCCAGGATGAGGGCAATATGGTTCTCCAGAAAACAAAACGTTTTCGTCAGGATATTGTTCTTCATTTTGCCGCTCCTTCACAGATGTCTTTCAGGCGTTCGATGCCAACGGATCCGTCTCTTCTCAAAAACCGCAGCTGGGCATCGCTTTCAGGAACAAACCATTTGGGACGTATCGTTATGATCGTTTCATTGGGATTATACGAATCAACGGCCGGAGCATGATATTCCGCGGAATAGATGTCATAGAACCGGGTTTTGACGAAATCGCTGTCATTCATCTCCAGCGTCTCCAGCAGGGATTCCATATCCTGCTGAAGCGGATAACTCCCGTGTTCTTCTTCATACACGTACAGATATTTTGAAATTTGAGACAAGTTCGACGTAATGTTGGCGTCATCTATTTTCCACTGCATTGCCACGGATGTCTTAAAAATGTAAAACGTGATGATGATGTCCATCGCAAGCAGAAAGATGATAGGCCACCTCAAGGATCCTTCCGTGATGTCCCGGATCATTCGCAGGATCGCGATAATCGCAAAGACGACCAGAGATGCCAGGATCGCTAACGCGGTATCCATCCATTGAGGTCTCACTTTCTCGGCGATCTCATCCGGAAGCAAAACCAGGATACCCCCCAGCGCGAACAAGATGCCAAACCATGCGGGTATGAAGAGCCCCAGGATGAGGTCAATATGGTCCTCCAGAAAATACAGCGTTCTCGTCAGGATATTGTTCTTCATTCGTCTTCCCGTATTGAGGTGGTTCATATTTTCAAGGACAAATATACCATGCAACCGGGGCAAAGTCAAGAAAGAAGACGGCGGATCATAAAAACGCCGAAACGGCGCAGACCCGCGGGCTGTCCGGGTCAGACGGCACGGGGGCAAGCCGTTGATCCCACTTAATTCCAGTCTACCAGAATATATTTAGCCAAAAACATGATAAACGGAATCAGGAACACGAGAATGCACAGAATAACCAAAATGATCCGAAGCGCTATCGAGTATTCATCCAGGAGCGTTATGATTACCGTGATCGGGATGCTCAGCAGAAGTAAGCCAACAAGAACTCCTATATTCATAAATCACCTGTCCTGATCGTCATTGCGTTTGTTTCAACCAGGATAATATATCACATAAAAGAAGGATTTCAAGAGGACAGAAAAAAATGCTCTCAAAAAAAAATAAATCAATGTATTTTAGATCGGATCAGCTTATCGTCTTCCTCCATGGGCGGGAACGTCCAGCAGAGACCGGATGCAGCGTTCGAGTTCGTCCATGGTGTCGGCGGGATCAAAGGTCTCGTCCGGCCCGAAACACCTCACGACCTTGCCGTCACGGCCGACGACGTATTTCGTGAAATACCATTTGACCGGACCGAGCGCCGAATAGATCGCAGGCCAGTCCAAACCGGATTTCGGTTTCGCCATCTGGGGGAACGTCACGCCGTATTCGGACGTGCGGAAAGCATGGATCTCCTCATCGGAGCGCGAGGCATCCTGATTCGATAGGAACGGGCTGTCCGTGCTGTATGGATTCCCCGGACTCGCCCTCAAATCCGGAAAATCAAGTATCTCAAAGCCGCGGTCGTGGTATTTCCGGTAAATCTCTTCGAGGCGGGCATACTGCGGGGTGAAAAGATCGTCCGTGGCAGTATTCACCACGAGCACGACCCTCCCCCGGAGATCGGCGGTCCGGATGATCTGTCCGTCCCATGTGACAAGCTCGAAATCGTAAAAAGACGGATCCGGTTCTTTCCTCCGTTCCACAACATCCCAGTTGCCGAGATCGCCCGCCAGATTCCGGGGTTCCATTCTTTCGCCTTTTCTCCCGTCGCCTTCTTTTCCGTCGGAGCCGAGCGAGTAAATGTCGAATTCACCGTGTTTGCCTGGGAAGACGTAATGAAATTCGTTGCCCCACGGGTCACGCGGAAGCGCCGGTTTGAGGTAGGGGCCGTCCCATTTTTCGGCGTGGTCGATATTCTCCAGCAGTCCCTGGAGTGAGGACGGGCATGTCCCGACATCCTTCTCATATAACCGGACCGCCTCATCAAGGATCGTAATCAAATGATAGGTGTCGACAAAATTGAGGTTGCGTTTGTGGCTGGCGTGGAAACTGTAAAACAGGAAAAAACCGCTTGCAAGGCAGAAAAAGAGCCAAGCCGCAACGACAATGATTATCACGCGGTTGCCGCCGCGCTTCTTCTTTGCGGGACTTGTATCCTTGTCGGGATTATTGTTCATAATAAGCGGTTTTTCAGATATTGACGATTCTCAGGAACAAGTAAACATATCACAAAAACGGCACAAAATCAAGAAAAGGATGAATCATTTCACCCAAAAAGGATGCAGACCTCAGAACAGCGTGGGCTGTTCTGGCTCATCGTCCTCGGTTTCCGGGGCGGCGTTTTTGCGCGTCTTTTTCGTGTTCGCGTGGAATTTCGCGTGGCGTTCGCGGAGGATGGGGCGCGTGTAGGAGGGCATGCCGGCGTCGGCGATGGCGTTTTCCTCGAGATTTTCGAGGATTTCGCGGGCGCGGACGATCACGTCGTTCGGGAGCCCGGCGAGCTTGGCGACGTGGATGCCGTAGCTCTTGTCGGCGGCTCCGGGGACGATCTGGCGCAGGAAGATGATCTGGTCGCCGTACTCGCGGACCGCGACGTTGTAGTTCTTCACGCCCTTCCGCGTGAGGGCGAGTTCGGTCATCTCGTGGTAATGCGTGGCGAACTGGGTGCGTGCGCGCGCGGCGGGGTGGTCGAGGAGGTATTCGGCGACGGAGAGCGCGATGGAGAGTCCGTCGAACGTGCTGGTGCCGCGTCCGATCTCGTCGAGGATCACGAGGCTCTTGCTGGTGGCGTGGTTCAGGATGTTCGCGGTCTCGATCATTTCGACCATGAACGTGCTCTGTCCGCGCGCGAGGTCGTCCATGGCGCCGACGCGGGTGAAGACGCGGTCCACGAGCCCGACGTGCGCCTCGTCCGCGGGGATGAAGGAGCCCATCTGCGCCATGATGACAAGCAGGGCGGTCTGGCGGATATAGGTGGATTTCCCCGCCATGTTCGGCCCGGTGATGATCATCATGCGGTTTTCGCCGCCGTCCAGCAGCGTGTCGTTCGGCACGAATCGTTCGTTCTCCATCTTCGCATCAAGCACGGGATGGCGTCCGGCGGTGATGCTGAGGACGTCGTCGTCCGCGACGTGCGGGCGGCAGTAGCGGTATTTGGAGGCGCATTCGCCGAGGGCGGTCAGGACGTCGAGGCGGGCGACGGAGAACGCGGCTTTCTGGATTTCGCCGGTGAAGGTGCGCGCGTAGGTGCGGAGCTCGTCGAAGAGCTGTTTTTCGAGCGCGACCGCCTTGTCGGACGCACCGAGGATCCTGCTCTCCATCTCCTTGAGCTCGGGCGTGATGAAGCGTTCGGCGTTGACGAGCGTCTGCTTGCGGACGTAGTCGTCCGGGACGCGCGCGAGGTTGCTCTTCGAGATTTCGATGTAGTAGCCGAAGACGCCGTTGAAATGCACCTTCAGGCTCTTGATCCCGGTGCGCTCCTGTTCCTTCGCCTGAAGCGCGGCGATCCAGGATTTGCCGTCGGTGATGGCGGAACGGAAGACGTCGAGGTCGTGGTTGAAGCCCTCGCGGATGAATCCGCCCTCGGCCATGTCCGCCGGGGGATCGTCGGCGAGGGCGGCGAAGATGCGCGAGGTGAGTTCGGGGAAGTCGCCGAGGCCGTCGCGGATGCGTTCCACGAGCGGCAGGTCGTAGGCGTTCAGGATCATCTTGAGGCCGGGCAGGACGGAGAGGCTGTGGCCGAGCGCGAGCAGGTCGCGCGGGTTCAGCGCGCCCGCGTTGAGCTTGGCGGTGAGGCGTTCCATGTCGCGGATGGAGACGAGCGTCTCACGGATTTCCTGTCGGGTCAGCACTTCGTCCTTCATGAGGCCGACGACGTCCTGGCGCTCCACAATCGCGTCGACGTCGCGGAGCGGTTTCAGGAGCCAGCTGCGCATGAGGCGGGAGCCCATGGCGGTCGAGGTGCGGTCGAGGACCTGCAGAAGCGTGCCCTCGCGGCCGCCGCCGTGAAGCGCGTCGACCAGCTCCAGGTTACGCTGGCAGACGGGGTCGAGCCCGAGGTATTTTTCGCTGTAGTTTCGGCGGATGGAAACGATGTGCCCGGTGCTGCGGCGGAGGTTTTCGGTCGCGTAGTGCAGCACGGCTCCGGCGGCGCGGACGCCGCACGCGCAGTCCTTCAGGCCGAAGCCGTCGAGCACGGCCACGGAGAACTGGCGTTTCAGGAGCTCGGAGGTGTGTTCGAAAGAGAAGATCCAGTCGTCGAGCGGGGTCCAGAGAATGGGGCGGATGAGCATGGGACGTCCGCCGGTCTGCTCCCACTGGTCGTGGAGGGAACGCGGCAGGAGGCATTCGCGGGGCTGGAGGCGCTGGAGCTCGCTTTCGAAGGCCTCGCGGGTGTCGAGGCGTTCGGTCTGGAATTCGGCGGTGCTGATGTCGAGCCAGGCGAGCCCGTAGACGTCCCTGTCCTCCGCCACGACCGCACAGAGGAAATTGTTGTCGCCGGGCTTCAGGAACGACGCGTCGAGGATGGTGCCGGGCGTGATGATGCGGGTGATGGCGCGTTCGACCAGGCCCTTCGCGAGCGCCGGGTCCTCCATCTGTTCCGCCACCGCCACTTTCAGCCCGGCGTCGAGCAGTTTCGGGATGTAGGCGTCGACGGCGCGGTACGGCACGCCGCACATGGGGTTGCCCGCACGGTGGGTCAGCACCAGGTCCAGCACCGGGGCGGCGCGCAGGGCGTCCTCGAAGAACATCTCGTAGAAATCGCCGGCGCGAAAGAGCAGGATGGAGTCGGCGGGGGATTCCGCCTTCGCCTGAAGGTACTGCTTCATCATCGGCGTGATGTTCTTCTCGCCGAAGTCCTCGGGAGATCGCTGTTTCGGGGTCCTGCTCATGGTCGCCGCGTGTCCGTGCCGCCTCAGAAGGGAACGTTGTCCAGGTCGCCGTCGTCATCCGGTTCCGGGGCGCGGGACGGTGCGTTGTCGCGGGCGGGCGGGATGAAGGTGTCGCCGCCGTCGGCCTCGGGCTGGAAGGGCGCCCAGGTCTGGCCTTCGGGGCCGTCCTTCGTGAGGATCTCAATCTTGCGCTTGAGCGTTTCGAGCTTCTGCTGGCAGTAGACGGAAAGGCGTTTCGCCTCCTCGAACGACGCGATCACGTCCTCCAGACGCGTGTTGCCGTTCTCCATGGACCGGACAAGCGATTCAAGCTTGGCCATGGCCTCTTCGAACGACATCTCCCGGTCGGGCGCGGAATCCTTTTCTGTCTGCGGCATCGCGGTAATCTCCCCGTAAAAAACGATCTGAACAAAAAACGTATCAGGAATTATACATCCGAAAACGGAATAGTCAAATGGAAAGCACCGGAAAGGCGTTTTTTTTCCGAAAAAAGAGGGAAAGAGAGAAAAAAGGACTTGATAAAAAGCAACGGAATGCTATATTATCGGGTTATCAGTTTCCTATCACTACCACATACAAGAAAGGCACCCCCTACCATGATGATCAAATGCCAGAAGTGCGGCTTCGAGAACCAGATGGGCAGCATTTTCTGCCGCGAATGCGGCGAGAAGCTGAATATGGATGCGATCGATCCGAACAAGCTTCAGAAGGACGTCAACAAAGAGAAAAACATCAAGCGCGCCAAGAAACGCATCAAAGAGGCGATCTCCACCGGACTCGGTCTGCTCGTCGTCGCGGCGTTCCTGGGCGTGGTATTCTACAACGGCGGCCTCCGCAAATATGAAGAACCGACCGTGACGGAAGCGGCCGCCAACCAGAAGTTCAACGCCGCCGTCACGGGGACCTCGGCCGGCAAGGTGAAATACACGTATCCGGAACTCACACGGATGTTCAACACCCGTGTCGTGGCTCCGCTCCTCGAGCAGGATACCTTCGCCAAGGTCACGAACGCCGAGATCACGTACGACGCGGAAAAGAACCAGCCGGTGATCTACCTCTGGATCACCCTCAAGGACAAAGTGCCGGTGATCTACACGATCCACGGCAACCTCGTCTTCAACGCCTCCGACGATCCGACCTCGGGCGTCGCGCCGCTGACGCTCGACGTGAAGCGCCTCGACATCGGCCGTCTCCCGGTTTTCGTGAGCACGAACTCCTTCCTCGACGGATTCGCCACCCTGATCGACAACGGAGAAGTCGGAAACTTCTTCTCCCGCGCCAAGAACGTGGAATTCGACGGCGACGGCATGACCGTCGAATTCGGCAAGGGCAGCGGCGCTGCGCCGTCGTCCTCCTATGTTCCGAAGGCCTCCGCCTCCGCCGGCGTGGCCGCCCTCAAGGGCGGTTCCACCGCCGCTCTGTCCGAAAAGGACCAGGAAGCCGCCGAACGCAAGAGACAGCAGGCGGAAGAAAAGAAGCAGAAAGCCGCGGAAGAAGCCGAGAAGAAGAAAGCGCTGGAAGAGGAACGCAAGCGCAAAGCCGAAGAGTACCGGCAGCAGCAGAAGGAGAAGGAAGAGGAGCGCAAGCGCAAACTCGAAGAGGAAAAGGAACGCAAACAGCAGGAGAAGGAGGAACGGGAACGCCAGATCCGCGAAGAGAACGAGAGAAGAAGACAGGAGCGCGAGGACCGTCGTCGCGACCGTGAGAACAACAACTACAACTCCCGCAACTCCCGCAGCAGCAGAAGCTCCCGCAACCGCTACTGATTGATTCCTTAAAGGCCGTCGGCTCGCCATGTCTGCTTCAAGTGAACAGGACAGGGAAAGGTTCCGCGAGATATTCCCGTTCGAACCGAAATTCCTCGAAGTCGACGGCCAGAATTTGTGTTATTTCGATGAAGGGACTGGCCCCGCGCTGGTCCTGATTCATTCCTGCCCGATGTCGGCGTTCGCCTTCCGCAGCGTGATCCGCGAATTCCGCACGACCATGCGCGTGATCGCCTACGACCAGCTCGGGTTCGGGCAGTCGGACAAGCCGCTGAACTTCGACTACCGCATCGAGAACCACATCGAGCACCTGGAGCGCCTGCTCAACCACCTCGGGATCAGCGACCATATCACGCTCGTGATGCACGGACGCGGCGCGGCCATCGGCATGGGCTACGCGGCCCGCCACCCGGAAAGCGTCGAGAGCTTCATCATCATGAACGCCATGTCGTTCTCCGATTTCTCGCTGCCGTTCCGCCTCCGCCTCTGCAAGCTCCCCATCCTCGGCAACATCCTCGTCAACAAGTTCAATTTCTTCCTCCGTCCCCCGTACCGGTACCCGAAGATTGTCCGCGACGCCTATCTGATGCCGTTCCCTCAGAAGGAGGACCGCTGCGCCCTCATGGAATTCATCAACTCTCTGCCTTGCGCACCGGAGGACAAATCGGCGCAGTCCATGATCGAGATCGAAACGGAAATCTGGCAGCTCCGGGAAAAACGCGCGCTGATCCTGTGGGGCGGAAAAGACTGGCTCTACACGAAGCGTGCGCTGCGGAAATGGACGGAGTATTTCCCGTCCGCGAAAGTCGTGATCCTGCCTCTCGCCGGGCGGTTCCTCATGGAGGACGATCCGGCGGAGTTCATCACCAATGTCAGGGAATTTTTTGAAGAAGGAAAGACAAAGCCATGACCCGGGAATCCATCCAGCTGGAAATGAATTTCGACGGAACCAACGAGAACCGGTTCAAACAGAGGTTCGACCTCGGCGAATTCCAGCTCATCGCCGAACTCCCCGTCCCCTCCGCCGATACGCCACTGGCCGACGCCGTGCGCCGCGCCTCCGATTTCGAATACCTAGTCCATTCGCAGGAAGGTCCGAAAGCATCCATCGCGTTCGTAAACGAAGCGCCCGCGGGCTATGCGCTCGACATGGTGCAGTTCGCAACGGAGCTGTGCAAATACTCCCGCGACCGGCACATCCTCTATCTGCACGGCCGCGACAATACGCTCAAGGACATCCTGGAATCGGTCCGCCACGCCCATTCCGAGGGATTCAAGAATTTCTGCGCCGTAACCGGATCGGCAGTTCCCGGCGAAGGCGAAGCCGAAACCCGGAAGCATGTGTTCCTGGAAAGCGTCAGCATCCTCGGCGCGCTCCGCGAAGCCGGACTGCCTTCGACCTCCATCGGCGCGACGGTCAATCCGTACCAGTACACGCCGGAATCCGCCCTAGCGCAGTCGTTCAAGATGTTCCGCAAGCTCGCGAACGGCGCGGACTACCTGGTCGCCCAGTACGGCTGGGACATGAGGAAACTCCAGGAAATGATTTGGAATCTCTTCCGCCGCGAGATCAACATCCCGACCGTGGCGCGCCTGATGTTCCTGACACCCGACAATGCCGAACAGGTCTGCGCGGGCGGGTTCCACGGAGTGAACATCTCGCCCGACTTCGAAAAACTCCTGAAGATCGAACGCGCCCACTCGTTCGCGCAGTTCGAGGCCGCCCAGCTCCGCCGCATCCAGATCCACGCCGCCGGAGCGCGTCTGCTCGGATTCAGTGCCGTCCAGATCGCGGGCATCACGAACGTACCTCTCCTCGAAACGGTCTTCCAGAAAGTCCGCGAGGCGTTCCAGGAATTCCAGTCCTTCGAGGAATGGCGCACTGCCTACCGGGAGTATTACGACCGTCTCGACATGGCCCCCTACCCGAACGAATTCTACCTCTTCGACAAGCTGCTGGAAACCGATCTTCCGTCCGAACCGCTTTCCTTCGAATCGGGCATACGCCCGCCGACCGGATCGGAAAAGTTCTGCCGCAAGCTCGCAGGGGCGCTTTTCGCGAACGCGGACAAGCTGCCCGCGCGGGAACGCCGCTTGACCAAGAAGCTCCTCGTCTCCTGCCGCGGATGCAATCTGTGCAGACTGCCCCTGACCGACTACGTCTGCCCGGAAACATGCCCGAAAGGCCTCGCAAACGGATCCTGCGGCTGCAACCGGGCAAACAACGGCTGCGAACTCATGGATGCGGAATGCGTCTATGCGAAGCGCGTCAGGCTCGCGACCAGCCGCGTCGACTATTCCTCGCTGGAAGACGGCGTTGTCCCGTCCATCGAGGAACGCCCCTGAGTTTTTACCTTTTTCCCCGTTAAAAACAAAGGCCGCCGTTCGTGAAAACGGCGGCCTCCAGGACAAGTCCCGACTGAGGCAGTGCGCGGCTACGCTCGCGCACGGATAAAACCTGTTATTTTCCAAGCAGCGAGGGCAGCCAGTCGGAAAGCCACGGGATGTATGTGATTAGCATCACCGAAACGACCATCGCGATCCAGAACGGGATCATGGCCGGGGTGACTTTCGCGATCGATGTCTTGCCGATGCCGCAGCCGATGAAGAGGCAGGTGCCGACCGGCGGTGTGCAGAGGCCGATGCACAGGTTCGCGATCATCATGATGCCGAACTGGATGTCTGTCATGCCGAATTCGCGCACGATCGGGAGGAAGATCGGGGTGAAGATCAGGACGGCGGGCGTCATATCCATGAAGGCGCCGACGACCAGAAGCAGGATGTTGATGAAGATCAGGATGACGACCGGACTGGACGAGAGCGACATCATCCACGCGCTCACGGTGCCGGGGATGTTCGCGACGGTCATGATCCAGCTCATGGAGGAGCTGACGCCGATCAGGAACATCACGACGGCGGTCGTAATGCCGGTTTCCTTCAGGATGCCGGGGAGGTCCCCGAACTTGACTTCGCGGTACAGGAACACGCTCAGGATGAACGCGTATGCGACGGCGACGGCGGCAGCCTCCGTGGCGGTGAAGATGCCCTTCAGGATACCGCCGATGATGATAACCATCAGGAAGAGACTCAGGAACGCCTGGCGGAACGTGGTCCAGAGGACGGAGAACGGCACGCGTTTCTCGAACTTGGCGCCGGAACGCGCCGCATGGATGATGCAAGCCGCGATGATGCACAGGCCCATCACGATGCCCGGCACGACGCCGGCAAGGAACATCGCCGCGATCGAAACGGAGCCGCAGGCCACGGCATAGACGATCATGATGTTGGACGGCGGGATGATGAGGCCGGTCGTGGCGGAGGTCGTGGTCAGGGCCGTCGAGAAGTCGCGGTCATAACCTTTTTCGACCATTTCCGGGATCATGAAGCCGCCAACGCTGGCGACCGCTGCGCCAGCCGAACCGGAGATCGATCCGAAAAGCATGCATGTGATCGTGTTCGCATACGCCAGCCCGCCGGGCAGATGCCCGACCAGCGCCGAAGCGAAGTTGATCAGGCGGCGCGCCATGCCGCCGCGTCCCATCAGGATGCCCGAAAGCACGAAGAACGGGATGGCGAGCAGCGGGAACGAGTTGATGCCGAACATCATGCGTTCCGGGACGATGATCTCGGGACGGAACGAACCGCCCGCGACTGCCACGCCGAGCATAGTGGCGGAGCCGATCGCCACGGCGACTGGGACATTCAGGAAGAGCAGCGAGAAGAAGATCAGCGCGAGAACAAAGCCTACACTCTCCATAGTCAGGCCTCCTTCCCATTCCTGCCGAGGACATCCTCGGCGTAGTTGCAGATCTCGAAATAAAGGATGAACAGCCCGGAGACCGGAATCGGCAGGTACATCACGGCGTCCGGGATCTGAAGCGCGGGCATCACGTTCCGGGTGACGAACATGGCCTTGTGCAGCAGGAAGCAGCCGCCGTAGAGGAACGCCACGACCGTGAACACGATCGTCACGAGATGGGCGATCGTCGCCGCGGTCTTGCGCGGCATGTCGGTCATCATGTTCACGATGAGGTCGATGCCGAGGTGGGAACGGCTGTTGAACGCCAGAGCGATGCCGAAGAAGGAGGACCAGACGAGGAGCAGGCAGGCGAGTTCCTCAGTCCAGGACACCTGTTTGCCCATGACGTAGCGGGAAACGACGCCGAGGAGCACGTCAAGCACCAGAAGCGCCATACTGGTTTCCAGCAGGAAACTCAGGATTTTGACCATGACGGTATGGATTTTCCGCATCACTTGACCTCCCGGATGCGCTTCGCGAGGTCCTGCAGTTCGGCCGGGAACGCATCATAGATCGGTTGGGAAAGCTCGATGAACGGAGCACGGTCGACCTTGATGAACTCGACGCCCGCTTCACGCGCAATCTGTTCGTTGAGGATCTCGGATTCGCGCCACGCCTGCCGCTGGAACACGTTCGCATCAGCGGCGGCCTGTTCGATCCAGCTCTTCTGTTCGGTAGTGAGCTCATCCCAGATCTTCCGGCTCATCACGAGCACGTCCGGCACACGCTGGTGCTCCGTGAAAGTGAAGTATTTGCAGACCTCGAAATGGCGTCCGGTCACGAAGCTCGGGATGTTGTTCTCGGCGGCGTCCACGGTGCCCTGAGACAAAGCCGTGTAAAGCTCGCCCCAGGAGATGGGGGTCGGGGAAGCGCCCAGCGCCTCCATCGACTGCATGGCGATGGAACTCTTCTGCGTGCGTATCTTCAGGCCCTTCATGTCTTCGGCGGAGCGCACGGGCTTCTTCGTGGTGTACAGGCTGCGGGCGCCCGCGTCAAAATAGCAGATGCCCATCAGGCCGTCGATCTTCCGCAGGAGGGACTTGCCGATCTCGCCGTTCATCACAGCCCAGAAATGCTCCGAATCGCGGAACAGGAACGGCGCGCCGACGACCTGGAATTCCGGCACGGAACCGTCCAGCACGGCTGCGGAACATTTCGCGAACTCGATCTGCGCATTCTGCGCCTGCTTGAAGCATTCGTCCTCGGAACCGATCTGCCCGCCCTCATAGATCCGAAGCACCATCGTGCCGGAGGAAAGCTCGCGAAGGCGTTCCGACATGTGGAGCATGGCCTGATGGACCGGGTGGTCGGCGGAGAGGCCGTGTCCGAGGCGGAGTACGCGAATGTTGCCGGAGGCCTTGGCGGACCGGGCCGTGAACGCGCAAATCGCCGTGGCGATGAAGCACGTCGTCAGGATGTTGAGGACCCACCAGGAGATGGGATTGGAGAACGTCTTATGAGTCTTTTGAAGTTCAGACATGGCGGGAAATCTTGTCCTTTCGTTATATGAAGGTGAATAAATGACAGATCAGGATTGTTATATTTTAGCATAAAAACTGAAAAAATCAAGCAGAAACGTGCGCGCGAAAGCAAATAAACAAAAGAAAAGCCGCTCCCCCCGTGAAGAGAGAGCGGCGGAAACTGACGCTGATTGAAAGATCAATCGAAGGCGTGGTGGGCGGAACCGAGCACGTTGATGACTTTGTGCTTGTAGAGTTCCTTGAGCATATCGCGGGCCGGGCCGAGATACTTGCGGGGGTCGAATTCCGCGGGCTTTTCCATCAGGACCTTGCGGACGCCGGCGGTCATGGCGAGACGGCCGTCGGAGTCGATGTTGATCTTGCAGACGGCGGACTTGGAAGCTTCGCGGAGCTGGTCTTCGCCGATACCGATGGCGTCCTTCAGCTGGCCGCCGTACTGGTTGATCATCTGGACGTATTCCTGCGGAACGGAGGAGGAACCGTGGAGGACGATCGGGAATCCGGGGATGCGCTCTTCGATCTGTTTGAGGATGTCGAGGCGGATGCGGGGATCCGTACCCGGTTTGAACTTGTAGGCGCCGTGGCTGGTGCCGATGGAGATGGCGAGGGAGTCGACGCCGGTGCCGTTCAGGAAGGCCTGAACTTCTTCCGGACGCGTGTAGGTGTGCTGCTCGGCCTTGACTTCGTCTTCGACGCCGGCGAGAACGCCGAGTTCGCCTTCGACAGTCACGTCGAACTTGTGCGCGTATTCGACGACCTTCTTGGTCAGGGCGACATTGTCGTCGAAGGACTTGGAGGAACCGTCGATCATGACGGAGGAGAAACCGAACTCAATGCAGCTCTGGCAGAGTTCGAAGGAATCGCCGTGGTCGAGGTGGAGGGCAATCGGGATCACCTTGCCGCCACCGATTTCACGGGCGTATTCGACCGCGCCCTGCGCGAGGTAGCGGAGGAGGGTCTGGTTGGCGTAGTTGCGGGCGCCCTTGGAGACCTGAAGGATCACGGGGGATTCTTCTTCGGAGCAGGCGGCGATGATCGCCTGGAGCTGTTCCATGTTGTTGAAGTTGAATGCGGGGATCGCATAGTGGCCGGCCATCGCCTTTTTGAACATGTCGCGGGTGTTGACCAGTCCGAGATCTTTGTAGTTGACCATACGGTTGTCCTTTCCTGTGATTAGGGTTGAAAGAAATGCATCATATCAATATAGCACCGCACGGAAGAAAAAGCAATCTTTTTTTCTGGAAAAAAACTTTTTGCGCCCGATTCTTTTTTTTTGCAGGACAGCCGGACCGGACAGACTGCCGCGTTTCCATGTCATGAAATCAGTCAATGCAAAACTGAGACGAAAAAGGAAAGATGGGGGTGAGAAAAAGAGGGAAGAGAAGGAATGCCGAGGAAAAGAGGAAGCAAATCGGGACTGGAAAGCAATGAAAGTTGGAGGGTTAATGAGAGTGGAAAACAATGAAAGCAGGAGAGTATTGAGGACTGGAAAACAATGAAAGAACGAGGGTAATGAGGGCTGGAACAAGTTTGGGAAACACTCAAGTTTCAGTTAAATGGTATTCGATTTAACTGAAACTTGCGCGTGTGCGTGAGAAACGTCAAGCCACCAGTTTTGAAGAAACTCAGGACAGACCATGAGGACCGAATCAGGAAACAAGTATGGGGAATCAGTCGTTCAAATCAGAAAACAAGTATGGGGGATCAGTCGTCCAGCGGCAATCCCATCGCCTTCCGCGCCGTCCGGAAATGCATCTTCGCGAACTTCCGCAGGAGCGGTTCGCCACCGGAAAGGAAGAGCTGTTTCGCGGTTTTGTCGACCTGCGTCCCCGCCCCCTTCGGCAACGGACATCCGGCCTCCTCTTCGAGTTTCGCCAGACGCCGCACGAACTCCGCACGCGCCAGAATGGAGGCCGCCGCGACAGCGACGTCACGTTCGCCCCTCGGGAACTGTTCCAGCCGGACCGCGCGGCCGTTTTTGAGGAGGGCATTTTCAACGAGACGCTTGTCGCCGAACTGGTCGGAGATCACATGACGGCATTCCGGCGCGAATTTCAGCATGTTTTCGAGGGCGCGGGCATGCCCCCAGGCAAGGAATCGGTTGAGGTTGCCGATGGACTCGTAGGTACGGTTGTACGCCTCCGGGCCGATGACCACGACGCCGAACTTGCCGTGAACCGCGGTCTTGACCTTCCCGGCAAGCGCGGCGATCTTCGTGTCGTCCTTGATGGACTTGGAGTCCCGCACGCCTTCTTTCGCCAGAGCGTCCGCCGTCTCGCGGTCCGCCACGAACACGCACGCCACGACCAGCGGCCCGAAGAAATCCCCCTTGCCGCTCTCGTCGATGCCCGCATGCGGATCCTTGAACTCCAGCAGTGGCGGCGGTTCCGATTCGTCCTGCGTCAGTCCGATCAGAGGTTCCAGCACGAATTCGACGAAATCCTGCGTGCCGGCCCCCTGCACCACTAGCTTGCCGGACCGGTACGCCGCCACCTGCGTTTTCTCCCGGGCTGCCTTGAAGAACATGTACGGCCCGGAGGAAAACTCCCACGCGGAGATCGTTTCAAGATTGGCCCGGAGGGCGTTCATCTGGTCGGGCGTCAGCGTCGCGACGAAACAAGTCTTACCACTCACGGCAACATCCTATTTTAGACAGAAAAAGTCAAACAAAGGCGGAAACAGGCTTTTTTTTCAAAAAAAACGCCAAAACTTTTCTATTATAGCTTGAAAACTCGCAAGAATCAAGTTAAAGTATGAATGTTTCCCGTGTTTTTTCGGAAAAATGCCCGGGAAACGCATTATCCTCACGATTCATGAACCGCATATAAGGAATAACGACGATGAAGAACACTACATGGGTTTTTGGAAGCATGCTTGCCGCAGGCTGCATGCTGCTGTCCGTCCCCGTGGCCGCCCAGGGCAACTTCCCGCAGGGAATGCCGCAAGGGATGCCGCAAGGCAATTTCCCGCAGGGAATGCCCCAGGGAATGGGACGCGCCCCCGGGTTCCCGCAGCAGGCGGGCGCGCCGGGCAGAGTCAATCCGGCCGGGACGACCAACCCCGCGACGGCCGACAAGACGAATTCCGCTGCGAAAAACACCGTGAGAAACGAGAAAGCCGCGCTTGAAGCCGCGAAATACCAGCTTTCCAACCACCGTACCGACCTCATCAAGACCACGATCGACGGCTATGCCTCCTCCGAGGACCTCTCCGATCCGGCCATCGTCCGCGCCATCAACGCGGATATCGAGAAGCACATGACGCTCGTTCCGTCCGTACCCCTCGAAAATCCCGACCTGCAGGAGCTGAACAAACGGGCAAAAGACGTTGTCGATCAGGAATTCGGCGTTGACGACAAGAAAACGCGCGAACTCCTGAACGCCGATGCGGAGAAGGAGATTCCCCTTTACAAGGTCGGCGACAAGGTCGTCGTGAACTACAATATGGGCCCGAAGCACTTCTCCGTCAAAGGCACGCTTTACCGCGTCGGCGACAAAGCCATCACGGTCGAGGACAAGATCATCAACCTCGTCGACCTCAACGACGAGACCCGCGCAAAGTTCGATCCGCAGAGGAACAAATACATGCGCACCCAGTTCGTCGAAAAACGTCTCCAGATGATCGCCCGCGAAAAGAACGACAAGCTCAATTCCATCTACGACAAGCTCAAAGGCGAGATCTTCAAACGCAACGAGACCGCGGGCTACATCTACGATCCGCAGACGGGCGAGTGGGCCACCGCGCAGGTGATCTCGAAGAACTACATCGACCGCATCCTGAAGGACAAGGCGAGACAGCCGAAGCCGAGAACGACCGCCCAGACCAGACCCGACGACGATTTTGACGATTTCGAGGACAACAACGGACAGAGCACTCCCATCACGGACACCCCCGATAACGGCACGAAGCCCGATGCCGCGCAGACCGCCGCGGTCATCCCGGTCAACGATGCGATCAAGCTCGCGGACAACGCGGAATCCCAGGCGAAATACGAAGCCGTCATCGCCAAGGCGGAAAACCAGCAGAAGGACGCGAACGAGAACTATGCCGGCATCGACGCCGACTGCGGCTACAAGAAGGCCTGCTGGGGATTCAATATCGCCGACACCCGCTATGCGCTCTGGCACGAACCCGAATTCCCGCACATCACACCGGCTCTCGGTCGTGACGTCATCAACTTCCCGCCCGAAGGACTGGATGTCGGCATCGCCGGCGAGCCCAGCAGCATCGACCTCGTGTACGTCTCCAACAGCCTCTCCAAGGTCGTCTACCTGATGAAGGACTGCTCCAGACAGGATTTCATCCGCTTCAAGGATTCCCTCACCGAGCAGTACGGCCCCGCCGCGGAAGAACGCGGTGCGAACGCCGCCGCGTTTGCCAACATTTTCACAGGCAAGACCCAGCCGCAGCAGATCGCCGACGCCGACGAGGTCGAAGCGGCCCAGGCCGCCGTAAAGGATGCCGAAAAGGCGTTCAATAAAGCCGTGGCCGAACTGAAGAATGCGGACGACGACAACCGCGACGAACTCCAGGAGGCCCGCGACCAGGCCGCTTCCGCGCTGAAGGAAGCCAATGCGAAAGCGGAAGCATTCGAGAACGCCGTCACCGCCGACAACCTCCCGTATGTCTTCTCCCGCATCAAGCTCACGAAGGACGAGAAGGGCAAGACCGTGCTCCCCTACACGTTCAACTGGAAGGGACAGAACGTCGCCGGCACGCTCATCTTCTACTACGACAAGGCGAAGGACAAAGTCACCAGCATCGTTTTCGCCAAGGAGTACAAGAAGTAATCCTCCGTGTTTTCTGACGATCCCGATCCGGACGGGCCGCAAAGGTCCGCCCGGTTTTTTTTATGTCTTTTTTTCAAAAACACGGACGGAATATGTCAATCATAATCGATTGATTCATAATCGTATAATACAAATCACGCGTCCGTTTTTTCCCAGTTCGGTCCCTTTTTTGAGAGATCAGCTCAAAAAAAGGAGGGACCATGGGCTTGCCCCAAAAGAACAAGAAAACGAAACCGCCTTCCCAGTTCGGACGCCTCCCGTTCCGGCTCCGTTACCGGATCGCATGCCTGCTTCTGGAGGGTGCGACAAGTCAGGCCGTACTCGATAATCCCGAAGTCGCGGGAACCCTGAACGCGCTCGGATTGGCCCTGACCGCCGCGGCTGTTACACGGTTCAAGACCACGCGCGAGTTCAAGACCATCGCCGAGGAACGGGAGAAGGTGCATCTGGCCTACGAGGAAGTGCGTCTGTCCGCCGCGCTGCTCCGCGACTGCGAGGCGACGAGCGCTATCGCAGAGGAACTCAAGATCGATCTGCTGAAGCTCGTCCGCGAATGTACCGACGCCACGACCGACGACCCGAAGACGATCGAACGGCTCGTACGCTCGGCCGTGACGCTTTCGAAATCCGTTTCGGACGGACAGAACACCGTCCTGCGGAAACGCGTCGCCGCGCTGTCCGAAGAAAACGTCCGCCTGCGCGAAGCGCTCGAACGCGCACGGATGCAGTACAACGAACTGCTCGACCGCCGCCGGGATGAATGGTCCCGAGTGGACGGGGCCGAGGTCGCCGACCGGCTGTCCTCGATCCTCGGCATCAAACCGTAACGATGCTTCATCAACCTCAACCCATAAGGAATCAGAACATGAAACTGAATCATTCCGACCGGACCGCCGCCCGGAGCGGCGGCATGCCCGTACCGGGCCGCTGGATCGCCGCCGAACCCGGCGACCGTTCCCGCTGGCTCCAGACCTCCGAATACACGCCCGTGAACGTCTCGCGCATTCTGGAAGCCGCGAACGAGGGCGACATCGCGGAACTTGCCGTCGCCGCCCGCGAAATCCAGGAACGCAACTGGGAAGTCATCCTGGCAATGCAGGTACGGAAAAGCGCGCTGACCGGCCTCGACTGGGGCGTGGAACCCGGCGACGACCGTCCGGCCTCGAAAGACGCCGCGAAAGCGTTCAAAGCCGCCCTGAAAGAATCCGGCGGCGAATCCGGGCTCGCGTCGTTTCATGAACTCACCGGCCATCTGATGGACGCGGTCATCGCGCCCCTGTCCGCCGCCGAGATCGTGTGGGGAGCGGGCGGCTCGCTTGCAGGATTCCGGCCCGTAGGCGCCTGGCATTTCACGTTCCGCGGCTCGGAAACGCCGCTGCTCGTGACGGACGACAATCACACGGGCGTCCCCCTGCCTCCGGCGAAGTTCATCGTCCACACGCATGGAGGAGCGGGCGATCCCGCGCGCTCCGGACTCATCCGCACGCTGATCTGGCTGCACGTATTCCAGAACTATCCGGTGAAGGATCTCGTGTCGTTCGTCGAACGCTACGGCATGCCGTTCGTGGTGGCGAAGGTCGACCGCAGCGCGTGGGAAAACGAACGGGGCGTGATGCGGAACCTGATCCGGAGCTTCGGCCCGAACGGCGGCGGCGTGTTCACGAAGTCGACCGAACTGGAACTCCTGCAGGCGTCGAACGCGGGCGGCGAAGTCTATTTCAAGCTCCTGGAGTACACCTCGAAAGCGATCACGAAAGTCATCCTGGGCCAGCTCGCCAGCTCGTCCGAATCCGGCGGTCTTTCCGGCGGCGACGCTCAGTCGCGCGTCCGGGGAGACCTGCTGGAGGCCGACGCGCGCGCGATCGAATCGACCGTCAGGTCTCAGCTCGCCGTTCCGTGGACCAAGTTCAATTTCGGCGACGCGGCGGCCGTCCCGGTCCTGCGCTTCCGCAATTCCGCGCAGGAAGACCGCGCCGTCTTCGCGGGCATCGTCGAAACGCTTCACCGTGCCGGTCTCGACGCCGATCCCGAAGAAATATCCGCTCGGTTCGGGATCTCGCTGAAACGTGCCGAAGCCGCTTCCGAGGTACGTCCATGACCGCCGCCACGCTCACTGTCGCGAACGCGCTGAAAACGCTCGTTTCCGCCACGTTTCCCTCGGCCGGATTCGTGACCGCCGCCACGCCGGAGACCGCGGTTCAGACAAGGTCCCTGCCCGCCGGACTTCGGCCGCCCTGCGTGCTCATCCTCGCGGGAGATGGCGTTTACACGGACAGTACGCTCACGCGCCGCCAGCAGTTTCACCTGATCCTGATCGACGTGCTGGCCGGGACCAACGACGCCCGCACGGCTGCCGCGCTCGGACGTTTCGACACGCTGCAGGAGATGTTCCCCGCCGAAGGACTCCAGTCGGGCGACATCGTGTTCATCCCGGAGTCGTTCCGGCTGCTGGACTGCCCGGACGCCCGCGCTGCGGCATGCCTGACAGTTGCCGCGTTGTCCCCATCGGACACGACGGGCTCCGGCTCTGCAGGCTCGGCTGAATCTTCCACGATGCCGTCCTGAGCTTTTTCCACTTCAAAAAAATAACGCACAGTTGTTTGCCAGACAAACAGCCGTGCGTTTTTTTTTAACCCTCAAGCGACGCTTATTTCGAGTTCAGGATCTCTTCGATCACGCCGATCTGTTCCTGTTCCGCCTGAACCGAGGCCCCGATCGCGGCGGGATCCTTCGTCCGGGAATGCCGTTCCAGCATGACGCGCGACGATCCGCGGCTCAGCAGCTCGCGGGCGGCAACTCTGAGAGAATCAAGCCGTCCGTCGTCGGGCGGCAATTCAGAGATACGGTCGGAGAGTTCGGGGTATCGCTTCATGAAAACGCCCAGATTCCACGGTTCGAGGGAATCGGGATTCTCGATCCTGATGTTCCGTATGGGGTCCGCGTCCTCGCCGAGACCGGATATCACGCTCAGATATACGATCTTCTGCGCAGACTGGATCTCGACGCTTCCGAGCAGCAGACATTCCTGACGGCGGATCAGCCGGAAATAACGCGGACGCAGGCTTGACGCGACCACAACGATGCCCGGTTTGCCGCAGTATTCTTCTGCCTCGTCTCTGACCGCTTCCGGGAGCGTTTCGAGCGTATCCGCCGTCACCAGCATGCACGGCACATCCAGGACACTGTCCCTGATCTCCATGACTTCCGACATGACGACCGTTTCGGCGTCCGCATCACCGGTGGAACGGCAGGACACGGCTCCGGAACAGAGCATCAGGCAGAAGAGGAAAAGAAAAACGGTCGGTCTCATCGGCAAACGAGGTTGTTTTTGCAGGGAATGACACGGAAAACCGTGAAGGACATGGTAATAATATGGCCCTTCGGAGGCCGGTTTTCAAGCAAAGGAGCCGGATTCCGGAAAAGAATTTTAAGTTTTTTATAAATTTTTTATAAAAAAAGTCGGTTTTCGGGTTGTACTGCGGCAAAAATGGATTAGGTTATCATATCCGCTTTTTTCCGACCTCTTCACGCGTGGTATTTAGATAGCACATGAAAATCCGTCAGCCCATCAAGCCGCAGCTCGACTCGCAGCCCATCGAACCGCCGAAAAAACCGGCCATGCCCGAGCTCGCCGTTTTTATTCTGTTCGCGTTCATGATCACGCTTTTCGGCCTTATCATGCTGTATTCCACCTCGTTCGTCATGCAGGGCAGCTCCTACTTCACGAAACAGCTGGTGTGGATGATCATCGGCCTTGTCGCGGGCGCAGGCACGGTCATGCTCGGCAGCAAACGCCTCTCCGACTGGAGTCCGGTCATGATCCTCGTGCTGGACGTGCTTCTGGTTTGGGCGCTTTTCTGCAAGCCGATCAACGGCGCACGGCGCTGGATTCAGCTCGCGGGCTTCACGCTTCAGCCGTCCGAGCTGGGAAAAGTCATCATCACGCTCTTCATGGCGAAGTTCCTGGCTTCGCGCACGCGCGCACTGGAAAGCGAACCCTTCTGGAAAGTCATGGTCCCGAGCGGGATCTGGGTCGGTCCGACCATTCTGCTGGTGCTCGCGGGTGAAGACCTCGGCACGACCGTCCTGCTCGGTTCGCTGTACCTGCTGATGCTGTTCGTGGCGGGGATGCGCCTGCGGTACATCCTGCCGTTCGCGCTGGTCCTGCCTCCGACGGCGGTCCTTGTCATCCAGAAATTCGATGCCATGCGCTGGAGCCGCCTCACGGTGTTCATGGACGCCGAATCGTACAAGATGACCTCCGGCTACCAGCTGTGGAATTCCCTGCTGGCGCTCGGGTCCGGCGGCTGGACCGGAGTCGGATTCACCGAAAGCCGCCTGAAGCTGATGTACCTCCCGGAAAACCACACCGACTTCATCCTGTCCATCGTGGGCGAGGAACTTGGGTTCATCACGCTCCTGACCGTGATCGTCGCGTACCTGATCCTCGTCTTCGTCGGGCTTCGCATCAGCGTGAAGGCGCGCACCCGTCAGGGCATGCTGATCGCGTTCGGCATGAGCATCTTCATCGGCATGCAGGCGCTGATCAACATCGGCGTCATCACGGCGGCCTTCCCGACCAAGGGCATGCCCGCCCCCATGATCAGCTACGGCGGCAGCAATCTGCTCGCCTGCCTCATTGCGGCGGCATGCGTCGCGAGCGTGGCGATCGACTCCGCCATCCCGGACTACCAGGACAAACTGCTGGCCTGGGCCGGGAAACGACTCCATTTCAGCCGTCCTCCCGCAACCGGGGACGCGCAGCAATCATCTTGAAGGGACAAACCATGCAGGAACTGAACCGACTTATCATCAGCTGCGGCGGCACGGGCGGACACTTCAACCCCGGCCTGAGCACGGCATGCGCATTCCGCGACGCGGGCGGCAAGCCTCTGCTCATACTCGGCGGCAAACACTTCGAGGAACAGTCGAAGACCGCCGAAAAGAACGGCATCGAATTCCGGCGCGTTTCCTGCGCGCCGCTTTCCAAGAGTCCGTCCGGCGCGCTTCAATTCCTCTCGCAGCAGATGAAGGGCGTCCGCGAGGCGAAAGCCATCTTCCGCGAGTTCAAGCCGGACGCCGTTCTCTCCATGGGCGCGTTCCCCTCCATCCCGGCCTCCGTCGCCGCCTGGCGCACAGGCGTCCCGCTCTTCCTGCACGACGGCAACGCCCGCATCGGCAAATCCAACCGGGTCTTCAGCCGCATCGCCTCCGGCATCGCCCTCTCCTTCCCCGCCGTCAACGCCGACACCCTGCACTGCCCCTCCGCGGTGACCGGGCTTCCGCTCCGCAAGGCGCTTCTGGAGGACGTCCCGGCGTCCAGAGAAGAGGCGATCGCCCGCATCAACGCCACGCGCGGCACATCTTTCTCGCCCGACCGACCGGTCGTCCTGGTCTTCGGCGGCTCGCTTGGCGCGGCGGCCATCAACGAGAATTTCACGATCCCGATCGACCATCCCGGCGCGAAGTCGCTTCAGGTCATCCACCTCTCCGGGCCCGGCAAGTACGATGCGATCCATGACAAATACTCCGTGTGCGGCGTCAACGCGCTCACGCTCGAATCCGCCTCGGACATGCAGAACCTCTACACGGCGGCGGACCTCGTGGTCTGCCGGGCCGGAGGAAGCACCGTCTCCGAACTCGCCATTTTCGGCCGCTATGCCGTGCTGATCCCGTATCCTTACGCCGCCGAGGGCCACCAGGATGACAACGCGCGTCTGCTGGCACAGACCGGAGCCGCCCGGATCGTACCGAACGACGAGTGTTCCCCGTCTCTGTTCCGCGGCATTCTCTCCGAGTTCCTGGATGATCCAGACAAATTCCGCGAAGCGGGCAAAGGCGCGCTCGCCATGGCCCAGCCGAAAGCCGCGGCAAACGTCATCGGATTCATTGAAAACTCCCTGAAAACCGCTCGTTCCAAAAAATAAAAATCCCGCCGTCCAGTCCAGCCATGAAAATACGTTGTCCGCAGTGCCAGAGAATCAGCGAGATCCCCCATGCCAACCATGGCCGGATCGCCGTCTGCGCCTGCAAGGCGACATTCCGGATCGATGATTCGACCGTCGTGGAGGAGTTTTCCCTGCCCGACCTCCCGCCGCCGGAGTCCATCGGCCGCTACACCGTCGTCCGCTACCTCGGACGCGGCGCGCTGAACTGTGTTTACGAGGGCATCCACCCGGACCTCGGCATCCCCGTCGCGATCAAGACGCTCCTCCCCGAGTACGCCTCGGACAGGCCGACCCGCGAAATGTTCCTGCATGCCATCAAGGCTTACGCGAAGGCAGTCCATCCGAACATCGTCAAAGTCCACGAGACGGGCAGAGACACGAACGGCGTACCGTACCTTGTCATGGAGTTTCTTCCCGGCGGCACACTCGCGGACAGCCTCCAGAAAAACGGATTCTTCTCCGCGAAGGAGGCGGCCGGGATCGGCTTGGACATCTGCCGCGCGCTTGTCGTGACCGCGGGGCTCGGCATCGTCCACCGCGACATCAAGCCGGACAACATCATGCTCTCCGCCGAGGGGCAGTACAAGCTTACGGATCTCGGACTTGCGAAACTCGACAATTCAACGGCGGCCGGAAACAGCGCGCTCGTTCTGGACGAAAACGATCCGGCGAAATCAGTCCGCAAATCGAGCTTCGGCACGCTCGAATACATGTCCCCGGAACAGTATATCGACTCCGAATCCTGCGACATCCGTTCGGACATCTACTCGCTTGGCGTGACGCTGTACCAGCTCGCGACCGGGCGCCTCCCCTTCGAAACGCAGACACGTTCCGAACTCCGCCACATGCACATCTCCGTCGAACCGCTCGTTCCCAGCACATACATGCACGGCATCCCCATCGACTTCGACTACATCGTCATGCACTGCATCCAGAAACGCCCCGAGGACCGTTACAGCACGCCGGAAGAACTGCTCGCCGATCTGGAGGCATTCCTCTCGGGTACGCCGCTTCCCTCGACGACATGCGGCGCCATTCCTTTCGTCGGAATACCCGCGCCGATCATCCATCCGGCCGGGGAAAAGCGTTCCCTGCTGCTTCCGTTTATGGCCACTCTGCTTGTTCTGCTGGTCCTCGCAAGCGCCGGACTGCTGATTCTGAAGGAACGGCCGGGACAGCAGATCATACAGCCGCAGCCGGCCGCCGGTTCGGCCGCGGAATCCGTACCCGGATCGAAAACATCCACGTCCCGGACGGAGCCGTCCGTTCTGCCCGGCCGGCCGTCCTCAAAAGAGCTTGACGCCGAGATTCTGATCGGCGGAGAGAACGCCAACGCGCATGCGTCCGGACTGTTCGAGGAAACCAGGAAAGCGGCGGCTCAGGCTATGACGGACCGCTTCGGATTCAAAAAGGCCATCGAAGACCTGGAGACCTTCACTTCGTCCGAGGAATACCAGATGGAAGCGCTGGACCTCATTTCCAAACTCAAAACGGCTTCCAATGCGGCTGTTGCGGACCTCATGAATTCGCTGAACGAAAAAGCCGCCCAGCTCATTGAAGCAGGAAATATCGACGGCGCGATCAATGTCTACAGCACCGACATCGGGCCGCTCGCACCGGAATCCCAGATCGAACGCGAACGGAAGATGCTCAATCTTGAACTTGAAAAAATGCGTCGCGCGCATCCGGATATGGACACATTCGGGAACGCCGCGCCCGGATCCGATGAAACCGCCGCCGGGGAGGAACCGCAACCATGAACCTGAACGAATCCGCGCGAAAGAAACTCCCGCGCATTCTCGTCTGCGGACCGAATCCCGCCTGGCAAAAGACGCTCGTCTTCGAGGAGTTCCGTCCGCGCGAGGTCAACCGAGCGCTGGAACGCGACTGCCGCGCCTCCGGCAAGGGCGTGAACTTCGCCCGCGCCGTCCGGACCTGGGGAACCGCCGTTCCGGTCGTGTTCCAGTTCTCCGGCGGCACGAACGGACGGAACCTCGAAGCCTGGCTCCGTCGGGAAGGCATTGAATTCGTCAGCCGGGAGATCGGGGACGAAACACGCTGCTGCACAACGGTCCTGTGCAAAAAAAACGCCTGCATGACCGAGCTGATCGAACCGTCGCCTTCCATCACGCCGGATGATGTGGATTTCCTGAAAAAACAGATCCTTTCGGCTCTCCCGGACGCCGATGCGCTGGCGCTCTGCGGCACGCTCCCGAACGGTCCGCTGGACGGTTTCTATGCCACGCTCGTAAAAGAGGCGGTCCGCCTGAACAAATCTGTCCTGATGGATTCTGTGGCGCATTTCGACGAAACGCTCGCCGCCGGAGTCCAGTATCTGAAGATCAACAGCGGCGAACTCCTGACCGTGACCGGCGCTTCCGATCCCGAAGCCGCCGCGCTCGAACTGCTGAACCGTTTCCCGCTTCGATGCGCCGCCATCACGGACGGCCCGGACAAAGCCTTCATCGCCCGGCAGGGCGTCGTTCACCATATTTCCATCCCCCCGATCTCCTGCGTATGCAATCCGCTTGGCGCGGGCGATGTCTGCTCCGGTGTCATGCTCTCCGAGCTTCTCTCGGGCGCAACCTCCGTTGAAGCCTTCACCGCCGGACTCGCCGCCGCATGCGCGAGCTGCCTCACGCAGTACGCCGCGGAATTCGACCGGGCGGAAGCACTTCGCATCAAAAATGAAATGCGGATCGACCCCGCCACTCCCTGTACAACCTGATACAACAACAAATCTCAAACATATTAAACAAAACAACCTGAAAGGAAACTATCCATGAGCTCCAATTCTTCCGGCGGTTTTTTCCGCGGCTGCCTGATCGCGGTCGGCGTCTTCGTTGTCGTCTGCTTCCTCGGATTCATCGCCCTCTTCGCGCTGATCGGCGTCGTCGCAGGCGCAATCAGCGAAAGCGGTACTGCGCTCAAGTCCGGTTCGGCCGAATACACGACCGAATTCATCAGCGGCAATGAGAACGCCGAAAACCGGATCGCCGTTATCGACGTGAAGGGCGCGATCGCAAGCGAAGGCGAGTCCTTCGGCGAAGTCGTCGCAAACTCAAAACAGATCGTCAAACTCATCCGCGCCGCGAAGGACGACGAGACCGTGAAGGCGATCATCGTCGACCTCGACACCCCCGGCGGCGAAGTCACCGCCTCCGACGAGATCTACCATGAGCTCAAACTCTGCGGCAAGCCCGTCGTCGCCATGATGAACACGATGGCGGCCAGCGGCGGCTACTATGTGGCCTGCGGCGCGAACAAGATCGTCGCGAACAAGTTCACCATGACCGGCAGCATCGGCGTGATCATCTCCACCGTGGACGTCTCCGGCCTGCTCGACTGGGCCAAGGTCAAGCCCGAGTTCTACACCTCCGGCAAGATGAAAGCCATGCTCAATCCTGCCCTCCCGACCACAGAGGAAGAAGCGAAGGTCGTCCAGGCGCTCGTCATGGACGCCTACAAGGAATTCGCCGGGATCGTCTCCGAAGCCCGGAACATCCCGCTTGAGAAGATCACCCAGGGCGAACTCGGCGACGGCCGCGTCTTCGACGGCGAACAGGCGCTCGCGAACGGCCTCGTCGACCAGATCGGCTACTTCTCGACCGCCGAGGACGCCGCGCTCGAACTCGCCGGACTCACCCGCGACAACTGCCGCATCGAACGCTTCAAGACCAGCACCTCCCTCGCCGACCTCCTCGGCATGTTCGGCGTGAAGGCGCAGCCCGTCACGTTCAACTCGCTCCTCTCCGGCACGAACGTCGTCCTCCCGAAGGCCGGCTGCCCCTACTACCTCGCCACGGGTCTCTGATCTCCTCCGTCTTTCGCGTGCGCCATGAGAGATTTTGAACGGGAAGTCAGCAACGCCGCCGGGCCGCTTCCGCCGATCCGGACGGAAGAGTTCTCCTGGTCCCTCGCCAGGTACTACCTCTTCCGGTTCTGCCGCCGGGCGTATTTCATCCGGTACTACCTCGCGCAGGGCGGGTGGGACGCCTATTCCCACACGCTCGCCCGCGAAGCGTATTTCAGCAAATACCTGATGCCGTTCGACACCTGGCTCTCGCGCACGCTCCGCGACTCCATCCGCGAGGCGTTCGCCAAGATGAGCGCCGGTTCGCCCGGACACAAACGCCGCGGCTTCGGGTTCTACCTGCTGCGCCAGATCGGCAAGGCCACGGCGGACCTGCAGCTCAGCCTGAAGAACCGCGAATACCTCTACGACGCGAAACGCCCCGCGATCCTGGAATACCACCTCGGGATCGGCGATTTCGCCGACGTCGACAAGCTTACCGAAATGGCCGTCTCCATTCTCGGCGACGCCTACGCCATGCTCTCCCGCTCCGACATCATCGCCGATCTCGCGAACATCAGTTTCGTCGACCTCCGCACCGACGACGTCTTCATCAGCGTCGATTACAAGGGCTTCCCCATCTGGCTCGTCCCCGGCCTCATCTACTTCCACGAGGGCGCGGCGTCCGCCATCAACGCGGAGGTCCGCCTCACCGGCGGCGAAAACACCAGCGACTTCTTCGCGCGCATCGGACGCCTGAACTCGCTTTTCGCCCTCTACTGCGCCAACCGCTACCCCGGATTCCCCGTCAGCATCACCACGTTCACCTTCTCGCAGGAACTCTCCAGCGTGGTCTACAACCTCTTCGAGCCCGACATCGAGTCCCTGATCGACAAGAGCAGCGGAGAGATGCTCGCGCTCATCGACAAGGACGGTCTCGCCCACCCGGAGGACTTCCCCCCGTGCGAAAACCGCGACGCCTGCCGCACCTGCCGTTACCAGTCCGCGTGCAGACTCCTCGAAAGCGCCATGCAGGGCAAACAGGTCTGAGGTAACGCCATGATCCAGGACTCCGGCGAACTATTCCGCGTGGTCTCCGACTATGAACCAGCGGGCGACCAGGCCGACGCCATCCGCCAGCTGAAGGAAAACCTCGACCGCGGCATCCGGCATCAGACGCTCCTCGGCGTCACGGGCAGCGGCAAGACATTCACGCTCGCGAAACTCCTCGAATCCGAACTGAACCGCCCTGCGCTCGTCCTCTCCCATAACAAGACGCTCGCCGCCCAGCTCTACAGCGAGTTCAAGGCGTTCTTCCCGACCAACGCCGTCGAATACTTCATCAGCTACTACGACTACTATCTGCCCGAATCCTACATCCCGCAGACTGACACCTACATTGCGAAGGACGCCAGCATCAACGACAACATCGAGCGCCTCCGCCTCAGCGCCACGGCGTCCCTGCTCGAACGCCGCGACACACTCGTCGTCGCCAGCGTCTCCTGCATCTACGGCCTGACCTCGCCCGAAGACTACGACTCCATGAGCCTGCGCCTCGCCGCCGGGGACGAGCTCGACCGCGACCTCTTCCTGCACATGCTCGTCGCCATCCAGTACGAACGCAACGACGTCGCGCCCGAACGCGGCCAGTTCCGCGTGCGCGGCGACTGCGTGGACGTCTTCCTGTCGCAGAAGGAGGAGTTCCTGCGCGTGGAGTTCTGGGGCGACAACATCGAATCCATCTCCCGGCGCGACCTCGTGACCGGCCACGTGATCGCCCAGTGCCGCAAGGCGCTCATCTTCCCCGCCCGCCATTTCGTGCTGCCGCAGGAGAAGATCGACGCCGCCATGAACGGCATCCTGGAGGAGATGCGGACCTGCGTCCACAATTTCGAGGAACAGGGCAAGCTCGTCGAGGCGCAGCGCCTCTTCCAGCGCGTGAACTACGACGTGGAGATGATGAAGGAGATCGGCTACTGCCCCGGCATCGAAAACTACTCGCGCCACCTCTCCGGCCGCGCCCCCGGCTCCCGCCCGTTCTGCCTCGTCGACTTCATGCCGAAGGATTACCTGCTCTTCATCGACGAATCCCACGTGACGCTCCCCCAGCTTCAGGCGATGTACAAGGCCGACCGCAGCCGCAAGCAGACGCTCGTCGACTACGGGTTCCGCCTGCCCTCCGCGCTCGACAACCGCCCGCTCACCTTCGACGAATTCCTCGGCCTCACCGGCGACACCGTGTACGTCTCCGCCACCCCCGGCGACTACGAGATGAAAATGTGCGGCGACGCGGTCGTGGAACTGGTCGTGCGCCCGACCGGGCTGCTCGATCCGCCCGTCGAGGTGCGTCCGCTCGGTTCGCAGATCGACGACGTGATCGCGGAAATCCGCGCCACGGCGGCGGCCGGGGCGCGTTCCCTCGTCGTCACGCTCACGAAGAAGAGCTCCGAACGCCTCGCCGACTATCTGTCCGACGTCGGCATCCGCGTGAAATACCTGCACTCCGAGATCGACGCCATCGAACGCGTGAAGATCCTGAACGAACTCCGGCGCGGCGACTTCGACTGCATCGTCGGAATCAACCTCATCCGTGAGGGCATCGACCTCCCGGAGATCCGCCTCGTCGCCATCCTCGACGCCGACAAGGAGGGCTTCCTGCGTTCCCGCCGTTCCCTCATCCAGGTCGCCGGACGCGCCGCGCGAAACGCCGACGGCAAGGTGATCCTGTACGCCGACAACATGACCGACAGCATGAAGGCGCTCATCGAGACCACCGAGGCGCGCCGCGCCAAGCAGAACGCCTACAACGCCGAACACGGCATCGTCCCCCACACCATCATCAAGCCCCCGCGCGAGACCATCGCCGAAATCATCGGCGCGACCCAGCCCGAATCCACCCCCGCGCCCGCCGCCTCGAACTCCGGCCGAGCCTACACGTTCCATGAACCCGGCGCGCCCTACAACACCGGCATGAAGACGCGTCCCGCGAAGGGCCGGAAGGGACGCGGCATGAAGGGCCAGTCTATCGAGCTCAGCGAGACCGAGGAGATCCTGAAGCAGACCGGGGCCGCCAGCATCGACGAACTCGTGCTCGAACTCGAATCCCAGATGCTCGAAGCCGCGCAGGCGCTCGAATTCGAGCGCGCCGCACAGCTCCGCGACCGCATCCGCTCCCTCTCGAAAGACCTCGACGCCCCGCCCTTCTGAACAAATCGCCCGTTATCATTTGAAATTGATGCTCCAATATGATATATTAACCGAAACCCGAATCCTCTCCACCCCATTGATCTGATACAAACGGAAAGCTCCACCATGAATCCGCGCCACCTGAAAGCATCCCTCCTCTCCGCATTCGCAATTCTCGCGGCCCTGCTCGTTTCTTCTTGCGCCTCCAGCGAACGCATGAACCGCATCGGTTGGGATTCCGATTCCTACTCCGCGCCGAAGGCCAGCCGCATTTCCGGCGGCAGATTCGATGACGCCGTCGTCAATCTCCACACCCCCGTCGGGCTGAAGGACCGCCAGGTCAACATCTGGCCGTTCTGCACCGTGAACAGCCGTTACGTCAGCGTGCTGTGGCCGTTCATCGACTGGGACGACTTCGGCATGGCGATCCGCCCGTTCTTCAACCAGGAGGGCAACGACTGCTCCATCCTGTTCCCCCTCTCCTCGTGGAACACCGTCGACGGCGACGGCTGGGCGCTGAACGCGTACTGGGACGAGGACTGCTTCGGCATCGTCCCGGTCATGCACATCGGGGACGGCAAAGGGTGGGCGCTGAATTCCTACTGGACCAAAAACTTCTGGGGCGTCTTCCCGCTGATGCATTTCGGGAAGAAGGAAGGCGATTTCTGGTTCGCCGGGCCGGTCTTCGGCAACGAAGGGCGCGTCGGAGTCATCCCGGTCTGCTATTTCGGCGACAGGCTCGATTTCGTTGGCCCCGTCTGGTGGGTACACCCATCGAAGGATGAAACGGCAAAGAATAAACAGGCGGGTCTTAAAGAGGAAGGAACGACTTCGTTCGGCGTCTTCCCGCTTTACTGGCACGAATTCGGGGCGGGGTCCGCACTGATTCCCGTTTATTTCTATGCGAAGAACAAGGCCTTCCTTTCGCCGCTCTTCTGGATGACCACGGGGTACGGCGATGAGAGCGACCAATGGGTCAGGGGCCAGTATCTTCTCCTCGGCTACTGGGATGAAAACTGGATCGAACACGGCTTCTTCCCGTTCTACAGGGTCGACAGGGAGGACGAAGACCTCAACCATGTTCTCCTCTGGTGGTGGAAAAACAACTCGCAGAGCCGCGGGCTTTTCCCGTTCGCCTGGTTCAACAAGAACGGCGGGCTCATCCTTCCCTTCGCGAAATGGAACAACCGTTCCGCCACGGGCATGAACGGCGAGGAGGAGACCTGGACGGAAGGAAATATTCTGCTGCTCGGCTACTGGGGCCGCAACGCATACGGGTTCTTCCCGTTCTTCCGCGGATCGTCCGCCGTCGAGGACATGAAGTACGTCGGCCCGCTCTGGTGGGCGTACGACGAGGATGAGCGCGAATACGGCTTCTTCCCGTTCTTCCGCGTCGAGCGCAGTCAGGGCGAGGCGAACAGGAGCTACCTCTTCCCCGTCTACAGCTGGGAGAAAGACCGCTTCGGCTCCGAATTCACGTCCATCCCGTATTTCCGCGAGGATTACGATTACCCCGAATACCGCGCGACCACGTCCGTCCACGGCCGCCGGTACCTCATCTACGCCGACCACGAGAAGAAGGGCAACCGGTTCAAGGCGGCGCACGACCGCGACGACTACATCCCGCGCTGGGGCTATTCGCCCTCCTACATGGACGATGTGAAGGCGCGCATGAAGGAGGACGACCTCACGAGCGAGGAAGCGCAGACAAAAGTGAACGACGAGATCGCCTCGAAGTGGGAAGTCGGCACGACCGCCCTGCATCCGTTCTTCGAGTGGACCAGCTCGAACGAAGGCGAACGCGACCTGCGCCTGCTCTTCTACCTCTTCGGATTCGACCGCGACAAAGACTCCACTTCCAACTGGCTGCTCTGGCACATCCTGTTCACCTCCGGCTCCGACCGCAGCCGCGACAGCTACGGATTCGAACGGACCTCCAGCTACACCAACATCCTCGGCGTCTTCCCCTACTGGTTCCGCGATACCGAGGTCCCGTATTCTTACGAGCAGAGCTGGACGCCGCAGATCTACATCGAGGAAAGCATCGAACGGCTCCTGAGGCGAGCCCTCATGGAGGACGGCTCCGAGGAAAGCGAACAGTGGAGCAAGGACGTCTACACGGATTACGTCGGGAAGAAGTACATCGCGAACCGGATCGAGGTCCCGCAGCCGGTCGCCGACGGGCCGTTCTCGCCCGCGCCGGGCAGAGAGCCGAAACCCGTGACCGTCGTCAAGACGGGCGGGCTCAGGCAGATCGTCGCAGGCATCCCGAACGAGGATGTCTTCCGTCTCTGCGGCATGGACCGCGCGCTTTCCGGCGAAATGACCGCGCAGGAGGCGGAGGACGCGGCGAAACGCCTCATGGACGTCGAGCTGAAAAGGCACGCTTCCGGCGGCACGGCAGTCCGGACCCGCTACGGCTTCTTCCCGCTCTTCGGCGTCGACCGGACCGTGCGTGAGAAGGACGGCAAGACGATGCCCGTCTCGACCGAAGTCATCACCCCGCTCACCTACACCAGCGTCGAGGAGGGCGAGTCCGTCATGCGGATCCTGCTCGGCATCCTCGGCTACAGCTCCAGCGAAGAACACTTCCGCCTCGCCAACGGCCATGCATACACGGAGGACGTCCTCTCCACGCTCGGGATTATCCGCACCGAAAGCAAATCCCGTCCGCGAACGAAAGGCAATGTCGAACTGCTCAACAGCTTCGCAAATCTCCTCCGCAATCCGCCCGCCGCGGACGACAATCCCCTGCTCGCCGATTTCTGGAATCTCCGGGTCACGGCCACCTGCAACAACGTGCTGACGAGGTATGCGAGGTTCAAGGACATCGTGTCCGTCGTCACAACCTACCGCGACGGCGCGCGCACGGCCGCCGACACGCAGGCCATGCTCGACAACATCGTCCGCTGGGAAAATGATTATTTCTGGGAAGGCGACGAACGTTCCACGTCCAGCGGGTTCTATCCGTTCTTCTTCTGGAGCAAGGACTGCCTCGACCGCAACGGCGACCTTTCCAGGATCGCCAGATCGTGGTTCGTGCTCCCGCTCCTCTCCGGCGGCAGTTCCAATCCCGAAGGCTCCTCCCTCGGCATCCTCGCCCCCCTGCTCTACTACGGCGCGACGCAGCAGCACGACGAGACGGTCCCCGAACCCTTCCGCATCCTCTCCGCGCACGTCAATCCGCTTCAGGCGTCCCACACCGGATTCCCGGTCCGCGGCAGCACCGACCACTACGCGCTGTTCCTGGTCAACTCCACCGACGAGACGTTTCTCCAGTGGAAACCCGGCACGCCGGACGTGCTCGCCGGCCTCTACTACAGCCTGTTCAATCTGTATAACGTCCGCAATGTTTCGGCGATCTCCGCCGCCGAGCTCGAACAGATGACCGTCGCCGACGTGCTGGCGCTTCCCGAGGACAAGAACGATCCCGAGCTGATGCAGTACAAACACACCCTGATGAACGTGCTTGAACACATGCCGGAAGCCGGCATGAAGCCGTTCGACGACGGCGCGCGCCTGCTGGAATCCGTCGGCGCCAAACTCCGCGAGATCGCATCCGAACACATCTGGACGCGCACGATCTCCGGCTTCAACACCGGCGGCGGCATCTTCTCCTCGTCCTTCGAGTGCAAGGAGACCGGCGACTACCAGACCAAGGTCCTCTTCGGCCTCGGCGCGAACAGCCAGAAGCTCGGCGTGAAAGAACACCGGAGCATCCTCGGATACCTCTACAACATGGATACCGACGGCCTCAACACCCGCAAGTTCATCTTCCCCTTCATCACCACGAAGGACGCCCCCGGGTTCCATGAGTGGTCCTTCCTCGGCGGCCTCTTCGAACGCTCCGTCGAGGAAGGCAAGACCGGCGGCCGCATCTTCTTCTTCCCCTACGGCAACCGCCCGGAGAAGGATTGATGCCGTCTTTCGTCCGCGCGCGTTTCCCGCGTCCGCACCGGGTTTTTTCGGAAAATCCGGCGGGCACGGGTTGAAAAAAACGGTGTGCGCGCTATATTGATAGTCAGAGTGCAACGTTTTCCGTGTCCGGGCGAAAGCCGGACACTACTCGTCACCCCTTTGGGGTGCTGCGCACTAGAAGAGATGGTTCAATGAAAGGATGAAAGCTAAGATGATCACCCCTGCAATCCATGTTCCGATCGCGCCGGTCCCGCCGGTCGTCGACGACGAACAGCGTTTTCTGATATGCCCCGTCTGCGGCGAAATGCTCGCCCAGCCGGACGTCGAGTCGTTCTCCCGCTGCCCGTACTGCGACTACAAGTTCGCGAAAGACCAGGCGCTGGAGGATTTCCTGCTCGCCCCCACGGTAAAGGCGTGGATCCAGAGCCAGGACATGCTCCCGCTGCAGTTCCGCCCGGACGACATGATCGAACCCGAATAAGCCGTCCGCATGCGCCCCGACATCCGCCTGATCGCCGTCGACTTGGACGGCACGCTGCTCAACGACCGAAAGGAGATCCCGCCCGATTTCGTGCCCATGGTGGAGGCGCTGTACCCGCGCGGCGTGCGGTTCGTCCTCGCCAGCGGACGCCAGTATTTCAACCTCGCCGCCATGTTCGAACGCATCGCGGACAAGCTCTTTTTCTTCTCCGAGAACGGCGGACTCGTGTTCGATGGCGCGGAAAACATCTTCTGCCGTCCGCTGCCCGACGACATTCTGCCGACGCTCTACCGTACCGGATCCGGCATCCCCGCGACCACGGTCCTGTGCGGCGTGAAGTCGGCGTACATCAGCAGCGCGTGCGATCCCGTCGGACGCGAAAACACCGCGATCTACTACAAAAAGCGCACGTTCACGGACGATCCGCTCGCCGCCGTCAGGGCCGCGGGCGACTCCGTGGTGAAGGTGGCGGTGTTCGACCCCGTGAGCGCCGCCGAACGCTGTGAGCCGCATTTCGTGCAGTTCCGCGACCGTCTGAAAGTCACGCTGGCGGGTCAGAGCTGGATCGACATCATGCGCGCCGACGTGAACAAGGGCATCGCAATCGAATTCCTGCAAAAACGCCTCGGACTTGCGCCCGATCAGTGCATGGCGTTCGGCGACTACCCGAACGACCTCGAAATGATCCAACAGGTCGGCTGGAGCTACGGAATGGAGAACGGACACCCCGATCTGCTCGCCGCCGCACGGTTCCGCGCACCGTCCAACGAGGACGACGGCGTGATGCGCGTGCTCCGCGAGACCTTCCCCGACGCCCTCGCCGGGCGCGGTTCCCATGCGGTTTGATCGACCTGGCGCATACACTGCATATCGATAACTTTTCTTTATCAAACTATGCCGAATGATTATTTTTGTTTCTATCATGAGCAGGCTATATTATAGTCTTTTGCTTTCTTTCATGACGATTCCAACACGTCTCCATAACGCCCCATGAAAAAGATCCCCCTCCCGACTTTGCTCCTGTTCTTCTTCGCCGCCGTCATCTACGCCATCGGAGCCGCCACGCGCGCCGGCGTGCCGGGCATGGTCTACGACCAGATCCGCGCATCGCTCGACTTCACCGCCGCGCAGACGTCCGCCATCTCCAGCTGGGGCGTCGCCGGGTGCATCGCCTTTCTGGGCATCTCCGGCGTGCTGACCGACCGCTTCGGCTGGCGGCCCGTGATCCTCGCCGGGATCGCGCTGCAGGTCTTCGGCGAATGGCTCCTGTACACGTTCACCGCACCCGCCTGGGTCTACGCCGGGGCGTTCCTGAACGGCGGCGGCCGCACCATCGGCTATCTCACGCTCCTGAAATTCCTCGACTCCGAGTTCGACCGCAAATACTTCTCCGCCCTCATCGGCGTCTTCTATGTCTTCAGCTACGGCGGCACGCTCCTCGGCTCCTCCCCGTTCGCTTCCCTCGCCGCGGACCATCCCTGGCAGCTGATCCTGCGCTGGTGCAACCACCTCACGACCGCGTGCGGCGTCGCCGTCGCGGTCTGCCTGCTCTGTTCCGCCCGGACCGCCCGACGCGCCCCCGGCACACCGGCGAAAAAACGCGAGCCGTTCCCCTGGGGACAGCTGCTGGTCCAGCTGAAGAAACCGCAGTGCGTCGGCGTGTTCTTCTGCGCCGCGTCCGGGATCGTGCTCTACTGGTCCTGCCTGAGCGGAATCGGCAAAAAATACCTCTCCGACCTCTGCGGCGCCGAAGCCGGGGCGCTCGGCACCATGAACACCGTCGTCATGGTCGAAATGATCTTCGCCGGGACCGTGAGCCTGTTCCTCGGTAACCGCAGAAAGCTGTTCCAGGCCGCCGGCTGCATCCTGCTCGCCATCGGCTCCGCCGTGCTGTTCGCCGGGACGTTCCTGCCCGCTCGCTCCGCCCTCGCCGCCGCCTGGACCGGATTCCTCCTGCTCGGCACGGGCTACGGCTTCACCGGCATTCAGATCACCGCCTGCCGCGAATTCGTCCCGCCCGTCTTCGCCGCCAGCGCCATCGCGTTCGTCAATTTCTGCGCGAACGTCTTCCTCATCGCGATCGCCCAGCTCGCGGGCCGGCTCTTCGACCGGTTCGCCGTGGACGGCACCCTTCAGGCGGCCCCGGCGGGATTCCGGATCCTGCTGGGCGTCTATCTGCTGATCGCGGTCCCGGCGGCAGTCGCCGCGTGCTTCCTGCGCGATTCCAAAGGGCGGAACATCAGCGCGGAAATTTGAACACACAATCTTTTCCTTTCCGCGTTCCTGACTGAGAGTTATTTCATTTTTCTTTTGCTGTTTGCTTGACATTTCAGATACAGTGCATTATATTGTATTCAAAACATATAACATCTGGAGGAAGATATGAGTACATCCAATCTTTGTGTTCGGGTCGACTCCGAATTAAAAAGTGCGGTCGAAAGCTGTCTGGCAGATATGGGAATGAATCTTTCCACCGCCATCACGATTTATCTCAAACGGATTGCCAGGGATCATGAGATTCCCTTCAAGATCACGGCTACTCCGCGCGTCAATCAGGAAACACTGGATGCCATCGAGGAAGGATATCGTATAGCCAATGATCCCAGCGTACCGGGCTACCGGGATATGAAAAGCTTGATTGAGGCATTGAATTCGTGAAGTACATAGTAAAATATACGGCCCGTTTTCAAAAGGACTATAAAACCCTTGTGAAACGGAAACTTGATGTTTCCAAGGTACATGAGGTCATTGAAATCCTTGCATCCGGCAATGTGCTTCCCAGTAAATATCATGACCATGCATTGTCTGGAAACTATCAGGGTGCCAGAGAGTGTCATATCCGGCCGGACTGGCTACTGATTTACTCCATTTCGAACGAGACACTTGTTCTTGAGTTGCTCCGAACCGGGTCGCACAGCGATTTGTTCTGATTGCTCACTCTTATGAGGCCGGACCGATGAAACTGAAGTTCAGCAAACCCACGAAATTCGAGTGGATCGTCTTATGTGTGGTGCTCGGAGCTGTGGCGTTCATGGCTTTTGTTCTCCACAGCTATATTTGGCAGATTCGGTTCGGCGCCGTCAAATACGGCATGTACCGCGAAATCGATGCCGACATCCTCGATGCGATCAAAAGCAAGTACAAGATCGTGAAATGCACGGTCGAACTTCCCCCTGACGACACGATCGAACTCAGCCTCGAACTCGATCCGGAAGCCGAAGAGCAGGCGTTCGACATCGCCGGGGACGTGTACGACCTGAAACGGAAGTCGCCCGTCCTGCACAAAAAGCCACTCGAACTGGAAATACGGGTCCGCGATCCGAAAAACGGCGTCACCCACCGCACTTATATGCCCGGCGTGCCGAATCACAAGAAAAAAAAGAATTATGAGGAGTACCGGGAGCTGGCCGAAAAATGGTCTGAGATCATCCGGCAGAAAGAGATGGCAGAACGCCGCGCCGCAGAAGGGAACGAGGGACAATGAAGCTCAGGAAATCCACGAAGAGAGCGCTGCTGATCGTTACATGCGTGGGGCTTGCGCATGCGGGGTTCGCATCCTACGTTTTTTACAGAATGATTCGCGGCCTTCAATTCGAAGCGGTTTCGTTCGGCATGCTCGACCAGGTCAGCGCCGATATCATCGACCCGCTTGAAAGCAAGTACAAAATTCGGGAATGCACGGTCGGATTGCCTTCGGACGACACGATCGAGCTCAGGATCGAACTCAATTCGATCGATCAGGCGCAGGCGTTCGACATCGCCCGCGAGGTGTACGAGCTGAAAAAGAAGTCGGTCGTCCTGAACAGAAAGCCCCTCGATCTGAAGATTTGGGTCTATGATCCGCCGATGGATGGACAGCGCATCGTTTATGTGGACCCGGATTCGAGATACGGCGTCAACATCCACGTTTCCATACCCGGCGCGCCGGACCACAAGAAAAAACGCGACATGGAAGAGTATCTGGAGCTGGAACGAAAGTGGCGGGAGATCCACTGGCAGAAAGAACAGGAAGAACGCCGCGCCGCGGCCGGGAATAGTGAAGACGATTCCGGTTCGCCGAAAGAGCCGTCGCGATTTTACGATTTCGAGCTCGAGACATGGGACGGGCAGACCCTCCCGACGGCCGATCTCAAAGGAAAGGTCGTACTCGTGGTGAACACCTCCACGGACGATCTTTTCTCCAGGCAGTACGCCCGGCTTGAGGAGATGTACCGGAAATACCGGGAGAAAGGCTTCGAGATCCTGGACTTCCCCTGCGAACCGTTCCGCTCGGAGAGTCGGACGTTTGCCCCTCGGACGACCCTCAGCGACGAAGAGATTCATGCGTCACGCAAAACGCTCTACGGGGCGTCGTTCCCGCTGATGAAGAAGTGCGACGTGACCGCCGGAAACGAGATCCCGCTTTACAGGTTCCTGAAGGCGGGCTCGGGCGAGATCAAATGGTATTTCACAAAATTCGTCATTGACCGCAACGGCAAGGTCGTGCGGCGGTTCCAGCCGGACGAGGTCTTCGATCCCGCCGACAGTATGGACGCGCTCGAACAATGCATCCAGTCCCTGCTGGACGTTCCCGTCCCCAAAGCGGAAGAATCCGAATAACTCGTTCCGAGTTTCCCCCGGCATCGCCTGTTCGCATTCCCGTGCGCGAGCGTCAGCCGCGCACTGTTCGGCACACTCCGTGTGTGCGCGAGCGTCAGCCGCGCACTACCCAAGTGGAGGCTCTGCCTCCCGTCCATTTTTCCGCATCTTTCGGCGGTGGGACTTGATTTTTGCGGAAAAACATGCTATCTTTATATTATATATCGTTCCCCTCAACACTCACACAAGGAAACAATTAACATGAAATTCAAAATCGGCGACATCATCGCGGTCGTCTACTTCGCAGCGTTCGTCTGCCTCGTTTTCTTCTTCCCGCTCGCGTACGGCACGGAGGTGAAGATTGACCTCAACGCCCTGACCGGATCCGCGAAACACGGCCTCTACTGGGCGGGCTTCTCCACGGACGGCATCAAGAACTTCGGCGAAGTCGTCGGCCACTATCCCTATATCTCCGGCTTCCTGAAGGTCGGCCTGCTCGCCACGCTCGGTGAAATGATCAAGGTGCGCGGCAAGACCGGCAGCTGGAAGACCCCCGACCTGATCGCGAAGTTCATCGTCTGGGGCGTGTACGGCATGCTCTTCACCATCGCGTTCGCGATCTTCGGCAAAGGCATCCACGCGATCATGGGCACCCCGGTCTGGCCGCTCACGTTCGAAAACGACACCGTGCAGAAGATCTGGCAGGGCTTCTCCACCTCCCTGTGGGCGAACCTCATCTTCTGCTTCCCGATGATGCTCAGCCACGATTACTGGAACACCTGCATCACGAAGAAGCGCTTCCTCGGTGGCGCGGAGTTCCTCGAAGGCATCGACAAGCACCTCTGGGGCTCCTACCTGCTGAAGACCATCGTCGTCTTCTGGATCCCGGCGCACACGATCACGTTCTCGCTCCCCGCCAACTACCAGGTCCTCATGAGCGCGTTCCTCAGCCTCGCCCTCGGATTCATCCTCACGATCAAGCCCAAAAAGAAAGCCGAGTGACCGCGTTTTTCCGATCCGGCTTTCTCCCACATATTCAACAATCAACTGAAAGGCACATTACCATGAAAAAAATGCTCTTCACGCTCACCGTCCTCGCCGCAGCCGCCGCAGCACTGACCTTCACCTCCTGCGAGAAGAAGGAAACCGCCGGCGAAAAGCTCGACAAGGCGATCGACAAGACCGAATCCGGCGTCAACAAGTTCACCAAGAAGGCCGAAGAGGCCGCCAAGGACACCAACGACGCCGTCGGCAAAGCCATCGACGACACGTTCAACAAGTAAGAGGCCCTTGCCTCCACGAATCGCATGATTCGCCCCGGTTCCGACAAGTTCGGAGCCGGGGATTCTTTTTGTCGGGGGAAGGCCGTCAGACAAGCGGAACCCGCTGAAAAATAAGACCTATAGGTCTTATAAGACCTATTTTGGGGGGCTTTCCGGGGGGGGCGGCATAGTCCGACGCTGCCCCGGTCGGGAAGAGGCGCGGATTGTCCGCCTCATTCCTCCTCGTTTTTCGCCTTGCGGGTCATGAGCTCGCGGACGACTTCGCGCGCGTCGCGGCCGTCGTGGATCGCGGCGTAGATGCCGTGGATCAGCGGCGTGTCGACGTTCCAGCGTTCGGAGAGCGCGTAGGCGGCCTCGCAGGTCTTCACGCCCTCGGCCACGACCATATTCATGGACTTGATGATCTCGTCGAGTTTGCGGCCCTTGCCCAGCTCCTCGCCGACGAACCGGTTGCGGCTGTGCTTGCTGGTGCAGGTCACGATCAGGTCGCCGACGCCGCTCAGACCGCTGAACGTCTCCTTCTTGCCGCCGAGGACCTTGCCCAGGCGGGACATCTCGGCGATGGCGCGCGTCATCATGGCGGCCTTCGAATTGTCGCCCATGCCGCAGCCATCCACGATGCCCGCCGCGATGGCGTAGATGTTCTTCAGCGCGCCGCCCAGCTCCACGCCGACCACGTCGTACGACGTGTACACGCGGAAGAATTCGTTCATGAAAATGCGCTGCACGTATTCCGCGATGTCGCGGTCCTCGCACGCGGTCACGACCAGAGTCGGGATCCGGCGCGCGACCTCCTCGGCGTGGCTCGGGCCGGAGAGCGCCACGTAATGCGTCGGGCCGAGTTCCTGGCGGCAGAGTTCGCTCATGGTCAGCAGCGAGTTCACCTCGATGCCCTTCACGATGTCCACGATGATCTGCGTGTCGGGGTTCAGGTGCGGCTTGAATTTCTGAAGCACGCCGCGGAGGTACTGCGACGGCGTCGCGAGCACGATCAGACGCGCGTCCTTCACCGCCGATTCCATGTCGGAGGTATATTCCAGGTCCGCCGGGATCGGCACGCCCGGCAGGAATTTCCTGTTCTCA
Organism: uncultured bacterium; assembly: GCA_902778895.1. Classification (GTDB taxonomy): domain Bacteria; phylum Verrucomicrobiota; class Lentisphaeria; order Victivallales; family UBA1829; genus UBA1732. Next base: position 104,942 of record CACYZF010000002.1, read on the forward strand.
TGCTCGCGGTTTACGGCGTCGATGTTCTCCTGGAACGCACCCCACACTTTCACCTTGTGGCCGTTGGCGTGGAGCGTGAGCGCGAGCGCGGTGCCCCAGGCACCGTCGCCCAGCACCGCCGCATTGATGGCGGAATCGTCCTGAAGCGTTGCGATCGAGAGCGGCGCGACTTTCTTCTTGCGTTCGAACTTGTTCTCCGTCCCCTCGCGCAGACGTTTGATGTTGGAAGCGTGCTTCGTCACGGACAGCGCGGCGAGCAGGAAGAAAAGGATCATCTCCGGCGGATTCGCATTCGAGAGCCCGGCGATCTTGTAGACCACGCAGAACACCGCGATCGATACGGCCGCCGCGATGCTCGCCAGCGACACGTAGCGCGAGGCGAAAAACACGATCACCCACACCGCCCCGGCGGACAGCAGAGACAGCGGATTCAGCGCCAGGATCGCGCCCGCCGCCGTCGAAACGCCCTTCCCGCCCTTGAAGTTCAGGTACACGGGCCAGATGTGCCCGCAGACCGCCGCGAACGCCGCCACGCAGGCCAGCAGTCCGCCCGGATCCGGCAGGCAGGCTTCCATTTTCAGCCATTCGGGCAGGTGCTCCACCACGAACTGCGAGGATTCGCGGTCGGAGAGCATGGAGGCGGCGATCACGGGTACCGCGCCCTTCAGGAAGTCGAGGAAGAAGCAGAGGCGTCCCCAGCCTTTGCCGAGCACGCGCGTCACGTTCGTGGCGCCGATGTTGCCGCTGCCGTGCTTCCGGATGTCGATGCCCCGGACCGTTTTGCCGAGGAGGAATCCGAACGGGATGGCTCCGACGAGGTAGGAGCCGAGCGCGATCACGGTGATGGAAATACCGATGCCGACTGGAGTATTGGGAATCGTCATAAGAATCTTTGCTTTTTTCCGCGGTATGTGATATATTAAAGTGTATCATTCAATTTAACTTCATTTGCATCCTTTTTCAAGTGAGGAGGTCTTTTTTCCATGGAAAAAGTCACGCAGGGACGCCTGATCGCCGCCACCACCGCCGAATCCGCCGACCTGGTCTACGGGTCCGGGTTCTTCGCCCCCGACGAGTTCATCTACGCCGAGATCGGCGGCAAACGCTACGTATTCGTCTCCGTGCTGGAGATCGCGCGCGCCCGCCGCGAAGTCCGCCCCGGCATCGAGGTGGTCGACTTCGCCGACGTCCTGAAACAGGCCCCGCAGGACTGCAAGCGCTGCCTCGTCGCCGCCATCAGCAAAGTCTACGGCGTGACCCGCTGGCAGGTGCCCGAACGCTTCCCCCTCATCTTCGCCGAAAAGCTCCGCGCCGCCGGAGTCGAGGTCGTCATGGCGGACGGCCCCTTCTTCCCCGAACGCGCCGTGAAGCGCCCGGACGAGATCGAAAAGCTCCGCGCCGCCGAGGCCGCCACGCAGGATGCCCAGCTCCAGGTGCGCGATTTCATCGCCGAATCCACGGTCAATTCCCAGGGCTTCCTCGAATGGCACGGCAAGGTCCTGACCTGCGAATTCATCCGCGCCGAGGTCGAAGCCGAGTTCAAGCGCAAATCCTATTCCGCCGTCGGCACCATCATCTCCTGCGGCCCGGACTCCGCCCTGCCCCACTGCATCGGCAGCGGCCCGATCAAGGCCGGCGCGCCCGTCGTCTCCGACATCTTCCCGCGCAGCGACGTCAACGGCTACTGGGGCGACATGACCCGTACGTTCGTGAAGGGCAAGGCGAGCAAGCGCCTCTTCGAGATGTACAAGGCGGTCCGTTATGTGAACGAAGCCGTCGAGGCGCAGCTGAAGCCCGGCGTCCCGTGCAGCCTCATGCAGGATTTCTGCATCAAGTCGCTCGCCGAAGCCGGATTCAAGACCGGCGTCGACGACGAGGGCTACCCCTGCGGATACTTCCACGGGCTCGGACACAGCGTCGGGCTTGAGATCCATGAACAGCCCCGGTTCTCCGCGCGCAATTTCGAGCTGCTCCAGCCCGGAAACGTCATCACGGTCGAACCCGGCCTGTACTACCACGACATCGGCGGCGTCCGCATTGAGGACCTCGTGCTCATCACCGAGACCGGCATCGAAAACTTCTGCTCCATGCCGAAGGACATCGAAGTCCCGTAAAACCGCATCCGATCATAATAATCCGCTTTCCCCGCCCCCGCCGGACTTCCAAATCCGCCGGGGGCGTTTTTTATGCAGGGGAATATACCGTGTCGCCCCCTGCCCAAGTTCACATCATTGATAACTTTGGTTTATTTGAAAAGCAAGCTAACAATAAAAGTGTTCTCATCTCCGGCAAGCCATCCTCAACCAATTGAAAACTTGCCTTTAAAGCAAGTTGTCAATGATAATCTTTCTCGGTTCTCCGTCCAGTAAAAAACTGAGGTGGAGCATTGAACAAAAATGTCATTTTTGACAAAAGTGTTCAATGGTTAAGCTCACTGGTCCATGCTTTCCGGGCCTTTGAGGAAATCCTTCAGGCCGATTACCAGAATGCCGTCCTCGGTATGATACGGACGCATGGGATCATACATCACAATGATCTTTCGGAAAGAGTCTCCGATCTTCAGCAGGGAGCGCGTCTCCTGTTCCCGTTTCTCGTCATCGGGTATCTGAAAGGCCGACTGGATATAATACCGCCGATGCCCCTGATTGGCGACGAAATCGACCTCAAGAGTCTGTCTTGACGCTTTGCCGTCCATGTTCGTTCCGCTCGCGGGGACACATCCGACATCAACGGAAAACCCCCAAATGCGCAGCTCATTATAGATCAGGTTCTCCATCAGATGATTCTGTTCCAGCTGACGGAACCCGAGACAGGCGTTCCGGATGCCGAGGTCTTCGAAGTAGTATTTCTGGGGAGAGTCGATGTATCTGCGCCCTTTGATGTCATACCGGACGGCCTTGCTGACAAGAAACGCATCCTCCAGATGCTTGCTGTAAGCTCCGACGGTATTGACGGAAAGCGACACTCCTTTTGAGGATTTGAACGTATTGGACAGCTTCCGCATGCTTGACAGGGCGCCAATGGATGAAGCATAGAACTTGAGCAGTTCCTCCATTTCAGCCGGGTGCTGAATCCGGTTGCGTTCCACAAGGTCCTTGATGTAAACCTCATGGAAAAGATGCTCCAGGTAGCTTTCCTTCTGCCGTTCGGTCCTGCATGAAAAAAGATACGGCAGTCCACCATAGCGAAGATAATCGCTCAATGCCTGGTCCACAGGCACATCGCATGCAGAAACGTATTCTGCAAAGGAGAGCGGAAACACATGGATTTCATCGCCGCGCCCACGGAATTCCGTGATGACATCGGAGGAAAGGAATCGCGAATTGCTTCCGGTAACGTAAACATCCAGATTGTCAATATGCAGACAACTGTTCAGGACATCCGCGAAATCGCGAAGGAACTGCACTTCATCCAGGACAAGATAATACTGCCCTTTATCTTTCAAACAACCATCAATCCAGGAAAGCATTGCATCCGGAGAACGCAGGCCGAGGTTGTGCCGGTCGTCCAGCGCAACTTCCAGAATATGGTCTTCGGGGACGCCTTCCTCGACAAGATGCTTGTGAAAAAGCTTCAGCAGAAGATATGACTTTCCGGACCGCCTCATGCCGGTAACTACCTTGATCATACCGTTCTGCCTGCGGATAAGCAGCTCGTTTAAATAATGGTCACGTCGGATTATCATCGGTATGCCTCCTTGGAATGGGATTGCCGTTGATTGAATAGCTGGTTCCACATCTAAATATATCATGTGTTTTTATTTATTCAAGAGAAGTGTTGAACAAAACTTTCATTTTTGACAAAAGTGTTCAATGCACAAGCTCAAATCAACAACGGAAAAGCCATTGTATCTTTTTTCCGGTCTTGATTCCGTCCCGTGCGGCGTCGAAAAAACTGGCATCTCCCGAATCATTTTTGAGGGGCGGGAGACAGAAAGTTAGAAGTTTTTTTTGCAAAGACGTTTTTCCCGCTTGCATTTTTACGAATTTATGGTATGGTATAGAATTGAAACGGCATGCACCGTACGGTTCCCTCGATCTTGAAACACCCCTGGAGGACTTGCCATGAAAAAGAAATCTTTCTGGATAACCGCCGCGATCATCGGATTATGCGTCATCGCCGTCATCTTTGCGCTGGCACGAGCATGGACATACAGGCCGATCCTTATCGAAGGGACGATCACGGACGAGCAGGGAAACGCCATGAACGGGGTTACCGCCTACGTGAGCTTTTTGCAACGGAAAACGATGGTTTGGCACCCCGGTTCAAATACACTTGAGGAGACCGTTGATTCCTCTTTCCGTTTCGAGGGGAATGGCGACCGTATTTTCGTCACATTCGCCAGGAAAGGTTACGCACCGCGGGGGCTTCTGCTTAACCGCGACGACAGCGATCTGATCCAACGGGACCTCCGCATCGTCATGAAGAAAACAACGCCGGAAGAACTGGAAAAAAATCTTTTCAGGGCGTTCTACCAATGGAGTTCTTTTGATCATATTGAAATAGGAGAAATACAGCCCACGACCGAGGATCGTCTTGAGCAGTTTCGCAAAGCTTACGTGCTTGAAAAAAGCGATATGACGAATGTTTTCACGAAAACAATTCAAGATCACTTTTCAGTGCTGGAAAAGAAGCCGGAAAATAAAAAACCCGAAGATCTGTTTTATTATGCCATATCATCTCTCAGATATTATCCGCCGCCTCAAAAAGAGTTCATGGAATTGATTCAAAAAACCTCTGAATGGGAACCAGAGCTTGTTGAAACGGTCATTTCCGGGTATATAAGCGCATACCCTGATTGGTTTTTTGATGACAAACCGATTATCGAAATCATAGATAAAACCAACTCGAAAACAAACAGACTCTACAGCGTGTGTGCTGATTTAATAAACCAAATTCGTAAAGAAAAGAATGAGGTTCGTAAAAAGAAGCTTCTTGATAAGGCTTTCGAATGGGCTTTTCAGGATGACAAGCTTGAACTCTTCTGTTTTTTAGACAGAATTTTGCTTGATCACTACGAAAAGGAATACGCAACGAATCCCGGACGAAAGCTCCAGTTGGAAAAGGATTTGAAGCGTTATGAGGAAGCCAGGAATTACGACTGGGTTTACCGCCGGACGAAATACGCTCTGGAGCATTTCGGCGAGGAAGACGAATCGCTTGAAATGCTGTACAAGATGGATACGGATCCAAAGCTGAAAGATGGCGAATGGGAGCGTTCTGAGCGTAAAAGGCGTAATAGAGAGCACATAGAAGAGATGAAGAAGGCGGGAAAAGACCCTAGGTCTGTTTATTCCAAAGAGTATCTCGAAGAGCTATACAGAGATGAATAGACTCCTTCCCTCACCACCCCCGGCAAACTGACCACGACACCTGAAAGAACCTGATATGGAACTGGACATCACAAAACAGAAAACGAACTGGATACTGGCGGGCAAAATCGCGCTCGGTGCCGTCTGCGTGCTGGCAACGGTCCTGTCGCTGTCCCGGCTGGGGAGCGACGAGTGGAGGACGCTTTGGGAATGGCTGTCCACCCTTGCCCGCAGAAGTCCGCTGGGCTTTGCGATCATTACGGCGGGCGTCGTCAACCTCTTCCTCCTCTTCGGGCTCTATCTGTGGGGAGACAAGCGTACGCGGCGTGTCCTGCTGCCGATGTGCATCCTGCTGCCGCTGCATCTGACTCTTTTTCTGCATATCACCTTCCTCTTTCCGATTATCAACCTGATCCTGCTCCTGGTGCTGATCCCCTGCGCAATCGAAGCGGTCGCCCGGAAAAAACCTCTCCTCGGGATTGCGGCGGCGTTTTGGGCGTTCTACCTTCTCGCAGGGGTATATCTATGCTATGATTTCTGGTCGAAGATCTCGCACCTTGCCAAATGATCCCCTCACCACCCCCGGCAGACTAACCCCGACACTCGTGGAGGATTTCACATGAAACACAAACCAGCAGGGCAGCGCACATGACGTATATGGATCTGATCGACGAAAACTTCGATACACCGGAACACGAGAGATCGTATGCGGAAGTGAAGCAGATTCCGCACATGAGCAACTGGACGTATTTCTGTCAGCTGCTCCTCGGCGGATTCCCGCTGTTCATTCTCTTCGAGCTTGCGCGGCTGTCGGGCTGGTATCTCTATCAGAGCTTCAAAAACGGTCGTCCGTGCCGCCTCTTTTTCCCGAAACGGAGCCCGGACTCAATCCTTTTGCAGCGGATCAAGGCGTCGGTCGGTCTACCCGAACCGCAGCCATGGGAAACCGACGAGCAGCGGCAGCTTGCGGAAACCCTCGTGAACAAGTTTGTCTCCCCCGACCTTCGCCCGTATGTGCGCCCGGATACGCCGTTGTGCCTGCTGAATATCAGGGACGTTTTCATGTTCCTCGGCATCAAAGACTATGAATGGGGGACCATAGCGAAGGAACACCGTCTCGGACAGAAGGACCTGAACAAAATCCACCGGCTGCTGAACGCATCGCCCCACGAAGCGCACACGTTCCGCGAACTCGTTTCCATGATCCAGTCCGCCGGCAAACGAAACGCCCGGAGAAACGACGATTTCGGCTGTCTGCTGCGTTGTCTGCCAATTCTGTTTTATTTCCCGGATAGCATTTTGATCTATGCCTGTACTCGCTCGTATGTGATACCCTACGGCCCCCCGACTTTCGAACACTACATTTCTTCCGCCCAAGTCTGGCTGGGGTTCATCCTGTTCCCGTTTCAATATATCTGGTTCCTCATGTGGGCCGCGATATGGCCGGGATGCTAGGAATTTTTCAAAAGTAGACCCGCCCCGACACTGGGCGGGGCGGTTCATTCAGGTCACGCCTGGTAGTAGCAGGCGACGGTGACGTTGTCGAAGCCGCCGCGTTTCAGAGCGATGGCAATCAGCTCGCGCACGGCTTCCTGCGCGGAATGGATCCGGTTCATCACGGCGCGGATTTCCGGGTCGGACGCGTGGCACAGCAGGCCGTCGGAACACACGATGAACTTGTCGCCGTGCTTGCGGTCGAAGATACGGATCTCCGGGTCCAGGGTGCGCTGCTGTCCGATCGACTTGTAGATCACGTGCGACATCGGATGGGTCTTCGCGTCCGCCTCCGAGATCGCGCCTTCGCGCACCCATTTCTGCACCAGCGAATGATCCTCGGTGAGGCATTCGATCCCGCCGTCGCGGAACCGGTACACGCGGCTGTCGCCGGCATGCGCGACCACGATCTGGTCCTGAAGCAGCGCGGCGGCGGCGACGGTCGTGCCCATGGGCGCGGAAAGCGTGCCCTGGTCGGCGTTGATGCCGTACACGGTCCTGTTGATCTCTTCCAGTGCGTCCCGGAAGAACTCGGCGGTCGCCTCCGCGCGGGGCATCAGCCTCGTGGAGAAACGTTTCCAGTACGCCAGCAGGCTTTTCGCCGTGAACTGGCTGGCGAGTTCGCCGCCGCTGTTCCCGCCCACGCCGTCCGCCACAAAGAGCAACGCGCAGCCGTTCCCGGAATCGGCGAACGTGCCGAAACTGTCCTCGTTGTGTTCGCGCTGGAATCCCGGATGGGAGTCGGCGGCGACGCACGACGCGGAGGCCGGGAAAAGCTCGATGACCTGCGTCCGGGATGGCGAATCCAGGAATGTTCCGTCCTGTTTGCGGGTTGACATGTCGGTTCTGCGGTTGGTGGTTGTATGGCGGGCGTTAAGAAACTGTCGTCTCTAATGTATCACGTTTCCGGCGAAAAGCAAGTATATTTCGGGCAAAATCACGTCTTCGGGGCACGTTTTCCCCGGTCGAAGATGAAGAAGACCGAGCAGGACAGCGCCACGAGCAGCGTCACCATCGTGACCAGGATCGGGATCACGCCGCTCTCCGTGTCGGTGAACCCCATCGCGGTCATCATCTCGGCGCAGGCGATATCGCGCGTGCCAGTGCCGCCGAAGGAACCGGGGATCGCCGCGATCGTCTGGCTCACGTTCGAGATCATGAGGCACGGCAGGAAACCGCGGTGCGGCGCGCCCTCGAACCCGTTCGCCATCACCCAAACAGGCAGGCTGAGCACAGGGAAGAAGATCAACGTGGTGGCGATGACCCAGCCGAGCAGGAGTTTCCAGCAGCGGCGGTACAGCGCCACGGCGTCCGCGGCGCGTTTGAACGTGTCTTTCGTGATGCGGTCGGCGATGTCGAGGAAGAACCTGAAGAACTTCACCTTGTACAGCAGGTCGCTGAAGAAGACGAAGATCACCACGCACAGCAGAGCCCCGCAAACGGCGCACATCACCAGCAGGCCGTGGCGCGCCCCCTCGGGGAACTTCGCGATCGTATCATGGCAGATCAGACACGTCCCGAGCAGGGCGATCAGCAGCGAGCCGAGTCCGCACAAACGGTCCACGAAGATCGAAAACACCACGTTGAACTTGCCGCCGGGGGGCGTCCGCGTGGCGAGGATGCCCGCTTTCACCACATCGCCGCCGACCGAACCGCCCGGCAGGAACTGCGAGAAGAACATCCCCTGCATCTGGAGGCTGAACGCCTCGCGGAAGGAACATTTCACGCCTGCGGCGCGCAGGAGCGTGAACCAGCGGACGGCGGTCAGGGAAAGCTGGGTATAGATGGCGAAGAACGCGGCGACGATGCACCACGGTTTCACGAGCTTGAAATCCTGCCACTTGATGTCGCGCGTGCAGACGATGTATGTGAGGATGCCTGCCGAAACCCCGAATTTGAAGAGGAAATTCAGCGTCTTTTTCCACATCGGCGCCGGCGGCTTCTCCGTTTCCGCGACGGGGGCGGATTCGACGGCGGATCCGGCAAGTTCGCTCATCGGCTCATTTTTCAGAGATTCAGATTCGTTCATGATACGACTCCCATTCCCGGCAGGATCCGGCGCAATCCCTCATACACGGCGATCGCGGTCGAGTTGGCTAGGTTCAGGCTCCGGTTGAAGTTCCCCGGCATGGGGATGGTATAGAATTGAGGTGCATACGTGTCGTGCAGATATTGCGGCAGGCCCTTGCTCTCGCTGCCGAAGACGAGGAAGGAGCCGCGCTCGAACGGGCAGTCCCAGTAGCACTGTTTCGCCTTGGTCGAGAAGAAATACATCGGCGCTCCGGCGGCGGTCTTCAGCACGGATTCGAAATCCTCGTGGATGATGCAGTCCACGTGCCGCCAGTAGTCCATCCCGGCGCGCTTCAGGTGCGCGTCGTCGAACGAAAACGAGATGGGTTTCACCAGGTGCAGTCGGCATTCCGTGCAGCAGGCGATGCGCCCGATGTTCCCCGTGTTCTGGGGGATCTCGGGGGCATGCAGGACGACATGAAACAGAGGATCGGAGGGCATGGGGGAAAGTTATACTCCAAAAAGTTAATAGTTTAAACGCTTCCGCGCCTCCACGTCGCCGTTCCGCGCAGCCTCGCGGTACAGAGACAGTGCCTTTTCCAGGTCGACGTCGCAACCCGTCCCGTTTTCGTAGCACACGGCGAGCTGACGCTGGGCGGGGGCGCTGCCTTTGGACGCGGCACGGTTGAACCAGAAGAACGCGGCCTTGTCGTCCTTCGCGATCGGGCCGTCCTTTTTCTGGAAGAGCATGCCGAGTTCGTACTGGCAGGCCGGGTGTTCGAGCTGGGCGCCGCGGGAAAACAGCTCGGCGGCGAGTTCCGGGTCCTTATCCGTACCTATGCCGTCGAGGTACCACTTGCCGAGACGGTACAGCGCCTCCGGGCAGTCCTCGGCGGCGGACCGTTTGATCCAGACGAACGCTTCGTCCGAACCTTTGCCCTCGACGTCGCCCGCGGCGATCATGTCGCCGTATTTGAGCATGGCGGCGGGCAGTCCGGCCTTCGCGGCGCGTTCGTAGCACGAGACGGCCTTTTTCGGGTCGGCCTTCACGTTGATGCCGAACTCGTAGCAGTAACCCATGCGGGACAGCGCCTCCAGGTTTCCTTTCTCGACTGCCTTTTCCAGCGCCTCGATCATCTTCCTGCCGTCCGGCACGGTGCCGAGCCCGGAGAAATAGCAGTCGGCGAGCACGCGCCAAGCGCGCGGCGGAGCGTCCGGGTCCTTCACGACCTTGGAGACCAGCTCGAATGCCTTTTCCGCGTCCTTCGCAGACACGTCGGCGGGACGGGCGATCAGGATGGCTGCCAGCTCGACCTGAGCAGGCACATAACCGCGGTCGGCGAGCGACTGGATCATCTTGCGTCCCTTCTCCGGGTCTCGGGCGGGGATGTCGGACTCCCTGAACTTGCTGCTCTCCTCGACGGTGCGGAAAACCACGCCGTTCAGCAGGATCATGGCGTACTGATATTCGGCGGGTTCGAGCTTCTTCTCGGCGGCCTTGCGGTAGCATTCCGCGGCGGCAACGGGATCGCGGTCCACGCCGCGGCCGTTTTCCAGGCAGAACCCGTAGTTGTACATCGCCTCGGGGATCTCGTCGGAAGCCTTGCGGAACCAGTGCGCCGCGAGCACGGGATTCGCCTTGCGCGTCTCCGTGCCGTAGAAATATTCGTTGCCAAGCGCGAACTCGGATTTCGGGTCGCCGAGCAGCGCTTTTTCGCGCAGTTCGTCATCGTCGGCGGAAACGCGGGCGCAAAAAACGGCGGCGCACCCGATCAGGAGCAGACAGACTGTGTTGCGTCCAATCACGATGCACCGCCTATGCGGTCACTTACCGCAGCATTTTTTGAATTTCTTGCCGGATCCGCAGGGACACGGATCGTTCGGACCGACCTTCTCGTCGTCGCGCTGGAACGGCACACCGGGTTCAGCGGGACGCGGCGTCACGGATTCCGGTTCGGAATCGCCGGAAGCCTGCGGCGCGGGTGCGGCGTCGACCGGGGCCGGAGCCTCGGCGGAAGCCGTCGTGGAACCAAGCTGGTCGACGGTCTGGTGGCTGAGGATGTACTGGCGCGCGGCCGGCACGAACCGTTCGAACGCCGCCAGGCTGGTGGCGGAACGGAATATCTTGCCGATGATCTGCTGGTCGATGTCGTTCATGAGCTGTTCGAACAGGCGGAACGCCTCGCGTTTGTACTCGACCAGCGGGTCCTTCTGCGCGTAGGCGCGGAGGCCGATGCTGCCGCGGAGTTCATCCATGCTGCGCAGGTGGTCCTGCCAGCGGTTGTCGATAGCGTCAAGCACGATCTGGCGTTCGAGCCACTTCAGCGCGACCGGGTCCTCGAGGGAGACCTTCAGGTCGTACATGTCGTGCACCTTCTTCAGGATGCGGTCGACCATCAGTTCAGGGGCGTTTTCCGCGGTCAGGTCCACGGTCAGATCCTGTTCGAAGAACCCGAACGGGAAGGAGTAGTTCAGCCACGCCAGGAGCAGGTCGCGGTTGTAGGTGATCTTGGAGTCGCCCGTGGTGGCGGCGAACGCCTCTTCCACGTGACGGCCGACTTCGATCTCGATGATATCGAAAATCGCCTGGCGGCTGTCCTCCTTGAACAGCGTGTCGTGGCGGAATCCGTAGATGACCTCGCGCTGCTTGTTCATCACGTCGTCGTATTCGAGCGTGCGTTTGCGGATGGAGAAATGGTGCTGCTCCACTCGGCGCTGGGCGGTCTCGATGGAACGGCTCAGGAGCGGATGCTGGAGCTCCTCGCCCTCCTCCATGCCAAACTTCTCCATGATCGTCACGATGCGGTCGGATCCGAACAGGCGCATCAGGTTGTCTTCCAGTGACACGTAGAAATGCGACATGCCGGGGTCACCCTGGCGTCCGCAGCGTCCGCGCAGCTGGCGGTCGATGCGGCGAGAGTCGTGGCGCGAACTGCCGAGGACCAGCAGGCCGCCCAGCTCTTCCACGCCGGGTTCGAGCTTGATGTCGGTGCCGCGGCCTGCCATGTTGGTGGCGACCGTCACGGCGCCGCGGCGTCCGGCGAGCGCCACGATCTCGGATTCGCGGGCGTGGTTCTTCGCGTTCAGCACGTTGTGCGGGATATTCTTCATGAGGAGCATGCGGCTGACCAGCTCGGAATCCTCGACGGAGATGGTGCCGAGCAGGACGGGCTGTCCGCGCTTGTGCGCAGCCTCGGTCTCCGCCACAATCGCGCGGAATTTCTCGCGCTTGGTCTTGAAGACCGTGTCGTTCACGTCCTTGCGGATGCACGGACGGTTCGTCGGGATCACGACAACGTCGAGCTTGTAGATCTGGTGGAACTCGTTGGCCTCAGTCTCCGCCGTACCGGTCATGCCGGCGAGCTTCTTGTACATGCGGAAGTAGTTCTGGATGGTGATCGTGGCAAGCGTCTGCGTCTCGCTCTCGATCTTCACGTTCTCCTTCGCCTCGAGCGCCTGGTGCAGGCCGTCGCTGAACCGGCGGCCCGGCAGGATGCGTCCGGTGTGCTCGTCCACGATCAGGACCTTGCCCTCCATCACGACGTAGTCCACGTCCTTCTCGAAGAGACAGTAGGCGCGGAGGAGCTGGGAGATGTTCTGGAGGCGTTCGCTCTTCTCGGCGAAGGCTTCCTGGAACGCCCGGTGGCGCTGAAGCTTGGTCTGGTAGTCCGTCTTCGGATCGTTGTCGATGTCGTGCAGGGAGTTGAGCAGGTCCGGCAGCACGAACGCGTCGGGATCGTTCGGGGAAATCGTGTTGCGGCCGCGTTCCGTGAGGTCGGCCTCGTGCTGTTTCTCGTCCATGGAGAAGTACAGGTCCTCCTGCACCTCCTGGAGCATGCCGCGGTTCTGGTCGCTGCGGACGAACGATTCGTAGCGCTCGAGGCGCTTGAGGATGTCGGCGTCCTCGAGGATGCGCGCGAGAAGTTTATGGCGGGGCATGCCGAACTTGACCTGCAGGAGCTTGCGGATCGCGCCGTCGAACTCCTCGTCGCTTGCCTTGCCTTCGTCGCGGCGGTCGATCACGTCCTTCGCCTCGCGCAGCAGGCGGTCGCACAGCGATTCCTGCTTGCGGTACAGACCGGCAACGAACGGCTGGAGCTTGTCGAACTGGTGCGTGGAGACGTTCACCGGGCCGGAAATGATCAGCGGCGTGCGCGCCTCGTCGATGAGGATGGAGTCGACTTCGTCGACGATCACGTAGTAATAATCGCGCTGGACAAGCTGGTCCTTGCTGGTCGCCATGCCCATGTCGCGGAGGTAGTCGAACCCGAACTCGCTGTTCGTGCCATAGGTGATGTCGCAGGCGTACTGCGCCTTGCGCTGGGCGGAGTGCATGGAGTTCTGGATGCAGCCGACCGTGAGACCGAGGAACTCGAACACACGGCCGACCCACTGGGAGTCGCGGCGCGCGAGGTAGTCGTTCACGGTGACGAGCTGGCAGTTGTGGCCGGAAAGCGCGTTCAGGTACAGCGGCATGGTGGCGACGAGCGTCTTGCCTTCGCCGGTGGCCATTTCCGCGATCTTGCCCTGATGGAGCACGATGCCGCCGATGATCTGCACGTCGAACGGGATCATGTCCCACACGAGCTCGTGGCCGCAGACCTCGTAGGTGCGACCGACCATGCGGCGGCAGGCGTTCTTCACGACGGCGAACGCCTCGCACATCATGGAGTCGAGCGATTCGCCCTTGGCGTAGCGGTCCTTGAACTCCTGCGTTTTGGCTTTCAGCTGCTCGTCGGTGAGCGACTGGTACGATTCCTCCAGGGCGTTGATCTTCGCCACCAGGGGACGCAACCGTTTCACGTCGCGCTCCGATTTGCTGCCGAATATCTTCTTAACGATCGTAGCAAACATGGATAGTCTTTCTGTGGTTCATCCGCCCGGCCGCCGTCTCGAAACGGGAAAACGAGTCTCCTCCCGTCGAACAGCGGAGCGGAACGGTTTGATTCGATTCAGGATTTGCTGCCGGGGACGTCGATGGGCTGTCCGGCGCGGCACATGGGGCACTCCTCCGCCGTGTAGGTCGGGAGGGAGAGCTTCAGCAGGCTGAAGAACGGGATGCCGCCGAACGAGACCTTGCCGCCGCTGCGGTCCGTGATGACCGCGACCGCGACCGGATCGGCGCCGTGCGCGCGGACCAGGTCGATGGTCTGCTGGACGCGGCCTCCCTCGGTCACGACGTCCTCCGCCACGATGACCTTCTCACCGGGCTTGAGCTGGAAGCCGCGCTTCAGGACGAGCTGGTCGTTGTCCTTGTCGGCGAAGATGGATTCGATGTGGAGGGCGCGGGCGATCTCCTGCCCGACGAAGAGGCCGCCGACTGCCGGCGAGATCACGGTTTCGGCATCGATCCCGGCAGCTTTGATGCGTGCGGCGAGCTCCTTGCAGAGTTCCTCCCCGACCCACGGCTTCTTGAAGACGAGCGCGGCCTGGAAGAAACGGTTGCTGTGCTTCTTGCTGCGAAGCTGGAAATGTCCGGTCAGCAGTGCGCCGGCGGACTCGAATGCGGCGATGATTTCCTGGTCTGTCATGATGCGATGTACCCTTTTTCGGTGATTAACGGAAGGTGTCGGGGGAAGACGGCTGGATCCAGAGGTGGAAGTCGATGGACTTGCCGCCCACGTGGAGCGTCAGCATGGTGTTCAGGCGGGTCAGCAGCAGGGCGTAGGGGACCTTCACGTTGCCGCCGGGGACGTCGACGGAGACGCAGCAGTCGCCGAGGATGGGCTCGGCCTCGCGGACGACCTCGATCAGCTTCTGGAGCTTGCCGAACTTCGTGCGGAGTTCATGGTCGAACACATAGGGCTTGTGGCATTTGGGGCACAGCACCTGGATATTGCTTTCGGAGCAGTCCTGAAGGCTGAACTGCACCACGCCGTCGCAGCCTTCTTCGGCGCAAATAAAATCGACCTTTGCCTGGCCGTTCTTACTGGTTTTGTCTTCCGGCATTTTGGATTCCTTGCGGTTGATTCGTGTGGGGGATTGAAAATCTTATCTTATAATATAGCACGCCTTTCCCGTTTATGAAAGCTTTTTTTTAGAAAAAGGCGCATTTTTAAAGCAAACAGCCGTGCCCGGAACGAATACCGGACACGGCTGTTTCCGAGTGAGAAGCCGGTTTATTTCCTCATAACACGAATCTTGGTAAGCTGCGGCGACGCTTTTCCGTTCGCGCCGGAGAACACGAGTTTTGCCGTGCCGTCGGCGGAAATCGCATCGGCGGGAATCGGGATCGTCTTCTCAACGCTCTGTCCGCGCTCGGTGTTCACGTCCTCGGAGAATAATTCCTTGCCGCCGCAGACGATCTTCAGCGCGGAATTGCGGCCGGACATCTCCACGGTCAGCTCAAGCGGTTCGCCGGACGGCAGGTTCGACACGGTGTATTCGAACGAGGTACCGGCGGGCGCGAAACGGAACCGGCGGCCGTCCATCCCGGCGCGTGCCTGGGTGTTCCCGGTCACGACCTTGTGGTCGATCTCGGACTGCTGGTAGCCGGGCGTGATCTCGTCGACGAGGCGGCGGCTGTTGCCCATTTCGAGGCGGACGCGGCTGATGACGTCGGACCCCTCGGCGTCCCACTGCGCCTTGCTGAACCGGTTGAAATACACTGCGTAATGCTCGTCCATGATGTCCATGAGTGGACGGAATTCGAGGTCCTTCGGGAAGATCAGGCCGTTGGATTTGAAGTGCGCGAAACCGTCGGCGGGCGTGAGCTTCGAGAGCAGCTCCTCCACGCTCTCCGCCACCATCACGGGCGGCGTCTCGTAGCTCTGGCCGTCGTTGCGCCACGCGCGGGCTCCGGGATTCGCCGGATCGGGCGGCACGACGCCCGCGAGCACGAAGGGCCCGTACATGAGGCAGACAGGGTCGCCGGGCTTGTCGGTCATGGGCACGGCGCGCAGGCTGAAATCGAACCCGATGGTCACGGTGTCCTCGTTCTTCCACTTGCGGTTGATCGCGATGTAGCCGTCCTTACCCGCCTCGGCGGAAACGGGTTCGCCGTTCACCTTCAGCGTCATATTCGGGCTCCAGTACGGCTTGCGGATCTTCAGTGTGAAACCGGCTCCGCGGGGATCCTGCAGGACCTTGACCGTCACGTCTTTGGAATATGGGAAACCGCCGGAGACAGACAGCCGTTTCCGGGGAGTCATGTCATATTTTTTGTAAATGCCTTCGCCCGGAGGATAAGCGCCGATCAAAGTCGCCCACTGGACTCCGTCGAGACCGATCTCCGCGTCCCAGAACTGATTGAGATACAGCTCGCCTTTCTTTCCCGCGGCGACCAGCTCGCCGTAGCGGCCGGGATTCTCCAGGCCGGTCCCAACGCAGCACGTCCAGACGTGCTCGCTGGTGGAGAAGTTCTTCACGGCGACGGATGCAAGCGGCTGGAAGTAGCAGTACGCGCCCTCGCGGTCGAGACGGATCACGGACGCCACATGGTTCAGCGTGGCGCGTTCGGCGAAATCCATGACGGAGGCTTTCGGCTCCCACTCGAAGACAAGGCGGGCGAGCTTCAGCATGTTGTAGCAGTTGCAGGATTCCGTGGTGTGGCTGGAAAGATGCTTCGCGTCGTCGCCGACCGGGAAGAAATACTCGCCGTCACCGTGTCCGCCCGTGGCGTAGCTGCGGTGGTTCGCCACACGGTCGAAGAAGAATTCAGCGATGGTCCGGTATTTCTTATCGCCCGTGAGCTCGTAGATGCGGCCCATGCCGGTCATTTCCGGGATCATGGTGTTGCCGTGGCGTCCGGTCAGGATGTCCTGCTTCCGGCTCAGCGGATCCATGAGCGCCTCATGGTAGAAATGCTTCTGCGCGCATTCGAGGTACTTCATGTTGTTCGTGATGGGCGTAAGGTCGGCAAGCACCTCGTCCATGCCGCCGAACTCGCAGGAGAGCATGCGCTGGTTGTTTTCCGGCGTGAGAGGAGAGACACACGAGATCACGAAGTCACCGAGCTTGACATACGATGCGCGCGCTTTCAGGTACAGCTGGAAATCGGCTTTCCGGACCGCATCCGAGAGACAAATGTCGCGCAAGCCCGCCATAAGCTTGTGCAGGGAATAGAACGGCGACCAGATGCCGTTCAGCTTGAACGGCTGTGCGTCGACTTTGTTCTCGCGGAGCTGCGTGAACGTCGCTTTCGGGACGGGGAATGCGTAGCCGTCCGGGTCCGCCTCCTGCATCTTCGCGATCTCGTCCACGACGTATTCCATCTGCTTCAGCGCCTGCGGGTCCTGGGTAAGCTCGTACACATAAGCGAGCGCGGAGAGGTAATGTCCCATGGCGTGCCCGGAAAGCTCGCCGTCCTCCCAGCCGTCGTAGCGGTCCGCCTTCTTCGGCAGCCCCGCCTGGATGCGGAACGGTTCCAGCAGGCGGTCCGGCTTGATCGTGTACGCGATGTAGTGGTTGTTGATCTTCTGGCGTTCGGCGAGCGGGCCGCCTGTGAGACTCACGTATCCGGCAGGAACGCACGCGACCTTTTTTCCTATTTCCATGTAGAACGGGTCCGTTCCCGGATCCGGATACGGGAAGGAAGAGCCCGATATCTCGGCGGCTTCACAGACGATCCCGGCGCAGCAGAGCGCGGCGGACAAGACGAGACTGGATTGATTCATGCGGCATCCTCGAAGTTGCAAAATCAATATGTATGAATGAAAACACGCGATACTATAGCGCATAAAACACCCGAATGCAAGAACCCTGCGGCGGTTTTCCTGTTTTTTCTTTTCCTGGCCGCATCGACGCCGGCGGAACGGAGAAAAAGAATCTTTTTTGGGGAGGCGGCCTGGGAACATATTTGCATTTTCCGTTGTCTAATGCTATAATATTAAGATTCATTTTATTTTTGCAAACAACCCCGATGGGAGGTATTGATCCATGAAGCATTTCGAACTGATACTCGCCGCCGCGCTCTGCGGATCGGTCTGCGCCGGATTCACTGTGAATGCCGCTGACGCGAAGGCCGCCAAGGAAGAGAAAAAGGCTGAAAAGATAGCGGACGCCGCCTGGCTGACCGACCTTGCCGCCGCGAAGAAGCAGGCTGCCGAAGAAAATAAGCCGATCCTGATGTTCTTCACCGGCTCCGACTGGTGCGGCTGGTGCAAGAAGCTCCACGAGGACGTCCTCGACAAGAAGGATTTCCAGGATTTCGCCAAGGAGAGCGTGATCCTGCTCGAGCTCGACTTCCCGAACTCCAAGCCGCAGTCCGACGCGCTGAAGAAGCAGAACAAGGCGCTCGGCGAGAAGTTCGACGTCAACGGCTATCCGACCATGGTCCTGGTCGAATCCGACGGAGAGAAGGAGATCACCCGTTCGGTCGGCTACGACAAGGAACTCGTGAGCAAACTGAAGAAAGCGGTGAAAAAGAACGCCGCCGTCGCAAAAAAAAAATCAGGGGAAGATCCCGAAACTGAACAAGCCGGCGCGGCAGGTGAAAAGCCCACTTGGCTGACCGATTTCGCCTCGGCGAAGAAACAGGCCGCCGCCGACAAGAAGCCGATCCTGATGTTCTTCACCGGGTCCGACTGGTGCATCTGGTGCCAGCGGCTCCATGAGGGCGTGCTCGACAAGCCCGAGTTCGCGGATTTCTCGAAGAAGCTCGTGCTGGTCGAACTCGACTTCCCGCAGGAGAAGGAACTCCCCGCCGAACTCAAGAAGCAGAACGCCGAGCTCGCCGAGAAGTTCAAAGTCGACGGCTATCCCTGCACGGTCGTGCTCGCCGCCGACGGCGAAACGGTGCTCGGCCGCCTCTCCGGCTACTCCGCCGAATACATTGACAAGATCCAGGACATCCTCGACGGCAAAGGCAAGCCCGTCACGATGGAAGAGCTCAAGAAGCAGTTCGACTACCTGCCGGACATGCTCGTGGAATACGAGGAGCTGAAGCTGACGAAGGCCGAACTCCTGCAGGAGATCTTCGATCAGGAGCCGACCGCCAGCGACTGCGCGCGCATCACGAAGGAATCCATCGGCGAGATGATTCAGGCGAACCTCGACAACGCGATCCTGCTCTACCTCGCGCAGAAGGCAGGGTTCAAGCCCTCCGCCCAGCTCGTGAAGGAGTCCGTGATGAAGGAGCTCGACGAGCTCCCCGCCGAACAAAGAAAGGAACTCGAAGACGCGCTGAAGGCGCAGGGCGCTTCGCTGGAAGACCAGATCGCGAAACTCGCTGACATCGAAGCCATCCAGAAGCAGACCGCCATGCAGCTCTTCGTGAACCAGCACGCGGAGGCCGCCGCGAAGAAGGAGATCGACGAGGACGCGCTGAAGGACCACTACGAGGCCAACCGTTCGCAGTACCCCGGCACGTACGACGCCGAAAAGGCGAAGATCATGGACGACCTCGTGAAGGCAAAAGCCCCGTCCAAGGCAAACGAACTCGACAAGGAGATCGCGAACATCCGCAAGACCGTCAAATACTGGAAACCGGAAAAATAACGCGTTGCAACCGCCGTCCCGCCGCCCGGCCGGAATCGAAACTTTCCCGAAAAAAGTCATGTTTCCGGTTTGAAAACGCGGGAATCGGTGCTAATGGTATATATCCGTTTTTGCGGAAGGGACCGCGGACGCCCCGTCCGGCGGGTTCCGGAAGCAGAACCCCGGCACAACATACAATCATACAATAACAAACAATAACACTGAACCAGGAGTGAACATGAACGTCATGAAATTCACCGGAAAAGCCGCTGCGATCTGCTTCGCGGCGGGCATCGCGGCCGCCGCGCTCAGCGCCTGCGGCGACAAGAAGACCGAAGAACCGGCGCAGAACGCCGCGGCAGACCAGACTCAGACGCAGTCCCAGACGCAGGGTCTGGAAATGCAGGATCTGGATATGAAACCCGCCTCCGAGGCCGAAATCCTCGAAGTCCTCGCCTTCCTCCCCGATCCCGTCGCCACGGTCTACGGCGAACCCATCGCCAGAAAAGAGATCATCGACGAGCTCGTCTCGCAGGAAGTCCCGCTCGAAATCTACAAGAGCATCGGCGAGGAACGCCTCCGCCAGGCGATGTCCAAGCAGATCGAAGACATGGTGAAAGACCAGATCATGCTGAAGCAGGCCGAAAAGGCCGGATTCAAGCCCTCCCCCGAATTCGTCGCCAAGGAAATGAAGGAAGAATTCGCCGAGCTGCCGAAGGAAGAACAGGAAGAGATCGAAGAGGCGCTGAAGGACCGCGGACTCACGATCGAAACGCACATGAAGGAGACCTCCGAGAATCCCGAAATTCAGAAGAAGGCCGCCCTCTCCAAGTTCGTCCACACCGAGTTCCTCGACAAGGCGAAGAAGAACGTTTCCGACGAAGACGTGAAGAAGCTCTACGATGAAAACATTGAAGGCTTCAAGAAGCCCGAAGGCGTGACCGTCGCGCACATTCTCATCCAGCTCGACGAGGAAAAGGAAGCCACCGACGCCGAAGCCGCCGACAAGGAAGCCAAGGCCAAGATCGACGCCATCTACGACGAACTCCTGAAGGATCCCGCCAGCTTTGACAAGCTCGCGCAGGAAAAGAGCGACTGCCCCTCCGGCAAGCGCGACAACGGCAAGCTCCCGGCCTTCGACAAGGACGGCACCCTGCTTGACGGCGGCGGAGCCATGGACCAGACGTTCGCCTCCGCGGCATTCGGCATCGAAAAGGCCGGACAGATCACGAAGCCCGTCAAGACGCAGTTCGGCTACCACATCATCAAGCTGATCGAAAAGACTCCGGAAGAAGTCACCCCGATCGAAAAGGTCAAGGACAAACTCACCGAGTACCTCGCCGCGGAAAAGGCCCAGGCCGACCTCAACAAGATGCTTGACGACGAGATCGCGAAGAACGCGAAGATCAACGATTTCGCGCCCGCGAAGGAAGCTCCGGCCGAAACGAAGTAAGATCCCGTTCGGACACAGAAGCATTCATCGGGACATCCGGTTCATCCGGGTGTCCCTTTTTTTATGCAAAGGGGAAACAAGTCTTATCCTTGTTTGCGAGCATTAGCCGCGCACTGTTTTAGTGGAGAGCTTGTCCTCCCCGTTTTTTTGTGCAGGGAAAACAGGTCTTATTTCGTGCCGTTGCGAAGCAAGGCACTACCGCACTGGAGGACTTGTCCTCCTGATGCGGACCGCGCGGACGGCCTTTTCGAAGGCTTCGACATCCTCCTGTGTCGGGACACTCCCGGCGTAACGGATGCGTTCATAAAGTGCAACGCATTCGTTCAGGACGGGGTCGTCGAATTTCGCCGCCCATGCGCCGTAGGTCTGCCACGGCTCGCGCTGGACGCCGGTCCTCCGCCAGACGGCGAGCTGGAGCGAACGCATCATGCGCGCGAGACGGCGCAGCTGCCACGTCAGCGCATAGCGTTTGCGGCGGCGGTTCCGCACGTACACAGCGGCCGCGGCGGCGAGCGACAACGGCACGATCAGGCCAAAGGCGGAGCGGACCGGATGCTCTGTGAACTGGTAGAGCGTCCAGGCGTACGCCACGTCCCACGCATGGATGATCGACTTGGCGAAATAGCCGCGCCGGAACCAATAGACCATGTTTTCGTACCGGAACGAAATGAAATCATGGAAGCCGCGCCCCCACGAATCCTCCTCGAAATCCGCCAGAATATCGTCGATCTCCGTGCCGGGCGGAGTCGCCTCCACGAGCACCCATTTCTGCTCGTCGTCCAGCCACGCCTCCACCCACGCGTGCAGGTCGAAGTTCGTAGCATAGTAGTAGCCCGCCCGGTTGTAACGGGTGCAGACCACGCCCGCGACGTACCGGGTCGGGACGCCGTACAGACGCAGCAGCAGCGCCGCCGAGGTCGCGAAGAGTTCGCAGTGTCCCGTCCGGCGGTAGAACAGGAACCGCATCAGCGGGCTGTAGTATTCGCCGCGCGAGGGGACGTAATCGTCGCGTTTCAAGGAATACGTGAAGTTGTCCGCGAAGAACCGCACGACGGCCTCGATCCGTTTCGCGGGCGGCAGGTCGCCCGGATTAACGCCTTCGAAAATCTCGTCCGTGAGCACGGCGAACTGGTCCGACAGCAGGGGCGGCAGCCGCAGGTAATTCTGCCTCACTTCCTGGTCCGGCGCCATGTCCTCGGCCAGAGGCTCCTGATACGCGGCGGCGGGGTCCGGTTTGTTGACCGTCGCGATCACGCCTGTGGTCGGGACCCAGTTTTCGGCGATCAGGCCGCCGTCGCGCGTGATGGCGGCGGACTTTGCGTCGAGCGTGACCGAGGTCGCGTTCGCGGGCAGCGGCGTCACGGCGTTGCGGAAATCGGACTCGAAACGGAGTTCGAGGCGTTCGGTGTCGGTATCGCCGGAATCCTGAAGCAGGAACGTCAGCACCGTGAGGTTGCGGTCCTCCTCGCGCGTGATTTCCACGACGTCGATCGGGTCCTTCTCGTCCGCCACCCAGACGCCGCCGTAGCTCCCGTTGAACCCGCGGTAGACGTTGCCGCGCAGATACCCCGGCGCGGACGACGCGAGCGCACGCATGACCACCCGGACGGGCGTATCCAGCTCGAACTGGGGCGAACGGATCGCGACCTCGCCGGGAAACGCGTTGCCGCGTCCGGGCGGAGGCGGCTGGAACAACTGCTGAAGCTGGGAGCGCCAGTCGCGGAACGTGCCCTCATGCGAATAGAAATACTGTCTCGCGCCGAAGAACAGCGGGACGATCAGCAGGATCGCCAGAAACCGGGCCAGCCTGACCGAAAAGAGCTTGTTCACCGAGTCGTACCGGGTATCCGCGGTCAGCAGGAACAGCATGCCGACGCACTGAATGAGGGAACAGACCGTGTAGGTCACGGTATAATTCCGCAGGAGCGGGGTAGTCCCGGCGAAATTGATGTTTTCGAGCTTGGCGGTATTGTAGACGTCACCGCACGCCAGAGTCGACAGCAGCACGATCAGCAGACACAGCGCAGACACCTCCCGCGTCCGCATGAACCAGCAGGAGATCGCCGCCGCGTACAGCAGGAACGGCAGGAACTGGTGCGAACGCATCAGGTAGTCGGAGAACGTCAGGCGGTTGTCCGGGATCTTCACGAACAGGCCGGGCACGACCGCCAGGATGCCCGCCGCAAGCAGCGAGTAGATGACCGGGCGGTCCCTCAGGCGGAAACTCCGATCCTGGAAGATCGGGAAGACGACCATCAGCGCCGTCAGGATCAGGATGTGCGGCAGGTCGTATTTCAGGGACAGCAGGAACGCCGGCGGCAGGATCAGCATACAGCGGACCAGCAGGCTGAGCTGGCGGCGCTGCGGCGGTTCGTATTCGAACATGGATTTCGCGGTCTTCATAACGGCAGATCGCCTCCCGTCAGGACGGAATCCGGCGTGATCACGCGGAGGTCGTCCGGCAGTTCCGCATCCGGCACGCGCGGCGCCACCAGAACGGGCACGATTCGCGCGCCGCGTCCGGTCAGGCTGCCGAGAAACGCCTTGGAGGAGGCATCCCACCGCGTCAGGATCACGAACACCGTACCGGATTCCAGCGCATCCTCCGCGATTGCCGCAGCCTGTTTTCCCGCGAACGCATCGCGCGCCGAAGTCGCCGCAGTGGCAAGTTCGTCCAGCAGCGGGTCGCAGCCGCGGTCAGGTTCGCCGTTCGACGGGAACCTGGCAATCCGCCCGCCGACGGCAAGCAGGTCGACGTGGTACGACGTCGCGGTCAGGGTCTCCGCGATCGACGCTGCCAGCGAAACGGCCGCCTCAAACGTCCGGTTCGTGCGGGCCTTCAGCAGGGATTCCGACAGGCTGAACAGCGCCCGGAGCGTTCCGGCGGCCAGACGGACGCGCGGCACGTATGTATCCAGCAGGATCGCCGCATGCGAGACGTGTTCCTGCTGGTACTCCTTGATGATCGGGACACGGAAGCGCGCCGTCGCCCGCCAGTGGATCTTACGCGGAGAATCGCCGGGACGATACGTGCGGCAACCGTAGAAATCCATGCTGTCGCCCGGACGCGGGACCGAACGCGCGCTCAGACGCGGCAGGACGCCGCCGTCGCGCGGAAAGAGATTCCGCAGTTCCCGGCTGGCGGGATGCACGACCAGGGATTCCCTGCGCCCGAAAAGAACGGAGTGTTTGATGAGATTGAACGGGAAACCGGACTCCGCGATCCCCTGCGGAATGCTGAACACGCCGCGTTTGAAGGGCTTCAGCGGCAGACTGAACGTCACGTCCGCCCGCCCGGGGACGGCACAGTATTTGAATCCCTGCACGCGGCGGAGTTCCGGCAGTTCGATGTTCGGGTCGATCAGGATATCGGCCGCGGGCACACGGCGGAGATTCCTGATGCGGTAGTTCACGTCGAACGCCGTGCCGCACTTGACGCGCGCGGGAAAATCGCGTTCAATCCTGAGGCGGGGACGGAAGATCAGTCCGGCCAGCAGATCGATCGCCAACAACATCGCGATGAACAGGAACATGGGGACTGCGGGGCTGTTCAGTGCGAACATGGAGAAGAACGCAAACATCGGGATCACGATGAACAGCAGACGCATCGGGCGGCTGAAAAGGCGTTCGTACCACGCCATCGCCCAGAAGAGAAGCTTGAGCGACGGCGAACGGTAGTATTTGAACACGAAACCGAGTCCGTGCGACTCGCGCAGCCACTGAGGGCCGTCCAGAAACCTCCGCCAGAGGTCTCCGATCAAGCGCAGCGGATTCCGGCTCATATCACGGGATTCCTTCTCCGTACAAAAGTCTTGAAAAATCAGACGGGGACGCGCGTCTTCTTCACGACGGCAGCGACCAGATCCGAAGCGGAAACGCCTGCATGGCGGCTCTTCTGGTTCAGGATCAGCCGATGCGTCAGGACCGGACCGGCCAGCGAGGAAACGTCGTCCGGCGTCACGAACGTCCGTCCGTTCAGCAAAGCGCGCGCCTGAGCGCAGCGTGCGAGATCGAGCAAGGCGCGGGGACTTGCGCCGAGCAAAAAACCGTTCTCGGGATCGCGCGTGGCGGCGACGAGTTCGCGGGCATACTCCTGGACCGACTGCTCCATCGTCACGGACCTCACTTCCTTCTGGATCTCCATCAGCTCCGCGCAGGTGATCACAGGTTCGAGACGGTCCAGCGGATCGTCCTGCCAGCGGTCGTTCAGCATGGCGAGCTCCTCGGAGGAATCGGGGTAACCGAGCGAAAACTTCATGGCGAAGCGGTCCAGCTGGGCTTCCGGCAGCGGGAACGTGCCGAAATACTCGACCGGGTTCTCCGTGGCGATCACGAGGAACGGCTTCGGCAGGTCGTAGCGGACACCCTCGATCGAAACCTGATGTTCGTTCATGGCCTCCAGCAGCGCCGACTGCGTGCGTGGCGACGCGCGGTTGATCTCGTCGCCGAGGAGGATGTTCGCGAAGACCGGGCCCGGATAGAATTTGAACTCGCCGGACTGCTGGTTGAAGACCGAGGAACCGAGGATGTCGGACGGCATCATATCGGACGTGAACTGGATGCGCTTGAAATCGGCCTTGACCGTCAGGGCGAGCGCCTTCGCGAGCGTTGTCTTGCCGACGCCCGGCACATCGTCCAGCAGCACATGGCCGTTCGCCAGGACCGCGTTCAGCAGCAAATCGATCACTTCGTCTTTTCCGCGGATGACCTGTTTCAAACGGGTCCGCATCTGTCCGATCGTCTCCAGCCGGGACGTCTGCTCTGCCATGTCTCTACCTCCGTATAACTGCGCAAAAAACCGGAGGCGCGAATCGCCCCGGCGACATAAAAACAGCATTTATAATACCCCGTTCTGTGATTTTTTCAACCCCCGAAAACGGGATTTGACGCTTTTTCCGCTTCTTTTTTAGAAAGAAAGGTTGCATTTTCCCGTTTGGAGTCTATTTTATTAGTTGCGATTGAAACAATTCTACCTCGGTGAAATTCATGAAAATCTTCCGCAAACTTCTCGCCCCCGCGGCGCTTCTCTGTTCGGTCATCTTCTGTTGCGGCTACCACAGCTGCGACCACGAAGAGGTGAACCTGTACATGGATCCCGACAACTGGGAGGAAATGCAGCTGCCGCCGAAGAATGTGGTTTCCATCCACGAAGTCATCCGCAAAAAAAATGGCGACAGCATCGAACGCACCGTGGCGTCGTACTTCGGCGGCGATGTGACCATCAACTCCATCCAGTTGCTTGACTCCTCCGAGATCAAGTACATTCAGGCCGTCCCGATCCCCGGCGACCAGGGCTTCTACAATCTCCGCTTCGACCTGACCGACCGCGGCCACAAGCTGTGGATCAACCTCAGCGTCCAGCACAAAGGCCAGCAGCTGGCGTTCGTCATCGACGGGACCGTGTACCGCGGATTCGTGCCGCGCCAGATCGCCGATGACGCTCTGTCGGTCATCGTGGATGGCCCGTTCGACCAGGCCACCTCGCTGGCGATTCAGAACAACTCGAAGTACAACTATTTCAAAATGAGGAAATAAACCCGCTATGGGATTCATGAAACACATTCGCCGGGCAATTCCGGTCTTCATGCTCGTCTTCACCGCTGTCTTCTGCTGCGGCGCGGGCGCGCAGAGCTGCAGCGCCGAACAGATCGACAATATGTTCGACGCGGAAAACCTCGACATGTCCAAACGTCCGCTGGAAGGCATCATCGAGATCCAGGAGATCATCACGCTCCGCCGCGGCTCCGACAAGGAAGTCATGGCCCCCACGATGTTCGGCGACGACATCTGCCTGAACAAGGCCATCCTCCTGGACTCCGCCGATATCAAGGAGATCAAGGCCATCCCGATCGAAAAACAGCCGCCCTACTGCAGCCTCGAATTGAAGCTGACCGAACGCGGCAGGCGGCACTGGATCGGCCTCAGCCTGCCGAACAAAAGCACCCACGTCGCGTTCATCATCGACGGCATCGTCTACCGTACGTTTGTCCCGCGTCTGCTCTACGACGACGTCACCGACTCCATCATCGTGGACGGCCCGTTCGATCCGGCCACCGCAAAAAAACTTGAATCCAACTCCGCCCGGAACTATTTCCGGCTCAAATAACGGCCTATGACAACATCGAAGCACACATTCCGTTTTCTTTGCACGGCGTTCTGTCTTGCGGCTTTCCCCCTGCTGACCTCGTGCAACGGCAGCGCGTCCAGCATTCTGGATCCGCTCAACGTCGACAACAAGGATGAAGTCTACAAGCCTGTCGTCGGGCAGCCCGGCGAGTTCGGCGTGGTCTCCATTCATGAGGTCATCCGCCACAAACGCGGCGACGAAAAGGAAGTCGAGGTCGGAACCATGTTCGGGGACGAGATCATCGTCGACAGGAATCCGCTGCTCGACTCCTCCGACATCATCTCCATCGAGGCGATCGCGATCAACGACCTGCCCGGATTCTACAAGCTCCGCCTCCATCTCACGCAGGACGGCGGCAAGATCTGGCGCAAGATCAGCGTCGACAGCCGCGACAGCACCGCCTTCTCGCTCGCCTTCCTCATCGACAGCGTTTCCTACCGCACGTTCAAGCCGCGTTTCCTCTACTCAGACGAGGACACTGTGGTCATCGACGGCCCGTTCGACGAACCCGCCGCGCTGAACATCGAGGCGAACGCCATCCGCAACTTCATGTATTTCTCCCAGCAATAACTTTGGCCAAACGGCAGAAAGGGCACCATCCATGAACATCCTGTCCGGCATCAAGGCCGCCGCATTCTCGCTCGCGCTCGCTGCGCTGACGCCGTCCGTCTTCGCAGTTTCCGAAACATACATCCCCTCGAACGCGAAATTCGCGCTCTACGTCAACGCGAACAAGGCAATCAACTCTCCCGCGCTCAAAACGCTGCTCTTCAAGGACGGCGTCGATCTCGAACACAGCCTCAACGACGTTGCCATGCTCACGGACGACCTTACCGGCGACGTCGCCTTCTTCCTGACCGAAATCAATCCCGGCGACTTCGGGAAATCCCTCATGGACGTCGTCCTTTACGCTCCGGGCCGCGTCAACGCCATCTACAAACGCCTCGCCGCCCGCG
This sequence comes from uncultured bacterium, assembly GCA_902778895.1. Taxonomy (GTDB): domain Bacteria; phylum Verrucomicrobiota; class Lentisphaeria; order Victivallales; family UBA1829; genus UBA1732. Next base: position 132,710 of record CACYZF010000002.1, read on the forward strand.
AGGACATCAAGACCGTGGCCTCGAACTTCTCCGGAGCGCGCATCCTGACGATCCACACCGTGAACGGCGAGACCGACATGCTCGCCATCTTCGAGTTCATTTCCGACGACATCATGCAGTGCCGCCTCGCCATCAACCTCCCCGAAACGAAACCCTTCATCTGGACCGTAAACCCGGAACCCCCGATGATGATCACCAGCATGAAGACCAAGGGCGCGCTCGTCTCCGCCGCGGTCGACGCCGCCTACCTCCAAGGCAAGATGAAAGCCGAGGAGGAAGCCCATCCGCGCACCGCCGAGGAAAAAAAGACGAAGATCAAGGCCGGAGACGGCTCCATTGAGATCGACGAGGAAGACCCCAGCATCGAAGATATCCGCAACAACGTCAAGGCCATTTTCGCACGCATCACCGAAGGTTCCCGCGGGTCCCTCGACGCCGCCATCACGCTCCGCTGCACCACATCCGCTATCCGCGACGAAGTCTTCCAGACCGTCGACGGTTTCGTGACCCTCTACACCATGGTCTCCAGCGCTTCCTTCGAGATCGGCAAGGACGGCAAGCTCATCCAGCAGGGCGGCAAATCCAACCCGCTCTCCACACTCAAGCACGAACCGAAGGGCAACGACGCCGTCTTCACCCTGAACCTCTCCGAGGAATTCCTCGACGACGTCGCGAAATCCGCCGCGAAAAACAACAAGAAAAACAGCTCGAAGAAGAAAGCCGACAAAAAATAATCCGGCTTGCGCCCGCGAGAGAACGGAATACTCTGCTTTTTCGTGTTTTTCTTTCGTTTTTTTCTGTTTTTGCCGTTTTTTTGATTTGAAACCTGAAAAAAACATGCTATCGTATTGTAACGGAGGAGAAAAATGAGACGGCGCGCGCGTAAAGGCGAATCCGGACAGGTGCTCGCGGAATACACCGTGATGCTCTGCATGGTCGTGCTCGTCGCCCTCACGCTCATCCTGTTTATGCGGGTCTTCCTGGAATACGGCTGGCGCATTCTGACTCTGCTTGCCTGGGAAGCCTGACACAACCAGAAACAAACCTCGAACCAAGGAGGCTCAATATGAAAATCAACAGAAAACGTTACGGAATGAAACGCCGTTCCTCCGGCGGACAGGCCATCCTGGAGTACATCATCATCATCGCGCTCGTCGCTGTGACGGCGCTGACCGTGCTCGGTTTCTTCGGCGACCGCATCAAACAGCTGATCGCCGGATCGACCTCGGCTATCAGCAACGACGGACGCGCAGCTGAAGCGGCCGGCGATTACGGCGATTCTCTGAGCACCATGAGGGATATGGACAAGGACGGTCCTTCGAACATCAATTTCTGACCGGACTTTTTTCGCCTGAAGAAGAACGGACACGGGGAGTGCCTGTACACCGCCCGTGTCTGATTTGTCTACAGAAAGGACGTGGCCTGTGCACACTCCGCCCAGACATTCCCTGAGCCGCGGGTCAACGGACATCCGCGGCATCAGTACGGCCCCCGGAGCGGCAAATTCCACAACGGGGCAAGCGGGGCATTGTATCTGTGCGAACGCCCGGCCCGGGCGCGGAGTCATGTATGCACGAAGGAAAGGCGAGCACGGATCCGCGATCCTCGAATCGTTTCTGTCCATGATCCTGCTCGGCATGATCCTTTTCGGCATCCTTCAGCTTTTTCAGCTCATCGTGACCGACATGATCACCGATTACGTGGCGTTCCGCGGCGCACGCTCCGCCTCCGTCGGATTCGACGACACGCTGGCCATCCGCGAGGCCCTGGTCAAGGCGGCGCCAGTTTCCGGAAATCTCGTCCTGCCCGAACCGGAAAACTACAGCGGATGGTCGGTCGGAACGGAAAAAACGTTTCTGCAGCAGTACATGCGCGGAGACATCAAAATGGAGTATGCGAACTGGGTCGGAAAGGACAGGTTCCATACGAACTACCACTGTCCGGATTACGGCGAACCGATGCTCGGAGGGTGCAGCATCTGCAGTCACAAAACCAATCACTATGTGTCGGCATCCGCGCAGGGTTTCGATACCATGCGCTTTCATTTCGAATTCGTCAACTACCCTCTGAACATCCCCCTGCATGACTGGCTCACCGGACAAGACTCCATCGATATTGCGGGAGATGCCGAGCTCACGAATCACTCCGCGGCATTTCTGGATCCCCATTAACATCGACGACGCATGAACAGGAAACATACAGCAGCATGGCATCGCAAACGCGGCGAACACGGCCAGGTCCTCATCCTGGCGGTCGTCGCGATCATCCTTGTCATTCTCGCCATCCTGCTGCTGTTCGACGTCCAGACCATCATTCGCGGCAAGGTCAAGGCTCAGAACGGCGTGGACGCCGCCGCACTGACCGCGGCCGAATGGCAGAAGCATTCCCTGAACCTGATCGGCGAACTGAACCTGGTGCGCGCGACCGGGACTCTGATCTCCGAACCGTTTTTCGCGGACGGCATCCTGAAGGATCCGAATATCAACTTCGAGTTCAGCGATGATATCAACCCCAACTTCCCTCCTGTCGAACAGGAGAAGTTCCTGTTGTTCCCGGAAGAATCCGAGTTCATCGATGAAAACGGCGAAGTGAATAGGATAAAGCTTCATAACGAGCTCGGGCGTGTGGAGCTGGAAAAACGCTTCCTCGAGGTCCTTGACAGACTGGTTTCCCAGCTTCAGACCCGAATCGCGTTCACAGGCCCCCTGATCGCATTCGGCGCGGCACAGCAGGCCGCGAAGAACAACGGAATCACCTATGATCCCGAGGCGGGCCAGTTTTTCGCCTTTTATCTGGAAATTGTCGAAAACAATATGCTCTACAATACCATCGACCCGCTCTTTTTCGGATATGACTGGCGCAGTTCCTATGTCCCCATGCTGAAATCGGCTTTCGACATCAACTACGGCAAAGACGAGCTGAACTTCGATCCCTTCGCGGAGGACAACGGTGCGTCGTTATACGGGATCGCAGTCGGGACCAAGTTCAAATTCACCGGCATGCCCGAACTGAAGGGGGACCCGCCGACCGACCTGTCCTATTACTTCGCGCAAAAAGAGACGTACAGCATGATTCAGGCACGCAACTGGTGCTGGCTCGATCACCTTCTCCATCTGGATTTCAACGGGAACTGGTGGACCAGCTTCCTGTGCGAACCAAACAACGATGATTTCCCGCGCCAGTCTGAAATCCTCCCGCTCGGCATCACCTTCTCCAGCAAAGAAAGGTCGGCTGACATTTACGGAGAGGCGGAGTCTTCGGGGGCGCTCGCACGCTATGCGGACAAAGGAAACAAACTCCTCTCCGAGACATTCAACCGGACGGTCCCCTATGAGTATACCGTGGAAGGAAACCAGAAAGAAAGCGAACGGCAGGAAGGAAACAAAACCATTTACGAGATCTTTTCCGAGTTTGACATAGCCCGTTCTTCCTACGATGTCGAACGCGAGATCTTCGAGCAGACCTACAACGACGAGGATGCCGACCTCCGTTACGACGTCCTGCCTCACCTCACCTGGGCCCTTTTCGATCACACCTGGACTCCGTACGGGTCGACAAAAACGGAATGGGAGGAATATCTTCGCGGAGACTTCAAAGCGGGACTGGACTACCAGTCCGGCGCACGTGCTTTCTTCGAGACGAAGCAAAATACCGTGACCATCTCCGGTACCATGGGGCGTCCCGGACGCACAGGCGGGACCAATTTCGGCCAGGTTTTCTCCAATACGGCGGCCGGAGGAAATGCCAGAGCGGCTTCCGGGACCATCTACAGGCTCAACAACATCGAAAAGATCGAAGCAAACGCGATCGCGAAGCCGATCGGACGGATCAGTGCCGAAAGCGGGAAAATGCTCCGTCCGTTCGAAGCCGGACGTATGGTCCTGCCCGTTTTCACGAAAACGGCCCTGATCCCGGTCTCGCTGGAACCGGTCGAAGGGTTCTCCATGCTGGATATCGCCTGGCTGTACTACCTCACCGAGTTTGTCCCGCTCCTTGCGGACAGTCTGACTCTTCAGGACGCCTGGGTACGGGCCATGGAGCGTTATCCCAGTCATCTCCGCTATTTTGCTCCCTTCTACCAGGCCCTTTGCATGATCAACGACCAGGATTTCCGCCAGGCCGGACTTGACTGGCTGGACGCGACCGCGGTCTGGGGGAAAGACGATGAGGATAACCCATTCCCGGTTTACACGAACCGCGAACATTACTGCTACGGTCTGGGCGTCGAAAACAATCCCCCCAACAATCCTCCCGGCAGCCGGCCTCCGCAACCTCCGCCGATCCCCCCCGGAGACAAAAAGGGGCCGGCCAGTCTGCATTGAGCGAACGGCTTCACTTCTCAATTTCACAGGATATCATACCCGAAGGAGCATCCTATCATGCCTGAATTCCCGTTCAAAACCGTTACCGTCGGCCTCCTGGAGGTCAACTGCTGCCTCGTTCAGCTTCCCGGTTCACGCACGCTGTACGTGATCGATCCGGGCGGGGACTGGAAACTCATCGAAGCCGAGGCAAAAGCATTCGATTACGACGAGGCTGTCATCCTGTTCACGCATGCCCACGTCGACCATATCTCCGCCGCCGGAGCCGTCGCGAACGCACTGCATATCACGAAGGTCTACCTCAATCCCGCCGACAAGCCCATCTACTACAGCCCCGGCAACACGGTCGGGAATTACATCCCCGCCGCCGAAGACCTCCCCGACACGACCTGGCCACCCGAGGATCCGCGGATGCTGGTCCTCCCCTGCCCCGGGCATTCCCCCGGCGGCGCGGCCTACTACTTCCCCGAGATCGACACCGTCTTTTCCGGCGACACGCTTTTCTTCAGCTCCATCGGCAGGACCGACTTGCCCGGCGGCAGCGAAAAGCAGCTTCTGGATTCGGTTCACAAACAGCTGTTCAATCTCCCCGACGACACGCGCGTCGTCCCGGGGCACGGCCCGTTCACGTCCGTCGGGTACGAGAAGAAGAACAATCCCTACGTCTGAGGGAAACTCCGCCTCGGAAAGGGCTTACTCCGGCTGCGCGTATTCCCCGCGCCAGGCAGCCGCACGGTGTACCATGTTGTCGCGCAGGAATTCGGCAAAGAAAAAGATGTCGTTTGCGTGAAAGATCCCCTCGCCCATCTGCGCGCTCGCGTCGTACTGGCTGTCCCCCGGCAGATTCACGATCAGGGCGCCGCGCGCCGGGTCGGCATGAACGCCGTTCAGCAGTGAGGCTTTGAACGTGCCCGCGGGCTCTTTTTCGGACACGTAATAATACCCCGTCGCCTGCGATTCCGGCAGGTCCGCGGGCGTATCGTCCGTTTTCCAGTTCACCGGATTGATGACGGCCCCTCCGGGCACGGTGAAAATGTTGTCTCCGGCGTCTTTTGCGATGGTGTTCCAGATCAGGATCACGCCCGTATCGCCCCCGGCTCTCCCGAGGCGGATTTCACGGCCCGCGAAATCCCGCCCGATCTCGGTCGCCGTCTTCTTCGGGAGCCCGGCCAGATAAGCGGCGGCGAACCCGGATTCCGGCGTGATCTCCGGCGTGGTGCGGAGGAGTTCGTACAGGTCGGACGCACCCTGGCTGTGCCCGATCAGGACATACGGCATGCCGGGCTTGTGGAAGAACTTCATGAAATACTGAAACGCGGTCTTCGTGTCCTCGATGCCGTACTGAAGGAGCGTATCGTTCAGGTCGGACGCGAAATCCGTCTCCAGCACCGTCGAATAGTCCGCCTGCCGCACGAACGGCGCGTACAGTTTCAGTGGATGCACGGGATCGGTCAGAAGCCCGAATGTGAGGTCGATGTAGTCCGAGGCTTTCGTGCGGATTCGGTCGAACCTGTGGTCCATGACCGGACGCAGCTTGTTCTGGAAGAGCGTCGGATAGATGTAGAACACCTCGAATTCAGGAAGAATGGAATCCCCGGCGCCCATCCGCACCCAGCTGGCGGGGTTGGCGTAGTCCGGCGCGGGCGGAATGACCAGCGGCGCGTTGATCTCGACCGCCGGCTTCGGCTGTTCCGCGGCATCCGTTTCCGCGGCCGGTTCCGCCTCAGTGGAAACTTCCGGCGTTTCCGCTTCGTCCGGCCCGAAAAACGAGCAGGAAACGAACACAAAAAACACGGGACAGAACAGAACGGCTAACAATGTCCTCATGAAGCGGGAAAGACTGGAAACGGCTTTCATCGTATGGACTCTCCTGAAAACGCAAAGAGAAAGTGAAACAAAAGGTCGTGTTCCGAAGGAACGGAGCGTATAATTTACTCCGGCAGAACCGAAAAAACAAGGCGGAAAGATTTTTTTCCGTTTTTTTTCGGTTTTCGGTTTTCATTTTCGGATTCCTTTGCTATATTTTTATGGCACATGTTATTTTCAACGTTTTTTTCCTGAAAGGAATCCTCTGCCATGAAGGCCGTCCGTCTCATTCCCGCCGCCGCTCTTGCCGCCTGCATTGTCCTCACCGCGTGTTCCGACTATGTCGGCAAGGAAGCCACGCATCCGCTGTACGCGAAATACGAGACCTCGAAATCCGCGAAATCCTACCGCGAAGCGGCCGAAAGCCTGGAGGAATTCCTCACGATCTGCCCGAAGTCCCCGAAGGCGCACAAGGACGCGGCGATGCTGTACAAGGAAAATCTCGAAAACTATCCCGCCGCCATCTACCACCTCCTGAAGTATCTTGAGCTCAGCGGCGAGACGCTTTCCAAGCAGGACCAGGAAGCTATCCGCGGCTATATCCGGGACTGCGAACGCATGATGTTCGAGACCTACCGCGTCCGCAACGACATCAAGCTTGCCGACGATGTCCCGCAGGCCGATCCGGCCAAGCTCGCCGCGAAGAACACCGAAATTGCCGCGCTCCGCGAAAAGATCCAGAAATACATCGAGAACGAGAAGGTCATCCTGGCGCAGAACCAGGAACTCCGCGACCGCCTCGCCCGCGCCTCCAGCACGGCGGCGAAGCCCGCGACGGGTTCGGCAGGCATGCGCGCGATCGAGGAACCGCCAAAAAACACGACTTCAACGCGCTCCGGCAGCGTCCCGTCCTCCACGACCGGCACTCCGGGCACCACGGTCACCGGCGAGAACGGCGTGCGCTACTACTATGTGGCGAAAAATGACGGCCTTCAGGCCATCGCGCAGAAGATGTACGGCAAGGCCTCCATGTGGAAGATCATCCAGGAAGCCAACAAGGAAGCGCTCGGCGAACGCGGCATCCTGAAGATCGGACAGCGCCTGGTCATTCCGCCCGCCCCCCAGCAGTAATCACCGTTCAAATCGGGGAGACACAGCCTCATGAAACGTTTCCATCTCTGGTGCGCGTCCGCGCTGCTCCCGCTCCTCGCGGCATGCAGTTTCAGCGTCATCCCGCAGGCCGAATTCACGGAACCCAGGACATTTGACCTCGTTTCTCCTGCGTCGCTCGGCGAACTGCCGTTCATCATCGACGTCGACGCCTTCACCAGCGAATGCGCCAGCCGCTACAAGATGGTGTTCCGCGAAGAAGCAAACCTGATCGACATCGACGAATACAACCGCTGGTCGATGCCTCCCGGAGCCATGCTCACCAAGTATCTCGCCGCCCGGTTCGCCGAACAGTGCGGCAACCAGGGACGCGACGGGAAACCGGCGTTCGAGCTCGACGGGTCGGTGCTGAACTGCGAACTGAACAGGGCAAAGAAGCAGGTCGACCTGATGGTGCATTTCTTCATCATCGAACACGGCGACGATACATTCCGGATCACCGGGACCGAAACCTACAGCATCCCGGTCAATGGAACCACCGCAGAAGACTTCGCGGACGGCATGAACAAGGTCGCGGCAAAGTTCGCCGACCACGTCGTGTCTGTCCTGACGAGGGAACTCAAGAACCGGGACGACGAAGCAAAGCCTGCTCCGGAAAAGAAGTAACCGTTTCCGGCGGTTCCCCGCCCCGTTTCCTGTTCGGTACAACCTGCACGGCATGACCATGATCGACCCGGACGCCATCATCGCGCATTTCTACCCGGATGACACCCCGCTCCGGCGGCTGCTCCGGCGTCACAGCACGCAAGTCCGCGACAAAGCCCTCGCCATCCTCGCGAATCCGTCCCGCCCGCCGTTTGAACTCAATGCCGGACTCGTCTCCGCGGGCGCCATGCTTCATGACATCGGCATCCTCCAATGCCACGCGCCGTCCATCCTCTGCGTCGGCACGCGTCCCTACATCGCGCACGGCATCATCGGCGCGGAAATGCTCCGCGACTACGGCCGGACGCACGGGCTTGACCTGGAGCCGTTCGCCCGAATCTGCGAACGCCACACCGGAACCGGCATCACGGCGAAAGAGGTCCGCGAACAGGGCCTGCCGATCCCCGAACGCGACTGGCTGCCGGAGACGCCGGAGGAAAAGCTCGTCTGTCTGGCGGACAAATTCTTCTCGAAATCCGGCGAGATGAAGGAAAAACCGGCTGACGCCGTCCGGCGTTCGCTGGAGAAATTCGGCACGGACACGGTGGAGCGCTTCGACACGCTTCTCCGGCTTTTCGGCCTCGTCTGAACCATGTTCAGACGCCACTCCTGCCGTTTTTTCCATTTTTCTCCAAAAAAACCCGCGTTTTTTTGACAAAACCATTCGATTTTTTAAAAAAGTGTGGTAATGTTTTATGACAACTCCGCCAGCATAACGGCTCGCATGCAGCAGAAGGGAACGAAATGGCTTCTTCAGGACAAACCATCATAACCGGCATCGAATTCGGTACGGACAAGATCTGCGCCGTTCACGGTATGCCGGACGAGAACGGGAACATCGAGGTGCTTTCCTTCGCCTCGCTCCCCAGCAGGAATTCCGTCGTCAAGGGCACGATCGTCGACCAGAACGCCGCCCTGAACATCCTCAAATCCGTGCTCGACGAATCGGAAAAAGGGCTCGGCAAGTTCAGCCGCGCCGAACAGCGGGTCTATTTCCTGGTCAACGGCATGCACGTCAGTTCCCGCTTCGGCGAAGGGACCGTGCTGAACTACAACGAAGACAAGAAGATCACCGCAGCGCACGTGCAGAAGGCGATCGAGAGCGCGAAGAACCTGGCCGTCTCGACCGACCTCGTGAACATCCAGGTCTACGACTCATCCTTCCTGCTCGACGGCACGAAACGCACGTTCAATCCCATCGGCAGCCTCGCTGAAAAGCTCACCGCCGTCATCCACATCGTCTTCGCCGACAAGAAACGCATCGACATGGCGCAGACCATCCTCCGCGAGCTCGGTTTCGAGTCCGGCTATCCGGTTTTCGTCCCGCTCGCCGACGCATACGGCGTGCCGACGCAGGACGAACGCAGTCAGGGCACGCTGATCTTCGACTACGGCGCGGGCGTCTGTTCCTATGTGTTGCTCTACAAGGAGGGCGTCCTCCTCAGCGGGTCTATCCCGGTCGGCGTGAACAACGTCGCGAACGACCTCGCCGTGGCGCTGGAGCTGCCGTACGAATACTGCCAGAAATTCCTGCGGGAATCGAAGCTGGAAACGCTGCGCGGCGAGGGCAAGAACTACGTCGAATACAGGATTTCTGTCGGCGGCTCCGAGAAGATTCGGCGCATCCCGCTCGACTCCTTCGAAAAAGTCATTGACCTGCGCCAGCGCGAGACCTTCAACCTCCTCAAAAGCGAACTCGAACGCACCGGAACGTTCACCTACCTCCGCAACGGCGTCGTCATGACCGGCGGCGGCTCCATGATCGAATCCGCGCCCGCCACCATGGCGAACGTCATGAACGTCCCCGTCCGCTGCGGCGAGGCCATGAACGTGACCGGCGCGCTGTCGGCGTTCCGCAGCCCCATGCCGTGCTACTCCGCCATCCTCGGCCTCATCAAGCACGCAGCCGCACTCGAGGAGGATTCGCCCTCGTCCGGCAACGGCCTCGGCCGTACCATGGTCCACGCCACCGACCAGTTCCTGCAGGGACTGAAAAATCTGGGAAAGGCACTCAAGATATGACCGAACAGAACGCAACCACGCCCGCCGGCCTCTCCCGGGCTTCCATCGGCAACGGAAAAGCGCTCGTCGTCGGACTCGGCGGCTGCGGCATCCGAATCCTCGAATTTCTCCGCGCCAATCCCCGCGCGAAATGGCTCGTCACGCTCGCGGTCGACACCGACGGCGGCGTCCTCGCCGGGACCCGCGCCGACGCCGTCATCAACGCATCCGCCGACTGGAACTCGAAATCCTGCGCCGGATGCGGCGGCGACATCATCCGTGGCGAACGCGCGATCTCCCATGAACGCGCCAACCTGAAGGAACACGTCCGCGGCTTCTCCCTCATGATCGTAACCGGCGGACTCGGCGGCGGCACGGCCACGGGCGGCGTCCGCACGCTCGCCAGCGTCGCCCGCGAGGAAGGCATCCCGACCGTCTTCCTGCTCACCATGCCGTTCTCGTTCGAGGCGCATTCCCGCCGTAAGAACGCCGAAGACTGCCTTCAGGAGATCCTGCCGGTCGCCGACGTGGTCCTGACGATGCCGAACGACCTGCTCTTCAGCAAGCTCCCGCCCAATACGCCCGCCGAAAACGCCTTCGCGACCTCCGCATACGAAATGGCTTCGACCGTCATCGGGATCGCCTCGGTCCTGCGCTGCCGCGACCTCATCGGCACCGACTTCGCCACCTTCATGCGCGCCCTCCACAAACGCCGCGCCTCCTGCGGCATCGGCGTCGGGTTCGCGGAGAATTCCGACGGACTCGACCGCTGCGCCCTCGCCCTCACGCGCATGCTCGATTCGCCGTTCCTCGGCGGCGGCGAAGCCATGAAACGCGCCGACGCCGCGATCGTCACGCTGACAGGCGGACCCGACCTGGAACTGGGCGAACTGAAACGCACCCTCGAACTCGCCGCGGGCGTCCTGCCGAAGAATGTCGAACTCCTCTCCGGCGCGAACGTCTGCGAGGAGGCCGCGGGCTCCGTCCAGATGACCGCCGTCATCTTCCAGTACGCCCCCGAATCCAAGCCCGCGCCCCTGCCCCGGCGCACCCCCGCGCCCGCTCCGGCCGCCGCGCCCGCCGCCTCCGATGAGCTTCAGCTTTCCTTCTCCGCCGCATCGAACAACGTCGAGGAGGTGGAGCTCGGCCTCCAAAGCTACGACAAGGGCGTCTTCGAGAAGCTCCCCGCCGTACGGTTCAGCGACGAAGACCTCGACATCCCGACCTACCAGCGCCGCAATATCCGCATCGACAAGGGAAGCTGATCCGCCATGTACGATCCCGAACGATACGAAAAGAAAGAGCGGACCGGATTCCATCTCTTCGCCGAGGGGGTGAGCAAGGAAGAAGGCCGACGATACCTTTCCGGGCTGTTCCGGTTCATATTCTCGGTCTTCGCCGTGATCCTGGTCGCCGGTGCCGTGCTCCGGTTCCTCATCCTCGGCCCGGTCTCCTGCACCAGTCTAAGTTCAAACGAAATCGCTCCGCCCGTAATCGACGGCGAGCTGGCCCTGCGGTACGCGCAGGAAAACTACGACCTCGGACCAAAGGTATTCCGCACCGAGGGCGCGAAAAGGTCCGCGGAATGGATCGTGGAACAAGCACAGAAGATCCCCGGCTTCGAAAAGGCGGGCCGCGTCCGCATCCCGCCCTCCGCGCACGGCGAATACAACGTCGAGATCATCTTCCCCGGCAAGGAACCGAACTTCGTCATCGTCGGCGCGCACCATGACACCAAACGCCTGTTCAGCGTGCCGGACTTCGCCGGGGCCAACGACGGCGCGTCCGGGGTCGGCGCCCTGCTCGCCATGGCCGCCGCCATCACGGAGTACACGCAGAAGGAACTTCCCCCCTGCACCATCCGCCTCGTCTTCTTCGACGGCGAGGAAGCGCTTTACCAGTACACGGAGACCGACGGCCTGGTCGGCAGCCGTGCCTACGTGGACATGATGAAGCAGGACTACTCCAAACTCCGCTGCCGCGCCATGATTCTGCTGGACATGATCGGCGACAAGGACCTGCATATCGAACTGGCGGGTAACTCCACGCCCGCGCTCGCGGACGTCGTACTGGCCGAGGCGGCCGCCGCCGGGTATGCCGACAAGTTCTCGCGCGGCGAGACCGACATGCTCGACGACCACTATCCGTTCCTTCAGGCGGGGAAAAAAGCCGTCGACCTGATCGACTTCAATTACGGCCCGGAAAACCGCTACTGGCATACCGGAGCCGACACCATGGACAAGATTTCGGCGGAGAGTATCAAGACCGCCGCGGACGTCGCGCTCCGCGTCGTCTGGCGGCTCGCCGGAAACGGATTCGCAGACCTGTGAAAAAAATAGGAACAGACTATTTCCATTGCCGCGAACGGTTCCTGGCCCTGCCCGGCGTCCGCGAAGTCCAGAAAGGTCCGTACCGGTTCGCCGTCGCGCCCGGCCCCGCGCAGGAGTACCTCGCGGAGCATTTCGCCGAGGCCGACCGCATGATCCGCGACGGAGAACATCTGAAAAAATCGTGGGAATCCAGCGCGTCCCTGTGGACGCTCCCCGGCGGGGAGCAGGTCTTCGTGAAGCGCAACCGCATCCACGGCTTCGAGTACACTTTCAAATACTTCTTCATCCCCGCCCGCGTCTTCCGCGCCGCGACCGCCGCCGAACGCGTCCGAGAAGCCGGGATCATGACCCCGCGCGTGCTCGCCGCAGGGGAGAAACGTTTCGCGCACTTCCTGCTCGCCGGATATCTTGTCACCGAGGCCCTGACGGACGCCCGCGACCTGATGTCCTATGTAATCGGGCGTCCCGAAGCTCCCGCCGGGATGCCTGCCCTGATCCGCGAGGTCGCACGCGTCGCCGCCGCGCTTCACAGCCGCGGATTCTACCACGGCGACCTGAAACTCATCAACCTCTACCGCACGTCCGACGACGCCCCCTGCGGCGTCTGGGACCTGGATTCCGCACAGCTCTTCTCCCCCGGCGAGATCCCGCACGAATTCCTCGTCCGCGAACTCGGCCGGATCATCTCGTCCGTCCTGATCTTCGCCGAACGGAACCCCGCGTTCCCCGATGATTTCTTCGATCTGGAACGGCTCACGCGCGACCTGCTCGACGCCTACGCCGCCGGGACAACCTTGCCCGCGCCCGCCGTATCCGAGGTCATGGACATCGCCCGCGTCCGCTGGCTGAACAAACGAAAACTCCGGTTCGATTATGGAGGACTTCAAGCATGAGCAAACATATCTTCACGCCCAACGGCAATACGCCGCTCTTCGTCAACGCCGCCAACGGCGCTCTCCGATTCATGTTCCCCGCGCCCGAGCGCTTCACCATCTCCAACGACGACATCCTCCGCATTGACGATTTCTTCGAGCCCCACATCATGCCGGACGGCACACCCGGGTTCTGGTCCGGACTCCGCCCCGGGACCGAAAGCACCCCCGCGCTCTACCTCAAAAAACGCCTCTTCCCCGCCGGACTCGGATTCCGCACCCTCTTCTCCCGTACGAATCCCTTCCGCCGCGCCGAATGGGCCGCCCTCGCCGCCGACGCAGGCGTCTCCACGCCCGCCGTCCTCGCCATCGGCATCCGCAGGAAAGGGCTCCTCATCAAGGCCGTCTATCTGGTCATGGAGGCAATTTCCGACGCCGATGAGGTCACGGACATCTTCTGCCGCCCGAACGCACGGGCACGCGTCGCGCTCTTCATCGAAGACAGCTCCCGCCTCATCGCCGCGCTCCACTCCGCCGAACTCTTCCACGGCGATTTCCGCCTCGCGCATTTCTACTACCGCGGCGCCGTGCTCTCCCTCTGGAATCCCGGCTGGCTCCAGTCCTGGTCCGGGCACCTCACCGAACGCAGCATCCTGCGCGACCTGGGTTCCCTCGGAGCCGCGATCTGCATCGAGGCGGCAAAACACAGGCCCGCGCTCGATGACTTCATCTCCTGCGACGCCACCGCCGAGCTCCTCCTTTCCGCTTACGCCGAGGTCGCGCCCGGCTGGATCCCTCCGCTCGGACACCTCGTCCGCGTCATCGAGAAGAATTGCGCGAAGAATCCGCACTGACGCGCCGTTTCCGGGCAGGACCGTCGAGCTTATCATGCCGGAGCGGAACCGGGTACCAGTGCTGGAAAGGACTTGTCTTTTTCGCAAGCAAGATGTATATTATTATATATCCCGTTTTGAATCCGATTTCACCCCAGAGGCAAGCCTCGCATGCTGTTCTTCTATAATCTTTTCTTCCCGCTGGTGTTCCTGTTCTTCCTGCCCGGCCTGATCGTGAAATACATCCGGCGTTCCGGGTACAAGGCGACGTACTGCGAACGCTTCGGCATCTTCGGCGCGGCACGACGCCGCGAGCTGAAGGAATGGCGCGGCGCTGTGTGGCTTCACGCCGTAAGCGTGGGCGAGACGAACCTCACGCTGCCGCTCCTGAAAGCATGGGCGGAGGCGGAACCCGGCCGCAAATTCATCCTGAGCACCACGACCACCACGGCGCAGGAGATCGCGCGCAACAAGACCGATCCGGCGCGCGTGAAAGTCATTTTCTGCCCCATCGACTGGTGTTTCTTCGTGTGGTCTGCCATGCGCTTGATCCGCCCCTCGAAACTCGTGATCTTCGAGACCGAACTCTGGCCGCAGCTGATCTCGTCGGCGAAGCGCTCCGGCGCAAAACTCATGCTCGCAAACACGCGCATCTCAGACCATTCGTTCCGCGGCTACCGCAGGTTCCGGTTCGTGATCGCGCCCATGCTCCGCAAGTTCGACCGCATCTGCGCGCAGACCGAGCTCGACCGCGAACGCCTGCTCACGATCGCACCCGGCATCGAATCCCGCGTGTCGGTGTGCGGCAACATCAAGTTCGACCAGGCCCCGCCCGCGGGCGACGGCGCGGACTTCCCCGCGCTCTTCGGAGAACAGGGCATCACGGTCCTGCTGGCCGCCTCCACGCACAGCCCGGAGGAACCGCTCATCCTTGACACGTTCATGGCATTGCAAAAGGAATTCCCCGCCCTGCGGCTCGTGCTCGTGCCGCGTCACGCCGAACGCGGCAACGACATCGAAAAGATGATCCGCGACCGCGGATTGAGCTACCACCGCCGGAGCAACGATACGGGCGACAAACAGGGATTCGCCGTGCTGCTGGCGGACACGACCGGCGAACTCGCACGCCTCATCAAGGGCGCGGACCTCGTCATCATGGGCAAGACGCTCGCCGGAAACGACGAGGGACAGAACATCATCGAGCCCGCCGTCATGGGCAAGCCCGTGGTCTGCGGCCGCCAGCTGAAGAACTTCCGTCAGGCGCTCGACGCCCTCGTGAAAGGCGACGCCGTGTTGCGCGTGATGAAGGACGACGAACTTACCGGAGCCGTCCGCAGTCTGCTCGCCGATCCCGCGAAACGCCGCGAACTCGGCGAACGCGCCCGTGCCGTCATGCTGAAGAGCCGCGGCGCGCTGAAAAAAATCCTTGCCGAAGTCCGCGAGGCATAGCCTCGACTTTGGTAGTGTCCGGCTTACGCTCGGACACGGGTGTTTTCTCCGGATCAGAATCCGCCGAATCCGCCCATACCACCGCCGAAACCACCGGCTCCGCCGCCGAATCCGCCCATACCTCCGGCGCCGCCGCCAAATCCTCCAGCGCCGCCGAAGCCACCCATGCCGCCAGCTCCGCCGCCGAAGTCCATGCCGCCGCCGAAGCCACCCATGCCGCCAGCTCCGCCGCCGAAGTCCATGCCGCCGCCGAAGCCACCCATGCCGCCGAACATGTCTCCCCCCATGCCGAAGCCGCCCATACCGAAGCCGCCCATGCCGAAGCCACCCATGCCGCCGAAGCCGCCCATACCGGCGTTTCCGGTCGTATTCTGCATGGAGAGCTCAATCGTTTCCTGATTGCGCGTGAGCGTGGCGGTCGATGAGGTCACGGCCGCGAGCGTGTAGCCGTTCGGGAGCGTTTCGCCGACGCGGAAATACTGCTTGTTGGAATTGGACGCGTTCGCCGTGGCCGTGATGCCGTCCGCGGACAGCCCATCGCGGCCCATGGCGCGCTGCTGATTCTGGTTTTGCAGAAGCTGGATCTGCTCGTTGGAACGCGCCAGGCGCTGACGGAGCAGATCGGTCTGCTGGGCCGTCACACCGGGGCTCTGCTGCAACGCCTGAAGCAGGGATGTCAGTTCCGCGCGGTTCTCCAGCGCCTCCTGCATCTGCTGTTCCTGCGCCGCCGCAAGCTCCTCGGCATTGGGCGTGTTATTGTCCCGGCGGTTATTGTTGTTGCGGTCGCGCTGCTGCCACATGTTCTGCATCTGCATGCCGCGCTGGAGGATGATCGCTCCGGCGACTCTGCCGATGGTGAACGTCCCGACGAGCGTCATGTCTCCGCGGTTGACCGGCATCGCCGCCGTCCTGCGGTTCGTGTTCGCCGCCTTCGGCGCGCGTTCGGGATCGAAGATGTTCAGCGCCACGGTCGTCGCGATCTGATTGTCCGTCGACATGGGGATCGGGTTATAGAATGCGTTGTACCGCGGCTGCGGCATGGCAGTGGCAACAGGCTGCGGCTGCGGCGTCGATGCGCGGCGTTCCTTCTTCACCGATGTCGCCACTTCGGCTTCCGCCGCGGGCTCGTTCAGCCATTCGTATCCGTGGAACGCGGCGAATGCCGCAAGGATCAGATTGGCACAGATCAGGATGGTTCTCATTTCCCGTTCTCCTTCATAGTTTTGGGCGTTGAGGGGCTGAACTCCGTTTTCGCGGGGGTGAGGCAGAGCAATGATCTTCTGCCGGGAGGGAGGAAGTTTCGCCGGGATTATTGTGGATATAGTATTGTTCCTAAATCAAATAACGCTCCAGCGCGGCGGTTTATTGTGCCGGAAAGATAATTTTTGTCATTTTTAACATACTGTGCTTCTTAAATTTAGCTCTATTTCCGCATCTATCCGTTTTTCCAAAACATTCGAAACAAAAACTGCTCAATTCCCGCGAGCATTTCCCAACTCAAAACGTCCGCAAATATCCACGTTTCCTCCCATACACATCGAACAGCATGCGATTGATAGAACAAAACATCCGCTGCGCGGCGTTTTTTTCCTCATTTCGTTTGTCAGAACTTGACATTTCCTTCCTGCGCGTGTATATTATAACTTGCATTTTTAACAGACACATTGCAGTCATTCGGGGTTTGGTGAGAATCCAGACCGGCGGTGAAAGTCCGCGAACCGGCGCAAGCCGGCCGACGTGGTGGAATCCCACGACCGACGGTGAACAGACCGCACGTGCGCGCATCCGGCGCGGCGGGCGGCGAGGCAGTCCGGAGGAGAGAATCATTGCAGCGTCGCAGATGTTCTTTAGGCGAAATCCCGATACCGCAGAACAACTTACGAGGTCAATCGAGAATGGACAGCAGGTTCGACACCGTGGAAAGCGTCCTGGAGGACGTGCGCGCAGGCCGGCTCGTGATTGTCACGGACGACGAGAAACGCGAGAACGAAGGCGATCTGGTGTGCGCGGCGGAAAAGATCACGCCGGAACATGTGAATTTCATGATCACTCATGCACGCGGACTCGTGTGCGCCCCGATCACCGAGGCACGGGCGAAGGAACTCGGCATCTACCGCGCGCCTTCCACCGACCACTTCAAGACGGCGTTCACCGAAAGCGTCGACGTCCTGACCGGCACCACCGGCATCAGCGCGTCCGACCGCGCCGCCACCATCAAAGCCCTGCTCGATCCGGCTGCGAAACGCGAAGACTTCGGCATCCCCGGACACGTGTTCCCCATCGCGGCGCGTCCCGGCGGCGTGCTCCAGCGCACCGGCCACACCGAAGCGTCCGTGGACCTCGCGCGTCTGGCGGGACTTCAGCCTGCGGCGGTCATCTGCGAGATCACGAAGGACGACGGCACGATGGCGCGTCTGGACGACCTCGCGACGTTCAAGGAGAAATTCGGCCTCAAGCTCTGCTCCATCGCCTCCCTCATCGAATACCGCCGCAAGAAGGAAAAGCTCGTGGAGGAGGAACTCTGCGTGAAGCTCCCGACCGCGTACGGCGATTTCATGCTCCACATGTTCCGTTCCAAGCTCGACGGCGCGTGCCATCTGGCGCTGACCCACGGCGACGTCGCCGCCGCGAAATCCGTGCTCGTCCGCATGCACAGCGAATGCCTCACGGGCGACGTCTTCGGATCCATGCGCTGCGACTGCGGCGACCAGCTCCACACGGCGATGCGCATGATCGCGAAGGAAGGCGCGGGCGTGCTGGTCTATCTGCGTCAGGAAGGACGCGGCATCGGCCTCGCGAACAAGCTCCGCGCGTACAAGCTCCAGGAGGAGGGCTGCGATACCGTCGAGGCGAACATCCGCCTCGGATTCCCGCCTGATCTCCGCGAATACGGCATCGGCGCACAGATCCTGCTCGACCTCGGCGTGAAGCATCTGCGCCTGCTCACGAACAACCCGATGAAGGTGGTCGGCATCGACGGCTACGGACTCGTCATCGACGAACGCGTACCGATCGTGATCGAACCGGGCGAGTTCAACAAGCATTACCTGGACACGAAACGCGAGAAGATGGGGCATCTGATCTGACCCCGCCGCGATCCGAAACGAACCGAAATCACAACAAAAAATCAACATATCTCAGGAGAAAACATCATGGCAAAAGACGAACTCACTGTACTGGAAGGCAACCTCAGCGCCGCCGGACTCAAAATCGCCGTCGTGTGCGCACGCTTCAACGAATTCTTCGTCTCCAAACTCTTCAGCGGCGCGGTCGACGCGATCGTCCGTCACGGCGGCAGCCGCGCGAACATCACTCAGGCATGGGTGCCCGGTTCCTTCGAGCTCCCGTTCGCGGTCTCCAAGCTCGCGAAGAGCGGTAGCTACGACGCCGTGATCGCGCTCGGCGTGGTCATCCAGGGCGCCACCGCCCATGCCTCCACGATCTACAGCCAGGTCTCCAAATCCCTCGCCCAGATCGGCATGGAGTCGGGCGTCCCGGTCATCTACGGCGTCGTCACGGTCGAAAACATCGAACAGGCCATCGAACGCTCCGGCACCAAGGCGGGCAACCGCGGCGCGGACGCGGCGGTCGCCGCAATCGAAATGGCGAACCTGAACAAGAAACTCTGAGCCGCCGTCCCCCTTCCCTTTCTTCAGAATCCAGCCTTTTTTCCCCCGAATTGTTATGAACACAGAATCCGATTTTGAACACGAAGCCGGAGACGCCGCCCCGGAAAAACACGCCGCAAACGGCAAAAAAACGCATCAGCCGCATTTCCAGCCGCACCAGCACTTCAAACGACTCGGCCGCGAGCTCGCGATGCAGTATCTTTTCGAATGCGACATCCGCGACAGCGTGACCGAGCCGAACACGATGGAGGATTTCTGGGCGCAGGCCGAGGAGTCCGGCGAGTTCGCCGACGCACGCGTCTTCCGCCGCGCCAGAGCCTACGCCGAAAACCTGATCGCCAACGCGCAGGCCAACGACGACGTGATCACCGGCTACCTCGGCAAGTTCTCCGAAAAATGGGACGTGGACCGCATGTCCGCCGTGGACCGCAACATCATGAAGGTGGCCGTGGCGGAGATGCTGTACTGCCCGGACATCCCCCACGTGGTGAGCATCGACGAGGCGATCGAGATCGCGAAGGACTTCAGCGACGAGAAATCCGGCCTCTTCATCAACGGCATCCTGAACGGCATCAAGAACGAGATCGAAAAGAATCCCGCGGGCGGCAAAACGGAATAACGGAACATGTTCTCCATCTTCTCCAAATTCAAAAACGGCCTCCAGAAGACCGCTGTCGCCGTCAACCGCAAGATATCCGGGCTCTTCACCGGAAACAAAGAGTGGACCGAGGAAGATTTCGCCGAACTGGAAAAGACCCTGATCGGCACCGACCTCGGCATGTCCGCCTCGCGTACCATCGTGCAGAACATCCGCGAACGCTACAAGCTCGGCGAGCTCAAGTCGTCCGACGACATTTCCCGCGTGGCCGCCGCCGAACTGAAAAAGATCCTCTCCGAGGGCGCGCGTCCCATGCGGAAGAACCCGGACGGCGTGACCGTGCTGCTCTTCGTCGGCGTGAACGGCAGCGGCAAGACCACCACCATCGGCAAGCTCGCCGCCGCACTCACGCAGGACGGAAACCGCGTCATGCTCGGCGCGTGCGACACCTTCCGCGCCGCCGCCGTCGAACAGCTCACGCTGTGGGCCGAACGCACCGGCAGCCAGATCGTCGCGGCGAAACAGGGCGCAGACCCCGCGTCCGTGGCGTTCGACGCCGTGAAGTCCGCCGTCGCGAAGGGCGCGGACTACCTGCTCATCGACACCGCCGGACGCCAGCAGAACCGCAAGAACCTGATGGACGAGCTGGCGAAAGTCACGCGCATCATCAACAAGGTCCTGCCCGGGGCGCCGCACGAGACCATCCTCACCATTGACGCCAGCCACGGCAGCAATTCCATCGCCCAGGCGCGCGAGTTCGCATCCATCTCCGGCGCGTCCGCCATGGTCCTGACCAAAATGGACGGCACCGGAAAAGGCGGAGCCGCATGCGCCGCACAGCGCGAATTCGGCCTGCCCATCCTCTTTGTCGGCCTCGGCGAGCAGCCGGACGACCTCCAGGTCTTCGACCCGGAGACCTACGCGAACGCGATCTTCCCGCCGGATGCCGGCGCCGGGACGGAATCCGAATCCTAACCCTCACCTCAAGCCGGAATACACGGAGTTCAATATGATCTTATCCGTCAGACACTCGCAGATCAACGGCGAAACCGCCGTCCCGGGATCCAAATCCCATACCATCCGCGCCCTCGCCATCGCGTCCCTCGCGAAAGGCCCCTCCATCATCAAGGCTCCGCTCGTCTCCGACGACACGCTCTCCTGCCTCTCCGCCGCCTGCGCCCTCGGCGCGTGGGTCCGCCGCGGCGACGATTCCCTGTGGCAGGTCATCGGGACCGGCGGCCGCATGATCGAACCGGCGCGCCCGCTCGACATGGGCAACTCCGGCACCGGACTGCGCATCTTCAGCGCGCTGGCCGCCCTCTCCGGGTCACCGATCTCGTTCAGCGGCGACGAGTCCCTGCAGAAACGCCCGATGGAGCCCCTTCTGGCTGCGCTGAACGACCTCGGTGCGAAGACCGTATCCAACGGCGGGCACTGTCCCCTTACGGTCACAGGCCCCATCCGCGGCGGCGAAACGTCCGTCGACGGCACATCCTCGCAGTATCTCTCCGCGCTCCTGCTCGCCGCCCCGCTCGCCCAGGGCGACACCATCCTGAACGTCCCGTTCCTGAACGAGGTCCCCTATGTCGAAATGACGCTCGCCTGGCTGAAGCGCCAGAACATCAACCTGAAGTACAACAAGAACTACACCCGCTTCCACGTGATCGGCGGTCAGCAGTTCAAACCGTTCAACGAGACCATCCCCGCCGACTTCTCCACCGCGGCCTTCCCGCTCGCGGCGGCCGTCGTGACCGGCGGCGGCGTCCTGATCCGCAACCTCGATTTCAACGATCCGCAGGGCGACAAGGCGTTCGTCGAGCTTGCCCGGCGCATGGGCGCGAAGATCGAGACCGGAGCGGGATTCGCCCGCGTGAAGCCCGGCCCGGTGAAACTCCACTCCGCCGAACTCGACCTGAACTCCACGCCCGACCTCCTGCCGATCCTCTCCGTCGTGGCCGCGTGCGCCGACGGCATCACCGTGCTGAAAAACGTCGCGCAGGCGCGTCTGAAGGAGACCGACCGCATCGCGGTCATGGCGCACGAACTCAGAAAGATGGGCATCCAGGTGGAGGAATTCGAGGACGGCATGGCGATCACAGGCGGCAAGCTGAAGCCTGCCCACGTCGACAGTTTCCGCGACCACCGTGTGGCGATGTCGCTCGCCATCGCAGGCATGACCTGCGGCGCGGACGAGAAGGAACCGACCGTGATCGACTCCGCCGAGTCCATAGCCGTCACCTACCCGACCTTCGTCGACGATTTCTCCAGGCTCGGCGCAGACTTCTACGTCGTCTGATCGGCATCATTCTGTTTCATCAAGCGCGGCCTCCGGCACAGGAGACCGCGCTTTTTTTTGTGCTCCGAAAAACTTTTTTTCGGTTTTTTTTGATGATTTTATGAAAACATCGCTAAGATTTCCGTTATTTGATACGTCTAATCGCGTAGAAACATCTTTTTGAAACGTTCCAAAGATAGCAACACAAGGAGCCAGCCATGAAAAAGAAATCGTTGTTTGACGGTCCCGCGTTCATCTCCCGCAAATTCAGGGGACTTGCCGCCGCCGCATGCGCCGTGACGGCCCTGTTATCCGCCCTGCCCCAGACAACGCGCGCGGACGACACCCCTGCCGCGGATCGGAAAGCCATCGCCGCGGATCTGAACCGCAAGGGGTTCGATCTCTTCCGCCTGGTCAGTGACAAGGACACGAAGGAAAACGCGTTTGTCTCCCCGTACAGCATCGACAGCGCGTTCGGGCTGGTCTACTGCGGCGCGAAGGAGAAGACCGCGCAGGAGATCCGCGACACACTGGGACTCCCCGCCGATCCGGCGAAATGCGGCGAGTTTTTCCACGCGGTTTCGCAGGAGTACGCGGCAAACAAACTGGTCGAGGTCCTGGTGTCGAATTCCGTCTGGTACGAGCAGAAATATGAAAAGGCCATCCTCCCCTCGTTCTTCGCCATGATCGACAAATACTACGACGGGACGTTCTACAAGGAGGACTTCTCGCAGCCGGGGCCGCTCGTCGCGAAAGTCAACGCCTACGTCGAGGATCACACGAAGAACATGATCAGGAACCTGCTGTCGCCCTCCGACATCACGCCCAGGTCGTTCATGATCCTGCTGAACACGCTTTTCTTCGAGGCGAAATGGAAGACGCCGTTCAAGAAAGACGATACCAAGCCCATGATCTTCCGCAATTTCGACAACAAGGAAAAGCGCGTCAGGATGATGTACCGGAGAGGCTTCGACATCTCATACTACTCCAACGAAGAGGACAACGTCCACGCGGTGGTCCTGCCGTACGAAGCTCCCCGGTTCGAGCTCATCGCCCTGATGCCGATCCAGCCCGGCACGGACCGCGGGGAAGCCGCCATGAAAAGCATCATTTCGAAGATCGGGGACAAGCTCGACGTCTGGCTCAAATACCGTTCGACGTACGAAACACGCCTCTGGCTCCCGATCGTCGATCTGACCTGCAAATACAGCCTCAAGGACGCCCTCGGGGAACTCGGCATGAAGACGCCGTTTATCGAAACGCAGGCGAATTTCCACGGCATCGCGGAACCGCCGAAGGACCGCCCGCCCACAACAGAAGACCTGATTTACATCTGGATCGAAAAGGTGATCCACAAGACCGCGCTGAAGATGGACGAGGAAAAGACGCAGGCGGCCGCCGCCACTGCGATCATCATGGGCGGATTCGGCGGCGGCGTAAATATGCAGCCGCCCCCGGTCAACATCTTCCGCGCCGACCGTCCGTACCTCGTGCTGATCCGCGACAACCAGACCGGGCTCATCCTCTTCGCGGGCCGCATCAACGATCCCGGCGTGGAGGCCACGGAGGCGGACGGACCGGTTACGCCGTCGTTCGACGGGATGCCCTTCGGGATGCCGTTCGGGATGCAGCCGGGCGGCTTCCCGACGCAGCGTTCCAACGGCGGTTTCGGCCCGCCCGTGGAAGGCCCCGCCCGGACCACCGTCCCCGGCGCCAAGCCGGCCGCACAGACCATTCCGCGTCCGACGACTACCACCACCGCGAAACCGACTTCCGCCACAGCACAAAGAGGCGAATCCCCCGCGGCCAAGGTGGACGGGCAGATCTCCGTGATCCTGGAGGGCTTTATCGACGGTGCAGACGCGTTTGTCTTCCGCGACAACAAGGTCTTTCTCCAGCACAAGTCCTTCAAGGAACCGGACGAATTAACCGTCAACGGGAAGCCGTGGGCGGACCCGGCCCAACCGTTCGAGCTGGGATTCACTCCGGACCCCGCCGAAACGCGCTTCGTCTGCGAGGGACGCGGACAGAAAAGCATGAGCCGCACAAGCGACAGCGTCACGGTCACGATCAACGATCAGGATGGAGCGGCCGCACGTTACCGGATCATCCTGTTCCAGCCGGAAGGGGTGAAGGAGTCCCTGGAGCTGCCGAAGGACCCCATCGGAAATACCGTGAAAGAGGTGCCCGCCAGAACAAAGCCCGCAACGGCGACACAGACGGCGAAGCCCGGCACCGCGGCACAGACAGCCACGCCCGCGCCTTCTTCCGCCGAACAAACGGCCACGTCCGCCGAACCGGACATACTGGTCCTGGAAGGGACCTTCAACGGCTACGGTTCGTTCCATTTTGCAGGCGGTCTCATCGTGTATTCCCACAAGGACGGCGCGTACCCGACCAACGTAACGATCAATGGACAGCCTTGGACGGACCTGAATCAGCCGCTCAAACTGGACGGCATTTCCTTCCCGGCCCGGATCATACGCAAGCAGGCGCGCGGCACGGTCACGCTGCTGCCCGCCGATGATTTCGCCCGGCTTGAGCTCAATGACCATCAGGACGGCTCCGCTTCCTACAGGATCGAGTTTGGCACGAAGTGAAGCCGCATCCGTTCCTCGCTTGATACAAAAAACGCACCCCGTTTCCGCACGATTCGCGGGACGGGGTGCTTCCTTTACGAGTAAACGCGGTTCAGCTCAGTTTTTGAGGCTGTGGATGGGCGCGGGGATGCGTCCGCCGCGGGCGATGAACTTTGCCGGGGAAAGCGTGTTCACGGGCATAACCGGCGCTTCGCCGAGCAGGCCGCCGAAATTGACCGTGTCGCCGACCTTGCAGCCGATCGCCGGGATCACGCGGACGGCGGTCGTCTTGGTGTTCACCACGCCGATCGCGATCTCGTCGGCGATGATGCCGGAAATGACCTCGGCGGACGTGTCGCCCGGGATCGCGATCATGTCCAGTCCGACGGAGCAGACTGCGGTCATGGCTTCGAGTTTTTCGAGGCGGAGTGCGCCGGACCGCGCGGCGGCGATCATGCCGGCGTCCTCGGACACGGGGATGAACGCGCCGGAGAGGCCGCCGACCTGCGAGGACGCCATCACGCCGCCCTTCTTCACGGCGTCGTTCAGAAGCGCGAGCGCGGCGGTCGTGCCGCAGGCTCCGCACTGCTCCAGCCCCATGGACTCCAGGATGTACGCGACCGAGTCGCCGATGGCGGGCGTGGGCGCGAGCGAGAGGTCCACGATGCCGAACGGCACGCCGAGGCGGTTCGAGGCTTCGCGCGCGACGAGCTGCCCCACGCGGGTGATCTTGAACGCGGTCTTCTTGATGATCTCCGCGATCTCGGCGAGCGAGCAGTCGCCCGCGCGGCGGATGGCGGACGCCACGACGCCGGGGCCGGACACGCCCACGTTGATGACCGTTTCGGGTTCGCCGAGGCCGTGGAACGCGCCCGCCATGAACGGGTTGTCCTCCGGGGCGTTCGCGAAGACGACGAGCTTGGCGCAGCCGATGGACCCGCGGTCGGCGGTGAGTTCGGCGGTGCGGCGCACCACGCGCCCCATCTCCGCCACGGCGTCCATGTTGATGCCCGCCTTGGTCGACGCCACGTTCACGGATGAGCACACGAGTTCGGTACTGGCGAGCGCCTCCGGGATGGATTCGATGAGTACGCGGCTGCCGTCGGACGCGCCTTTCTGCACGAGCGCGCTGTAGCCGCCGATGAAGTTGATGCCGAGCTCGTGCGCCGCCCGGTCGAGCGCCTTCGCAATGCCGACCGCGCCGTCGCGATTCATACGCCCGCAGAGGAGCGCGGCGGGCGTCACGGACACGCGTTTGTTGATGATCGGGATCCCGTACATCTTTTCGATGTCGCAGCCGACCTTCACGAGGTTGTGGGCGCGCGACATGACCTTGTCGTAGATGTTGTCCGCCAGGCGGCGCGGGTCATCGCTCTGGCAGTCGTACAGCGAGATGCCGAGCGTGATCGTGCGGACGTCGAGGCATTCCTCGCGGATCATGTTCAGCGTTTCGAGGATATCGAATTTATCGAGCATGGGACGGCTCCGTTCAGATCTTGTGCATGGTGTTGAAGATGTCCTCGTGCATGGTGAGGATCTTCAGGTTGTTGGCGCTGCCGATGCGGGTCATGGCGTCCACGAAGTCCGGGAACGGCACGGTGATGCCGTCGATGTCCGTGATCATGATCATGGTGAAGTAGTCCTGCAGCACGGTCTGGGAGATGTCCAGGATGTTCACGCCGCAGCGCGCGCACTCCGCGCTGACTTTCGCGATGATGCCGACGGTGTCCTTGCCGATGACGGAGATGACAGCTTTCATGAAACGGACCTTTCCGGGCGCGAAACCTCTTGTCCCTGCGCCCATATTAGGGTGATGGATAAAAAAATATCTATTTAAAATACACCCTTTACAGCGGAAAGTCAACCGGAATACGCGAAAGTTCCGTCTCCGTCGCACAGACTGCCGCCCACTGCCATGAATCACCGGAAAAACTGCCGTGTTTCCCTGCGCTTTGCGCTTGACTTCCCGCGTTCCGCTGTTATATTACTTTTTGACGCTGAACCAACAGATAAAAACAAACTCAAGAAAGGAATCCCCTCCCATGGCAAATACCGCACGCAACGCCGCCCTCGGACTGCTCCTCGGAGTCACGGCCGCGATCACCGCCGCCGCGGACGACGGCAGCAAGCTCTGGCTTCAGACGCCCATCCCCGCCAAAGTCACGCTGGAGGCCGACAAGCCCGTCAGCGACACTATGCATATCGCGCTTTCCGAACTCACCCGCTTCAAACAGCGCAACTGGGCGGTCATGACCGACAAACACCGCACCGACCTCGGCGACGAGGGCTTCGAGATCCGCATCATGGACAACACGGTCAAGATCATCGCGCAGACCGACCGCGGTCTCCTGTACGGCGCGTATCATCTGCTGCGGCATCAGGCGTGCGGCACCGTGGTCACGGACAATTTCCACGTCAAAGAGGTCCCGTACTACAAATACCGCATGCTGAATCACTGGGACAACCTCGACGGCACCGTGGAACGCGGCTACGCCGGGAACTCCATCTGGAAATGGGACGAGCTCCCCGGGACCATCTCGCCGCGCTACGCCGAGTACGCCCGCGCCAACGCCTCGATCGGCATCAACGCGACCGTGCTGAACAACGTGAACGCGTCGCCGAAGATGCTCGAGACGGAGAATCTGGCGAAGGTGAAGGTCATCGCCGACGTGCTGCGTCCCTACGGCATCCGCGTCTTCCTCTCCGCGAACTTCGCCTCGCCCATGGTCATCGGCAAGCTGAAGGACGCCGACCCCGCGAAGCCCGAAGTCGCCGCCTGGTGGAAGGACAAGGCGAAGGAAATCTACGGCCTGATCCCCGATTTCGGCGGATTCCTGGTGAAGGCAAACAGCGAAGGCCAGCCCGGCCCGTGCGACTACGGCCGCACTCACGCCGAGGGCGCGAACGTCCTCGCCGACGCCCTGAAGCCTTACGGCGGCGTGGTCATCTGGCGCGCCTTCGTGTACGGACAGAAGCCGCAGGAACGCGTCCAGCAGGCCCTGCTTGAGTTCCAGCCGCTCGAAGGAAAGTTCCGCGACAACGTGATCGTGCAGGCGAAGAACGGCCCGCTCGACTTCCAGCCGTGCGAACCCTTCCACCCGATGTTCGGCAAGATCAAGAACATCCCGCTTGCCATCGAGCTCCAGATCACGCAGGAATACCTCGGCCAGTCCAACCACCTCGCCTACCTCGCCACGCTCTGGAAGGAAGTCCTCGACAGCGACACCTACCAGAACGGCCCCGGCAGCACCGTCGCGAAGAAGATCCACGAGTCCGGCATGATCGCCGGCGTGGCGAACATCGGCGACGACGTGAACTGGACCCGCCACCCGTTCGCCCAGGCCAACTGGTACGCGTTCGGACGCCTCGCGTGGAACCCGGACCTAAAGGCCGACGACATCGCGAAGGAATGGCTCGCGCAGACCTTCACCCCGAACGCCAAGTTCGTCGAGCCCGTCTGCGACATGATGATGAGCAGCGTCCCGGCCATCCGCCAGTACATGATGCCGCTCGGTCTCGCCCACATCTTCGCCTCCACGCTCGGCAACCACTACGGACCCGGCCCGTGGCTCTACCAGACCGGCAACGAGTCGTTCCTCAAGTACGCCTCGCTCCTCTCCACCAACGAGAACGTCCCCGGACGCAAGGTCTTCGACGCCACCGAAACCGAGCTCGGCGCCGACCGCACGAAGAAGGGCACCGGCACCGTGATGCAGTACAACGCCCCGCTCTGCGACCAGTACAACGACCTGAAGACCTGCCCCGAGCGCTACTGGCTCTGGTTCCACCGGATCGGCTGGAAACAGAAGATGCCCACCGGCGACACCTTCTGGGAACACCTCTGCGGCCAGTTCGAATCCGGCGCGAAGGTCGCCGCGACCTATCCCGCCATCTGGGAATCCGTCAAGATGTACGTCGATCCCGAACGCTACGACCTCGTGCTCGGCCGCCTGAAACTCCAGGCCCGCGAGGCCGTCTGGTGGAAGGATGCCTGCATTCTCTTCTACCAGAGCGTCAACAAGCTGCCGTTGCCGCAAGGGATCACGCCGCCGATCTACGACCTCGCCAAGCTCAAAAAGATCAGCTTCCCCTCCAACGTGCATTTCTGCCCGAAACCTGAGGACGTGAACAAGGCCCTCGACGGCGCGCTCAAGAAGTAAGGAGGCCTAGCCTTCTCTTGGGTAGTGCCGGGCTCCGCTCCGGCACAAAAAACTACACAAACACGCCTCCGGGATGGCTGAACCTGTCCCGGAGTTTTTTTATAAAAAACAACCCTGTTTATGTTTTTTGGCTTGAAAAACCTAAGCGTAGGGTTATATTATTGACAAAGTCTTTCCAGAACGGATTCCTATGCCTAAGTTTTTCGCTTTTCTCGGTTTTTGGATCGGACGTTTTTCGGATGAGGAAAAGCGTCCCCATGTCCATGTGCTGAAGTTCGGCTCGGAGGAATCCATGAAGGTATGGCTTGAACCGGAGATCGAGGTGGAATATATCCACGGGATCAAAACCTCGACCGCAAATAAGATCCTGTCCGAAATAAGGAGCCGCAAAGATGAATGTCTCGAGCAATGGTATGCCTGTGAGCGCAAAAGTCGTTGAGCTGACGAATGACTATATGATGGTCAGTCATTGCGGCAGGATCTACCGCATCGACTTCGACCGCTATCCGTATTTCCGCAGTTGCTTCCTCAGTGAACTGTACAATGTTCAGGCGAGTGCGGATGGGCTTCACTGGCCCGACGCCGATATCGACCTTGAAGTAAAATACATCGAAAAACCGCCGGAGGAGGCGAGTGTCGTGGACGAGGAATGGTGGAAAGCGCAGAGGAAACGCCTTCTGGCACGCCTCGGTTCCGTCGGCGGTGCCGTGAAATCCGAGCGCAAGGCCGCCGCCAGCCGCCGCAACGGGTTGAAGGGCGGACGCCCGTGCAAACAGACGGGCAGGCGCAAAACAACCGCAACGCGAAAAGCGACGCGCCCCACCGCCTGAAAGACGCCTGAGTTACAAAAACGCCTCCGGGACGGACTGAACCTGTCCCGGAGGCAATGTTTTTATCAGTTCATTTTCGGCGGATAGACCTGCCGATTATCAGCCTTTCAATTGCTTAAAGCCCCAATCTTTTTAAGATTTTTTTTGATTCCGGGTTTCCCAATTTTGCACTCTTGCGAAGCCATTTGATACCTTCCACTTTGTTCTCATTCACACCTTCCCCCAGCATATAACAACCTGAAAGAGCAGCCATAGCATACGCATTCCCCTGTTCCGCCGCCTTCCGATACCATTTGACGGCCTCCTCTTTGTCTTCTTCCACACCTTCGCCTTTGAAATAACAATTCCCGAGATTGGACTGCGCTTGCGGGATTCCCTGTTCAGCGACTATTCGAAACCATTTGACGGCCTCCTCTTTGTCTTCGTCGACGCCTTCGCCGCTCATAAGACAAACGGCCAATTGGTTCTGCGCTTCCGGGATTCCCTGTTCCGCCGCCTTGCGATACCATTTGACGGCTTCCTCTTTGTTCTCTTCCACACCCTCGCCGTCATAGTAACAATAGCCAAGGCCGCACTGTCCCTTCGCGTGATCCTGTTCGGCGGCTTTGCGATAATACTCAAAGGCAACGCCATAGTCTTTGCTTATGCCTTCGCCGTGATAGCAACATCTCCCGAACATAAATTGAGCGTCAGCGTGCCCCTGTTCGGCGGCTTTGCGATACCAGTCGGCGGCGGCAAAGAAATCTTTTCTTACGCCGTTGCCGTTATAATAGCATTCGGCGAGCTTGTATTGCGCCTCGGAATCGCCCTGCATCGCGGCCTCATAGTACCCCTTCGCCGGTTCTCCCACATGGAACCAGTAGAAGAGGAAGCCCGCGCCCCCCAGGAGCATGAGAACTAAAACAAGGATAAACACAACCAGTCCGGAGCGTTTGCCCCGGCTTTGATTCTCCAGCTCTGTTCCGTTCACAAACTACCTCCGAAGAAACAGACGTTTATTCTTTTTGCCCGGTCGAACCCCGGGCGGCTTTTTTGTTTCGCTTAGTTGAAGCCGTCGCGGCGCTCCGCGATCATGGTGCGGGCGAGGTCCTGAAGGATCAGCGAACCCTTCACGTCGAATCCGATCTCGGCGTTCCAGTCGGTGCGCTCGGTGAGCCAGTGGATCAGCTCCACGTTGGCCCACGGGACCACGCGGACGGTTTCCTGCCCCACGTTGATCTGGTTTTTCATACCGTCCACGATGCGTGCGAAGTGGAACGAACGCCCCTGCACGGCGATGTAGCTTTCGTTCTCCTCGACCACGCGTCCGATGAGGATGTGCGTGTGCGCGCCGGGATAGTCTTTCTTGCAGCGGAGACGGATCGTTTTTCCCTTCAGATAGTTGGTCATTCTGTACCTCCTGATACGGCGGTTCGCCAATTGTTTAATGGTTGTGCGGATTGCATTCAGCTATACTATACCGCCATTTTGCGAAAAAGAAATGGCGGAACAGCATTTTTGTGCGTTTTTTCCGGCATCCGCGGGAATCCGCCGCGCAAAATCTTGAAAAAGCCGGAAAAGAAACTATATTTAATACCCGAATTCGATGAAATAAGGCGGCATCCGCCGTATCACAGGAAAGGAATCCCCTCCGCATGTCCGAGAATCAGAACAATGACAGGACGAAACTTTCGGTCTTCAGCCTGGTGCTGGCACAGGTCGTCATCGCCGTCGTCGCGATCGCCGTCCGGGCGATGGTCCACCGGGAACCGCCCCCGACCGTGCAGTCGCTGATGGCCGCGCTGAACGTCCCGGCGACGGTATCCGTGAACGAGGGAATGCGCGAAGCCGTGCAGGAGAGTTTCCAGAACGAATTTTCCGCGCTGTACGGGATCGACCTGACGGAGGACGAGGCCGCGTATTTCTCGAACCTGCTTCAGGAAAGCAATGCCGAATTCGAGACCGAGCCGTTCCTCCGCGACGCGATCAGAAGCGAATGCATCCGCCGGAGCCTTTCCGAAGAAACCATGCTCCGTCAGCTTCTGGGCATCCGCGACCCCGCCGAACAGGAGAAGATCCGCGCCGAGTGGACCGCCGCGGGACAGGCGGCGATACTGAGGTCGGAGGAATTCATCCGCGCCATGGAGCCGGCCTACCGGAAGTTCTACGAATGGTGGACGCCGCGCCATCCCGAGTATGAGGGCGTTGCCTGCGGCATCACGCTCACGGATGACCATGACGCGCTGATGGATCAGATCGCGGTGTCGCTCCGGCGCGAGCTCATCGTCCGCACGGCGCAGGAACTTTCGGAACACCTCGAAACCGATCTGCGCCAGCATGGAAAGGTGCTCTCCGACGCAAAGATGCAGCAGGCGTTCGCGCTCTTCCTGCGCCTCGGCAAGGAACGCTACACGGCGGAACGCGCGCGCAAGATCGTGGACGCCATCGTGAAGGATGCCAAGCTCAGCGACGATGAGATCCTGCACTGCCTGCTCCTGAAGGACCGCAAGCTCTCCGAGGAACGCCTCGGGATTATTCAGGACGTCCAGATGCGCTACCTGACGACCAGCACGCTCGACGGCATCCCGCCGGAGACCGTTTCCGCGATCCAGAAGGAACTCCAGGCAATCACGGGCCTCGAATCCGCACAGTAAACAAACCGTCCGCCGCACACTCCAACCTCAAAAGAAGGCCACGCACACGATCATGCCGGACAACGCCCCCGCCCCCACGCCGCTTTTCACCAAAGACGAACTCAAGCAGTTCCGTTACAAATGTTCGCACAAGCTCGCCGTCTCCATGACGGTCGGTGCAATCTATCTGCTCGGCATGACCGTGTTCTTCGTGAACAAGGCCGCGCACAACGCCGGCGGGCAGGACAAGCTCCAGTATTACGGGTTCGCCGCCGCGGGCTACATCGTCATCGTCGGCCTCGTCGCCATGATCGTGCGCCGCAGCCAGTCGCTCAATTTCTCGCGGTTCCTGCAGGGATGCGTCCGGTTCGACAACTTCGGATACATGCTCGAATACGTCGAGCTGCGCATGCCGGAACCCTTCTCGCCGCGCTTCCTGAAGTACCCTGTGCATCTGATGATCCTCGGCAAGGTGCTGGAACACTCCGAAAAGAAGGAAAATGTCGAGGCCGGGCGCCGCATGGTCGCCGCCTCGGCCGACCGCGATCCCGCGCTGGAGCCGTACCGCGAAGCCGAGCTCGCCGACCTGATGAAGTATCACGAAACGTTTCTGGCGGCGCACCAGGAGATGATCCGCGAATGGAGCAACGCCGAGAGTTTCCACGCCCTGCTGGTGCACCTCATCCTGCCCGTCGTGATCATCGTAGGCATCATCTCCTTCATTCTGAAAGGCTGCGAACCGCCCGATCCCGAGGCGCTGGAAGGAAACGCGAAAAAGCCCGCCGCGGAATCCGTACAGAAAACGGATGCCGCCGCATCCTCGAATGAAGTAAAAACGGAAGCCGCGCCCGCCGTCGAAGCGAAAGAAACGGTCACTGCGCCGGAGACTGCTCCACAGGCTTGACCGCAGCCTTCATGGTCAGCAGGTCGGCCGCCAGACGCAGCACGGGATCGCCGTCGAGCTTATCCGGGGATTCCTTCAGCTCGTCGAAGCTCAGGCGCACGTCGGATTGTTTCTCCAGATCGGGCTTCAGCGCATACGGGGAAATGTCCTGAAAGCCCTCCGCCGGGATATCGGGCACGAACCACGCGACGTCGTTGACATAGATGCGCTTCACGGGGAAAACGGACCCCGCGGTCTCCGTGCCGATCAGGACGGCTCCGCAGTCGCGCCGCAGGAGCGCCGCCAGGATTTCGCCGGGCCCCTTCGTTTTGCCGGAGATCAGCACCATGACCGGACATTTGAGCTTGCGGACGGACTCCGCCAGAGGTTCCTCGAAACCGTAGTCTCCGTAAAATGCATTCCGCAGGTCGAGGATCACACCGGACGCATCTGCCTTACCGCTTCTTCCGTCGAGCGCTTTCACCGCCTCGGGCACGGTCAGCGCCGTCAGGCCGTCGAACCGGAGATACAGGAACTTCCTCGCGGCAAGCTCAAGCGCCGGATAGTCTTTCACTTCGGCATTCTGCCCGATCGCGGCGGTTTTCCCGTTCCCGTTTCCAACGCTGGACGCCAGGACCGCGCCGCTGTCCAGCGCGCGCATCACACGGGCAAGCGCCTCTTCGCGCGGGAGCTCCGCCATGCGGCGGTAGGTCTCCGGCGCTTCGTCCTGAATTGCCTCGATCAGATCGACGATCCGTTCCTCCAGCGTGAGCGGGGGGATGACCCGGCGTTCGGGTTCATCCGGTATATCGTCGGCGAAAACGGGCGCGGACAGGAACAACAGAACCGGCAGGCAGACTGCCGAGGCAAAAGAAAGCGGTTTCATGGGATTCGGACTCCATCGGGAAAGGTTTGCGCGGCAAAAATAACAGGCGGAGCGGACGCCGCACACTATCTAATATTGCCGCAAATAACAGTTTTTCAAGCGCGTCCGGTTGATTTTTGGAAAAAAGCGCTGTAAATTATTTGAACGAACATGATCCCCAGATAATCCGCCACGTTTCCAACTCGTTTCCTCCATCCATGACCATCACGATTGACCTGCCGCCCATCCCAGCCGCGAAAGCCGGTTCCGGCATCGACCGCGAACTCGCGCCGTTCATCGCGCGCGCTGTGCGCGTCCGCCCGGAAGACGTGCTGGACTACCGGATCGTGCGGAAGAGCATCGACGCGCGGAAGAAGCCCGCCGTGGCACTGCTGTTCCGCGCGGACGTCGATCTGGCGGAAGGTGTGCGTCCGATCGGCAATCCGAATATCAGGCCGTACACTCCGCGTGAAGTCTACCGTCCTTTCAAGGGGAAAACGTCCCTGAAGAATCCGCTCGTGATCGGCGCGGGCCCCGCGGGGCTTTTCGCCGCGCTGGTCCTGGCGCAGGCAGGATGCACGCCCGTCGTGCTGGAACGCGGCCGCGACGTGGACCGCCGCAGACGCGACATCGAGGCGTTCCGTGCCTCGCGCACGCCCGACCCGGAGAGCAACTACCTGTACGGCGAAGGCGGCGCGGGCACATGGTCCGACGGAAAGCTCTTCACTCGTATCCACGAGCCCGCCGTCATGTACGTGCTGGAAACGCTCGCGGAATGCGGCGCGGACCCGTCGATCACGTATTTCAGCCATCCGCACCTCGGATCCGACCGTCTGCCCGGCATCATCGCCGCCCTCCGCGAAAAGATCAAACGCCTCGGCGGAACGTTCCGCTGGGATTCGCGCGTCGAAGAGCTGCTGATCCGCGACGGCGTATGCCGCGGCGTGCGTCTGGCGAACGGCGAAACGCTCGAATCGGACGTGGTGATCACGGCCGCCGGGCACAGCGCCCGCACGTTCACGCGCTCGCTTTTCGGTCGCGTGAAGTCGTCCATGAAGGGCTTCCAAGTCGGCATCCGCATCGAACATCCGCAGGAGTTCATCAACGCCGCGCAGTACGGCATGGTGATCCCGCCGGATTCCGTCGGCTCCGCCCCGTACCAGGTCGTCAGCCGTCCCTCGCAGGACGGACGCATCGACGGTGCCGCGAGTTTCTGCATGTGCCCCGGCGGCGAGATCATCGCGGCCGTGACCGACGCCGACCATCTCTCGACAAACGGCATGAGCAACGCCGCACGCGACGGCCAGTTCGCCAACGCCGCGCTCATCACCACGATCCCCGCCGGCACGTTCGCCTCCCCCGGCGACGCGTTCGCATTCCTCGACGACCTCGAAGTCTGGCTTGCGCAGGCGGGCGGCGGCGGATGCGTCGCCCCGGCACAGACCGCGCGCGATTTCCTGAACGGGAAAACCGGACGGCTCCCCTCCGAAACCTCCTACTGCTTCGGCCTCGCGCCTGCCCGGCTCGACTCCATCATGCCCGCTCCGGTCACGGCGTCCCTGCGGCGCGCGCTCGTTCATTTCGACTCCATCATGCCCGGCTTCCTCGACCGGGGCGTGATGATCGGCGGCGAAACGCACGTGTCAAGTCCGGTGCGGTTCGATCGCGACCGCGAGACGTACAGATCAAGCGTGAACGGGCTGTATTTCTGCGGCGAAGGCGCGGGATTCGCGGGCGGGATCGTGTCCGCCGCCGTGGACGGTCTGCACACCGCCGACGCCGTGCTGGCGAACCATCCGTAATCCTTCTACGCCGTTATCGTTTCAGCCTGTACGCTTCCCTCTTTTTTACGGATTGAAAAACACGAATCGCATTTGCAAACCTCGCGCACAGGTGATATATTATTTTTATATTTCCGTTATCCCCTGATACAAGGACCGCCCCATGCTCCGTTTTGCCTGTCCCTTCTGCCATTTCCAGATCTCCGTCGAAGAGTCCGACGCCGGAGGCCGTATCGTATGCCCGGCGTGCAGCAAGACGGTCGCGATCCCGGCCACGCGCTTCGACAACGGCTGCATCATCGGCGATTTCATCATCCAGAGCCGGATCGGAGCGGGTTCCGCGGGGACTGTGTTCCTGGCGCAGCAGATCTCGCTGGAACGCGAAGTCGCGCTGAAGGTGCTGTCCCACAAGAATATGACCGAAAAGGGCGTGGCGACGTTCCTGAACGAAGCCCGCGCCGCCGCCAAGCTCAGCCACGTCAATCTGGTGCAGTCCTACGCGGTTGGCGAGGACGACGGCTACAGCTACATGGCCATGACCTACATCAAGGGCGAAACGCTGAAGTCCCGCCTCAAACGCGAGAAGCGCATCCCGATCGACGAGGCGCTGCATATCGTCCAGCAGGTCGCCGAGGCGCTCTGCTACGCATGGAACGAAAGCCGCCTGATCCACCGCGACGTGAAGCCGGACAACATCATGATCACCGACGACGGCATCGTCAAGCTCACCGACCTCGGCCTCGCCATGAACCAGAAGGACTGGTCCGAGGACATGGACATTTCCGGCAGCCCGTCCTACATGAGCCCGGAGCAGTTCGCCGGTGAGCCGCTCGACACGCGCAGCGACATCTACAGCCTCGGCGTCACCCTCTACCAGATGATCACCGGCTCGCTCCCGTTCCGCGCCGTCTCCATCAGCACGCTCGCTAACCAGCATTTCAACCAGAAACCGGAGCCGCCGGAACACTTCGTGCCCGGCCTGCCCTCGACCGTCTCCGCCCTCATCAAAAAGATGATGGCCAAGAAGCCGGGGAAACGCTACGCCGACATGGAGGAGCTGCTGGACGCCATCTGGCGGCTGCGCCAGATCACCGCGCCGAGCCGCAACCTCGTGCCGGACGTTCATACGATCTCCATCCGCCGTCTGAACTACGAGATCCAGACGGAGTACATGAACAACAAGCGCAAGCAGGAGCGCATCCTGAAAAAACAGCGCGACGAAACGAAGATGCCGTGGTATGCCCGGACTGCGCTCGTTCTGATCCCCCTCGCCCTGCTCGCGGTCATCGGCATCTATTTCTTTACGGATTTCCAGCGGCGCGCCCTCGAACGTTCCATGTTCACGCACGTCGACACGTTTGAACGCCTCGTCGCCAATCCGGAGATCCCCGTGGAACGCCTGAACGCCGAATCCGCGACGCTGATCCGGGAGTTCACGACAAAGGGCGCCGTCCGCAGCGACCGCGTCGGCCGTTACGTGCTCTCCCATATCAATTATCTGCTCAGCCAACGCACGGACAAGGAAAAGCCCGCCGAGGACGGCACAACGGTCTCCGCCGAATCCACGGCCATCCTCGAAAACCAGATCAGCCTGCTGAACGACGAGATCGCAAACCTGAAGACCAAGGTCGTTCCGCGCCTCAAGGAAGAGATCGACGCCGCGATCAGGGAGGGCGAAGTCTATCACTCCGACCTCATTTCCGCACAGCACGACCTCGTGAAAAGCAGGGCTGACTACAACGCCCTGAGCAAGACCCGCGAGGAAGAGCTCGCCGCCACCGACGAGCAGAAGATCAATACCATGCGCCAGCGCCTTTATCAGCTCGTCGTCACGCAGCGTTTCTCCCTCGCCAGACAGATGCTCACGACGGAACAGCTCCGTTCGCCCCGCCTCGAATCATGGTGTCTGGAGATGATGCGCAGGATCAATTTCCTGGACCGCGTCTACGCTGTATTCTCCGGCGACGACGTCGACCTGGAGAAGATCACGCAGGCGGAGGCGAAAGCCGCTTACGCCGAGCTTTACGGCGAGGACGGAAGGACACCCGAGACCATTCTCTGCGCGTTCGAGACGCTGCGCGGGAACTACGACAAGGCCGCCCAGCTGAGACCGGAGGACCCGGAGATCCCCGCTACGGCGAATGCCGTCGCGGAGGAACTCGTCTCCGCCGCCAGAACGCTTCATACCATGGGTGAAAAGAAACTCCCTGCGATGTTCGCGGAGACCATGGCGCGCCTGCCGAAAACGCCCCAGACGACCGCAGCGGCCGCCACCATCAATGTGCTCTTCGCCGGCTTTCCCCAGAAAAACTGAACGACTGCCTCCCCTCCCTGCTCATTCCCCGGCTTCCCCCGGAAAAACGGAACGGCTGTCTTCCCTCCCTGCTCATTCCCCGGCTTCCCCCGGAAAAACGGAACGGCTGTCTTCCCTCCCTGCTCATTCCCCGGCTTCCCGCTCAAAAACAGAGCTCGTGCCCTGCCGGAGGA
This sequence comes from uncultured bacterium, assembly GCA_902778895.1. Classification (GTDB taxonomy): domain Bacteria; phylum Verrucomicrobiota; class Lentisphaeria; order Victivallales; family UBA1829; genus UBA1732. The sequence goes on from CACYZF010000002.1 coordinate 170,837, forward strand.
CAAACGCAATGTTATTCCGCCTCGCGGCAGCAGGAATCTTTCGGGCGAAACGAGGTTATCACATTACGGGCGGAGCTTTTTTTTGACCTGAACGGGCAAAAAAAAGACGCCCCGTTGCCGGGGCGTCCCGCAAAAAGGAAATCAGAGGATCACTTTTTGAACTTGTCCCAGTCATCCTTCTTGACGAAAGCGGTCAGAGAACGACCATCTTTCGTTTCAGCCTTGAAGGCGTAGCGGGTGCGGGTGCCTTTGCCGAATTTGACCGCTTTGGTGACTTCGGCTTGGACTTTCTTCTTCATCTTGACGTCGTAGAAATTGTGTTTCATGGACACTCCTCCAGGTTAAGGGTTAGCCAAATATACCCCCACAGTTGAGCATTGTCAAGCGGAAAAACGAAAAAAAATGCGATTTTCTTTAAAAAAACTTGTTTTTCGCGGAAAAATGGCGCATTTTCAATGGTTTTTCGAGTTTTGAAATTAAGATTGCCGACCCGGTTTCCGGCTGCGACACGGGGAAAAAAACGGACACGGGAAAAAAGCGGAAAAACCGTTTTTGTTCTTTCCCGTGTTGAGCTCAAAAGCGAGTTTCCCGAGGTGGAATGAAGGCACTGATCGAACCTGAACCGGATTCATGTTCAATTTGAACAGAATCGAGCTCAATCCCGAGCTTGCCGGGCAGCCTGCGCCGCGGCATTTCGAGGCGGGATCACCACGAGGAATAGATGCCGGATCTTTTCCTCGCCGTACGGGGCGCCGTACGGGAAAAGGAACTCCTTCGCATTATTTCTGAGCTCATCCTCGTCGAGATCGAGCGCTTTCGCCAGTTGCTTCACGTCTGTTTCCCGAGGATAGACGCCGATCGCGCCTTCTTCGTCCAGGATCGAACTGAATCTGAACTCGTCGTACGGGTCTTCGTACGAGCCCGCATAGGGATGTTCCGGCAGATAGTGCATGATGCATCCGGCGTACCACATGTCGCCGAACGCGAGCGGGATATCATGCCCGGTTTGTTCACGGTAGAACTCCTGCGCGGTCGCGGCAAACGTGCGCGCGGTGAAATGGCCGCGGTTGCGCGTCTTCGTGAACCAGTAGCAAATGTCGAACACCTGAACGAGGACGAACAGAGTCATGAGCGTAAAGAAAAGCTTCTTGAACTCGCGGGGCGAAATCGTGTCCTTCCAGAACGCCATCAGGAAAAATCCCGTGACGAAGAAGACCGGATACGCCCACATCGAGTCGATCATCATGCCCGTGCCGGCCATCAGCGTGAGCAGCGCGAGCGGCGCAAACTGGACGCAGAGGGCAAGGCGTGCCGCGACGGGATCGGACGGGCGCAGATCGCGCGGGCGGAAGCTGAGGAGAGAACGAAGCGGATGGTCCATCGTGAACCAGAGTAGAATCAGCGGCATCACGAACGGGTACAGGTTTTCGCCCAGCATAGTCAGAAGGTTCACGACCGGATTCAGTTTCTCCTCGGACACGCGGTCCGTGATATACGTGAACGGTAGAAAATCGTTCTGAACAAGCCATACAATATACGGGGCGAGCACGAGCAGGAAGACCCCGAACGCGACGTACGGACCGGGCCGCAGGAAGTATTTGCGCGTGTCGCGTCCGGTCACGATGAACAGGAACAGCGCGAACAGGAGCGCAAATCCGAAAAACTTGCTGAGCACGGACAGCGCGGACACGACGCCGAACAGGATCCAGTCGGACATGCGGTCATTTTTCACCCCGCGGTAACAATAGAACGTCATCATGGGCCACAATGCCATGTGCGGCAGGTTCACATTGAACTTGGCCGAGTCAAACGAATAGAATATGATCGTGGTCAGCAGGATGACGGAAAGAACGGCCTTTTCCGTGCTGAAAAACTCTTTTCCCAACCGGTACATGTACACGAATCCGATGACCAGCATCACCTGGCTCAGCAGATACATCGCGAAATCCGTGTGCGCGAACACGACCGTGAAGATGCCGGCCAGCCACGCTGCGAGAGGCGGATGCTTCGCGTTGCCCATGGAGAACGGATGGCTCCACATGATCGTCTCGATCGTATCGAGGGGAAGGACCGTGTAGAGGATGGAGGGAATGGCAGTCAGGAGGATCAGCCACACCGCCATAAAAACGATGAGGTAACCGAGAAGACGTTTGTCGTGGTCGTTCATAATCATAATACAAATGTGTTGGGGAATGGAGACTGTCCGTACATGCGAACAGGTCGCAGGACGAATTGCAAAAAAGGGGAACAAATAATTTACACCCGTAAACGGATGTTTTCAAGAGTCAGGGGCGAAAACGGTTCAGAATTTCGATATCCGAGAAGTGATGTTTGCCTTCGCGCGTTTCCTGCCAGGTCTCGTGGCCTTTGCCCGCGACAAGCAGAATGTCGCCCGCATGCGCTTCCCTCACGGCCAGCTCAATGGCCTTTGTACGGTCAGGCACCGCGAGATAATGCGTTCCGGCCGGGATGCCGGTTTCGATTTCGCGGATGATCGACATCGGGTCCTCGGAACGCGGGTTGTCGCTGGTCAGGATCGCGAGATCGGCGAGGCGCGCGCCCGCCGCGCCCATTCTGGGGCGTTTTGTACGATCCCGGTCGCCGCCGCACCCGAAGACCGCGATCAGACGCCCGCCCGCCGTTAAAACCGCCCGCAGGCTGGTCAAAACGCGTTCCAGCGCATCGTCCGTGTGCGCATAGTCCACGAAACCTGTCGCGCCGCATGCCAGCGGAACCGCCTGAAGACGTCCCGGGACGTGCGGCATGCATTCCGAAGCTTCCAGCAGTGCATCGAACGGCAGTCCGGTCCCGTACGCCATGCAGAGCGCGGTCAGGCAGTTCGCGGCATTGAACGCGCCCGGCAGAGGCAAACGCAAGGACGCATCGTGACCATCCATCGTGAACTCAAGTTCGGAATGAGCCGGATCGAGCCGGAGTTTCCGCAGGGAACAGAAGGTGTCGGGACGGCCCGTGAAGGAAACGGGCAGGACGCGGAGGGCGGGACGTTCCTGTTTCAGCTCGGAAACGAGCCGTGCGCCTGCGGGATCGTCGATGTTGATGACCGCCGGGGCATTGTCGGCGAGGAGTTCACGGAAAAGGATCTTTTTCGCCTGATAATAGTTCTCCATCGTGCCGTGGTAGTCCAGGTGGTCGCCCGTGAGGTTCGTGAAGGCGGCCGAGGCGAATCCGAGCGTACCGGATCTGTGCTGGTGCAGTCCGTGGCTGGAACTTTCCATAACGGCGTCCGTGACGCCGTTGGACCTCATCGCGGCGAACATCTCCTGCAGCGTGAAAGCGTCGGGCGTGGTGTGCTCGGACGGTTTCGGCCCCGCACCGAGGTCGCAGCACACGGTCGAGATCAGCGCGGTCTTTGCGCCGGATTTGACCGTGTCAAGGTAATGGCGCATGAAGTACGCCGTCGAGGTCTTGCCGTTGGTACCTGTGACCGTATATACGCGGAAGGCGTCCGACGGCCGCCGGAAGAACGTTTCGCAGACGATCGACCAGGCGAAATAGGAATCCGTGACGCGGAGAACGGGGATGCCGGACGGCGGAGGACTCCCGTAATCCGCCGCGACGACAAGCGCGGACACACCCTTCCGAACTGCATCGGGAATGAATCCGTGTCCGTCGGTCTTTGCGCCTCTGATCGCGAGGAAGAGTGTGCCGGGGGTAACCTTCGACGAATTGTTCGCGACGGAAGAAATGAGCGGATCCTGAACGGAATCGAACGGCGCGGCCAGCAGCGGTTTCAGCGCTTCGGCAAAGGTCGACAGGGACAGCGGCGGCATGACTCAGGCTCCGGCGGGATCCAGAAGCTCAAGATGCGTCGAACGCGACGCCTTCAGGAAGATGATGCTGCCCGCCTCGAACGGAACAGACGCATCCGCGGCGTCCTTTGCCGACGGATAAGCCATGCAATCCAGACCGGTTTCCTGCGCGGCGGCGGTCATGTGCGGACCGACGACGAGGAAACGGGCGTTCGGGAAGAGGTGTTTCGCGAGTGCGCAGACGGAACGGTGTCCCTCGGCGCTTGATTCGCCAAGTTCGCCCATGTCGCCGAGAATGAGCATGAGCTTCTTCGGATCGGCGAATTCGGAAAGCCAGTTCAGCGAGGCCGCCATGCTGTCCGGATTCGCGTTGTAGGCGTCGTTGATCCACGTCGAACCGCCGTGCTCGGAGACTCGCATGCGGAGTCCGGGGAGGGTCGTGCGGGAAAGCCCCTCGGCGACCGTCTCGAACGGGATTCCGAACGTCAGCGCGGCGAGCGCGGCCGCCGCGGCGTTGCCCGCCTGATGACGGCCGGGGATGCTCCACTGGACAGAGACGGTCTCGCCGGTCGTGGCGCGCGTGAGCGTGAATTTCGCGCCGTGCAGATTGCCGCCCAGATAGTTCGCCGTGAGGTCGGCGTCCGTGTCCGTGAATCCGAACGTGCCGGTGCGGAACTGCGAGGCGGCGCGGGCGAGGATTTCCTGTCCGGGGCACTGCGCCGGGATGATGGCGAATCCGCCGGGCGCGAGGTGCGTGAAGAGTTTGGATTTTTCCTGTGCGACGCCCTCGAGCGAGCCGAGGAATTCGAGGTGGCAGTTCGCGATGGAAACGATGATCGCGAGGTCGGGCATGGCGCAATAGGAGAGCGGTTCGAGTTCGCCGTGATGATTTGTCCCGGCTTCCAGGATGGCGATGCGGTGGCGCGCATTGAGGCGGAGGAGATTCTGAGGCAGCCCGATCTGGTTGTTGGTGTTGCCCTCGGTCGCGAGCACGCTGATGGAGTCCATCGCATGCGTGAAGATCGCCCTCAGGGATTCCTTCGTGCTGGTCTTGCCGCAGGACCCGGACAGCAGGATGACCTTCAGATTCGGGAAGCGCATACGGTGGAACCGGGCGATGCGCTGGAACGCCGTCACGGTCGAGGGAACGGCGATGGCGGGAACGCCCGCGGGAACCTTATCAAGTTTGGATTCCTCGACGCAGAGGAGGGAAGCGCCGTTCGCGACGGCCTGCGCAAGGTAGTCGTGAGCGTCGAACGATTCGCCGGAGAATGCGAGGAACAGGGCGTTTTTCGCGGTTTCGCGGGTGTCCGTGAAGACGGATTCGACCAGGTTGGGCGCGTTGTCGCCGACGAGACGCCCTTCCGTGGCGCGGAGCAGTTCATGGAGCGTGAATGAAACGTCGAACATCAAAGTTCCTCCAGGTTGCGGAAATAGTCGATGGTCTGCCTGAGCCCGTCCTCAAGGGAGATTCCGGGCGTCCAGCCCAGGAGCTCGCGGGCAAGCGTGACGTCGGGCTTACGCCGGGCGGGGTCGTCCTGCGGGAGCGGCTTGTAAACGATCTTCGAGTTCGATCCGGTAATGCGGATGATGGTCTCGGCGAGCTCGCGCACGGTGAATTCGCCGGGATTGCCGAGGTTGACGGGGCCAGTGACGCTGTCCGGGGTCTGCATCATGGCCTCAAGCCCGGCGACCAGGTCGGTGACGCAGCAGAAACTGCGCGTCTGGGAGCCGTCGCCATAAATGGTGATGTCGCTGCCCTTCAGCGCCTGCACGATGAAATTACTGACGACGCGGCCGTCGTTCGGGAGCATGCGCGGGCCGTAGGTATTGAAAATCCGGACGACCTTGATCGGGAGCCCGTACTGGCGGTGGTAGTCGAAGAACAACGTTTCGGCGCAGCGTTTTCCCTCGTCGTAGCAGCTCCGGACGCCGATCGGGTTCACGTTGCCCCAGTAGGTCTCGCGCTGGGGGTGCTCCTTCGGATCGCCGTAGACCTCGCTCGTGGAACTCTGAAGGATCGGGATACGGAGGCGGCGCGCGAGGTCCAGCATGTTCATCGCGCCAAGGACGTTCGTGCGGATGGTCTGGACGGCATCGTGCTGATAGTGGATCGGCGAAGCGGGACAGGCGAGATTGTAGATGGCGTCAACCTCAAGTTCGATCGGGATGGTGACGTCGTGGCGGATGAGCTCGAACGACGGATTGGAGAGCAGGTGCCGGATATTGTTTTTCGAGCCGGTGAAGAAATTGTCGAGACAAATCACGTCGTTGCCGCGGGAAAGCAGCAGTTCGCAGAGATGGGAGCCGATGAATCCGCCTCCGCCTGTGACCAGGATCGTTTGTTTGTGCATGGAAATCTGCCTGTCGGGCCGGAATGCCGCGCCGTGCGGTCAGCGGCCCTTCTTGGTTGAGGTCGTTTTCGAGGTAGTCGAGGATTTTGTCGAAGTCGATTTCGTCGAGGTCGAAGTCGAGGAGGCTTTCGGCTTCGCAACGCCGATCTTCACATAGCCCCAGTCCAGCAGCACGCGGATGAAGTTGTCGCGGTCGGCGGCCGACGGGAATCCGGTCGCGACGGCCAGCAGATTGCGGCCCTCGCGCTGGCAGGAAGCCGCCACGCAGAATCCCGCGCGGTTGGTGAATCCGGTCTTGATGCCGTTCACGCCGGGAGCCGCGGTCTTCGCGCCGGGGAGCAGGTTGTTGTGGTTCTGGAGCAGGATATAGTCCGGCGAACCTTTCTCACGGAACGGCGCGGTGCGTTTTCCGGCAAGCTCCATGAGGTAGGGATAGTTGCGGAAAACAAGGCAGAGACGGGCGACGTCCTCGCACGAACTCTGATTGTCGAGCGCCTTGCTCTTTCCGGGGAGGCCGTGCGCATTGAAGTAGGTGGTGTGCGTCATGCCGAGTTCCTTCGCCCTGCGGTTCATGTCCTCGATGAACTTGTCCGCCTGGCCGCCACCGAGGTGTTCCGCCAGCAGATGAGCGGCGTCGTTGGCACTGCGGACGGACGCCGCGATGAGGAGTTCGTCGATGGTGAACATCTCGCCTTTTTTGAAGTAGACCTTGCTCGGTTCCGTGTTGATGGCCTCGGGCGTGACCGGGATCAGGGACTGGAGCGTGTACGGGGAGGAGTCGTCCATGGCGATCTCGTAGGCGAGCATGATGGTCATGATCTTCGTGAGGGAGGCGACCGGTACGGGATTGGATGAATTCTTCGCCCACAGGACCTTGTTGGTGTCCATATCGACCAGGATGCCCGCCGTGGAGAGCGTGATGCCCTTCAGCCCGGAAATGTCATCGCGGGCCGCGCCCGTGAAATCCAGCTTGGGAACGACGGTCTTCTTCGGTTTGCGGACGTAGGTCGTGGAGGGGACGGACGGTGTCGGCTTTTCCTTTGTGGCGGGCAGTCCGGCCAGCGGATCCTTTTCCGTCGTGCCGCCGGTCTTCGTCTGCGAGGATGCCGAAGACTGCGTGGATGCCGAAGACTGCGTGGATGCCGAAGACTGCGTGGAAGTACCCTGCGCCGCGCCTGTCTCCGGCTTGCCCGCGGAATTTCCCGTGTCCGGGTTCTGAACGGCCGACGCCGGATTCTTCTGTTCCAGGGACTGGACCTCGTCCTCCATTTCGGAGATCAGGGCGTTTCCATCCTTGATCTGCTTTTGGGTGTCGGCGATCTTCTGTTCGTTATCGCCGGTGGCGACGATCAGCCACAGGAGGATGCCGTGTACGGCGATGATCGCGAGGATCAATAAAATCATGGCACGGCGGCTCATTTGCGAACGGCCTCCGGTCCCATGGAAAGACTGAAAAACTGCTTGTTGCGCATGACGAATTCCTGTTTTTTGAAATGCGGTTGAGATACTATATCACAAATTCCGGAAAAAGAAACTATGTTTCTTGTTTTTTTCTGCAAAAATATGCTTCCGCGGCGGTCCGGCGGGATTATGAAGCGGTTTTGACCCCCTTTCCTCTTGACGAATCCTTGTTTTTATGCTATATTAGAACGATATGCCTGAAACCGCGGGCCGCCGGACGCTTGAACCGTCTTCGTGCCGGACAGGAGGCCGCCCGCGCAACCTCATTTTCTCCGGAGAACCCCTCATGACGATGTACGAACCCGTGATCGGAATCGAAGCGCACGTGCAGATCCGCACGAAAAGCAAGATGTTCTGTTCCTGCCCCAATACCTACGGCGCACCGCCGAACACCGATACCTGCCCGGTCTGCATGGGCATGCCCGGTGTGCTGCCCGTGGTGAACAAAGAGGCCGTCCGCAAGGCCGTCGTCGCCGGCATGATGTGCGGCTGCGAGATCGCGAAGTTCAGCAAGTTCGACCGCAAGAGCTATTTCTACCCGGACCTCGTGAAGGACTACCAGATCACGCAGTACGACCTGCCCATCTGCAAAAACGGCCGCATCCACATCTTCGGCACGGGCTTCTCCGGCGAACAGCTGCCCGACAAGTGGATCGGCATGACCCGCATGCACCTGGAGGAAGACCCCGGCAAGTCCACGCACTTCTCCAACTGCACCGGCCTCGACTTCAACCGTTCCGGCGTGCCCCTCATCGAGATCGTCAGCGAGCCGGACATGCGTTCCGCCGACGAAGCCTACGCCTACCTCTCCTCGCTCAAGGAGATCATGCAGTACGCCGACGTCAGCGACTGCGACATGGAGAAGGGCCAGATGCGCTTCGACGTGAACATCTCCCTGCGGCCGCGCGGCACCGAAAAATTCGGCACGAAAGTCGAGATCAAGAACCTGAACAGCTTCCGCGCCGCCCACCGCGCCATCCTGTACGAAATCAAACGCCAGCTCGTCGAGCTCGAAAACGGACAGGAGATCGAGCAGGACACCCGCGGCTGGAACGATGAACTCGGCGAAACCGTGGTCCAGCGCACCAAGGAAAATGCCAACGACTACCGCTATTTCCCCGAACCCGACCTCCTGCCGATCGTGTTCACCGACGCCGAACTCGACGCCTTCCGCGCCGCGTTGCCGGAACTCCCCGCCGACAAACGCCAGCGCTACGTGCGCGACTACGGACTGACGCCCTATGACGCCCAGGTCCTGACCTCGGACCGTTCCTACGCGGAATTCTTCGAAGCGGCGGCGAAAGGATCCTCCGCCTCGAAGATTATTGCGAATCTCTTCACGTCAGAACTTCTCCGCAAGCTCGGCGAATCCGGCGGTGCGCTCGCCGACTGCAAGGTGAAGCCCGCCGATCTTGCCGCGCTCGCCGACCTCGTGAACGCATCCACGATCAACTCCAAGACCGCCAAGAAAGTTTTTGAAGAGATGTTCGAAACGGGCAAGGATCCGGCGTCCATCGTGAAGGAAAAGGGCCTCGTGCAGGTATCCGACGAGGGCGCCATCCTCGCGCTCGTCGACCAGGTGATCGAGGCGAACCCCGCTCAAGTTCAGCAGTTCAGGGAAGGCAAGACCGCCGTGCTCCAGTATCTGGTCGGCCAGCTCATGAAGCTCAGCCGGGGCAAAGCCAACCCGAAGCTCGCGATCCAGATGTTCCAGGAAAAGCTCAAGTAATCCGCATTCCCTACATCCTTCAAACAAAGAGATTTCTGTTCGTTCCAGTTCATTTATCAAAAACCAATCGCACCGGATTCCGCCATGGTTTCCGGTGCGTTTTTTTCTGGGAAAAACCCGAGAAACAGAAAAGGAATGGGGAAGAATCCCGGAATTTGAGCGTAAAAATGGCGGAGAGAGGGGGATTTTCTGCCAGTTTTTATAAACGTTGAGGCTGGAAATGGTGTTTTGAGGTTAAAAAACGGGGTGGGGTTTCGTGTGGTGCTTACGCTTTCTTGTTCTTTCTTGTTCTTCCTTGTTCCTTTGTCTGTATCAAGATTGTATCACGGGGTTTTGAGGTTGAGCGTGGGGAGTTGTTAAGAAAAATTTAACAACTGGCCGTAACTTGCTCGCAACTTGCCCGGATCGGTGTGCAAGTCGGTGTGCAAGTTCAAAAACAACTTGACGGCAACTTTCATTTGAGTTCATTTCTGCTGCGGCTGGCGCGGGAGTTTGAAATAGATTGCGGAAAGCAGAAAGATGATGGCAGAAACGCCAAAATCAATGGATACAACAGGGCTGCAATCCGAGAACAAAACAATGCACTGCCCTATGAGAAATGAAATCGTGGAGAGAACATAAAAAAAACTCGCTGTTGCGTTGTTGTCTGCCGATTCATACGCGGCCTGCTGTTCCGGTTCCCGCTCTGTTCCGTCTTTCGGCGGGTCTTCCGGTTTCGCCACATGCTGTTTCAGCGGAGTCGGAAGCCAGAAGCCACACGCGGGGCATTCGCATCCGCCACAGAACTTTTCGGGATCGTGAGGCGGGATGAAAACGTTTTTGCACTTCGGACAGCGAACATGGACGGCATTTTTTTCCGCAGCCGCCTTTTCCATGTCCTCCATGACAGAAGCGGGCAGGCTGACCGTAGGAAACGCATCTTTCCCCTGCCTTGCATCCCTGTTCATTTTCTGCGGAGACGCGGGCGTTTCCTTCGGCGGCGCGGCAGAGACGGGAATCCTGGCGCCGCATGTCTGGCACGTCATATCTTCATAGATCAACGCCGGATTGATGTCTACCTCGTAATGCTGACCGCATTTCGGACAAGAGAGTTTGACGTTCATTGAGCGAGTTCCTTTATCGTCTTCAGGACGGCTTGAAGCGCATCCGGGGGAATATCCAGACCGATCAGGGCATCAACGACCTCATGCCGGAACGCTTCAACGGCAGATCGTATTTGAGCCTCGGAGACGGTGGCATTATTGAGCGAGACGGAGCCGTTTTTTACGTTGACATGGGAGACGGTTTGCGTGATGTTCCCATCTCCGTTCAGATTGAGCGTGGAGTTCGGGAACATCTTTTCAACGGTCTCAATCTTCATCCCGCGACAATATCCGGGCTGGGAGAGTATTTTTTGAATCCGCCCCTGGTTCACGTTGCATTTGGCCGCGACTTTTTCCTGTGTCTTGAAGGTGTCGTACAGCCTCTTGATTTCATTGTATATTGTATCAGATAGGTTCATTTTCAGGTTCCTTTTTCCCCTATAATATAATACGATATAATTTTTTTTCAATTTTTTTTATAAACACCCCTTGAAAAATAATCAGACACGATTATATTATACCTTGACGATTAAATCACGCAAACCAAGCGAGGTGTTATGAAGAAGACCATCATCAAGCCGATTGCCCTGTTTGCCACGCGCGAAGAACTCAAGCAGTTTGAACTTATCAAACGCCACCACAACCGCGCGAGCAATGCCGACATGCTGCGCGTCCTCATTAAACAGGAAGCGGAAAAAATTTTAGCCCAAAATAATCATAAGCGATTAACCACGGCAAATTAAACCACACCACAACGAAAGGAAGCGAACCATGCCTATCACGAGTTTCCCCGATCTCCCCGAAGAGCGAGACGAACGCGACTACGAGGCCGAAGAGTACGAAAGCGAAGAAAGACACCGCCGCCGCCGTGAACGCGAACACCTCGCCTGGGCGTCCGCCGGTCCCGGAAGTTTCTGGTACGATTCCGCCGATCCGTACGACGAAGACGAAGAAGACGACGACGAAGAAGAGGCCGAGGCATGAGCGAGAAACTGTATTTGGTCTACACGGAAGTCCGCGCCCTGTACGGAATCGGGCGAAAGCAGATCAAAAGCCTCATCGAGGCGCGACGGCTTCACCGCGTAAAAGTGGGGAACGCCTGGCGATACCCGCGAACCGACCTTGAAATGATCTTCAACGAGACGCCGCCGCGCCGTCACGCGAGGCGCACCGCAAGGGCGACCGCGTAACAGGATTTGAACCGAACCAACGAAACCATACAAACCTACCACCAAGGAGACAAAAATGCAAGACACCATCATTGAGGCACTGTTTCTGTCGTTCTTCTTCATCGGCACATTCTTCGCGGTCCTGTTCACCGTGTGGCTGATCGCTATGGACTGGAGGTGACCGCCATGAAATGGATCGAAAACGGCATATCGTTCGAGGGCAGCGTGTCCGAGTTCAAAGAACTCCACGCAGACGGCATCCCCGCGCCCATCCGCACCCGCAAGGGGAAGAGCATCACGGTCATCAACACAGACGGCACGGAAACGCAGTTCGACACGCTCAAAGACGCAGCCGCGTACATCACGCAGAAGACCGGGCGTTTCGTTTCGTCCTCGCACCTGGGCAGCATGAACGGAAACCGCGTGAGTCTTGCGAGTTTCGCAGCCGGAAAGGAAATCCCCCTGTTCACCGCTGAAACGCCCGAACTCCCGTGTGTGCAAAGTGAAGATCCCGCCAAAGAACCCGCAGTGATCCCGGAAGTCTACGCAGGATCCCCCGCCGAACCCGCGCCCGCAAGCGCGAACGAATAACCACCACAACACCGGAGAGAAAGCAAATGGAAGAGAACACCAACACATCAGCGGAAATCGTCAACGCGACGGTCGAAGAAAGCGCATTGGCGAAACTCGAACGCGCGAGCATCGACATGCAAATCGCAACCGCGCACCAGTATCCGCGAAGCATCACCAAGTTCAAGGAAAACAGCCTCGCGCTTGTCACCCTTGACGAAGAAACCGCCGCAAGCTGTCTGTACCGCCGTCCGGTCGGCAAAGACAGACAGGGGCGGGAAACCTACGCCGAGGGCATGAGCATCCGCATGGCCGAGATCGTCGCGGCGACATACGGAAATCTCCGCGTCGGAACGCGCCTGATCGAAAGCACCCCGCGCTACGTGGTCGTTCAGGGCGTCGCGCATGACCTCGAATCGAATTTCCTTTCCACGGCAGAGGACAAAGAGCCGACTATCGACAAATGGGGCAAGCCGTATTCCGAAAGAATGCGCGTCGTGACCGAAAAGGCGGCGGCGGCGAAAGCCAGACGCGATGCCATTTTTGCGGTCGTTCCCCGCGCTGCCGTCAAGTTCCTCGAAGTCGCCGCGAAGAATCTGCTTTTCGGCAATGCGTCCTCGATTTCCAAATGGAGAACCCGGATCGCCGAATGGGTGAAAACTCTCGGCATTGACACCGCCCGCGTCTGGAAAGCGCTCGAAGTGGACGGGCCTGACGATCTGAAGCAGAGCGAGATCGAAATGCTGATCGGCATCAAGACGGCACTGCAAAACGGCGACACCTCGCTGGATGACGCTTTCCCGATCCTCGACAATGACGAAGAGGGCAGCCGATACAAAGCCCCGAAGAAACTCAACGCGAAGCCCGCAGAGAAGCCGGAAACCACCGCATCCGAACCGGAATCCGCGAAGCCGGAAACCCTGGCGGAAAACGCGCCGGAAGAAGCCAAGGCGAGCGAACCGGCCGAAGCCCCAGCCCCCGCGCCCGCCGAAGCGAAAGACCAAGCGAAAGAGGCGAAAGCCCCGGCGGCAGTCATCAGCGAGAAACAGGCAAACCGCCTTTTCGCAATCGCCAACAAGAACAGCCTCACGAAAGACGAGATCGGATTTTTGATCTTCGACGTCGGCGGCGTGAACCACGCGAACGAGATTCCGAAAGACCGCTATGAAGACGTGATCGCCGCAATCCAGGCAGCAAAGCACGGCAGCGTTCTTCCGCCGGAAGAAGGGGATTTGATCTGACATGGCCGCCGAACTCCAATTCAACGAGCGAATCCACAGGTACACGCTCAACGGAAAGATCATTCCTTCCGTGACGCAAATCATAACGAGCGTGGGCTTGTATGAATACGATTACGTATCGTCGGAGACGCTCGCAATCGCGGCGGAACGCGGGCGGTTCGTCCACACGATGATCGAATGGCACGAACAGGGCGAATTGGATGAAAGCACAATCGATCCCGAACTCCGGGGCTACTACGATGCCTACCTTGACATGAAAGCCGCGGGCGCGATCCCGGCGAAAGCCGATCTGATCGAGGCAAGAGTGTACTCCGAAAAGTACCAGTACGCCGGGACGCTCGACATGGAATTTCTGAAAGAGCGGTGGATTCACGACCACAAGACCGGGGAAGAAAGCCCGGTCCACGGCCTGCAACTGTCCGGCTACTGGCTCGCGAAGCACCCGGATTTCCGCGACAAGCCGGAACACCTGACATGCGGGTACTACCGGAAGGACGGCACCTGGAATCTCGTCGAATACCCCTACGAACCGTTCGCGTGGCTCGCCATCGTGGGCGATTTCCAATGGCGTCTGAAAAACAACCTGATAAAAGCGCGCTGGTTACAAAGCGCATAAACAACAAAACGCCCGTGGCAGCGGGCAGAAAGAATTGAGGTCAAACAATGACACCCGAAACCGAAAACACCGCAATGGTGGAAAACCAGGCGCAACTCCGCGCCGAAGTCCAGAACGTATGCGCGGCGGAAATCCTCGTCGTGGATCAGGACACCTACGTTCAGGCGAACGACCTGATCGCCAAGTTGCAGACGGTCCGCAAGGAAGTCGTCGCGCGTTTCGCCGATCCGAAGAAGAAAGCGGCAGAAGCCCACAAGGCAATCTGCGCGCTGGAAAAGGAGTTCCTCACCCCTGTTGACAACCGGATTTCCGCGTTGAAAGCCTCGACTACGAACTGGTTCGCTGCTGAACAGGAACGAATCCGCGCCGAACAGGAACGGAAACGCCGCGAGGCGGAAGAGGCGGCGAAACTGGCAGCCGAGGCGGAAGAAGCTGGCGAAACGGAAATGGCGCAGGAAGCGGTGATCGAAGCGACAATGGCCCAGGCAAGCGTTACCGTGATGCCGAAGGTCAAGGGGACGACCATGCGCGAAGTGTTCTACGGCGTGATCGTTGACATCAACGCCCTGCCGCGCGAGTACATGAAGCCGGACCAGGCTTTGATCGACAAGATGCTCGATTCCACGAAGGGGCAGATTCCGATCCCCGGCGTCCGCACGATGAAGAAATATATCAATTCCACCCGCGCGAAATAATCGCGCGAACAACAAAGACAGGAGACAAACGACATGCCGAACAGAGTATTACGTCCGTGGCTTGACAGCGAGGCAATGAACAGCCTTTCGGAAAGTGCGGAAGTTTTTTACGTTCGGCTTATCATGGCCGCAGATGACTACGGTTGCTATCATGGCTCGCCACAACTGCTTAAATCTTACTTGTACCCCTTGAAAGACAAGCGTGTCGCCGACATATCCCGTCTGATCGCCGAGTGCGTGAAGGCCGGAGTGCTCGCCGAATACGAGGTTTCCGGAAAGCGGTATTTGAAGATTATCAAATTCCGGCAGTTCGTGAGACAGAAAGGCAAACGCAAGTTTCCGCTTCCGCCGCCCGAAATCCTTGCCCTTGACGATGAAGATGCAACGCCGCCACGCCGCGCTTGCAGCGCAGATGCAATGCAAGCGCAGTGCAACGGAACAGCAGACGAATTGAAAACGGATCGCAAGCGAAACGCAGATGCAGCGCAGACGCAAAGCACATGCGTCCCGAATACGGAGACGATATGCGATATTCGGGAAGAAAGAACAAGCAAGAAAGAAAGTCGCTTCGCTCCCCCCTCCATAGAGGAAGTACGGCAATACTGTCTCGAACGGAAGAACGGGATTGATGCAAACGCATTCGTTTCGTACTACGAAAGCAAGGGGTGGATGATCGGGAAGAACCGCATGAAAGACTGGAAAGCGGCAGTCAGGACATGGGAAAGCCGCCGGAAAGAGGAAACGCGGCAGAACACCGTGCATCCGAGTTTCGACTATGCACCGGATGAAAGCGGAACGGATGAAAACAAGTGGGGTTTCCAGTAATGAAAAGCCTGATTGATTGCATCCCTACGCTTGACCGCCTGAAACTGCGTGGAAAAAAGTCCAGCATGGTAAAGGCGACCGACCAAAGCCTTGCAAAAATGGCGGAACGCCTTGCGGAAGCCGGGTATTCGACCGAGAATCCCAAAGTGTACGCCGTCATTCAGCGGTACGGCGCGTTGCTCCTTGACGGAACAGCGGAAAAAGGGCTGTTCCTTAAAGGAGAATGCGGAATCGGCAAAACATACGGCTGCGAGGTGCTGGCGTATCTGTTCGACATACCAGTGTTCACGCCGGAAGACTTTGCCGCCGACTTCAAGGAATGCGACGGCAATTTGCACGATCTTGAAAAACAGGTCATCACCGGCGGAGACTTTTTCGAGCGTCCGCACAACATTATGATCGACGAGATCGGAAGCAAAGACACCGTAAAATGCTTCGGCGAGGCAGAAAACATCATGGAAACAGTTCTTGACATACGCTACCGTGCGTTTCTGCGGTACGGCGTGTTGACGGTCGTTACCACGAACCTGACCGACCGCGAAATCCTCGAACGGTACGGGCGGCGCATCGAGGACAGGCTACAGGAAATGTTTTACATCTGCCGCGTAACCGGGAAAAGCCTACGCACCCAATAAACACAAAATTGAGGTCAAAACCAATGCAAAACAAAACCATGACACTGAAAGTGATCCGCGCCGGAAACCTCGCGCCGGGAGACGTTCACGAACGATGCACGGACTGCGAGATTCACCACGAAGCCAATATCGCCGACAGAAACGAAGATGGATATGTGCTTCTGAAAGGCTCGAAAGAAGCCGTTGCGGCAGCCGCAAGTATGCTGTACCAGGACGTGAAAATCGTCCCGATCCACCCGGAGGGCGCACAATGAACCGGAAGATGAACTACACGGACAGGATGCTTGCGCTCGAACGCCACATGAAGGGCGAAATCAAAGCCCGCGCCGCCGAAATGGACCGTCTCATCAAACGGTACGATCTGGGCGGAATCGACCTGGAATCCGAGTACGAGAAGATCAAACGGAAGGAAAGCTATCTTTCCGCGAATCAGCGCCGGATCGTGATCGACATCGTGGAAGCCCGCAAGTTCGACAACGAGGTCAGCAACATCATTGACTTCGACCTTGAAATGCACACACAGAGTGTGCCGAGCAGTGCCGTGCTTCGCGACGGCACGGAAGAAGAGAAAGGAGAGAGCAAATGATTTTTCCTGTAGTTTGCCCGTTGCCTGTTCATCTGCCCGTGCAAGCAGCCCAACCGTCCCATAACGAAGGACTGGTTATTCCCAGAGACGATGAAGGAAGAGCCGCGCGGTGGTGCGCGGAAATGCTCGGTCATACGGAACTTCTCTATTCCGGCATTGTTCCAGTCTCATGCGAGAGCGAACTACGGACGCTTGCCGCCGAAACACGCACGACAAGAAACGGGAAAAAACTCGCTTCTTTCTGCGAAGAGCAGATCAAAAACGGCGAGAATCATTTCAGCCTCAACTATGTCCTTATGCAAGAAGGGCTGTACCTGACGAAGAGTACCGTGGAAACGAACGTGAGAACCTACGCGGTCTACAGTTTGCATCAGATCATTAAGGACGAGGAAGGGATTTATTGGGACGGCATTGATTTCCAGCTTTTCAAACTGTCCGAACACGCCATTGAATTTTACAGACTTCAAAAAGACAAAGACGAGGAAGGGAAACTCTATTATGTTTGACATCTTCAACATCCGCAAGTGCCGCGCCATGCGGGACGAGATCGAAAGCCTTACCGTTCGCCTGTCAAACGAACACCGGAAATACGAAAAGGCAAAGGAACGGCTTGAAAGCGCGGAAGTGGATATTTACAATCTCAAACTGGAACGCAACAATCTTTCCGACGAGAATAAGAATCTCCGCAAAAAACTCGCCGAAGAGGTCGGCAAAAACGATGAACATTCCCGGATGGTGAATACCCTGAACGCAGACCTCGAAAAAGTCCAACATTCGCTTGACGAAAGCATTGCCAGACGGGACGAACTGGAACGCGCGGCGGAAAAGCTGAAAGCGGAACAGGAGCAAGACGAAAACTGCGCCAAACTCTTCACCGCCGCCGTGATGAACGGAACAAAGTTCGCAGAGAACGCCTACAACAAGCCGAAACAGAAAAAAACGCGCTACTGCGGAAGAATCTCCGAGGACGTTTACACCCTCATCAAGAAATTCTGCAAGAAACAGGGCGTCACGTTCCGGTGGGCTATCGAACTGGCAACGGCAATTTGTATTCCGATCTTCGACGCATCCGTCGATGCCGTAGAAAAGCGGAAAAAACAGGACAAGGGCGTGGACCAGGCCGAAAGCGAGGCGGCGCAAAGATGAACGTCCGCCTGTGGCCGGATCAGATCGAACGTTTGCGGGCGACCGGAAACGCGGCTGCGACGATCCGCTATGCCGTGATGCGATACAAGCGGGGCGACTTCAAGCGGAAACTGCGAAACCGCGAAGCGAAGCGCGGAATCCGCATGGGGACGATCAGCCTGTGGAACGATCCCGGCATCAAGGCAGACAAACTCCGCGCCGTCCTCGACGCGCATTTCCTGATCCCGGATGCAGTTCGACATGCCGAAATCGACCGAGAGATCGCCGAACTCGACGAACAGATCGCCGAAATGATGAAAGTGTACGCCGTCCGCCCCGACCGGGCATACATCATTGAACAAGGAGACACCGAAAATGAGTGAAGCCGAACGAAAAGTCTACATGCGCGAGTACCGGAAACAGCACCGCGAACATCTGCTTGCGATGAACCGGGCGTGGTGGAAAAAGCACGGCTGGAAACAGAACGCGATCCGGCGCGGGCAGTACCGCAACAACCCGGACTACCGCGCGGCGGAACTCGCCCGCAAGAGAAAGGAGCGGGAACATCATGGATGACCTCGACAGAATCCAGGCGGCGGAAGAGGCGACAATGCAACGCATTGACCTGGGAAGCGCAGTGCCACGCGACGGCACGGACGAAACGCCGAACCTCGAAGATTACGTCTGCCGAATCGGGTGCATCCGCACGGAAAACGGCTGGTACGGTCTCGGCTACAACGAACACACCAAAGCCCTGCAACTGATGGAGAAGGTGGTGTAATGGAACAGAAAAAACACACGATCCGCTACGGAAGCGTCTGCTCCGGCGTGGAAGCGGCGACGCTCGCATGGCGTCCGCTCGGATGGGAAGCGGCTTTCTTCGCGGAAGTTGAGCCTTTCCCCTGCGCGGTTCTGCAACAGCGTCTCAACGCAACGCCGCCGAAGCGTCCGCTCAACGCGTCGGAAACGTCCGATGACAAGGACCGGAAGATGCGCGAAGCCTGGGCGAAAGCGATCAGCAGAATGCGCGAAGCCTGGGCGAAGATCACAAGAAAAGAGCCGCCGATCCCGAACCTCGGCGATTTCACAAAGATACAACAAGGAGACTACAATGGAACAATCGACGTACTGGTCGGCGGAACACCATGCCAGGACTTGTCCGTGGCCGGAAAACGCGAAGGATTCGCCGGATCACGGTCGTGTCTCGCGCTCGACTTTATTCGACTGGCTTATCAATCGGGACCCGTGCCCTGGGTATGCTGGGAAAACGTTCCGGGCGCGCTCTCTGCAAACGGCGGAGACGACTTCGCAACCTTTTTATCCCTGCTATCAGGATGCAAAGTTACCACGCCCGAAAAGGGATTTGGAACAGCCGGATTTGTTTGCAATGCTCGAAGAGACCGATACGGACTGGCATGGCGAGTGCTGGACAGCCAATTTACCAGAGTATCCGGCTACCCCTTCGCAATACCGCAACGCCGCCGTCGTCTCTTCATTATCGGACATTTTGGTGATTGGGAAAGTGCCGCGGAGGTACTACTTGAGCCGGGGCGCATGTCTTGGCCTGCTCCGACGCGCCGAAAGACGCGGAAGACTGTTGCCGCCCCTGCTGGAATCAGTCTTGAAATATCAGGCGGAACATGGGGCGGCGGATACAGCATCACGTGCTATGAAAATCACGCAAACGACAGCCGCATAACGCTCGCCGGGGACGTTGCGCCGGTCCTGACGAGCCGCGCCGGAACGGGCGGCGGGAATCTGCCGCTCGTCCTGATCCAATCCGACCTCACCATAACATGCACCCCGAAGACCGAGTACGCCTACTTCGACATCGGGAACGGACAGGTTGACGGCGCAATGACGCCGAACTACGAATGCGCGAACACGCTTCACTGTATGCACGACGCGAACGCGGTAATGTGCGTTCCGATCAACAGCATGATAATCGGGAAGAACGTGGCGGACGGGGACCGGCAGACCATCGGCATCGGCGAAGACGGCGATCCGATCCCGACCATACAGGCGGGGCATCATCACGCGGTCGCCGTGGCATCGTTCATGGGCGGACAGGGCGCGAAAGCCGGGGGAATCGCCTACAGCGAAGAACTCGCGCCCACGATCAAGGCGTCTCCGTCCGGCGGAAATACCGTGCCTGACATCCTCGTGGCATCCATCAACTGCCAGGGCGGTTCCGGCATCGACATTCAGGAAGGATTGACGGACACGATCACGGCGGCGGCCAATTCATCCGGGAACAATCTGTTCGCGGTGGCAATCGCCCAGGCTGAAACGAACAAGACGATCAGCGGCATAAAGACATTCCAAAAGATTTCGAGACCTCACGGGAAAGACGGAATCGGCGAACGCTGGGGAGAATCGGACGTCGCATCAACGCAGAACTGTTTCGATCACGGCGACACCCGCGCCATCGATGTGGTGGTAAACTCTGTGGCAATCGCCGAAAACGTCATCGGGCGGAAAGTCCATAACGGCGGCAACGGACTTGGCGCACAAAACGAACTCGCCTACACGCTCGACACGGCGGGGGTACAGGCGGTAGCCGTGGACGTAATCGACAAGACAGAGACTATCACCAAAGACTACGCCCCGTGCCTCACCGCGACATGTTATGACGAGGCGCCGGCGGTCCGCATTCAAGGCTATGTGCGCCGTCTGCTGCCTGTCGAATGCGAAAGGCTCATGGGATTCCCCGACAACTGGACGCGGATTTCATGGAACGGAAAGCCGGAAGAGAAATGCCCGGACGCGCCGCGGTACAAGGCCTGCGGGAACAGCATGTGCGTGAACGTCATGCGATGGATCGGGGAGCAGATACAGCGCGTGGAAGACGAAAACCGAAACAACCGTCCCGAAGACGGAAACCGATAAACCAAACACCACCACAAACCGAAAGGAAGCAAAACGAATGCCAGACCTTGAATCCATGAAAAACAGGCTGGACGACATCGACTCCCAGATCGAAAGTTTGGAAAACGAACGCGATCAGCTGGAGGATCGAATCGAACGATGGCACGAAGCCGAAAAACTCGAACCCGTGGTCCTCGCCGCCCTGAACCGGAACTATAACAAATGGTGCAACAGGGCCTATTTGGAAAAGCATATCCGCTGGGACGAAACGGAATATCAGGACGCGGACGAACTGGAACGGACATACCGCGCCGTCGCCGCCTGCGACGTCCTCTTCGAGAAAGGCATCATCCAACGGAAAGAGGTCGGGCGCGATTGGGAAAATGACCCGATCTTCGATTACCGGATCACCGACACCGAAACGCGGGATATGTTCGAGGAGACCGGGAAATGAAAAAAGACGAAGTGAAAAAACTCCTTGACCTCGCGCAAGCAAGTTCCATGCTGAACACGATTAAGGGCATTCAGGACGGATACTGTTCGAGATTCCACCTGTGCAACGGATGTCCTATCACCCCGGAACGCTGCGTCAGTTACGAGATCAACGAAGCAACCCGCAGAATCGACAACGCCTATTTCGCCAAGGTAGAAGAGGTGCTGAAATGAAAAAAGCCGACTTTGTGCGCGGGGCGAAAGGATTCATCATCCGCGCGGATCACAAAAGCGATGCCACGCCCGAAAACATCCGCATCCTCAAAATAACTCTGTGCGGCGACATCAAAAACAACATCTTCGGCATCGATTTCTTCGGCAACATCTACGAGGTCAATGCGGGAGACGTTTTCTACTCGTTCGAGGCGGCGAAGAAATACGCGCTTCGCTTCCTGTCGAAAATGTACCGGAAACTCGAAACGGCAAAAGAGGTGTGAAATGAGGCATCAATATCCAATGTCAGACCTTCTCAAAGCAAAGAGGCATCTCGAAAGAGCCAAAAAACTGCTTTGCCTTGGGATGGCTGAAGGGAAATGCGAACAATGTGTTTGCTCCTATCTTGACGAATGTTTTATCAACAGTCTTGAGGAAGTGAAACAAGAAATCAAGATTCGCCGCGAATATGAACAGAAGAATAGCGAGGCGCAGAAATGATTACCGAAATCAGAATCCGTGCAATTCAAAAGCACATCAAGGATGCCCGCAGTCTTGCATCCAAAATCTGCCACGATCCAGGACGCGGGACACATTGCGAAACCTGTCCGCTTTACGATGATTGTGATGTTTGCATCGCGGCGAAACTCGAAGAACTTGCCACAAGCGCAAAACAACTTATCAGGCGGAAAGTGTGGAAAAAGCAGGAGAAACAGAAATGAAATGCAATGAAAACTGCCGTTTTTTCTATCGTCTTTTGAACAAAGAAAACATTCGGAAATATGGAAAAACCTTTTGCACGTTTTGGAAAGAATTTAATCCTGAATCGAAACCGTGCCGTGATTTCATTCCGAAGGAAAGCGAGGCTGGGAAATGAACATTGACAAACTCAAATTCCGCGTCTGGGACACGGAAAACGAATGCTATCAGCAAGACGATGCCGATGAAACATTCATCAGGCATACCGGAAAACTGGTGTGCGTTTTCTGGGGAGACTGCGACACCATGCCAACGGAATACGTCGAGCAAGAAAAAGCAATCATCGAGTTTTGCATTGGTCTCAAAGACAAGAACGGCAACCTCGTTTTCTGCGGCGACATCCTCCGTTGGGGCAATGCCTTGCGAGAGGTCTGTTGGTCTCCGACGCTTGCTTCCTACATGCTCGATGACTATTCCTACGATGAAAACGGAGAGTACACCGGCAGTGGCAATCTCGAAACAATATTTGCCGAAGAAATCGCAAAAGCGGAAATCGTCGGAAACATCCACGAGGGGGTGAAACGATGAGTTTCAAGCGTTACGAAAGCGGGCAGTACGTCTATTCCATCGAATGCGCGGACTGCGGGGATTTCATCGCGATCACCTTGCGGAAGGAAGAAACTCTGTACGTATTCCAGACCTGTCAAACGGAACATTTTCACAGCGGGAAACTTCATGTTTTAGGCAGAGACGGAGACAGACGCACCATCGACATCCGCGAGGCATTCCACACCATGCAAGACGCTTTCCAATCCCTTTTCAACACCATATCCCCACAGCTTCAAAACACCTGTATGATGCTGTTTCAGACACAGCCCAGTTTCCTGGGCGGCGGATCGTTCATCCTTCGGGCGAATTTTGACAAGAGAACCGGGGAAGTCTACATCCCACACGAAATGAGGTTAAAATGAGCGAAATCAAGCACACACCTCTTCCGTGGAGAATCGTGGAAGAGGGCAACGCGAGATCAATTATCTCAATCAGAGATCAGTACAGAAACTGGATTGGCGAGTGCTTCTACGCATTGGTCGAAGATGAATCGCAGTACGGTCATCCAATCATAACGAAAGCGGAAGCGTTTGAGAACGCTCAACTATTCCGCGCCGCACCGGAGCTTTATGCCGCGCTCAAAAAGATTGCCGAAATGGAGCCGGGAACATCATGCGACACAGACGATGGATGCTCCTACTACACGTCGGAATGCGGAACGTGTGACGAAATGATTTCCATCGCAAAAGAAGCATTGAAGAAATGCGAGGTGAAACAATGAAAACATGCGAAATCTGCTTCATGGCAGACATCAACGGCGGGACCTGCTGCATCCGGCGCGAACCGGACGACGCGTTCATGGAAACCTGTTTCGTGCCGCTCCAGACATGCCATATCTGCGGGCATTTCAAAAACGGCCAATGCACCATGAAAAATGCCGAGGTCTCTTATTTCAAAGAAGCCTGTGCCGACTTCATCCCGAAAACCGAAGAGAAGCCCGCGCAAACGCCGCCCTGCGGCGATCCGTGCTATCCCGCAAACGATGAAGGAGAATGGGAATGAACCAAATGCTCTTCTACGCACAAAAACTGGTCCAGTCCGGGAAATTGAACATGTACCACGTGATCCATTTCCTCGCCGAAAAAGCCGCCTGTCTTCTTTGGCGTCCTTCGTCCGTACATCCCGGCTTTTCGTACTGGTATTCCGAATGCCGCCTGTATATCGTCCGCAAGGACGCGGCGGATGTTCCGGCCTACTTCTTCGTCTTCGCCGGAAACCCGGAAGAGGCGATGGAAAAGGCGTTCCAGGCATGGGACGGGGCAAGGGAAGACAACCGGACGAAATGCGAAACGTGCCACGTTTCCGAACTCTGTCCGCTCAAAACGTATCTCAACTGGTGCGTCAAGGCGCAAGTCCATTGCCAACTCGACACGCGATTCTGCGCGTACTATGAACCGGAACAGTGTTTGAAGGAGAACGCGGAATGAACAAGTCCGAGTTTAAGAAAGACCAGGTTGTCTTTTCAATCGCCGGAAACTACAAAACCGGGCTTACCGTCAAGAAATACACTGTTGACTTCCTGTCACACCGAGGGGTTTACGGGCTGCAAGGCGTCGAGGACAAAACGGAGTATGTTTCCCGCATACCGTCTCTTGTCTTTGCGACAGAGGAAGACGCACACAAAAGCCTGATTCAGAAACTTCAACTTTGGATCGAACGCGAGAACAATCGATTCGAGGGAAGCGAGGCGCAACAATGAACGCGAAGCTGAAACAAGGGCAGAAAGTCTTTTTCATCGTGAAAGACGAAGACAAACGCGAACTTTCCTATCAAAAGGCGACATTTATGTACGCGAAATCAGGGGGACCACACGGATATTGTGTCGTTCAAACGGAGTATAACGGGCAAACATTTGATTTTCCCGTGCCGCGTTCGCTGATTTTTACAACGGAAAAAGATGTGCGCGATCAAGTGTATCTTCAGGCGATGCTTTTCGGATGGAGGGCGGCAATATGACGCACGGGGAACTTGTCTCAATGGCGGCGCAGAAGCTCAAAAAATGGCGGTGTCTGCCGATTTGCGCCGAAATGGTAAGCCTGACCGCAACGGGCGAAATCCCGGACGCGATAGGCTGGCGGGCATGGGAATCCATACTGTTCGAGTGCAAGGCGAGCCGGGCCGACTTTTTGAAAGACCGGGACAAGCCGTTTCGCATTTGCCCTGAATCCGGTGTCGGCGACTGGAGGTTTTACCTCACGAATCCCGGCGTCATCCATTCCGCCGATGAATTGCCAGACGGGTGGGGATGCTACGAGGTGATCGAGGGAAAGATCGTCCATAAGTTCGGGAAGCGTTTTTCCAACGCATTGCCGATTCCATTGCACGGAAACAAGAAAGAGGAAATCATCATCATGCGTTCCTGGATCAGACGGAACTTTCAACCCGGAAAGGCGGAGTGAAATGAGCGGCAATATCACCATTGAAGAGCGGATGCAAAAATGGCTCCGAGTAAAGAAAATACTTCGCGGGGAGCGGTGTAAAAACTGCGCTTTCCATAAGGTCGAACATTACCTTGACAGGAATCTGCTTCATCATGCGGTACACATCTGCAAGATCAAGGGCAAAACCGTAGCACCGACGGACGGTAAATGCAATACATTCATCCATGAAAAATCACCGTTTTTGAAAGAAACAGGGGGTCAAAAATGAACGAAAACACCGAACTGAAATTCAAACACAACAAAGGCGACAAAGTGCTTTTTGTCAATCGGGATTTTTGGACCATTGACAGTGTAACCGTGTTCGAGAGAGCGGAAACCAAGATGTTTCCCGCATACTATGTCAAGCTGGAAAGCGGGCATATCACTAAACTTCCCGAAGAATGGCTTTTTGCAGACAAAAAAGAAGCCGTCAAAAAGATCATCGAGTGTCTTGAAAAAAGGCTCGCAGACGAACGGGAATATTGTGCTTTTTTTCAAGGAAAAATCGACTACTTTCAGTCCGCGAACTTTCAAATGCGATACATGGGGGAGACGCTGAACATGAAGAAATACCGCAAGAAACCCGTCGTCATTGAAGCTATCCAGTGGAACGGAATCAATCTGGAGGAGCTGAAGTGGTTTATGAAAGAAAAGTTCAAAGGAACTTCTGTTTCAGAAACAACCTTTGAGCTTCAAATCCCGACGCTCGAAGGAACTATGTCTGCTTCTCTTGGTGACTACATCATTCGAGGAGTAAAAGGCGAGTTTTACCCGTGCAAACCCGACATCTTTGAAGCAACCTATGAACCCGTGGAGGACTAACCATGATCTATCTCAACATCATCCTCGGCATCGTCATCGTCCTCATCATCATCGACTGCTTCAAGAACGGAGACTGGAAATGAACCGGGCCTTTTTCGAGAAATACTGCCCGGAATTGCTCGACAAGGGATTTGCGGCGTACATCCGCATCGGCACGGACAGCATTGTAAGAATCCGTTCGTCCCGCACTTTAGACCCTGACATCCCGGAACTCTTTGCGATCAACGCATACCGGGAAATCTCAAATCTGCTTATCAAGGCGGCAAACGCCTACCTTGATTCGCCGCCGTCCGAAGAAACGCCGTGCCAAGTGATCCATAGCGCGGCAAGGCTTTACGGAGAGGCTTTTTATGCCATGCGGCAAGCCTGGGATTGCCAAAGATACGGAAACAACAGGACAAAAGTCCCTTTCGCCGGGAGTCCGTGGAAATTATGAAACCGACCAAACGCATTAAACGATCCTTGAAACGGATCAGGAAAGAAATCATTATGTCGTACAGGTTTTGGAATCCATACGTTCTTGTTGGATACTGCGGAGGATTTCCAATGTATCGCCGCCGCACATGGAAAGAGATACATGGGCGCAAAATCCAGCCGGAAAGTTGGGATTTGGAATGAAACCGAACAAA
Organism: uncultured bacterium; assembly: GCA_902778895.1. Taxonomy (GTDB): domain Bacteria; phylum Verrucomicrobiota; class Lentisphaeria; order Victivallales; family UBA1829; genus UBA1732. The sequence continues at coordinate 197,387 of CACYZF010000002.1, forward strand.
CATTTCAAACGCGCATTGAAGCGGGCCAGGAAATATCATGCCGTTCGCCCGGAAGATCAAGGGAAAACGACCTACGGAGACTACTTTTATCAGCGCGGCGAGCCTCTTACCCCTCTCGGTAAAATGGCGATCTATTACCCGGACGGAGACCTGAACCCTTTTTTCCGGGCAAGGTTTCACAAGTTCGACATCTAACCACCAGAAGAACGGAGAAGAAATGGAACTGAAATACAACTTCGACATGCCGTATTTTTGCGTGAGGCAATGCGACGGCGAGCCGTGCTACTCGCCGCGCTTCCTCATCGTCGATCAGGTGAAAATCCAGTCTCCGGCGTGTTCCACGAACGGCGGGAAGACCTGGAAGCGAACGGTTCAATCCGTGCTGACGGGGGAAGTCTTCAACACGGAAGAGGACCTGATCTTCATGTACGAAGAAGACGCCCGGAACGTCCTGTATGAAATCGGACGATCCATGATCGCGCGGCAGACCGAGGCAATGGGAAAGGCGGTCCGATGAAGACGATCCGACGAAACAAACGCGCCTTGCGGATCATCCTGTCGAAGAAACGCGAAAGAAGACGGGCGTACAACGCGGCAGTTCGCGGGAAACCGTTCTACGGAGACTACTTTTACTGTTCAACGGAAAGAGTCCTTCATAGAGTTTTTTCCTGTTGCCCGGAAGCGCGCCCGCGAATTTCACGCCAGGAGTTCCGCCGCTGGAATTGGGAATGGCTTTCCGGCATTCAGAAAGCCGACAATTTCCAATTCTATCTTCCCCCTCCTTCCCCAAGCTGCCTACGATGAAACAATCACACGGAGAACCTACCATGGAAACGAAACTCGAAAAAGTCAAGCAGTATCTCAACGACCTCAAGGAAATCGACGCAATCCTGACCGTGCAAAGCATGGGGTACGACACGTTCTACTGGCGGTGCGAAGAGCAACTTTGCATCGAAGACTACGGAGACGGATTCGCCATGCCGATCGACGTCATCATGGCCTATCCAGACTGGAAACGCGTGGACACGGCGATCATAGATTTCAACGAATATATCATTTCACATCTCAACCGGATCGGTTATCTGCGCGTTCTCTCGCGCAAACCGTCCATTCCATGCGTGAACACGAAATGGGGATGGTGGAACGAGATCGCACAAGCCCAATGCGCGGTCGTCGCGAACCTTTTCGCCGGGTGCGACACATACGACATGCCGGAAACCCTCGAAGGCAACCTCGCCCGCAACAGCCTGTCGTCTTCCCTGCGGGGACGCATCAGCGTCTTGCACACGATGATCCTGAAATGGCAGAGCGAGGAAATCCAGGCCATGCAAACCCTTCTTTCCCGGCTCGCCAAGAAAGGGGAAACCAATGCCGTATAACACGAACTTTCCGCCCGCCGCGCCCGATCCGCTTTTCGCGATCCTCCGACGGGCGCAGAAAGAGACGCCGGGGACGCGCCTCGCCACCCATGCGGAAGAACCGCCGCTCGAACTGACGGTCAACATCGAGCCGGAAAAGACCACGAACAAGGACGTGGCAACGGCGTACTACCTCTTCACGGCGTTCAACATCACGGTCGCGCTGTACCACATCGTCCATTTCATCCTGAAGGGGAGCATCTGAATGAAAATCATGTACCCGAAGCCCCAGGAACCGGATTATATGGCAGAAAACGAAAAGTTTATCCTCGACGCCTGCTGCGGATCGCGCATGTTCTGGTTCAACAAGGCGCATCCGAACGCGGTCTACATGGATAACCGCGAACTGGACGAAACGCTGTGCGACGGGCGGAGGATCGTCGTGAAGCCCGACGTGATCGGCGATTTCCGGCACATGCCGTTCGCCGACGGCACATTCCGGCTTGTCGTGTTCGACCCGCCGCATCTCAAAGGAAAGCCCCTGCCGGCGGCGCGGAGAACCGAGCAAATGAAAAAGCACGGTTGTCTCAACCGGAATACATGGAAGGACGACATCCGCGCGGGCTTTCAGGAATGCTTCCGCGTCCTGATCCCCTGCGGCGTCCTCGTCTTCAAATGGAACGAATACCAGATTCCGATCCGCCAGGTGATTCCGCTCGCGCCGGAGCGTCCATTGTTCGGGCAACGCGGCGGGAAAACGCACTGGCTCGTATTCGTGAAACCGCTATTCAACCACAAACCGAAAGGAATCCAATGAACATCCACGACATCACAAAAGGACAAACGGTAGTCGTGCCGTTTCTTCTGAAAATCCACAACAAAAACATTCTCCCCTTTGAAATCGAGTTCAAGAAACTGCAAGTCTTTGAAACGGACACCGTGAACGACGAAATCACGCTGATCGAAACCATCGGGGACAGACATGGAATTATGAAAGTCCCGCTCGAAGCGGTTTTCTTCAACAAGGAAGAAGCTGTCAAAGAAATCCTGCATGAACTCGAAATCTACACCGCCATGCTCAACGAAGTCATCCAGAAATGAAGAAACACGGACAAGGCAGATTCGACGTCACGGCGAAAGCCGTCTGCGGGAACGATCCGCGGCATTGTCTTCCGGCGGCGCAAATGCGCGACCTGAACGACCGCGAAAGCATCACCCGGTATCTCGCCGAACTTGAAATGCTCCGCGCGATCAACCGGGAGCGCAAGCGGATACGTCTCGCCATCATCATCACGGCGGCCGCGCTGATTTCCGGCGCGTACCTGGCCGGTTACATCATCTCAAAACTGTAAGGAGAAACCATGAAATTCATCGAACCGTCCGTCACCATCGTCAAGGGGATTCCCCCGCTCCAAAAGATCGCGCTGATCGCGCGGGTATGCACCGGAACCCAGTACAAAGCGGAAACCACGCCGGAAGATGCCCTGACATTCTGCAAGAAACTGATCGGAATGGGGCACACCTCGCCGTTTGAACACGCGCGGGTGATCGAGCCTTACAGCACATTGACCCTGACGCACCATTTCAAAGACGGAAAGCCGCCGTATGGAGTGGCCGACCGTATCGCAAGCATCGACGGTGAACACTACGCGCTGAACGTGCGGGACTACCTCGCGCAAGGCGGGACGCTCGAAGAGGTCGCCGGATTCGAGGAAGCGAACGACTACCTGACCGTCTGCTTCAAAATCGACATCGGGATCGCCCGCGAACTGATCCGTCACCGGAGCATGAGCTTCATGGAACGCTCGACGCGGTGGTGCAGTTGGAGCAAGACGAACGGCGGCATCGAATTTATCACGCCGGAATGCTGCAAGGAAGACGGCGCGTTCGACTGGCTTTGCTCCGACTTCTTCAAACTCGCGGAGAACCGATATTTCTTCGCGATCAACCACGGCGTACCGCGCGAAATGGCGCGTTCGATTCTGCCGCTCGCCACGGCAACGAAACTGTACGTCACCGGGACACACGAACACTGGGCGCGTCTTCTGAATCTCCGTCTCGGCAAGCGGGCGCATCCGGCCATGCGGCGGGTAATGAAAATGCTGTGCGAACTGCCGGACTTCCCGAATGAAATCCGTGGAAATCTGACCGCAGAGGAATTGAACGCATGAGCGACGCGCCTTTCTTCACGTGCAAGCCGGAACCGGAAAGAGAAAGCCCGGAAATCACGCACGACGCGGCGGGGAAGAACGGCATCCTCGCCGAGGACCTGGCCCTGTGCGTCCATTCCGCGCGGGTCGCGGCGGCGGACGCGCTGTTCGACTGTCTGCAAGAAGCGGTCAGGAAGACGTGCGAATACTGCCTGGAAGGAAACCTTCTGGATTCCAGCCACGCCGGGGAGTTCTGCCCTTTCAGCAGAAAAGAGCCGTGTTTCGTCCAAAAATGGAAAGACACGCTGAAACTCGCGGGGCAAGAGCAACTGCCGATCATCGTGAAACTGAAACGCCTGGAAAAAGGAAAGAGAAATGCACAGCAATAAGGAGACGCCGCCGGAGTTTGAAGACATCGTTGCGCTCGTCAAGTTCGAGGACATCGGGCCGGTCGCCCTGATCGGCTATCTGGCGAAGCACGAAACGCACGGCGTTGTCTTTGTCCCGAAACTCATACGCGGGGCAGTCTGCCTCTGGGAACAGGTCATCAAGTGGGACTACATGAAAGACGTTCTGCCCGGCTACACCCTTTTCTCGAATTAAACCACAGGAAACACCATGAAAAATATCTTCAACATCTTTTCGATCTTCAAGAAGAAACCGATCATCATCAAGTACCGGAAACTTTTCCCGGACGCGAAAGCCCCGAAGCAGGGACATTACGGCGACGCCGGATTCGACCTTTCCGTTTACTCCGTCGAGCCGATCAAGGGGGAAAAAGCGGTCATCATCCATTCCGGCATCTGCGTGGAAATCCCCTACGGCTACCAAGGAGAATTGAGGGCGCGTTCGAGCGTCCACAAGACGGGCACGATCCTTTCCAACGGGGTCGGAACGATCGACGCCGGGTACAGGGGAGAGGTCAAAGGCGTGTTCTACCTGAACGGCAACGAGAAACCTTTTGAGATCGGCGAACGCTTCGCGCAACTTGTCATCATGCCCGCTCCGGCGGTGCGGTACGTCGAGGTCAAGGAATTGAGCAAAAGCGAACGGGGAGAAAACGGATATGGCAGCACCGGAAAATAAAGAGATCGCCGAACTGAAACTCCAGGTGGCGCACCGCGACAAGTGGCTGCAACGCGCCCGGAACGACTACGCGGAACTGAAAGCGGCGTTCGACAGTCTTCGGGAAGAACACGACCGCCTGAAAAAGGAGCGGGACGAACTCCTGGGGGACAACACGAAGCTGAAAGCGCAAATCGACGAGTACGCAAGCGCACTTGAAGCAGCGCGCTTTTCCGAGCGCGCGGGGAACAATCCAACCGGAATCATCATCAGACCGTAGGAGAGCCGCCGTGTTTCTGAACAAAGTCATTATGATCGGGAACCTGACGCGCGATCCAGAAATCCGGCAGACCGGACGCGGAAGCCTCGTCTGCTGTTTTTCCCTCGCCACGAACCGAAGCTACACGCGGCAGAACGGCGAGCGCGAAGACGAGGCCTGCTACATCGACGTAACCGTGTGGGGGAAGTCCGGCGAGGCTTGCGGGAAGTACCTCAAAAAAGGCCGGAGCGTGTATGTCGAGGGTCGGCTTGTGTACCGGACGTGGCGAGACGACCAGGGGAAACAGCGCAGCCGCCATGAACTGTGCGCGGAACACGTTCAATTCCTGTCAAGCGGAAAGGGGGACGAACATGAAGAAGCGTCCCGATGACGAAGTGCCGGAAAGCGAAATGGAAAAGTGTTTCGGCACGAAGCGGAAATGCGACCGGAACTGTCCGCTGAAAGCGTTCTGCCTGTCGGAAGCGAAGGAACGCACGGAAGACCGCCGCCGGAAGAAATTCCGCGAAACGGAATACATCGACGAGGTGAACACCGAAGCGGAGACGGCGCACGTGAAGCGGGACTACGTGCGGGAACCGGAACAGTACGACATGGACGAACGCGAGGCGGTCCGCGCGATCGACGCTCTGGACGTTCCGGCGCGCGTCCGGCGCGAACTGAAAGAGGCATTGCGCCGCCGGGGCGAGATCGAGGAAGAGCGCGAGGGAATGTGCGAGATGCTGAACCGCCTGGGGGAGATGTACGTTTTCGACCAGACGGGATTCGAGGTGCTTCTGTTCCAGACGCTGAACGGGCTGAACGCGGCGCAGCTGTCGAAGATCAGGGGATGCACGAAACAGAACATCAGCAAGAAGATCATGCGCGGGCGGAAACGCCTGACGGCGTACCGGAAAGAGTTCTCCGGGGGAAAGATGAACGGGCGCGAACTCGGCGTGTATTTCTACGTGTACGTCCGCAAGATGAGTTTCAGGAAAGCCGCCGAACACCTCGGATGCAGCTGGATCACGGTTCTGCGGACGGCGAGAAAGTTGCAAGACGGCAATTTCGCGTGTATCAAAAAAACACACGTATCGCGCGTATGCCATGTTTTCCGCAAGAAAACGGAAGGAAAGCCTTTGACGGACGGCGAGGAAACTATCTATCAAGACGTTATGAACGAAGAAAAAAGCATCCGCGAAGTGTCGAAAAAATACAGATGTTCGGCATCCACGGTGTTTTCCCTGCGGAAACGATTTCGGAATGTATCAAAAAACGACGCTCATTAAGCTGCGAAAGCGCGGAGAAGCCGGAAACGCGATATGTATACGAAACGGCGGTTTTCCATACATATCGCGCCGGATATGTTAAAAAAACGCGAAAAAACATACATATCGCCACGGTTGACGCATGATGCTTATATGAAGCGAGGCGCACGGCGCGTCTCCACCAAACACAAACCAAATCACAAAGGAGCGTAATCATGGCAACGAGGCCCAGGATCAACGTTACCTACCAGCCGGACGAAGGTCGGTATGTCGCCACAATGAAGCGCGGCAGAAAGACGATCCGCAACTGGGGCGTAACGCGAAGGCAAGCCGTTTCCCGTGTCCGCCGCGGCGCAGGCATGTCCGGGGGTTGAGACACGGAGTGTCCCCTGTAGTGTCCGGCTACGCCCGGACACGAGGAACGCCGAAGAAACGGAACTCGAATAACGGTCGAACCACAAACCACCAAACCAGGAGCCTACTATGGCAACGAGACCGAGAATCAGCTACCAGTACAATGCGGGGATGCCGAGAGACCCGCGCGGCAGTTTCTACACCGCCACCATGCGGCGCGGACGCGGCAGAAAGGCGATCACCGCCACCGGGAGAACCAAGCGAGCGGCAGAAGCGCGTGTCCGCCGCGGCGCGGGGCTTTCCGGCGGCTGACACCCGGAGGGTGCCGAACAGTGCTTGCTTCGCAACGCACGAAGAGACACCATGAAACCGTCCGATCCGACCGCCCGTTTTCCGTCACGGGCGGTTTTTCACACAACATGAGGTCAAACAATTATGGCATTGATGGACGCGATCCGGTACGCCTCGACGCTGACGCAGAGCGTGAACGTGGGCGTATCATTGGGAAAAGACAGCGTGTGTCTTCTCGACCTGTGCGTCAAAAACTTTCGGAACGTCTATCCGTTCTTCATGTACTTCGTCCGGGGATTGAGTTTTCAGGAATCGTACATACGCTACCTGGAAGACAAATATCAGGTCGGGATCATCCGTCTCCCTCACTGGATGCTGGGGACGTGCTACTGCGGCGGGCTGTACCGCGAAACGAATTTCCTGACCGACACGTGTCCGAACATCACGATCACGGACGTCGAAGACTACCTGACGGACGAAACCGGAACGCCGTGGTTCGCATACGGCATGATGATGTGCGAGAGCATCGAGCGGAACGCGATGATAAAGCACAACGGCGAGGTTGACGAAGAACACCACAGAATCTATCCCCTTGCCGAATGGAATCCGAAGAAGAGTTTCCAATACCTGAAAAACCACGGAATCCAGCTTTCGCCGGAATACCGATACGCGAAGCGATCAATCGGCGATCTCCGGCCGGAAAACGTCGCCATCGTGAAAGAGCATTTCCCGGCCGACTACGAAACGATCAAACGAATCTTCCCCTACATTGAAGCAAAGGAGTGGCAAAATGAGTTCAAAAAACAAAGGGCGCGTCTCCAAGCCCTCAACGAAGGAATGCCCTGAACCGGAACAACCGGCCGGTGCAGTCAATCCCCAGGTCAGCAAATTTCAGCGTTTCAGCATCGAGCGCGTCCACCGTTCCCAACTGAAAGAAGCGCCGTACAATCCGCGCGTGATGGACGAACACGGACACAAGCTGCTGAACAGGTCGCTGAAACGTTCCGGCCTCGTCGAAACAATCGTGTGGAACAGGCGCACGGGGTACGTCGTGGGCGGGCATCAGCGTCTCGCGGAACTCGACAAACTCGAAGGAGGCCAGGACTACTATTTGGACGTGGCGGTGATCGACGTTTCGGCAAAAGAGGAACGCGAGATCAACATCAAACTGAACAATCCGAACATGATGGGGGAATACCGCCTCGACAAACTCGCCGACCTGTTCATCAACAACGGCGTGAATTTCAGCGACACGGGCTTTTCCGCGCTCGACATCAAACTGAATTTCGACACTCCGACCGCGAACGCGATCCTCGGCGAAGACCGCGAGGAAGAGCCGGAAGTGGTGAGCGACATCGAAAAGATCAACGAGATCAAAGACAGGCGGAAAACGAGCAAGGAAAGGGCGAACCTGAAAAACACGGCCGAGTTCTTCAAGGTGGTGGTGTTCGATTCGATGGAGAGCATGGACGAGTTCTGCAACGCCCTGGGCTTCGACGTCGAACCGCGCCACATCGACGGCGAAGTGCTGAAATCGAAACTCGGCATTGAGGGCACACCCAAAGGGTGAAAAAGAAGTGCCGGGCTGACGCTCCGGCACGAGGGGCAGACGGCGGGAATCAGGCGGCGGGTACTTTTACCCAGATTACCGCGCCGAAGGGGTGAACATAGGGGCGGGGCTTGCGGTATCGTTTGGCGTTCCGCAAGTGCCAGACGTATTCCCATTCCCCGATCCGTGTGCAGTCGTACAGTTCGGCTTCCCCGATGATCCCGCCGGTCCCGCTTTCGATGATCCCGATCCGTCCGCGAATGCGCGTCGCGGTGCTTCGGTATTCCTCGGTCTTCAAGCCGTCCACAATGCGCCCGGCATAGGGCGCACGAACACAGAGACAGCGGAAAAAGGGCGCGTTTGCGGTTTTTGCGGTGGTTTTCGCTTTCTTCGTCTTCATGGTCGAGAATCCTTTCACGCGGGCAGCATGAGCGCGGCGGCGCGGTTTATGTCAATGGCGGCACAGGCTTTGAAGCGGTCGAAGTATTTTTCCGCGCCGTCCGCCATCTCCGGGGCGGAAAACTCGGTCTTTATGTCTTCGGGCTTGCGAATCCAGCCGAGTTTCTGCGCCACGGCGACGTTGAACGCTTTCATAAACTCGATGCTGAACTTGATATGGACGTTTTCGTTCTTGTAGCAGCGGAACTCGAACAGGGTTTTTCCGCTGTTCTTTTCGCGCACGGTTCCGAGTTCTCCGTAGCAGGGCGGGATGTATATTCCGCCGTTCGGGAATCCGAGGTTGTTCGCCACGGCGCAAATGTCGCCGATCTTCTGACGCATCTTGTCGAAACAGTCTCCCCAATGATCGTGTCCCGGCAGGGCATGGCGTGTGCAGATGATCCGGTAGTCGAGGGTATAATGCGTGTGGCGTTCGTCCCTTGTTCCCCAGCGCGAACAGTATTCATCGAACACGCGCTTGTTCGAGACATAGTTTCTCACGTTCTCCGCCGAGGACAGCGCGTAGAACAGTTCAAGCATCTGCTCTTCGGCGTAGACGTTGTAGTTCTTGATGACCCAGATGATGAGGGCATAGATGTTCGAGGGCGTGAAGTCCACGGTCTTCAAATCCGCGAAGCGTCCAAGCATCCTGTCGCGCGATTCCGAAGTCAGGCGCGAGGTGATTTCTTCGAGGCAGTCAAAGGCGGCTTTCCAGTAGATGTGTTTCAGCCCGTAGAATTTCTTCTTGAGGGCTTCCTTGACGGAATCCCTGTTGACGCCGACCGATTTCAGGACGTTTGCATCGATCCCGGCAATGACCTTGAAAATGTTGAACAGTTCATCCCTCGCGGCGTTGTACCCGCCACAGAGAACCTCGACCTTGTTCTTTCCGGCGGCGAGTTCCGCTTTCAGGCGCTTTTCCTCTCTGTCCGCCTCGACAAAATCCGCTTCGCGGGCATCCAAGTCTTCCTGATCCATTCCGAAAACGGCGTCAAAGAAGGAATCGAAACCGGAATCCGCGTCCGTGTACTGCTTATCGATGAAGAGAATATCCACCTTCGCCCGCGCGGCGCGTTCAGCGTTGAGAAAATCGGCATGACCGATCACCTGAACGACCTTTTCCTTGCCGTCGGAACCGTCACGGCGCGGCGGGGCTTTCACCGTCTTCAAGGCGGTTTGGATCATTTCGCTCTTCTTCCACCGTTCCGGTATGACAAGATAAATCCTCTTCGCCCGGCTTTCCGTAATGATCCGCGCGGTCCATTCCTCGTATTCGGAATACGGCGGGTTGCAGAAAATGGTGTCGACGTCCTTGTCGATCAGGGTGGCTTCGTGAAAGTCCGTCCCCAGGACGATGGTCTTCGGATCGAGGCGTTGCAGAAGGACGGTGCTTTTCTCCATGACGCAGTATTCGTGCAGTTCGAGCGTCCGCACCTCATAATCCCGATGCTTCAAGGTGTCTTCCGTGTGCCTCGCCGCTTCCTCGCGGTTGAGTTCTTCGATCCATTTCCTGAAGTTGCACGTGCCACATCCGATGTCGAGAAGGTCCCAATGTACGCGGTGGTCGTAGTGTCCGGTGTCGGTGGCGTGTTCCCAGATGGTCTTCACCATGCTCTTTGTGGTCGGGTAAAACTCGAAGTCTTCCCCTGCCTCTTTGAGGCGTTCGATCAGGTCGGCGGTCTGTTTGTTCATGGCGTCAGTCCTCCTTGTCGTTGCCGTAGCCGATGGATTGATTGTAAAGGTCGCGCTGTTCGCGGTCGAAGATCAGCAGCAGGGCGATCCCGGCGAAAGCCAAAAGTCCGTTGAAGAAGTTTTTCATTGTGCAGTCCTTTTCACTGTTTCGTTCAAGAAAGTATGGTAGTCTTCCGGCGACGGCTTCCTCTGCCCGTGGGCGCATTCGTTGATGTAGTCCAGATACGGGCTGATCCCGTTCCCGGCGTTGACGGCGGCATCCGAGACTTTTTCCAGGGCATTCCATGCGGGAAAAGAAAAGGTCCTCGTTCTCGACGTATTCTTTCTGGCCGCGATCTCCCCAGACGATGACCGCTGTCTGGCCGTGGTATTCGTGGAATGTGGCTTCAACGACGTATGCGCTGACGCATCCGATCCGTTCCCGCTGCTTGATGTAGTAAACCGTGTCGCCGGGTTCGAGGGCCGGGCGGCCGGCGTTCGATGCAGCTTCCTTGTCTTTATAGATGAGTTCGGCGATCTCCTGTTTCAGTTCTTGTTCGTCGGTGTAATCGTCGATGCACGTTTCCGCCGCCCAATCTCCGAACGCCTGAACTTGGAGGTGGTAATCGGTTCCTTTCTTTATCGCGCCCGCTTCGATATAGCAGACTTCGATGTAGTGCGCGAGAAAGCGGCGTTCCATTTCGGCGAGTGCGCCGTGAACGCGGCGTTCTTTCTCTTCGCCGGGTTCGTCTTCGTCGTATTCCAGCAGACTGTCTTTCTTCGCCTGGTACGACGCGCCGATCAAAAGGTCTTCGACGTCGAGGGCGGCGAGCGACGGGAATCTGGCGACGCGATCTTTGATGTAGGCCGCAAGAGCGGCTTCGGCGATCTTCTTGATCTTTTCGTTCATGGGTCGTTTCTCCTTGCCGCCGGGCGGTCCCGGCGGCGGTTGGTGGTGTGGTTTCAGGCGTTGACGATTCCAAGGGCGTAGCGGGTGATCCCGGCGATCCTGTCGTCGTCGAGGTACAGGGTTTCGCGCTGCTTCGTCCAGTAGGCGGCGAGTTCTTCGGCGATCCGCTGAACGTCTTCCGAGGTCGGCAGCTTGATTTCCTGTGCAGTCGCCACATACTCTTTGAAGAGGAAGAAGTATTTTTGCGTTCCGGCGATCCTGGCGTTGAAGCCTTCCGGCCTCCACGATTCGAGGTGCAGAATGGTCCCTGCGGGCAGAGTTTCTTCGGGCGTTCCGAAGTTTTTCCAGCGGGCGGGTTCGGTGATCCGTGCGAGTTTTCCGGTGTTTTCCATTGAGTGCTTCATGTCTGATTTCCTTATGCGTTGGCGGTGGCGTTGGTGGTGTGGTCGATGATCCAGGTGGTTCCGTTTCCGGCAATCGTGATGATCCGATCAAAACGGGCCTGGCGGTAGTTCCCGCGCGTTCCGTTCGCGTTCTCGACAGAGGCGTCAAAGAATTTCACGCGGCCTTTTCCAAGGGCTTCGCGGGCGGTTTCGCCGGTCCCGTTCGGGGCGGCGGCATTCGCGGGGTTTGCGACGCCGAACTGTGCAAGGGCATGTCGGCGGCTGCCGTCCGCTTTCGTGAAAACGACCGATACAAATTCACCGCGCGTAAACCGCGCGACGACGGCGGGTATCTGGCTTTCTCTGATGATCTGCTTTTTCATGTCCGGGGCTTCCTTTCCGCCGCCGGGGTTTCCGGCGGCATGTGGCGTGTTGGTTTCAGGCGTTGATCTTTCCGATTGCGTATTTGGTGATCCCTGCGATCCTGTCATCGTCGAGATACAGCGTTTCGCGCTGTTTCTGCCAGTAGGCGGCGAGTTCTCCGGCGATCCGTTCGATGTCGTTGTTGTCCGGGCGGCGCATTTCCTGTGCAGTCCTGACGTACTGCTTGAAGATGAAGAAGTATTTCCCGGTTCCGGCGACCTTGACGTTGAATCCTTCCGGTCTCCACGATTCGATGAAAACGACCGTTCCGGCGGGCAAGGTCTCTTCGGGCGTTCCGAAGTTTTTCCAACGTGCGGGTTCGGTGATCCGTGCGAGCGATCCGATCTTGTCTTGCGTGTGTTCCATGATCTATTTCCTCCGTGTGGTGTTGGTGTTGGTTCAGACATTCAAATCGAGTTTCCGGCAGATGCCGTAGAACGCCGTGAAAAGTTCTTCGACCTTCGCGCTTTCGTCCTTTTTGATCTGTTCGATCTCTTCGGGCTTGTAGCACATTTCCCGCAGTTCCTTCGACATTGCGGTGACGCGCTCGGCCTGGCCCGTTGCGTGAATCGCGGCGATCATCAAATCTTTCAGATTCAGCATGTCGTCTGCCGTCACGGTGTTCTGTTCGGTGTTCTTCTTCATGGTTTGTTTCCTTTCCGGCTTTCGCCTGGGGTTTGTTTTGCGTTCCGCTTTCTCTTGCTTGCTATGTTTAATATAGCACACAAAAGACACAAAACAAGGCCGAAAACAAAAAAATCGAAAAAAAGTTTTCCGCGAGGTCATATTATATATAGAATAAGACACGCAAGGCGCACATGGCGCATGAAAAAGAGGTGGCGACGTCGTTTTTCTTGCTTTTGCGTTTGCAATACAAAGAGACAGGGTGTATATTAAAACGCAACATATCATCAACCTGGGAGCATGAACCATGAAATGTCTATTTGTCAGACCGCCCTTCGCCGGGTGGATCGCCGACGGGGTGAAACGGATCGAGTACCGCACGAAGCCCACGCACATGCGGGGGCGCATCGGAATCATTCAGAGCCGAAGCGGGACGGTGATCGGGGACGTTGAGATCACGGGGTGCAGATACAACGAGGAACTGGATTATTACGAATGGGAACTGGCGAACGCGCGGCGATACGCGCAGCCCGTACCGTTCCGCGCAAAGAACGGCGCGGTGGTGTGGATCGACGTGGAGTATCAGCCGGAATCCCAGGCGACCGCGCCGCGTCTGTCCGACGAGGCATTCAAGCGCGAACAGGCGGCATACGCCACCGAGATCGAAAAGTTCCTTCATCCGAAACTGATCTGGACGGCGATCCTGAAAGACGGACGCGAGATCACATTCCCGGAAGGGACGGAAGATTCCGAGATCGAGCGGTACGAAACGGAACACGCCGCCGAGATCGACCATTGGAAAACCGAGTACGCAGAAGAATAGGAGGTCAACATGCCGAGAGGCGTCTATCCAAGAAAGCCGGGGCAGAAACGGAACTACACGCCGGAACAGCGGGCGGTCATGCGGGAGCGCATGAAGAAAATCCGTGAACTCAACAAAGGGCGCGGCGACACACCGGCCATGACGGCGGCGAAGAGCAAGAACGCGAGAAAGGCGATGGCGATCCGCAGCGCGCGGGCATTGCTGAAACACATGCCGGCCGGTGCAGTCCCCGGCACGGTGTTCAAGTGTTCCTCGTGCCGATCCTTCCGCGTGATCGACGCGGCTCCGCAGCAGAACGGCGGAGCATGGGAACAGCGTTTCGAGCAAATGGGGGCGGTGTCGGTTTACGGCATCCGGCGCGAATTTTCCGGCATCGTGAAGATCGTCTGGGACTACGCTCCGACGATGGAAAACATCATGGAAAATCCGCGCCTTATCGATGAGGGCAAGCCCTCAACGGAGTAGTGCGCGGCTGACGCTTCGCAACGCACGAAAGGGGGTCGATTCCGATCCCGTTACAACGCCTCGGTGAAAACCGGGGCTTTTTTGTCGGAAACCATTGGAAAAAAGGGGGAGACAGGGGACATAGAGTACAAGAGAGGGTTGTTGCTATACGTAGAGAACAATAGTAGAGTTCTACAGTTTAAAAGGCTATTAAAGAATATAAAAGGGCTTTAAGAAGACAGAGATTAAAAGGAGAGAGTAATCTATTTGTAAGTCTTAAAACATTTAGGGCGATGGGAGAACACCTGAAAAACGCCTGCAAACTCTTCGAAGGGGTTGACGGAAAATGTATTTGATGATGCGGAGACAAAACGCAAACACATACACATACACACCACGACAATACTCCGCACGGTTCGCCAGATACATAAGATAACAACACGAAAGAAGAGGTCAACGTATGGGAAACGAGAAGAGGCGGGCGGCGCGGCGGCCCGGCGAGAACGGCGAGACAGGCGCGGGCGCAGAGGCGGGCAGGCGCACCTGCGCGAAGAGGCGGGACATCGACAAAGAGACGCTGATCGAGTGCTGCAAGCGGTCGAACGGGATCATCAGCGCCGTGGCGGTGCAACTCAAAGTAGGGTGGCACACGGCGGAGCGGTACATCAAGGAATGCCCGGAAGCGCAAGAGGTGTTCCAGGGGGCGCGGAACTCTGTGGTGGACGCGGCGGAATCGGAACTGCTTCACATTCTGAAAGACGACAAGCATCCGCGCCATTTCGACGCGGTGATGTTCACGCTGAAGACGCTGGGGAAGAACCGCGGCTTCACGGAAAAGGTGGAGAACGAGATTTCCGGCGAACTGAAACAGCCGCCCGTGCTGAACATCCTGATTGAGAATGGCAAGGGCAAGCCGAAAGCATGAAGACAATCGAAGTCGATCTATCGGAGATCAAACCATATCCCGGCAATCCGAGGAACAACCGGAAAGCGGTTTCCGCGTGTGCGGCGAGCATCCGGCGGTTCGGGTACAAGAATCCGATCCTCGTCGATTCGGAGATGGTAATCATCTGCGGGCATACGCGGTTCGCGGCGCTGAAACGCCTGGGATTCCACCGGATCGCGGTGAACGTGGCGGACGACCTGACACCGGAACAGGTCAAGGCGTACCGCCTGGCAGACAACAAAGTGGCGGAACAATCGGAATGGAATCCCGATCTGCTGAAACTCGAACTTGCCGACCTTTCGGGAATGGACCTTGATTTCAGCATGACGGAGTTCGGATTCACGCTGACGGACCTGTCCGGCATGATCGAAACGGCAGTAGGAAACGGCGAAAAAGAAAAAGACGACGAAACCTACTACGGAGAAGAGAGATTAAGGACAAATAACGCCTATAATTTAGAGATTTACAAAGACATACCGGAAAGCGAACTGGTGAAGCCGTGGAACATCCCGCGTCTGCGTCCGTGCAGCCACGTGCCGACCCGCCTGATCGACTTCAACGAGGCGATGACATCCACGGATTACGAGGCGGGAGTACATTTCTACATCGACGACTACCGCTTCGAGCGCATCTGGAACCAGCCGGAACGGTACATCGAGATATTGAGCCGCTTCGACTGCGTTCTGACGCCGGATTTCTCGCTGTACGAAGACATGCCGGAGGCCATGTGCATCTGGAACGTGTACCGTTCGCAGCTGATCGGGTGGAAGATGCAAGAAATGGGCCTGAAAGTGATTCCGACGATCCTGTGGCAGGAAGAACCGAGTTACGAATACTGTTTCTGCGGCGTACCGAACGGCGGGACGGTGAGCATATCGAGCGTAGGCATGGCGGCGAACGAGAAAGAGCGGAAGCGGTATCTGAAACAACTCCATGACTGTCTGACGCGCATCCATCCGAAGACGATCCTGTTCTACGGCAGACTGCCGGAATACGATTTCGGCAAGATCAAAGTGGTGTCGTTCAAGAACAAGGCATTCAAGCACGGGAGCGAATAATGGGACGCAAGGGAAAGAGTTTCAGCGATCCGAACGTTGACAAAATCGAAGTTTACCGGGCGCACACGACACAGCATCCGCTTGTCATGGGAAACCAGCGCGTTCCGCGAAGCCTGGCAAACGGAACGCCGGGCGAAGCGCGGAAGAAGATCATGGAGCAGTTTCGGAAAAGCGCGTCCGGGAATCCGCCCCTGCGGGCGCACGGAATCACCGCGCCGATCATCTTCAACGAAAAGTCCCTGAAACACGATTTTTCGAGAAACCTCATGTCCCGGCAACGGCTTTCCATCCTGACGAACTACGAGCGCATGGATCAGCTTCTTCGCGGAGGGACGGTGCTGGAACGCCGCATCAACACGGCAAACCGAAGCGGAAAGGAAGTCCCGGCGAAAAAGAACTGGGAACGGTTCTGGGAAGTGAAAGGGAGCGTGATGATCGGGAACAAACGGCACAGGTTCACCTTCTCCATCTATCAGGAAAAGTGGAAGAGGAACGCGAACATCTACGATTTCACGTTGAAGAGATAAAAAAAAGAAACGCCCCGAAGAATCGCATCAAGTCTTTTGGACCGGCAGTGTTCCCCGTAAGGGGATGTATCAGGGCGTTATGGAATACTATACCCCCGAAACGGCGAAAGTCAAGGCCGATCCAGAATTTTTTCAAGATTTTTCCGAGGTTGACGGCGCGGGGTATGGTAAACACCAACAGAAAGGAATCGAAGCATGAAATTCTCTTATTTCCAGGCGGTTTTCACGCAGTTTTCCCATTGGCCTCTTGATTCGGAAGGCCGTTTCTTCCTGTGTTCGCGTCCGATCCGCGTATGGGACGCGGAGACGGACAAGACCACGAAATTCAAGTCCATGCGGGAAGCCTGGGATTTCGCATTCGACGGCAAGCGGACGGTGGAAGACGCGCTGAAAGGCATCGAGCGGTTCGAGCTTCCGGCATTGACCGGAAGAAAGGGCGGGTCATCCGACATGAAGGATTTCAAATTCGACCATGCGAGAGACAAGGGAAACGGCGAGGCAATCCGGCACATGAACGCGGAAGCGAACACGCGGATCAAAGTCAAGACCGAGAAAGACGCGATCAAGTATTTTTCCGATCTCTACACCGGGGCGGATCACGAATACGGCATGGCGATCGACGAACAAGGGTACGTCCACAACTACATCGAGGGGGGAGCGCATTCCGTTCCGATCCACGGAAAAAGGGGGCAGCTTCTTGTGCATAACCATCCCAGCGGCGGCGCATTTTCCGACGGCGATCTGATCGTAGCGGCCCGCGGAACAGAGAGCGGAATCGTCGCAATCGGGAAAGGCGGAGACTACTATTTCAGGAAGAAGGGCGGGCATTTCAAAGGCCCGCAGTTCGAGCGGGCAGTAAAGACCGCGAAGCTGCGCGGCACGGACTACGACGACGCGGCGCGGCGGTGGCTTCGCGCGAACCAGAAGAAATACGGCTACATCTTCCAGTTCGTCCCGCGCAAGAAATCGTAATCGGCGGTTGACCGGAGACGCTTATTTGTCGGGGGACGCTGCCCCATGAAGCATTGTGGTGATGCAAGCGCGAACGCTTCTCTTCCGCTTTCTTTCGATGCGTTCGGGTGTTTGGGGCAACCAGACGGATCGCAACCGTGCGTCCTCCCGGCGCCAATGTTCCCGTGTGTCCGGGCTGGGTGACGGAACGGTCTGCAAAACCGCTATTGCTGGGTTCGATCCCCAGGCACGGGTCCATCGACTCGGAGCCGTGGTGTAGCGGCAGCACAACAGGTTTTGGTCCTGTCGGGCAGGGTTCAAATCCCTGCGGCTTCCCCAAATGTCTTTGAGGTCAACACATGGAAAGTCCAGAAGAGATTACCTATCAACTCCACGCGCGACAGGGAGAGGTACTGCTATCCCCTGCGAACGAAATCCTGTACGGCGGGGCGGCGGGCGGCGGGAAGTCGCACCTGATGAGAATCCTCGCGATCCTGTGCTGCATGTACGTTCCGGGGCTTCAAGTCTATCTGTTCCGGCGTTACAGCGCGGACCTGATCCAGAACCATTTCAACGGTCCGACAGGCTTCCCCGAACTGCTTGCGCCCTTCATCGATGCGGATTATTGCAAAATCACATACTCGCCGAACGCGGAAATCCGGTTCTGGAACGGATCAAAAATCCTGGCCTGCCACTGCCAGCACGAAAAAGACGTGGAAAGGTTTCGCGGCGCGGAAATGCATCTGCTCCTTATCGATGAACTGACGCTTCTTTCGGAATACATCTACAGGTATTTGCGCGGACGATGCCGCGTGAGCGACAGGCTCGTGATCCCCGACAAACTGAAAGCGGCATACCCCGGCATCCGGTTTCCGAAGATCGTGTGCGGCACGAACCCGACCGGTCCGGGTCATAACTGGGTGAAATCGACGTTTGTCGATCCGGCAAAGCCCGGGGTGATATGGAGAGCGCCGAAGGAAGAGGGCGGTTTGCTGCGGCAGTTCATTCCGGCGCGTCTCGCCGACAATCCATCCCTGAACGAAGAGGAATACATGGCGACGCTCCAAGGCCTTGGCCCGTCATGGCTCGTCAAGGCAATGGCGGAGGGCAACTGGAACGTCAAGGCGGGCGGCGCGTTCGACGACCTGTGGAACGAAGACACGCACACCATGCCGAAGTTCAAAATCCCCGAAACATGGTACGTCGACCGGACTTTCGACTGGGGTACGACCAAGCCCTGGGGCTGCCTGTATTTCGCGGAAAGCGACGGCTCCGACGCCATCATGCCGGACGGCACGGAAATCCCCACGATCCGCGGCGACATCTTCGTGATCGATGAACTGTACGGATGTTCCGGCAAGGCAGACACCGGAACCGGGGAAGTGCCGAAAGAGGTCGCCGAGAAGATCAAGGCGCGAGACAAGGAACTGCAACTTGACGTCCACGACGGCGCGGCGGACAGCGCGATCTTCGGCGACCAATGGGGGCGGGGCCACACGATAGCCCGGAGTTTCGCGGACAACGGCGTGTACTGGCGTCATGCCGACAAATCGCCCGGAAGCCGGAAAAACGGTCTGGTAACGATCCGCGAACGGCTGAAAAACACGCTGATCCGCGAACACGAACCGGGTCTTTTCGTCTTCGACCACTGCCGACATTTCCTTCGGACCGTGCCGAGCCTGCAATACGCCCAGAACGGCGACGAGGACGTCGACACGACACAGGAAGACCACCTGTACGACTGTCTTCGGTATCGCCTGAACAGCAAAATCCACAGCGAAGCGACATCGGACACATTTCTATAGTGCGATGAGACGGCTTTCTTTCCGGTTGACGCTTCCCGCTTTGTTAAGAACTGAAAACACGCGCGGAAACGGAGCTGCATCATGGCAACGGACATTACGACTTTGGCTATCGCCCTGCAAAGCAAAGAGGCGGAAAGCAACCTTAAAATCTTCAACGAACTGCTTGCAACCGGAAGCACGAACGCGAAGAAAATGGAGCGCATGACAATCGGCGTGGACGTCGACGCCGCGCTTCAACAGCTCAATGCGCTCCGCACATCCTACGAAGAAATCGCCAAGACGGCGCAGAACATTCATTTCGACATGGGAATCACCCCGGAGATGTTCGCGCCGAAAGCCGAACCGTCCGTGGACGCTTCCGCCCTGGAAGAACTCAAAGCGTTTTTCCAAGAGCAAGCGGAAGCGGTACGGAAACAGGCGGAACTTGTCAGCGATGCGATGGAAAAAATGGGCGCCGGGGCGGAACGCGCGGGCGGATCGGTCCGAACCGCCGGAGAATCCATGCGCGGGGCGGGCGCGGCAGCCGGGGAATACGCCCTGAAAGTCCGCGAGGTGGCGGCCGCGAAAAAGGAACTGGAAAAACTTGCCGCGAAAGCGGACGCTGACGGACAGGCGGCGTATGAAGCCGACAAGAGGGCGCGGGATGCGAAGCACGATCTGATCGTTGCGGAAAGGGAACTGCAAAAGGTTTCCGAACAACTTTCCAAGACGCACATGGGCGGCGCGGGCGACATCATGGCGCTTGCGTCCAAGGAAGACGCGCTGAAACAGGAAGTCAACAGCCTGTCCGAAGCCTACAAGAAAGCCCAGGCGGAAGCGGATAAATTCAGCGCGAAACTCGACGTTTCCGCCGGAAAAGCGGACGAAGCGCGGGCCAAATACAACCAGCTCAACAATGAACTCGCCGGAATCCCGAAGCCGACCGGAAAAGCGGGCGCGGCGGTCGATGCGTTTTCCAAAGGAGCGAAACAAGCCGGAACAACGGTGACGAAACTGGCTCGTGGCTTCAACGCCGTGGCGTTCGCCGGCGGCGCGGCGATCCCCGGACTTTCCAAATTGGGAATGGCGATCAGCATGTTCGCGTACTCCGGGCCGTATGTCGGCGCGGCGGTCGTCGGAATGGGAGTTCTTACGACCGCGATCAAGAAAGTCCGCGAACAGAGCGAACGAGAAGAACAATACATCCGGGAGAGCGCGGAACGCGCCATGAAGAGCGCACAGGAAGCGAAAGATTTCGTTTCCGAAAGCGAAGAATCCTGGAAGCGTTTGGACGAACTTTCCAATATCGGCGACCTGACGAACGCCCAGAACGAGGAAGCGACAGCGATCATCAAACGGCTTACGGAAGTTTACGGAGACCTCGGACTTGAAATCGACAAGACAACCGGGAAACTGATCGGCTACAACGAAGCAAGAGCGAAAGCAAACAAAGAAGACCGTGAACTGTCGGAAGGGCGGCTGGAGTATTCCGCAAAAGAGGCGCAGAAAGTCCTTGACAAAGCCATTGAAGATTTCCAGAAAAAGGCCGGTCATAAGGAAATGTCCTACTCCTACGGAAGGATCGGCGCGTTCGTTCCATATTTTGAAGAAATCAAATCAAACCTGATTGGAATGATTCAGGACAGCAACGTTTCGGATGCGGAAAGGCTACGCGAGATTGACCGAATCCTACAGGATGCCGAAGCAATACGAAACGGAGAAAAAAGAGTTGAATATATAGAAACTGGCGTTACATCCGATGGGGTTAGTTTTCAAGGCAAAGTAACGATCAGCAAGAAAGAAGCGGATGATTTCATCAAGAGCATTCAAACTCTAAAGGAAGAACTCGACAAGGCGACCGATGCAAAAAACGCCCTCGAAAAGTTCAAACTGAAAGAATTTGAAGAAGCCAACAAGAAAATCGAAGCGGCGCGAAACTCTTTGACAAAGGCTGAATCCGGGCTTGTCAAGGAGAACGGCAAATACCGCCTTGCAACTGACGAAGACGCGAGCAAGGCGCGTTCGGCGCGTCTTCAAGAGATCAATAAGGAACTGAAAGAACAGACCACGGACGAGGCGAAACGCCTTGCCCTGCGCGCCGAGTACGCAAGCCTCGTAAAGTCCGAACTCCAATATCAAACCCGCCTTAAACAGGAACGGGAGAGAGAAGCGGAAGCCGCGAGAAAGGCAATGGAAGCCGAAAAGAAACAGGCGGAACAACAGGCAGAAGCGGAACGGAAGAAAGTCGAAACGGCGAAAGAGCATCTGAAAACCATTTCGGCTGCGTACACCATCGACAAAACAAGCGGCGCACTCCGGGAGAAGAACGCGGACGAAAAGGCGAACGACCGCCTGGACGAGATCGCCGACCTGAAAGAGCAGATCAAGAGCCTTTCCGGCACGGCGGCACGGCGCGACGCGACGCCGGAAGAACTCAAGCAATGGGGCAAGCGGTACAATCCCCTGACGGGGAAGATGGACGGTGACCAGAAACAATCCGGGTGGCGCGGGCTTCTTTTGGACGGGAAAGGCGGTTTTATGACCGAGGTTTCGCGCGGTAAAGAAATCAACGGAAAAGAAGTCGAATTTCCGCTGATCGTGCCGGACAGCACGGAAGAAGAACTGGTAAAGATCGCCCGGATCGCGCACGGCGAGTTCGTGGACGAGCGGGACATCATGGCAATCGAAGAAAAGGCGTTATCGTTCGCGAAGAAACGCCTCGCCGAAGGGAAATCCCCGTTCTTCAACGGAGACGCGGCAGACGAGGCACTGCGGAACGTCAACGCCAATTCGGAAGCGTTCGCACAACTGGCCGAGGCACAGACGCGGCTCGTTCAACTCCAATCCGAACAAAGCCAGTACGCCGAATCCCTGAAAGCGGCGCAACAGGCGAACGAGGACGCGCGGAAGGGGTACGTGTTCGACAAGAGCGGTGCAGTTCTCCGGCGGAAGACGGAAGAAGAACTTCGTCTCGAACAGGCGAAAGAGATCGAGGCGGCGCGGAAGCGGGTGGCCGAAACGCAGTCCGGCACACAGGAACGGCTGAACGCGGAAGCGGAACTGACGCGGCTCGAAATCGAAGCGTACAACATGCGGAAGAAGAGCAACACGGCGGCCATGCTGAACGAAGCGAGAACGAACAACAGCCGCATGGTCCAGGGGATCGAAGCGCGGAGCGCGGCGGCAATGGCACTGCAAGCGCGAACCTTCCGGCGCGACGAAAGCGAGACGGCGATCCTGAAAGACACGAAGGACGTGAACACGGACATCCGCAGCATCGTCCAGAACATCTTCACGTCCGCGAACGACTTCCGCGCCATGTTCAGCGACATCAACAACAAACTCCAATCCGTATAAACAAACCACAACACGAAACAGGAGACAAAAACATGCTGAAACTTCTCTTCGACGTAACAGAGAACAGATGGTACGACGCATACGGAAGCGGATTTCCGTCCGACCGTCCCCAAATCCCCTACGGCAACTCGGAGCGTGTCGAAATCCAACTCTTTTCCCATGTCGGGGAAACGAACGCCTACGGCGGCGAGATCGAGCCGTCCGCCGGAAACGGCTGGATCAGATACACGGGGTATGCGAACGTGAGCAACGTGGGCGCGATCCTCGCCACCGACAACAACTTCCTCCACTGGATGAAAGGGACGCTGAACGAAGCCCTGTCCTCCGCAGCGGAGAACGCAACGGTGAACATCAAGACCAGCGCGAGCATCGAAGACATCCCGCCCGCCGGAACTCTTTACGTTTACGGAACGGGAACGACCGCCGCGCTCGACTACAAAGCCCGCATCCAGAACGGCTCCGGCATCGTCCAGTTCGTTTTCGCCGCGGGGAACGACCTCGAAGGGAACACCTATCCGGCCGCTTCGGCTGTTGACATCCCGGAAGCCCTGTACGCCCAGGCGGAGATGAACGCCACGCTGTCCGACAAGAACACTGGCAGATTCGTGTTCGATTTTGTCTGCTACAGCGAAAAGCTCCGGAACAAGATGCAATACAACAGCATTTCGATTCTGGACGACTGCAAGGGGCTTGAACTGACGGTGTTCACGACCAACTCGAACGCCGGAGCGAACGTGGTCGCGGTCATCAACCGTTTCCGCTGCGCGTCCTTCCGCATCGCCGGGGGAATCGCCGACCTCGGAAACGGCGTTCCTCCTTCCGCGCCGCAGGAATCCGCGCTGAAAGCGATCCTGAACGCCTACATCGAGGGCGGCATGGACGTGCAATGCGCGACCGGAGATGAGATCACGGAACAGACGGTGTGGATCGACTACGCCGACATCGAGGATTTCCAGTCCCTCCGGTGGTTCAGATTCCGCATCAAGAACGGCGGTTCGGAATGGAGCGACGCCGTTCCGCTGATTGTCGGTCCGCAGGGCATCCAGGGCATCCAAGGTCCGCAGGGCGAACAGGGCATTCAGGGCATCCAAGGCATCCAAGGCCCGCAGGGCATTCCGGGGCAAAGCGTCTATCCGTATATCGCCTATGCGAGCAACGACCAGGGAGCGGATTTCACGCTCACGTGGAGCGACGGCACGGGCGACCATGCGCTGAAATACACGGCGTTTCTGCTTTCGACCGTCCAGATCGCCACGCCGACCGCGAGCGACTTCGCCGGGCTGTGGGTGCGGTTCGGAGGACTCGACCTGCTGCCGTACTGGGAACCGGAAGGACAGCCGACCGCAAGCGTTGATTGGGACAACATCGAAAACAAGCCTGACGAGTTCCCGCCGGAAGACCACACGCACACGGTTTCCGAACTGACCGACAAGGCACGGAACACGAAGACAGCGGCGGCGAACCCGCAGACGCTGTACCTCGACAAAGACATCATCGAGAACACGACCACGGTTTCCGGCTCCACGCTTTCCATCGACTTCACAACGATCAAGGACGCAAAGGGCGTCAACTATCTGCTGAAAGACGGAGACGTGTTCACGTGGGAATACTGGGTCAAGGCATCCGCCGACATCTCCACGATCTCGACCGGATCGAACATGGTCCCGCTTCCGAACTTCCCGTCCAGCCTGCCGCGCATCGGCAGCGCGACCACGCGGCACGTGTTCACGATCCGCGCCGTCTACAAGAGCGGCGCGACCAACAACATGAAACTGCTTGTGAACTACGCCTACAGCGACAACGCCGTGTAAGGAGACAGGAAATGTCGAACATTCCTTACCGATTCAATCCCGTCATAATCCCGCTGAACGTAACCAGCGGGATCAACGGAGTGTTTGTGTTCAATGCGAACGGAGCGCCCGTTTCCAGCGGAAACAAAATGTCCGGCGCATACCTCGGCATCAACGACCGCAAGACCATGTGCGTATATTCCGGCGGGATCACAAAGGGAACGGTCATCTCATCCGGCGGAAGCCTGACCGTCTCCGGCAGCGGAAGCGCGGACAATACGACCGTGAACTACGGCGGCGCGGTCTTCGTTTCGAGCATGGGCAGCGCAAGCCGCGCGAACATTTCGAGCGGCGGAACGCTATGCGTCCTCTCCGGCGGACACGCGAGCAACCTGTATGTTTCGGCCGGTGGAAGCCTGACCGTTTCGAGCGGCGGAACATGCACGAGCCTCTGCGTTGAACACGCGAACTGTCTCAATATGTCGAGCGCGTTCATCTACGGAGCGACCGTGAAAGCCGGGATGCTGACGCTTGACGAAGACAACCATGAAGAACCGCAATCCCGATTCTCCACCATTTCCGCAATCGGGGCGCAAATCATGGTTTCCAGCACGTGCAAGGTATATTCCATGTACGCCGAATCCGGCGGGTACATCCAGTTCATCGGCGGGGCATCTGCGGAAAACACCGTGGCGGCGAGTGGCGGAACCGTCCATTACAACATCAGCGGTTCAGGTATCGGTCTCGGCGTTTACAGCGGCGGAACAGCGGTCATCGCAAGCGGAGCGAAAGTTGAGCATACATTCGTCTTCCCCAACGGAAGCGCGGTGATCGAGAGCGGGGGAAGTTGCAGCGGCGGGATCGTTTCGAGCGGCGGGACGCTTATGATTTCCGCCGGGGGATCGGCAACCAACATCACGTCCGCGCCCGGTGCGGTCATCATCCAGGGCTGACAACGAAGAAAGGGCAAGAAAAGCCATGAAACAAGACAATACAACCGCAAACCTTCTGTCGTTCACGTGCGACGACTACGATTTCTTCGCGAAGAAATGGAAACGCTGCCGCGACGTGTACGCGGGGAGCGACAAGATCAAGGAAAAAACCGAAACGTACCTTCCGAAAAGCCGCTGGCATCGGAACAGCGGGAAGGAAGGGGAACAGGACTACAACGACTACCGCGAACGCGCGGTATTCTACAGCTACATGCGCGACGCGGTGGAAACGTGCCTGGGAATCCTCAAAAAGGGCGAACCGACCGTCAAACTGCCGAAAGCAATCGCATTCATGGAGCAGTCCGCGACGATCTACCACGACGGGCTGACCGCGCTGAAAGCGAAACTCGACAAGTTGATCCTGATTACCGGGTGCGCGGGGCTTCAACTGGAAGTGAACGCGAACCCCGGCAACACGGCGGATTCGCCGGATTTCTACATCAACATCTGGCAGCCGGAAAGCATCAAAGACAAGGTTTTCGAGATCGACCCGAAGACAGGGGAATCGTTCGCGCGGCTGGTTCTGCTTGACGAAAGCGATTATGTCTTCAACAAGGAATCGAAGCGGCGCGATTTCGTCTACAAATGGCGCGTCCTGGGGCTTGACGAGCGGAACGAATACTACACGGCACTGCTGAAACCGGAGCAGTACGCGACGTTCGACCTCGACAATCCGACCATTGCGGCAGACCAGACGCAGCCGGATTTCGGGGAAGCCGTCTATCCCGAATATCGCGGGAATCGCATGAGCCGGATTCCGTTCACTTTCGTCAACGCGACCGACCTTTCCGGCGGGCATTACGACGATCCGCCTCTTTACGACCTGGTGGACCTGGTCCTCGCGCTGTATCGCGGAGACGCGGACTACCGTCAGACGCTCCATTTCACGGCATCCGATTTCTACAAGCACACCGGGTGCAACGATCCGGCGCGTCAAAAGAAACTCTCCATCGGAGCGGGCGGGGTGGTGCATCTCGGCGACAACGAGGACATTTCCGTGGTGAGTTCCCCCGGCGGCGGGGCGAATCTCCAAAAGGCGAGCATGGACCAGCTTCACGCCCTCTGCCAGCAGCGGATTATGACGATGCTCGACGTTGGGGCGAACCAGTCCGGCGCCGCCCTGGAGATCGTGCAAAACTCCAAATCGGCGCGGATCGAACCGATCAACCAGAACACCGGGAACGCAATCGCGGAGCAACTGCGGTACGCGGCGGAATGGACCGGCATGGACCGCGAAAAGACGTACGACGAGGTAACTTTCGCGCCGTCGAAGATCGAGGACACTTCCATGGTGGCCGCGCAGCTTATCGCAATGTGGCACAGCATGACCGCCGAAAATCTCCCAGTGACGAAAGAAGACTTCCACACGCTTCTCCGCAAAGCGAACATCACGCAGAACGACTTCGAGCAGAACCAGAAGACGCTCGAAATCGAACGCGCGGCGGACGAAGCGGCAGGCATCCGCACCGGATCGCGAACCCCGAACCAGAACCCCAATGAACCCGGCGAATAATGGGAAAGAAGAAAACAGACCGAGAAACCGCCTATATCGCCGCAGAGCATCAAGCGAACCTGATGCGCCTCGCGGCGGCATGGGCCGCGGAACTTCGCGGAGACATGGAGATCACTGAAAGCGACCTGATCGGCAACCTCGCCGCGCTCCTTGAAGACTACCGGATCGGCGACTACAGCGCGGAAGCCAAGAAGCAGTACCTCAAAATGAACGCGGAAATCCTGAAAATCCGCGCGAAGAGTTTTGCGGAAGCGGCAAACTACATGGCGCGCCAATGCGAACACCTCGCACAAAACGAGGCGAAATGGGCGGCGGCAATCGCCAAAAAGAACGGAGCGACCGGGCTGAAAAAGACGATCCGCGTGAACACAATCGTGAAATACGCGACGGTCGAAGACGGCCAGACGATCAGCGAAAGCATTGATGCGGCGGCACAGGAAGACGCGAAACGGATTTCCGAAATCTGCCGCGAAGGGGTGCGGAAAAGCAAGTCCCTCGACGCAATCGTGAAAGAGATTCGCGGGACAAAGGAACTGGACTATTCGGACGGCGTTCTTGAAGCAACGCGAAGCGAAGCGGAAACGATAGCCCGGACGGGGTGCATGGGGATCGCAGACGAGGCGAAGATGCAATTCTACCTCGAAAACGCTGACGTGATCCGGGGCATCGAACACGTGGCGACGCTTTCGGGGAACACCTGTCTTGTCTGCGGGAGCCTCGACGGCCACATCTGGAAGAACCCCGGCGAACTGGGCCAGGTCCCGAACCTTCCGATCCATCCGAATTGCAGATGCGTCCATCTGCCAGTCACGGACATGCACGAGATCAACAGTTCCAAGCGTCCGGCAGAGGCGGAAAACTACTGGAAAGAAGCGGAACGCGCGTACAACGAAGACCACCCAGGCAAGAAGTTCGACGACCTCGTGCGAAGCACGAAACTCAAATACTACTACAAAGCCCAGAAGGATTATACCGCCCGGACGGGCAAGCCAGCGTTCGACGAAGTGCCGCAGAACATGAGCTTTTCGGAATGGCTGAAAACGAAAGATTCCCGCTACATCGAATCCTACCTCGGAAAAACCAGGTATCTACTCTACACGAAAGGAGAACTGCCGCTCAACAGATTCATCAACCCAGCCACCAACACGCAGTTCACGATCAATGAACTGAAACAACTCGACATCGAGGCGTTCAAACGCGCCGGACTTGTCTGAACAACACCAAAAGGAAACCCAACATGCCTCAAACTCAAACAGACGCAACGCGCGTACAGTTCTGGGCGGGGACGCGGGCGGAGTTCGCCGCAATCGAAGTAAAGCAAAGCAACTGGCTTTATTTCATCACGGACGAAAATCTGCTGTACCGCGGCAGCCAGCCGTTCGCCCAGGACATCGAAAAACTGCTGTGCTTCGCGGGCAACGCTCCGGCGACCGCAAGCATCGGACAACGGTATTTCAACAGCACCAACAAGAAAATCTACACTTACGGCGCGTCCGGGTGGGGAATCCCCGAAGACCCGGCGGCGAACCACGTGTATTTCAACCTCGAAACGTCCAATCTCTACACGTGGGGCGGAAACACCATGCTCAACATGTCGTCCACAGGGAGCATCGTGGTACAGACGACCTCGCAGAGAACGGCGTACATCCCGGCAATCGGCGCGATCATCTACGACAGCACAGACGGCAACGTGTACGTCGGAGACGGCACGACAGCGGGCGGCGTGATCGTGAACAGCGACCTCTACACAACGGTCGCCGCGCTCGCGGTCCAGGTCCAGTACATCATCGACAACAACGTGCCGGTCCAAGGGACCTACGCCTGTGGCGAGTGGACGGACGAATACGACAACGTGCTTCAATTCGGAGCATGGACGGATTAACAACAACCACCCAAAAACATACAACAACAAAAGGAACAAAACAATATGTCGAAATTAATTGCACCTGTTTCCACCAACGACGCCTATCTTGACGGGAGAACCCCCGCAAAGGGCGAACTGATCGTCACCAAAGCCGGAAAACTCCGTTTCGGCGACGGCGCGACCAAAGGCGGCGTCGAAGTGTGGCCGAACAAACTCGGCGAAGCCTACGTCTACGGCGCGAAGAAAGACACGGAAGTGTCGAACCCCAGCACGTCCATGCAGCGGATCGTGCTTTCCACGGACGGCGAGACGATCCAGAACGTCGATTCGTTCACGCAACTGCCCTGCCACGATCTGCGGAGATGCGTCCAGGCGTGGAACTCTTCGAGCAACAAACGCGAAGTCCAATATTACCTCAACGCTGGCAACAGCAACCTGAAAGCGACAGGCGGCGCGGCAGACCTCACGGGCGGAGACGGCGACGTCATGGTGGAAGCCCCGGTCGGCCACTACCGCCTCATCAAGGAAACGGATTCCGTCACCGGCCATGCCGTTTACAAAAAACTGATCTCGGACAAGCCCTTCCCGAACTCTTCGCCGTTCCCGGCGTTCTACATCTCCTACGGCGGCGACACGCTTCAAAAGCAGTACGTCGGGGCATTCCAAGGCGCGATCCTCGACAACGTGTTCCGCTCCGTGGCCGGAGTGAAGCCCACCGTCAGTCAAACCCGCGCAACGTTCCGCTCCAAGGCTGTTGCCGGACACGCAACGCTCTGCAACTGGCTGATGAAAGTGTGGTTCGGATGGCTGATCGAAATCGAGTTCGCCAACACCGATGTGCAGGCGGCTGTTTCCCTCGGTTTCTCCGAACTTTCCGCGTATGATTACGCATACGTCCGCAAGAGCGGACGGACGGCGGCACTCGGCAACGCCACGGGCGAGATCATCGCAGACAGCGAAGCCCCGACGATCACGGCGCAGAACCAGGTGTTCACGCGGCATCCGGCGAGCGACAGCGGTTCCGCCTACGCCTGGGAAGACGGCGCGGTGTTCGTCTACACCAACAGCGCAACACCGGCGGTCGGCGACACGGCGTATTCCGACACCGGGCTTGCCACGTCCTACGGTTCGATCAGCGAGAAGACGGATGCCGGGGAAGATTACGACCTCGAAGGGCATTGGCAGAACGGCGCGACCAAGGTGGTCGCCATGTCCTATCGCGGCGTGGAAAACCTCTGGGGCAACATCTGGGAAAACGATGACGGCATCCAAAAGTACCAGATCAAGTCCGAAGCGGACATCTACTGTACGGAAAACAGCGTCTCCGTCAAGTACGACCGCCACCCGGACAACGACCACAAGATCAGTTCCTCGCCGGACGTATGGGCTTACGCCTGGTACAACGCCACGACCGAAACCACGATTTTCACGGCGGACGAACACCCCAGCGCGAACGCGGCGACCTACAGCGACAATACGCTGACGACCAACCGCAATCTCCCCGTCACGTCCTACGACGACGATTTCCGCGAAAGCGGATTCTGGTTCACCACGGACATCAACCAGTATTCGCAACTGGATTCCGACAAGGGGTACGGAGCGGAAAACGCGCCGTTCCCGGCGACCGGGTACACCGGAGCGAACATTATGTGGGTCAGCCACGCATGGCCGAAAGCGGGCGGTTACATTCGCGGGTACGATCCGCTCACGTACTTCCCGACAAACCTTTCCGGCGGGAGCGCAACCACGTATCTTGCAGACTACTTCTACAACGATACTGCTACTGGCGCTCGGCTCGTTTTTCGCGGCGGCAACCCGAATAACGGTCGGTACGTGGGCGTGTTCTACGTCAACGTGAATAACGCTCTGACGCACACGGGGACGATTATCGGGGCGCGCTTGGCTGCCGTCGAGCAAACGCAAGCCGCATAACGCGGACGGTCGGACGAGGGGCGCAATGCGTCAAAAACGTCATGCACGTTCGGCACGCAGAAACGCCCTTCGCAACACGAAAACGAGAACGAAAACGGCTGAACAACGCCGCCGAAAAGCGGCGTTTTCAGCCGGAAACCGGAGACTAAAAGAGTAAACAAAACGGCGTTTTGTGCCTTTTTTGCGCGCTCGGCTCGTTATTCGCGGCGGCAACCCGAATAACGGTCGGAACGTGGGCGTGTTCTACGTCAACGTGAATAACGCTCTGACGAACACGAGGACGAATATCGGGGCGCGCTTGGCAACAAATGTTCTCTCAGGCACAAAATCCCGCACCGGACAAAGGTGAAGAGGGCTTGCGGAGACGCAAGCTGGAAGCCGCTGTCCCTGCGAACAGGCACATGTAACTACGACATAAGCGTGTCCGCTGTGAGTTAGTAGGTAAGCCGCGCGAGGCGACTTATTCGGAAGCCCAATTATGGACGGCATTTGCAGAAAAAAGATCAACTGACATGAAACGGCTTGGAAACGCATTCGATGAAATCGTGTCGGTCAAGAATCTTTTGAAAGCACACCGAGAAGCGAGAAAGAACAAGCGAAGATATTTTCAGGTGCTTCGCTTCGAGCGACACCTTAAACATAATATACGGAAGCTCCACAAGGAACTCGTTGAAAACCTGTGGAGCGTTTTTGGCTACAGGCAGTTTCTCCGGTACGACAGCGGGAAGATTCGCGTCATCGACTGGAATCCGTGCTACAAGGACAACCTGGTACAACACGCAATCGAGCGCGTGGCCGGGCGATACCTGACAAAGACGTTCATCGAAGACACCTACGCCGGGGTAAAGAAACGCGGCATCCACAAAGGCGTGATGCGGATGAAGCAGTTCCTGTCGGAGTACACGGCGGACATGCCGATCTACGTCCTGAAACTGGACGTTCGGAAATACTACCAAAACATCGACCACGAGATACTGAAAGAAAAACTGCGGCACAAGATCAAGGACAAGCGTGTGCTGAACCTGTTCTACCTCATCATCGATTCCCATTTCCCCGGACTGCCAATCGGAAACTACCTTTCGCAACTTCTGGCGAATTTCTACCTGACAAGCTACGACCGCTTCGTGAAGGACAGCGGCTTCAAGCACTATTCGCGGTACTGCGACGACATCGTGGTCCTGAACTCCGACAAAAACAAACTCCGGGATCTTCTTCGGGAGACACAGGCGAAATTCGCGGAACTGAAACTGACGATCAAGCCGAACGTGCAAATCTATCCCATCGAACGCGGGGGCATCGACTTCCTCGGCTACGTGTTCCACCGGGACAAAATCTGCCTCCGCAAGAAGATGATATTCCGATACCGCCGGGCGGCGATCCGCTTCAACGAAAACCCGACCGAAAAGAACAGCAAACCGCTTTCGTCATACTGGGGATGGTTTGAGTGGTTGACCGACGGAGATAGATTGTGGCACAGATTTTTCGCCTGTTCCTATAAAAAACTCCAAGCCAAATTCAAACAGGAGGCAAAAAACCATGAACGAAATTCCGAAGGGACTGCAAACGTACTTCCTCAATGAAACGGAGAGCGAGGAACGCCCGGCAATCCGCAGAGAGGGCGCGAACATCGTGATCCCGATCCTGATCCGCGAGGCAACGAAGACGGACGAATCCGGCAACGAGAAAACGATCTTCAAGTTCTTCGAGGTCGTGACGGCGTTCACCGGACAGGACATCGAGAACTACGACAAGTGCCTGATCCAGTCCTACGCGGCGATCCGCAAGCACCTCTACGGCGAACCGGCCGTCCAGTCCGAAATGCGGGACGACAAGTGCTGGGAAGCGCACCGTCTCGCCGTCCGCGCAACGTTCCCGAAGTATCGCGGCGAGGTGATCCCGCAAATCGCCCGGTTCGAGGAAATCAAGACAAAGTTCTGGAATCTGATCGATGACACGCTCGCCGCAATGGGAGAAACGCGGTCGGTTCTTCCGCCGTATTTCAATTCCACGACCATGCTTGACTTTGCGAAAGCAAAGCACCTGTCCGCAGACACGATCCGCGATCTCGCCGTCCAGTTCCAGGGCATCAATTCCGATCTGCAAAGCAACAACCGTAATTGGGGCGAACTGTTCGACTAATGGGCTACGGCAACAAGCACTACAAACCCGTTGAACTGCCGGATTCCGGCGTCGGGGAAGATGTTCCGAGCATCGCCGCGAAGCCGAAGGAAACCAAATTCCTCGACGGAGACGAAGCCGGAATCGAATCAATCCTGAACATCCCCCTGGTGTTCACGGACTGGATCGTGTTGCCGTCAAGATACGGAGAAGAGGGGAAAGAGTTCGTGAAACTGCAATTCCTTGCGAAAGACGGATTCCGTACCGTTACTTCCGGTTCAACGTATCTGATCGACCAGGTGAAGAAACAAGAAAAACTCATCCCGGAAGGCGGAGACAGGCGTTTCAAGGCAGTCATCAGGAAACACGGTCGCGCCTTTATCTTCGAGGCTGTGAAATGACAAAAGATGACATCGAAAAGATCACTGCCGCAGTTATCGTGGCAATGAAAGAACACGAAAAGGAAGAGGGCGAGAAACACATCTGCCCCCTCGGAATCGACGCCCTGACGGTGGAGACGATGAAGCAGTTCGCCGAAGCGATCCATTCAGGGAAGAAGGCGGCCATGAAAGCGTTCGTCACGCTCGCGGTCGGTGCGCTTTGCGCGGCGGTTGCCGCCGGAATCAAGGAACTGTTCAACAAGTAAGCGAACAATGCCTTACAAATATGTCCCCCATTATTTGCTATTCCGTCACCACGTCCGCCACACGGAAAACGTGCCAGTCGAACCGGAAAGAACCGTGACGGAGTACAGCAATGGCGACACGCCTTTTCTCGCGTGTTTCTGCCTCGGCGTGTTCCTTGTCTTTGCGTTCGTCATCATCTGTTACAACCTCAACAAGAAATAAGGCGGAGACGAAATGAGACGCTACAAGATTCTGATTCTATGCGGCGGGGGCGTGTTCGGCGCGATCCCGGCGCATTTCCTCGGAATGCTCCCAAATCACAAGCAGACGCTTGCCGGAGTGGACCTGATCGCCGGGTGTTCCATCGGCGGAATCCTGGCAGCCGCCTACGCCATCGGGAAGCCGTTCTACCTGATCGACGAGGTGTTTCAGAAACGCGCCGGGGAGTGTTTCTGCAAGCGGTTCAACGCGCGGATCAATCCTCTGGCGTGTCCGACCTACAAAACGGAAACGCTCGATGCGGTGCTTGACGACATGATCGGGCAAGCGAAGATGGGAGACATCAAAAAATACTATCCCCGCTTAAAGCTGGTCGTTCCCGCGCTCAACATCACGGAATGGAAATACCTTGTCTTCGAGAACATCACCAGAAAATATTTGGACGTGCCGCTGAAAGACGTTGCGGGCTACACGTCCGCCGCGCCGAGTTACTACGCCGGGCGGGAGTTTCAAGGGAATTGCGTGATCGACGGCGGCCTGATCGAGGTAGCCCCGCTGCTGACGGCAACGCATGAAGTCAAGCATCAATACGGCATTCCGTTCATGGCAATGGATGTTCTCATGCTCGGCACTGGACGCGACGAGATCGAAAATCCTCTTACCTTGAAGAAATACAATGCTCTTGATCTTATCGGGGTCGCAAGGAAAGTTCTTCGACCGCAAGCAACGCTCGGCAACGAAATGGCGACGAGGTTCTGGGGAGAACAAATGGGCCTCGGCATGTTCAATTATTTCAATCCATGCGTGATCGACGGCGAACTTGACGATGTTTCGCAAATCCCAGACCTCATCAAAAATGCCGAACAATACAAGGACGATTTCTTCCGCGCCTGGGACGAATGGCTTTCACGATAGGAGCGAACCATGAATATCAAAAACTTCAATAAAAACTGGCTGAATCCGCTTCTTGTCGTGCGCTGTCTCATCGAATGCCGACAGGAACGCCGGAGACATGAAAAGGACACCCGCGAGCGGGCAAAGCATCAATTTCGTAAGGACACGAAATTGATCGGCAAATAGAACCTCCTTGGTGCGCCGAAGCGGAGTTTCAGGTTGTGTTTCTCCGCTCCGGCGTTTTTTTCCGCCCTTCTTTTTGCATGGTTGACGGAATGTGCTTGTATGTGCGAATGTTCGCACAAAAACCGAAACAACTCAAAGGAGAACGTAAGTCATGGGACTTGCAGCAAGGTATCAAACCGCAGACGAAATCCCGGAGGATGTCCGCCAGGATTACGTCGAAGACACCGTGAGCGAGCAGCACAAAGGCACATGGGTGCTGAAAGACCTGTTCGCAGTCGAAAAATCTCTCGCAAACGAACGCCGCGAACACAAGGAAACCAAGGCGAAGATCACCAATCTCAACGACCAGGTGTCGAAGATTCAAGGTGAACTCGACAAGTTCCACGAGGCCGGGACTTTGGAAGAGCTGCTGGAACTTCGGAAAAAGGCGAACGAACAGAATCCGCCGAACGTCGAAGAACTCCTGAAGACGAACAAAGAACTTTCCGACAAACTCCGCGTCGCGACGAAATGGCGGACCGACAACGAACCCCGCCTGACGCAACTTGAAGCGGAACAGAAAGAGTACAAACTCAAAGACGACCGCGCAAGCGCGAAAGATGCCATCGGCAAAGCGGTGAAGGGACTACAGGGAGTGAACGGAGACGCGCTTTCCGACGTCCTGTATTACCAGTACCTTGCCGGAACGCTCAAACGGAACGAGATCGGAGACATCGTAACCGCGGCAGACGGAACCGCGCTCGAAGACTTCGCATCCCGCTAC
Organism: uncultured bacterium; assembly: GCA_902778895.1. GTDB lineage: Bacteria > Verrucomicrobiota > Lentisphaeria > Victivallales > UBA1829 > UBA1732. The sequence goes on from CACYZF010000002.1 coordinate 232,914, forward strand.
GCGAAGGAACACGGCCTGATCCTCCAGAACGTTTCGGGCAAGTCGAACCCACCCGCCGGGGGCGGCGGTTCTTCCAAGGCGGCGCTTCAAAAGCAATACGAAGAAGCCGAGAACAGGGGGGACACGCTCGAAATGCTCCGGCTCAAAGACGAAATTTCCAAACTCAAATAAAGGAGCGTCACCATGAGTGAACCCCATTACTCTTACCAGTTTGAAAACGATGTCCGCGACCTGAAGGACATCCTTTCCACCGTCGTCAAGCAGCAACCGCGCCTGCTCCAACTCTTCCCCGTCCGCGAAGCGGCAACGAGCAGAAAACATGAGTGGCTCGAAGATCAGATTTCGGGCGACCGCGTTACCGTGAGCGGAGCCGTCTCCGACAGCAAAGTCCCGGTTTCCGCCACCGATCTCGCCAAACTCCGCGTCGGAATGCTGTTCCACATCAACGAAGACAACGCGCTGTTCCGCATCACCGCGATCGACGACAGCAACAACAAGGCCACCTTCACCCGCGTCGCCGCGAACGGCTCCGAAACGACCGCTCCCTCGAACGGAGACGTGCTGATTATCGTCTCCACCCCCGAAAAGGAAGGCACGAAGGAAGGCGAAAACAAGGTCCACCAGTCCGGCGTGAATTTCAACTACACGCAGATTTTCAGAAAGGACGTTATCCTTTCGGGAACTGCGATCCAAACGCGCGTCTACGGCCTCGAAAACCAGATCAACTACCAGGTCAACCACCGCATGATCGACTTCGCCCGCGACCTCAACTTCACGGCGATCTTCGGTTCTCCGGTCCAGGCGAGCAACGTGGCCAACGGAGCCGCCGGCGGTCTCCTGTACTACGCCACGCAGTCCGGCGGCCTGTACGTCGACGCAAACAGCACCCCGTTCGATTCCTTCGTCGTGAACGACGCCGCCGCCGAAATCTCCGACGCTGGCGGTACTCCGTCCGTCATCATCTGTGGACTGGGACAAGCCCGCGTCCTCTCCGCCGACATGCGCGACAAAGTGACCATCGTTCAGCAAGACCCCACCCGCGGCGCCTATGTCGCCAACATCATCAACGACACCAACGGCAGCGGCATCCGCATCTTCGCCGAACCGGGTATTCCCGACAACGAGGCGTTCGTGGTCGATCCCGCCGGATTCGGCCTGGTCCCGATGAACGGACGCTCCGTGTGGGACGAAGACAGCACCCCGAAGGGATTTGACGGCATCAGCCGGACGATCATCGGCGAATACACGCTGGAATTCAAGAACGCCCTTCAACGCCTGTGCTGGGTCAAGAACCTCCAGGCGTCCGCCACGGCTCTCGCCGCGAAGCGTCAGGGAGTGTCCCGCGTGAACGTCGTGAACACCGAGGCAGCCCCGGTCTTCACGCAGGAAGTTTCCGCTTCCTGACCGGAGCAAAAACAAAACGGTTGAACACTTGAAGCGGGCGGCGATCACATCAAAGCCCGCCCTTTTTTCAAACAACAAATGAAAGGCACATAAATGAGGTTACAAATCTTTCCGTTCTCTTCCGGTCCCAACGGATGCACCGTCTGCTTCACCATCAACGGCGGCCCGATTCAGCAGAGACATTTCCCGCCTGGGATCACCGTCAAGGAGATCGAAGCGGCGATCCAAGGGAAGCCGATTCCGAAGCCCGATCCCGAAGCGGAACGAAAAGCGCGCGAAGAGGAAGAACGCAAGCAGCGCGCGGCGGCATCCCAGGCTCCGAACACGTCCACGGAAGAGAAAATCCACGAACAGGACAGCGAGCGCGACAAGTCCGTTATGGAACTGAACCACATGCGGCAGAAACTCAAAGAAGCCAAGGTCAAAGGCTATCAGATGTTCAAGGCAGAAACCGTCCGCAACAAATACAATGAACTGGTCGAAAAGGGCATCATCAAGGAGGATTGAACATGGGGTACACAACTCCTTACTGCGATCTGGAATGGGCGGAACAGTATTTCTCCGAGCGGAGCAATTCCGACAACTGGAACGACGCCACGGACGAAGAAAAACAAGCCGGGCTATGCACGGCGACGCGCGACATCTTCCATCATGCCATGTTCTCCGAACTGGTTCAAACCGGGGAAACCGAAAGCGAAGTCGTGCAGTTCCGCTACAAATACGACGGAACGGAAACGCGGGAAATCCCCAATCCGCTCAAGGAAGCCTGTTGCGAACAGGCGATCTACAAGATGACGCTGAACCGCCTGGACGCGCTCGATGCTACCCGCCAGGGGCTTTCTTCTGCCAAGGGCGTTGTCTTCGACAAAGAGGCGATCCCGAACATCCTTTCCGACGAGTGCATCGACCTACTCAACGAAATGGGCGCAGAAGTCGATCCGGGAGCGGGCGGACCTGGTCCCAACGTTCAGCGCATCGAACGGATCGAACGATAATCCGCTTTCCGTCCGGCACAACAAATTGAGGTCAAAATGAACGCAAGCCACGAAGCGTTCCCTGAAAGCGTGTTCACGCGCTACGGCATCCATGTCGATTTCGTTTCGGGTGTGCGGATCGGGATTCCGCCGAATACTCCGCAGTTCCGATTCAAGATCACAGACGCGGACACCGGGGAACTTTACGATTCCGGCGTATTGCAGGGCGATCCGAAAGAGGAAACCTACCTCTTCACGAAGCGAAAGTATTTCACGCGCTGGCGCGTCGAGTTCTACCGCGAGGGAGAATGGTTTTTTAACTACGTGTACGACGCGGGCGGAAAGACGGTATTCATCGACATCCATCACGGAGCATTGGGCGATTCCGCTGCGTGGCTTCCGGCGGCGGTGCGCTTCTTCCGAAAATGGGGCTGCCGCGGCATCGTCTGTATGAAACCGGAACACGCGGAACTCTACCGGGATTCCTACCCCGAAATCCGGTTCGTTTCGCCGTCCGAGGAAACGGACGAACTATCCATGCGGTGCTATGCGCGGTACGGCTTGGCGGTCTACGGCTACGGACACAGCGACCACGAACTGATCGACTTCCGGCGAAACAACCTGATCCGACACGCCGAAATGATCCTCGGCATGGATGAAGACAAAACGCCGCCGAAGATCGGCGAGGGAACAGGGGAGATACCGAAGGAAATCGCCGGAAAGCCGTATTTCTGTATCGCAACACGCGCGAGCCGACCCGTCAAGGAATGGCACAACAAAGGCGGCTGGGAGACAGTTTGCGCCGCATTGAAAGAGCGCGGATTCGTCCCCGTGTGCATTGATGCCGACAATCTCAACATGCCGGGAAACGCCGTAGACGACACCGGATTGAAACCGCTGACGAACCGCGTGAAAGTCCTCCGGGGAGCGCGTTTCTTCATCGGCCTGCCGTCTGGGCTTTCGTGGCTTGCCTGGGCTTGCGGAAAGCCCGTCGTCCTGATCTCCGGCTTCACCGATCCCTACGTTGAGTTTGAAACGCCGTACCGCGTTTCTCCGCCGCCGGGCGTGTGTCACGGGTGCTGGGGTACATGCGATCAAAGAAAGCCGCAGTTCAAGACGTGTTTCCACGGCAGGGGGAACGAATGCACGGCGAGCATTACGCCGGGCATGGTGCTTGAAGCGTGTGAACGCGCCATAGGGCAAAAAAAGGCCGGGGAATGATCCCCGGCGCGGCGTGGTGGTGGCGGCTTTATCAGGTGAAGATGATACGGTAACTCCGCAGAGGTTCATCAAGGGCGGCCTGTTTGACTTCCCATTGTCCGAAATGGCGGGCGGCACAGAATTTCCCATCCTGTTCAATCATAATCCCGCCCGCGCAAGGGTCGTTCTGATCCTCCATTGCCTCCGCCGCCGGAATCGCATCAAGGATTCCGTCAGCCCATACGACACAGTATGCCGTTCCACTTCTTTTGTGGAGCGTGACGTTGTACTTTTTCATTCCGCAAGCTCCTTGTTCGTGGTTATTCAATGAACGTGTGCCAATAGTCCTCGACCTCTTCGCGCACAATATCGCATTCGTACCGGAACGGACAGAAACAGCATCCGGTAAATCTTGTGGGGAGATCAGTCCAGTCATACACGCCGTACTCTTCAAGAACGTCTTCAAGTTTGACCACGCATTCTTTTCCGTATTCATGCACCCTGATCTCGGTAACTTTCTGGCGGCTGTCAACGGTGAGCGTGTAGGCCGTCGGCTGTGTGCTGTTCCCGATCACATAGCAGATACATTTATTCGTCAATTCCCCTCTTCGGTCGTCGTTCTCGAAAAAGAACTCTACCTTTTCTTCATAGGTCATGTTGTCTTTGAGTTGCATTTCCGGTGTCCTTTCCGTGTTTCAGTTCTCATTGTTGATGTCTTCAAAAAGGCGTTCGGCAATGGCGATAGCCTTTGTCTCGATGGCGGAAAAGTCCGCGCTGATCCCGGCTTTTTCGAGTTTGTCTTGCAGTTCGACGACCGCGCGAATCTGCGTCCCAATGTCGCTGCTTTGGATTCTGCCGCCCATTTCCGCGTCGATCCAATCGTCAAGCATGGCATCGATCCTCGCCTCGTCATACTTGCGCTGTAAAGCCGCCGTCACGATCTCCCGATCCCGATCCGTCCAAACGGGGATATAGTTCGGCTTGTAATACACCGCGTAGGCGAAACGCTTTTCCGGTTCTTTCGCGTTCCGGTCATTGTAGAGCGTGATGATCCCGAAGTCGTTGGTGTTCGGCTTCTGGCATTGCGCCTGTTCCCTGGTGCAATCCGAAACGACAAAATCCTTTCCGTCGTGCAGTTCCGTGATCTTCATTTCAGTTCTCCTTTGTGTGTGGCGGTTCAGTTCCAATCCCGCAGATAGAAGCGGTCGCGCGGGAAACGAATGGGGTCTTTGTCCTTGATCCCCAAGAAGCGGCTTTCGTTGACGTCGCAGCAATGGCGGCAGGCCAGAATGTGATCCGATTCCCCATCGATGCAAAGTCCGGTCGAAGCGTACTCTTGCTTTCGTGCGATCTCATCCGCCTTTTTCTTCGCCTCATTGAGGCTCCGGGCGTTCACGATCCACAGCGCAGAGTTGAAACGAACGTAGAATTTCATGGTGTGCAGTTCTCCTTTCTCATGCGGGTTCGTTGATTGCAACCGCGCCTTCGCGTCCTCTTCGGCAATACCACAGAACGCGGTCGCCGTTGAGTTTCTTCGGGCTGTTGCTCGCCTGTTCGTAGTCCGCGCGGGAAACGATCACCAATTCCCCGGCGTGAGCGTCGGAAAGAATTTCCCCCGGTTCCGGGTTTGCGATCCCTGCCTCGCGGTAGGCGGCTATGATTTGTGCTTCCGTGACGACGGCGGCGAGTTTGCCTTGAATGGCGTTCAGTACGGTCGATTTCATGGTGTGAAGTTCCTTTCTGTCAGGCAATCCGGTTTGCAAGTGTGCGTCCGAGTTTCCATTCATCCGATGCGATCTGTTCGTGCATTCTCCACAGTTCGCTTTCCGTTCCGGTCCGGCAATCGGAAATCGATGTGGCGAGGTGTTCCTTTCCGGTGTCGAGGTCGTAGAACAAAATTTTCATGGTTCGCTTCCTTTCGTTGTGGTGTGGTCTGATTATTCGTAAATCCGCGAAATCGGCGACTGTTCATGTTCGGGGTTTTCTTCGAGCCATTTCAGGGCTTCTTCGCGCGTCTTGATATATCCGATCTCAACACCTCTTTTCCCGCCGTCGAGTTTGACAAAGCCTCTGTAGAGTTGAGCGTTTTCCGCCGCTTCCGCGCTTTTCAGCGCACGAACGACCGCGCTTGTGGTGTGTCCTTCAAAACTCGTGATCTTCAAGAAACTGTAGCCAAAGTTCATTTTTGTGTTCCTTTCCCGGCTGTCTGCCGTTGGTTTGCGTTTCTTTGTTGTCGCTATACTAATATAGCATCAATAAACCACAAAGCAAGGCCAAAAAAGAAAAAAAACAGAAAAAAATTGATTTTGAGCGAGACGGCGGGCGGTTGACTGCACATGCTATTACAGAAAGGAACGGCGATCCATGAAAAAAACGCTCTGGCAAAAGATAGATCAGAAGGTGGCGAAGATCAAAATCTTCCGAAACACCTGTATCTTCACGCATGAAACCGTAGAAACCGACCTGCAATCCGGCGAAACGAACGTAACGCGGGCATCGATCAAACTGAATTGCACCGCGCCGGAAAAGGTGTCTCAACATCTGATCGACAACAAACTGGTGTTCGGCGGAGACATGAGCGTCGTCTTCGATTACCTGTCCCTGGCCGCCGCGGCGAAGAAAGCGAATCCGCCGCTCGCGTTCAGCGTAGGGACCGGCATCTTCAATCCCGGCGCCGACAAGATCACGTTCGGGGGCGTGGTGTACGGCATCCGGTCGATCATCCCCCAGGACTGGCAGAACGACATGCCGGGAGCGTACCTCGTGGTTCTGAAACACATTGCGGAAGAGGCGGCGGAATGAAGTTCAAACTGTCCGACATGAGCGCGGTCTTGAAGTTTCAAAAACTGCCGCTTGACCGCCTGAATTTCGTCAAAAGAGAGGTGGCAAGCGAAGCGGCAATCAGGCTTGGGAAAAAAGCGCCAGTCCTGACCGGACGATACCGGGCCGGTTTCAACATTTCAATCAACGGCATAGATTTCACCGTTCCAAACCCCGCGCCAAAGGAGTACATCAAGCATCGAAAAGAATATTACAAATTCGATGAAACCAAAGCGCGAAAGGCATTTGAAGGGGTAACGCTTCAAGTGGACGATGAAATCTTCATCTCGAACTCGCTGCCGTATGCCGAAGCCCTCGAAAACGGACACAGCCAACAAGCACCGCAAGGCATTTTCCGTGTCGTAGTACCGGAAGTCAAGGAAGACATCAAACGATACGCCGGAATCGCGGCGGGCAAAGACGGAGGTTTGAAATGAGACAGGCAATCGACCTGACAAAAGACGTTCGGAACGAAATGCGGCGGCGCGTGATCGCCGCGCTCGGTATGCCGAACATGGAAAAACGGTGGCAACTGCCGAACGCTGTCATCAAGAAGCCCGGAAGCGGAATCTGGATCAGGGAAAGCATCAACGAGGGAAGCGAAGAGGTCCTGACGAACGTGGCCGCCCGTCAATATGCCGTGGTGAACTACGAGGTGTTCTGCCTTGCCGGAAAAGGAGCGGACGAGGCAGACAACGCGATCCGCATCATCCGAAACGAACTCCCGGTCATCGGCGAGAAATCCATCGTCTACCAGAAGGGCAGACGGCAGGCTGTGATCCAAAAAATCGACAAGCCCGCCGGAGGGATTTCGCCGGACGATCCGACCTGGTACAGACGCATGATCTCGTTTACCCTGTACCTCTACAACGTGTAAAGCGGTTGACTGGAAATGCTCTTGTAGTGTTCAACCGCCGCCATTCTTTTAACCAGAAACAGGAGAAGAAACCATGAGTGCTACCGCACCTACCGCGAAAGCATCTGTTCAACAGGCGAAGACCACCTATATTTCCTGGGGGGACTACGATTTCCAACTCACGGGGAACAACACGTTCCGTCCCGGCCTGACCGCCGCGAACGAAACGGAGGTCGTCACCAACGTCAAGACCTACAAGACGTACAGCGCGAAGGATTCGATGGAGAACATGACGATCCGCGTCCTGTACGATTCGACCGACTGGGCCGCCCTGAAAGCCCTGAAGGAGGCCGGAACCGTCAAAACACTCGAAACGAGCGACGGCTTCAGCGCGGACGCGCTGATCGCCGAGATGGCCGAAGTCTCCGCCGACATCGACGGCCCGATCACGGAGATGGCGATCACGTTCGCATTTCCGTCCGTAGCAGCCGGAACGAACTGAAACAACACCGCATCGGGCGCGTTTTCAAGCCGTTTTTGAAGCGCGTCCGACGCCCAAAAAACAAATAATGAGGTTACAACATGAGTACGCTTGATCTTTCCCGCCTGAAACCCATTGAACTCCCCACCAGAGAAATCGAAATCCAGCTGAAAGACGATTTCAAGGTCAACGCCGAGACCGGAGAGAGAACCCCGAACATCCAGAAGATCACGGTTCACGCCATTTCCGGCGAGGGCGTCATCGCATGGACCGGCAATCCGAAGAACGTCAAGGAGAGCGTGGAATACGAAGCGCGCGGATGCCTGACCGCCCTTGTCTACGGCGCGGACATCCCGGAAGAACAAGCGAAGCTGCTGCTCAACTACGACCGCGAAACCGCCCAGAAGATTGCTCTTCACGTGTGGCAAATCACCGGGGAGTTCTATTCCGCCACGAACGCCGAAAGCGAAACCGCCGAAAAAAACTCCGAGACGGCAGATGTGAGTTCGGGCGACTGATCCACGTCTGCCGGAAATGCGGCGACCTTTCGCCGCTGTTTCCCCTTTCCCTGAAAACGGTGATCTGGCTTGAAGCTGACGAACGGATCGAAAGGAAAGAACGGTTCGAGGAGAAAAAAATCGAATTTCAAATCCGGCAAGACCAACTCGACATCGTTTTGAACTACATGGCAGATTTGAAGCAAATCGGACTGGCGCAAATACCGTTCACGAGCGAGACGGCGGCAAACGATTTCATCCTCAAACTACCGAGCAACAAAGGAGCAAGGGAAGAGGAACGGAAGAATCTGCGGTGGACCGTGAAACGCAGAAAGCCGGGCGAAATACCGGAGTGGAAAAAACAACAACTTCAAGATAACGAGAACTGCCAAAAAACCGGATGAAGGTCTGGTTCTCCGGGAACGGGTGCTGACCTCATGCCTGTTCCCGGTTTTCTTTTTCAGGAGATCACAATATGGCGACAGACAATTTCATTCTTACCGAAACGGCGATCCTGAACGGCGGCCGCATGGACGAAAGCGGGAAGCGGAGCATCACGAAGCGGTTTATCTACAAAATCGTGGATAACAGCGATGCGAAGCGGAAACGCGCCATTCTCGACCTCGAAACGCTCGTTCCGTCCAAGGGGAGCTGCATGAGCGACGATTTACGGTATATCCTGAAAACCGCAGAATGGAATTGCCTGGACTGGCAGAAGGAAGCCGACAGATTCTATATTGACGCATCCTATCAGCGGGTGTCCGATGATGAAGAAGCCGACAAGCCCTGGCATCTTTCGCCATTCAACATTTCTTTCGACACTGTTGAAGAAGCAATCGGTTTCAGCATGGCGTATGACCGGAACAACGAGAAAGGTTCGCCGGACAATGTGAAAAATGTTCCGGTCGTCAATTCAGCCGGAGATCCTCTGGACGCAAACACGAACGAGATTTTTTCGCAGTTTTCCTTTTCGTACTATCTCGAAAACTTTGATTCCGCCGATGTATTCGAGTTCCAAAACGCCGTCAATGCTTCCCCGCAAACGCTGTTCGGACACAGTTTCCCTATCGGAACGTTGCTGATCGCCTCGATCTCCGCAGAGGGGCTTGTAACCTACGAGGATGACGGACACACGATCAAATGGAAGTACACGCAAGTGAACCTGACAATCCGATACAATCCGAACGGATGGGGGCGCTTTCTCCTCGATGTCGGCAACCGGGCGAAGTTCGGCACATCCACAAAATCGGAGTTGATCTATCAATACTACGCGCCGATCTACGATGGATCGACCGTTACTTTCGATGAAGTGCCTACCCTGACGAACGCGCAGGGGTACTACACGGCGAACCGTGAATATCGGGAATGGCTGGCAGAGAACGAGGACGCAAGCGACTGTCCGGCGCAACTGCCGTATGAGTACGCCGAAAACATCCCTCTCGCAAGCGATGGAACGATTGATCTTGACGCTCTTTTCGGGGTAACACCGTATCCAGAGATTGAATACCAGGAGTACAGGATCAAGAGTTGGAGCGCGCTTGATATTCCGTCCACAGTCAAGAGACGTTGGAGATAAAAAATGCCGATTCCTGTCCTGAATGACAAACAGATGGTCGCGCTGAAAAGCGTGTTGAACGGCGGGAAGGTTATCAACCTGACTGGCGGCGGTGCGAAAAGCCCCCGTCTGCCTACGATGCCGGAAGAAGGAAGCACGACCATAAACGTGGGGAGTTCTTATGACGGTCCGTTTGCTGTCGTTTCAAAGGGAAGTACGGTTATTTCGTCCGGCGGTACAACCTATGATGCGGTTCAAGTCCATATCAGCAGCGGAGCGATCAGCGTTGACGAATGGCGGTTATACTCCCCGTCTTTTGGTGACGAACACACTTTCTATGCCCTGCCGAACGACAACGATTTATACATGGAGATTCTAACTCCGCATGGAGATTTTCTGCCTATTGCATCGTCCTTTCCGGGCATTAGTGGGACAAGATTCGCATACATCTCTTTCCCTCACTCAACACGCCCGGCACACGTGGAAGGGATTCAATCCATCAAACTGGCGGAAAACAGAGGCGGAAAGATCATCCAAATACAGCATGGGGAGATTTCGGATGTCCCCTGGCTTTACACCCCAGATTACGCATCGTCTGCCGGAACAGCGAAGTATGCTTTGAGCGCGGGCTACAAAGGTCCGTTCCATGTCGAGATCGCAAGCCTCGATGTCAATGTATCGGAAGGTGGATGGCAAGGAACGCTACACATCTTCGACAATACCGATTCCGATGCAAATATCAGCTACCGTCCGAGTGCCGGGCGTATCGTTCAGGGGGGGACGCATACTGTCATTGAAGGCGGCTATGAAGTCCCGTTTTCAGCACCGGAAATCGGAACAAAAACCGCAGATGTCAACGTCTATCTTTATGAAGATTCGGACGGCTTCAAATATCGCGCGATCCCGCAGGGGGATTCTTATGAGTTTGACGGATTCTTCACGCGCCTTGCATTCATTCAGGGCGGCGTTCAACTACGGCAAACGCAATACGGCGATATTGTTGATGTTGATGTCGGAGGCTCAACGGTAATCAACAGCAGTTCGATCTACAGCAGTACCATTGTTCATTCGAGCAGTATCACAAGCGACATTCACACCAGCACGGTCTATTCGAGCTCGATCTATTCCAGCACAATCGTCAATTCCAGCACGATCGTCAATTCCAGCACGATCGTCAATTCCAGCTCGTTTGCGCTCGAATACAAGGGGCATTTCTGCGTTTCCGGCGCGATTGAAAGCGCGGGAACTCCGCAAGAGGCTTTCATTGCCACGGTGTACGACGGGACGCATCCAACCGCGAACGTGGCCGGAGAAATCATTGTCGGGAACACGGTAAGCCATGCCGGAAAGTCCTCTTTCCCTTGCCCGATTGGAAGCAGTGTTTATCTTATCGGCACGGTGAGCGGGAACAGTGTTTCGGTGGAGTACAGCGCGTGCGGGGCGGCTCCCTCGGTTCAGGAAAACCAGTTCTATACACAGATCGCATGTAATTTCGGCGGCACGATGACGCAAATGCAATACGGGGATATTGTTCAGCCCGTCAAGGTCGGCGCGACGGGCGTAACTCGCCTGATCGCCGGAACGCCGAATGTTACTCTTTCCCCGGAAACCGGAACGGGTGAAGTTACAATCAATGTTACAGGCGGATCAGGCGGCGGGGGCGGAAGCCTGTCGTATGTTTGCATTGGGGAAGAGCCTGATACCGAAACTGGAATCATAAACGCCCAAGCAAACACGGCGTACTTTATCGCGGTTTTCGGAGACTTGCACCATGACGAGGAAGATGGTTATATCTGCCAGTATTACTATACGGTGGATTACAGTGTTACACCGCAAGTCTATACAAGACACAAAACCGATTATAACGATTTGGAATCTTACTCTGCTGGATATGGATATAGCATGGAGCTTGTTCTTCCCGCACCAAGCGAGGACAGCATTATCGAAATATGCCTGTTTGCCTATACATCCGTATTGATTTCATCCACAAAGCCGATTCGCAATTATCAAGGCACTCCGCCTATTAACCAACCGTACCCGATCACAAACAGAAATGTAAAGTTTGTCTATATCGCGGAGGATCAAGGCGGAACGTGGTACATGTACGGGAACTAAAGCTCTTCTGCGTTGTCAAACTCCGGGTGCGGAGTTGGCTTCGGCGGGTGAGCATAGTCCCAGCGGTTGATCGCCAGACTGATCGCGACAACGAACTTGACCTGATCGCCATGCTGCCGGAAGGAACATTTCTTGTAGATTTCCTCGCGCCCAAATTCCGCGAGATGCCGCCCTTTCTCGGAGAGAATGTTCATCTTGGCGTAAAGCATCGTGTAGTGCGTCCGAACAAGCCCCCAATGGGATTCATAGATAATCAGCCATTCCAAACCGTCGCAACTCCCCTTGATATATCGGAGGTCTTCAAGCAACGATCCTTCAATGGTGTTTTCCGAAGCCGGGAACGGTATCGGTTCAGGCGGGTATTCGATTGGCATGTCTGCTTTCCTTCGTGGTGGTGGAGAGGTAATATAGCATCAAAGCGCGGAAAGTCAACCGCATTTTACGGGATTCGGTCGAGAGCCTTTTTCATTGCCTCGACGCGGGCGGCGGTGTAGCCGTAGTGGACGTTCTTGGAATCCTTGTGTCCGATAATGCGCTTGACGATCAGATCGTCTACCCCGGCTTCAATCATCATCGTCTGGGCGTAGACGCGCCACGAATGATCCTTGCACGATTCACAGCCTGGGATGCGCTTTACAGCGCGGTTATACCGTTTCTGCCCCGCTGATTCCCGGCGGCGTCCATCCTCGCGGAAAACGCACGTCTGCGCGGCTTTTTCGACAGCCTCGCGCGTCATGTAAGGCGCGAGTTTGTCGCAAATCGGGATAATGCGGTCGGAGAACGTTTTCTCAAACTCCTTTGAGATTTTGAAACACCTGTACCCTTCAACGTCCACGATGCCGCAGTTTTTGTACCCGGCGAGACATGCCTCAACCTCGCCAACGCGCATTCCGGTGTAACGCTGTATGCGGGGGATCAACGTCCATTTCGGCAGGGCGCGCATTGCTTCATCCGCCTTTGAGGGGGGAATGATCGGGGTGTTCGCCTTGCGGACGGTCGGCAGATCAATCGTGAAGTTTTCAACGACAAAGCGGCTGGAAATGATGCCGTCTTTGATAAGCCAACGGAGAAACGAGCGGAAGATCGAGAAGATATGAAAGATCGTCGTCGGGGATTTCTCCTTGGAAACGAGATGCTCCCGAAGATGAACTGCATCTTGCTTGGTGAGGTGCGCGACCTGTTTCTTGCCGCCGATGATCCGGGCAACGAGGCGGATGTACTCGGAGTATTTTTCAATCGTAGCCGGGCGGTACTTTGCGGAACTGTTCATGTACTCAACGTAGCGATCCGCCGCGGCTGTGAGCGTGATCCCGTCCGATGCTTCAATAATCGAGGTGAGCGAGGAAAGATGATTCACGGCTTCACCCTCTGCATCGATGATCGAGCGTCCGATCTCTTCCAGGGCATGAATGCCGGAGTTGAGCGCGAGAACCGGAACAACGAAGCGATCCCGGATCGATGCCGCCACGGCGAAATCTTTTGTGAATAGGCTTTGGCGGATAAGTTTTCCGCCGAAGCGGGCGGGGACGCGAAAGACGAGGTGGTACACGCCTTTTTCGTCCCTTTTGAGGTACTTTTCATCATGTGAAGGGCGGGGAGACATAGACTTGATACCCTTGATTTCTTTCTGTTCCAGTATCAAGTTTATATCACGAATGAGGCTTTGTAAATCCATAACTATCTCCGCATAAGTGAAAAGTAAAAATATGGCGGAGAGAGGGGGATTCGAACCCCCGGAGGGTTGCCCCTCGTCGGTTTTCAAGACCGATGCCTTAAACCCCTCGACCATCTCTCCGCGCGGAAGCGTCCATGCCTGTGAAAGGAACGCTCCGGAAGGTAAAATAAAATACTCGAAAAAAAGAAAAAATCAAGGCGTACGGACAAAAAACGGGAAAATATGACGGAAAGAAACTTGAAAACATGTGCTTGAAGTGCTAGAATAAAGACGGAAACCAATACGACACACTCGCGCGTGCACAAAGCGGATTCCTAGCGATTCGCGGCCGGCATGCGCCCTACCCCCGAAACGGAGGCCGCCATGAACAATACCGCCCGCATTGAAAGCGCCTGGAAGATCGCGAAGGAATATTATGTGGATTTCGGCGTCGATGCCGAAGCCGTGCTCAATGCACTTCAGGAGATCCCGATCTCGATCCACTGCTGGCAGGGCGACGACGTGGTCGGATTCGAGCGTGACGCGGGCGGGGCGTCCGGCGGCATCCTCACAACGGGGAATTATCCGGGCCGCGCGCGCAACGCCTCCGAACTGCGGCAGGACCTGGATCAGGCCATGTCGATGATCCCCGGCACGAAACGCGTGAACCTGCACGCGATCTATGCGGAAACGGACGGGTTCTTGGACCGCGCCGAACTTGCACCGGAACACTTCGGATCGTGGATCGCCTGGGCGCGTGAACGCGATCTCGCGCTTGACTTCAATCCGACCTGTTTCTCGCATCCGAAGGCGGCCTCCGGGTTCACGCTCTCGAGCCGGGACGACGCCGTCCGCGCGTACTGGATCCGCCACGTGCAGGCATGCCGAAAAATCGCGGCGGAGTTCGGCCGGGCTCTCGGAAAACGCTCCCTGATGAACATCTGGATCCCGGACGGGTTCAAGGACATCCCCGCGGACCGTATGACCGCGCGGCGCCTGCTGAAGGAATCGCTCGACGAAATCCTGTCCGTGCCGATGGATCCGGCACTGATGCGCGAAGCCGTGGAAAGCAAGCTGTTCGGCATCGGCCTGGAAAGTTGCACGGTCGGCTCGCACGAGTTCTACCTCGGCTATGCGGTAAAAAACAACGTGATGCTTACGCTCGATTCCGGACACTTCCACCCGACTGAGGCGATCAGCGACAAGATCAGCTCCGCGCTGCTCTACCTCGACGAAATCCTGCTCCACGTGAGCCGTCCCGTACGCTGGGACAGCGACCATGTGGTGATCCTGGACGACGAGCTCCAGATGATCGCGAACGAGATCGTACGCTGCGGATGCGGCCGCGTGAACATCGCACTGGACTATTTCGACGCCACGATCAACCGCGTCGCCGCCTGGGCCGTCGGTACGCGCGCCATGCAGAAGGCCCTGTGCCGCGCCCTGCTCGAGCCGCCCGCGCTGAAGCGGATGGAAGCCGCCGGAGACTACACCGGACGCCTCATCCTGAGCGAGGAGATCAAGTCGATGCCGTGGGAAGCCGTCTATGCATGGTTCTGCCTGAAGAATGAGGTCCCCGCGGAGGCCGCCGGGGTACTGGACGCCGTGCGCGAGTATGAACAGAATGTGACCTCGAAACGCGTGTAGGATGGAAAGAGACGTAAACGACACGACATGGAACAGAAACATTATCTGGCATTTGACCTCGGCGCAAGCAGCGGACGCGCCATCCTCGGTTTCGTGCGAAACGGCCGGCTTGAGCTTGAAGAGGTCCACCGGTTCAAGAACTATCCGTACGAGAAGGACGGGCATTATTTCTGGGATTTCCGGGCACTTCTCGGCGAACTCGAAACGGGCCTGAAGAAAGCCGTCGCGCTTGCCCCCGGACTGACGAGTTTTTCCATTGACACGTGGGGCGTGGATTACGCGCTGTTCCGCGGAGACGAACTCCTGCACGATCCGTACTGCTACCGCGATGGGCGGACGGAAGCCGCAATAGAAGATTTCCACAAGCGGATCCCGAAGGCGGATTTCTACGCGCGCAACGGCATCCAGCCGCTCGTGTTCAACACCATCTACCAGCTCTGCGCCGAGCTGCGCGACGATCCGGCGGCGCTGGACGGTTCCACGATGTTCCTCATGCCGGACGCGCTTCACTACATGCTGACCGGGACCACCACCAGCGAGTTCACCATCGCCAGCACAGGCGCGCTGCTGAAAGCATGTTCACCGGAATGGGACATGGACAGCATCAACAAGCTCGCCGGGCTTCCTTCCAGCCTCTTTACGAATCTCGTACCACCCACCTCGTCCGCGGGAGTCCTGAAACCGGAGACGGCGGCACGCCTCGGCATCCCCCAAATCCCCGCGGTGAAATGCGCTTCGCACGACACCGCGAGCGCGGTGCTCGCCATGCCGTGCGTCGACCCGGAAAAGGCGCTGTACATCAGCCTCGGCACGTGGGCGTTGCTCGGAGCGGAATTGCGTTCGGCCATCCTCACGCCCGACGCGCTGGAAAGCCATTTCACGAACGAACGCGGCGTGGAGGACACGTTCCGGTTCCTCTGCAACATCATGGGCACGTGGCTGCTTCAGGAGACCCGCCGCACCTGGACCGAACAGGGCAAGGACATCTCGTTTGCGGACATGGAAGCGATGGCGGCCCCGCTCGACGGGCAGAGTTTCCGCATCGACCCGGACGACGCGGTGTTCTTCCCACCGGGCGACATGCCGGAACGCGTGCGGCGTTACTGCCGCGAACACGGTCAGGGCGAAATACCGGACGATGCCTCGCTAGTCCGCTGCATCTACGATTCGTTGGCCGACTGCTTCAAAAAGCGCATCGACCAGCTCGAATCCATCACGGGCAGACACTTCGACACGCTCAACATCCTCGGCGGCGGCACGCGGGACAGGTTCTTCATGCGGCTTGTGTCGAAGACGACGGGACGCCGCGTGCTGGCCGGACCGACCGAAGCGACCGCCACCGGAAACATCCTGGCGCAGATGATCGCCAGCGGCGAACTGAAAAACGCAGTGGAAGCCCGCGCGCTCACGGAAAAATCGTTCCCCCTCGCCGTCTACGGCTGAAGGAACTCGAAACGGTTCTCTTCCGTTCCCGATTCCGATCCGCGGCCTCATTGCAGCACGGCACAATGAGGGGATGGAGGAATCATTCCTCCTCGATTTTGCGGAACAGCCGGACGGTGCTTTCCGGCGGAAGCGGGATCTCCTGCAGATCAGCGCGCTCTTCCACGACGGGCAGGATAGCGTCCTCGTCCTTGCACACCAGGAAATAATCGAAACCGTCGAAGGTCCGGTAATCCGGTTGCGGCGTCTCGATCGGCAAAGCGCGTTTCATCCCTGTGTAATACCATTCGATGCCGGCGTACCAGAAAAGCACCTTGCCGTCCGGTTTTTCCGCGCGCATGATCCTCCCTGCGGCCTCCCCGGAACGGGCCGAGTCGCCCGCATCCCCGGAGATCATATTGTCGATGCCGTTGTTGACCTGCAACGCCAGGATCGCCACGACCGCGGCGAGCGCGGCACACAGAAGCGGACGCGGCAGCAGTTTCACGGCCCAGCGCCAGAACCACCAGCAGGTCATGACGGTAAAGACCATGAACAGCGGGACGTTCAGCAGGAAATAACGGTAGGTGTAGAAATGCGAAAACTTGAAGATCACGGCGTTGCATACCACGTTCACGATCAGCACGATGAAGAACGGGTCCCATTTCACGAAATCAGGCACGCCGCGGTCCGGCCACACATAGCAGGCCGGGCGGTCCGCGGCCGACGTCTGCGCACGGGAAGCAGAACAGCGCCGTCCGTACCCGGCCAGGATCAGCAGGAGCAGACCCGCGACCGCAAACCCGAAATAAAGCTCGTAGTTCCCGACGATGTTTCTCCGGATGAGCTCAAGCCAGACGGCCAGGGCGTTCTCTTTCTCCGCCGGGGTCTTTGCGATCTCCTCCGCAACCGACGGAGGAATCACCTGCGCGCCATCCGAACCCGACACGCCCAGCACATACATCAATCCGTCGTGAATGCGTGCGTCGTAGATGAATCGTCCGCAGAAACGCCAGTTGGTCCACGCGCGGCTCAGAACGGCGAGCACCCACGGCACGACCGCCGTCAGCATGGGCAGGAACGGAAGAACGCGTTTTTCCCGCCATACGGTCCGGATCCAGAAAAGCACCGTGCAGCCGAACAGCACGCACGCATTGGCGACCCCCTCGCTCCGGACAAGCGACAGCCCGCCCAACGCCAGGCCGAAACAGACAGCCGTCCCGAACGAACGGAATTTCTCCCGGATCAGGCGGCACGAGCAGTACAGTCCGGCGACAAGAAAGAAGAGTTTGCCGGAATCGAGCAGTCCCGCGCACGAAAAACGGATGATCTTCGGCGTACAGGCGAAGAGCAAAGCCCCGAACGCAGACGGTTCGGCGGACAGGAAGCATTTCAGAAGAAGATACACAAACGGGATCGTCGCGACATAGAACAGGCACGACACCGCCGACAGCGCCACGTCCGGCTCCATACCTGTCAACGTGAAGAGACGCGCGAGAAGCACGTTCAGCGACGGGACCGCCGGATGAAACGCCTCCCCGTACTCGCCGGACACGAGCGCGCGCAGCAGCGACGCGTACATGTTCGCCGTGTCGCGGTAATCGATGCCGTGAAAAAAGATCAGATGCGTCAGCGATATTGCCGCACCGACCAGGACCGCGGCGAGCAGCATCCATTCCGCGGCGGTGATTTTACGACGAAAAACTCTGGCCATCTTTTATTGTTTCACCGGAAAATGCCCTCCGTTTGACGGGAGGGCTTTTTGTATGAAACCGATTCCGGCGCGGTTGAAACGCCGGACATGATCCAACAGGAGGAACGGCTCAGTCGCCGAGCGCCTTGCGGACGGCGTCGAGCGTGGCGGGGATCACGACTGGCTTGTTGGCGAACGTGCCGCGGATGCCGTAATGGTCCATGAGCGTGTCCTGGTGGTAGCCGACGACAGCATCCGGATCCTTCAGGATGTTTCCGGTGAGAATGCCGACGACCTTTTCATCGGGACCGATCACGCCGCTGTCGCGGAGCTTCTTCGCGCCCGCGAGCGAGCAGCAGGAGGCGGGTTCCGCGCCGATTCCGGCCGCGTCGAGCTTCGCCTTGGCGTCCATGATCTCCTGCTCGGTAACCTGTTCGACCACGCCGTTGCTCCAGGTAACCGCGCGCATGCTCTTCGGCCAGGAGACGGGGTTGCCGATCTTGATGGCGGTGGCGATCGTTTCCGGGTTCCTGACGGGCTTGAACTCGGTGTGGTTCTTCCACATGGTGTAAAGCGGGTTCGCGCCTTCGGCCTGAATGACGGCGATGCGCGGGATCTTGGTGATGATGCCGAGCTCGTGCAGCTCCATCAGGGCCTTGCCGAGCGCGCTGTTGTTGCCGAGGTTGCCTCCGGGGATGACGAACCAGTCGGGCACCTGCCAGTCGAGCTGCTGGAGCGTTTCGATGCAGATGGCCTTCTGCCCCTCGATGCGGTAGGGATTGATGGAATTCAGGAGGTAGATGTTGAGTTCGCGGCAGACGTCCTGAACCAGCGCCATGGCGTCATCGAAATTGCCCTGGATCTGAAGCGTGCGTCCGTTGTAGGCAAGCGCCTGAGCGAGCTTGCCGTAGGCGATCTTGCCTTCCGGGATGAAGATCACGGCGCGCATGCCGGCGACGGCGGCGTAGGACGCCATGCTGGCGCTGGTGTTGCCGGTGCTGGCGCAGGCGACGCTCTTCGCGCCAAGTCTGCGGGCCGCGCTCGCGCCGCAGGTCATGCCGCGGTCCTTGAAACTGCCGGTCGGGTTCTCGCCCTCGTGCTTGAACCAGAGGTCGGAGAGTCCGGCCCATTTTCCGGCGGATCCGGCGGGATAAAGGCGGGTGTTGCCTTCCTGACGGGTCACGATCATTTCGTCCGGAACGGACAGGATGAGTTCACGGTAACGCCAGACGCCGGAGGATTCGACGCCGCGTTTGAGGCCCCAGCGGGAATCCCAGAGCTTGCGGAGTTCTTCGCCATCGATCTTGGAGAGGTCGCGCTTGACGTCGAGGATGCCGCCGCAATCGCATTTATAACGGAGATCCCAGGGATCGTAGGTTTTGCCGCAGCTGACGCATTCGAGATACATTTCGGGAGATTTCATGGAATCACTTCCTTGCGATTTTAGTGAGGTAAATTATGCCGAACAGCTGGAACAGCAAAGGCGGAATCCAGACGACATATTGGGGATAGAACTGGGGGTTGTAGCGGAGCGCGTCGGACACGAGCACGCCGCCGTAGTAAAGCGCGCCGAGGGCGACGCTGAGACACAGACCGATGGACGTTTCGCGGCGGCTGGTGCGGATGGCCAGCGGGAGGCCGAGCATCATGAACGCAATGGGGGCAAGAGCCAGGGCGATCCGCTGGTTGATCTCGACATTGATGGCCGTGGCGTCGACGCCCGCGGCGTCCTTGCCGCGTTTCAGGTAGATCGCGAGGCGGGCGAACAGGCTCTTGTAGGACAGATATTTATCCTTGATGAAGACGTCTTTCTGATTGTAGCGGTCGCCGAACGGCACGTGAAGCTCTACGGATTCGCTGTAGGAATGCTCCTTGCGACGGTCTTTTCCGCTTCCCTCCACGTTCTCGACGAGCGCATCGTACAGCGTCACGGTCAGGATCTGCGACGCCGCATCCACCGACAATGTTCCGCGGGCGGCGAGGACATCCTGCCTGGTCGTGCCGTCCTTGTCCGGCAGATAGATCTGAACGCCGTAGATATGATCCTCGTCCCCCTCGGAATCCTTCGAATCGATAAAGAACGTGAGGTTGCCGAGCTGGACCGGGATGCCGGGCGTGAAGAACGCCAGCGGCGAGTTGGCCGCCGCGCTTTTCACGAGGTCGCGGGCATCGCCGAGCGCAGGGGGACCGATCTGGAGCTGAAGCCAGAGGCAGAGGCAGGACAGAAGGAAGGAGGAAACGATGATCGGGGAGATGATCTGCAGGATGGAAATGCCGCAGGCGCGCATGGCGGTGATCTCGTTATCCGCCGAAAGACGCCCGAAAACGAGCATGATCGAGACGAGCGCGGCCCACGGAATGGAAAACGCCAGCGCCATCGGAAGCGCCAGCAGGAGGAATTTGCCCGCGATCAGCGGAGGAATGCCCTGGCTGATGTATTCAATGACTTTCATGAGGTTGGCGCCCGTCATGGCAAAGGTCAGGACCACGATCGCCATGCCGAATGTCGCCAGAAAGTTTTTTGTGATATACCAGTTTAGAATAAACATAAAGCAGCCTGTGTGAAACATGAAAACCAAATAATATAGCATGCGCAACGGCGGGAATCAAACTTTTTTTGCCGTTTTTTTATGGTGGAACGCAAAAAAGAAAGACTGTCCCCGCGACATACAAAACGCCCCATTTTGTGACATATTCATATTTGCAATATCAGAAAAGCATGCTACATTATACACAAACATGCACAACCTTTTTTAATTTGGTTTGGAATAAACGCAAAAAGGAACCGGAGGCCACGGCACGACAGGAGGACGCCGGGATTACCGTTTTGCAACCGCATTTTTGACAGACGAGGCAAAATGAACCGACACAACACTGACAGGAATACCCCGCTCATACGGGCAGGCCGTTTTTTTTCCGCTCTTTTCACTCTGTTCATGGCGGCGGTCCTGTGCTGCTGCGGAAAAAAAGAAACGGAACAAAACCAGACATACATTTCCGACCCCGATGACTTCAACGATCCGAAATATGTGATCGGCATCGTATCCGAAACGACTTCCGGCAACGAAGCGAAAAAACGCTTCTCCCGGGCGAAATTCCGCGAATACGAGAATATTTCCGAGGCATACCCGGACCTCGAAAGCGGCACGATCGACGCCATTGGATTCGACCGTCCGGCTCTGGATTACGCCCAGCGCAAACGTGACGACTTCGTCCTGCTGCCGGACAACTATGCGGAAGGGCATGTGGGCATCGCGGTCCCCGCGTCCAAGCCCGAACTGCTCCAGAACGTCAATGCGTTTCTCCGGGAGTATTTCACCTCCGGACTGTATGACAACATGTACGCCCGCTGGATAAAGTCCAGCGATCCGAAAATGCCGAATGTCGCCGTTCCCTCCAGCCCGTACGGCAAACTCGTGATCGCCACGGAAGACAAGAACGAGCCCATGAACTTCACCGACTCCAGCGGATCGCCCGCCGGATTCGACGTGGAGTTGATTTACCGTCTCGCGGCCGCGTTCAACATGTCCGTGGAACTCAAGGTGATGCCCTATCTCGACCTGTTCACCGCCGTCGAAAAAGATACCGTCGACCTCGCCGTCGCATCCATGGACAAAGTCGACGGGGAAAACCGGGCCATCCTCTTCTCCGAGGACTACATCGACTGCCCCGCCGCCATTCTGACGCGGAAAAACCTCTACAGACCCGTCGGAAACCACAGCGCGTCTCTGAAAACGCCGCAGGAACTCGCCGGCAACCTCGCGGCGATCCTCGCCAGCTCAAAATACGCGGCGGAATGCAAGGACCTTCTGCCGAACACAAAATTCGTCCTTACGGACACCCCGGAGTCGGCCTGCTCCCTGCTTATCTCGAACAAGATCGACTCCATGCTCATGGAAGAGCCGCTGGCGCGTTCCTGCACAATGATGTATCCGGAGATCCAGATCGCCGCCATCATCAAGCGCGAGGCCTATGCCTTTGCCATGCCGCAGGGGTCCCCTCTCTACCGGGCCATCAACCGCCTCATCGCCGAACTGAAGGAAAACGGCACGCTCCACGACCTCGCGGCGAAATGGTGTTCCGCGGAACCGGGAAAACAAGGGTTCGAACAATTATTCGAGCACGACGACATCCCGATGGTCAATGGCGTACTCCGTTATGCGGCCACTCCCGGCGCCACACCGCTCTGTTTCATGGGCGAGGACGGCACCATGCTCGGCCTGGAAATCGAGATCATCCGCTACGCCGCTCACGAATTCGGCATGGACCTTCAGATCATCCCGGTCCGTCGTGAAATGCTTGCGGACCTGCTCCGGTCGGGGCAGATCGACGTGGCGGGCGGCATGCTTGCGCAAAACGAGGGCAACACGGAAAACATCGAGTTCTCCGAAGCATATTATGAAGGCGGCGCCGCGCTCGTGACGAATATCCCGCACGACGAATACGTCTTCGGCATCACCAGACTCAGCCAGCTGGCGGGAAAACGCGTCGGCGTCCTCCCGTTCTCCTTTGCGGCAACGCAGCTCGACGAAAAGCTTCCAGATGCGATTCCGTTCTATGTCAATCAGGAACGCGACCTCTTCTATCTGCTCGGCACCGAAAAGATCGACGCGTTCGTCATCAGCGAACCGCGCGCCAGGGAGCACCTGCCCGACTATCCGCAGTTCATTCAGATCCCCGAATATATCACACGTGTCGATTATACCTTTTTCTTCCCCGCCAACAAAAAAGCCATCTGCGAGGCGTTCTCGCGGCAGATCCGGGCAATGAAAAAGAACGGTATGCTGAAGGCGATCCAGAACGAATGGATTTCTCCGAAAAATGCAAAAGCCGAACTTCCGCAGGATCTCCAGGGTGCGCTCAACGGAGTCCTCCGGATGGGCGTCGCAATCGATCGCGAACCCTTCAGCTATCTCCGCAATGAAAAGATCGTCGGCTACGACATTGAAACGGCACAGCGGGCGGCAGCCGCAATGGGCTACGGAGTGGAGTTCGTCCGGCTGGAACAGGACGAGCTTGAACAGGCGATTGCGGACGGCAGAGTCGACTTCGGGTCCTCCGACATCTCCTCAAAATTCACATCATCCGGCAAGCTTGTTTACACCGAGACGCATTACAACGGCGGACTCATTGCCATCGTGCCGGACAAAACGAAAGCCAAACGCGTCCACATGGCCCTGATCCCGCAGATCAACTTCTTCCTGAAGGAACAGTGGTTCAGTCTGCGCCGTTCGCTCTGGGAAGACAACCACATGCGCCAGATCTTCGGCGGATTCAAGAGGACGCTCATCATCGCCGTGTCCGCCGTTTTCTTCGGATCCCTCCTCGGGATTCCGCTCTGCATGCTCCGCCAGTCGAAACGCAGGGGGATTTCGCTCCCCGCCGACGTCGTCTGCGCCCTCATTTACAACATCCCGATCCTCATTCTCCTCATGGGGCTGTACTACGTCATCTTCCGCAGGCTCGGATTCCGTCCTCTCTCCGCCGCAATCGTGATCTTCATCCTCCGCTTTATGGCATCCTCCTGCCGTCTCTACATGACCACCCTCGATTATATCGGCGGTGTACAGCTTGACGCCGCCCGCGCCCTCTGCATCCGCAAGTTCACGTTGTTCCGCAAGGTCATCTTCCCGCAGGCCGCCGCCTATCTCGCCAAGCCGTTCCGCGAGGAGATTATCCGTCTGGTGGAACTCACCACGGTCGTCGGCTACATCTCCGTCTGGGATCTCACGAAGGTGGTCGACTGGATTCGCGGCCGCACCTACGAATCCTTCTTCCCCATCGCATTCGCAACGCTGCTTTATTTTATCCTTTCCTTCTCCCTGATCGCCGTCATTTCTTTCCTCAGCAAAAAGTTTGAGGCGACCATGCGGAAACAGAAAACGGAAACGGTGCATACCCTGGAATGACGGCGTCCCGGATCGACCCGGACCGCAAGACAAAAGAACAAAAAAGAGAACCAAAAAAGATGAGACCACGTCCCAACCGCCCGTCCCGCCCGGGACGGAAGCCTTTCCGTAATCATTTTCAGCACAGGTTCAAACAGCCCTCGGAACTGATTCCCGCCCGGATCCATGTCATTCTGGCGCGCGAAGCGCCGAAAGCGGTCATTTTCCGCCGCGGCCCGTCCGGACAGGTCTGCACGGTCGGCTGGGACCTCGAAACCGACACATTCACCATGGGCCAGTGGCTCAAGGGCCGCATCTACGAATACCGCAGCGACCTGTCGCCCGACGGCGAACTGATGATCTACTTCGCGACGGATTTCCGCCGCCCCGACACGATTCTGGAGTATACGGAAAAACTCCGTGAGGACAAGTTCGGTCCGCGCCCGGAAAAATACGACGAGTACAACAAACAGATGCAGGAGATCCGCCGGGACCATGCGGACGAGATCGAACGGTTCGCAGCCTCGCCGGAAGCCTCTTCGCCCAGCTGGACCGCTATTTCCCGCGCGCCGTACCTGAAGGCGCTCGACCTGTGGTTCAACGGCACGGCCTGGAACGGCGGCGGCCTCTTCATGGGCAATAAAATAGTCTGGCTCAACACCCCGGCGCCGGGCATCACGGTTCCGTATTGCGCGAGGTCCGGCGGCGGCCTCGACGTCTCGCAGGATTTCCCGTTCGAAACGTACTTCGGCGGGGAATGTCCCGGCGTCTACTGCCATCGGCTCCTTCGCGACGGCTGGACCGCGAAGCATCAGGCGGAAAACTCCGTTGTCTACGAGAAGCCGCTCGCGTTCGGCTGGGCGCTCCAGAAGCTCTTTGTCAGCGGGCGTCCCGACCATGCCGGCTACGGCTGCTACTGGGAACGCCACCGCATCGTCAACCAGGAACGCCGCCTGAAGATCGACGGCTCCGGCTGGCGCTGGGCGGACTACGACGCCCCGCGCAACCGCATCCTCTACGCAAAGAACGGCATCCTCTTCTCGCTCCCGGTCGCCGCGGATTTCGCCGCGCCCGTCATGCTGAAAAACTTCAACGGCATGAAGTTCGAGGCCGTCAAAGCACCGTACTGAACTTTTTTTCCACAGTATCCCACAGGAGTTGCCGCCATGACCGACCGTTCCGAAGAAGCCAAAAACAATTTCCTCAACGGCATGAACTGCGCCCAAGCAGTTCTCTGCGCGTTCCGCGACCGCTGCGGCCTCGACCTCGACACCGCCCTGAAGCTCGCTTCCGGGTTCGGCGGCGGCATCGCACGCCAGCGCGAAGTATGCGGCGCGGTCTCCGGCATGTGCATGGCCGCCGACCTCATCCGCGGTCCCGGCGAAGGCACGGACAAAGCGGCGAAGGACGAACACTACGCGTTCATCCGCGGGCTCTGCGACGCCTTCCGCGAGGAGACCGGTTCCATCATCTGCCGCGAACTCCTCGGACTCGCGCCAAAGCAGGCCGACCCGCCCGTCTCCGAGGCGCGCACCGCCGCCTACTACAAGAAACGCCCCTGCGCCGACCTCGTCGCCATCGCCGCAAAGATTTTATCCGAGCGTCTCCCGGAATAAGAGGCGTCCATCCGACGCCTATTTTTCCAGAATTAATCTACTTTTTTCTGTTTTTTCCGCTAAGATTTCCGATTTTCACACGTCTAATTGTCAGGAAAACAGTTCGACAACATTCTGTACCGCCCGCAATCCAAGGAGCAAACCATGAAACAGAACCGATTCAAAACGCCTTGGGGCATGATGCTGGGCTTAACCCTGCTCGCCGCCGTCCCTTTCGCCGCAACTGCGCAGACGGATGCGAAGAGCGCGAAATACGAAACGAAATCCGTTCAATCCGAGGAGGGCGTGATTAGACTGTCGGGCGTGTTCGACGGGCGCGACAGGTTCATCTTCCGCGGGGACACGGTCGAGTTTCGGCACGAAGCGTACGAGGAGCCAACCGGCATCTCGATCAACGGCAAGGCGTGGGACGACCTGAAGAAGCCGTTCAATCTCGGATTCACGCCGGATTTCAAGCGGGCCTCGCTCGTGGAGAAACAGGGGCGGAACCGCGTGGAACTGTTCCCCGGCACGGAGTCCTTCTCGCTGGTGATCGACGATATCGATAATTCCATCGGGGTCTATTATGTCACGATCGACACGACGGGGAAACTCCCGCAGTCGGCGATGCCCGAGGACGCGTCAAAGAGTACGCCGAGGACTCCGTTGGAACGCGAACAGCAGACCCGCGCGGAACTGGCGGCGCTGATCGAATCGCTCGAGGGGACGCCAGGCGCGACGGAACAGCAGATCGAAATGCTGCGCCGGCGCATGGCCCGCGCCGACCGGGAGATCGAGAGCATGCAGCGGCAGGCCCAGCCGCGCAATACGGCCGCAAGCGACAATTCCGGGACCCCGAAGACCCTTAACACGGTCCCTGATGAAAACGGCGAGGTGAGGATCCAGCTGTCGGGCAACATCGACGTGAGCGGGACGTTCGTGTTCGAGGAGAATCTGATCACCTATCATCATATTTCGGGGAAATACCCGACCAATCTCTCGGTCAACAGCATCCCCTGGGAGGATCCCTACGAGCCGTTCGAGCTCGACTTCGTCCCGGATTTCGAACATTCGGAGGTGGTGCAGAGACTCGGGCGGAACAGCGTGAAATTCTATCCCGGCAAGGACACCTTCTCGGTCCGGATCGACGACACCGATTCGTCCGTCGGCTGGTACCATGTCGGGATCGCCACGACCATCAAAAACCGCCCCGCGAAGGGGACGAAACCGAAAGCCGTGGCGGAACCCGACGAAAACGGCGAGCTCTCGATCACCATCGACGGGAACATCCGGGAGAACGGCCGTTTCGTCTTCCAGGGGGACACGATCACGTACGAGCCGCGCGAGGATTATCTGAAGAAATCCAGCATGATCGTCACGGTGAACGGACGGCGGTGGGACATGACGAAAAAACCATTCTCGCTCGGCTTCACGCCGGACTTCGCGAAGGCCGCGGTCGTGGAGAAGCAGGGCGAGAAACCGGTCATGCTGATCCCGGGCAAAGACCGGATCGAGCTGTACGTGGGGAGTTATCAGTCCAGGGATATGAAGTGCCACGTGAAGATCGCGCTGAAGAACCAGATCGAGCGTACCAATACCCGGCCGGCCTGGATCGCGACGAGTCTGCCCGAGCCGACGGAGCAGTCCGACGAGCCGAAAGAACTCGACATCGTGCTGAGCGGATCGTTCTGCAACCGGGATGCGTTCACATTCGAGGGGAACACGGTCCGGTACCGGAACGAGGACGGCAGGGAAGCCACCGACGTGCGGATCAACTTTCTGCCGTGGCTCGACCTGAGCAAGCCTTTCGTGCTCGACTTCACTCCTGATTTCGACAAGGCGTCCCTCATCCCGCGCCAGGAGCTGCAGGAGAGGACCACGATGACGATTGAAGCGGAACCGGAGAAGTTCGAGCTGGTCCTCGACCATGCCATCAAGGATACCTCCTATTACAAGTTCGTCTACCTCGCCGTGAAGGACCAGGTCGACCGCAGGATCGTGCGGAGCGTGCGGGGATCGGCGCCCGTTCAGATGCCGATCGTGAACGGCGGATTCGGCCCCCAGCCCATCCCGAACTTCATGTTCCCCGGCATGGACCCGAACAATCCGCCGAAGAGCGGCCGTCCGGCGTTCGAGGAGTCGACCAACGGGGCTACGCCCCCGACCTCGACTCCGGCCGCAACTCCCGGGGCGTTCAATCCCTTTGCCGGGCTCTCTCGCGGCGCGACCATCGACGGCCCGACGGACGGGCTGATGCACCCGACCACCCCCGTCACACGCCCGGTCATCCCCGGCCACAGCATCAATGTCGCGGTGGTGAACGTCCACGGCACGGTCGACCGCAAGGCCGGATTCCGCCTGGACCATGGCAGCCTCATCTACCAGAACTACGAGACGGACCCGAATCGTGCGGCCCCGGAGGACCCGGTCGTGCTGTTCAACGGCAAGTTCGCGTCCGAGGTCACGCTGACCGACACCCGGAGACAGGAAAAGGTTTGGACGAACCTGTCGCTGCCGACCGGTTATTCCACCTCGAGTGGCGGCGGTCCGGGGGCTCCCGCGCAAATCGTCGACACGGGCAGGAACACGCAATTCATCTTCCGCGGCGACGACTGCGACGGCGTGTATTTCGAGCACGACGGCGTGATCGAGATCATCGTGACGAACAGGACCGACCAGCCCGCGCAGTTCGAGTTCATCCTGCGGAACGGCGGCGACAAGGTCTTCGGGGAGAATACCAACGTGCGAACCATGCCGTCGTTCACCGGCGGGCAGGCGAGCCCCTCCGGCGCGTCGTTCGCCCCGCCCCCGCCGCAGCTTGCGCCCGCTCCGAATCAGGGGGACGTCTCCTACCAGACCCCCGTGCCCGGCTACAGCGAACTGCCCGGGACGATCACGATCGAGGGGGATTTGCTCGGGAAAGGGGCCATCGTTTTCGAGGCCGGGACACCGCGGCTCACCTACGAGCAGGACTCGGCGGATATCCCGATCAACGTCATGGTCAACGGCGAGCCGTGGAATGACCTGAACGAGCCGTTCATCCTCGATTTCGACATCCCCTCTCCGCCCGTCACGCTGGAAACGATGGCGGAAGGCAAATCGAACCCCCACTTCATCATGACCAACTCCAACAATTCGCCCAGACACGATCTGCTGCTCAACGAACAGGTGGAACGCAGACATTTCCGCGTCGTGATGGGGACGTCGGACCACATCAGGCAGCGCCAGGCGCTCATCCGCGAGATCAACGCCAAAGTCCGCGACATCTCGCTCACGGTCGAGGGCAATCTCGACCCGAAGGACGCGTTCGTCTTCGAGGGCAACACCGTCCGGTTCCGGCCCGCGGGGGATCGCTACCCCGACAAACTGAGCGTGAACGCCGGCATGCAGTGGCCCGTCACCGACAAGCCGTTCGAGCTCTACCTCGCCCCGGATTTCAGCCGGGAGGTCACCGTGCAGGGCCCCGCCGGGTCGTTCACGAAGCAGCCGACGGCCGATGACAGCTTCGAGATCACCCTCGGCGAAGTCGTCTCCTCCGATACCGTCCCAGCGACGTTTTGGTTCAATCTGAAGTTCGCGGTCCTGCGGGACAACATCCCGAGGAGCCCGGACGCCGTGAATCCGCCCGCGCCGGTGATCCCCCCGAACATCCTGAAACGGATGCCCCCCGAGGAAGCCCGTGCCGAAATCGAGAACCCTGTGGAAGCCGGCGTAAGACGGATCGAGGAGGAGTTGAAGGCCCTCCGCGCGAACGACGTCTTCATCACGTTCGAGGCGACCATCGACAAGCCCGCGACGATCCATTTCGAGGGGAACACCGTCGAATACATCTGCAACATCATGTTCAAGAAGGACAAACCCGTGGACGCCACGATCAACGGCAAGCCGTGGAAGGACGTGAGCGTGCCCTTCGAGCTCGACTTCACGCCGGATTACTCGCACTCCTACATCAAGGAGAAGGAAGGCCGCGGCCCCGTCTTCTCGACCAAGAACTACGACGGGCAGTACGAGGTCTTCCTGAACGACTTCGAGGCCGGCGAGTCGAAGTACAGATTCACAATCGGCGTCGGGCCGCACGCCTCCGAAAAACCGGCCCCAAAACCCGTCACTGCGGCACAGACCGAGATCGAGAACGCCGCATCGGCGGCAGCCGGGCTCCCCGAGGGCAAATTCCCGACCATCATGAACGGCCCCATGGTCATTTCGTCCATCAAGGAGCCGACCGACGGCATGGACCACCCCGACTACACGGTGACCAAACCCGCGCCCGCCCCGGTCTTCCGGCCGGAACGGAAGATCGTCGTCAGGGGCACGGTCGCCATGAACGCTGGATTCCGCCTCCAGGGGAACCGCCTGTACTACCTGAATTATCAGTCGCACGAGAGCGGCGCGAGCGGCGTCAATCCTATCATGTACGACGGCAGGTTCGCCTCCGGCGTGACCGTGAACGGAAGACCGTGGACCAACCTGACAGTGCCCTTCGAGCTGGACGTGAGCCTGACGCCCTCGGCCGGGAAATACATCGGGTTCAAGGGGGAACACTGCCAGTACGATTACCAGTTCCACCACGACCTCTTCGAGATCGGTATCAGGAACAGCAAACGCGAGCCCGCGCCGTTCGAGCTCACGCTCTGGCTGACCGACCCGGCGGACTCAAAATAGATCCCCTGTTTCCTTGTGTCCGAGCGCAGGCTGGCACTGCCCGACACTGCTTGCAGTGTGCACTCGCGTAGCAGTGCACTTCCCACGTGGAGGGCTTGCCCTCCCTTTTTTTCGGGAAAAAACGGCATCCGGCTTGCATTTTCCGCAAAATGATGTATAGTATTTAGTTACTTTTACACGAAACTCATACAACACATAACAGATAATAACGGAGATTTGAAATGTCCAAGCATCCCAGTCTGAAGGCCGCCGGCCGCATCCGGAAACAGAGAAACGTCCTGAAGCGTTTCGAACGCATCAACCTCCTCAAGCAGGACGGCCGCTGGCAGGAAGGCCAGAAAGTTCTCAGCGCTCTTCCGAAGACCAAACCCGAAGAGTAAGTTTCGGAGCCGCCGCGCGCGGTTCGAACATCCGCCTTCCGGTCCGCCGGAATCCGCGGAATCTGAGATCAGGGACGTCCCGACCAAGGTGCGTCCCCGTTTTTTTACCCCCGAAATCGGAGATCACAAGCAATGGCAAAAGGAACGGTCATTCAGAAAATCTTAGCGAACCATCTCGTATCCGGCAGCGGCGTTCCGGGCGAACCCGCGGCGATCCGCATCGACCAGACGCTGACGCAGGACGCCACCGGGACGATGGCTTATCTGGAACTCGAAGCGATGGGCACCGGCAAGGTGAAGACCGAGCTGTCCGTGTCGTACGTGGACCACAACATGCTCCAGATGGGCCCGGAAAACCCCAATGACCACCTCTATCTTCAGTCCGTCGCCGCCGCGCACGGCATCCGTTTCAGCCGTCCCGGCAACGGCATCTGCCACCAGGTCCACCTGGAACGCTTCGGCGTGCCCGGCAAGACCCTGCTCGGTTCCGATTCCCACACCCCGACCGGCGGCGGCATCGGCATGATGGCGATCGGCGCGGGCGGCCTGGACGTCGCGCTCGCCATGGCGGGCAAGCCGTTCCGCCTCGCCTACCCGAAGATCATCGGCATCCGCCTCACCGGCAGCCTCCGCCCGTGGGTCGCCGCGAAGGACATCATTCTGAAGGTCCTGAGCATCCTCACGACGAAGGGCAACGTCGGCTGCATGGTCGAGTATTTCGGCCCCGGCGTCGCCACGCTCTCCGTGCCGCAGCGCGCCACCGTCACGAACATGGGCGCCGAGCTCGGCGTGACCACCTCCGTCTTCCCGTCCGACGCCAGCACCCGCGCCTTCCTCGAGGCGCAGGGACGCGGCTCCGTCTGGACCGAACTCGTCGCCGACGCCGACGCCGAATACGACCGCGTAATCGACATCGACCTCTCCGCGCTCGAGCCCATGGCCGCCTGCCCGTCCAGCCCGGACAACATCAGGACCGTCGCCGAACTCTCCGGCATGAAGGTCAACCAGGTCATCATCGGCTCCTGCACGAACAGCTCCTACCGCGACCTCTCCATCGTCGCCGGCATGCTCAAGGGACGCAAGGTCCATCCGAACGTCTCCCTCGACATCGCGCCCGGCAGCCGCCAGGTCCTCGCCATGCTCGCCGCCGACGGCAAGCTCGCCGACATCGTCTCCGCCGGAGCGCGCATCCTCGAATGCGGCTGCGGCCCCTGCATCGGACAGGGCCAGAGCCCGGCCAACGGCACCGTCACGGTCCGCACGTTCAACCGCAACTTCCCCGGCCGCTCCGGCACGAAGGGCGACCAATCCTATCTGGTCAGCCCGGAGACCGCCTGCGCCGCCGCCCTCACCGGCGAATTCACCTCTCCGCTCACGCTCGATTTCGCGTATCCCGTGTTCGAGGACCCGAAGTCCTTCACGGTCGACGACTCCATGATCCTGCCGCCCGCCGACGATCCGGCGTCCGTCGAGATCATCCGCAAGCCCACGATCGGCGCGCCGCCGAACTGCAAGCCGCTGCCGGAGAAGCTCGACGGCGTCGTGGTCATCAAGACCGGCGACAAGACCTCAACCGACGACATCATGCCCGCGGGCGCTTACCTCAAATACCGCAGCAACATCCCCGAATACGCCAAGGCCGTCTTCGCGCAGACCAACGTCCCCGGCAAGCCCACGTTCGCCGAACGCGCCTCCGCCGTCCGCGATTCCGGCCGCCAGGCCGTCATCGTCGGCCGCGACAGCTTCGGCCAGGGTTCCAGCCGCGAACACGCCGCCATCTGCCCGATGTACCTCGGCGTGAAGGCCGTCATCGCCATCGCCATCGAACGCATCATCCGCGCCAACATGATCAACTTCGGCATCCTGCCGCTCACGTTCGCGAATCCCGCCGACTACGACCGGATCGACCCGGAAGACGCCGTCGAGATCGCCGACCTCCGCAAGGCCGTTCAGGAAAACTCCATCACGGCCACCGTAAAGAAGCCCGGCGGAGAGTCGTTCCAAATCCAGCTGAACCTGAACGTGTCCGACGAAGACCGCGTCATCCTGACCGCCGGAGGCCGTCTGAACGTCAAGTGAGACGGTGCCGGACCGAAAAAGACAACCCACGCGTGCGGCGTCCGACGACAGAAAACACGGACAACCGGACACCCGCGCGGCTAATGAACAACCACATGTTTCCGGCTGAAAAGCCGGGTTTTCCGAGGGTGCGGGAATGAACGTCAAAAAAGATAAATTCGAACATTGGTCGGCGGAAGATTCCGCCACGCTTTACGGCATCAACGACTGGGGCGCGGGCTATTTCCACGTCAACGAGAAGGGCGAGCTCACGATTTCGCCGAACCCGGACAGGGACGCCCCGGCGGTCAGTCTGCCCGACATCGTACAGGGCATCCGGGAACGCGGCATGAACATGCCCGTGCTGATCCGCGTCAGCAACATCCTGGAATCCCGCATCAACCAGCTCCACGCGAGCTTCCGCAAGGCCATTGAGCAGACCAAATACCAGGGTAAGTACAAAGGCGTCTTCCCCATCAAGGTCAATCAGCAGCAGCAGGTCGTGCAGGACATCTCCCGCTACGGCCGCGAGTTTCATCACGGGCTCGAAGCCGGCAGCAAGGCCGAGCTCATCGCCGCCCTCGGCACGCTCCATGACCCGGATGCGTGCGTGGTCTGCAACGGCTACAAGGACGAGGAGTTCGTCGACCTCGCGCTGTTCGCCTCCATGCTCGGCTACCGGTGCATCCTCGTCATCGAGATGCCCAGCGAGCTCGACGTGATCATCGAACGCAGCCGCATGCTGAAGGTCAAGCCCATGATCGGCGTCCGCATGAAACTCTCCACGCGCGCCGGCGGCAAGTGGACCGAATCCGGCGGCGACCGCAGCGTCTTCGGTCTGAACACCGCCCAGCTCATGGAACTCGTCGACTACCTCAAGGAAGAGGACATGCTCGACTGCCTCCGTCTGCTCCATTACCACATCGGCTCCCAGATTCCGAACATCCGCGACATCCGTTCCGGCGTGCAGGAGGCCAGCCGCGTCTACATCGGCCTCGTGCAGGAAGGCGCGCCGATGGGCTACCTCGACCTCGGCGGCGGCCTCGCCGTCGACTACGATGGCTCCCACACGAACTACCAGCACAGCCGCAACTACACCATCGATGAATACTGCGTCGACATCATCGAGACCGTCGGCGAACTGCTCACCGAGGCGAACGTGCCGCATCCCGACATCATCACCGAGTCCGGCCGCGCCACCGTCGCGTACTCCTCCATCCTGCTCTTCAACATCCTCGACGTCGCCCGCTTCGACCCGGTCACCATCCCGGACAAGATCCCGGAAAACGCGCACGACCTCACGAAGGACCTGATGAACATCCTTTCCAACATCAACCAGAAGAACCTGCAGGAGTTCTTCCACGACGCCATCTACAACCGCGACGAACTGCGCCTGCTCTTCAAGAACGGCCGCATCTCACTCCGCGAACGCGCCCTCGTCGAATCCGCATTCTGGCACATCATGGCGGTCGCGAACAAGGAAGCGCAGAAGCTCGCCTACATCCCGGACGAATTCGAAGACCTCGACGCCCAGCTCGCCGACATCTATTATGCCAACTTCAGCGTCTTCCAGTCGCTTCCCGATTCCTGGGCCATCCATCAGGTCTTCCCCATCGTCCCGATCCACCGCCTCAACGAACGCCCCACGCGCAGCGGCATCCTGTCCGATATCACCTGCGACTGCGACGGCAAGGTGGACAAGTTCGTGGACCTGCACGACGAGCTCCACACGCTCCCGCTCCACGAGCTGAAGCCGGACGAGGAATACTACCTCGGCGTGTTCCTGGTCGGCGCCTATCAGGAGACGCTCGGCGACCTCCACAACCTGCTCGGCGACACCAACGTCGTCAGCATCACCATCTCCCCGGACGGACATTTCGACATCGACAAGGAAATCGAGGGCGACTCCGTCGGCGACGTGCTGTCCTACGTCGAGTACGACGCAAAGGAACTCATCACCTTCTTCCGCAGCGTCGCCGAACGCGCCGTCCGCAAGAAAATGATCACTCCCGCCCAGCGAAAGACCATCACGAACGCGTTCGAGGACGGCATTCGCGGTTACACCTATTTTGAACGTTAAGACACTTCACAGAAGGAGACCCACACCATGTCAAGAGTCCTGATCATCGGAGCGGGCGGCGTCGCCACCGTCGCCGCGCACAAATGCGTCCAGGCATCCGACGTCTTCACCGACATCATGATCGCCAGCCGCACGGAGTCCAGATGCAAGAAACTGGCCGCCGCCCTGAAGCGTCCCGTTCAGACCGCCCAGGTCGACGCCGACAACGTCCCGCAGCTCGTCGAGCTCATCAAGTCGTTCCGGCCCGACGTAGTGCTGAACCTCGCCCTGCCCTATCAGGACCTCCACATCATGGATGCCTGCCTCGAGACCGGAGTGGACTACGTCGACGCCGCCAACTATGAGCCGCCGGATGTCGCGCACTTCGAATACAGCTGGCAGTGGGCGTACCGCGACCGTTTCCGCGAGAAGGGCATCACAGCCCTGCTCGGCAGCGGATTCGACCCCGGCGTCTCCAACGTCTACACCGCGTGGGAGAAACAGTATTTCGACGTGATCGACACGCTCGACATCATCGACTGCAACGCGGGCGACAACGGCCAGGCGTTCGCCACGAATTTCAACCCGGAGATCAACATCCGCGAGGTCACCGCGAAGGGCAAATACTACAAGGACGGCAAGTTCATCGAGACCGAGCCGCTCGAGTTCTCCAAGATGTTCGACTTCCCCGCCGGCATCGGCCCGAAGAAGATCTACCTGCTCTGGCACGAGGAGCTCGAATCCCTCGCCCCGTACCTCAAGCCGTACGGCCTGAAGGAGGCCCGCTTCTGGATGACCTTCTCCGACAACTACATCAAGCACCTCGAAGTCCTCCAGGACGTCGGCATGACCCGCATCGACCCGGTCATGTACGAGGGACACGAGATCATCCCGCTCCAGTTCCTGAAGGCGCTCCTGCCCGATCCCGCCTCCCTCGGCCCGCTCACCAAGGGCAAGACCTGCATCGGCTGCCTCCTGCAAGGAAGCAAGGACGGCAAGCCCGTCAAGCGCTTCGTGTACAACGTCTGCGACCACGAGGAATCCTTCCGCGAGACCGGCGCGCAGGCCGTCTCCTACACGACCGGCGTCCCCGCCATGATCGGCGCCATGATGCTCGCCACCGGCACCTGGAAAGGCCCCGGCGTCTTCAACATGGAGGAATTCGATCCCGCGCCCTTCATGCAGAAGCTCAACGAGTACGGCCTCCCCTGGGAAGAGATCGTGTACTGATTATTGCACAATTCGGGACGGTTTCCTGACGGGGAGCCGTCCCATTTTTTGCCATGAAACGCAAAACGAAAATTCCGGAAAACGTCTGGAACATCATCTGCACGGCGGCGATCATCGCCTGCCTCGTCCTTGCCGCCGTCGCATTCTTCAAAAAATAAGCTGAGCTGCCCCGTGTACACGACGAAAAAAACATTGCTGCAGCGAATGCAGAATTGCGACGAGATCTCCTGGGAGGAATTCTACCGCATCTACTGGCCGCTGGTCCTTGACATCGGACGGAAACTCGGCATGCCGCAGGACAGCTGCGCGGACCTCATGCAGGAGATCATGATCGATCTCTTCAACGGGGAACCCCTGCTGCGCTACGATCCGGCCAAAGGCAAATTCCGGACCTACTTCGGCGTGCTCGTCCGGCACAAAGCGGTGGAGATGCTCAGAAAAACGGCCCGTTTTCCGGCCGTTTCAGCCCCGGAGACCGGGCATTCCTCCCCGTTTTCGGAGGAGCTTCCGGCGTCGTTGACCGGGGACGACCGCGACGAAAACGATCCGTTCCGGAAGCTGTTCGACGAGGAATACCGCAAGTGCCTTCTCACCGCGGCGATGAACGAACTCCGGAACACCGTCGAACCGAAGACCTACGCGATCTTCGAAATGGTCGTGCTCCAGGAGCGCCCGCAGAAAGAAGTCGCCCGGCATCTCGGGATCAGCCGCGCCGCCATCGACGTATATTGCTCCCGCTGCCGGAAAACGCTCAGGAAGATCGTTTCCGAAATCCGCGTCGAAAACCCCGATTTCAACCTCGACATGCCGTTATGAGCTTCACCGGACCGTTTGATTTCCAAAAGGGCGACCTCCTGGAAGGGATGACGATCGTTTCGCCCCTCGTCCGGGGCGGCCACGGGGACCTGTACCTCGTGAACGAGGACGTCGAGCAGAAAAAAGTCCTGAAGGTAATCCAGAAGGCGGACAATGACGGCGAGCTCACCGGAATCGAAAAATGCCGCGCGGTCTCCTCGCATATCCCCGGACTGGTCCCCATCCTGAAAGTCGGAAAGCTCCCCAGCGGACGCATCTGGTGCGTCATGCCCCCGGCTGACAATCTGGCGCAGTGGCCTGACTACGAGCCGGACACGCTCGCGAACCGCATCGCCCGGAACGGACGGCTCCGGACGGAAGAGGTCCTGCGTCTGGCGGACAAGATGCTGGCGACCGTCCGGGACCTTCACAACGCCGGGCTCGCGCATTGCGACATCAAGCCGGACAACATCGTCTTTCTCGACAGGGAACCGAAGCTGACCGACTACAGCCTGCTGTCCGACACGCTGAACCGTCCGGTCGACGCGCCGTTCGGGACCACCGGCTTCGTCCCGCCGGAAATGACCGGCGATCCGTTATCCTACGAGCCGCGCGCCTGCGACCTGTACGCCATCGGCAAAGTCATCTACTGCGCCTGGTCCGGGATGGACGCGATGCTGTTCCCGTCCGTGCCGGAGTCGATCCCGCTTCCGGAGATCGGGATCATGCTGCCGCTCTACATGAAGGCGTGCAGCGAATCGCCGAACCGGCGGTTCCGGAGCGCCGACGAGTTCATCTCCGCCGTCGCGGATGCGCGTTCGCGCCTGCTCGACAGCCGCCTGTCATGGGGCAAAAAGCTCCTTCGCAAATGCGGACGGGGCCTGCCCGCGCTTCTGTTCCTGCTCGCCCTGTGCGCGGCCGTCCTTCTTTTCTTCCTCTGGCGCGGAACTCAGAACGCCGATCCGCTCGTCGTCACGACACCGTGGGACAGCGCGGACGAGAACGACGGCGCGAACAGTCTGCGCGAAGCGATCGCCCATTCGCAGATCCCCGGCGGGCCGTGGAAGATCCGCTTCGACATGCCGGAAAGCGACACCGTTTACCTGTCCGACCCGACGCAGATCACCCCCAACATGCGGTTCGCGACGACGAACGAAAAGACCGGAAATCCGGTGGACATCGTGCTGAACGAACTCAAAGTCATAAGCCGCGTGATCAGCACATCCGAAGACATGGAAGGCGGCGGCGCGGCGCTGCATGCGAATACCGGACGTTTCGTGGTCAAAAAGGGGACGTATGAACGGAATTTGGACCGCGGGACCGGCGGCGCGGGCGGCGCGTTCCGCATGATCAACTGCGACCTGACCATAGACGGCGCGACTTTCCGGCAGAACGCCGCGTTCAGCAGAGGCGGCGCACTGAACCTCGAACGGACCCGCGCGACGATCCGGGGCACGCTATTCCAGGGAAACCAGGTCAACGGCTTCGGCGGTGCGATCAACCTCTTCGACTGCCAGGATGTCCTGATCGTCGATTCGTGTTTCGAAAACAACAGCACCGGAGACCATTTCCTGTACGGCTGGTGCGGCGGCGCGATCCAGGTCGAGGGCAGCAAGCTGGTCTACGAGGTCTCCGAAGGCCTCACGATCATAAACGAGGGCAACAGATCCGGCCACGGCGGCTTCATCGCGTTCGCCATTTACGACAGGACGCCCGTGAAATCCTCCGGCGCGGAATTCCGCATCCACGGCATCATGATCATCGGCGACGGCGACGGCAGGGACTCCATCGCGTCCAGCGTCAGGACAGGCGATCAACATACGGATATGCCAAGCCCGGTCGAGGACATCAGCGCCTACGACATCTTCATCCGCAAGACGGGCAAGGGGTTCCTGTCGATCAACGCGCCTGTAGACGACTACGACGGGCAGTGGTTCATCGAGGAGGGCTCTCTGGTCTTCACCTACGATCAGGGCGGCGACCTCGACGGCGCGATCACGATCTCCGGCGGGCAGCTGGTCATGGACGATCCGTACAAGTTCAAAACGCTGTCGTTCCGCCTCGAAAAACCGAACGAAAAACCGTTTATCGTAAACCTTTTCAATCTCACCGGCGGTTCGTTCATCATCGACGCCGCCAAAGCCGCGGAAGGCACCTACCTGCTTGCAGACGGTACGGACAGTTTCAACAGGACATTCACGCTCCGGGATGACGCGTCCGGGGAATCCGGCACGCTGTCCGTCGGGCAGACCGTGACCGTCGGCGGGTCCGGCTACACGCTGAGTCTGAACAGCGGCACGCTGTCTCTGACGAAAACGACTCCGCGGAAATAAGTTTCCCCTCAATGCATCCTATGACCGCCTCATCGCGGTAGCGGCAATCCGCCCGTCAAAGCGTTCTTTTCCGCATAAAACGGGAAAATATACAAAAAAGAGAGGCCGGAGTGTTAGATTTGATACAAAAACGCAGTATATATTGTATGCAAGTGGACGGCGTTCTATCCACCCGGCAGGAATGGCCGGGCGATGCATCCGACACAAGGAGAAAAGGTTTGAACCACAACAAAGACAACATGGACCATGCCGGTCAGGCACTCGAGACACAGGAAGGGACACACCCCGACACGTGGAAGAAGTATGTTGTGGGAGGGATCTTTCTGCTGATCGCGCTTCTGCTTTTGGCCGCGATCTTCATGCTCAAGAACGCCTGAAGTCTGCGGCCGGACGGTTCCGGTCTCCCCGGGCACGGTCAGCGGGCGGCGTTGAGCAGAGCGTTGTTCATGTTGCGGAGGGACATGTACACGCCGCCGAACGTCCTGATCTCGTCTTCGGACACCGAATCCGCCATTTCCTGCTGGATCGCGGAAAGCAGCTCCTGGCTGTTGTTGAGCCTGTCGACGAGGCGCTGGCGCTGTTCGCCGTTCATGCCTTCCACAAGACGGTCCGCGTTGGCGCTGATGCCGTTCAGGAAGTTCGCAGTACGTTCGGCACCCGCCCGGATGCGGTCCTGTTCCTCCGGCGTGCCGTTGCGGTAACGGTCGAGCACGTCATGGGCGAAGTTCACGGCTTCCTCGCGCGTCGGCATCCCCCGGTCTCCCTGCATGGGGAAGATCTGCGTGATACCGGAATCGAAATCGTCATTCTGAGGGCGGTTCCGTTGCGGACGCTGGCGCGTCTGAACCTGGACCTGAGGTTCCGACTCCTCCGTTTTCTCCGGCTCTTCGACCGGCGTTTCAACGGCCGCGGGTTCCGCCGGGACGGGCGTTTCCTTCCGGTTTCCAAGCATGTTGAAGCCGGCGACGACAAGGACGGCGGCGAGGACGAGGACGGCGAACAAAGCAACGTTCTTTCTATTCATGTTCGGGATTCCTTTGAGGTGCCCTTGAGGTTGCGGGGACCTCTGTGTTATTGTTTCCGGGTTGGATACGGGGCGGAGAATGCGATCTCAACCGTTTTAATATACGTTCAGCCGCAAAGATTTCAAATGCGAAAACGGAAAAAGGACAGCAAATCCTATTCCCCCTCGGCCCGCTTTCCCTTTTCCTCAAGATACCGGATCACGTCGCCGACGGTGTGAAACCCCGCGGCGTCCCCGTCCGGGATCCTGATGCCGAATTCGTCTTCGAACGCCATGATCAGCTCCTCCATGTCAAGCGACGCGAGATTCCGGAAAAGCGGCGTATCGTCCGCGATCTCGTCTTCGGCGACGCCCTGGTGGTTCGCAGCGATTCTCCGGACCCGTTCGGTGATTGTTGATTCATGATCTGTCATCGTCAAGGCACCTTTCTGTGCTCAAAATGACCATTTCTTATTTCCCGGCGATTTTCCGCGACAGGAACTTGAAAAGGCAGTGCAGTTCCCTGCACAGCCAGTAGAAGAGCGAACCGAACAGGACGGAGTAGAACGTGCCGACCACAAGAAGCAGGAACAATAAGGGGGGAAGAAGCCCCATATCATTATAATCAGAACGGGGGAGAGGAAGCATAAGCAGCCACTCCGCCGGCTTATACACATATTGCTTGTACAGCGATCCCGGACCGCTGTCATCAAGAACAATCCAGAAAAGAAACAGCAGAGGCTGCAGGACGATCAGGACACTGATGCAGCATCCCCATTTCATTTTTCCTTCAGATTCGATGCTCGGGAATGCCGAACTCTTTTTACCCGGTCTTCCCCGGACCCGGCGTTTGAACGCCGATGCCCGCCCGGACATTCGTTTGATGAGCGGATATCCGAAATAAACGACCGAACCGAAAAAGACGGAGAAGACCACGACCGACAGGAGAAACAGGAGCAGTACGTCGGGAGCAGGAAGGCCGAAACCGTCCACAAGCAGTTTGGCAGGAAGATAAAAATACGTCATGATCCCTGCTGCCAGGAGCGAATCCGGGGCAACAAGGCACAGGAGGAGTAGGAACGGCTGCACGGCAGTCACACCGATGACGCAGCGCAGCCACAGCAATCCGCGATTTTTCGGCAAGTCCGCGGCCGGTTCGGATTCGGCGGAAACCTCCGCTTCATCCAGCCCTTCGACGCTCTCTTCCGCTGCCGTATCCGACAGCTCTTCCGGGGCTGCCGTGCTCGTTTCGCCCGGTTCGTTCCATGTTTCCGGTTCGGGTTCGGACAGGGGCTGATACGGCCGGTCCGCCCCATCTGACCTCAAAAACCGGATATACCGATGCCCGAAATAAAAGAGCGAGCCGAACAGGACGGAATAGAACGCGAAGGAAAACAGAAGCAGGATCCATCCGGCCGAAGCGGACACATGGATGGATTCGCTCCCGCCTATGACGATGACCCCCGGAAGATAGAGGAATACCAGGATCACTGCCGCCAGGAGTACCTCCCCACTCCATATGCTGGCGATCGCATCCCCCGCAATCCGCACAATGAAACACAAAATGATCAGCAGGACCTGCACGACAGTCGCCCAGCCGACATAGTACCACCATGATCTTTCATGATTGGAATCTTTGCTGAAAAACATCGAACTCTCTCTCCTTGTTCTCCCCGGAGTTTTTTTCCATCAATAATCTTTCTCTTTCAGCCAGCACACGAAATAAATGATCGAGCCGAGAACGAAGGAGTAAAGTGCGATGAAAACTGGCAGCAGGATAAAAAGAATCGGGAGAGAAGCAGGATTCTGAAATGCAAACACAATACACGGGAAATAGAGAATCATCAGGATGATCATAAAGCCTGTCGTCCGGAATATGAGGGACAGGAGGATCAGGATCGGCTGCACTGCCGCCGCGATGAAGACGCAGCGCCACCACAGATGTTTATCGTCCGACGGATCGCCGGCAGGGGATATGATCGCCATTTTTCTATTCTCCTCGGAAAAGGTTTTTCGAAATAAGACCTATAGGTCCTATATGACTTATTCTCAGCAACTTGTCCGGCTGTTCAGTCTTTCTTTTCTTCCGCGTTGGCTTTCTTGTCCTTGGCAGGGTCTTCGTCAATATAGCCCTGCTGGAACATCCACTTCGCGCAGGCGTCCTGCCACATCTGCCACAGCGGCAGTTTCGAGCCAGTGAATCCATGGCCGCCCTCGGTGAACTCGAGGTATTCGACGGGGACCTTGTGCGCCTTGAGCGCCTCGACGTACATGCGGCTGTTGTCGACCGGGACGAGCTGGTCCTTCGCGGAATGGCACACGAACGCCGGCGGGGTCTTGTCCGTGACCTGTTTTTCGTTGGAGAGGAGGTCGATCAGCTCCTGCGACGGGTTGCCGCCCAGCAGATTGCGTTTCGTGCCGCCCTCGGTCTTCGCGGTCATCGTGATCACCGGGTAGATCAGGACCTGGAAATCGGGGCGCGAGGACATCTTTTCAATGGGGTCTTCGGACTTCGCGTCGCCGTCGTCGAAATGCGTCGCGATCGTACTGGCGAGGTGGCCGCCCGCCGAGAATCCCATCACGCCGACCTTCTTCGGCTCCACGCCGCGCGTCTTGCCCTCGGCGCGCACCGTGCGGATCGCATGCGCCGCGTCCTGAAGCGGCAGCGGATGCCGGTTCGGCGCGATCCGGTAGGACAGCACCACGCCCGTGACGCCGTAGGTGTTCAGCCATTTCGCGACGTCGTATCCCTCGTTGCCCTTCACGAGCATCCCGTAGCCGCCGCCGGGGCAGATCACGACGACCGTTCCGTTCGGCTTCTCCGGCACATACCAGCGGAGCGAGGTCTTTTCGGCATTCGCGCCGCCCGTGCCGGATTTCCACAGCGGGACGTCCGTCGGTTCGGCGGCGGACACGGCGGAAAATGCCGAGAATGCGAAGCAGAAGAGGGCGAGACCGAGTTTGCGGGAGGATGATTTGAGCATGACAGGACTCCTTTTCGGAAAATAGCTTGAATAAAGATTGTGAATCAATACCATAACAATAGCACGGTTTCCGCGGTTTGCAAA
This sequence comes from uncultured bacterium, assembly GCA_902778895.1. GTDB lineage: Bacteria > Verrucomicrobiota > Lentisphaeria > Victivallales > UBA1829 > UBA1732. The sequence continues at coordinate 276,303 of CACYZF010000002.1, forward strand.
TAGTTTTTCGCGGTTTCGGACAATGCGGAACGTTATCGCTAACGTTACCTTGCATTAAAACTCGTATGATTCCTCGATTCCACTTGTTGTTCCCGTTTTCACGCGTTTGATTATTCGCCGCATTGATGGTATAGTAGACCGGAAACACAAGAACATCACCCTCTTTCTAAGGAGTCCCCGTCCATGAACCGCCTGAAAACAGTCCTGATCCCGCTCGTCTGCATCGCAGCCGCGCATATCGCATACGCCCTGCCGGAAAACTTCGATGCTCGCCTCAAGGAAGCAAACTCGACCATCCGCGACAACGCCCCGGCGAAGATATGGAGCGAGGCGTACCCCATCGGCAACGGACGCTTCGGCGCGATGGTGTTCGGCGGCGTCCGCGAGGAACGGCTTCAGCTGAACGACATCACGGTGTGGTCGGGCGGCAAGGACGACCCGTGGAAGAAGGACGCGTGGCAGCATCTGCCGGAAATCCGCGAGGCGATCGGCAAAAGCGAATGGCGGCGCGCCAACGACCTGGTGAACCGCTACATGACCGAGAAGGGCGGCTATTTCCCATCGTACCAGACGCTCGGCGACCTCAGGATCAAGTTCGACATCCCGGAAGACGCGAAGATCGAAAACTACAGCCGCAAGCTCGATTTGAAGACCGCCGTCGAAACCGTCACCTTTACTGTGGACGGCGTCAGGTACTACACGCGTGAGTATTTCGCCAGCCACCCGGACCAGGTCATCGCGGCGCGGTTCACGGCATCGAAACCCGGCGCACTCTCCTGCCGCATCACGCTCAACCGCGGCCGCGCGGCAAAGACCGTTGCCGAGGGAAACGACGCCCTGCTGATGACCGGCAACACCGATTTCGACAACCGCAAGGGCAACTGCGATTACGCCGTGATGCTGAAGGTCGTCCCGGGAATCATGTACAGCAGACCGACCCCCGGCGAAGCCGAACCGAGCAGCCACGCCCGCCCGCAACCGGACATGAGCATCGCGGATTTGGACAGAATTAACGCGAAACTCTCCGCCGAGGGCGACACCATCACGGTCACGGGCGCTACATCGTTCACTGTATATCTGGCCGCCCACACCAGCTACAAGGCGGACTGGGATGCGAACTACCGCAACGGCGACGACCTTGTTGCAGTCGTCCGCGAACGCATCGGAAACATCGCACCCCGGTCGATCACTGTGGCCCGCTCCCAGTCCCAGACTTTCACGCCCGTCAGCAGAACGGGCGTCAGCGGACGGATGGACCAATTCGACACGTTCCGGCAAAAACATATCGAAGACTATCAGAAATTCTACAACCGCGTGTCGTTCGATTTCAAAAATCCGGTCGAGGGGAAATCGGACGAGGAGCTTGAGAAGTTCCTCAACCTCACCACCGTGGAGCGCCTGAAACGCTTCAAGGACCACCCGGAGGACACGGCGTTCGCGGCGCTCTTCGCGCAGTTCGGGCGCTACCTCATGATCGCGTCCAGCCGCGAGGACAACCCGCTGCCGTCGAACTCGCAGGGCATCTGGGGCGACGGCTACGACCTGCCGTGGAAATGCGACTACAAAAGCAACATCAACTACCAGATGAACTACTGGCCCGTGAACACCGCCAACCTCTCCGAGTGCATGACCCCCGCCGTGAACATGAACCTCGCGCTTATCCCGTCCGGCCACATCACCGCAAAGGAGTATTTCAACGCGCCCGGCTGGACCTGCGCCTACACGACCAACGCCTGGGGCTGGACCGCGCCCGGCGGCAGCCTGCCGTGGGGGCCGTTCTTCAGCGCGGGCGGCTGGTTCTGCCAGATGATGTTCGACCACTACGCGTTCAACGGCGACAAGGCGTACCTCGAAAAGATCTACCCCGCCATGAAGGATAACTGCCGGTTCTTCCTCTCCGCGCTCGTCGAGGGGCCGGACGGCAAACTCTCCATGAACCCGTCGACCTCGCCCGAAAACAGTTTCCGCGACGGCGCGAACGGCGGCGGCAGCGTGGCGTGGGGCGGCGAAATGGAGTCCGCCATCATCCGCGAAGTCTTCCGCGACACGCTCTTCGCCGCGAAGGTCCTCGGCGACAAGGACGAGGAATTCCTCAAGCAGCTGAAGGCCGCCAACGAAAAACTCCGCCCGATCGCGATCGGACGTTACGGCCAGATTCAGGAATGGGGCCCGGACGTCGACAACCCGAACGACCAGCACCGTCACATCTCCCATCTCTTCGCGCTCATGCCAGGCTCGCAGATCGACGCGCGCAGCAACTGGAAGGACGCCGAAGGCGCGCGTGTGGTGCTGAACCACCGCGGCGACGAGGGGACCGGCTGGTCGAAGGCGTGGAAGATCAACCTCTGGGCGCGTCTGCTCGACGGCGACCGCGCCTACAAACTCCTCCGCGAACAGCTCACCTATGTCAGCGAGCAGTCGGTCGTGTACGGGGCGGGCGGCGTCTACGGCAGCCTGCTCGACGCGCATCCGCCGTTCCAGATCGACGGCAACTTCGGCGCGCTCTCCGGCCTCGTCGAAATGCTCCTGCAGAGCCATGTGTACGAGGAACGCGGCGCGGAACGCATCTACTCGCTCGACCTCCTGCCCGCCCTGCCGAAAACGCACGGCTTCGAAACAGGTTCCGTGAAGGGACTCAAGGCGCGCGGCGGGTTCACGGTCGACATCGACTGGGAAAACGGCAAGCTCAAGCAGGCGATTGTCACCTGCACGCATGACACCCCCGGTTTCCGCGTGATTACGGGCAGCCTTCCTCCCGAGGCCAGCGAGCTCCTGAATCAGCCCGGCATACGCATCATTTCGGCAGGCAGGATCAGAAATTACCTCCCCGAAGGCGGCTACAAGGCCGGGGACGTCATCACGATCACCCCCTGAAAAAACCATCCGGCCTTTTCACCATCTCCATCCCCTTCCGGCAACCCGTCGGGAGGGGGGGGTTCCATGCTCAAAAAAACACCGCTTCGGGCCTGACACGCGGCATTTCCCGGCCTTTATAAATATTGAAAAACGCATACGCGCACTTGAAAAAGTGGCTCCGGGGATGTATATTATTTTTTGATTTTGTTTGCAATACATTTTATCAACATCATAGAACAAACGGGAAAGGATCCCAAAAACCATGAAAAAAATCATTATCTCGCTCCTCGTTATCGCCGCCATCGGCATGACCTGGTATCTCATCAAGACCTACAGGGAAGAAGCCATCTACAAGAATCCGGCGTTCGCCTCCGGCAACGGCCGACTCGAGGCGACCGAGATCAACATCGCCGCCAAGCTCGCGGGCAAGATCGAGCAGCTCCTGGTCGACGAAGGCGACTACGTGAAGGCCGGCCAGACGCTCGTCCAGATGCAGACCAACACGCTCAAAGCTGAACTTGAACAGGCAAACGCCACGATCAAAGTGAAGGAAGCCGAGCTCGAACAGGCGAAGGCGCAGCTCCAGGTCGAGGAAGCCTCGCTCGCCGCCGCAAATGCCTCTCTCGCTTCCGCGAAGGCCGCGCTCGCCGCGAAGGTCAGCACGTACAACAACGCAAAGAGCCGTTACGAACGTTCGAAAGAGCTGATGGAAAAGGACGTCACGTCCCGCCAGACCTTCGAAAACGATGAAGCCATGTTCCAGTCCGCGGCCGCCGACGTCGACTCCGCAAAAGCCGACATCCAGGGCGTCGAAGCCGACGTCAAGAGCGTCGAAGCAGCGATCGTTTCCGACAAGGCCGCCATCGTGAAGGCCGAAGCCGCCATCGCCGCGGCGAAGGCCGACGCCGACCGCATCCAGGCCGACATCGACGACAGCACCCTCACCGCCCCGATCGACGGACGCATCCAGTACCGCATCTCCGAAGTCGGCGAAGTCCTCAGCTCCGGCGGCCGCGTGCTCAACCTCGTCGACCTCACCGACGTCTACCTGACCTTCTTCGTCCCCGAGGAAACCGCCGGCAAGATCGCGCTCGGCGCGGATGCCCGAATTGTGCTCGACGCCATGGACGACGTGGCGATCCCCGCCACCATCTCCTACGTCGCCAACGTGGCGCAGTTCACGCCGAAGACCGTCGAAACCAGAGTCGAACGCGAAAAACTCATGTTCCGCGTGAAGGCAAAGATCGACCCCGCCCTCCTCAAGCAGTACGTCGAATACGTCAAGACCGGCATCCCGGGCGTCGCCTGGGTCCGCCTCGACGACCAGGAACCCTGGCCGGACTTCCTCAAGACCCCGAAAGAGAAGGGTGAAGCAGTCCCCGTCGCCGAGAAACCCGCCGAAACGAACGGAACTGCCGCGAAATGAGCAACTCTCCCTCCAATGAGGGCGTGAACATCGAACCGGTCGTCAGCTTCCGGAACCTGGCCCTGAAATACGGCAAGACCCTGGGGCTGGACCATGTCACGCTTGATATCCCCGCGCGCAAGCTGATCGGCATGATCGGCCCCGACGGCGTGGGCAAATCCACGCTGCTGTCCCTCGTGACCGGGGCGCACGCCATGCAGGAGGGCGATTTGCGCGTCCTCGGCGGCGACATGCGCGACAAGGTCCACCGGAACAAGGTGTGCCCGAAGATCGCGTACATGCCGCAGGGCCTCGGCAAAAACCTGTATTTCACGCTCACGGTCGAGGAAAACCTCCAGTTCTTCGCGCGCCTCTTCGGACACAACGCCGCGGAGCGCCGCCGCAGGATCGACCGCCTGACCAAAAGCACTGGCCTCTATCCCTTCCTCGACCGTCCGGCGGGCAAGCTCTCCGGCGGCATGAAGCAGAAGCTCGGCCTCTGCTGCTCCCTGATCCACGACCCCGACCTGCTCGTGCTCGACGAACCGACCACCGGCGTCGACCCGCTCGCACGCCGCCAGTTCTGGGACCTGGTCGACTCCATCCGCGAAGCCCAGGAAAACATGAGCGTGATCGTGGCGACCGCGTACATGGACGAGGCGCAGCGGTTCGACTGGCTGATCGCCATGAACGACGGCAAGATCCTCGACACCGGCACGCCCGACGAAATTCTGAAGAAGACCGGCAAGGACAACCTCGACGACGCGTTCATCGAGCTGCTGCCGGAAGAACAGCGAGCGGGCCACAAGACGCTGGTCGTGCCTCCACTTGAGACCACCGAGGCGGACGGCTACTCCATCGAGGCCGAGGGGCTGACCAAGCGTTTCGGCTCGTTCACCGCCGTCGACCACGTCAGTTTCCGCATCCGCAAAGGCGAAATCTTCGGCTTCCTCGGCTCCAACGGCTGCGGCAAGACCACCACCATGCGCATGCTGACCGGGCTCCTGCCCGCCACCGAGGGCGTCGCCAAACTCTTCGGCAACCCCATCGACGGCAATTCGCTCGAGACCCGCAAGCACCTCGGCTACATGACGCAGCTCTTCTCCCTCTACGGCGACCTGACCGTGCGCCAGAACCTCGTGCTCTACGCGCACCTGTACCAGATCCCGGAAAACGAGATCCCCGGACGCGTCGACGCCCTGCTCAATCGGTTCCAGCTGAAGGAGATCGAACAGAAGCTCCCGAACGACCTCCCGCTCGGCCTGAAGCAGCGCCTCTCCCTCGCCGCCGCGGTCATCCACGATCCCGAGATCGTGATCCTCGACGAACCGACCTCCGGCGTCGACCCCGTCGCCCGCGACCTCTTCTGGGAGCTCATCATTGATCTCTCGAGAAAAGACAAGGTCACGATCTTCATCACGACCCACTTCATGAACGAGGCAGCGCGCTGCGACCGCATCTCCCTGATGCACAGCGGGCGTTCCCTCGTCTGCGACACCCCGGCGAACATCGTGGCGCAGCGCAACGCCGCCACGCTCGAAGAGGCGTTCATCGGGTGCCTGGAGGACGCCGACCCGGAATCCAACAAGGCCGCCACGGAATCCTGCATCCAGAACGACGAGACCCCCGAAGAGGAGCCCGCGCAAAAAGGCGGCTTCCTCGGCTGGCTCACCTCCAAGTTCAGTTTCCAGCGCTGGTACACCTGCTACTGGCGCGAACAGCTCGAACTCCTGCGCGACCCGGTCCGCGCCACGCTCGCGCTCTTCGGCGCGCTGATCCTGATGATCGTCATCGGGTACGGCATCAACATGGACGTGGAGAACCTGTCGTACGCCATCCTCGACAACGACCAGTCCGAAAAGAGCACGAACTACGCACTGAACCTCTCCGGCTCGCGGTACTTCGTCCAGCATCCGGACGTGAAGGACCATGCGGACCTCGACCGGCGCATGGCGAACGGCGAACTCAGCGTCGTGGTCGAGTTCCCGCCCAAGTTCGGCAAGGACGTCGATGACGGCAATTCGCCCGAGGTCGCCTACTGGATCGACGGCGCCAACCCGTCCCGCGCATCGACCATCAACGGTTACGCGTCGCTGGTCCACAATGACTGGCTGAACTCTCTCGCACAGTATTCGCCCGACGGTTCGGGCGCGGACCAGATCTCCGTCCAGACGCGCTACCGGTACAACCCGGACGTGGCGAGCCTGCCCGCCATGGTCCCCGCGACCATCCCGATCCTGCTGATGATGATCCCGGCCATTCTGGCCGCGCTGTCCGTCGTCCGCGAGAAGGAGATGGGCTCCATCACCAACCTGTACGTGACGCCGCTCACCAGGACGGAGTTCCTGCTCGGGAAACAGTTCCCGTACCTGATCTTCTCCATGCTCAGCGCGTTCCTGCTGATCGTGATGGCAGTCACCATCTTCGACGTCCCGGTCAAGGGCAGCTTCCTGACGCTGCTCGTTTCGCTGCTCGTCTACTGTGTGGTCTCCACAGGCTTCGGCCTGCTGGCGTCCTCCGTGACGCGCAGCCAGATCGCCGTGATCTTCCTCACCATGCTCGCCACGATGCTTCCCTCCATCCAGCTCTGCGGCCTCACCAACCCGGTCGAAACGCAGAAGGGCGCCGCGCTCCTCATCGGCAAGATCTACCCCGCCACACACATGCTCCTGATCAGCCGCGGTGTCTTCAACAAGGCGCTCGGTTTCGCGGAGCTGCACCATGAGTTCATGATCCTGGTCATTACGGTCCCGATCATTCTTGGCCTCGGCGTCCTCTGCCTGAAAAAACAGGAGTCCTGACCATGATTCAAGCGATCAAAAACATCTTTCAGCTCGGGAAGAAGGAGATCCTCAGCCTCTGCCGCGACGGACTCCTCATGGCGCTGATCGTCTACTCCTTCACCGCCGCCATCATCGTCGCATCCAACGCTTCGACGGACTTCGCCGACGCCGCCATCGCGGTCGTCGACGAGGACCAGTCCCAGCTCTCGCAGCGCCTGTCCGACGCGTTCCAGCCCCCGCTCTTCCTCCCCGTCGAGATCATCCAGCGCAACGACATCGACCGTACGATGGACGAGGGCAGATACACGTTCGTCGTCGTCTTCCCCGTCGATCTCGAAAAGGACGTGATGGCGCACATGACGCCGGATATCCAGGTCAACGTCGACGCCACGCGCATGTCGCAGGCGTTCACCGGCGCCGGATATATCCAGCAGATCCTGTTCTCTGAGGTACAGAAATTCGTGAAGGACAATTCGGGCGATTCCTCCGCCTCCGCTGCGAACATCGTCATCCGCAACCGCTACAACCCGAACCTCTACGGCTCGTGGTTCAATGCGCTGATGCAGCTCGCGAACAACATCGCCATGCTCGCCATCATCCTCACGGGCTCGGCGCTCATCACGGAACGAGAGAAAGGCACGCTGGAGCATCTGCTCGTGATGCCCGTCACGCCGTTCCAGATCATGGCGTCGAAGATCTGGTCCATGATGCTCGTCGTCATGGTCGCCGCCCTCACAGGCCTCTTCCTGGTCGTCAGAATGTACCTCCAGATCCCGCTCGCGGGCTCCTGCACGCTCTTCGCGGCCGGAATGGCGCTCTATCTCTTCGCGCTTACCTCCCTCGGCATCTTCCTGGCGTGCATGTCGCAGAACATGCCCCAGCTTGGACTCCTGATCATCCTCGTCCTGATGCCGCTGGAAATGCTCTCCGGCAGTTCCACGCCGCAGGAGAGCATGCCCGTCTGGGTGCAGAGGGTCATGCAGTTCGCACCGACGACCCACTTCGTGAACATCACGCAGGGCATCCTGTTCCGCGGCGCGGGACTCAGGGCCATGTGGCCCACGTTCCTGAAGCTCTTCCTCATCGGCGCGGCACTCTTCACGTTCTCGCTGAGTCGCTTCCGCAAGTCCGTCGCCTGACGAAATCAGCTTCGGCAACACGAAAAAATCGACCTCCGGTCCGCAATTCGGCCGGAGGTTTTTTATTGCTCTGATTCTCGCCTGAAGCCCACTTTTTTGCTATTATTTCTCTTCCTATTGTCCTGCATCTCGCGTCTCGCGGTCAAGTAGAAAGATGCCGAGCGCAAGCGAGCTTTCCGAGGCGCGCGAATGCGCGCCCCCAGCGAAGCGGCAAACTATAAAAAAAATTCAAACACGGGGGATTCATTTGATTTTCTTTTCTTGTAGGGATATAGTATGGCATAATTATTTAATTCTGACAGGAATAACACTATGATTACCCTCTACAGCAAGCAAGCAAGCAGATTTCAGACCTCCTCTGCTGACGCTTCGACGGTCTGCACCTCATTTCATTCGGCTTTTCTTACGCCCAATAGCTCTCCCGGAGGTGCAGCATGAACTTCACTGAGCAGAAAAAAGCCGCGAAAAAGTTTGCCGAATACTGGCAGGGCAAAGGGTACGAAAAAGGTGAATCCCAGCCCTTCTGGCTTGCGCTTCTGCGCGATGTGTTCGGTGTAGCCGAACCGGAAATGATGCTACACTATATCACTTCGGAGTTTTGACATCAAAGGTTCACATGGCATGGACGCGCGTTGTATGCGGGCGTTTGAAATCAGATTATCGCTATTCCATCAAGATCGTTTACAACAATTTTCCGTGGCCGGACGCGACCGAAGAACAGAAGAAGCAAATCGAGGTAACAGCGCAGGGGATTCTGGATGCGCGCGACAAATTCCCGGATTGTTCGCTGGCTATTCTGTATGATGAAGCGACTATGCCGCCGGAACTCCGCAAGGCGCACCAGGCGAATGATGCCGCCGTGATGAAACTTTACGGCTACAAACCCGGCATGCCGGAACCCGCCATCGTCACCGACCTGATGAAACGTTATCAGTTGCTCACGAATCCTGACGGAAAGAATCTGTAACAGGATTTCAGAAAGTTTGTTTTTTTGGACGCGTTCGCGTCGCGCTTCGCTGGGGGCGCGCATCCGCGCGCCTTGGTGGCCTCGCTTACGCTCGGCGACAGGTTCAATTACCGCGAGGCGCGCGTGCAATGTGTATTGATATAGTACACGGCTACGCTCACGCACGGGTTCGCGCCTCGGTGGCCTCGCTTACACTCGGCGACAGGTTCGATTCACCGCGAAATGCGCGCAACAGTGTTTTTGTTTGGGGTACATTCTCCTGTTTTGTTACTGCCCGCGCCAATATAATTAGTCTTATAGGCCCAATACGACCTATTTTTCAGCCCTCTGTCGGAAACGGCACAGGGCTTTTTTTGAGCTCGGGGATACAAGACAACTAAAAAAGTAGAGAATTTATTTGTTTTTCTTTGGACTTTTGCTTGACATTTGCGAAAAGCATGCTAAAGTATATTCATAACTTTTTTGGTAGACATCAAATAAAAAACATGAAAGGAGACCATTCCTATGAGCATCGCAAACAACATCCTCGACAAGATCGGCGGCACCCCGCTTGTCCGCATCAACAAACTGAACCAGGGCGGCGCTGAAGTCGTCGTCAAGGTCGAATCGTTCAACCCCGGCGGCTCCGTGAAGGACCGTATCGCGTTCGCCATGATCGAAGCGGCGGAACAGGCCGGTGCGCTGAAGCCCGGCGCGCTCATCATCGAGCCGACCAGCGGCAACACGGGCATCGGGCTT
>CACYZF010000003.1 GCA_902778895.1 uncultured bacterium
TGGTTCATCGTCGGCGCGGGCGATTACGACGGCAATCAGCAGGATGATCTGCTCGTCCGCCAGAAATCGACCGGCATGCTTGGATACTATACCTGCGGCAACCTGGACCAGTGGAACGTCCTCGGCTACGGCGTCAGCATGGATTGGGCCGTAATCGCCTGAGGCGGAGCCTCAACTTGGGTAGTGCTCTCAGCTTCGCTTGAGCACGTGCCCGAGCAGAGCTGGGCACACGGCAGGCCGTGCTGATACAGTGCCTTGCTTCGCAACGGCACACGATAAGCACAACAATCAGCCCTCGCAGTCATTTCTGACTGCGAGGGCTTCTCTTTTGCATGACTCATTTCCCTCAACTACGAGCTCCAGTCAATAAAAACAACCGGCCCCCGGAGGACAAAAAAAGAACCGCAGGAGTTTCATACGCTCTTGCGGTTCCGATTTTCTAAATGGGGTGGGAGACGGGACTCGAACCCGCGACATTCTGAGCCACAGTCAGACGCTCCACCAACTGAGCTACACCCACCACAATTGATGTATTATTTACTATAGCATCATATCGGATTATTTCAAGCGGGAAACCGGAAAAAAAGAAAAGAATCGGCGTTTGTCTGCTCAGAGAAAAAGGCTGACGGAACGATTCGTTTCCCGGTTATCCGCGGGCGGACTCAGCGGGTGTTGTACTGTTCGTCGTAGGTGCGGACGGCGACGTTGTGGAGGCCGCGGAACGAGCAGAGGTCGAGGATCTCGACGACGCGGCTGAACGCGACGGCCTTGTCGCAGTCCACACGGATGCGGCGGTCCTGCGATTCCTCGGAGAGCTCCAGCAGGATCTGGTGCAGCTCGGAGATCGTGACCGGACGGCCGTTGTAGAACAGCATTTTCTCCTTGTTGACGCCGATGACCATGGTGTCGTTGTCCGGCGGCACATCGAGCGAAGACGTGGAGACGGGCAGGTCGATGTCGATGTCGCGGTTTTCCTTCTTGGCGACCGTGGTGATCAGGAAGAAGATGAGGAGGAGAAAGACGCAGTCGATCAGCGAAGACATGCCGATCTCGAGCTTATCCTCCGATGAACGTCTGATGTGCATGTGGGGCGGTCCCGTGGTTCTGCGTTACTTCTTCCGGGCATCGAACGCGGCAAACATGGCTTCGAGGGATTCCTCGATGGCAAGTTCGGCGATGGAGAGTTTCTGCTTCAGATAGTGGTACGCGCCGAGCGCCGGGATGGCGAGCACGAGGCCCATGTCGGTGGTGATGAGCGCTTTGCTGATGGAGTCGGCGAGAAGCGCGGCGTCGCCGGTGTCGCCGAGGATGGCGACCTTCGAGAACGCCTCGATCATGCCGATCACGGTGCCGAGCAGACCGAGCATCGGGGCCATCGTGGCGATGATCGCCAACGGATAGCTGCGCTGTCTGTGGCGTTCGATCGCGCGTGCGGCAGCGTCCGCGACGGCCATCTGGAGGCGGTCTTCGTCCATGCCGGAGTGATCGACGATGTACGCGCCGGCGTCGGCGAGGATGCTGGGCTTCGCCTCGGCTTCCTTGCGGATCGCGTCGGCGTCGTTTTTCGCGATCGCGTCGGCGAAGAAATCGGCGTAGTAGGCGGGCGCGAGGTATTTTTTGCGCATGCGGACGAGGCGCTCGACAAGGAATCCGACCGCGGCGGCGCTGAGGAGCAGGAGCACGGCGGAGGTCATGCCGCCGTTGATGATCTCCTGGATCCAGTCGATCGTCAGTTCTTCGGCGGGTGCGTCGGCGGCGGTCTCCGCGGCAGTTTCGGCGGCATTCTGGGCTGCAAGGAATCCGGGGAGGCAGAAGAGCGCCGCGGCGGAGAGGATCGAAGCACGGATAGGAAGTTTCATGGAGAACCTTTCGTAGTGTTTTATGTTATTCATATTTTGTGACAATCATCAGGGGAGTCTGGGGCGCGTGACGGGACGCGTGATGGAAGATGAGGCGCTTGGGCTTGAGGCCGCGCCGGGACGGGCGGTCTGCGTCTGCTGCGCGTTGCGGCGCTGTTCCGCGGCGCGTTTCGCGGCATCCGCGGCGGCCTGGGTTCCTTCGCGGACCATGACGAACGAGAACTGGCATTCGTCGGGCCCGTTTTCCACGCAGAAGAGGATGGTGTTCCAGCCCTTGCGGAAATGAATGGGAATGATGTTTTCGTGGAGCCCCCAGGTGCTCAGCTCGTCGTCGAACCAGATCTGTTCACCGTTGATCCAGAGGACGCTGGCGTCGTCGGAGCCGATCATGGCGAGGACGTCGGTGTCTTCCTCGAAATGAACGTCCGTGTAGGCGTAGTAGATCGCGTTGTCCATCTTGTCCGGCGTGCGGATGCAGGTCGTATCGGTCTGAACGTAGCGCCAGCGGAGGCGGATGGGCTTCTGGGTGACCGGGTCGATCTTGCCGTCGTACTCGGCGTCGAGGTCGATCCTGGTCTCGGGTTCCCGCTTCACGCGGTCCGCGATATGCGTGAATCTGCTGCCGTCGTATTTGCCATCCCACGGGCCGATCACGTACCAGGAATCGATGAAGACGAAGCCGTGACGGGCGGCGTCTTTGCTGACGCGGCGGCCCGGGACGGATTCCGCGATGATGGCGTAGTCGGCGGGCTCGGATGCGACGCGCTTGCTGTCCGAATTGCCGACAGGGCTGTAGATCGTGCCGCCGAACTCGAAGTCGAAGTCGCCGCGGAACGCGATGCCGCCACCTCCGTAGGCATTGCGGTTGTTACCGAAGCTGGAGCCTTGTCCCTGCCCCTGGCCTTGTCCCTGCCCCTGGCCTTGTCCTTGACCTTGCCCCTGCCCCTGCTGGCCGGCGCGTTCCACGCCCTCACGGCCCATCCGGGCGAGCTGACGCATCATGTCGGACAGACTGCCCTGGCCCTGCCCCTGACGGCCACCCTGCATGCCGCCCTGCTGATTGCGCATGGCGCGCTGCTGGATGGCGGAGAAAAGACGTTCGGCGGAAAGCGGGAGATTGATGCCCGCCATGCGCGCGAGGCTGTTCGCGCGGGAAGAAAGCGAGTCCGCGGCGTCCTGCAGCGCGGTCATCTGTTCGAGCGCCTGAAGAAGCTGTTCCTTCGTCATGAACTGGCCGCCGCCCATACCGCCGCCCTGCTGTCCGCCCTGTTCGCCGTTCTGCCCCATCTGGCCGCCCTGCTGGCTGGCGCTCTGCGAGGAATTGTCCTGCGGGTCGTTCCTGAGGGCTTCCATGAGCTTGCGGAGATACTGTTCCGCCTCGACCGTGGTGAACTCGTCCCTGTAGCGGTTGTCCATGGCCTTGTTGAGGAAACTCTCGGCGTCGGCGTCCATGGCCGTGGCGGCCTCCCGGATGTCGGCGAATTCCGGATCCACGTTATAAATCCACTCGGACAGCTTCGAGCTGATCTCGTTGCGGTGATTCAGCGCGGAGAGGTACGCCTGCTGGGCGAGGTCCGGGAGCCTGCGCTGGACGGTCGTATTGGTATCCTTGAGCTGACGGACGAATCCCTGCATGTCGCGGGAGGCGGTCTGGAGGAACGAGAGGTCTTGTCTGGCGGTATCAGCGTCGTTGGTCTCGACCGCATTTTTGATCGCCTCATAGGCGCGCTGCGCCTGCTCCATCGTGTGTTTGGCGTTCTCGTCGACCTCGTTCACGAGATAGATCTCGAAGGACGGAGTGCTGTAGCTATAATCATCGTCGTCATAGACGATCGCCAGTCCGACGCGGCCGGGTCTGCGGAACCCGGATCCGGAGCGGGGACGGCTCAGGCGTTCCGCCTCTTCCTTTTCGATGCGTTCGCGACTTTCCGCCGCGGATTTCTTCGCCTGCTCGTACATTTCCTGTGTGAGGCGGAACACCTTTTCGGCAGCATCGAGAATCTTCTGCGGGTCCTCGGCGGCGCCGTCCCCCTGCGACAGATCGCGGGAGAAATGCTCCATGGAGGTCTGGTCCATGTTCTTATTGAGCGAGTCCATGGACCGGATGGCGTTCTGATAAGCGTTCAGCTCGGCGTACTTCGTGTCGAGCTGTTCCTCCTTGGCCGCCATGAAATCCTTCAGCTGCTGGAGCGTGGCATCGACGGGCGGCATTTCCGGCGGGGTGTTCATGATGCCGATGTCGTACACGCCGGACATATCGCCGCTGAGGATGGAGTCGATCATGCGTTCGAGTTCGAGCGACTGCCATTCGGCTGTGGCCGGATCGACGCCGTAATCAAGGAAACTGGACGGATTCGCGCGGAACCGCTCGCTGTTGGCCTTCATGGTCTCCAGCTGGGCGCGGAAGACGGGAACCTGCTCGGACGTCGGGGAATTCTCCAGCTGATGGCGGATGTCTTCGGCGATACGGGCGTTCTCCACGAACGGCATGACGTAATCGAATTCGTTGGACAGGTTTTCGGCGATGTCGAACAGACGTTCGTACGCCTCCTCCACCGGATCGCGCAGTTCGGAGTAGATTTCCTTCAGCTCCTCCTTGCGCTCCTCCATTTTCTCAAGAGTCTCCTCGACCTCCTCCAGCTTTTTGCGGATTTCCTTCTCCTTGCGCTTCTGGACGCGGTCGCGGATCTTCTTGAGCTCGGCGGGCGGGGCTTCCTTCTTGATCTTCTCCGGGTCGTTCTTGTGAGCTTCGCGCTTTGCCTCGTTTTCCTGTTTCTGCTTCAGGGCCTCCTCCAGCGAATACCGGCTGTAGCGGATGAAGTCGAGTTGCCAGGCGGCAACGATCGCACCGAGGTAGACGAGGAGCGTGAGCCCCCAGATGACGGCTGTCGTGCGGCCGGACTGCATTTTCCGTTTGCTGTTCATGTCAGTTCCTCATGTTCAATTCGAACTGCCGGGGACGTAGAACCGGGATTCGCGGTAGTCGCGCATGCGGACGTCGACCTTGTTCAAATGGTTGATCTGGAGCTTGTCGAGCATGTCGATCACGGTCTGGAACTCCACGTCGGGGTCGGCGTACAGGCGCACGTTGATCTCCTCGCCCGCGCTCTGCGTCATGCGCCCCAGGCTCTCGACAAACTTGTCCACGTCGCCGACGACCCGGAAATCAGGACGTCCGTCCTGAAGGCGGCGGTCCGCCGAATAGTAGCGGCCGTCCTTGCCAATCGCGAGGATCACGCGGCGCGCGTCCATGCGTTCGGAGATGGTCACGTCGGGGTCCGGGACCTCGATGGGGATCTGTTTTTCGAGCTTCTTCATCATGGTGGTGATGAGGAAGAAGATCAGGAGAAGGAAGACGCAGTCGATGAGCGGCGACATTTCAAGCGTGACGTCGTCATCGTCTTTTTTTCGGATTCTCATATACGGTCAAATCTGGAGTATTTTGGATCGGTTCGGGAAACGGGTCTATAAGAATTAGACGGGCGGAACCCCGGTTTTCTTAGCGCCTTTTCTGTTTTTTTCCGATTTTTTCAACAAAAAAATCAACATCCGGGCAGGATCGGCACGAAAAAGGAACGAAAAGAGCGGGAGCTTGCTGCGGCTTCCGCTCTGAAAACAGACTGAAGCGACCGGGGAGTTTCATGGAATCGGTCTCCCCGGATTGCCGGCCGTCGGATCATTCCCCGGCAGGGGCCTCTTCTTCAACAGGCTCGACGGATTCAAGCGCCTGCCATTCGCGCTGCTTCGCCTGCGCCTCGGCGTTCGGGAACGGAGAGATCAGGCCGTCGCCGGGCTTGGATCCTTTCGGACGGGGTCCGCCGTTGAAACCGAAGCCCTTTTCATACTGGCCGGCGGTAACGGGGCCGACGGGCTGGATGCCGGGTCTGATTTCGGACTGATGGCCGCGGCGCTGGGAGAAAAGCCATTCCCACGTCTTCGGATTGGAATACGCCTTGTCCCAGCAGTTATGGCCGACGCCGAAGAACTCGCGCAGATAGACGTTCGTATTGCCGGCCGCCCTCATGGTGATGAACATCCAGCGGGCGAGCTGGGGCGGGACGGTCGTATCGTCGCTGCCGTGGAAGATCAGGACGGGAAGGTCTTTCATCTTTTCGGCGCGGTTCGGATCGCTGCCGCCGCAGCAGGGCATGCCGGCGGCGAAGATGTCGGTGGCGTAGCGGGCCAGGAGATCCCAGCAGCCGTAGCCGCCCATGGAGAGACCGGTCACATAGACGCGGTCCTTGTCAGCATCGAACTCTTTGATCTTCTTCTCGATCAGCACGGGGACCATGCCGAGCGCCTGATAGGGTTCCTCCATGAGGTCGCCCATGGCGCCGCCGCGGTGAAGCGGAGCCCAGACCTGGTCGCTCGGGCATTCCGGAGCGAGCACGATGACTTTGCGCTTGCCTTCGCGCATCTGCTTAACGATCTCGGGCAGGGCGAGACGGAGCTGCGCGAGGTTCTCCTCGCCGCGTTCGCCAAAACCGTGCAGGAAAACCAGGATCGCGAACTTGCCGGGCTCGTCTTCATTGTACACGCCCTGGCAGTAGCGCAGTTCGCCGTTGCAGTTCGTCAGGACTTCCTGCTTCATTTCCAGCGCGTTCAGCGTACGGATCTCGTTGGCAAAACTCTGCTGGATCTGTTCGGAGGGTTCCTCCATCGGGGAGATGACGGCGGTCTTATAAGCCGGATCGGAGGAGCAGGCGGCTCCGATGGCTGCGAGAGCGGCGCATCCGAGCACGAGCAATTGTTTTTTCATGGCGGCAAGTCCTTTCAGTGTGTTTGGTATACCTTTTCAATAAAATATACAGCGTATTTTGTGAAAATCAATTCTTCACCGTCTTTTTTCCAACTTTTTCTCATTTTTCGGCTTTGGCCCGGATTTTCCGTACATCCGGCATTTGAAAAGCCGGTTTTTTATGCTATTGTAGCAGTTGAAAAACTTGTTTCCTTTTGTCCCGTATTCCGTTCATCTCTCCCCGACAGGAGCTTTCCGAAATGAACCTGTATCAGCGCACCAAACAAAGTATTTTCGAAATAATCCAGCCGTCGGCCGCCGCATCCGGCAAGGAACGCCTCGCCAGCAGCATCTTCGACGGCGTGATCATGTTCCTGATCGTCCTGAGCGTCGTTTCCGTCTTCATCTGCACATTCAAAATCCCGGACTGGCTGCTGAACATCCTGTTCCGGATTGAGTTCGTCTCCATCATCATCTTCACCTGCGAATACATCCTCCGCATCTGGACGGCGAATCTGCTTTATCCCGAACTCGGCTTCTTCCGCTCCCGCATCCGGTATGTCACTTCGCCCATGGCGATCATCGACCTCATTTCGATCCTGCCGATCTTCCTGCCGTTCCTTCACCTCTACAACCTCGTCGGAATCCGGGCGCTCCGGCTGGTCCGGCTGCTTCGCATTTTCAAGCTCAACCGCTACTCCGCCGCCCTCACATCCATCGGCGATGTCTTCCGCAAAAAATCCCAGCAGATCGTCGCCTCCCTGTTCTTCGTCTTCATCATCCTCCTCCTTTCCTCGCTGTTCATCTATTACGCCGAACACGACGCCCAGCCCGACCAGTTCAAAAACGCGTTCTCCGGGCTCTGGTGGGCCGTCGCCACGCTGACCACGGTCGGATACGGCGACCTCTACCCCGTCACGCCGCTCGGACGCTTCCTCGGCGCCATCATCGCCATCCTCGGCATCGGCATGGTGGCGGTCCCGACCAGCATCCTCAGCGCGGGCTTCCTGGAAACGATTGAGAAACAGACCTCCTCCGAACAGGAAAACGGGGAAGGATGCGCCGGAAAGAAGGATGAAACGTCCGCCGGAAATGCGTCCGTACCGGATCCGCATCCGCACACCGATACAAAGGATGATTCGTTCGAACCGCCGCAATATTGCCCCCACTGCGGCAAAAAGCTGTTCCCGTGAACACGAACCCGTCCCAGCCTCAAATCATGCAGAACGGCGAAACAGATTTCCCGGCACGGAAAAAAGACAACGGAGGTTCCCGTCAGGCGAAAGGCTGTCTTCTTCTGTTCGCGACCGTGATACTCGTGCTTTTTGCCCTCGTCGCAGCGGCCGCGGTCTGCATCATCGTCGTGGACACCGTCAGCCTCAGAGGCGAGGATTACACCTTGGAACGGCGCATGGAACGCTACAAGGTGGCGTGCCAGTTCCTCTGGTACGATTTCAAGGACACTTTTTCCAAAAAGCAATCGAATTCGCCTCAGGAGGACGAACCGTAAACGTGTTTCCTTCCGCCTCATCCCGCGCCCGGCGCCGATAACGGGCCGGGCGATGCGGATTCCTTTTTTCCGATCCCTTTTTTCTCAGACCGGAAGAGTTACTTCGCGGAGATGCTTCCAGTCACGGCGGCGAGGAACTCCAGACGGAGCGACTCGCTCTTTTCGAACGCGCCGCGGATGGCGGTGGTCACCATGGAGGCGTTCTGCTTGCGGATGCCGCGGCTGGTCATGCAGAAGTGCGTGGCCTCGCACATCACGTACACGCCGCGCGCGTCCAGCACGTCCATGATGGCGTCGGCGATCTGCGCAGTCATGCGTTCCTGGATCTGCAGGCGGCGCGCGAAGCAGTCCACGAGGCGGGCGAGCTTCGAGATACCGACGATGCGGCCGTTCGGCAGATAGCCGATGGAGATGTGCCCGAAGAACGGGAACAGGTGGTGTTCGCACGTGGAGTAGAACTCACAGTTCTTGAGGATGACCATCTCCTTGCAGACGTCTTTGGTGAAGGTCTTCAGGATCTTTTTCGGGTCCTGGCTGTAGCCGGAGAAGATCTCGTCCGCGGCCTGCCGGACACGGGCGGGCGTTTCGACGAGCCCCTCGCGGGAACCGTCCTCGCCGATGAGCTGGAATAAGCTCGACACGAGCTGTTCCATCTTCCGGTCGCGTTCGGACGCCGCCGGACGCGGGGTAACTGCCTTTCTGGGCATATCAACGAACTCCTATCATTTTGTGCAGCTGCACGGATAATTTGAAACGCGGATGGGCGAGCACGAAATCAAGCGTTTCGGGCAGATTGCTGGTGCCGTCCTTCCGGGCAAGAGGCTGGATGTACTTGACGCATCCGGAGTCCTGCATGGAGAGATAATACGGGATGTGTTCCGGTTCGAACACGAATTTCAGTTCATCGGGGCGCGGGACGATCGGATCGAGTTCGTTTTTCGGGGAGACCGTGACCCAGTCGACCCAGCCGGGAACGGGCTGCGTGCCGTTCGTCTCGATGCAGATACGGTCGGCGAAGCCTTGGAAAAGAGGTTCATCCTCGTGTAGCTGGAGCGCAGGTTCGCCCCCGGTCAGAACGATGATCGCGCCGTCGCGGTCCGCAAGAAGTTTGCGCACAGCATCTTCCAGTTCGGCGCGCGTCATTTCCTCGCCGTGCGAATGGTCCGTGTCGCACCACGGGCAGCTGAGGTTGCAGCCGGAGAAGCGCACGAAGACCGCGGGGGTCCCGGCGAATTCGCCTTCGCCCTGAATGGAATAGAATATTTCGTTGACGCGGTAGCTGTACATGTCGCATCAGTCCTCGTACACGGTCGGATCGGGGATGCCAGCCTCGAGGAACGCTTCTCTACGCTCCCGGCAGGTGCCGCATTTGCCGCAATGTTTTTCGCGTCCGTTGTAGCAGCTCCAGGTGAGGGAGAAATCCGCGCCGAGCTTTGCCCCGAGCACCGCGATCTCCCCCTTCGTCATATTGCAGAACGGCGACAGGAGCTTCACCCTGCCTTCAGTCCCCGTTTCGATCGCGCGCGCCATGCCGTCGATGAACTCCGGACGGCAGTCGGGATAGATCGCGTGGTCGCCGGTGTGGTTGCCGAGGATCACGGCGGAATACCCGGAATCCTCCGCGAGTCCGGCCGCGGCGGCCAGCATGATGCCGTTGCGGAACGGCACGACGGTCGACGCCATGTTGGTCTCGTTGTACGCGCCCTCCGGGATGCTGCCGCCCGTTTTGAGCAGGGACGAATGGAAGTATTTTCCGATGAAATCAAGCGGGATCTCGAGGCGCGGAATATTGAGTTTGCGGCAAATGATGTTCGCCGCCGCCAGTTCGCGTGCGTTGTGCTTTGCTCCGTAGGAAAACGACACGGCGGAGACGCCGGAGAATTCGCGGCGCGCCCACAGCAATGCAGTGGTGCTGTCCATCCCGCCTGAAAAAACGACGAGCGCGTAGTGGCTGTTCATGCGGTCCGGCCTCCGTCAGATCTTGTCGCCGTGTTCGCGGGCGAGCTTGTTGATGGTCTGAAGGTCGAGCTTGCCGGACCCGAGCAGCGGGATACGTTCGAGCTTGATGAAATCCGGGGCTTTCGGGATCCAGAGCGGCGGCACGTTCTTCTTCTGAAGCTCTTCGATGACCTTTTCCGGATCCAGATTCGGATTCGAGTAGAACACCACGAGGCGTTCGCCGCGTTTCGCGTCGGGCGCGCCGGTTACGGCCACGTCGTGCGATTCGCTGCCGATGATCTCGCTCACGGTCATCTCGACGAGCTCGTGCGGGACCATTTCGCCCGCGATCTTGGAGAAACGCGACAGGCGACCGGTGATCGTGATATAGCCGTCCTCGGCCATGGTGGCGATGTCGCCCGTGTTGTAATATCCGTTTTTGATGACCTTCGCCGTGAGCTCGGGTTCGTTCAGATAGCCCTTCATCACGAGGCCGCCCTTCACGAGCATCAGGCCGGGCGTGTTCGGAGGCAACTCCTCGAACGTGTCGGGATCGACGATCTTCACGTGGATGCCGGGCAGCGGCGCGCCGATGCTTCCGGGCCTGCCGCATTCGCGTCCGAGCGTGAAAATGGACGGCGCGAGGTTGATGGCCACGATGGGCGAGAGTTCGGTGCAGCCGAACCCCTCGGTCACGGTCAGCCCGGTCATCTCCTTGACCTTCTCGGAAATATCGCTGCGGAGCTTCTCCGCGCCGGTGATGATGAAACGGAGCGACTTGAACTGGCCCGGCTTCAGCTTGCGCATGTAGGTCTGCAGGAACGTCGGCGTGGCGATCAGGAGCGTGAGCTTGTCCTTCTCCACCGCGTTGCACACGCCCTGTGCGTCCAGCGGGTTCAGCAGGAACGTCACGCGCGTGCCGCACAGGCTGGGCAGGACGAATCCGATCATGAATCCGAACGCGTGGAAGAGCGGCAGGTTGCCGACGGTCGTGTCGTGCGGCGTCCAGTTCACGTTGCGCCAGAAATTGAAGAAGTCCGAGTTCAGGTTGTGGTGGGTCAGCATGATGCCCTTCGGCATGCCAGTCGACCCGCTGGAGAAGAGCAGCACGGCGTCGTTCATGCTGTCGCGCCACGTTTTCGGCGCGTACTGGCACATCAGCATGCGCGAGGGCAGCAGGATAGCGTCGAGGATCGCCGTATACTTGATGCTCTTCGTGATGTACGGACGGATATCCTCCAGCAGGAACATCTCCGGCGTCGGCTGGAGGTGCAGCTTGTCGAGGAATTTCCGGCTCGTGAGGATGAGCTTGATGCCGGCCTTCTTGATGGATGCCTGACGCACGGCCTCGCCCACGGAGTAGTTCAGGATCGCGGGGATGCGATCGGCGAACAGCACGCCGTAGAGCACGATGGCAGCGTTCACGCAGTTCGGCAGGAGCACGCCGATGTATTTGCTGTCGTTCTTCTCGTCCAGCTGCCGGATCACGCGCGAGAAGATCAGCGCCTTGATGAGCGTATCCAGGTCCTTCGGCCCCTGTTTATCCGCGTCCTTGTACATGCAGTGGAACGGATGGCGGCGCACCTGACGTGCGAATGCATAGTGGATGGTGCGTTCGCTCGGGAATCCCTCGCTCTCCACGTCCGCGCCCATCTCAGAGATGAGCTGACGGAGCTGGAACGGCGTGATGTCCGGGCTGATGCGTTTGCCGATCGCCACGGCCACCGGGATCGGGAACTGGCGCGGCATGATGAAGCGGAAACGGCCCTTGTAATACGAGAACATACTGCCCCAGAGCATGCCGATGCGGACCGGAAGGACCGGCACGTCGCGGTCCGCGGGAAGGATCCGCGAAAGCCCCTTCTTGAACCGAAGGATCAGGCCGTTGCCGGACACGCCGCCCTCGGGGAACATGCAGATGAGTTCACCGTCCTGAAGCAGCTGTTTGGTCCTCTGCATGAACTCCTGCATCTTCTTCGGCCCGGGACCCGGCACCTCGATCACGCCCATCCGGCGGAAGAGCGGCCCCCAGAACTTCATACGGTAGAACTCCGTGTGCATCATGAAGTGGATCTTCCGCTTCGTGGTGGCCATCATGATGAACGAGTCGAAGATCGAAACATGGTTGGCCACGAAGACCGCCGGACCCGTTTTCGGCACATTTTCCTCACCGTCGAAGCGTTCCACGAAGCATGTATGGCGCAGGATCGTGATGATGAGCTTGAAGATTTCGTACGGGAAACAGGCCAGCAGGACGGCCCACACAATGAGGACCGCCGCAAGACAGCTCAGGACAATAAACAGAGTATTCAAAGGAGGGGACTCCTGAAAAACGTTGGCATTGGTTGAAGTTTCCGAACCCGGGATCCGGCCGCATAAACAGCATGCGCCGGTTTGGTATATCTATATAATATATCACGTTTTCGACGGGGAATCAACCCTGATTCGCAATTATTTTGCCGCCGAACTGCTTAAAAATGCCAGATTGATCGTTTTCGTGCGTTTTTTTCCGAACAGCGCGCTGTATTCGATTGGAAGCGACATGCGCGGAGTATCCGGCGTCCCGAAATGTTCCACCGCGAAATCAATGTCGTTCGGATCGTCCGAAACGGCCAGCCCGCCGCACTGCCTCAGCATGGGGCCAAGACGTTCCAGCTCGCCGCGGTTGTCCCAGATGCATCCCTGCGGATGTCCGGGCGCATAGTGACGCATCAGGCCGGACGCCCACGCGTCGCCGATCATGACCTCCAACGGACGTCCCGTCTTCTCCTCGTACAGCCGCACGGCCTCCGCCGCGAACTGTCTCGCGGGGAAGTTCCTGCGGTTCGTGGAATGCACCATTCCGGCAATCGTGATCCCGATCAGGCACGCGATGAAAAACGCAGCCGTTTCCAGGCGGAACCGTAACGTCTGCCCCGGCGTCCATTCCGCCGGGAACAGCGCCGTCAGCAGGATGCCGAGCGGGAAGAACAGCGGGACCAGCCACATCGCGCGGATGGCGTTGCCGGAAAGACCGATCACGATCAGAACGAACAGCGGAACTCCCATCATCACGGCGGCGAAAACCAGCGCCTCGCGCCGCCCGGATTCGGCGGGTTTGTGCGGGAACTGCAGCCGCGCCAGCAGAAACGCCGCAAGAGGGACTGCGCCGACCCCGGCCGCGGTGCCGAGGATGACCAGCACTCCGGCGATATGCCGGTGAAACCAGGTGTCATCCGGCGAGAACGCCATGCGGCCCTCCACGTATTCCTCCATCATCGCCAGGCCGCCCGTGAACGCCCACATCAGGTGCGGCAGAATCACGAGAAACGCGCTTGCGGCGGCAATCCACGGTCCGGCGCTCAGGATGAGGCGGCGGCGTTCCTTCGTGAGCAGCAGAAACACCGCGAACGCCAGGAAAAGCAGCATGGAATAGTATTTGCAGAGGAAACACAGGCCGGAACAGACGCCCAGCAGGATCCAGTCGCGGATCAGATCGTGTCTGTACGCCCGGACGAAACACAGCGCCGCCGCGGGCCAGAGCAGCAGCATCGGCAGGTTCACGTTGAACTCCGGCGTCGTGATGCTGTAGTAGTAAATGAAGACCGGCGTCAGGGCCGCCGCCGCGGATTCTTCCCGCCCGAAATACTCGCGCGCCATGAAGTAGATGCAGACCATCCCGCCCGTCACGCACAGCTGGCTCAGCAGATAGACCGGCCAGTCGGCGTGCCCGGTGGCGGACGCCGTCAGCCCGGCGATCCAGCCCGTGAGCGGCGGATGCTTCGCGTTGCCGAGCGAAAACCCGCTGCCCCACGCGACCGCCTCGAGCGAGTCCAGCGGCAAGATGGTGTACAGCAGGCTCGGCACGAGCGTCCACAGCACAAGCTGAAGCAGTACGACGACACCCAGGAAATGCACCATGGGCGGCATCTCGCGGACTGTCTGCAGGATCGTTTTCATGTCTGGTGAAATGGGGTTGCGGGCTTACACAAAAAGAGCAGGCCGTTTTTGACCTGCTCTAAATTGAAGTTCGACGCTCAGTCGACCAGCTTGTTCAGCGGGAACTCCACGATGCCCGTGGCGTTCAGTTCCTTCAGCTGCGGGATCAGGTCGCGCACCACCGTTTCGTCCACGATGGTGTTCAGCGCGAACCATCCCTTTTCGGAGAGCGGGGACACGGTCGGACGCTGGAGCGCGGGGAGCTTCTTCAGGATGTTGTCCAGGTCTTTTTCCTGCACGTTCAGCATGAGGCCGACCTTGCCCTCGGCGTTGAGCACGGCCTTCAGCAGCATGGCGATGCGGCGGATCTTCGCGGCCTTGAAGGGGTTGCTCATGGCCTTCTCGTTCGCGATGAAGCGCGTGGTCGTGGTGCAGAGCGTGTCGATGATCTTCAGGTGGTTCGCGCGCAGGCTGCTGCCGGTCTCCGTGATCTCCACGATGGCGTCGGCGAAATGAGGCGGCTTGACCTCGGTCGCGCCCCAGGAGAAGTCCACGCGGACGTTCTTCACGTTGTTCGCCGCCAGATAGCGCTTCGTCATGCCGACGGCCTCCGTCGCGATGCGTTTACCTTCCAGGTCGGCGGCGCACTTGATGTCCGAATTCTCCGGCACGGCCAGCACCCAGCGCAGCGGATTGCGTCCGACTTTGCCGTAGACCAGCTCGCACACCTCAACGACGTGCGCACCCGTCTCCTGGATCCAGTCGAATCCGGTCAGACCGCAGTCGAGCATGCCTTCCTCCACGAACATCGCCATTTCCTGCGCACGCAGCAGCATGCACTCGATCTCCGGGTCGTTGATCGTCGGGTACAGCGAACGCGAATCGATCTTGATATTGTAGCCCGCCTTCGCGAAAAGGGCGGTCGTGGCGGCTTCGAGGCTTCCTTTCGGGAGGCCGAGGATCAGTTTGTTCTCGTCGGTATTCAGCATAGCAGGGACTCCTCTATGGTTTGTTTCCTGAATGATAACTGAGTATATAATATACTACTTTTTTCAGGAAATGAAAGCCGGAAACGGAAAAAACCGCCGATGCCCCCACGATGATGCGGCAAAGATTTGTTTCCATACGTCTTTCCCAAAAACTCAAAAAAGACGGAAAATGGCTTGAATATTATAGGGTTGAGGATATATTTACAAGGAAATCGGCATATCAGGAAAGGCTTTCTATGACGGGCAGCACACAGATTACAAAGACCGATGGGACCAGGATCGCGGAACAGCGGGATATCTGGCCGGACATCCTCCGCATCGTCGCCGTGTTCGCCGTCGTCGTCCTGCACACGGGAGTGGAGCATTTTTACCGGATCGACACCCGGACAGCCACCTGGCAGATATGCAATCTCTGCGAATCGCTGGACCGGTTCTGCGTGCCGGTCTTCATCATGGTCTCCGGGCATTTCCTGCTGGATCCGGACAGGGAATACACGCTGAAAAAACTGTACGGCGTCAAGATACTGAGGCTGGCGACGGCATATCTCTTCTGGTCCGTTTTCTATGTGCTGACCGATTACTGGTTCGCCTTGAAATACGGCCACGACGTCAAACTGACCTGTTCCGTTTTTTTCCGGGAGGCCGTCGCGGGGAAATATCATCTGTGGTTTCTGCCCATGATGGCCGGACTGTACATGGTCACGCCGGTCCTGCGGCACATCGTCAGGAGCGAAACCGTCACCGTTTATTTCCTCGCTCTTTCCCTCGTGTTCGTTTTTGCCGTCAATACGCTCGACCTCATCCCGGTCTTTCATGACACGGTCACGCCCGATATCAACCGTCTGGAGATCAAACTCGCGGTCGGCTTTTCCGGATATTACGTCCTCGGCTTCTGGCTGGCCCGGCACGAGCTCAAACCCGCCGCAAGAAAAGGCGTATATCTCGCGGGGATCCTCGCTGTCCTCGCGACCGCCGCCATCAACGGCGCGATCGGGTACCAGCTTCATCGCCCCGGGGAATGGATGTTCGGCACACTCATCCTGAACACGCTTCTTGCCTCGGCCGCCGTGTTCGTCTTCTGCCGGTATCAGTTTCGGGACTGGCGGCCCGGTCCCGGCGTGCGAAAGCTGACCGGACTGCTCGGAAAATGGAGTTTCGGCATCTATCTCGTTCACCTCTTTGTTCTTGCGTACTTCAATTACATCCTGATTCGGCTCGACGTCTTTTCGTTCGTCTGTGCGCATCCCCTCGTTTCGATCCCGGTCGCGTCCGCCGCGGTCTTTTCCGTCAGCGCCCTGTTCGTTTCCGTGTTAAGCAGGATCCCCATCCTGAACAAATACATCGTCTGACGCGGAACGACACGATCAGAGGAGCAAAAATGATTTGGAAACAGAAGCTCGTCCGAAACACTCTCTTCGCCGTGCTCGCCGCGACGCTCAGCGTCCTTTGCACCGGATGCACGGCGATCGTGCTGAAAGGCCAGTTCGGAGCGAAGGAGTCCCGGTTCGATCTGCCGAAATACGCCATGTCGCCCGACCGCCGCGAGATCACCGTGACGAGCGCGTGGGAAACCCGCCGTTTCCTCCAGCCGCCCTCGATTTGGAACTCGACCTGGAAAGAACGCATTCCGGTGGAGCCCGTGCCGGACTGCCTGATACGGTGCTTCCTCTTCGTGGAGCCGGATCCCGACGCGCCGCGATACTGGCACGACGCCCCCTTCGTGATAAACACGGACGTGCTCCCGCTCAACGAGGACAGAACGCTTTATCTCCGGGTCCACCCCGATGAACTGGACGACCTCTCCCAGCCGTTCAAGGTCAAACTGATCCCGCGGGGAGAAGAAGCCGGTCCTCCGGAAAAACAACCGGAAGGCGAGCTCCGCATGATGTTCCCCGTCGCCGTGAACGGAAACATGTATGTGCTCCTGACCGCCGCACCCGGGGAACCGCGGACGAATCCCTTCCGGCAAAAGGCGAAAGAGGTATCCCTGAAGGAGACAGAAGGACGGGGCGAATTTTCTTATTTTACTATGGTTAAAATATTTCCGTCCTTAATCGGCAGTCAGCAATCCCGCGCATCGCTGACCCGGGCGGCGTACGAATGGGACGAACGCGAGGCGGACCGGTATCTTTATCCTTTCTGCGAGGGGATGGATGAAGTGCGCATGATCGAATACGAACGCAGGTTCGGGGAACGGTTCCCCACCTGGGACGCGGTCCTCTGGAAATCGC
The DNA here is from genome assembly GCA_902778895.1 of uncultured bacterium. Taxonomy (GTDB): domain Bacteria; phylum Verrucomicrobiota; class Lentisphaeria; order Victivallales; family UBA1829; genus UBA1732. The sequence continues at coordinate 17,184 of CACYZF010000003.1, forward strand.
TCTGTCTGCCCCCGGCGGTCGTCGTGGATACGGTGCTCATGCCTGCCTATTTCGTGGGGAGCGTGGGATTGTACGCGATTCTTCTTCCGTTGAGCGGGATCCAATAGCGCCGCCGTTTTGTGTCCTCGAGCTATCGCTTTCAGAAAAGAAAACTCTCTTGATTTTCGAATCGGATTTGACTTTTTCCTGTTTCGGACGTAAATTAAAGATATTGAACCGGAAACGAGTCGTTTTTTAAGCAGGAGACAAACCATGTGCCAGCTCGACAGACTGCGCAGTTTGAGAAGCGAGATCTACGAGATCGCCAGGAAGCACAAAGCCGACAAGGTTTATGTGTTCGGTTCCTGCGCCCGCAAGGAGGAAACGCCCGACAGCGACGTCGATCTTCTGGTCGAACTGCAAAAAGGCGTTTCGTTCCGCGATTTGCTCGGACTTCAGGACGGCTTCGAAAAGCTTCTTGGATGCAGCGTCGACGTCGTTTCCAAAAACGGACTCAGTCCGTTCATCAGAAACACCGTTCTGTCCGAGGCCGTCCTGTTATGAAAAAACGCTCGGACGATACGTTCCTTCTGCACATTCATGAAGCATTGAACGATATCGTTTCGTACACGGCGAACGGTCAGGCCGAGTTCTTCGCAGAGAAAGAAAATGCAGCAGGACGCCGTTGAACGAAAGTTTGAGATCATCGGCGAGGCCGTCAAAAACTTATCCCAGGGCTTTCGGGAAAAGTATCCGAACGTTGACTGGTCCTACATGGCGAAGTTCCGCGATTTGCTCTCGCATCATTATTTCGGGATCGATCTGGATGTCGTCTGGTCGATCGCGCAGGAGGATGTGCCTCAAGCACTGAAACAGATCGAAGAAATTCCTGAATTCCGGAGCGCGAAACAGCAATTCGACCAATCACAGGAACATGCTCTTGATTTTCTGCTTCGCAATCAAGCTGAAATCCGGGAAATCGCCGGACGGTTCAATATAAAATCACTCAGGGTTTTTGGTGAAATCGCCGGTCGTTCAGAGAAATATGATTCGGACTTGGAGTTTCTTTTCGAACCGCCCCGGCCTTTTTCTCTTTTTGATCAAGCCGCATTTCTGAATGAGCTTACCGTTCTGCTCAGGCGCAGGGTTTCTCTTGTTTCCCCTGACTGCCAATTGTATCAGGAGCATCCTGAGCTGTTTGGGAATTCCGTCGAAATCCTGTAGGCGTGCCATAGAACTTTTACGCCGCCGTTTTTTGTCCTAATCCGCTGATTTTTTTTTATTTAGGTTGTTTTTTCGGATAGTTGTGATATAGTATGACAGAAACTCGTCATACGGAGCGATCACATGAACTCGAAACAGACACTGATCCGCCATCTCCTGTTCGCCGTGGTCGCCGCGGCGCTTTGCGTCTGCGGCACGGGATGCCTCTCCGCGAGTATCCTGAACAGCGAATTCGCCTCGAAGCGCTCCACGTTCACCGATTACCGGTACGACATGTCGCCCGACCGTGACGAGATCATCCTCACGTGCAAACGGAACCGGGCATACAATTTCCTGCCGCTGTACGGGTCCATCCACAGGAACGCCGCGTGGACCTGGAGTTCGACCTGGGAGGAGCGCATCCCGCTGGACCCCATGCCGGAGTGCCTGATACGGTGTAGCCTGATCGTGGAGACCGATCCCGAAGCAGGGCGTCTCCTGTGGGCGGACCATCTCCCGACGGCCGTGATGGAGGTCGAATCGCTCCCGATCCGGGAGGGCGAAACGTTTTATCTGAAAATCCATCCCCACGACCGGGAAAGACTGTCGAAACCGTTCCAGCTCCGCCTGGTCCCAAAGAAAGCCGATCCCGAAGAAGCCCCGACGGACGCGGACGAAAACGTTTCCGCGCCGGAAAACGCTTCAGGGGCCGCGCCGGAAAACGCGCCGGAAACAAAGACCGCCGCGCCTTCTCCGCCGGAATACGAAAAGCGTCTCATGTTTCCGGTCTCCGTCACGCTGGACGGCAGCCGCTATGAACTCCTGACCCTCGCGCCGGAAAAGATGACGCCCGTCAATCCTTTCCGGAAGATCCGGGAAGATCGGATCAAGGCCCTGGGGGAAAAACGGAAAGAAGCCGAACAGAAGAGAGCGCAGGAGCAGGACGGAGAACAGGACGGCGCGCAGAAACAAAAGAGCGGTGGGTCACAAAGCATGCTCATGTTGCCTAAGTCGGGGGTTCTTGCGGCAGCGCTGCTGCTCAGTCGTACAGGGAAATCCGAACGGGGAAATCTTCTGGAGATCGAGGAGAAAAACTGGGACTTTCAGGAGGCAAACCGGTTTCCCGGCCTTTATCCGTTCCGCGAAAGCCAGGAAGAGGTCTGCATGATCGAGTACGAACGCGCGGCAGGGGAACGGTTCCCCACCGTGGATGCGGTCCTCTGGGAAACGCTCTGTCTGCCGTCCGCGATCGTCGGGGACGTGATCCTTTTGCCCGGCGAAATCGTCATTTTCGGTGGAACCACCTTTCTCATTTACGCGATAGTCAAGGGGATTCAAGAAGAGGGCAGCCCGATCCAATAGCGCCGCCCTTATTACACGTCATACGGAGCAATCACATGACCGGGAAAAAGACACTGATCCTCCGTCTCCTGTTTGCCGCGGCATGCAATCCCAGTTTTGAGCTTGCAACCGCAAAAGTCACTGGAGATTTGCGGTAAACAGTTGCAAAAGTCGCAGGAGAATCTTTGTAAATCCAACATCCAATATCGGATTTGCAAAGATTTTACGCATGGGATACCGTATGATCCTGTCGCGCGGCTTCTGCCCGAATATGCCGTGGCGGGCGCGGACACTCCCATGGTCCTTATTTTGGGGGAAACGCGATCCAATCGCGCCGACTTTTTTGTCCTAATCCGCTGATTTTTTTTATTTAGGTTGTTTTTTCGGATAGTTGTGATATAGTATGACAGAAACACAGTCATACGGAGCAATCACATGACCTGGAAAAAGACAGTCGTCCGCAATGTTCTCTTCGCCGCGCTCGCCGCGGCGCTCGGGCTCTTCTGCACCGGGTGCTTCACCGCCATGACCCTGGACGAACTCGGCTCGACAAAGTCGTACATCGCCGGAGAGCGTTACGGGTTCTCCCCAAGCCGCGACGAGATCGTTTTTTTCTGCCGGAAGGAAAAAGAGTATTATTACATCCCGTTTCTTCATCCGTTCGGCGTGGCGCCGAAAAAGACGATCCAGTCTTATGAGAAGCAGATTCCGCTGAATCCCGTCCCGGACAACCTGATGCGCATTGAGTTGGAAGTGACCCCCGACGCATCCGCCGCGCGGGCGGATAAGTCGCCGTTCACCGGTGCGAGAGGCGGTTTCCGTGCATTGGACGGGATCATGACGTTTTCGATGCCGGCGGAACGCCTTCGCGGGGATGCCGGTTCTTCTCCCGCTCCGCCGCCGATCCTTGCCGCCGGGGACACGCTTCGCCTGCGGGTGCATCCCGATGATCTGCCTCTCCTGTCCGAGCCGTTCGTGATTTGTCTGCCCGTGCCGTTCGACCGGCTCATGAACGAGTTTTATCCCGAATACCGAACCGTTTCCGGTGAATCGGCGCAGCCGGAGCACGCTCATGACGCCCATGAACGAAATGCCACGGTTCATCTCCTCATTTTCCCGTACGCACAGGACGGCGGCCATTATCAGGCGCTGATGGATGCGGATTTGGGGTTCCGCAATCTCCATCCGTTCTCACGCGAACTCGAAGCCGAGGTGAAACAGGATAACGAACATTCGATCGGCTTTTTCGGCTGGTGCTGGAAGATCTTCTGGGTCCCAACGGCGCTCGTCGTGGATGTCGCATTGATCCCCGTTTATCCGTTTTACCTGCTTTACCGGGTCTGTTCCGGCGAATCCGTCCTGTAGATTATCCGAGGTGAACCTATGCAGGATAAGACGCTCATCCGCAATCTCCTCTTTGCCGTGCTGTGCATGGCGGTCGGTCTGTCCGCCACGGGGTGCATTTTTACGGACATCGAGAACGTCGGGACGACCAACACGGAATTCAGCGAATACCGCTACGAAATGTCTCCCGACCGCGACGAAATCGTCCTCACGGCCACAAGGACGAAACAGTTCTTTTATCTGCCGCTTTACGATTTTCCGGCGTGGACATCCGTCAGGACCGTGGAGGAACGGATCCCGCTGGACCCCCTGCCGGAAAATCTTTCGCGATGCGGCATGATCGTGGAGGTCGACCCGGACGCGCCGCCCGCGAAGGCGGGGGAGCTCCGCCCTCTGCCGCCCGGATACTGGGATATGGACGAAGACGAGAGGAACGACCCGTCCAAGGTTCAATATGAATTCAAGGCATACGTCGACGAGCTCCCTTTGCAGGCCGGCGAAACATTCCGTCTCCGGGTCCGGCCCGATGATCTGAAACACTTGGACCAGCCGTTCCGCGTCAGCATCATTCGCAAAGGAGGGAGGCCGGATGTCCTTCCCCCGGACCTTGAGGCTTATCTCAAAAAGCGCCATCTTTCCGAAGACAAAGAATACATCGACTATCTGTATACCCGAGGGGAAGAGTACCTGATGTTTCCCTATGCCGTGAACGGCAGCCGCTACGAGCTCCTGAGCGACCTGAGGACGTTTTACGGGTGGGGGGAGCATGACACCCTGCCCTTCGGCAGGGAGTGGGACGAGGAGAGAGAAAACGAGTATTACCGTCCCCCGTGGATGGGATTCGGCGGCGGCGAACCGCGCGGGAAGCCTACAGCAGGCGCCATCTGTCTGAAAGTCGTTTGTTTTCCGCTGGCGCTTGTCGAGGACACGCTGCTTCTGCCGGTCTATATCCCGCTCGGAGCCGTCATGCTGTTCAACTATGCTTTCGGCAACTGATCTATAAGCGGAAAGGGGCGAGCAGGCATGTTTCCGATGATGCACAATATGCTTTTCAGGCGGTTCCTCCTGCCGTTCGCGTCCGTCTGCGTCCTGATGCTGTCTTGCACCGGGTGCGTGACCCGTTCGGTCATTGACGACCTCGGCACGACCAATACGGAATTCACCGATTACATCTACATGATGTCCCCCGGCCGCGACGGGATCATCGTCCGGAGCAAGCGGACGATCAAGTACAACTGGCTGCCGTTCTACGGATCGTTTCATCGCACGCCCGCCTGGACTTCGGTTTCGAACTGGGAAGAGTTCATTCCGCTTTCCCCTCCGCCGGAAAACCTCTCGCGATGCAGTCTGATCGTGGAAACTGCGCCGGACGCGCCGGAGCCCGATTATCTGGCGCCCGTCTCCCGGTCGGAATTCGCCTACGCGATCCGGAAAGATTGCGAGTCCCTCTGCGCCGGCGGTCAGTACGAATTCGAGATCCAGACCGATGAACTCCCCCTTCGCGAAGGCGACACGCTCCGGCTCCGGGTGCAGCCCCGGCATCTGCCTTACCTGTCCCAGCCGTTCCGCATCCGGCTGGTCCGCCCGTTCGAGAAAGAGGACTGGTTCCCGCGGCACGCCCGGCGGGAGGTTGCGAACAACAGCGAACAGTATTTCATGTTTCCGGTCGCCGCGGACGGCAGCCGCTACGAGCTCCTGACCGTGCTCCGGCCGTGGGACGAATGCCACAGCAGCGCCGGGTCTCGGGAGTGGATCGACAGCATTTACCCGTTCCGGGAAAGCCAGCGGGAGGAGATCATGCGGGAATACGGCGACAGACGTGACGCTTACGATGAACGTCCGCATACCGACGGGAAACCATCTTTCGGGGCCATCTGCTGGAAAGCCCTGTGGTTCCCCTCGGCGCTCGTTGCGGATGTGGTATGTCTTCCGGTCTACGCGGGCGCAATAGGTATGCTGGAATTAGTCCGCCTCCAACGAGGGTATTAGTTTAAGTAGGAGACAAATATCATGAACATCCTGAACCGAATTAAGAGTTTTCATCCCGACCCCGTCTGCAAAGCGGTGGTCCTCTTTGTCGTTCTGTTCGGCCTTGCGCTTGTGTTCGGCATTCTCCCGATCGAATACAACAGAAAAGAAGACGCCTCCATGTTCTGGGTAAACGTCTTCGACATCGCCTGGCTTTTGCTGTATCTTGCTTCCTGGATCCAGCTGATACGGGTTGAAAAAATCTTCAATCGGAACTACCCGCACAAACCAGGGGGCCTCGGGGTGTCTTTCAGGTCGCAGCCGAAACCGGCGCATCCGGTCCGCGCGGTCCTCTCCGACATCACGCGGAGAACCCTGATGGTGATTTTCACGACACTGGCGGTGATCCTTCTGTTTTCTTCCTGTGTCCTCTGGTGCGCCTCTGCTGTCGACTGAGAACGAAAAGATGGGTGCTTTGCGTCAAAAACTCGGGAACCGATTTCTCCTCGGGAACACGGCGAAACAATATGATATTTCCGAATTATTTCGGTTTTAAGCAAAATTTTCTAAAAAAAAAGCGAAAAAAGAGGGAGGGGGGTTGACAAAAGGGAGAAAGGGCTGTATAGTATTAGCTCTTGTGTGTTTCGCGGCAAATTGTGGTGATTGCCGTGCATTCCAAAAGCACAACCGCACGTATGACAGGCGAACCGGAGCATGATCCCCGGGGCGCACTGTCATGGAATCGAACGCTATACAAACTATCGGAGTACGAAAATGAAAGTCACTTCGTCCATCAAGCGCAGATGTGAAAACTGCCAGATCATCAAGCGCAAAGGCGTGGTCCGCGTGGTCTGCTCCCGCAACCCCCGCCACAAACAGAAACAAGGTTAAGCACGGAGACAACCCACCATGCCCAGAATTTTAGGTGTAGACATCCCGATGAACAAGCGCGTGAAGTACGCGCTCCAGGCCATTTACGGCATCGGCCCCGCGATCGCGGAAGAGATCATCGTCAAGGCGAACATCGACCCGAACCTGAAGGCGAGCCAGCTTTCCGACGAAAACATCTCGGCCATTACCACTCTGCTTCAGAACGACTACACGGTGGAAGGCGACCTCCGCCGTGAGATCATGATCAACGTCCGCCGCCTCCAGGCGATCGGATGCTATCGCGGCCTCCGCCACAAGAAAGGCCTGCCGACCCGCGGCCAGCGTACGCGCACCAACGCCCGTACCCGCAAAGGCAAACGCGTTACCGTCGGCGCCATCCGCGACAAAACGCAGCGCCGCACCGCCGCCTCCGATAAGGCCGCGGCCGCCGAAGCCGCCGCAGGCAAAGCCGCCAAGAAGTGATCCGCGTGAGATCAGTAAACGAATCAACGAAAAGGTCATCGATCTACTATGTCTGACGAAATCAAAGAAACCGCAGCTGCGACTCAGGCTGCTGCCGAAGCCGAAGCTCCGGCCGCCGAGGCCGCCGCGGTCGACAACAAGCGCAAGAAAACCGGCCGTTACATCCCCAACGGCATCGCTTTCATCCATGCCACGTTCAACAACACGAAAGTGGCGTTCACGGACCTTCACGGCAACGTGATCGCGTGGTCCTCCTCCGGCAAGAACGGCTTCAAGGGCTCCCGCAAGAGTACCGCGTACGCCGCCCAGGTCGTCGCCGCCGACGCCGCCAAGAAGGCGCAGGCCTTCGGCATGAAGGACGTCGAAGTCCGCATCAAAGGACCGGGCGCCGGCCGTGAATCCGCCGTTCGAGGCATCGCCTCCACCGGTATGGAAGTCAGCTGCATCAAGGACATCACCCCGGTCCCGCACAACGGCTGCCGTCCCCCGAAGCGCCGCCGCAACTGACGGTTATTCCGTTATTCTGTCCGGGCCGGAATTCCGGCCGCCCAGTTTAACCCCGAACCGATAACCCAGTCAACATTACATACCGGAGGTACTTCAATATGGCTTCTGTACTCACATTCCCGATGCCGCATGGAATCGTCGTGGACGAAGAAACCGCTTCGAACACCTATGCCAAGTTCACCGCCGCTCCGTTCCAGAGCGGATTCGGTCACACCATCGGCAACGCCCTCCGCCGGGTGCTTCTCTCCTCCCTCGAGGGCGCGGCGATCTCCGCGGTCCGCTTCGACGGTACCACGCACGAGTTCTCCACGCTTCCGCACGTGATCGAGGACGTCACCGAGATCATCCTCAACCTGAAGAAGGTCAAACTCAATCTGAACTCCGATCAGGTCAAGGTCCTCGAAATCCGCAAGAAGAAAGCCGGCCCGGTCACCGCCGCCGACATCATCACGGAAGGCACCGTCGAGGTCCTCAACCCCGACCAGCTCATCTGCACGCTTGACAAGGATTTCCCGTTCCACTGCGAACTCGAGGTCTCCAAAGGCCGCGGCTGGCAGCCCGCCGAACGCAACAAACGCCCCGATCATCCGCTCGGGACCATCGCGATCGACTGCCTCTTCAGCCCGATCACCTATGTCCGTTACCAGGTCAGCGCCACGCGCGTCGGCGAAGAGACCGAAATGGACAGCCTCACCATCGAGATTCACACGGACGGCCGCGTGACCCCGAACGACGCCCTGGAAAAGGCCGCGAGGATCCTCAAGGACCATCTCCGCCCGTTCCTCGGCAGCCACGCCGCCGACTCCGACATCTACAACCCGATCTCCGAAGAGGATATGAAGCGCTTCAAGCTGCTCACCCAGGACGTCGACGTCCTCGAGCTCAGCGTCCGCGCCCAGAACTGCCTCAACAATGCGGACATCAAGCTCCTCGGCGAACTCTGCCTCAAGACGGAATCCAAGATGCTCAAGTACCGCAACTTCGGCAAGAAATCCCTCGACGAGATCAAGGAAAAGCTTGCCACGTTGAACCTCTCCCTCGGAATGACTCTCTCCGAAGAACTCGAAACCGCCATTCTCGCCGAGGCCGAACGCGCCAAGGCCGTGAAGAACAAAGCGGGAGACTAATATCATGCGTCACCTCGTACATACTGCCAAACTCAACCGCAACTGCGGCCACCGCAAGGCCATGCTTGTCAACCTCGCATGCAGCCTGATCGAACACGAATCCATCCAGACCACCACGATCCGCGCCAAGGAACTCCGCCGCTTCGTGGAACGTCTCATCACCTTGGCCAAGGCTGGCGGCGACCACAAGCGCCGTCTCGCTTACGCCAAGCTGAAAATCAACACCCCGTCCGAATTCGCCCAGACCAAGAAGCTCGTCCTCGCGAAGCTCTTCAACGAACTCGGACCGCGCTTCGCCGACCGTCAGGGCGGATACACCCGTATCATCCACATGCCGGCTCGCAGAGGCGACTCCGCTCCCATGTGCCTGATCCAGCTCCTCAACGAGCCCGTCAAGGCCAAAGCGAAGAAGGAAGAAGCCAAAGCCGAAGAGGCCCCCAAGGCCGAAGAAGCCAAGGCCGAGTGAGTTTTCACTTGATCTGACCGGATGGGCGGTTCGCCGCCCGTCCAAATAAAGCCCTTCCTTTTAGGATTCGCACTCAAGCTCTCCCATTGTCGGGAGGGCTTTTTTTGTGCCTTTACTGGAAGGGAAAATGAGAAATGAAGTTCAGCGGGGGGCGCGGCCGTCGAAGAGGATGATGAAGATCATCATAAGTCCCCAGGTGCCGAGGACGAGGATGTTCATGACCTTAAGCCAGATTTGTTTCTCGCTGCGGAGAAACAGGATCAGGGACACGAACGTCAGAAACATGAAGAGGGGCAGGTTCAGAAAGCCCGCCATGAGGAGGCCGAAACAGACCAGCATCCCGAACGACAAGCCGAGGACAATCCAGTTTTCGGCGAAGACGGCCTCGAAAAGGAAGTAAAGGAAGATATACTGCACCACGACGGGCATTTCCGCATGCATATCCACCACGGCGGACAGGATGAGAATCGCGAGGATGACCGCCGGGATCACGCGAAGCAGTTTCTTTCGGAGAGCGGCGCGGCGGCGCAATTCCTTCCGCTGCACCTCGTTCATGCCAGGCTCGAGTTCGCGGTCTTCCGTCAGGTCGTGCCCCGGGATGTACTCGGAAATATCCAGCTGGGACTCCGGCAGATTCTTCTCATCGCGTTCTGACATGGGCCTTTCCTTTCATTGCGGGGCGATTTCAGGGGGTCAACGGAAATCGACGGGGCTGTTGCCGTGTCCGAGCGAAAGCCCGCGTGCAAGCGCGTCGGAGAGGCGTTCCTTCGCGCGCCGGATGCTTTCGGGCATAGGCAGACCGGATGCCAGGCCGCACGCGATGGAACTGGACAGCAGGCAGCCCGTGCCGTGGTTGCCGCACGGCGGCGCGATCCGCGTCGGAAGCCATACGCCCGGACCGTCCGCAGAGCGGAAGAAATCGTCGAACGAACCGTCGGTACGGTGTCCGCCCTTCAGCAGGATCGCCGTACGGAAGCGCGCCGCAAGCTCGTCCGCGGCTGATTCGATGCCATCCCGCGTGGCGAGTTCCGCCGAGGCGCGCCCGAGGAGCTTCGCGGCTTCCGGCAGATTCGGCGTGAGGAGCGACACGCACGGTGCGAGGAGTTCGACGGCCTCGACAGTGCCGAGCGCGGCGCCGCTGGTGGACGCCAGTACGGGATCGAACACGACGTTCGTGATCTCGAACTCGCGCAGAAGTTCAGCCGTGACGCGGGCGTGGTCCGCGCCGGGCATCGCGCCGATCTTCACGGCGTCGGGGCGAATGTCCGACAGCACGGTGCGGAGCTGTTGCGCCAGAAACTCCGGTTCGAGCACAAGCACGCCGGTTACGCCCAGCGTATTCTGCACGGTGAGCGCGGTCGGCACGGCCATCCCGTAGAGACCGTGTGCAGAGATGGCGCGCAGGTCGGCCTGAATTCCGGCGCCGCCGCTCGGATCGGACGCCGCTATGGACAGCACGGTCTTCATGCTTTGAACCAGTCGTCGAGGCGGTTCAGCACGCGGTCGGCGCTTGTGAACTCCGCCCCGGAGAAGAACATGTCGGGCACGCCTGCCGTGTGGAGTCCGCACGCATGCGCAGTCTCAATGCAGAACGGCGCATCGTCGAAGAGCCAGGTGTCGCGCCTGCGTGTGCCGAGGCGTTCGAGCGCGATCCAGTAGAACGCCGGATCCTTCTTGTCGAGCCCGGTCTCACCGGTGGTAATGATGTCAAGGAAGAGGTCGAGCAGGCCGTGTTTTGCAAGAATGGCTTCGACGGCCTTGCGGTCGCTGGCGGTGCCGATCACGAGGCGGAAACCGCGCCGTCCGGCCTCGCGCAGGAACTGCTCCGCGCCGGGTTTGAGCTGACACGCCATGTAACGCGCGTTCAACAGGTCGAGCAGCCCCTGCAAGGTTTCCTCAGGCGTGAGCTTCAGACCGTATTCCACCTGAAGATACGCCGCGCCGGTGACCAGGTCGGCGCAGTTCGCGAGCTTGTCGTCCAGATCGGGACGCGGTTCGGCTCCGTTCGCGCGGAGGAAATCCTGCGCGAGGCCGAGCCAGACCTGCATGGAGTCGAGCACGGTCCCGTCGAAATCCAGGATCATACCGGTTTCGTCGGGGGGCGTAAAATCCGCGCGGTTCACGAGCGATATGAGCTCACGCGTGGCCGCCTTCACGTCCGGCGCGCCGAACACGGCGGACACGACCGAGATGCCCGCGACGCCGCTGTGTTCGAGCTGGAGCAGATTGCCCGCATGGATGCCGCCGATGGCGACCACCGGGATGTCCACCGCGCCGCAGATCGCCCGGAGCGCAGTATGCGTCACGCAGGTCGCGTCGAGCTTGGTCGAGGTCGGGAAGACAGCGCCGACGCCAAGGTAGTCCGCGCCGTCCTGCTCCGCTTTGACCGCCTCCGCCACGGTGGCCGCGGAAACGCCCAGAATCGCATCGGGACCGAGCGCGCGCCGCGCCTCGCGGGCGGCGGTGTCGCTCTGGCCCACGTGCAGGCCGTCCGCGCCGATCGCCAGCGCAAGTTCGAGCGAATCGTTCACGATGAACGGCACATTGAATTCACGGCAGAGCGACTGGATCGCGAGCGCGTCGGCTTTGGCGGCCTCGAAGGAAGCGCCTTTCGCGCGGTGCTGGATGCAGGTCGCGCCGCCTTCGAGCGCGAGGCGGACACGTTCGAGCAGGTTCGGGCCGTCGTCGGTGATGGCGTAGAGTTTGAGATAATCAGGCCTGACGGACTTCATAATCGAGCCTTTCGTGGAGCGCGGTCACATCCAGGTTGCCGACGGCGTCGAAGAGCCGCACCGCGAACGTGCCGCATCCTTCGCCCGGCTTCAGGGATTCGTAGGCGATCTCGCCGCAGACGCCGTAGGCCGCGAGCGCGGCGGCGGTCGCCTCGAACAGGAATTTCGGTTCGGCCCCGGCATAGGCCGCGGTCAGGGCGGACAGCATGCAGCCGGACCCGGTGACCTTCGTCATGATCTCGTGGCCGCCCCGGATGACCGCGACGCGTCCGTCCATGCCGCCAACGAGGTCGATCGCGCCCGTCACGGCAAACACGCAGTTGTACTTGGCGGCGAGCGCACGGACGTCCGCCACGGCGCGGTCGAGCGTTTCCTCCGTGATCGCATCGTCCGCCGAGGCGTCGACGCCGCGCGTGGCACTTTTCAGGCCGAGCAGAGCATTCGCCTCGGAACGGTTGCAGCGCACGATTGAAACGCCGCGTTTCAGGATTTCGAGAGAGAGTTCCGTACGGGACGGCGCACAACCGGTGCCGACCGGGTCGAGCAGGACCGGAATGCCGCGCCGGAGCGCAACTTCCTGCGCACCGCGGATGGCGTCACGGAAGGTCGGCGTGAACGTGCCGATATTGATGGAAAGCGCATCGGCCTTTTCCGTGAACTCAACCGCACCGACCGGATCGTCGGCCATGACGGGCGAGGCACCGGCCGCGAGCAGCATATTGGCGCAGCCGTTGGTGGTGACGACGTTCGCGAAACATTCGACGAGCGGGTGTTTTTCGCGCACCCGGGAAAAACAGCGGATCAGCATAGTCTTCACCTCATTCCTTCATACCTTTGAGCTTGTTCGAAAGGCGGACGGAGCAGAAGTCCGGGCCGCACATCGTGCAGTATTTGCCGGACGCAGCATCCTCGGCGCAGTGGCTCTCCTGAAGCGCGGCGCGGCGGTATTCGCGGGCACGGTCCGGGTCGAGCGCGAAACTGAATTGGCGTTCCCAGTCGAAGTCCGCACGGGCGTCGGAAATGGCATCGTCGCGTTCCTGCGCATGCGGCCTGCCGAGCGCGACGTCGGCGGCATGGGCGGCAATCTTGAACGCCACGACGCCGCGGCGTACATCCTCGGTATCGGGGAGCCCGAGGTGTTCCTTCGGGGTTACATAGCACAGCATGGCCGCGCCCCAGTACGCGCCGGCGAGACCGCCCATCGCGGCGACCATGTGGTCGTAGCCGGGAGCGCAGTCTGTGACGATCGGGCCGAGGATGTAGAACGGCGCGTCGCCGCAGACCTTCTGCTCGCGCTTCATGTTCATCTCGATCTGGTTGAACGGCACGTGGCCGGGGCCTTCGACCATCGCCTGGACATTCGCCGCTCGGCAGCGCTGCACCAGCTCGCCGATCACGTCGAGTTCGCCGAACTGCGCTTCGTCGGAAGCGTCGGCGATGCAGCCGGGCCGGAGTCCGTCGCCGAGGGAGAGCGTCACCTCGTAGTCGCGGCAGATCTTCAGGATGTCGTCGAACGCCTCGTAGAACGGATTCTCCATCTTGTGGTCGCCGATCCAGGCGGCAATGAGCGCGCCGCCGCGGCTGACGATGCCGAGCTTGCGTTTCAGCGCCGCCGGGATATGCTTCGCGAGAAGTCCGGCGTGGATGGTCATGTAGTCGACACCCTGTTTCGCCTGGTCCTCGACAACCTGCAGGATCGTGTCGCGGTCGAACTTGCCCGCGCCCGCCCGGGCGGCGATCTCGTAAACCGGCACGGTGCCGACCGGGATCGGGGACAGTCTGATGAGCTCCTTGCGGAAGAGCGCCAGGTCGCCGCGCGTGCTGAGGTCCATGATGGTGTCCGCGCCGTATTTGAGGGAGACTTCAAGCTTCTCGAACTCGTTTTTCGGGCAGCTGGACGTCTGGGAATTACCGATATTGGAATTGATCTTGGTGCGCAGGGCGCGGCCGATGCCCATCGGCTTCAGGCTGGTGTGGTTCACGTTCGCCGGGATCACGATCGTACCGGCCGCGACGCCGTCGCGGATGAACTCCGGCGAGAGGTATTCCGAGGCGGCCACCGCCGCCATTTCGGGTGTTACGACGCCATGTTTCGCGGCGTCCATCTGGGTCTTGTCTGCTTTCATGCCTGACTCCTTGTCGTTATTGAGCAGGAAAGCATCCATAGGCCAATCCCTTCGCCGGCATGATCCGGATCAGGTCTCATGCGCCGTGCACGGCGCATACGGGTCGAAGCCCTCCGGCTTCCTCTCAGCCCGCCTCGGCGGACTCCCCTGCTCAGTTATATGTTTATTGTCTGGTTAAGTTCAGTTCACGATCGAGTCGGTCGACTCCTTCTGACGTTTCTGGAAACCGCCCGGCTGCGGATAGAGAAGGCGTTCGTCGAGCGCAAAGATCCAGCCTTCCTCCTCGCCCGGTTCCAGGTATGATTCGACGATCTTCCAGCCGTGGTCGTAAAGGTAGGACGCCTGGGAAATGCGCGGCCAGAGCAGCACGCCGTATTTCGAGCCGAACGCCTTGTAGACGTCCTCCGGGTACGGGTCGCCGCCGAGTCCGGGCGTGGTCGAGGTCAGCAGCAGCGTGCGACGCGGGTCCTTCGAATATGAGAACATCGGGTCCATGCCCCACTGCCACAGGTGGTCCGTATCGTTGTAGAACAGCGCCGGGAAATCGCTCCAGTCCAGATTGACGACCGGACGTCCCGCGGGCACGTGCTCCTTCAGGAATGCGGTCATCTTCGGCAGAGGCTGGACCAGCACCTGCGGACACTCCTTGGCGAAGTAATACGAGGAATAGATGCCAAGCGCGACCGAAAGAACGGCCAGCAGGACCGGGGTTCCCCATTTGAACTTGCACAGCGGCAGATGGAATCCTTCGCGCGTCATATGCTCCAAGAGGAGCAGAAAAGCGATCGCGACGAACGGACTGGCGTATTCCACAGTACGCACCGCCACAAAGATGCCGGCGGAAAACCCGCCCGCCAGAACCGTGACCGCGATAATGTTCGGGTCGGTCTTCCTAAGACCTTTGCGTTCGACCAGACGGACGAACATCATCAGGATGCACCAGGCCATAAGATAGAGCGGAGCGGCGGTCCTGTTGAATCCGAAGCGCGGCGCCAGCATTTCGCTGGGCTTCGACAGACGGACACCCGCCATCATCGGTGCGATCAGGGCGTCCCACGACTGGACTTTCCAGATGACGAACGAATTCGGGAACTGCGGATGGAGTGTGAGGCCGAGCAGGACGCCGCCCAGAGACAGCACCGGAAGCCAGAGCTCGCGCCAGCCGCCGCTTTTCAGCCGCGACAGAGCGAATATCAGGGGGATGATCACGATGAAGTGCGGGTTCGAATAGCTCCATGCGAAGCAGAACGAAAGCACACCGACCACCGCCAGACGGAACCGGAACGGCCCCTTCGCCAGCAGTCCGGTCGTAAACGTCAGAAACGCGATGGACAGAATATGCGGACGCAGTACGGAAAGACGGAACGTGTAGTTCGGCACGATGACGGAAAAGAGCGGCGCGCCGAGCAGCAGATAAAGCGGACGCACCCCAAGCCGCCCCGCCGCGAAAACACAGCCCAGGATCGCGAGGGCGGAATAAAACAGCGCGGCGACGTGGAACGGCGGATTCAATGCCGCGCCGAAGGCTTTTTCGACCGCAAAAATGACATTGATCCCGGCATGGTACAGCAGCTCCTTGTCGGCGAAATGGTCCTTCCATACGGACATCTGCGTCCAGGGAAACTCTTTCGCAGCATACACCTCCGGGCCGAGCTTCGCCATCATCGCGTGGTACAGCGCATCCTGCGAGTTCTCGCCGGTCTTCATCACGCAGACACGGAGCGCGCCGAGCCATACGAACGGGATCAGGAACGCGAACACGAGCATGATCCATCCGGCACGGCCGAGTCCGGAGCGCGGACACGCGGATACTTCCGGAGTCTGAACTCCGGTCTGTGGCATCTCCGCCGTCTGTGTCTGAAGCATGTCCTGCTGCTGTTCCATGGAAAACCCCAAAGCGAATCATAATCCCGGCGTACGGGCGCGAAAACATCAAACCTAATAAGATACAGCCGGAATGCCGGAACTTCAACCGGAAAGCGGAAGATAATCGTTCTTTTTTTCGGGAAAAAGGTTGCCGCGGCCTGATGCAAAATGCACCCGGCAATGGCATTTCAAACGTACCCTGACAGAGCATCCTCAAAAAAACAGAAAAAAACAGATAAAATCCTGTTGAAAAAACGGAGACAAAGATGTATATTGCTTTCTGAGCAAGATAATAGGACAACTAATTCATGTTCACCAGCCATGCAAACACGTTTTCCGCATATCACAAAGTCCGTTCTCTTTGAGATACTTCCCATGTTTCGCCGGGGGTTGACTCTGTTCCTTTTCCTTGCTCTGATTCTGTCTGCGGTCCCGATGTACGCACAGGAAGAGGATGAAGAAATCGAAGAGGAAACGGAAGAGGTCGAAGAGGAAGAGGAACTCGTAGAGGAATTCATAGAAGAAGATTCTGTTAAAGAGATATCGGACGTGCAATCCGGGGAAAAGCCGGAAGAATCCGAACCGGCAGAGGAAGAACATTCCCGCTGCGTCCTGATGCTTTTCCCGTTCACATCCTCCTACGCGGAGCATGTGTATGTCTCAAACGCAGTCTCGAAGCACGTAGCGGAGCTGGATGGTTCCTACATCGTAATGCAGAAGGAATTCGATATACTGAATGACTCACGGGAGGAAGTCCAACGCCGGTTTGAAAGCCTGAAGCCGCTGTTCGACAGCGGCGACGTGGCGGCCGTGATCGGCATCGGACAGGAACTTCTGCCTCTGCTGAACAAAAATATCGGCCTGATCCCGGAAAAAACGGCCCTGCTGCTTTTCACTGAACGGATGCCGATGGAAACCGAATTCGCGAAACGCGAGAATATCGGCGGCGTATTCCTGGACAATCCCGTGGAAAAATCGATTGACCTGATCTTCCAGGTCTTCCCCAAAACAAAACGTATCATTCCGCTCGCCGGACACACGGAAACAGGGGAACGTTTTATCGCCGGCGTCAAAGAGGCTCTGAGCGAATCGCATCCTGAAACGGACTGCATGATCATCGACAACAGCAAAGTGGATACGCCCGAAATGATCCGGCGCGTCACCCAAAGCGGCAAGGATTCCGTGGTCCTGTTCCACTCGTGGTACGGGCTTAACGCCGTGAACCTGGCATCCCTGTCGTTCTTCCTGCAGCGTCTTTGCCTCAATCCGGACGTTCCGGTTTTCACCGTCCATGATTCGATGTTCGCATTTCACGTCGCCGGCGGTACCGTATGCCAGTCCGCGACGGCAATCGGCAAGTTGATAAATCTGCTTGACCGCTGCGTGGTGGACGATGAATCCGTGGGAGGCCAGTGGGAAACGGTCGAAGCAAAGCAGATCATCACAGCAAGCAGTTTCCAGCGGTTCGGCATCAGCCGGCACACCAATGCGGAAAACCTGATGATCAGCATGGACAGCCAGTCCATGTTCCGCCGGGAAAACGCCCGCGCGCTGGTCGCCGTGACATTCTCGCTTGTACTGGTCATAGCGCTCCTCTGCTACATTGCCATATGGGATCATTACCGGCGGCGTCTGCTGAAACTCCTCCGCGCCGTGTTCAAACAGATCCCGAGCCGCATCGTCATCGGCAGCCGGAATGGCATCGCGCATTTCATCCACGTGGGCAAGTTCGGCGAGGACAGCGGCCTCGTGCGTTTTCCCGTGAACGAGCTCCCGGAATACGCGGATGAGACATTCCGCAATGCATGGGAAGAGGTCTTTGCCACCGGCGAAACACAGAAATTCCAAATGGCCACAGGCAGCCGGCACCGTTCTGTGGAAATGGCGCTGTTCGAGAACAAGGAGATCTTCGGGCGGGACACGGCGTTCTGGATTTCGCACGACATCGAAGACCTGCTTCAGGCACAGAATGAACTGAAGGCCGGCCTCGCCAGTCAGGAAAGACTGAATGACCTCTTCGCCGCCTCCCTGAAAAAACTCTCCGCCGACGGCACCGCCGTCGATATGACCAACGAAGTCCTGTCCTTCATCGTCCGCAGCGTGAAGGAACACATGAACGCGGATTTCTGCTGCATCATGCGGTACAACTATGAAGAAAAGGGTATGGAGCTTTTCGTCAGCGAGGCATCCGACAGCATAACGATCGACAACGACAAGAAATTCATCCCGTTCCCGGCTCAGAAAGACGACAAGCTGATGTCCAGGCTGGAAAACCACATGCCGGTGGTAATAAACGACTTCTCCGCCTCGCTCTTCATGAAGCCGGATTCCGCCGCGCAGACAGCAGGCAAACGCCCGAAAAAAGTCAGCATGTGCTTCTCGCCGCTCTTCATCGACGGCAAACTCTGGGGTCACATCGCATCCATTCACCAGAAGGCGAAATACGAATTCTCCGACCTGTATCTGCAATTCCTCCAAGGCACGGCCCACATCGTGGAGGCCATGCTGGAATACCGTTTCATCCACTCCAGACTCGAACGCGGCGAGTACGAGAAGCAGCTCATCATGGAAAACCTCCCGCTGCCGCTCATCCTGCTGGACCGCAACCTGAACCTGATCCAGCGCAATTCCGCGGCGCAGAAGGATCTGCTCGGATTCCCGGACGCCCTCCGGGACAACCTCTGCCACACCGTCTTCTGCAAGGCGAAAGTCCCACCGGAAGACTGCCCGGTCCGCGGCGTCCTGAACGACTTCAAACCGCACGTGAAGGCTCTGACGTTCAACGGCAGGGACTACATGGTCAACGCCTACCCGATCATGATCGGCAACGAACTTACGAACATTCTGCTGGCATGGTTCGACGTGACCGCGGAAAACGAAAACCAGCGCAAACTGGAAGCCGCGCTCCGCGAGGCGAAGGACGCCAGCAAGGCCAAGAGCCTCTTCCTCGCGTCCATGAGCCACGAGCTCCGCACGCCGCTGAACGCCGTGATCGGGTTCTGCGAGCTTCTGCAGAACAGCGCTCTGCCGCGCGAAAGCCAGCTCGAGTACCTCAAGTCCATCTCCGTGGCCGGTCATACCCTGCTCGACCTCATCAGCAACATCCTCGACACCTGCAAGCTCGAAACCGAGCAGGTTGAGCTCCAGAACGAAAAGACCGATGTCCGCAGGATCGTCACCGACATGGTCGCCATGTTCAAATCGCTCGCCGAGAAGAAACAGCTTGCGCAGCCGCTGGTGGTCCCGGACGATCTCCCGTACGTGGTGCTCGACCGCATGCGCCTGCGCCAGGTGCTGGTGAACCTCCTCGGAAACGCGTTCAAGTTCACCGACCGCGGCTACGTCGGCATCAAAGTCTCCTGCACGATACTGGAACAGGGCAAGTGCCGCCTCGCCATCGCCATCCGCGACTCCGGCATCGGCATTGATCCCGACAAGAAAGACAAGATCTTCGAACCGTTCGTCCAGCAGGACGCCGTCCGCGACACGCACGTCTACAAGGGGTCCGGACTCGGCCTTGCCATCTGCGACCGCTACATCAAGGCCATGGGCGGCCGGATCGACCTGGACAGCGACGTCGGGAAAGGCAGCGTCTTCACCATCGTCTTCGAGAGCATCCCGTACATCACGCCGACCGAAGAGGATCGCGCCGCCGAAAAGAATGGCGACGCCTCCGCCCCGGAACAGCAGATCCCGGCGAATGCGTTCAGCGGGTCGGCGACGCCGCAGAAACCCACTCCGAAAGTCGACCTGAACGGTTATAACGCGCTCATCGTCGACGACGTGCCGATCAACCTGAAGGTCCTCGGCGCCATGCTGAAGGGATTCCACCTCAACATCGTTCAGGCGAACTCCGGCGCCGACGCGCTGTCGAAACTGCAGGACGCCAAGCCCGACCTGGTATTGTCCGACATGTGGATGCCCGGCATGTCCGGCGAAGAACTCGCGCGGAATATCCGAAATGCGCCGAACGGCGACAAGATCGTCATCATGGCTGTGACCGCGGACGTCGAAAACCAGAACAACTTCGACATGTCCGTATTCGACGGCATCCTCCTGAAGCCCGTCACGAAGACCTCCCTCGCGTTCGCGTTCCAGGAAATGATCGACAAGGGCCGCATCACGCCGAAGAGCTGACGGGGGGGGCAGCCCTGCCCCTGTTCTGTTCCATCGGATTCAGCACCGTTTGAGCGGATCGGAGCATTCTCTGTTTGCATTTCCTTCCGTGCGTGCTATATTATTGTTTGCTTGTTTTTCAGAACCAGAAAGGACTCCGTACGCCATGTCTCAGGAAAACTTCCTCCAGCAGAATTTCGCCGCCAGGATCGGCGGTTCCAACTTCGGCAAAGACACCAAGATCTACAAATTCGAGAAGATCAAACGAGCCAAACGCGCCGCCGCCGCGGAAAACCCCGGCGTCGAGCTGATCGACATGGGCGTGGGCGAACCCGACGACATGGCGTTCCCGTCCGTAGTCGCCCGCCTCGCGGAAGAAGCCGCGAAATGGGAAAACCGCACCTACGCCGACAACGGCTGCGCCGACTTCAAGGCCGCCGCCGCCCGCTACATGAAGGCTCTGTACGGCGTCGAGCTCGATCCCGACACGCAGATCGTCCACGCCATCGGCAGCAAGTCCGCCCTCACGCTCCTCCCGTCCTGCTTCATCAATCCCGGCGACATCGCCGTCCTGACCGTCCCCGGCTACGGCGTGCTCGGCACCTGGACGGAATACCTCGGCGGCGAGGTTGTCAAGCTCCCGCTCCTCGAGGGAAACGGGTTCCTGCCCGACCTGGAATCCCTCACGGAAGACCAGCGCAAGCGCGCCAAATTGCTCTATCTGAACTACCCGAACAACCCGACCGGCGCGTCCGCCACCGTCGAATTCTTCACGAAGGCGGTCGAATTCGCCCGCAAAAACCATATCCTCATCGTGAGCGACGCCGCCTATGCGCCGCTGAACTTCTCCGGCAAGCCGCTGAGCATCCTCTCCATCCCCGGCGCATTCGAGTGCTGCGTGGAACTCCACAGCATGTCCAAGGGCTTCAACATGACCGGCTGGCGTCTCAGCTGGGTCTGCGGCAATCCGCTCGCCGTGAAGGCGTTCGCGACCGTGAAGGACAATGCCGACAGCGGCCAGTTCCTCGCGATCCAGAAGGCCGCCATCGCCGCGCTCGACGACCAGGCCGCCATCACGCCCGCGATCTGCGAGAAATACCATCGCCGCCTCGCCAGCATGGTCGAGACGCTGAAGAAGCTCGGATTCAACGCCAAGGTCCCCGCCGGCAGCTTCTACCTCTACGTAAAGGCTCCGAAGGCCACCGCCGACGGCACGCAGTTCGAGAACGGCGAGGCGTTCAGCCAGTGGCTCATCCGCAACAAGCTCATCAGCTCCGTGCCGTGGGACGACGCCGGACACTTTGTCCGTTTCAGCGCCACGTTCGTCGCGCGCGGCGGCATCGAGGATGAAAAACGCGTCCTCGACGAGTTTGCGCGCCGTCTGGGCGACTGCAAGTTCGTCTTCTGATTCCGTATTTCCAGCTTTCACGCACAAGGAGCCGGTTTCCCGATGCATGCGTTCCGTTTCGACGACCTCGCCTCGACAGAATCCGGCTTTTTTTTCCGCCTCGATTCGAGGGAGGAAGCCCACCTGTTCCGCATTCTCCGGGCGCGTCCCGGCGAAACGGTCGCGGTCCTGGACGGACACGGCACGCTCGGAACAGCCGTTGTCGAGGCGGACCGTCAGTTGCGCCTGGAATCGAAGCGCACCATGCCGCCGCCCGGGCGGCGTCTGCACCTCTACTTCGCCCCGCCGAAAAAACAGAAGCTCGACGCTTTGCTGAAACAGGCGGTCGAGCTGGGCGTGTATGCGCTTGTGCCAGTTCTCTGCGAACGCTCCGTCGTCCAGCCCGGCGAAAACTCCGTCTCCGGGCGCTGGATGGACCTTTTATTCGAAGCCTGCAAGCAGTCGGGCAACCCGTTCCTTCCCGAAGTCGCAAATCCCATGCCGTTCGCGGCGGCACTCGCTCATGCCCGCGAGACCTGCGGCGTATTGATTACGGGATCCAATCGGACGGGCGTCTTCCCCGAACTCGGCGCAGCTTCCGACGTCGCGTTTTTCGTCGGGCCGGAAGGCGGTTTCACGGACGCCGAAACGGACGCGATGTTCGCCGCCGGAGCCGTTCCGCTCAGGATCGGCGGCTGGACGCTCCGCGTGGAGACAGCCGCGATCGCCGGTTTGGGCGTGCTGAACGTCCTCATGAATCGAAGATAACAGCCGTCATGCCTCGTCCGTGTCCGAGCGAAGCCGGACACTACCGCAGTGGAGGCTCAGCCTCCTCAGGCTTCCGCAGAATGATTTCCGTGATCTCGGGGGGGACGTCAAGCCGGAACATGAATCCGTTCCAGAGGCCCGCGCCGTTGCTCACGTACAGCGTCATATCGTCCACCTGATATTTGCCGGAGACGAACCCCTTGTTGGCAATTTTTACCAATAAGGCGGGCAGTCCGGCGATCATGCCGCCGTGCGTATGCCCGGAAAGCTGAAGGGAAACCGGATATTTCGCGTAGTCATGCGCGAATCGCGGCTGATGTGACAGCAGAATGACCGGAGCGCCCTCGGGAGCCCCGGCAAGCGTCTTGTCCAGATCCGGTTCCTCGCGTCCGGCATACCATTTATTGCCGCGCATTTTATCCGGCAGTCCGGCGATCACGAGCTGCGCGCCGTCCTTTTCGATCACGATGTGCTGATTGAACAGCGTTTCGATGCCGACCGAGTCGAGGAACGCGATCCACTCGTCGAGCCCGCGGTAATACTCATGATTGCCGGGGGACGAGTAGACGCCGTATTTCGCGTGCAGATCGCCGAGCTGGTGCATGTTCGGCCTGATCTCGTCCGGCTTCAGGTCGCCCAGGTCGCCGCCCAGCAGGATCAGGTCGGGATGCACGGCGTTGGCGCGGCAGACGACGGTCCAGAGGTAATTCGGCAGGCTGGCCTTGCTGATATGGGTGTCGGTGATGTATACGATGCGGAACCCGTCGAACGCGTCCGGCAAGCCGGGGATCGTAATCGCAACGGGCTTGACCTTCGGCGGCGTAACGGCGCTGTATTCGCCCCACGCCGCCAGGAAACCGGAGAGGATCAGAATGAACGAAACGCTGTATTTCTGGTTCGGGATACGTCGTTTTTTGAGGTGCATGACGAACAGGATCATATCCCGCAGGAAGAAGAACGGCGTGGAAAAAACAAGTGTGCCGGAACACCATGCGACGATCAGAAGCGCAATGCGCGGCAGGATCCCCGTAAAAATCACGAACTGGACCGCAATTGCGAAAAAGAACAGCCCCAGCGCGATGAGCGGACGGTACTTTTTGTTGACGGGCAGCGACAATCCGATGCTGCACGGGGCGTATGCGATTGCAAGAAGTAGGAGAGTGACCCAGAACATGAAAAGGCTCCGAAAACTTGAAAACGGGAAAAACGGTTCGAAAATGAACCGGAAAACGGAAATTTCTTTAATTTAGATGTGTTTTCTTTTTTTTCAAGGTTTGATTTTTCGATTTTTTATAGTATATTGTTGGAAAAAATGTTTTTCCGATTCTTACGCATGACAGGAACCACGAGGTGCGATATGAAATTGTTTACCGCAGTCGCCGCCATATTTTTCGCCGGAGCCGCGGCATTCGCGGCAGACTCCGCCGACGTGAAGGAGTTCACATTCGCCAACGACGTGAAGGTGTACGCCATCCGCGACAAGGCCACGACGATGAAGGGCACGCTCTTCAGCGACTATACCAAGACGTCCTCCCTCAAGAAGGACAAACTGGAAAAGGAGTACCCTGCATCCGTCAACTGCTTCGTGATGCGCTACAACTTCAAGACCTACCTCATCGACGCGGGCAATTTCGACCCGAATGGCTCGCTCGTCAAAAAGCTCGCAAGCATCAACATCCGTCCGACCGGGGTCGACTACATCCTGCTCACCCATCTGCATCCGGACCACGTCGGCGGCCTCGTTGACAAGGACGGCAAGGCGGTCTTCCCGAATGCGAAGGTCTACATGTCCTACGAGGAATGGAAACACTGGAGCCCAATCATCGCAAAGCAGAAACCGACCGAACTCCTGCATCAGTTCCGCGACGCCTACAACGGACGAATCCAGACACTGAACTTCGGCGAACCCATCGTGCCCGGACTGTACGCGGTGAAGGCCGTCGGACACACCCCCGGCCACTGCTACTACCGCCAGGGCAAGCTCCGCTTCGTCGGTGACGTGATGCACGCGGTCGACCTGCAAGTCGCCCATCCCGAATACTGCGCTTCGTTCGACGCCGACCAGAAGCAGGCCTACCAGACCCGCGTGGCCTTTCTGGAGACCATGAGCAAGGAAGGCAACATCGTGCTGGGCGCTCATATCCCGTTCCCCGGCATCGGCTACATCATGAAGGAGGAGAAAGGTTACAAGTTCGATCCGTATACGGCGAAAAAATAATGTCCGGCCATCGGATTTTTTCTTTAAAACCTATTGCAACCGCGTTTTTTTCCGAAAAACCACGAATTTTTTCCGCTTTTTTGACGATTTGCTATTTGCATTTCTCAGGAAATCCGGTATAATATATAATGCGCGTTGTTTCCCGGCGGGGAAACACGCCTGAATCCCGAAACATACAAACATAACATACACAAAACAAAACCAATTGAAAGGTAAGCTCAAAATGAAACATTGCAAACAGGCGTTTACCCTCATTGAGCTGCTGGTCGTCATCTGCATCATCGCGATCCTGGCGTCCATGCTGCTGCCCGCTCTGCAGAGTGCGCGTGAAAGTGCAAGTACCGCGACCTGCATCAGCAACCTCGGCCAGTTCTCCAAGGCGTACCAGATGTATGCAACCAGTTACAACGACTACATGCCCGCCCTCACCGACGGACAGACCGGCTCCAGTTGCAGCTGGGAAAGAGCTCTGATCTCGGCCCTCGGACAGGATCCGGACAAGAATTCCCCGTTCAAGAACTCCTTCTTCTGCGATGCCGACGCCTCCAGCGAAAGCGCGGCGGCCGGCGGAAACAAGAAGTCCTACAGCCTCAACAACCTGCAGGATGCCGTTCATCCGCGTATCCCCAACATGCTCGGCCCCAACGGCAAACTCGCCACGAAAGACGGCAGCAAAGGCTACATCAGCGGCAACAAGACCACGTCCGTCTTCACCGCTTCCGACCTGATCATCATCGGCGAAAACGCCTCCTCGAGCAATAACATCGGTACCGCGAAGTTCTCCAAGACCGACGTCAACAGCCCCGGCTCCGCCAGCCCCATCCAGCAGTACATCGCCATCCTCAAGCGTCTCTCCTCCCACACCACCGCCGGCGAGCTCTATCTGGACGGCCATGCCAGACACATCAAGCCGCAGCAGACTCTCCCGGGCACCAGCACGTTCAACCTCGTCACCAAGACGACCTACAGCGACTCCCCGAAAACCGCGGCTTCCACCGGCTGGGGCAGCTGGACGGACTGCAACTACCGCAAGGCCGGCAACGATTGCCCGGACGACACTTCCTGCCGCAAGAAATAATCAGGGAGAATGGACCTGACGCGGTTCCGCCGATCGCGGCATCGCCAGTGTTCTCCTGACACAGTTCATGCAGACGGCTTCGATTCCCCATCGAAGCCGTCTTTTTATGTGTCCGGAGCAAGGCTTTATCGGCCTCATGTCACTCACGCCGTGCTGTTTTCTTTCCCCTAAGATAATAAAGAAAAAGTGAAAACAGCGGCTTGATTTTTATATTACGCGTGATATAGTATAGCAAATAAGAGAACCCGCGGCCGCACGAAGCAACTGCAGGGGATGCAGAAGCATCCTGTCACGGATTCTACACACAATATCTGAACTAAGTTGCCTTATGATGAGGCAGCGTTTCCATGAAAGGAACAGAAAATGGCTTGTTTCACCGCTCCCCTCGCCGCCGCAGTCGCCGCCGGACTCGTGTCCGCCGCACCGTGAAAGACACCGGCAACACCGACACCATCAGCTGGGCCACGAAACTCGGCTGGCTCGAAAAGCTCTCCTTCGGCGGATGCGCCCTGCTCGCGTTCGAGCACATCTGGCACGGCGAGATCATCTTCCAGTTCCCGTTCCTGACCGGAGTCCGCGACGGCAACGCGGCTGAAGTCATGCGCGAGATCGCGACCGTCGGCGGCGCCATGACCGCGCTCATCCTCGCCGTGTGGATCGGCATGCTGATCGTGAGTTCGGCCATCGTGAAGCACAAACCCGCTGCGATCCAGGGATAACGCGTCATTCGTCGAGCCACGATTATCAACCGAACACCAGTTGAGGTTTTTATATGAATCGAAGAGAGTTTATCAAAGAGACCGCCACGCTCACTGCGCTCGCCGCGATGTCCCGCCTCGCCGCGCAGACCGGCGTCGCTCCGGCCGACGCGAAATCGTCAGAGCCCTCGAAAGACGCTTCGAAGAAAGTTTCGCGCCGCAAGTATAAGAAGACCGACCTCACAGTCCCGCTCCTCGGATACGGCATGATGCGCCTTCCGCAGAAGAACGGCAAGATCGACCGCGAAGAAGCGCAGAAGCTCGTCGACACGGCCATGGCCGCCGGTCTGAACTACTTCGACACCGCCCAGCCGTACCACAACGGCGAAAGCCAGCAGTTCCTCGGCGAGGCGATGAAGAAGTACGACCGCAAATCCTACATGATCGCGACCAAGCTCCCGCTCTGGTCGCTCCGCTCCGCCGCCGAGGCGGAAACCACGTTCAAAGGCCAGCTCGAAGCCTGCAAGACGGATTACTTCGACTTCTACCTGATGCACGCGTTCAACGCGAACAGCTTCCGCACCTTCGAGAATCTCAAGCTCTACGATTATTTCAAGAAGCAGAAAGAAGCCGGAAAGATCAAACTCCTCGGCTTCTCCTTCCACGATTCCCCGGAAGCGCTTGAGACCATCGTGAACGCGCACGAATGGGATTTCTGCCAGATCCAGCTCAATTTCGTCGACTGGGACGCGCAGAACGCCAAGCGCATGTACGAGTTCCTGACCTCGAAGGACATCCCCGTCATCATCATGGAACCGCTTCAGGGCGGCCGTCTCGCCAACCTCACTCCGGCAGCCGTCGAGGTTCTCAAGAAGGCCAATCCGAAGGCTTCCGCGGCGTCCTGGGCGTTCCGCTATGCGGCTTCGCTCCCGAACGTGCTCACGGTCCTCAGCGGCATGACCACGATGGAAGTGCTGAAGGAAAACATCGAGACCTTCACCGACTTCAAGCCGCTGACCGACGCCGAACGCAAAGTCCTGGACGAGGCCCGCGACGTGTATCTGGGCGTCTCCAAGAGCCGCGTCCCCTGCACGACCTGCAGATACTGTGTCAATGAATGCCCGGTCAAGATCGAGATTCCCGCGGTATTCACCGCATGGAACGACTTCTGTGAAAAGAAGGACGAGGCCGCCTTCAAGGAAGCCTACAACAAGCTTGCAGTGAAGGCCAGCGCCTGCATCGGCTGCCGCCGTTGCGTCAGAAGATGCCCGCAGCAGATCGATATCCCGACCGAACTTGGCAAGATCGCGCAGGCCGCGGGCGACAGTGCCGGCGGCGGTCGCGGCGGCCGTGGCGGCCGTGGCGGCGGCATGGGTGGCGGCTTTGGCGGAGGCCAGGGTGGCTTCGGCGGCGGCCAGGGTGGCTTCGGCGGCGGCCAGGGTGGCTTCGGCGGCGGCCAGCGTCCCGGAGGCGGCTTTGGCGGAGGCCAGGGCGGCTTCGGCGGCGGCTTTGGCGGAGGCCAGGGCGGCTTCGGCGGCGGCTTTGGCGGAGGCCAGGGTGGCTTCGGTGGAGGCCAGCGCCCCGGCGGTCGCTGAACACAAACCGCGTTCAGTGTGCTTTGAGCTTTCCAGGCAGACTGAACTGCATCAAGACAATCGAACGGGCTCGGGCTTTTCAACCCGGGCCCGTTTTTTTGGAGGCAGCGCCTCCACTGCGGCAGTGCACGGCTTGCGCTCGCGCACGAAAACGGGCTGACCTCGCACCAGAAAAGAACTTTTCCGATTTTTCGATGAAAGAAAGCCGGAAAACGGCTTGATTTTGTGCCGGACCGACTGTATATTGATGCGAACACTATTTAATCAAAACATATCTCAAGCGGAAGGAAGACTGAAATGGCTCTGACACACGTGAACGTGCCACCGGAAAATCATGTGAAAGTACTCGACGGACAAGGCTGGGTCGGCCTCATCGACACGCTCGGAACCGAGACCACGATCGTGAATGCCGCACGCGTTTCGTTCGGCAAGATCCGGCAGGAAATGGACGAGCGCGACGTGGCGCTGCTGCACTACCTGATCGAAAACCGTCACACGAGCCCGCTGGAGCACATCGTCTTCACGTTCAGCGTGCATTGTCCGCTCTTCGTGCGCGGCCAGTGGCACCGTCACCGTACCTGGTCGTACAACGAGATCTCGCGCCGCTACACCGAGATCGACATGGAATTCTACGTGCCGCCGAAACTCCGCAAGCAGGCCGAGAACAACCGTCAGGCGTCCGTCGCCTGCGAAGACTTCGACGACGCCGCGCTCCGCGAGGTCATCCGCGCCCAGAACGAGCAGTCGCTGAAGACATACGAATCCCTGCTCGCCGCGGGCGTCTGCCGCGAACAGGCCCGCGGAGTGCTCTCCCAGAACATGATGGTCACCTTCTGGGGCACGGTCGACCTGAGCAACCTGATCCATTTCCTGGAACTGCGCGACAGCGAACACGCCCAGTGGGAAATCCGCGAATACGCGAAGGCGATCAAGAAGCTCATCAAGCCCGTGGTCCCGCACGTGGCCGAATACTACGAATCCAAGGGTGAAGTCTGGTGACGCCCGTGATCCGCGGGGCGGCTGAATGACCGAATACCTGGCGCATCTGTGCGGCGGGATCCTTCCCGCCGTCCTCGTGGCGCTCGTCTTCGCGGCGGGATTCGCGGGCACCGGATACGGATTCCTGCGCGTCTGCGGCCTCGGACGCGGCCTGATGCGCGGCCTGACGCTCTGGATGGTCTCCCTCGCCGCCGGATTCGCCGTCTGCGCGTTTTTCTGCGCGGCCGTCCTGATGAGCCTCGGTACGGGCAGGCTCCCGTGCGCGATCTGCCCCTTTCCGGTCCTCGCCGGGATCGGATGCCTGATCCGATTCAGAAAAGAAGTCTTCCCCTCGTTTTCAGTTCGGGACCGGATGCCGTTCGCAGTCCTGATCGTCCTCATTCCCCTGCTCTTCCTCTCGATCGGCGCATTCCAGTATCCCGCGAGCTGGGACGAATGCGTGTACCAGCTCGCCGTGCCGCAGCGCTGGCTCGCGGACGGACGCGTCCTGCTGTACCGCGATCTGCCGTACTCCGGATTCCCGATGCTCCCCCAGTTCCTGTACGTGCCGATGATGAAGTTCGGCGGGCTGGCGGCGGTCAAATTCCTACTGTACGGCGGAGCGGCGTGTTTCTTCGCCTCGCTGACGCTTCTGGCATACGGCGGCGTCCAGCGCAACCTGATCGGCGCGTGCGTCTTCGCCGGTTCGTTCCTGATCGCGCCGCTGACGGTGCATGTCCTGATCTCCGGCTATGCCGAACCGCTGATGGGGTCGCTCCTCGCCGCGGGGCTCCTGCTCGCAGACGCCGCGCTGAAAGCGCCCGGAAAACGCTCCGATTCGCCCGGATTCGCGGCCGCATGCGGCATTCTGGCCGGAGCGATGGCCGCGGTCAAGCTGACCGGAGGATTCGCCGGAGCCGCGCTCCTGCTGTATGTCCTGCTTCGGAAACGTTCCGGACATGTCCGGTTCACCCTGTTCTTCGCGCTTGCGGGCGCTCTTTTTGCCCTGCTTTTCTATCAGCGCCCATGGATCGCGACGGGAAATCCATGCTATCCGTACCTCGCCGGTATCTTCGGTGCGCCGGAGGCGATGACGTCGGAATACCATCATCTGCTCGGAACGGAGAAGTTTGCCGGTCGTTCCGTCGTGACGCTGATCCTGCTTCTGCCGGGGCTGACCTTTCCCGCGCTTTCCAGGATGTTTGACGGGGTGTACGGCCTCCAGACGCTCCTCTGGGCGTTCCTGGTCCTGATCGCGCTCTGGCGCCGCCCGAAACGCATTTATCCGGCACTCCTGCCGCTGGCGTTCCTCTTCGTGACATGGATGCTGTCTTCGCCGCAGGCGCGGTTCCTGATCCCCGCGCTGGCATTCCTCGCCCTCATCATGCGTAACACCTTCCCGATCTTCCGCGGACGCGCCGGACGTGTCGTCCTGTGGACCGCCGTCGCGTTCTCCGTGTTCTCCTTCCCGCCGCCCGTGATCTCCAGCTATGGCGCGAATCTTCGCGCGACGGCCTCGGGCGGGGATGGACGGCGCGACGTCCTGTACGGACGCACCGGGGACAGCATGCTTCCCGCCGTGGATATCCTGCGCAACCGCCTCGCAAAAGGAGAAAAGTGCCTGCTGATCCTTGAGGAACGCACGCTGTACTTCCCGCGCGGATGCGAGATCGGCACGCCGTTCTTCCAGGACAAGTATTTCCCCGGCGGCAGGATCCCGGACGCGGACGGCCTGCTGAAGCTGCTGGACGACGGCGGATTCACCTGTCTGTACGCGCGGCCGCCGGAGCGAAACCCCGATTATCTGCCGCAGGCCGTGTCTCTTTGGGGGAACAGTCTGCAGGCATCTCTGGATGCTCTGGTAAAACGCGGCTCGCTCGGGCGCGAACCGATGCCCGGCGGCGCGGAATTATATACCCGGATCCGCCGCTGACCCTCTCGTTTTTTCCTTGATTCGCCGTTCGTTACGTCGGACGAGAGCTCTTCGCGCACTTGCAGGAACGCCCCAGTCCGACGGGATGCTTCGCGCCGACATCGGTGCGCTTGCCCTTCAGACGGGCGCGGATTTCGTACACGTAGTAGACCAGCAGCATCACGCCGGTGATCGTCCAGGTGATGCCGGATGCGAAACACGCGCCGGTGTAGCCGAACCATTTTGCAAGGAAAAGCGCAGTAAAAATACGGCTGACCGTCTCCATGGCGCCGCCGAGCAGCGGCACCAGCGAACACCCCATGCCCTGAAGCGTGTTGCGGAAGATCAGGATCATGCCGAGCGAGATGTACGCGGGCGCGACCGTGAAGATGTACTGGCGGCCCGCCTTCAGGATTTCCGGCGACGCCTCGATGTCCAGGAACATCTGGAGCAGCTGCGCGCTGAACACCATCATCAGGATCGCTCCGACCACGGAAATGACCGCAGTGATCAGCCAGCCGCTGCGCACGCCGACCAGGATGCGCCGGTAGTTGTTCGCGCCGCTGTTCTGCGCCGTATACGCCGCCAGCGTCGTGCCGATCGCGAAGAACGGGATGCAGATCAGGCCCTCGAGGCGTCCCGCGGCGGTCGTCGCCGCCACCGTGCCCGATCCGAACTGGTTGAACGCGCTTTGAAGGATCACGCAGCCGAGCCCGGTCACGGAGAACTGGAGCGCCATCGGAACCGCAACGCGAAGATGTTCCCAGTAGAACCGCCAGTCGATGCGCCAGTCGGAACGGCCCGCGGGCAGGAGCTCCGGGAATCTCTTCAGGATGATCCCGAGGCATATCACGCCGGAGATGAACTGTGAGAAGACGGTTGCGTACGCCGCGCCCGCCACGTCCAGGTTGAACTTGCAGACCAGCAGCAGGTCCAGGGCGGCATTCAGGAACGACGAGAACACGATCACGTACAGCGGGCGCTTGCTGTCGCCCAGCGAGCGCATCAGGAACGACATCAGCAGATAGAACGTCATGGACGGCGTGCCCGCCACGATGATCCGCAGGTACTTCAACGAATCCTCCAGAATATTGTCCGGCGTCTTCATCGCGACCAGGATCGGCCGCAGGAACGCCAGAAACACCAGCGTGACCGCCGCCACCAGCGCGGAACACAGCACGATCGACGCGCAGAACGAACGCCGCACGCCGGGCGCGTCCTTCGCGCCGAACCTCTGTCCCGTGATGATCGTGAACCCGGCGGGAAGTCCCCAGAAGAACCCGAGCAGCATGAAGATGACCGATCCGGCATTGCCGACCGCGGCGAGCTTGTCCGGTCCGCACCAGCGCCCCACGATCATCAGGTCGACCATGGTGTACAGCTGGTTGCAGGCGTTTCCGATCGCCAGCGGGATCGAAAAGAGCAGAATGATTTTCAGGGGATTTCCCCTCGTCAGATCTTTGGCCACAAAAAAGCCCCCTCGTCTTGCTTTTATAAAGGGTAAATATTAATATACAGGCGGTTTCAACGTTTTTCAACTGCAAAATGCAAACAAGTCCGCAAAAGTCCCGGCCCCGGGCCGACATCCCGCCGCCCCATGATTTTTGCTATTATCCTTTCGCACTCAAAAAGTTTCGCATATTTGAAAATGCCGGAATCCGCGGTATATTATCGGCATGCGGTTTTTCATCAAAATCCATCCGCACAACCATCAAAAAAGCAAAAAGGGACTTCTCTATTGCATTGATAGAGTTGACCGAACCAAAAGGAGGGTACTATGCTCAAACTCGCCCGGTGCATCCCGCTGTTCGCGTTCGCCGTTCTGCCTCCGGCTCTGTCCGGACAGACCGCGTCCGGCGGCGCGGACGACGCCTCGACCCAGACTCTGCGTTTCGTGCAGGACGACGCCCAGGACTACATGGTGTCGAAGATCTACCGCCTGAAATACATCCAGGCTAACGACATCACGCCGTTCGTGATGGGGATCGTGATGCGCTACAACATGAACTCCACCGTGAACTGCGTGGAGTACGGCGCGGACAACGCCCAGATGCTCACCGTGACGTGTCCCGTCGAAATGATGCCGTACGTGGACGACTTCATCGCGAAAGCCGACCGGAACGTCCTCATCGACGGCAAGGTCCCCGGCGACATCGTGAAGGGGACGGGCATCACGCGTGCCGTCTACCGTCCGAAATACCGGTCCGGGCAGGCGCTGCTGAACGTGCTGGTCGATTCGCAGATCGGCGAAGGCGTGTACAGCAGCGTGTACGCCTGGGACCGCAACTCCAACCAGATCTACTGGAAGGACAACAGTTCGAACACGCAGTACGTATACCAGTTCCTCGGCTACCTGGACCGTCCTGCGCCGCAGATCACGCTCACGTTCCAGCTCTACGAGGTCCGCGAAAGTACGTTCCGCGACCTCGGGATCGAGTATCTGGCGTGGAAAAACGGCCCCGGCATGAACATCTTTCAGGTCGGATTCGACGTCATCAACGTGACGTCCGCCGGAACCGCCGCGCTCAACACCATCACCGGACCGGTCGGCGGATTCCTCGCCGCGCCGCAGTTCGACGCGAGCTTCATCCGTCTCCTCGCCCAGCGCGGCGACGCGAAGGTCACGGACACCGCCTCGCTGACCGTGGCGAACTCCGACACGGAGAGCTATTCGCTCCAGTTCAATCCGCAACTCCAGAACATCGTGAAAAGCGACAACGACGCCATGAGCGTGGTCGGCGACCAGCTTAATCTGCCGCCCGGATTCTCGCAGGTCTTCCTGCAGGTGAACAGCCCCCTCGTCAACCTCCATTACGGCGAATCCCAGGCGGGATACCCGGCGAGCGAGGCGTTCTCCGTGAACAACTATGAACCGGGGACGTATACGGACATGAACGGTACGCTGTTCTTCGGCTACACCGTGCAGGCCGCGAACACGGTCGAACGCGCGGGCGACGGCACGGAACTGATCGAAACGAGCGAGGTCTCCAGCGACGCCCTGATCCCGCTCAACGAGGAGGTCGTGCTCGGCCAGTGGGACAAGGAGCAGGACGTGGAGCAGACGATCGGCATCCCGTGGCTGTGCCGCATCCCGTACCTCAAATACATCTTCAGCACCGTCACGACCAACCGCGAGACGACCCGCGTGTACCTCACCGTGACCGCGCGGATGCTGGACAGCGCGAGCCCGCAGACGCTCGATTTCGAAACCGGCGAACTGAAGAAAGTCGAAAAAGCGGAAGGAACCGTACAATGAAGCAAATCAACCTCATTTCCATCGTTGCGGCGGGTATTGTGAGCCTGCTGAATCCGAACATGCGCGCCGCCGACCTGCCCGGCGTCCCGCGCGACTCCAATTTCAACAACACCGGCGGCTACGACGCCACGCGGATCGTCGCCCGCCTGAACGTGAACGTGGACCCGGGGACGAAGGTCGTGCATTTCATCCGGGACAACAACGACCCGCGCGTGGTCACGAAGACCTATCTGCTCCGGCACGTCGACCCGTACGAGTTCCGCGACTATCTGCGCCAGATGGTCCAGACGAAGCGCGTCGGCAACACCATGCTCCAGCAGCAGTACCCGTCGAACACCGCCGCGCCGCCGTTCCTCGCCACGGAAAGCTCCGTCGAGCTCGGCTCCGCCAACGCCCAGCCCGGCTACACGCCGCCCGTCCAGCTCGGCAGCAACACCGCCGTCGAGTGCCTGAAGTATGCCGACGGAACCGGGCTGCTCATCGTCAGCGCCGAAGAGTACCGGTTCAGCGACAACGAGAACGGCATCGGCATCGACACGCTGGTTGCCACGCTCGACGACCCGGCACTCGGCGCGCTGAACTACGGCTATCAGATGTACATCTACATGCCGAAATTCGTGCCCGCGCGCAACCTGATGCCGCTCATCGAAAACGTCGGCATGAACATCAACGACGCGTCGGAGGTGTGGCAGGGCATGGACCTGGTCGCGTACGACCCGGATCTGAACTGGCTCATCTTCGACGTCTGCAACTACTCCTGCGACAACATCGCGCACATGCTCGCCAAGTTCGACGTCCCGGTCCCGCAGGTCCGCCTGAAGATCAAGGTCTACGAGCTCGACACCGAGAACGACGACCGCATCGGCATCGACTTCCAGGGCTGGAAGAACAACGAGGGCGCGGACTTCTTCTCCGTCGGCGGACGCTACCGCAACAACTGGTCGTCCGTGTACAGCGGCGGCGTCGGCCCGGTCTCCGCCTACGGCTCCGAGCGCACCAGCTACTTCAACTTCAACCCGAAGTGGAACACACGCTACATCGACTTCCTGGAATCGCGCGGCAAGGCGAAGGTCCTGCACACCGGCGAACTCTGCATCCGCAACGCCGCCGAGGGTGCCACGTTCGCGCGTACCACGCAGCTGCTCTACTCCGACGACTCCGCGGCCGTCTCGAAGGCGCAGGCCACGCCCGACATGGGCGTCGGCCCGTATCAGCTGCTTTCGCAGATCATCAACAAGGTATTCGACAAGGGCGATCCGCTCCCCGTCGGCAAGGGCGAGGCGCAGGAGATCAAGGCGTTCACGGGATTCGGGTTCACCATGACCGTGAACAACGTCTCCGTCAACCTCGAGGAAACGCGTTTCGACGTCACGCTCTCCAACACCAGCCTGCTTGGGTTCCAGTCCAACGGCGCGCCGCGCGTTTCGAACGGCGGCGTGGTGAAGCAGGTCGTCAGCCTGCCGCACGGCAAGGACACGTTCGTGATCGGCGGCCTCACGAAACAGGAAGAGGTCGAATCGCGCACGGGCGTGCCGTGGCTTATGGACATCCCCGTGCTCGGCTATCTCTTCAGCTCGGTCTCGAATTCGGTCAAGCACACCGAGCTGGTCGTGATGGCGCAGTGCGAATGGGATTCGCCTGCCGACAAGCCCGACCTCAAGAACACCTCGAAGGCGGAGACGCGCGGCGCGCCCGTCGCGGCGAAGAAAACCGCCTCGGGGCCCGTCATGCCCGCGCAGAACATCCCGGCGGACGTCCCGCAGCCTCAGATTTGAACTCGGAAAGGAGTTGAACGATGAAACAGCTCATCTATGCAATCCTCTGTTTTCTCTGCCTGTTTTCCCTCGCCGCGTGCGTAGTGGTCGAGAAGGACGATTTCGAGGACGTCGACGCGGACGACGCGATGCTTGTGGAGTCCGTGAACCTCGGAAACAACATCCTGGCGTCGTTCCGCGACGAGGATTTTGCAAAGTTGAGGAAGAACATCCCCGGTCCGCTTCAGACGAAGATGACCGAAAAGGACTTCAAGACCTCGTGCACGAACTGGCGCGACACGCTCGGCAGGATCAAGGATTACGATTATGTCCTTGAGCTGGACACGCCCGCGGTGCGGAACCTGATCTGGCGCGTGGAGTTCGAACGTGACACAACCGACGGGGACAAGGTCGAACAGGACATGCTGTTCCGCCTCGTGACCGGGAACGTCGACGATGAAACGTGCGTGCTGTCCTGCGGATTTTTGTAAGCTCAAAACGAACAGAAAGGGCGCGTCGCCCGTGAAAAGGAGACGCGCCCGGATTTGAGCTTGATTTGAATTTGGATCAATTCACCGATGTCAGGTTGATGCGGCTCACGTTGAGACCGTCGGATTTCCAGCGGAGTTCGAGCGTGTGGAAGCCCTGCTTGAACTCGACCGGATAGGACTTCGTGTCGATCCAGTTCTGATCGCCGCCGGTGGAAGTCGCGTTGAACGTCGCCGCGATCTCGCCGTCGAGGTACAGCTCGATTGCGAGCTGCGCCAGCGTGTTCGCCTGGCCGCTCGCCACGCGCAGGGAAACCGCGTACTTGCCGTCCTTAGTGCAATGAACCGCATAACGCGCCACACTGCCGACCGTGGCATTGAAAATGGCATGGTCCGAGTCCTTTATCGGCACACCGTTTTGACTGCCGCTAAGATCTTTTTGCGAGTCTTTCGTGCGGAGTCCCTGCGAGAGGAATATTGTGCTTTCGGCCGCCATGATCGACATGAACCCCATAGTCGGGATCTCGATCTTGTCGAGTTCGATGACGCCGACGGGGCGTCCGTTGCTGACAGCATTGAAGTCGATCGTGTATTCGCGGGCATCCGCGCCGGAGCCGGTGCGGATCATCACGGTCTTAGCGGCGTCGTTCCGCGTGATCTTCTTTTCGACTCCGGCGGGCGTCGCGACCTCGATCTTCGCGGCTACGAAATCGATGCCGGGGAGATAGTAGTTCGTCACGGCGGGATTGAACCCGATCTTCTCGCCGTTGACCGTGATGTCGGTCGGGGCGTTCTTGATTTCAACGCCGGACTTGCCTGCGGTCGCGGAAGCGCTTGCGGCGCTCGGAACGTCGGATTTGGCGTCCGAGCTCACTGCAAACCAGTCTTCGCCGGGCTGGTAGGTGTTTGGGAGATTGTGCGCCTTGCGGAACGTGCGGGAGTTCATCACGTAGTTCAGCACGTTCTTCGCGCCGCGCTGCATTTCGCCGAGCGTGATGCCCGCCTCGATGCCGTCCGGACGGCCCGCCGCCACCCACTGGTTGTAGGATTCGAGCAGGGAGTTGTCTTTGCCGCGGGCGGGGCCGTCGCCGGGCATGAGCACGTCCATCTGGGAGCGGACGCGCCACGCGTTGTTTTTGACGTGGAGCGCGTCGGACGCGCCTTCACGCGCCCACCAGTCGGTCATGAGGGAGCCGGTCCAGCCCCACTGGCCGCGCAGGATGGTGGTGTCGAGGTCGTAGTTGTAGTAGTTCCAGAAGCTGTTGATCTTGTTGTAGCTGCCCATGATGTTGTAGGGCTTGCCGGCCTTCACGCAGATTTCGAACGCCCGCAGGTAGATTTCGCGGAGGGCGCGTTCGGAGCAGCGCGAATCGTTGGCGTTGCGGTTGGTCTCCTGGTTGTTCAGCGCGAAGTGCTTCGGCACGGTGGACGCGCCCGCTTTCTGGATGCCGCGTGTCATGGACGCCGCCATGAGCCCGGTGAGGAGCGGGTCTTCGGAGTAGTACTCGAAGTTGCGTCCGCAGAGCGGGTTGCGGTGGATGTTCATGCCGGGGCCGAGGATGCAGTCGACGCCATTCATTTCCATCTCCAGGCCGACCTGGTAGTACATCGCCTCGATCAGGTCATTGTTCCAGGTGCAGGCGAGCAGGGAGCCGATGGGCAGGAGCGAGGCGTTCGCGGAGAGGCGCAGGCCGGAGGGGCCGTCGCAGGTCGCGATGGGCGGGACGCCCTTGTCGCGGACGCTCTGGAGCGTGCCGCCGAAGACGGAGGCGTTGCCGGCGGGTCCGAGCGGGCTGCCCATGCCGCCGTCGCCGCGGAGGAGCGTTTCGATCTCGGCGGGCGTGAGCTGTGCCACGAATTCGTCAAGCGTGTTCTTGCCGTTCTTCACATCGATGAGCTTGATGCCCTTGTCGCCGGTCTCCGGCACGGCCTTCGGGAGGCGTTCCTTCACGCGGGCGGGGAGGTCGACGTTCGAAACCGGGACGCGTTCCGTGCCGGCGACGAGCTTGCCGCCCTGTTCGACGGCCTTCATGCGGTCGAACGCAACGCTTTCCGAGGCGATCGCGAGGGCGGGCTCGAGCTGTTCGATCACGGCGAGTTCGCCGAGCTCAACACTGCCGGAATCTTTTGCCGCGCGGCTGCTGTTCCCGACGTAGAACATGTACTTGCCGGGTTCGAGGACCCATGCGGCCTGATGTCCGGTCGCGCCGCTGTCGTCGAACGAGGCGAAATCTTTCGTCGGGATCGTGAAGGTGAAACTCTGGGCTTCACCGGGGGCGAGCGCTTTCGTCTTCGCGTATGCCACCAGGACTTTCGCGGGCTTGCCGAGCTTGCCCTGCGGCGCGCCACAGTAAACCTGCACGACTTCACGGCCGGAGAACTTCGGGCCCGTGTTCTTCACGGTGGCCTTGACGGTCACTTCTCTCTTCGCGAGGTCGGGGCAGTTCACGGTCACGCCGAAGATGTCGAACGTGGTGTAGCTGAGGCCGAATCCGAAGGGATACAGGACCTTTTCCGGGGCGAACGTCTCGAAGTAGCGGTAGCCGACGTAGATGTCCTCAGTATAGTTGTTGAAATCGCGGTTGCCGAAGCTCGAGGATGACGGATAGTCCTGATAGGTGTTCGCAATGGCGGACGCGAGCTTGCCGGACGGCGTTTCCTTTCCGGTCAGCACGTCCACGATCGCGTTGCCGGTCTCCATGCCGCCCTGCCAGACGTACATCAGGGCGTCGATCTTGTAGTCCTTCACCCACGCCATGTCGATCACGTTGCCGACGTTCAGCAGGACGACGGTCTTCTTGAACGAGCCGGTGATCTCCTTGAGGAGGAACTTTTCCGCGTCGGT
Organism: uncultured bacterium; assembly: GCA_902778895.1. Taxonomy (GTDB): domain Bacteria; phylum Verrucomicrobiota; class Lentisphaeria; order Victivallales; family UBA1829; genus UBA1732. The sequence continues at coordinate 56,289 of CACYZF010000003.1, forward strand.
GAGGTAGTAGCTGCCGGGTTCGAGCCTGCATTCGCGGTCTTCGCCCGCGGCGCGCCCGATCACGAGCACGGCGGTGTCGGCGCGCTTGGACGCGGCCTGGATCTGCTCGGCGGTGATGGGCATTTCGGGGGCGTAGAACGGCCAGTTGCCCCAGCCGCCCGCGCGGAGCGGATTCGCCTGCGCCCACTTCGTGTAGGTGTCGAGGAGTTCTTTGTCCGGCACGATCTTGTCGGTTTTGGCGAGGGCGTCGTTGAGCGTGACGCGGTACGGCGGCTTCACGTCGCCGCCGGAGCCGTAGCCGACCAGGAAGGTCTGGATCTGCGTGATACCGAAGAACGCGACGGGCTGCGCGCCATCCTGTCCGAGCGGGAGCGCATTGTTGTCGTTCTTGAGCAGCACGATGCCTTCGGCGGCGGCGCGGCGGGCGTACTCCTGCACGGCCGGGTTCACGGCGGCGAACGCCTGGACGGAGAGCAGGGCGGCCGCGGCGGCGCACGAGGCTCCGGCGGCTGCCTTGAAATTGAGGAACGGGATGTGGAATTTCATATTGGTTCCTTCCATTGAGAATGGGGGTTGATCATGGAGGAGCAAGGATGGATGAAAAACGGCTGCCTCTTTGCGGGAGACAGCCGTAACGCCGTGCTTATTTGAAGTCGGCGGCGGTCAATTCGACCGAGCCCTTCTTTCCGGTGAGGTCGACGGTCTTGCCGTTGTAGCGGGCGACGATCGGGATGCCGGTGAGGTCGGAGATCACGGCCTTGCCGAGGGTGCCGTTGTCCCACTGGATGGCGACCGTGGCGTTGCCGCGCGCCTTCAGTCCGGAGACGTTGCCTTTCGGGAGCGCCTTCGGGAGGCAGGGCAGAACGTCGATGATGGTCTTGCCGTCGGCGGTCGTCTCCTGCGACTGGAGCAGGATCTCGATCATGCCGGCCGCGCCGCCGAAGTTGCCGTCGATCTGGAACGGCGGATGCGCGTCGAAGAGGTTGTTGTAGGTCTTGTTCGGGTGGATGAGATTGCTGACGAGCCGCCATGCGCGGTCGCCGTCGAGGAGGCGTGCCCACAGGTTGATCTTCCAGCCCATGCTCCAGCCGGTGGCGTCGTCGCCGCGGGCGTTCAGGGAGACCTTCGCGGCGTTGAAGAGGGCGGTGTCACTGGCGCGGATCACGTTGCCGGGGAACACGGTAAAGAGGTGGGAGACATGGCGGTGCTTGTTGTTCGGGTTGTCGTCCGGATGGTCGTCCATCCACTCGCGGAGCTGTCCCCAGGTGCCGATGGTGAACGGCGGGAACTTCTTCATCGCGGCTTCCATCTTCGCGCGGAATTCGGGGTCGTCGTTGAGGAGCTTGGAGCTCTCGATGGTGGCCTTGAAGAGCGCGGTCAGGATGCCGGTGTCCATGGTCGGGGAGGCGCAGAGGCCGCCCTGTTCGGGCGAGTAGGACGGGATGGTGACGAGGACGCCGCCGTGCTTGGGATCGGGCTGGAGGAAGTCGAGGTAGAACGCCACGGATTCCTTCATGACCGGGTAGTGCTTGCGGAGGTCGTCGAGGTTGCGCGTGAACTGGTAGTGATCCCAGAAATGGAGGCACAGCCAGGCGCCGCCCATGGGCCACATGCCGGTGGGCGAGAAGTCGATCGGGCCGCACTGGCGCCAGAGGTCGGTGTTGTGGTGCGCCACCCAGCCGTTGTCGACATTGTAGAGCTTCTTCGCGGCCTTCTTGCCGTTCGGGACCATCTCGTGGATCATGTCGAAGAGCGGCTCATGGCACTCGGAGAGGTTCGCGGTCTCGGCGGGCCAATAGTTCATTTCCGCGTTGATGTTGATCGTGTACTTGCTCTGCCACGGCACGTTCACCTCTTCGCTCCAGATGCCCTGAAGGTTGGCGGGCTGGCTGCCGGGACGGGAGCTGGCGATCAGGAGGTAGCGGCCGAACTGGAAGTAGAGGGACGCCAGGTCGGGGTCGAGCTGGTTGCCGGGCTGGCGGCGGGCGTTGAGGCGCTCGTCGGTCGGAAGTTTGGACGGGGTGCCGCCGAGGTCGAAGGTCACGCGGTCGAAGAGCTTGCGGTAGTCTGCGATGTGCGCCTTCTTCAGGGCGTCGTAATCAACGGAGCTGAACTTCTTGAAGACGTCGGCGATGCGCTTCGCGGGATCGCCGGAGACGTCGTTGTACGCCTTGAACGAGGATTCGGCGTCGAGCAGGATGACAACGGAGTCGGCCTTTTCCACGCTGATGCCGCGTTCGCCGGAGACGAGCTTGCCGCCCTTGTTGAACACGCGGCCAGTGATCTGGATGTTCGTCGCGCCCTTGATGCCGTTGTAGTCGATGGTGCGGCCGGTGAGGGTCATGGTGTTGCCTTCGACCTTGACGGCCTGGAGGTCCTGCGCGGTGCCGATGAAGGCTCCGACGGTGATGCTGGCGGGCTTGTCGGCGGTCAGGCGCATGGCGACCACGCGGTCCGGATAGCTGGCGAAGTATTCGCGGGTGTAGGTCACGCCGTTGCGCGTGAATTTGGTCTGCGCGACGGCTTCGCGGATATTCAGGCTGTGGATGTAGCCGGAGATGTCGCCGTCGCCGGTGTCCTGTTCAAGCCCGAGCGCGCCCGCCACGGAGAACGCCATTTCGGCGCTCGGACGGGAAATGAAGCTGCTGTTCGCGATGTTTCCGGCCTGGTCCGCTCTGCCGTCGAAGATGAGCTGGCGCATCTGCGCGAGCTTCTCAGGGGTGGCGTCCGGATTCAGGTGGTCGTACGGACCGCCCGCCCAGATCGTGTCCTCGTTGAGGATGAGGTATTCACGCTCGGGACGGCCGGCGATCATCGCGCCCATGTGGCCGTTGCCGATGGGAATCATGTCAGTCCAGGTGCCGGGCATGCGGCGGAACCAGACCGTGAGCGGATCTTCGGGAGCCGGGGCGGGATTGGGATCGGCGTCGCCGCGGAGGATGTTCACGTTGCGGACGGGGAACAGGGGCACGCCTCCGGTGATGGGCTTCGCGGCCTTGATGTCCCAGGAGTAATTCGCCTTGGCATCGGCGAATCCCGCGGCCTCATCGGAACTGGAGTAGAGCTTGTTGATCTCGTCGGCGGAGAGGGCGCGGTCCCACAGCGCCACATAGTCGATCCGACCGTTGAACCGGCTGTTGCCGTTGGCGTCCGAACCGATGGTCATGGCGCGCCAGGTGGGCTCGCCGATCACATTGTTCGCGCGGCCCTGGGCGAGGCGTTCACCGTTCGCGTACACCTCGAAACGGTGTTCCTTCTGGCTCGCCACGATGACGAGTTTCACGGGTTTGCCTTTCGGGAAGCTGTCCGAGCTGACCTGCGCAGCTCCCTGGACGCCGTTCACACGGAGACCGGTCTGAGCCGCGGGCTGCTGTCCCCAGCCGCCGCCGGGGCCGCCGGGACCGCCGCCGAAGCCGCCGCCTCCGAATCCTCCGCCGGGGCCGCCGCCTCTGCCGCCACGGCCGCCGCCACCGCCGCCGGTGAAGCTGACGGAGAAGCCGCAGTTTCCGCCCTGCTGGTTCAGAAGAGTTCCGTTCCAGTTGTCGCTTTCAGCGGTGATGGCGATGGTCATTTCGTGCGGAGTCGAGAGCAGACGTCCGACGGGCGTGGAAAGAGGCTGCGAGGGTTCCGCCGCAACGGACGAGAGCGCGGCGAGGGCCATCAGAGCCGAACAGAGCAGGAAGCGTTTCATGATGATTCTCCTTGAAGCTTGAGGTTAGATTTGGGTTTCAAGGGGAATATAGCATGGAATCAAGCCGTTTTCAAGATGCTTTCCGCCCTTTTAAATAAAAATGAAGTTTTTTTTCGGAAAAGAAACGTTAGTAACGTTCCTTTTTCGCATATTGGCCTGAACGGAAAAGCGCGACGTCACTGCATCATTTCCTCGCCGGTTTCCTTCGTCAAAGCGTTAATGCGTTTCGCAAACTCGGGCGTAGTTGCGAAACACGGGAAGTAATTCCCCTTCCACCAGATGGTCCGGATCGTGGGATAGACGTTCCCGAACCAGGTCGTCCCCTGGAGCAGCATCACGCCGTAAACGTAAATGCGGCCGAACCGCTGCGGCTGCGCCACGACACCCCCGTCCCACGAGGCCGCCCATCCAAGCGTACCATTGGTCAGCTCCGTGATGGACGTAAGGGAGATCCGTCCGGGAGAGCCGGGCAGCACGATCGGGGAATCAGGCGGGACCAGGATGCCGCCGCCGGAACTGCTTGCGGGCGGGAGGTGGTCTCCTGCGACCGCAGGCCCTGAAAAGAACCAGCCGGGTTTCGCGTCGAGCATCAGACGGTCGCGCATCTGCCACATCAGGGCGTCGCGCGATTCCGGCGTGAGGTCGGCGAAGCTGACGGTCTTCGTGGTGGTGCTGCCGTCCGGCAGGCGTCCGGTCACGATGAATCGGGACCCGGACATGCTGTCGACGGTAGCGTTTTCGAGCGTAACGCCGTTAAGCAGCCGGACCACGAAGTCGGACGGCGGCGCGGCGGTCAGGACGGTGCAGACGAGCGTCAGCACGACGGACAAAAAGACGTGTTTCATGTTATCCCTCCTTTTTTTTGATGTCCGGGCGGTCTTACTGCGCGGCGTCGGTGTGCGCCGCCAGGTCGCCGGGCGAATTGCTCCAGAGAAGCGCCAGGTTCGCGCCGCGCACCCAGCCCTCGTCGTTGTTTTCCAGCCGCACGCGCACCCAATCCATGCGGTTCTCCTCGATGGAGACCTCCGCACCGGGTTTCAGGTATTGTTCCACACGCCCGGATTCGGCGGACGGCAGACTGTACAGCGGCGTATTGCGGACGATCACGACGGCTTCGCGCGCCGGATCGTCGGCGGACGCCTTCGCGATGAGCGCGGCAGCGCAGATCACGACGACCACGATCCCGGCATAGAACGGCCATTGCCACAGATTCGAATGGCGCTGGAAGAACATCCCGAGCGCGATCAGCACGAGCGCGAGGCCGCACGCGCAGGATACGAGCCATTCATCCACGCGAAGGAAATCGCGGGCCGCAAGCATGAAGTCCGCGGGCGACTCCACACGGTATTTCGGCGGCAGAAGCAGTTTGCGGCGCGTCAACTCCAGGTTGCCGGAGATGTCCGAATCGCGCGGCTGAAGATAGCGGGCGCGTTCATAGCAGACCAGGGCACGCGGATAGTCGCCAAGCTGGTAGAAGCAGTTGCCCATGTTGTAGAGCAGAGCAGGCGAGACGTTGCGCGGGTCGATCTTCGAAGCGTAGTAATCCAGCGCCTGCCGGAACTGCCCGGCGTCGTAAGCGGTTTTCGCCTCGTCCGAGTTCTTCGGGAGCACGGTTTCTGCGGAAACGGACTTGTCCGCCGGTGCGGATTCCTCTTCCGCGGCGTCCGCAGGCAATGCGAAACAGAGCGCGCCGAGGAGGAACGCGATCGCGCCGAACTTGCGGACAGCGGACGCGAGCTGTTTGCGGAATTTTACGTTGAGCTGACCGCGGAGCGACGGCATCCACGCGGTGTTCGCGAGGTCTTCGAGCTGGCGGCCGAGCTCCGGTTCGGAATCCTTCACACGGGACGCCGTTTCGCTCAGGGAGGTCCCCGGCGGTAGGTCGAGCATGTCGTTGAAGAACGCGGCCAGGTCCGCGCCGACTTTGTCCGGCAGGTCCTGAGGCGGCGTCTTTTCGATGGCGGAGGCGAGTCTGCCTCTGCGGGCGCGGGCGCCGATGCGCCTGCGTGCGGAAGGATCGGATTCGAGGGAACGTTTCCGGGCGGCGGCCAATGCGCTTCCGCCCGCGAAGACGGAACCGGCGAGAATCAATCCAAGCGATATCCACAGGGCATTCATCGCCAGCGGCATCGCCACGCGTCCGCCGTCGTCCTCGTCGTGCAGATACAGGATGCTTTCCGGCGCGGGCGCCGAGGCGGCGCCCGAGGTCAGGTCGGGATCGGCGTTCACGACCGCCGCGCCAGCGGGGATCGCGGCCATGCCGCCGGACACGGCCTTGTCCACCTTGACCGTCTCACTGAACTTGAACGGGACATACTGGCCGGTCGACGGATCGAACGTGGAACAGTTGAAGGAAACGGTCTGTTCGCCCCCCGCAAGCGGAATGAGGATGCAGCTCACGGAGACGCCGGACGCCGTTTCCTTGGTCTCGGGCGGATACGCGCGGAAATGCTCCGGTTCGATCTTCGGCATGTTCAGCATCTCGGTCTGGTCCTCGCCCGTGAAGTTGATCTTGAGGCTAAGAGGTTCCCCGATGCGGTACGGACCGGGTGAAAGCGAGGCTTCCGGCGCCCATTTTCCGATGAGTCCGACGAACGGCGCGTCCGCGGGCGCGGCGGGCAACGGCTTGATCGTAATCTCCGGAGAAGCACCGCGGATGGTCTGCCGGGTCGTGGTGAACGCTGAGAAAAAGTCGCGTTCATCGAGCAGGATGGCGGCGGTATCGGCGACGAGCTGAAGCTGACCGGGCGCGAGCGCGCGGAATTTCGTGTCGAAATCGTACACGGTATACGGGATGTTTCCGAGGCGCTGGTTATGGCTGGTAATGGACTCGAAGTTCGGCGCTTCCGGATTGACCTTGCGGAAATCGTGGAACCGGATCGACATCTTTCCGTCGGCCGACTTGATCTCCGGGTAGTTCGCGAGGCGGAGTTCATACGGCGTGCGCACGAAAATCGAGAGCTGGAGCGGAATCTCCTCGCCGACCCAGAACACCGGCGTCTTGTCCTCCGCGACACCGGGGAACGTCATACGGGAGTAGACCGGCTCGTTGGAGTTCACCTGCGACGGGTCGAGCTTCGGCATGGCGGAGATCCGGATCCGGACTGGACCGGCCGATTCCGGCTGGCGCGTGTTGCCGTTCACGATGACCTCGAATGACGGAATTGTGAAGTCGCCTTCCTCGCGGGCAGTGAACGGGATGCGGAGCGTGTATTTCGAGGAGGTCACGCCGTTGATGACGGACATGCTGGAGCCGCTGGAGATGCCGCTGTTCCACTCGATCCCGGAGACGCGTCCCGGCATCCGGTTGACCTGGAGACGGCTCACGTTTTCGGCGGAGATCTCGATGTATCCGCGCATGCCCACGGTAAGGTTGCGCGGCTGGACGGAAACGTTCAGGTCGACGGCCGAGGCGGCAAACGCGAAAAGAAAGAGCAGGAAAGCAATGAGTCGGGGAAGAATCGTTCTGTTCGGCATGATGTTACCAGTCCTTTTCCACACGGTTGTTCAGGCGGGCCGGACGCTGCAGGCGGTTGGCGTCCTTGTAGTCAAGTTCGTCTTTCGACATCATATCGAGAATGGCTTCCGCCTGCTGTTTTTCCATGTCGCCCATGTCCTGCGGCGCGTTCTGCATGTCGGACTGGTTCGGCTTTGCGTCGGGATGTTCCTGCTGGTCCTGTTCGCCCTGCGGCTGGTCCTGCTGGTTTTGTTCGCCCTGATCGCCGCTTTTCTCGTCCTGTTCCTCCTGTTCGCCCTGTTGGTCCTGCTGACTCTGATTCAGCGTATCGAGCGCGTTTTTCAGGTGTTCCTCAGCCTTTTCGCCGTTGCCCTGTTCCTGTTCCTCGCGGGCCTTCTGAAGCTCTTCGCGCGCTTCCTGAGCGGCCTGTTTCTGGCGTTCCTGATTCATCTCGGACGCTTTCTGTTCCAGCTCGGAAACGGTATCTTCCGCCTGTTTCGTCTTGTCCTGCGCGGACTGCTGGTCCTGCTGTTGGTTCTGATCGCCGGATTGCTGCTGATCCTGAGAAGACTGCTGGTCCTGCTGTTGGTTCTGATCGTCGGACTGCTGCTGATCCTGAGAAGACTGCTGGTCCTGCTGTTGGTTCTGATCGTCGGACTGCTGCTGATCCTGTTGCTGATCCTGCTGATTCTCCTGCTGTTGCTGATCGTGCGCGTCCTGCGTCTGCTGACGCGCCTGTTCCATAAGCTTCTTCAGGTCTTCGATCTGCTTCTTCAACTCCTCGGCCTGTTTGCGGTCGGCGAGAAGGATCTGCTGATTGCGGATGACGGACGCGTCGCCGGCGGCGGAACGCATGCTTTCGCGATAAAGCTCCTCTGTCTGATTCAGCTTGGTCAACGCCTCTCCGACGGCTTTTTCGGCGGAGTTGAGGTCCTGCGCGTGAAGCTTTTCCACAGCGCCCTGCATGCTGGAACGCGCATCGAGGTGGGAGATCACGCCGATGTTCTGGTACGAGGAGGCGCGCACAAGCGGTTCCTTTTCGGAGGCGGCGATGGCGCGTTCATAGAACGAACGGGCCTTCTCGTTGTCCTGTTCGACCTGCTGCTGTTCCAGCCCGCTGTTGTAAAGCTCTGACGCCGATTTGACGGGTTCCGGCGCAGTTTGTTCCTCCCCGGGTTCCTCCGTCGCGGGCGCGGCGGCCTGTGACTGCTGAATTTGAACCGGAGCGGCGGCCTGCGCCCGGGATTCGTCCGGCACGGCAAAAAGCAGAAGTGCGGCAAGTGCGAGCACGGTCTGAACGGAACGCGGGCGCGTTTCGGAGACGCAGAAGAACAGCGCGAACAGAATGATCGCGGCTGTGAGCGGATAGGCGGGACGTTCGATGGGCCGAAACGAGGAAACAGCGTTTTCGCTCTCCTTACGGTCGAGCTGACGGATGCGGTTTTCGAGTTCGTCGATTCCGCTGTACGCGGCGGTGGAACGGATATAGATGCCGCCCGTACGGCGGGCAAGTTCGGTCAGCTGAGGTTCGTTCAGCGGGCTTTTGACCGGATTTCCCTCGCGGTCCGTGAGAATGCGGAGCGTGCCGTCCTCGTCCGGGACGCGGATGACCGCCGGATTCGACGGATCGCCGACGCCGACCGCGAAGATCGGGATCTGCGCTTTGGAAAGGTCATTGACAACCGATGCGCCGCGTCCGGTCAGTTCATCGCCGTCCGTCACGAGGACGACGGCCTTGTGCATGCCCTGCGCCCCCTGGAACGCCCTGACGGCCTCTTCCAGTGCGAGCTGGACGTTCGTGCCGCCGACCGGGATCGTGTCGACGTCGAGATCGTCGACGAGCTGGATGAAGCTCGCCCGGTCCACGGTCAGCGGACAGACCAGGAAAGATTCGCCCGCGAACGCGATGAGGCCGAACCGGTCGCCCGGATTCTTCTTCACGATTTCGCGCACGAGCCACTTCGCATGGTCCATGCGGCTCGGCTTCACGTCGTCGGAGAGCATGCTTTTCGAAACGTCGAACACTACGAGCAGATCGCGTCCGGTGGAAGTATTGTGCATGACCTGTTTGCCCCAGGACGGACGGGCGGCGGCAACGGCCAGGAGCAGCACGACGAGCATGAGCAGGATGATGCGGAAGACGCGTTTGCCGGGCGAAGCGTTGGAGAACCGGGCGGCGCGTTCGTCCGTACCGAACATTTTGAGCAGAAGTTTATTCCGGCGGACGGCGCCCGCGATGGCCAGAACGAGGATCAACGGGATGATCCACAGTAAATTCCATAATATGCTGCCGTTGAGAAATGACATGATGCAGTGCTTCCTTCGGGCGGTCGTTTCCGCCGTTGCATTGATGTTTCAGATGTTTGGCGCCCGGCGTCCCATCGATATCTCCGAATCAAAGCGGTCGGGAATGCCCGCGGCGTCAAAACCTTTAGACACGCGGTTTCGCGGTTTGTTCCATGCGGATCATCTTCTGGTCTGTAAATTTCCGGCACAATGCCTTGAACTGGTCGCCGCGGTCCTTATAATCGCGGAACATGTCCATGCTGGCTGTGGCGGGCGAGAGCAGCACGACGTCGCCGGACGACGCGGCGGCAGCGGCCTTTTCGACGGCCTCCGGGAACGTTCCGCACATGCAGAACGGGATGGCGTTCTTTTCGAGGTATGCGGCGATCTTCTGTCCGCAGGAACCGAAGACGACGGCGTGTTTGAGATATTTCATGCTCGGCGCAAGCTCCTCGAAATCCATCGCCTTGTCCAGTCCTCCGAGCAGGATGACCACGTTGTGATCTCCTCCGACCACGGCGAGCGCGGCATTCACAGCGTGCGGATTGGTTGCTTTGGAATCGTTGATGTACTGTACGCCGTCCGCGGTCAGGAAACGCTCCAGCCTGTGCGGACCGGACTCGAATTGCTCAAGAGCGCCGATCACGGCCGGATCGAACACCGCGTCCTCACCCTGAACCGACGCGAGAAGCGCAAGCGCGGCAAGCGCGTTCTCCAGATTGTGGATGCCTTTCAGTCCGAGTTTTTCAATAGGAATAATGGAGCGTCCGCGAAAACTCAGAAAACCATTCTGCACCGTGAAATCGGCAGGCAGATTCGCTGAGAAAGAGTAGAATTTTTGTTCAGAAGCGGCGGGCCGGAAACGGTCGAGGATAAGCGAATTCACCACGCAGACGGCGGCGGGATCGCCGAGCAGTTTGAATTTCGCGGCGGTGTACGCCTCCATGCTGCCGTGACGGTCGATGTGATCGGACGCGAGGTTCAGGACGGCAGCGGCCGCCGGATGCGGCACGGGCATGATCTCGAGCTGGAACGAGCTGATCTCGACGACCGGGAGGTCGAGCTTGCCGTCGAGACAGTCGATCGCCGCGTCGCTCATTGCGTAGCCGTTGTTGCCGCAGGCGCACGCCCGGACTCCGGCGGCGCGGAAAAGCCCGGCGGTCAGCTCAGTCGTAGTCGTCTTGCCGTTGGTCCCCGTGATGCCGACGAAGGGTTTTCCACAGGCTCCGAGCGCAAATTCGAGCTCGCCGACAAGACGGCCGGAGACCTCGGCGAGTTTCGCCCGGACGGGGTTTCCGGCACGGAATCCGGGGCTTAATACAGTACATTCAAAATGGGGGAGTTCGTCTTGCGCGCGGAATCCGAAATAAACGGCTTCGGGTTGTTTCGGGAGGGATGCGGCAAACGCCCGCAGGGAATCGTTGTCCTGTTCGTCAAGCAAAGCGAACGGAATACCGAGGCAGGCGGCGAGGCGGGCGGCGGCGCGTCCGCTGACCCCGCATCCGGCAATGAGCGTCATGCCGCTGAATTCACTTGTCATAAGTCATTTTCCTTCATGAGGACCGGATCACGCCTGAACCAAGTATGCAGATCGAGGTCCTGATTCTTGTAGATGGTTTCGAGGTCTTCCGGCCCGAGATGCCGGTACTCCATAAGCTGGTCAAGACGTTCCCGCACGGCGTCGGCCGCACCGCGGCTGCCGAGACGTTCGTAGACGTCCGCGAGCATGAGAAGCGGCAGTACGGACCGCGGACGCAGATTCATGACGCGTTTGAGAAACGGCACGGCGTCCGCGGGGTGTCCGCCGATCACGCAGGCCCTGGCGAAATAGTCGTTGACGTAACCGAAGTCGGGCGTGCTGCTCGCGGCGAACATGACGTAATAGCGCGAGGCATGCGCCGTGTCGTAAAGCGAAGCATGGTTGAGCGCGCGGGATTTGAGCGGCAGGCCGGAGCCGGGCATGGACGCCGCCATGAGGTAAAGCCGGGCCGCTTCGTCATGCCTGCCCTCCAGCGCGACGTTGTCCGCATGCCAGGCGATGGATTCCGCCGCAAGATTGCTGAATGCGGAAACGAGCCCGACGCCGAGCAGGACGACGCCGAATGCGAAAAGGGACGGACGGATCAGGCGGCCCGTGCTGCGGTGCTCGGGCAAACGGTTCCGTTCGAGTTTTTTCAGAAACTCCCAGCGAAACCGCCTCAGGAACGCGGGCGGCCGCCAGAAGGGGGCGGGAGCGCCTTCGCGTTCATGGATGAGGAGGCCGAGGAAGATCATGGCGAGGAGGTTGGTCGGCCAGCGGAAAAGCACGAGGTCGAACTGCGCGTGAACGAGCAACCCGGCGAGGCACAGCAGCGAAAGCCTCGTTTCATCGTCTATTCCGCAGTTGCGGAATTCCCAGGCCGTCATCCCCGCCGGGAGTTTTTCGTCCGTGCGTACCCAGGTTTCGCCGGCGATGCGTTTTGCGGCGAAGAACATGGGCTCCAGCACAAGATAAAGCCAGCAGAGCAGCCCGAGGATGCCGAACGACGCCGCGATGTACAGCAGGTGGTTGTGCGGATGGTCGATGCGCACCGCGGAATGCCGCATGGAGAAGAATTCCGGGCGGCGGAAGGCAAGATATTCCTGTTCGAACGACGGCGCGCCGAACCCGATTTCCGGCTGCTCCGCGATCATGCTCATGGTCGTGTTCGCCAGGAAGACGCGTTCGTCGCGCGAGAGGTTCTCCAGGAGGCGGTCATGCGAGGTGAAAAAAGCGAACCACACCGACCCGACGATCGCCAGCGCCAACACGGCGAACAGGGTCAGGCGGCGTCCCCGGTGTCCCAGCTTCAGAAACACCCAAAGAGCCCCGGCGGCAGCGATGCCGAGCAGCGTTCCGCGCGAATCCGTCAGCGCGATCTGCCAGACGGTCACACCCGCGACGAGGAGGAGAGTCCCGTTGCGCCAGAGAGCGTTCACATTCCAATTTTCCTCGGAGGGACACCATTTCCATGCCGTCAGAATCGCGAACGGGGCGGTGACGGCCAGAAATGCGGCGTTCCAGTTGATGTTTCCCGGCAGGCCGAAAAGAAACCATCCAAGCCCGTAATACTGAACGAATCCGAGCACGACGCCGATCAGCCAGAAGAGCGTCAGATACCACGGCAGCAGGCGTTTGAGTTCGCGGGCGAACACGCACACGGCAAACGGAACCGCGACCGAGAGAAAGAGCTCGCCGGTCTCGGTAGCGCTGTATTGCCCCGAATGGCGAAGCCCGTGCCACACCCCGATGCCAAGCAGAATCCCCCCGGCGATGAGCAGACCGCGCGGGAGATGGTCGTAAACGGCCAGAACCCGTTGCGGAAAGAGCAGTGCCGCCCCGGCCGTCACAAGCACGATCGTCCCCGTCTCGAAGAACCGGAACGACCACGACGGCACACAGAGGAGCATCCCCGGGCAGACCATCAGGACGGCCAGGAAAATAAATACGGCGGCGGTCTTCGTGCTGCGTGTGATCGGCTCCTCGTTCGGCATGACTTTTGTTCTCCAAAAACACTGAAAAATGGCAATCTAATACTGTACATGCGGAATCCGATTTTTCAAGGTTCCGGCAGACGCGGCATGCTTTTTTTCCGCCGGACGGCCGTACTTGTTCGCATGTTTCCCGAAAAATGCACGAAAGCGGAGATAAAAAACGCTTTTTTCACTTGCGAAACGCGCGTTGACGCGTTACATTATGTAATGGCGGGGCACCAAAGCCCGTCAGGAAGGGAACCGATGAAAGACGACAAAGACAATCAGAACATGGAATTCAAGGAAGCGAAGGATCAGGCGTCCTTTGCTCCGCTCAGCATTACGGTTTCAGGAGAAAAAGGAAGTGATCCGTCCCATGACGATTCCCCGGAGGATCGCATCATAGACGCCACCGCCCTCATTCTGGGCGGCATCGTCGTATTCCCGCACGCGCTCACGCCGCTTGTTCTGAACGACCCCGGCATGATCGCGATGATGGACGCCGCATCGTCCGGCGACCGCATGATCGCGCTGTTCCCGGAAATCCCGGACGACGAATCCATGCGCGGCCTGATCAAAGGCAAGGCGTTCGACCCGAATATAAGCTCATTCCTGCTCAACAAACGCCGGATCGCGTCCGTCGGCGCGCTCGCCCGCATCGTGAAGACGCTGAAATTCCCGGACGGCACGGTCCGCGTGCTCGTGCGGGGCATCGCGCGCTGCCGGTTCATGACGGTCGTGCCGGGCAAGCCGTACATGGTCATGAAGGTGCACCGGCTGTCCGACGCCCCGGATTCTTCGCTGGAAACGGCAGCGATGGTCCGCAACGCGACGAAGCAGTTCCAGGAAGTCATCTCGTTCGCACCGAATTTCCCGGAGGAACTGAAGATCGCCGTGCTCAATATGACGGACAATTCGCGCATCGCGGACGTGATCGCCGATACACTCAACATCTCCTTTGCGGAAAAGGTCGTCCTGCTCACCTCGCTGAAGCTTCAGGACCGCCTGCATTTCCTGACGATCCTGCTCAACCGCGAGCTTGAAGTCCTGCGCCTCGGTTCCGAAATCCAGCGCCAGGTCCACGACGCCATGTCGAAACAGCAGCGCGAGTTCTTCCTGCGGGAACAGCTCAAGCAGATCCGCGAAGAACTGGGCGAGGACAACCGCAATCCCGACGTGGTCGCGATCTCGGAACGCATCGAGAAGGCACACCTCCCCGATGCGCCGTACAAGGTCGTGACGAAGGAACTCGAACGCCTCAACATGGTCCCGCCGTCCTCGCCGGAATACAATATCTCCTACACCTACATCGACTGGCTGCTCAGCGTGCCGTGGACGCAGGCGACCGAGGAACGCGCCGACGTTCAGGTCGCCGCATCCGTGCTCGACGCCGACCACTACGGCCTGAAGGACGTGAAGGAGCGCATCCTCGAATTTCTCGCCGTCCACCAGCTCAAGAAGAACAGCAAGTCGCCGATCATCTGCTTCATCGGCCCGCCCGGCGTCGGCAAGACCTCGCTCGGACGCTCCATCGCCGTCTCCCTCAACCGCAAGTTCGTCCGCATGTCGCTCGGCGGCATCCGCGACGAGGCGGAGATCCGTGGCCACCGCCGCACCTACATCGGCGCGCTCCCCGGACGCATCATCCAGGGCATGAAACGCGCCGGGACGGTCAACCCGGTGTTCATGCTGGACGAACTCGACAAGCTCGGCAGCGACTACAAGGGCGATCCGGCGTCCGCACTGCTCGAAGTGCTCGACCCGGAGCAGAACAAGGCCTTCAACGACCATTATCTCGAGGTCGACTACGACCTCAGCAAGGTCATGTTCATCGCGACCGCGAACGTGCTGGAGACCATCCCGCGTCCGCTGCTCGACCGCATGGAGATCATCCGCCTGCCCGGCTACACCGCGCTCGAAAAGGAACAGATCGCGAAACGTTACCTGATCCCGCGCCAGATGGTCGAAAACGGCCTCGACAACTCGTTCGTGCGCTTCAAGCACAGCGCCGCCTTTGAGATCATCGAACATTACACCATGGAGTCCGGCGTCCGCAGCCTCGAACGCACGATCGCCTCCGTCTGCCGCAAGCTCGTCCGCAGATTCGTGGAGAAGAACGGCGGGCAGCCGCCTGAAAAACCGGTCGTCGTGGACGACGCGCTGGTCCGCGAGCTGCTCGGCCCGCGCAAGTTCACCAGCGACGAGAGCGAGAACATCCCGCGCGTCGGCATCGTGACCGGCATGGCGTGGACCAGCTACGGCGGCACCACGCTGGAGGTCGAGGCCGCAAAGATGCCTGGACGCGGCGAATTGAAGCTCACCGGCTCGCTCGGCGACGTCATGAAGGAAAGCGCGCTTGCGGCGTTCAGTTACGTCCGCGGACACGCGAAAGCGCTCGGCATCAACCAGAAGATATTCAAGGAAAACGATTTCCATATTCATGTACCGGACGGCGCCACGCCGAAAGACGGCCCGTCCGCGGGCATTACGCTCGCCACCGCCATCGTCTCGCTCCTCACGGACAAACCCGTGCGGCCGCGTCTCTCCATGACCGGCGAAATCACCCTCAGCGGCAAGGTCACGCCCATCGGCGGCGTCCGCGAGAAAGTGATTGCCGCGCTCCGGGCCGGGATCCGCGACGTCGTGATGCCCGCCGACAACGAAAAGGACCTGGAGGACGTCCCCCAGGAGGTCCGCAACCAGATAACGTTCCACTTCGTCCGCACCATCGACGAGGTGCTGAAGATCGCGATGCCGAAGAACGTCAAGCCGTTCGTCCCGAAGCGCACGGAGAAGACCAAAGACGAGTTCTACGAGTACGACGATTATCTGTTCCAGAAAGTCGAACCCGAGGAAAAGAAGATGGAACAGAAGACGGATTCCAAACCCGGGGCGAAATCGGTCGACGCCACGCCTGAAACGGGAAAATCGCCCGAGGCGAAACCTGTTGAGGAAAAAACCGCGGCAAAACCGGAAGCAGCGAAGCCGGAGGAAAAGAAACCGGAACCGCCGAAGTCGGCTCAGACCGAGGCGAAGCCCGACGAGAAACAGCCTGCTCAGGAGGAAAAGAATACGGAATCCGTGCCCGCCGCTTCGTCCGCGCCCGCCGAAGAAAAGAAGCCGGAACCGCAGAAGCCGGAACACCATTCCGCGTCGCAATTCGAGTTCAAAAAGCCGACCCTGATCGTGAATTACGGGAAGTTCAACACCACGTTCACGGTCGGGCAGGTCCCGCTGAAAGCGCCCGAACAGCATCCTCTGCCGGAACCGCAGAAGCCCGCACCGCCCAAGTCGTTCAAGGTGGACAAAAAGCTTCATCTCGACGTGAAGATCGCAACCTCGAAGGAAACCGGGGACGATGCCTCGGTGTTCTCGTTCCACGCGCCCGTGAAAACGGAAAAAACCGTCTCGGCTCCGCCCCCCGGAAAGGCCGTGCGCAAAGCCGCGCCGAAGAATTTCAGGCCCGCGAAAACACAGAAACTCCGGGTCAAAGTCTCGTCCGCCGTCCGGACCGAGAACGCCCCGGAGAAGAAAACGCCGAGCAAAAACGGCACCGCCTCACTCAAGAAAGGAAAATGACAATGATCCGCATTTCCCCCCGTTCGATACTCTGTTCCCTGCTGACCCTGGCGGCCGCGTCATTCGCGTACGCCGCCGATGAATCCGTCCCGAAGAAGGACGAACTCCCGCCCCAGAAGGATCTGCCGCCCGAAGTCCTCCAGGCGCTCTTCCCGGAAGGCGTGGAGACCGATCCCGCGAAGATCTCCGCAGAGGCTTTTCTTCGCATGGCGCGCCGCGCCCCCGCCGGCGAGTCCTGGGCGAAGATGGAAGGCACGGCCACGCACCGCCGCAGCGGCTCCAGCGCGGTCAAGGACACGATCCGCGTCGGCATCCGCTTCACCCCGAAACGCGTGATCGCGCAGCTCGTGTTCGCCGGAAACGAATACTACGAGATGGGCCAGACGTTCGACACGCCGCCCGTCTTCACGCAGGAGACCGACGTCCCGGACAAGAATAAGACGCGTCTCTCCCTGTACGGTATCATGCCGTCCGACCTCACGCTCGGATTCCTCTACCGCGACCTGGTGCGCGAGGAGAAGCCGGAAAGCGTGAAGATGATCGACTGCCGCGTGTTCGTGCTGAAGGGCGGCGAGAACGACTATGTGCGCGTCTGGCTGAGCACGGAATACTTCTTCCCGCTAAAGGCGCACTGGTTCCGCGCGATGCCGGACGAAAAGGCGAAGCCCTACCGTGAGCTCGAACTCGGCGGTGTGAAGAAGGAAAATGATTTCTATGTCGTGCAGGAGCTGTTCCTATTCGGGCAGGACTGGCGCACCCGCGTCGAGTTCGACAAGCGCGATGCCGGACGCGTGGAAGAGGCCAAGGCCCCCGCCGATCTCTTCCTCTCGAAGGACGATGAAAAGCCCGCCGTCCCCGCTCCGGCGAAGGACGCGGACAAGGATAAGGACAAGGCAAAGGAAGACAAAAAATGAACTTCCGCACGGTCAGGATCATCCGAAACGGGCTGCGGCGCGGCGAATCAGGTCAGGCTTTCGCCGAGCTCACGGTCTCGCTCGTCGCGATTCTGGCCGTATTCGTCGGGTTCCTGCTGATGGCGGCGCTCTGTTCGGACCGTGTGACGACGCTCATCACGGCGCGCACGAACGCCGACCTGAAGAGCTCGAGGGGGATTTCCTCGCAGGAAGGCGAAAGCATCCAGCGCTGGGACTACGGCCCGGACGGGATCCCGTACACGACGGACGACACTGCCGTATCCGGGTCCGCCGGCGACGGCGCACTCTTCAAACGCCAGCTCACCGACAACACCGGCAACGTAACGCTCCAGAATCCTCCGGCGTCCATGTCGGAGCTGAGGAGCGATTTCACCGGACTCCAGGACAACAACATCTTCGTGAATGCCGCAAGCCTGGCCTCCGGCAGAGACAGCGTCTCCGACTCGCTCAACAGGCACTACCGCTACAACAACGATGCGAGCGCGCTCCAGTCCGCCGCGGAATTCCTGTTCGGCATCAGCAGAACGCACGTCGAAGACACCGTCTACATGCCTGCACATAAGGACCCTGCCGATGAAAGGGATGACTGATTTGAACGCCCCCCATGCCAAAGTCATGACGCTGGAACAGGCCGTCGAGGCGCGGAAGAAACTCGCCGCCGCGGGCCGCAAACTTGCGGTTACCAACGGCTGTTTCGACCTGCTCCACCGCGGCCACGCCGAATACCTCATGCAGGCGCGCTCCCTCGCCGACGCGCTCTTCGTGCTCATCAACAGCGACGAATCCGTCCGCGCGCTGAAGGGCCCCACGCGCCCCGTCAATCAGGAGCTCGACCGCGCGTTTCTGCTGGCGTGCCTGGAGTTCGTGGACGGCGTGATCGTGTTCCGTTCGTCCCGCTGCGACCGCGAGCTCGCCGCGCTGAAGCCCGACGTCTACGCGAAGGGCGGCGACTACACGGTCGAATCCCTCGATCCCTCCGAACGCGCCGCGCTGCTCGAAGCCGGTTCGGACATCCGTTTCATCCCGTTCGTCCCCGGATATTCCACCACGGGAACCCTCAAAAAAGCCGCAGGAAAAGGAGACTGATCCCCCCGATGTCCGTCACACTCACCCCCCTCTACGATGCAAAGACGATCGGCCGCCGCGTCGACGAGCTCGCCGACGAGATCACCCGCGCCTATGCCGGACAGGAACTTACCGCCATTATCATCATGAACGGCGGGTTCTTCTTCGCCGCCGACCTGCTGCGCCATGTCGATCTGCCCGTGCGCGTGGATTCCCTCCCCGCCGGCTCCTATCTGCACCATGCTTCCACCGGACAGCTTACGATGCGCGGCCGCCTGAAACTCGATGTGAAGGGCCGCCATGTCCTCCTGATCGACGACATCCTGGATACCGGATTCACGCTCGCCGAACTGCAGAAAATGATCCTGGCGGACGGTGCGCTTTCCTGCCGCACCTGCGTTCTGTTCGACAAAGCCATTCCGCCCGAACAGAAAAAAGCGAAGCCCGACTGGTTCGGATTCCACGCCCCTGCGGAGTACCTCGTCGGCTGCGGCATGGACTCCGACGAGCTCTACCGCAACCTCCCCGACATCTGCATCCTCCGCGAAAGCGAACCCTGATTTCCCCCAGCGCATGACAGGGGACAAATGAGGGAAACAAGTCTCCTCCTCAAATCAAAGACTCCTCTGTTCGCGCCCCGGACGCGTCTCCTACGTGCTTGAGCGGAGCCAAGCACAACCGCAGTGAAGGACTTGCCCCTCCGCGTCTCGCGGTCAGTTAATCTGTCGCCGAGCGTAAGTGAGGCCACCGAGGCTCGCGAATGCGAGCCCCCAGCGAAGCAGCAAATTCTTTTTAAGGTTTTTGCACAACTAGCGAACGTCACTTTGCAAAAATGACATCATTGTCAACAATTTGTAGTGCCTTCTGCTCAATTTTATATGCTTCATACCGCTTTTCATTCGCTTCCAATGCTAGATCATTGATGCGTTGCTGCACATCGGCATTCTTCAGGAGTGGAAGCGGAATACTACTAACATGGGTATCATCTATTTCATCAACAACAGAACCGTAAGTAAAACGAGTGATAAGCGGATAGCCATACTCCGAGGCCAAAAAGATACTGAGATATCCAGCAATATCTTTGTTTGCTGGAACAATACGTATAATGTGATCTGAAGGAATCCAATGATCCCAGTGCTTGGGAACAAGTACAACTTTCCCAATTGTTCCACTTCTTGTAATAAGAATTGTATTCTTTGACACTTCAAGTTTGTTCAACAATTTCTCGTGTTTCGTTCGTGAAAGATACTTTTTTCCTGAAGGGTCAAGTTCGCCAAGCTGTTTTCCCCCGATAAGAACGCGGCCATAGCCATCTTCAACATACACACGTTTGAAGCGGCCTGGGAGAATAATATCCTTGCTAATACGCTTGTCCTCAACTGTTGTTACTTCCGCAGCAAATTTCTTCATGTGATTTACAATCGCATCAACAATCGGAACATGATAAGAGGCATCAACACGACCTTTCAAATCGCTTAACTTGACATTGAATGTATCTACATTTGCGTTCTTTCGATAAAGATTAACATTAAATGCTTCAATTCCAGGAAACTTAAGTTCTTTTATCAACAATGCTGTCGCTTCATCTATTAAGTCGTTCGATTCATCGCGCAACTCATAGGACCTGATAATCAAATCATGAATACGTTTCTTGATTGCATCAGGCGCATCAGGAATAGGAACCGTCGCAAGATGTTCCGGTTCAATATGCGTTATGACTGCGCCATATTGATTTGTCAGCAAAATCTTATTTCCTATGGAACTCTTTAAATATGCATAAACATAGCCTGCATCAGATGATATTTTACAGTTAATTCGAAGAAGATCATGGCTGAAAACCTTATTTTCAAGTGTTTTGGAAACATATGACAGTTTTCCGATCGTCCCGGAACAGGTCATAAGTATCTGACCGGCACGAACACGCAATTCTTCAATATTTGTTCGGGTCTTATGAGAAATATAACCATCGGGGGTCGGATAGACATCTGTAATGGTTGATGGTTGAAAAATGGGAAGATCAGACTTTTCCACCCAAATACGTTTGAAACGTCCACAAACATAAGATGTCGTAACGCCGTTATCCCCTCCGATCATCTTCACGGGATACCGCCCATGTTCAATCCTCTGACGGGCTCGTTTCGCTTCAACATCAAATACGCTTGCTTCCAGGCGCTTTCCTTTTTTAATGACTTCCGAAAGTGCCACAGAACAATACTTGACCGGAGATTCTGCGATTTCAACGCTTTGCTCAATATCCTCTTTTAGTGCATAAGCCACATTCTCATTTACCATAACAATCCCTCCTGTGTTTTCCACTCGGAGAAAATCTCGGGAATTTCCGGCGTCTGGTCATCTTCGACTTTGACTTTCTGTTCATGTGCAACAGTTATGGAACCATCCCCTGTTATATCCATGCGCAAATTATTATTTGTGTCAGGAACAAGAATCTCATTTCCTTCTTTATCGCGCTTAAAGATCGGGTTGCCGCGCTTGTCATGACCTATTTTTTCAACCATCGCCATGAAAATATTGTAATCGGACATCTGACCGCTTTTTTCCTCTTTGTCTTTCTGAGCCTGTGTCTTCTTCTGGAGGAACAAAACGGAAGTCTGAGTTCCATTGCGTGGCTGGAAGGTATCCTGATGAAGATCAATACTTGCAACAATACGGTGATTCCGAATCAGCCATTCCCGGATATAACCAAGGCCCGGAGATCCCAGAATGGAATCGGGAAGGACAATCCCCATGCGGCCGCCCGGCTTAAGGAACTGTGTGCAGCGTTCGATGAACAGAATTTCAGGGGGAACAGAGGACTGAAGCTTTTTTGTCATCGTCCATGTACCTGTCTTCTTATTGTTCTGCCAGACATGCGCCAAATCAAATTGCTCAAGGATACTCGAATCCTTGATCGGAATCTTGCTTCCAAATGGCGGATTGGTGACAATGACATCAAAGAAACCTATGGAGGTATGATTACGAATGTCGGACTTATCAATACCAAGAGCTTCAGCAAGCTTGGTTTTGAATTCATCGTCCCATTCGTGAGGCGGAAGCAAAGAGTTTGTTCTGAGAATGTTGCCACTTCCATCATTGTTCATGACCATGTTCATCTTGGTCGCTTTCACAAGGGCAGGATTAATATCAAACCCAAAGAAATATGTTCCTGCGACCTCGGAAACCTTATCCTGAAATGTTCGGATAGTATCGGCATCCCAATCTTCTTTTTTCTTGCCCATTTCAGTTACAATACTCTGTTCAATCTGAGAAATGACGTGTGTCATGGCAGTTACGACGAAACCGCCTGTTCCGCAAGAGGTATCCGCGACATGCTCGCCTATTTTCGGGTTAATCATTTCCACGACCATCTTCATGACATTACGAGGAGTAAAGAATTCTCCCCGATCTCCACGAAGATTTGCGCCAACGATTTCCTCATAGGCTTTGCCTTTTATGTCAATGTTCGTGTTCAACAGGCTGTACCGCTGAAGTTCACTGACAATATACGCCAAACTTCGTGGCGTCAGTTTTATCTCGTCATTGCTATCAAATATCTTGCCATGACGTGCTTTAACTCGATCAAAAATTTTCGAGATGCGTTTTCTAACCGTCAACTGCCCGTCAGGATTGGAACGTTCCTCCGATGTTGTATAAAACTCCAACGGGTTCGGAATATTTCTTTCATCTTCAATCTTGCAAAAAATAAGTTTCAATAGTTCAAAAAAAGCATCCTGTTTCTGTAACCCATCATTTACATGAATATGATTGTGGCAGGTTTTAAAAACAAACAGAAGATTGTCATCATAGGCATTTTTCAAACTCTTTCTACTCGGTCGGTTCACATCATCCAAATTGCCATCCGCCGAGGGAATATCGTTATAATCCATGAAAGAAATATTTCCATCTTCATCTGTATATTTGCGGAAAACAAATTTCTGAATACTGTTTGTCCACATCCCCCACTCACAGTTCGGGCATACGGACATATACGATTTCAGCTGACCGATACCGTCTTTTGCGTTATTTGCATCCACGGTCTCTTTCTTACATTCGATAATCAATTTGATATTGCCTTGGGTCTGCTCGGATGCATCTTTGTCCCAAATGACGATATCCGCCCTCGGCTTATTGGAACCAACCTGAAGGGTATATTCGATTTTTATCTGCGAGGGTAGATATTTATGTTCGTTGACCAGTCTCTTTTCGATCGTCTGCCGAACATATTCCTCCGGTGTATCGTTACGAAACTTTTCATCAATGTAATCGCATATCTTTCCGTCAGGGATGACTACTATTTTCTGTTCAGGCATAAGAGAATCTCCTAACGATCTTTGTAAAGGGGCGGCACACCTTGAAAAAAAAGGTTTTGAGTTATATTTCCCCAAAACCCCCTCAAGCGAACCAGTGATTACGATATTTTATTAAAATATACCCTTTACAACGCAAAATACAAGCCTGAGGAAGAAAAAAACGCTTTAGTTTTTTTGAGTGTGTTGTGTTATTTTGGACGCGTTGCGTCACGCTTCGCTGGGGGCGGCTGCGCCGCCTCGGTAAGCTCGCTTCGCTCGACAACTTTTTGTTTGCGCTGAGCGCGACAATCAAGGACCGGAAAACGGGGCACGAAAAAAGCGGGCTCCTGCCCAACCAAGAAACAGGAGTCCGCTCGTTTGTTTGCGTTTTGGGGGTCGCTTCGCTCCTCGGAAAACTCGCTTTCGCTCGACAGTTTATTTACCGCGAGCCGCGAAATCCGAGGGGGATGTGACCACATCCTGCCGCAGAGGGAGATGCGATCACATCTTATCGCGAAGGGCAGAATTACATCATGCCGCCCATGCCGCCCATGCCGCCCATGCCGCCGTCACCGGGGACCGCGGGTTTTTCCTTCTCGGGGATCTCGGTGATGAGGCATTCGGTGGTGAGGAGCAGACCGGAGATGGACGCGGCGTTCTGGAGGGCGCTGCGCGTGACCTTCTTCGGGTCGATGATGCCGGCCTTCAGGAGGTCGACGTATTCGCCGGTAGCGATGTCGTAGCCTTCGGCGCCCTTGCCCGCGAGGACCTTGTTGACCATCACGCTGCCCTCGAAGCCGCCGTTGGAGGCGAGGGTGCGGAGGGGTTCTTCGACGGCACGGCGGACGATGTCGGCGCCGACGGCCTCATCGCCGGAGAGCTTGAGGGAATCGAGCGCCTTGACCGCGCGGAGCAGCGCGACGCCGCCGCCGGGGACGATGCCTTCTTCCACGGCCGCACGGGTGGCGTGGAGGGCGTCTTCGACGCGTGCCTTCTTCTCCTTCATCTCGGTCTCGGTGGCCGCGCCGACGTTGATGACGGCGACGCCGCCGGAGAGCTTGGCGAGGCGTTCCTGGAGTTTTTCACGGTCGTAATCGCTGGTGGTCTCTTCGATCTGCTTGCGGATCTGGTTGACGCGTGCGAGGATGTCGGACTGCTTGCCGGCGCCTTCGACGATCGTGGTGTTTTCCTTCTCGATGGTGATGCGTTTGGCCTTGCCGAGCTTGTCGAGGCCGACGGTGTCGAGCTTGATGCCGAGGTCTTCGGAGATCAGGGTGCCGCCCGTGAGGATGGCGATGTCTTCGAGCATGGCTTTGCGGCGGTCGCCGAAGCCGGGGGCCTTCACGGCGCAGACGTTCAGCGTGCCGCGCATCTTGTTGATGACGAGCGTGGCGAGCGCCTCACCCTCGACGTCCTCGGCAATGATGAGCAGGGGCTTGCCGGTCTTGGCG
The DNA here is from genome assembly GCA_902778895.1 of uncultured bacterium. Lineage (GTDB taxonomy): Bacteria > Verrucomicrobiota > Lentisphaeria > Victivallales > UBA1829 > UBA1732. Next base: position 80,531 of record CACYZF010000003.1, read on the forward strand.
ACGGCCTGCAGGACGGGGAGCATGTCGTTGAGGTTGGAGATCTTCTTCTCGTTGATGAGGATGTAGGCGTCCTCGAGGGAGCAGGTCATCTCTTCGGCGTTGTTCACGAAATAGGGGGAGAGGTAGCCCTTGTCGAACTGCATGCCTTCGACGACGTCGAGGGTAGTCTCGATGGTCTTGGCCTCTTCGACGGTGATGGTGCCGTCCTTGCCGACCTTGTCCATGGCGTTGGCGATGATCTTGCCGATCTCGGAATCGCCGTTGGCGGAGATGGTGGCGACCTGGGCGACCTGTTCGCTCTCGCTGACGTCCTTCTTGATGGTGTCGAGCTTGGCGACGATGGCTTCGACGGCCTTGTCGATGCCGCGCTTCAGGCTCATCGGGTTCGCGCCGGCGGTAACGTTCTTCAGGCCCTGCTTGAAGATGGCCTCGGCGAGGACGGTGGCGGTGGTGGTGCCGTCGCCTGCGATGTCGCTGGTCTTGCTGGCGACTTCACGGACCATCTGGGCGCCCATGTTCTGGAAGGGGTTCTGGAGCTCGATCTCCTTGGCGACGCTGACGCCGTCCTTGGTGATCAGCGGGGAGCCGAATTTCTTGTCGAGGACGACGTTGCGGCCGCGGGGGCCGAGGGTGGCCTTGACGGCGGCGGAGAGCTGTTCGACGCCGGAAAGAAGCTGACGACGTGCTTCGTCGTTGAAAAGCAGTTGTTTAGCAGCCATGATATGATATCTCCTGTGATGAATCTGTTAAAAAATGTGGGTGGTGTCAGCCGACGATGGCGAGGATATCGCTGGAGCTGAGGATCTTGTATTCTTTGTCGTTGAGCTTGATCTCGGTTCCGCCGTACTTGCTGGTCAGGACGATGTCGCCGACCTTGACGTCGAATTTGGAACGGGTGCCGTCGTCGTTGAGCTTGCCGGTGCCGAGCGCGATGACTTTCGCGGACATGGGTTTTTCCTTGGCCGTATCGGGGATGTAGATGCCGCCCTTGATCTGTTCGACTTCTTCGACGGGTTCCACGAGGACGCGATCGCCCAGGGGCTGGATTTTCTGCGATTTTGCCATGGTTACATGACTCCTTGTTTGGTTGTGCGGATGCCTCTGTCGTCTGGTTCGGTTAACAGAGGCACCCTTGTGTTTGGTTGTTATGGGTTATTGATTCAGGATTGTCGTACCTGTGGTTCAATCTTCGGCTCAATCGTCCACGACTTCGGCATCGACCACGCCGTCGTCGTTCTTCTTGCCCTGCGCTGAGGCATCGGGTCCGGGCTGTGCACCCGCCGCGCCGCCGGCCTGTTGCTGCTGGTAGACGGCCTGTCCGATCTCCATGAGCTTGTCTTCGAGGGCCTTGGAATCGGCCTTCATTGCGTCGGTGTCGTCGCGCTCGATGTCCTTCTTGAGCTTTTCGATGAGCTCTTCGACGGGCTGCTTGACGTTAGCCGGGACCTTGTCGCCGAGGTCCTTCAGCTGTTTTTCGGTCTGGTAGACCAGGGAGTCGGCGCGGTTCTTGACCTCAATCTTGTCCTTGGCGGCCTTGTCCTCGGCCTCGTGCGCCTTGGCGTCGTTGACCATGCGCTGGATATCCTGTTCGGAGAGTCCGCTGCTGGCGGTGATCGTGATCTTCTGTTCCTTGCCGGTACCCATGTCCTTCGCGGTCACGTTCAGGATGCCGTTCGCGTCGATGTCGAAGGAGACTTCGATCTGCGGGACGCCGCGCGGCGCCGGAGCGATGCCGTCCAGACGGAACCGTCCGATGGTCTTGTTGTCCTTCGCCATGTCGCGTTCGCCCTGGAGGACGTGGATGTCGACGGAGGGCTGGTTGTCGGCGGCGGTGGAGAATATCTGGCTCTTGCGGGTCGGGATCGTGGTGTTGCGTTCGATCAGGCGGGTGGTGACGCCGCCGAGGGTCTCGATGCCGAGGGACAGCGGAGTGACGTCGAGCAGGACCACGTCGCCGAGGCTGGCGTTGCCGCTGAGCACGCCGCCCTGGATGGCAGCGCCGGCCGCCACGACTTCGTCCGGGTTCACGCCCTTGTGCGGATCCTTGTTGAAGATCTGCTTGGCGACTTCCTGGACGCGGGGCATACGGGTCATGCCGCCGACGAGGATGACTTCATTGATTTGGGAGCTGCTGAGGCCGGAGTCGCTCAGGCAGTTGTTGCACGGAATCTTGGAGCGTTCGAGCAGCGGATCGGTGAGCTTTTCGAGCTGGGCGCGGGTGAGCGTCATCTGGAGGTGCACCGGGCCGTCGGCGTTCATGCTGATGAACGGCAGATTGATGTCGGAGCTCATGCTGGAGGAGAGTTCGATCTTCGCCTTTTCGGCGGCTTCTTTCAGACGCTGGAGCGCCTGCGGGTCCTTGCGGAGGTCGACGCCGTTTTCCTTCTGGAATTCGTCGGCGATCCAGTCCATGACGACCTTGTCGAAATCGTCGCCGCCCAGGTGCGTGTCGCCGTTGGTGGCCTTCACTTCGAAGACGCCGTCGCCGATCTCGAGGATGGAGATATCGAACGTGCCGCCGCCGAGGTCGTACACCGCGATGCGTTCGTCGGCTTTCTGCTTGTCCATGCCGTAGGCGAGCGCGGCCGCGGTCGGCTCGTTGATGATGCGCTTGACGTCGAGACCGGCGATGCGGCCGGCGTCCTTGGTGGCCTGACGCTGCGTGTCGTTGAAGTAGGCCGGGACGGTGATGACGGCTTCGGTGATCTTCTCGCCGAGGTAGGCTTCCGCGTCCTGTTTGAGCTTCTGGAGGATCATCGCGGAGATCTCCGGCGGCGTGTAGGTCTTGCCGTTCGCCTCGATGCAGGCGTCGCCGTTGCTGTTCGCGACCACTTTATACGGTACGCGGGAGATCTCTTCCTGCACTTCGTTGAACTTGCGGCCCATGAAGCGCTTCACGGAGAAGATGGTGTTCTTCGGGTTCGTGACGGCCTGACGTTTCGCGGTCTGGCCGACGAGGCGTTCGCCGTTCTTGGTGAAAGCGACGACGGACGGAGTCGTGTTGGCGCCTTCCGCGTTGGGGATGATCTTGAAGGAATTGCCGTCCATGACGGCCATGCAGCTGTTGGTGGTGCCGAGGTCAATACCGAGAATCTTGCTCATAGTAACTGTCCTTTCCTGTAAAAGGGTTTGATGTTTTGTTCGAGTTTCGCCTTTTGATTAAGCATACATGATGCCAAGTTTTCGGCGTTCTCAAAAACAATTCATCTGCAGCTGGTTATGAAAGACGATTGCCGGTATTGTCCGTTATTCGGCGCATTCCGGCGCGTCTCACTGTGTCACAATGTCACAAAAACTGGCACAAGTGCGTCCCGTTTTCTTTTCTAATAAGAGGAGTCATGCCGGTTTCGGGGCCGCCGCGCGGATCGCGCCCTGACAATGGATCCTCACGACGCGGTTGCCGTCGGTCTCCGAAATCGCGCGCAACTCTTCGATGAACGGTGCGACGAATTCCGGGCGGCGTTTGCCGAGGACACGGAAGATTTCCGGTGCTTCCATGCGGACTTTGTCATCGCTGTCGTGAAGGAGTTCCGCGAAGACCGGCATAAAAGGCCCGTACGGATCGGGCGTGTTCGTGGCGATGTTCTCCGATGCCCAGATGAAGCTCAGCCTGACATTCGCTTCCTTGTCGCGGGCGAACCGGAACAGATCGGCCCAGTACGGTTCGATCAGGGCGTAATCGGCACGTCCGATCCTGCCAATGGCATTGACGGCGCGTTCGCGCAGAAGCGGTTCCGCGCTGTCGAGAAACAATGCGATTCTGGAAATACCATCCCCCAGAGACGAAGAAAACGCAAGGCCCATTTCTCCCAGCAGCCACAACGCTTTCGCCCGGATTTTGACCGATTCCGACGTCAGAAGCGACAGGACATAAGGGATATTCTCCTCCCACTGGTCCTTGTGCTTCGTCAGAGTTCCAAGCTCTTTGTAAAGCTCCGATTCGGTCATGCTACTTTCTCCGGTTTGTCGCAGTAGAAAAACGGACCCGGAATCCGTTGTTTGGAAACCGGGCTCTGGAATGATTAACTCCGTGCCGGAGCGAAGCCCGGCACTACCACAGTGGAGACTTCGTCTCCTCAGGCCTGCTTGCCGCAGTACTTGAGGTACTTCGGATACAGGGCGTGCAGGATGCCGTATTCGAGGCCGCGGAGTTCGGCGAGGCCGCGCATGCGTCCGAGCGCGGAGTAGCCGGGCGTGATGGGCGAGGTCGCGTCGAGGTCGTTGGCGATCACATGGCCGTGGTCGGGCCTCATCACGATGCGCCAGTCCTTGCGGCCGGATTCGATGCGGCGGATTTGTTCTTCGATCACGGCCTTCACCATGCCGTACATGTCCACGACGCCTTCCAGGTGGTTGGCTTCGTAGAAATTGCCTTCGGGCGTGTGCTCGGTGCTGCGCAGATGGACGAATCCGACGCGGTCGGCGCAGGATTTGAACATCGGAACAAGGTCATTTTCCGCGCGGCCGCTGAACGAGCCGGTGCAGAAGCAGACGCCGTTTGCCGGGCTGTCGTCCATCGCCAGGAGCTCAGTCACATCCTGCGCCGTGCTGAAGATGCGCGGAAGGCCGAGCATCGGGAACGGCGGGTCGTCTGGGTGGATGACGAGGCGGCAGCCGGCCTCTTCGGCGGCGGGGCAGACGGCGTTGAGGAACGCCTTATGGTTGGCCTTGAGTTCGGCGCGGCCGATCTTGTCGTAACGGGAGAGCATGGCACGGACGTCGTCGAGCGTGACGCCCTTGAAGCCGGGGAAGTTGTCGACGATGTCGAGTTCGAACTGCTTCGCTTCCTCGCGGGACATGCTTTCGAAGAGCTTCTTCGCGCGCTCCACGATCTCCGGCGCGAAGTCCGCCTCGGCGTTCTTCCGCTGGAGGATGAAGATATCGAACGCCGCGAACTTGGTACGGTTAAAGAAGAGCGTGCGGGAGCCGTCCTGAAGCTCGTAGTTCAGGTCGGTGCGGACCCAGTCCAGCACGGGCATGAAGTTGTAGGTGATGACGGAGAGACCGCATTCACCGAGGTTGCGCAGGGAGATGCGGTAGTTTTCGTACAGCTCCTCGTAGTTGCCGGTCTTCGTCTTGATGTTTTCATGGACGGGGAGGCTTTCGACGGCGCTCCAGGTCAGCCCGGCGCGTTCGATCATCTCCTTGCGCTCCATGATGTCCTTCACTGTCCAGACTTCGCCGTACGGGATCTGGTGCAGCGAGGTCACGACCCCGGTCGCGCCGGTCTGGCGGATCGTCTGAAGCGAAACCGGGTCGTTCGGCCCGAACCAGCGGAACGATTCTTCCATCAGCATGGTGTGGTCTCCTGAGCTTGAGGTTGCGGTGAGGTCAGATGCCGGAGAAGGACGAGAAACCGCCGTCGACCGGGATGATCGCGCCGGTCACGAAGCTGGCGGCGTCAGAGAGCAGATAGTGTATGCATCCGTAGACTTCGCTCTGGTCGCCGAAACGGCCCATCGGGGTCTTCGCGACGACCTGCTTGCCGCGGGGCGTGTAGGAGCCGTCCTCATTCACGAGGAGCGCGCGGTTCTGCTTGCCGAGGAAGAAACCGGGGGCAATGGCGTTCACGCGGAGGCCTTCGCCAAACTTCATGCCGAACTCCATCGCAAGCCAGCGGGTCAGGTTGTCGATCGCGCCCTTGGCGTTAGAGTAGCCGATGCCGCGGGAGATCGCCTGTTTCGCCGCCATACTGGAGAAGTTCACGATCGCGCCCTTCTTCTGCTGGACCATGGCCTTCACGAACACGATCGTCGGGAGCAACGTGCCCTTCAGGTTCAGGTCGAGGACCTTCTCGTACTGGTCGAACTGAAGATCGAAGATGGTCTGGTCGGGATTGACCATCGCGCCCGCCATGTTGCCGCCCGCGCCGTTCACCAGGGCGTCCACGCGGCCGTGTTCCGCCATGACCTTCTCATAGACGGATTCGATCATGGCGCGGTCGAGCACGTTGCACGCGTAGCCGGACACCTTCGGGGAGATGTTGGCCTTCGCGTCGGCGACGATCTGGTCCACGACTTCCTGTTTCAGGTCCAGCATCACGACTTTCGCGCCCTGTTCCAGCAGATAGCGGGCGGTCCCGCCTGCAAGCACGCCTGCGGCTCCGGTTACGACGATGACGCGGTCTTCAAGATCAAACAAGCTGTTTTTCATGGAAAAGCTCCTGAGTTAAAAAAGAAAAAAGGTTATGTAGGTGCAATCGAGCAAAATAAGTGACTGACTAAATGAATAATATACACCGGAAAACCCCGTTTTGCAATCTTTTTTCTTTCTGGCTGATAATTTTTGACATTTTCTGATTCTTTTTTTCGTGATACAGGTATAAATAACCGGCGCACCGGGAGATGATCCAGGAACGCCGGATGGTGCGCCACACGAAGTGTGCTGATAAAGTGCGCGGCTACGCTCGCGCACGATGGTTTTCGAACACTTTCTGTGCTTAGCGGAGTTCGACTCCAAGTCCTTCGGCGAGGTTCTTGCGGACCTTTTCGTAAAGGACGTTGACCTCGTCGTCGGTAAGCGTGCGGTCGGGGGACCGGAACACGAGCGAGTAAGCGAGGCTCTTCTTCCCTTCGCCGATCGCCTTGCCCTCGAAGACGTCGAAGATGGAGACGGACTCGAGGTGGGGCAGATGGAGCTTGCGGATGAAGTCGACGACGTCCTGGTTGCGGAGTTTTGCGGGCGCGATGAACGCGATGTCGCGGGACACGCTCGGGAACTGGGAAACGGGGACGTAGTATTCGGACCGCTTGCTCGCATTGAGAACGGCGTCGAGCTGGATCAGGGCGATGAAGAGCGGGGTGTTCAGGCGCATGCCCTTCGTGAGCCCGTCGGCGGCCTGACCGAACACGCCCGCCTTTTTACCGTCAATGATGAGCTCGGCGCAGCAGAGCGGGTTGAACCGAGGATCCGTGGCGGGGACGAACGAGAAGGAGGCGAGGCGGCGTCTGGTGAGGACGGATTCGAGGATGCCCTTCAGGTCGAAGAAATCAAGCTGCTGGCCGCGTTCCCTGGAGTAGCGTTCGGGGTGGGCGCAGCCGGTGATGGCGATGCCGATCTCGTCGCGTTCCTCGGGGAATTTCTCCTGATTCGCGCAGAAGACATGGCCGATCTCGAAGAAACCGAGGTCGTAGTTCTTGCGCGCGATATTGTAGCGGACGGCGTCGAGCAGGCACGGGAGCAGCGAGGGACGCATGACCGCGAGGTCGAGGCTGATCGGGTTGTTGGGCCGGATCAGGTCGGCGGGTTCGAAGATGCCGCCGCGGATGGCGGAGGCTTCGCTCATCATGCTGTTGCTGACGATCTCATAGAGGCCGACATCGGCGAGCTGCTCGCGCAGATGCGTGATCGGCAGGATGGCGTCGCCGGAGATGTCGGACTGCGTGGCCTTAATGGGCACGTCGGGGAGCTTGTCGAGGCCGTGGATGCGGGCGACTTCCTCGGCGAGGTCCGCCGGCCCCATGACGTCGAGGTCGCGCCAGGAGGGCACGCTGAAGGACGCGCCGCTTTCGGACTGGCGGACGGTGACGAAACCGAGCGAGTGCAGGATGTCGTCGATGCGGCGGTTGCCCACGTCCATGCCGAGCAGACTGCGCACGCGGTCGTACTTGAGGTCGATGATGCGCGCGGGCTTTTCGGGTTCCGCGACCGTGATGAGCGGGGAGACGACGTCGCCGCTGGCAAGCTCGCGGATGAGCTGGGCGGCGCGCATGCTGGCCGGGACGATCATGGCGCGGTCGGCGCCGCGTTCGAAGCGGTAGGAGGCCTCCGAGGAGAGGCCGAGGCGGCGGGAGGTCGCGCGGACGGATGCCGGATCGAACCAGGCGCTTTCCAGGACGACGTCGGTGGTGTCGCCCACGACGCCGGAGTATTCGCCGCCCATGACGCCGGCGATCGCGACGGGCTTTTCGGCGTCGGCGATGACAAGGTCATTCGTGGTGAGGTTGTATTGTTTGCCGTCGAGCGCGGTGATGGATTCATTCTCCTGCGCGCGGCGGATCACGAGGCGTTCACCCTTCAGGAACCGCATGTCGAAGACGTGCAGCGGCTCGCCGAGCTCCATCATGACGAAGTTCGTGATGTCGACGATGTTGTTGATGGGGCGGATCCCGATGGCGGCGAGCGAGGCTTTCAGCCACGCCGGACTGTCGGCGACCTTCACGTTGCGGATGACGCGCGCGGTGTACAGCGGGCAGAGGTCCGGGGCTTCGACCGTGACCAGGTTGCTCCAGTCGCCGGCGAGTTCGGTCGGGACGTTTTCGGGCGCGGGGAATTTCACTTCGCCGCCGACGAGCGCGGCGATGTCGCGCGCGACGCCCCAGTAGGAGAGCCAGTCGGGGCGGTTCGGTGTGATCTCGAGCGTGTAGACGGTGTCGGTTGGAACATATTCCTGAAGCGGCTTGCCGATCTCGAACGTGCCGGGGAGCAGCATGAGGCCCTTGTGGTCCTCGCTGAGGCCGAGCTCCTTCGCGGAACACATCATGCCGAAGGATTCCACCCCGCGGATCTTGCCCTTCTTGATCGTGAACGTGCCGCCCTCGCCGTCCGGGAAGACGGTGCCGATGGTGGCGAGCGGGACGATGTTTCCGGCGTCGCAGTTCGGGGCGCCGCAGACGATCTGGAGGGTTTCGGAGCCGGTGAAGACTTCGCAGATGGAGAGGTGGTCGGAGTTTTCGTGTTTGCGGCGGGAGATGATCTTCGCGACGATCACGCCGTCCGGGATCTTGCCGACCGTTTCGATCTCCTCGACCTCGAGTCCGGCCATGGTGAGCGCGTTTGCGAGTTCTTCCGGGGAAAGGCTAATGTCGATGTAGTGTTTCAGTCTAAACAGGGAAAGTTTCATGTCAGTCTTCCTTTCTCAGAACTGTTTGAGGAACCGCAGATCGTTGTCGGAGAAGATGCGCAGATCGCTGATGCGGTGTTTCAGCATGGTCAGGCGTTCCAGTCCGAACCCGAAGGCGAAGCCCTGGACTTCCTCCGGATCGTAGCCGACGTTGCGGAGCACGGCGGGATTCACCATGCCCGCGCCCATGATCTCGAGCCAGCCGGAGTTCTTGCAGACGCGGCAGCCCTTTCCGCCGCACATCACGCAGCTGAAATCGCATTCCACGCTGGGTTCCGTGAACGGGAAGAAGTGGGGACGCATGCGGACCTTGACGTCCGTGCCGAAGTATTCCTTCGCGAACTTCAGGATGGTACTGCGGAGGTCGGCCAGGGAGACGTCCCTGTCGATGTAGAGGCCTTCCAGCTGGTGGAAATGCACGCCGTGGGTGGCGTCCGGGGTGTCGCGGCGGTAGCAGCGGCCCGGGGAAACGATGCGCACGGGCGGCTTGGAGCCGAGCATGGTGCGGATCTGGACCGGGGAGGTCTGCGTGCGGAGGAGTCGTCCGTCGGGGAGGTAGAAGGTGTCCTGCGGGTCGCGGGACGGATGGTTCGCGGGGGCGTTCAGGGCGTCGAAGTTGTACCAGACGGTCTCGAGTTCGGGACCGGAGACGGCGATGAAGCCCATGCGGCGGAAGATGGAGCAGCAGGCGTCGATGGTCTGGCTGATCGGGTGCTTGCGTCCGAACGGCCAGGCGCGGCCGGGAAGGGTGACATCGACCGCGGGGGCCTCTTCGGCCTTCTTCTCGTTGATGCGGGCGCCGGCCTCGTTGAGGGCGGCCTGGATGCCCTGTTTGGCCTCGTTGAAGGCCATGCCGGCGGCTTTCTTGTCTTCAGCCGGCAGTTTGCCCATCATCGGGCTGAGGGCGGTGATCGCGCCGTTCCGGCCCAGCGTGCGGTTCTTGACGGCTTCGACGTCGGCCGGAGTCGAGGCCGCGGACAACGCCGTTTTCGCGTCGGCCGTGATGGCCTGAAGCTTTTGCAGCAGTTCTTCCAGCATGTTGAAAACTCCTTAAAGGAAACTTGGAAAAAAAGAAAAACGCGGGCCTGCCGGTAGGCGGCAGCCCGCGAATCACAGATAATCTGTTTTGGGGACGCCCGGCACGGGGCGGGGCGTCCGGATCGAGTTCGTCAGCAGGCGGCCTTTGCCTTTTCGAGCAGGGCCGTAAATGCCGCGGGATCCTTGACTGCGAGGTCGGCGAGAACCTTGCGGTTCAGGTCGATGTTCGCCTTCTTGAGTCCGTCGATGAACTTGCTGTAGGTCGTGCCCTGGGCTCGGCAGGCGGCGTTGATACGCACCGTCCAGAGGCGGCGGTACTGGCGCTTTTTCTGCTTGCGTCCTTCGTAGGCGTGGACGTTCGCTTTGTCAACGGCATCGTAAGCTGTGCGGATGCGCTTGGAGCTGGCACCGTAGAAACCTTTTGCACGCTCAAGGACGCGTTTGCGGCGTTTTCTCGAATAAACAGCACAAGTAACTCTCATGATGATTTCTCCTGTTTTTCAAGCTCAGCCGTAGGGCAGGGCCTTTTTGATTCTCTGTGCATGGGCGGCGTCGAGCAGTCCGGCGTTGCGTTTCTGGCGCTTGTTCTTTCCGGATTTGTTCGTCATGAGGTGGCGGCGGCCCGGCTTCGTGAACTTGTAGCCGCCGGAGGCGGTGCGTTTCACGCGCTTGGCGATACTCTTGCGAGTCTTCATTTTCGGCATCGTTTGGTCTCCTTATGTTAGAGTTTTTTCTCGACCGGACGGGCAGACGCCATCAGCCGTATCCGGCGGTTTTGTATATCAGCCCTTCGGATTGAAGGACATATTGATGTTCTTTCCGAGCAGTTTCGCCGGCGCGTCGACGACGGCGATTTCCGCAAGGTCTTCCGTGATCCGGGTCACGAGTTCGAATCCCATCTCCGGGTGCGAGAGTTCGCGGCCCTTGAACGTGATCGTCACGCGCAGCTTGTTCCCTTCCCCCAGAAACTCCTTCGCATGATTGAGTTTGACCTCGTAGTCATGCGTGTCGATATGAAGGCGGAACTTAATCTCCTTCACCTTCTGGGCCTGCTGGTTCTTCTTCTGCTCCTTCAGCTTCTTCTTCTGTTCGTACAGGAGCTTCCCGAAGTCCATGATGCGGCAGACGGGCGGGTTGCTGTTTTCCGACACGAGCACGAGATCCAGATGCGCGTTCTGCGCGGCCTGACATGCAGCCGCAAGCTTCATGACGCCCAGCTGTTCTCCGTCTGCCCCGATGACGCGCAGGGGCTTGTCGGAATACGCACGGTCATTGCTTTTCAGTAGCTTGGCGATGGTAAACGCCCTCCATGTGAGTTGATACGGATGCTTCCGCCGCGGCGGCGAAAGCGCACGGACTAATAATATAGCACATCAAAGCTTGTTTTCAAGCTCCGACTGTAATTTTTTGATGAAAGTTTCCAGATCCATGGCGCCGAGCTGGTCCTCTCTGCGGGAGCGGACGGCCATCGTGCCTTCGGTCTGTTCCTTCTCGCCGATCACGGCCATGAACGGAATGCGCTGCAGGCGGGCGTCCTTGATCTTGGCGCCCATGCTCTCGGAGCGGACGTCGCACAGGACCTGGAATCCGGCCTTGCGGAGGCCGTCGGCGACCTTCTGCGCGTATTCATGCTGTTTCTCGGTGATCGGGATCACGCACACCTGGGTCGGGGCCAGCCACAGCGGGAACGCGCCCGCGTAATGCTCGACCAGGATGCCGAAGAAGCGTTCCAGCGAACCGAAGAGGGCGCGATGGACCATGTAAGGCTGATGCAGCGCACCGTCCGCGCCGACGTACGTGATGCCGAAGCGTTCCGGCAGGTTGAAGTCGAACTGGATCGTGGAGGTCTGCCATTCGCGGCCGATCGCGTCCTTGATCTTGAGGTCGATCTTCGGGCCGTAGAATGCGCCGCCGCCCTCGTCCACTTCGTATTCGAGGCCGCAGCCTTCGATGGCCTGGACGAGCGACTTCTGCGCCTGTTCCCAGCGGGCCGGATCGCCGACCGCTTTGGCGGGACGGGTGGAGAGGTACGCCTTGATCTCCGGGAACCCGAAGGTCTTCCAGATGTAGAGGCAGAATTCGAGGACTTCCTTGATCTCGCTCTCGATCTGTTCCGGGGTGCAGATGATGTGCGCATCGTCCTGCGTGAAACCGCGGACGCGCATCAGGCCGTGGAGCACGCCGCTCTTCTCGTAGCGGTACACGGTGCCGAGTTCGGCCCAGCGGCAGGGGAGCTCGCGGTAGGAACGCACGCGGCTCTTGTATATCTCGATGTGGAACGGGCAGTTCATGGGCTTGGCGTAGTAGTCGAACTCGTCGATCTGCATCGGGGAGTACATGCTCTCCTTGTAGAATCCGAGGTGTCCGCTGGTCTCCCAGAGCTGGCTGCGGCCGATATGCGGCGTGTACAGCAGGTCATAGCCGTGCGCCAGGTGCTCCTTGCGCCAGAACGTCTCGATGACGTTGCGGATGTAGGCTCCTTTCGGATGCCACAGCACGAGGCCAGGTCCGACCATTTCGGAAATGCTGAAGAGGTCGAGTTCCTTGCCGAGACGGCGATGGTCGCGCTTCTTGGCTTCCTCGATGCGCTGGAGATACGCCTTGAGTTCCTTCTTGTCGGCGAACGCGGTGCCGTAGATGCGCTGGAGCATCGGGTTCTTCTCGTCGCCGCGGTAGTAGGAACCGGCGACGGAGAGCAGTTTGAACGCGCCGATCTCGTTGGTGTTGGCGACGTGCGGACCGCGGCAAAGGTCGGTGAAATCGCCGCAGATATAGAACGTGATCTCGCTGTCGTCCGGGATGTCGGCGAGGCGTTCGAGCTTGTAGTTCTGGCCGCGTCCGGCGAGGAACGCATGGGCGTCTTCCCGGGTCATGACCTTGCGTTCGAACGGGAGATGCGCCTTGGCGATCTCTTCCATTTTCGCTTCGATCTTCGCCAGATCGTCGACGGTGAGGCGGGTTTCCAGGTCGAAGTCGTAGTAGAAGCCGTCCTCGGTCGACGGACCGATGTCGAATTTAGCGTTCGGGTAAAGTTCCTGCACCGCCGCCGCCATCACGTGGGCCGCGCTGTGCCGAATGGTTTCCAACGGGTATTTTCCCATTTGAGTTTCCTCGCGAGTATGTGATTGATGAATTTATAGACAGATATTCAATTAATATACACGTGTTTCAGAGAAAATGCAAGCCGCCGCCCTGCCCCGCCAGGCGAAAAACCGCGTTTTTGCCTGAAATGACACGGAGATTTGATGTCCGCCCGGGTCAGAATTTCTTCGGGATGGCGGACAGCGGCACGGCGGACAGGGCCGCCTGAAGCGTCGCGGGGGTCGCTTTCTGAACTGTGGGAAGCTCCGGGGTCCAGGCTGCAATGCGCGCCTCCTGCACCAGCAGGAAGAAGTCGAAGAAGGGACGGCAGTCCTCCAGGCTGACTCCGGCGTCGTACAACAGGTGGAATTTGTCGATGAACGGCGTGACCGCCTCGCCTTTCGTGCGGTCGCGTCCGTAGGACTGGTCGGCACGTTCGAGGCGCACCCGGAGCGCACGCAGATAACGCGGATAGCGCGCCACGGCGTCGGGCGTCCGCAGGAATCCCTTGCGAAACAGCACGGCGAGCTGGCGGTTCACGTCGGAATCGGTGAAGGAATCCGCCGGGAGGTCGCCCAGGCGGCGTTCGACGGGCTCGTACACGGACAGCATCTGAAGCAGGGCCGAAACGTCCTCGCGCACGACGTCCGCCAGCCGGTTCCGCAGGCGCAGACACGCATCGTCGAACGCCTTCGCGTCGCGGATGGACTCCGGCGGACATCCGGTGGCGCGTGCGACGGCATTGTCGATCAGGTCGGCACGCCAGTCCGGATCGTCCGGGAAGAACTCGTGTTCCAGCGAACGGCCGAGTTTCGCGTAACTCCGCATATGCGTGAACATCTCCGGGTAGCGGATGCGGAAGAGGGTCAGGACGGCGCGCCGGTGCGCGGCGCGCGCCTCGGCCTCGTCCAGGAAAAGCACGCAGCCGATGCTCTGTCCCCCCTGTTCCCGGAAGAAGCCGGGGTAGACTTCGCGTCCCTTGCCGTGATTCAGGCGGACGGAGACAGGCAGTTCGGGGAGGCTGTCCGGCCAGGCGGTCTCGCCGTGGAGTTCCCATTTGCGGGCGGCGGCGTGGCGGCTGGACACGGTCTCGGCGGAATCGTCCGTTTCGGGCAGGTCGCGGATCACGCGGAGGAGCTTGCCGTGATCGTTCAGAATCGCAAATTTGAGGATGAGAAACTCCGGCAGTTCGATGTCATCGAACGCGGATTCGTCGATATCGCAGCCGCGGAAGGTCCGCAGGAACGACGCGAGCACGCGCGGCAGGTTGCGCGCAGGGTAGATTTCGCCGTGTTTCATCCCGTCCAGAAACGCCTCGACGCATTCGTCCAGCGGCAGCAGTTTCTTGCGTTCGGTCTTGGTGAGCGAACGGAACATGTAGTCGAGCTTCATGCGGAGGAATCCGGGCACGAGGTATTCGGCGGCGGCGCGCGGGAAAAGGTTCATGTGCGCTTCCGGCAGATACACCGTGATGCCGTCGTCCTCCTCGCCCGGGTCATAGACATATTCCAGCCGGTAGCTCTCGCCCTCGGCCTCCAGGCGGTCCGGGAAATCGGCGTCCGGCAGGGAGTCCGGCGGAATCAGCGCGATGTCCTCCGGCTTCGGGTCATACGGATGATGCCGCCTGGTCCAGTCCCTGCGGATGTCGGACACGCTGCACATCCACGGCGGCAGGACGCGCAGGAAATGCTGTTCAAGCGCATAAAGGTCGACCACGGAGCCGGAACGCCGGAGTTTCGCCTCGAATGTGTGCAAACGGCGCACCAGTTCATTGCAGCGCACCAGCCACGGCGCGGCGGGTTCCTTGATCCGGCAAGGCACCAGCGCCTCCTTGATAAAAACGGCCCGCGCGGCATCCCGGTCGACGCGTCCGTAGTGGCAGCGGCGGCCCGGATGGATCGGGAGCGCCCCGGCGAAGACGCGTTCGCGGGCGAACACGAACCCGCTGACCTCGTCCCAGGCGATGCGGTCGTAGGTACGGGAACACAGCTCCGGCGCGATCTCCTCCAGCCAGACGCCCTCGACCACGGCACAGCAGCGTCCGAAGACGCGGCTGGTCTCCATGATCGTGAAACACAGGAGCCATTCCGGCGCTTTTTTGAGCTTTGCGAGCGCGGAGCCGGGGAAGATGCTGAACATGCGGCCCGTACGGTCGAAATACTGTTTCTTCTCCGGGTCCCAGCACGCCAGACGACGCGGCAGGCCGCCCATGAGGGATTTGTGGATCGGGTCGGACCGGTCCGCGCGGAGTTCGATTTCGAGGGATTCAAGTTCGGTTTCCGGCTGGAGGTATTCGAGCAGGTCGGCGCACAGGTTGCGCCACTCCTGCATGCGGCGGAAGTTCAGGTAGTTGGCGCGGCAGAACTTGCGGAACTGCGATTTGGAGACGCGGAACGCCTCGTCCGCTGCGAGCCACAGCTTCACGATGCTCAGGAAATCCGATTCCGGCACATCGAACTGACGCTGCGCCGAGTCAGCCTCCTTCGCCTTTTCGAAGGGACGTTCGCGCGGGTCCTGCATCGACAGGAATGCCGCGATCAGCAGAATTTCCGGCAGGACGCCGCGGTCGACGCCGTCGAGCAGGATGCGTCCGAGGCGCGGCCCGACGGGGAGTTCCGCCAGACGCTGTCCCTCGTCCGTGAGCGCGCCGGAGGCGTCGATGGCGTGCAGGTCGGTCAATGTGGTCAGGCCCTCGCGGATCAACTGGGGCGACGGCGGGTCGACGAACGGAAACTGCACGATCGGGGGGAGTTTCAGCGCGGCCATCTGGAGAATAACGCCGGCCAGGGACGCGCGCTGGATTTCCGGCGGCGTGAACTCGGCCGCGTCGGCAAGCGTTTCCTCGGAGCAGAGGTGCACGCACACGCCGTCCTGTTCGCGTCCGCAACGGCCGCGCCGCTGCATGGCGCTCGCACGGGAAATACCCTCGATGCGGAGCTCCTGGATGCCGCTTTTCGGGTTGTAACGGGAGAGGCGGACCAGCCCGGAATCGACCACATAGCGGATGCCGGGGATCGTGATGGACGTCTCCGCCACGTTCGTCGCGAGCACGATCCGGCGGTTCGAGGACTGCGGCGCGAAGATGCGTTCCTGTTCGGCCGCGCTCATTCGTCCGAAGAGCGGCAAAATCTCGGTGTGGGGGTAGTCGCGGCCGGTCAGCATGTCGGCGCAGTCGCGGATTTCGCGTTCGCCGGGCAGAAAAACGAGGATGCCGCCGCGTTCGCCCGCGTCGAGCAGGTATTCCACGCCGCGCGCGACGGATTCCGCCAGCTCCTCGTCCTGAAGCGGTTCCAGCCAGACGTCCTCGACCGGGTACACGCGGCCGCCGACCTCGATGACCGGGGCGTCGCCGAAGAACGACGCGATGCGGGCGGCGTCGAGCGTGGCGGACGAGATGATCACGCGGAGTTCGGGACGGCGCGCGAGGAGGAGCTTCATGTATCCGAGCAGGAAGTCGATGTTGAGGGAGCGCTCGTGCACCTCGTCCAGGATGATGCAGTCGTATTGGTAAAGCTTCGGGTCGTTCTGCGTTTCCGCCAGCAGGATGCCGTCCGTCATGAACTTGACGACCGTGGAGTCGTCCGTGCGGTCGTCGAACCGCACCTGATACCCGATCTCGTGCCCGCAGGTGCAGCCCGTTTCGTTCGAGAGCCGGCGGGCAAGCGCGGATGCGGCAATCCTGCGCGGCTGGGTGCAGCCGATCCGTCCGGCGCGCCCGAATCCCTCCAGCAGGGCAGCCTTCGGGAGCTGGGTCGTCTTGCCGGAACCCGTTGTGCCGCAAACGACGATGACCTGATGCGATTTCAGCGCGGTGCGGATCTCCGGGATCTTCGCGGTGATCGGAAGGTTCTCGGGGAACTCGCAGCGGATGCGGGACGCAGACGGGACGAGCGAACGTTTTTTCGCCGTCTCAAGCAGACGGAAAAACTCTTCGCGCTTTGATTCCGCCGCCTCGGAATCGCTGTCCAGAAGGTCAAGGAATGCGCGGCGGCGTTTGCTCAGGCGGGCTCGGTCGATCAGACGCAGCGCGGACCAGATACGCGCGATTTCCCGCCGGACCTGGCGCGGGTCGGTACTCATTTCGGGTCTCCGGCGCGATGCGACTGGATGAAGTTCACGAGCACGTCGGCGCGCCGGTAAAAATCCGCCGGACCGTGCGCGTACGTCAGCACCTGCTGCCGCCAGTAGTACAGACCGTCGTCGGAGATGCCGGCGAGGTAGTCCAGTTCGGCGGTCAGCGCGCCGGGATCGAACGGTTCGTTCAGGACGTGTCCGCCGGACGCCAGCACGATGTCCTGAAATCCGCAGACCTCGGTGCAGACCACGGGCAGGCCGGACGCGACCGCCTCGATCAGGATGGAACCGGCGGCCTCGCGCCGGGCGGGATGCACCAGATAATCGGCGGCGCAGAGAAGTTCCGGCAGGTCCGGGCGTCCGCCGTCGAAGATCACGCGGCCGGCGATCCCGAGTTCGGCGGCCTGTTTTTCGCATTGTTCGCGGCCGAGAAACCCGGTAATGAACAGACGCAGACGGGCGCGACGTTCGGGGGGAAGGCCGGCGTAGGCGGTCAGGGTGCGGTCGACGCCTTTCAACAACATATCATGCGCCGCCGAAATGGCGAGACGTTCGCTGTCCTTCAGGCCGAGTTCGGCGCGCTTGCGGACGCGGACCGCATCGGGATCCGGCACCCGGCCGCAGGCGGGGTTCATGCCCGGCGGCAGACGCAGGAACCGCGTGGGCTGCGTGCCGTAGACACCGAAGAACGCGTTGATCTGCGGCGTGACAAGATAGAAAATGTATGTGGAGGATTCGGGTGAAAAAACCGCCTGTTCACGCTCCAGAAGCCGCGGATCGGCGTTCTCCGGGTTGCTGCCGAGGCAATCGAACCCCGCGAAATAGAAATCCACGCCGGGGATCAGCTCGAACGCCGCCGTCCGGTCGAATGTCTCGCGTTCCGCCAGTTCATGGAACGCAGTTTCGAGCGCGTCCAGATCGTCGGCCTCGCCCGAACCGGGCAATTCCGTTGTCAGGATTCTGAGTTTGTCCGGGTGTTCACCCTCCCACGAGCCGACCAGACACGTCACGTCGTGTCCACGGTCCGCGGCGGCTTCGGCGGCGCGCAGAAAATCCGTCTGGAGGCCGCTGTAGGGGAAATACCGGGCGATGAGGAAGAGTATCTTCATAGTTCCTGCTCGTCGTCAAGCGGGAAGTCGATCTGCGACAGGGAATCCGCCCCGGCGAGAAGCATCACGAGGCGGTCGAATCCGAGCGCGGACCCGGCGGCGGGCGGCATCCCGCGGTCGATCGCGTCCAGAAACGCCGTCGGTTCGGGATACTCCGTGAGGCCAAGACGCTTGCGCGTGGCGCGGGCGGCGGCGAAACGTTCCCGCTGGACCACGGGATCGATCAGTTCACCGTAGGTGTTCGCCAGCTCGACGCCCGCCACATAGACCTCCCAGCGTTCAACAAGAGTCGGATCGGAGGCTTTCGCACGGGCAAACGCACCGAAACGGACCGGGTAGTCGATGAGAACGCACGGACGGTCTTTCGGCAGATTCGGCTCGACTTTTTCGACCAGGATCTCCTCGAACAGAGATTCCTGTTCCGCGACCTCGTCGGCGGAGACGCCTGCAAACTTGCGGAACGCATCGCGGACGGGGAGCAGAGTCCATTCGCCGCCGATCTCGACCTCATAGCCGCGGGATTTGATCTTCGTGCCGCCTGTGCATGCGATCGCGGCCTCGATGATGATCGCACGGATGGTATCCAGCAGCTCCAGATAGTCGGCATGCGCCATGTAGAATTCGAGCATGTCGAACTCGGTACGGTGCAGACGGCCGCGTTCGCCCGCCCGGAAGCACGGCCCGATCTGGTAGATGCGGTCCATGCCCGCGCAGAGCAGGCGCTTCATCTCAAGTTCGGGCGACGTGCGCAAAAAGAACGCGCCCGAGGGAGGAGCGTCGATATACTCCTCCGCCGCGGGCGCTGCAATGCGGACCGGGGTCGTGACCTCGGTGAATCCGCGTTTATCAAACCCTGCCCGGACGGCGGCGAGAACGCGGGCGCGGAATTTCAGCGCCGCGACGGTCTGCTGGAGCCGGGTGAAGGGATCCACGGTTCGGCCTTTTGTCAGCCCTTGCTGACGCGTTCGGCGTATTCTCCGGTACGGGTGTCGATGCGGATCGTGTCGCCGACGTTGATGAAGAGCGGGACCATGACGTCGTAGCCGTTGTCGGTCTTGGCGGGCTTCATCACGTTGGAGCTGGCGGTATCGCCGCGGACGCCGGGTTCGGTCTCGGCGACCACCTTCTCGATGAAGGTCGGGAGGGTGATGTCGATGAGCTTGCCGTTGAAGAAGAGTCCCTGGCAGAGGGCTTCTTCGATCAGGAAGTAGGTGCGCTTGCCGAGGGCTTCCTCGTTGATGGAGATCTCTTCGTAGGTCTCGGCGTCGCTGAAGACGTAGTTCTGTCCGTCGTGGTAGGAGTAGTACATGTCGCGTTCTTCAAGGTTCGGGATGCCGACCTTGTCGACGGGGCGGTAGGTGCGGTCCATCGTGCTGCCGTTGATCATGCTTTTCAGCTTGCAGCGATAGAGCGCGGTGCCCTTTCCGGGCTTGCAGAATTCAAAATCGGTGATGACGTACGGCTGGCCGTCGATTTCAACTTTGAGACCTTTCTTCAGGTCTGCGGCATCATACATTGCCATGGTATTTTCTCCGTTTGCTGATGGGGTTGCGGATTAAAGTCAAAACTATAATATAGCATAAAATCGCGTTTTTACAAGATGTTGCGCCGGGGAAACGGCGTCTTTCCGTGGAAAAAAACGTGGTTTTATGGCGGGCAGGAATGCAGCGCCCGGTCAGAAAAGACCGTCAACCGTGCCGTCATCCGCGATATGGATGCGTTCGGCGGCGGGCGACGACGGCAGGCCTGGCATCGTCATGATGTCACCCGCGAGCGCCACGACGAATCCCGCGCCGCCGGAGATCTTCAGGTCGCGGATCAGCAGATCGAACCCCTCCGGCGCACCGGTGAGCGTCTGGTCGCCGGTAAAACTGTACGGGGTCTTGGCGACGCAGACGGGCATGGTGTCGCCGCCGTATTTCGCAAGGAGTTCGAGCTGGCGTTCGGCCTCCTCCGTAAAAACGGCGCCGCGTCCGCGGTAGATGTGCCGGACGATTGTGTCAAGCTTCTCGCGCAGGGACATGCCCTCGAGCGGATAGGCGAAAGAGAGTTCCGAATTACCGTTCTTTTCGCAAAGGTCCATGACCGCGTCGGCGAGTTCCAGACCGCCTTCGCCGCCCTTCGCCCAGACGTCGGAAAGCACGGTGCGGGCCCCCAGGGAGGCGCAAGCCTTCATGACCAGGTCGAGTTCCGCCTGCGTGTCGGTCGGGAACTTGTTCACGGCGACAACCGCGGGGAGACGGAAGACGTTCACGAGGTTGTCGAGGTGACGCAGCAGATTCGGCAGGCCGCGTTCGAGCGCGGCGAGATCTTCGTGTTCGAGTTCGTTTTTCGCAAGTCCGCCGTGCATCTTCAGCGCGCGAATGGTGACGACGAGGACGGCCGCGGCGGGGTTGAGACCGCCGAGGCGGCATTTGATGTCGATGAATTTCTCCGCCCCCAGGTCGGCGCCGAATCCGGCTTCCGTGACCGTATAATCGGCAAGCTTGAGCGCAAGGCGGGTGGCAAGCAGGGAATTGCAGCCGTGCGCGATGTTCGCGAACGGACCGCCGTGGATCAGGACGGGCGTTCCTTCCAGCGTCTGCACGAGGTTCGGCTTGATCGCCTCCTTCAGCAGGACGGCCGCGGCTTCGGCGGCGTGAAGATCGCCGGCGGTAACAGGTTCGCCATGAACATTGTACGCCACGATCACGTTTGCGATACGGCGTTTGAGGTCGGCGATGTCCGCAGCCAGACAGAGCACTGCCATCAGCTCGGAGGCCGCCGTGATCTCGAATCCGGCCTCACGGGTATAACCGCCTTTCCCTTTCGTTTGCAGCTCGATGTGCCGCAGCGCCCGGTCGTTCATGTCGAGACAGCGTTTCAGGACCACGCGGTCCGGGTCGATCTGAAGCGCATTGCCATGGAAGATATGATTGTCGGTCATGGCGACCAGCAGATTATTCGCCGCGCCAACCGCATGGAAATCGCCCGTGAAATGCAGATTGATGTCCTCCATCGGGATGACCTGCGCCCAGCCGCCGCCGGCCGCGCCGCCCTTGCGCCCGAAGACGGGGCCGAGGGACGGTTCACGGATTGCAGCAACGACTTTTTTGCCGCGACGCCGGAGCGCATCGGCCAGGCCGATGGTCGTGGTCGTCTTGCCTTCGCCCGCCGGGGTCGGCGTAATGGCGGTCACGAGAACGAGGCGTCCGTCCGGCTGTCCGGAGAGACGTTCAAATACGCACGGTTCGAGCTTGGCTTTGTTGCGCCCATAGGGAGCGTAGTCGGTTTCGGAAAGGCCGAGCGAGGCAGCGATCTGCGAGATCGGACGGCACGGGACACTGGTTGCTATTTCGAGATCGGATTTCATAACGGATATCCTTGTATCAGAAAAGATTAACCTCATAATATACCATCATTCAGGGGAAATTGCAAATTTACGGCGCAAAAACGAGCGATTCCGCAACGTCGTTCCAGAACGCCAGGCCGCGTTCCGTGGGCGCGATCGTGTCCGTCGTGAGCGTCACAAGGCCGCGTTCCGCAAGCTCGTTCAGCTGCTCCGAAAAAGCCTCCCAATTGCCGCCCGCCGCAACCTCGAACTCCCGGCGGGTCCAGCCGCGCACGGTACGGAGTCCCATCATCAGGATCTCGCCGAGACGCGCCCGCCTCAGGATACGGTCGACTTCCGGCGGCGCGCCGTCCAGCCACGACCTCAAATCGGACACCTGCGTCCAGCGGTCGTTCCCGTCGAATGAACACGCGGCAGGCCCGAGTCCGAGGTAAGTCTGACCGTGCCAGACGTTGAAATTGTGGCGCGACTCGAAGCCGGGGCGCGCATAGTTGCTGATTTCGTAGCGGGGAAGCCCCGCCGTGCCGAGAACAGCGCCCGCCTGTTCCCACATGGCCTCGGAAAGCGCGTCGTCCTCCTGCCGTCCGGCGACCCTGCGGGCGAACGGCGTACCGGGTTCCGGCGTAACGGAATATGCTGAAATATGTTCGGGGTTGAGTTCAAGCGCATGTTCAAGGTCACGACGCCAGAGGTCAGGCGTTTCCCCCGGCAAAGCATACATCAAGTCAAGGCCGAGGCTGCGCAGTCCGGCTTCGCGCAGATTCCGGACGGCCTCCTCCGGCCCCGGTCCCGCATGTTCCCTGCGGCCAACAGCCGACAGCAAATCAGGCTCAAACGACTGAATCCCGAGCGTGACACGGTTGGCAAACGAGGTCAGGACAGCGGCTTTTTCCTGCGTGACCGTGAACGGGTTCGCTTCGATGGAGACTTCGGCCGCAACCGGAGCAGCTTCATGGACTGCGGCGAAAAGCCGTTTCAAAACATCATCCGGCAGCAGAGACGGCGTACCGCCTCCGAAATATACGGTTTCCGCATTTTTGAGCCGTGACGCGTTTTCCTCCAGCTGGAACAGGATGCGGTCGAGCCAAAGGCGGATCATCGCCGCATCGGGGACTGGCTCGGAGTAGAATGCGCAGTAATCGCACTTCCCGGCACAGAACGGCACGTGGATGTAGAGATTGCGCATCAGTCGTGGTCGAAGTAGTAGTGGACCACCGCGTTCCGCCGAACCTGTTCGAAGTATTCCTTGCGCTTCTCCGCGGCCTTCTCCTTGAACAGAGCGTCGCGCACATCACGGTTGGCTTTGCTGAACGGGATGAGCTTGGCCGGTTCGGTACCGACAATACGGAGGAAGAAATAAGCTTCGGGCGCTTCGATCGGGCCGACCACATCGCCGACTTTTTTATCTTTCAATGCCGCGATGAACTCGGGACGGAGCTTGTCAAGCTCGGCGCCCTCGGTGATCCCGCCCGTGGACGCGGTCGCGCCGTCGGATTTCTCCAGCACGAGACGCGTGAAGTTTTTCTGCGAGGGATCCTTGTCCAGTTCCTTGCGGATGGCTTCGACGGCAGCCTTCGGGTCGCCGCCCGCGGAGCCCGCGGTCACATTGATCTGGAGCATCTGGAGCGAAATCTTCTCGGGAACGGTCCATTTTTCCGGGTGGGCCATGTAGTCCTCGTAGACTTCCTTCGGCGTAATGTACACATGATGGTCACAGTCGCGCATGAGGAGCACTTCGACCGCGATCCGCTCCTTGGCCTGTTCGCGGAGTTGTTCCGGCGTGATGCCGGCCGACAGAAGGCTTTTTTCGAGGGCGGCACGGGATTCCGCGCCGTTGATGCGCACGAACTCGTCCAGCAGGTTTTCGATCTCCTGACGCGGGATGTCGAACGGTTCCGTTTTGTATTTCTCGTAAACGAGCTTGCGGAACACGATCTGCTCGACCGTTTCAACGTGGAGTTTAAGCGTTTCGGAACGAAGGCGTTCCCCGGAATAGATCCCGGCGAGCTCCTTTTCCTGGCTTCCCGTTTCAAGGATGACGTCCAGCATCGTGATCGGTTCGCCGTTCACGGACACCAGAACCGAATCAATGCGCGTACCGGCCGGCGGAACGGGCACGGACACGGTGTCGGAACGGATCGCGTTTTTATCCCGGGAGCGGACGACGGACAGGACATCCTGTCCATCCGTATCCGGTTCAGCCGCGGTCGACGGCATGAACGAAACGGCACAGAGGGCGCAAATCATGCCCGGCAGGAATGTTCTGATCGTGATAGCTCTCATGTTTCCGGTTTTCGTTCTGGTCGGTTCGGTTGTGTTAAGAAAGTATTGAAATACAATAGCATGTTTTTGCAAAAAATCAAGACTGGCCGGTCATTCGCAGCGTAACGGCGTCGGCGGCTTCGCGCAGGAGACCGAGTTCGTCCAGCACATCCAGGATCGTGTAGCGGTTCCGGATCAGCTGCGCCGCCAGGACGCCGTGCTTGAACTGGGCGGCGTCGAGACCGATTTCGGAGGGTGCGACCGGACAGGAGGCAGCGCGGAACATGGTTTTCAGCGTGTCAAACTGGATCAGACATTCGGCGGTACGTTTCGCGAGCGCGTCCCAGTGTGCGAAAATAAGCTCGCGTCGCGCAGTCATGGTTTCGCCAGTCAGGAACTTGCCCATCGCGATCTCGCCGGTCTTCGCGCCGTAGCATCCGCGGGCAAGCAGCGCATCGACCTCGGCACGACGTTCGGATTCCGTACGGGGCGGGCGGGCGTTTGCGCGCGCCCACGCCGCATCGTGACCGTCGAACAGCCATTCCATCAGGGCCGTGGAAGCAAGCGTGCCGATGCCGACCTTGAACCCGTGCGACACAGGAACGCCCTTGAACTCAAGGTTCTCCATTTCCCACAGGTGGCTGATCATGTGTTCGGCGCCGCTGGCGGGACGGGATTCGCGGTACATCTGCATGGAATAGCCCGTGGCGGCAAGCCCGAGGAAGATCGCGCCGATGTCGGCGGGATCGGAGATCCATTTGCGCAGATCCTTCTGCACCAGCTCCCACACATCGGCGCGGATCGGCTCGATGCCGAGTTCGTCGGCGATCACCCAGTCCGCACCGCCCGCGACTTTCGCGGCGAGGTCGGCATAACCGGAGGCGGCCATCGGCGGCGGAGCGGCTTTCAGGACGTCGGTGTCGGCGGCAACCGCAAGTGGAGCGAGGCAGGGCAGCGTCTTTTTCAGGCCGTTGTCGGTCATGGCCGCGCCGTAGGAGGTATAGCCGTCCACGGAACTCGCGGTCGGGACGCAGAGATAACGGTGGCGCGTAACCGCCGAAGCGCGCTTCACGAGGTCGTTGATCGTGCCGCCTCCGACCGAGACTGGCACGCAGTCGAACGGCATGGCGTCGGTCAGGCGCGGGGTCAGGGCGTTGTCCGCGTGGATCATCGGCACGGCGGGGAAGATGAACGGTTCGTGCGGTTCAAGCCCGGCGGATTTCAGGATACCAAACAGTGCGGCTCCGGCCGCCTTCCATGTGTTCTCATCGGCCACGATCCAGGGGGGGCGCGACTGGAAACAGCGGCGGATCAGCTCCGGCACGTCACGCAACGCACCGGAATCCATCACGAAGGCTTCGGTTTCCATTCCGGGGGGAATCGGCAGTAATTTCATAGCGGAATCTCCTGACTTACATTCCCTGGTAGGGGTACCCGCCGGACTGCGGGAACGTGTTATTCTGAACAGGCGAAGAGGCACGCCGGGCTTTTTCGGCATCCGCCTCGGCCTTCTTTCTGGCTTCCGTCTCGTCCGCGGCGCGTTTGTTTGCGGCAGCGAGTTCGCTGGAAAGGTTCTGGTTTTTCTCCCGGAGCTCCGCAATCTTACCGGAAACGATATTCAGCTCTTCATTGAGCTTGTCAACTTCCTGGCCACGTAGTGTCTGTACGGCAAGTTCTTCGCGGAGTCTGCGGATCTCCTCATCGCGGGCAGGCCCGCTTTCAGCAGCCTGATTCAGGCGTTCCTGCAGGGAATCGATCTGATGAAGGAGCTCGAGGCGTTCGGCGGCGAACTGTTCCTTTTCTAGCGCGATCCGCGCCTCGAACTGCGCCTGCTGCGCCTCCATCGCGGAACCGCTGGCGCGTTTCATTTCCTCGATCGCCGCCTCAAACGCCGCGCGCTGGGCGGGGAGGTCGTCACGGAGTTTCCGGATTTCATCGTTCATGCCGGATACGCGCCCCTCCATGCCGGACATGCTGCCCGCGAGGCCGGAGACACTGCCGGAAAGATTGCCGACGTCGGTGCGAAGGGCGTTTTCCCTCGTTTCCGAGCCCGCGGTGAGCGCGGCGATCGCGGAGGCGGCATCGCGGCTGGCGGCGGTATTGTCGCGCTGGACAAGGAAGTTCACATAGAAAAGCGCCAGGAACCCGGCCATGACCACGATGATCATGACGGCCACGGCAAGCATCAGGCGGAGACGGCGCGCGGAAACATCGGCCTTCTTGTTGACGGCGCTCATGGCGTCGCAGAGGTCGGTGAATTTCGAACCGAGCAGGCCGTACAATTCGTCGAAGTTCTCCTGTTTCACCATGGGATAATTCTGCAGATCCGGGTTCGGATTCGCGGCGTCCGGGGCTCCGCCATTTTCCGCGGAGTTCTGTTCTGTTTCGCCCGCGGCGGCATCCGGCGGCTCCACAGTCGGATGAACAGGGAAGATGCGTTCCAGTTCGCCGTCGATGTCTCCGATGGAGCGGCCGGCGGTGCGAAGTTCGGCGACCTTGCAGAGAATGGAGAGCGTGCGGTCGGTGTAGAAACGGCGGCGGCCCTGCGTCTGGAGTTCGATAAAACGCGAATACTTGCCGAGCCAGTCGGTGATGGTCGTCCGGGGCACGCCGACCTGATCGGCGAGGTCGCTGATCGAATAGAGATTCTGATTTTCGGGATTCATGAAATTAACTCCTCCTTTGCGGAAGATTGATCTTGTTCATTCAAACTCAAAGCAACGCGGGCCAGGCGGATATCCTCCTGAATGCGGGCGGCAAGTTCCTCCGGCGAGGCGAATTTATGTTCGCCTCGGATTCGAGCGGCAAACCCGAGCGCCATTTCCTTTCCGTAGAGATCGGGCGCGCCGTCCGTCAGCAGATGCGCCTCCACGCGGACCTGCCCGCCGCTTCCGTAGGAATCGAACGTCGGAGAGACGCCGATGTTCACCACGGCGGGGAACCGTTCGTTTCCGACGACCGCGAAGGCCGCGTACACGCCGTTCGCCGGGAGCATGCCGCAGCGTACGTCCAGGTTCGCTGTCGCACAGTGCAGAGTGCTCCCCGCGACGCCGTATCCGCTGACGACCACGCCCGAAACGGCGGGCCGCCGCCCGAGACAATGTGCGGCAAACGCCACGTCGCCCGCGGCAAGCGCCTCGCGGATCTTCGTGCTGCTCACGATCCCGTGTCCGTCGCGGATCTCCGGGACCGCGCGACAGATAAAACCGAGTTCATTTGCGCGTTGCTGCAGGAATGCGATATCCCCGGCGCCGCGCGCGCCGAACCGCCAGAGAGATCCCGCACAAACGCTGCGGACACGGACCGGACCGGAGAGCAGGCAGCGGGAAAGAAAGTCGTCGGGGGAAAGCGAGGCGAATTCCTTTGTGAACGGCAGGGAAACCACCGCGCGAACGCCGAGCGAGGCGAGGATGCTGAGCTTGCGCTCGCGGGACATCAGGAGCGGAGGCGGATTGTCGGGCGTCAGGACGGCGCGCGGATGCGGCTGGAAGGTCAGGACGGCCGGAACCGCGTTCAGACGGCGGCTTTCTTCCAGCATGGCCTGCACGACCGCCACATGTCCGCGGTGCAGACCGTCGAAGGTCCCGATCGCAAACACGACGTCGCGGATGCCATGTTCCGCCAGCCGGGCGGATGCATCGCAGCAGATGAGTTCAGCAGAGTTCCAGTTCATAGACGGATCGGGTCACGGATTGTTCTTCACGGGAGAGTTCTTTTTCACGGTTTCGGATGCCTTCCCGGTCTGCCGGACGCCGGGCAGATAGGCGTTC
Organism: uncultured bacterium; assembly: GCA_902778895.1. Taxonomy (GTDB): domain Bacteria; phylum Verrucomicrobiota; class Lentisphaeria; order Victivallales; family UBA1829; genus UBA1732. The sequence continues at coordinate 108,038 of CACYZF010000003.1, forward strand.
ATCAGCTTCACGATCTCGGCGTTGACGCCGGACGCGGTGCCCGCGCGGGCGGCCTCCTGCGTGACTTTCGCACCCGCCTTGAGGAGGGCCTTCACCTGCTCCGGATCGTTATTGGCGATGGCAAGCATCAGGGCGCTGACTTTCCTGTCGTTGGCGACGTTCGGATCGGCCTTGTTCTCCATCAGGATATCAAACAGACGGTTATTTTTCGTTTCGAGCGCGAGGATCAGCGGATTAACCTTGCGTCCGGCCGCCTCGACCGGATCACCGGTCCCGCGGGACGTTTCCGGTTTCTCTTCCTCACGTTCCATCTCGTCATCGTCTTCCGACACAGACCAGACGCCGGAGTATTCGCGTTCCAGCCGCACGGAAAGCGCATACGGCACGAATGTTTTGAGTTTGGACAGGTCGTCCGCGAGGAGAGTCTGTATGTAGCCGCGTTCGGCGGCCTTGCCCGACTCCAGAATGTCGATAATCAGGTCAAATTTCTTCTGCACATCCGGGCTGTTCTTCTTCACGAACGCGGTGGCGGCGGGCCCCTTTTCGACCATATAGGCGAAGGTCAGCGCCATGTCCATCTCCGTCGAGTACATCCCCGTGCGGCTCACGAAATACTTGTCCCATTCGGCCAGGACTGCATCCAGCTTCTTCTGCGCGCTGTTTGACAGGTTTCCCCGTGTATCCTCGTATTTGAATGCGTCAGGATTGAGCTTATTCCAACGTTCGAGGTACGTGCGCGGCATCACGCTTATCTGAAGATAAAACATGTTCACATAAAACTGCTGGATGCTCAAGTCGGCATCCAGGTACAGATCGTTGCCCACCCTGCGCTGCTGGCGCGTTTCGCCGTCGCGGGTATAAACGGTATCTTTGAAGACGACGCTTCTGATCTGGAAGCGTTTCAGGAAAACGGGGCCCAGCGGGTAAAGCCGGTCATAAAAGTTCCGGACAGCCTGCTTCAACTGCGGTTCGGATACAGGCGTGCCGTCGGGATCGCGTTTCAGCGAATGCATCTGGTCCGGGCGAATATGGTACAGTGCGACTTCCCGCCTGAACTCTTTCTCCAGATCCAGATCGGCGGCATGAAGAACGCCCAGAGCCGCCAACGTCATGACGGAAACCAATAACGTCCTGATCTTCATAAATTTCCTCCGCCGGTTCATTCTTCCCGATGCCAAGTGATTCCGCTCCGGCTCACGTGCCGGAGAGCGCACATATCTTAATATACAACGAAACCGGCGGATTTAAAGCGCAAAACGGGAGAAACCGCGCGGAAAAGAGACGAAAGAAAAACCGTCTCTTCACTTGACGAACGGCAGAAAACGTGGTATACTAGTTTAATCAGTTTTTATCACTACCAACCGGGAGCAGTCATGTCTACCAAACTTCGTTATCAGCGCGTTCTCCTCAAAATCAGCGGCGAAGCCCTCAAGGGCGACCGTGAATTCGGCTATGATCCCGCCGCGGTGGAAGCAACCGTCGCACGCATCGCCGAAGCCCGCGAACTCGGCGTGCAGATCGCGCTCGTCGTCGGCGCCGGAAACATCTGGCGCGGCGGATCCGCTGTGGGTATGGACCGCGTGACCGCCGACCACATGGGCATGCTCGGCACCGTCATGAACGCTCTGCGCCTGAAAGACGCGTTCCAGAAGGCGAATATCCCGGTCAACATCCACGCTTCCGCCGATCTGCGCCCCTTTGCGCCCCGTTTCGACCGTGATGCCGCGCTGGACCAGCTCTCCCGCGGCGAGATCGTGATCTACGCGGGCGGTACGGGCTGCCCGTTCTTCACCACCGACACCACGGCGGCGCTCCGCGCGCTGGAATCCAACTGCCAGGCGCTCGTGAAGGCGACCAAGGTCAACGGCATCTACACCGCCGACCCGATGAAAGACCCGTCCGCGAAGAAATTCGACGAGCTTTCGTTCAGGCAGGCCATCGAAGGACATTACAAGATCATGGACGCTGCGGCATTCTCCCTCTGCGCAGACAACAACCTCGCAATTGTGGTCTGCAAATTCGAGGAGCCCGGCGCGCTCGGACGCGTCCTGACCGGCGATTTCTCCGCCGGCACGATCGTCTCCTAAGGAGGACAAGTCCTCCACTGCGGCAGTGCGCTCAGCTTCGCTTGCGCACGAGAGGCAGAGCCTTCACTGCGGCAGTGTCCGGCTACGCTCGGACACAAAAAGGCATTTGCATTGTTTCAGATTGGAAGTACCAAAAACAGTGAACAGCGTTCAAACTTCAAGATTCAGTTAAAAGGTACTGTTTTTAACTGAATCTTGTTCGTATGCGCGAGAAGGGGCTTTTTTCCCGTATCGTGACAAGAGATTCGAACAGAAATGCTTTTTCATCAGGGCACTGTTGCGGCGGAATTCGCGGAATCCGAAGTATTCCATGATTCCGCGTCGGGGATGACCTGTTCGAGGCGTTCCAGCAGGTCCATGCCGACACTGTCCGGCCAGTCGCAGTTGTTGCGGAGGATCAGAATGGCGACGCGGGTATCAAGGTCGATGCCGAAGAACGATGCCACGCCGAAGGTCATGCCGTAGCGGATGAGACAGCGGTGTCCGGCGGGAGAATCGACGAGGTAATAGTTGTAATGCACCTGGTCCTCCCCGGTCGGACCATCAAACGGATGTTCGCGGTCCATGGCGAGGAAGCGTTCGCGGTATTTTCGGAGACAGAGCATCTGGTCGGACGCGCTGGACCACACGCCGCCCGCGGTGCGGAGCCCCTCGCCGAGGTAGTGCGAACGCACATGCCGTCCGCGGAACCAGAAGAACGGGATGTCGCCGGAGTGCGTCCCGGCAATGCGGTCCTCCTTGCCTTCGGGCGGGCCGAATGAAGTATCGCGGAGTCCCCACGGACGGATGACGGTGCGTTCCATGAGTTCGGGGACGGTCTCGCCGGTGAAGGATTCCAGCGCAAGTCCGAGCAGGCCGTATCCGAGGTTGCTGTAACGGCTGCGCGGATTCGAGACGGCGGAACGGCATTCGGAGTTGGAAAGCGTTTCGAGCAGGCCCTCGCGCGTGCAGAAGTTTTCGTACACGTTCGAATCCCATATCTCGGCGGAGATGACCGGCCAAATGTTGGTGAGCGTGTAACTTTCGCGCGGCAGGCCGGACCGGTGCAGGAGCAGGTCGCGGACGGTGATCCGGTCGTATTCCGGCGGCAGGTCCAGTCCGGGGCAGTCCTTCAACGGCGTGTCAAGGTCGGCCTGACCGGTGCGTTCCAGCTCGGTCACCATTTCGAAGACCATGTTCTTCGTGAGGGAACCGATCGGGAAGATGGTATCGGGTGTGAGCTCCTTTTCCGGGTCAAGCACGTCGGACCGCCCGGAAACGGCAACAAGCTCCGTATCGTCCGGCAGGATCACGCCGGCGACAATCCCCACGCTGTCCGTGTCGCGGATGTAGTCATCGGCGAAATCCTGAAGAAGCTGTTGGACTCCGGCTTCCGTCCGGGGATATTCCCGGGGCGTGGAGCAGGCCGCCGCGAACAGCGCGCAGAGAAGCACCGCCGTCAGTGCGAGGGCGTTTGCGACCCGCCGCTTGCCGAAATCCGCCTGAGCCGTGGAATCGGGAAAGCTCATCCCTTGATGATCTGGGTGCCGACGCCGGTGTTCGTGAAGATCTCGAGCAGAAGCGAATGCGGCAGGCGGCCGTCGGCCATGTGAACCTGCGTGACGCCGTTTTCGATGGCATTGACGCAGCTGCGGATCTTCGGGAGCATGCCGCCGGAGAGGACGCCGGACTCGATCAGGCCGGGCACCGCGGAGGTGCGGATCTCGGAGATGAGCGTGGACTCGTCCTTCGGGTCGCGGAGCACGCCGGGAACATCGCTGATGAAGACGAGCTTGCGGGCGTGGAGCGCCATGGCGATCTCGCAGGCGGCGAGGTCGGCGTTGATGTTGTACGGCTGCCCGTGGAAATCCATGGCCAGCGGGGTGATGACCGGGATGATGCGGAAATTGAGGGAGTCGAGGATGGGACGCGCATCGACGCCGATCACGCGGCCGACGAACCCGACGTCGGACTCATCGCCGGTAACCGGGTCGCGGGAAAGCGTCTTCTCGCAGCGGAGGATCCGCTTGCCGGAAATCTGCGCGCCGATGCCGCCGGTCTTCAGGATGGCGTCCACGAGGGTGCGGTTGACCAGATTGTGGAGCACGTCGTCCACGACCTCGATGGTCGCGGCGTCGGTGAAGCGGAGTCCGTTCACGAACTTCGTCTCGATATTCAGTTCTTTGAGGCGGGCGGTAATGGCCTTGCCGCCGCCGTGCACGACGACGACCTTCATGCCGATAGCTTCGAGCAGGACGATGTCGCGCATGGTGCGCGCCGTGAGTTCGGGGTCCTCCATGGCGCTGCCGCCGAACTTGATGACGGCGATGGAGTCGCGGAACTGCTGGATGTAGGGGAGCGCCTCCATGAGGACGTCCGCCTTGTGGATGAGATTTTCCTTATAATTCAGATCCATGATGGGTTTCCTTGGTGTGTTCTGGCGGAATCAGGTGTGGTAATCCGCGTTGATCTTGACGTAATCGTAGGTGATGTCGCTCGTCCACATGGTGTCGGAAGCGACGCCCTCTCCGAGGTCGATATGAACGGTGAAGCTGCCGGTCTTCATAAGCTCGGACAGCTCGGCTTCCGGAGTCCCGGCGTCCATGCCGCCGCGCACGACCGGCTTGTCGTTGTAGTCCAGCGAGACGTTCTCCGGGCTGAACTGCGCGCCGGAATACCCGGCGGCCGCGAGAATGCGTCCCCAGTTCGGATCGCAGCCGAACCAGGCGGTCTTGCAGAGCATGGAGTCGGCGATGGCCTTCGCGCAGATATGCGCCTGAGCGGCGTCCTTCGCGCCGGTCACGAGGACTTCGACGAACTTCGAGGAGCCTTCCCCGTCCATGACCATGCCTTTGGCGAGCGTCTGCACCACGTGGCGGAGCGCGTCGGCGAAAAGCTGCGCGGGCTCGGAACCGTCGTACACGATCTTCGCGCCGGATTCGCCGTTCGCGAACAGCATGCACGTGTCGTTCGTGCTCATGTCGTTGTCGACCGTGATACGGTTGAACGAGACTTCGACGGCGTCGGCAAGGAAACGCGTGAGGCTGGCATTGTCGGACGCGGCATCGGTCGTGAGGAAGCAGAGCATGGTGGCGTGCGGAACGGCGGGATACATGTGCGGCGCGATCATGCCTGCGCCCTTGGTCATGCCGCCGACAGTCACTTTCTTTCCGTCAAGGAAGAAACTCACGGCGCACTCTTTCGGACGCGTGTCGGTGGTCATGATGGCAAGCGCGGCCTCGTGGCCTCCGTCCGGCTTCTTCGCGGCGGCGGCGGCTTTGATCCCGGCGGCAAGCTTGTCCATCGGGAGCTGGACGCCGATCCTGCCCGTGGAGCAGGACAGTGCCTGGTCTTCCTCAATGCCGAGCGTTTCGGCGGCGAGCTTCGCGACCGCGCGCGCATTCTCCATGCCGAGTTCGCCCGTGCAGGCGTTCGCGACGCCGCTGTTCACCACGACGGCGCGGATCCCGGCGGGCCCGGCGACTCGTTTCTTGCAGAGCACGACCGGGGCGGCCGGGAAAAGGTTGGATGTAAAAGTGCCGGCGCTGTTGCAATCGGTCCGGGAGTAAAGGAGGGCGAGGTCGGCTTTGCCGCTCCGTTTGAGTCCGCAGGTGACACCGGCGGCTTCGAATCCGGATGCGGATGTCACGCCGCCGCCTTCGATCACCTCGAAAGACGGGATGTTCTGGTTCAATTCAGATATCTCCTAACTGTGGTTTTGGAATAAATATGTTCAGTTGTATTTGGACGGATCAGGGCTTTTTGCCCTCGGTCGCGGTGATGGTCAGGGAGATGCCGCCGCGTGGACGGAACTCCCCGTTGACCTCCATCCAGCGCGGTTTGCACGCCTTGGCGAGATCGGAGAGGATACGGTTGACGGCCTCCTCGTGGAAGGTGTGGTGGTTGCGGAAGGAATAGAGGTAGAGCTTGAGGGACTTGCTTTCGATGCATCGTTTGTCCGCGATATACCGGACGCGGATGTGCCCGAAGTCGGGTTGTCCGGTCACAGGGCACAGGCTGGTGAACTCGGGGCAGTCGAACAGGATCTCATAGTCGCGCTGCGGATAAGCATTGACGAATGTCTCGAGTTTCGCCTTGTCCGGGGTATCCGGATACTCGGTATGACTGCGTGAAAGCAGCGTCAGGGACGGATGCGGAATGGCTTCCTTCTGACTTTTTTTCGACTTTTTTTCGTTTTTGGGCATTTTTTTCGGCCTTTCAGACGTTATTTGCAGATGAAATCGGCTTTTTTCGAAAAAAATTCAAAAAAAAACGCGATTTCAACTTGATTGATGAAGGATATAAGAATATATTAAACGCGTTTTCCGATTTTTCCAGTGAAAACATCAAAAAAAACGATACTTTTTCTTAAAACATACTCAGACAACCCTTCAAGGAGTACCAAATGAAACAGTGGAAAAAAATCGTCCTGAGCATCGTCTTCTTCGCCATGATCGGCGGAATGACCCAGGCTCTCGCCATCGACAACCTCAACCTGTCCCCCGAGAACCCGCCCGGATACGAGAACCTCTGGAACCGTATCACGCGCAAACTCGGCCGCGGCATCTGCGACGTTGCGTTCGGCGTGCTGGAAGTCCCGGCTTTCATGGCCCACGTTCAGTTTGAAGATGGCAACCTCGCCGGCGCCACTTACGGCGTGATCGGCGGCGTCGGCTACTTCCTGATCCGTGAAGGCGTCGGCATCCTTGAGCTCCTCACCTTCCCCTTCCCGCTTCCGAGCAGTCCGAACGATCCGATGGATCCGAACCGCTCCCAGTGGGGCTACGGCCCGATCCTGACCCCGGAATGGATCATCTCGCCCGCCCACAACTACCAGAACTTCTTCTATCCGCAGACAGGCGTCGTCAAATAATGCGGATACACGGATGAGTTCTCAGCCGGGGAGCACGATGCCTCCCCGGCATAACACGTTTTATTCTGATATATGCCAGACAGAGACGCACAATCTCTTCCGGCAGTGGAGGTTCTTGTCAACTTATCGCTTGACAGGACCTTCGATTATTTAATCCCGGCGCACCTCATCGGACGCATTCAGCCCGGCATGAAGGTCAACGTGCCGTTCGGCAAGGGCCGCAAGCCGCGCCCGGCGACCGTGACGCGCCTCATTCCCCGTCCCGACCGCGGCGACCTGAAGGAAATCATCGAAATCTGCGGAGACGTGCCGCAGATACCGGATTCCCTCTCGAAACTCGGCGCATGGATCGCCGATTATTATTGTTGCACCCGCGAACAAGCCCTGCGCGCGCTCCTGCCGTCGGCGGTTCGAAGCGGCAAGGTCAAGCCAAAAAAGATCCGCCGGTGCTATTTGGCGTCCCCGGAGAAAGCCGCCGCCTATCTGGAAAAAGCTGGCACACGGGCAAAAGTCCGGGCACAGGCCATCCAGTTCATCACGCTTCATCCCGGGGCGACGCCGGACACGGTCCAGGCCATGACCGGAGCAAAGACGCCCCAGCTCCGCGCGCTCGAAAAGGACGGCATCCTGAACATCGAGGAAGTCCGGCTCGACCGCGACCCGCTCCGCAACATCAAAATCGTCCCGACAACCCCGCTCAAACTCACCGGCGAACAGGGCGCCGCTTTGGACAGGATATTCTCCATGCTCGCACCGGACCGGCCGCCCGCCGCGCCGCACGTGCTCCTGCTGCACGGCGTGACCTGCAGCGGCAAGACCGAGGTATATCTGCAGGCGATTGCGCGCGTCCTGGAACAGGGCGGCAACGCGATCGTGCTGGTGCCGGAGATCTCCCTCACGCCGCAGACCGTGACACGGTTCCGCGCGCGCTTCGGCGAACGCGTCAGCGTACTCCACAGCGGGCTCACGCAGGGCGAACGCTACGACGAATGGATGAAGGTTTACCGCGGCGAAGTCGACATCGCAGTCGGCGCCCGGTCCGCCCTTTTCGCTCCGTTCCGCAACCTCAAGCTCATCATCGTCGACGAGGAACACGATTCCTCGTACAAGCAGTCCGAAGCACCCCGGTACAACGCCCGCGACGTGGCGGTGGTCCGCGGCCGGATGGAGGGCGCACTCGTGATACTCGGGTCCGCCACACCTTCGCTGGAATCCTGGCAGAACGCCGTCACGGGGAAATACGCGCTGGCGTCCATGCCGAACCGCTGGGACCCGTCGATCGTGCTGCCCGCCGTCGAGATCGTCGACATGCGCCTGGAAAAAGACGACGAGGACCGTATCCCGATGTTCTCGAAACGGCTCATCGACGCCGTACGCAGCCGGATTCAGGCGGGCGAACAGAGCATCCTCTTCCTGAACAAACGCGGCTACTCGCGCCAGCTCCAGTGCGCCTGCGGATACGTCCCGACCTGCCCGGACTGCTCCGTCGCCTACACTTACCACAAGAAAAATGCGTCGCTGATCTGCCATTTCTGCGGCCGGATCATCCCTGCGATCACGGCGTGCCCCGTCTGCGGCCAGTCCGAATTCCACTACGTCGGTACCGGCACCGAACGCGTCGAAAGTCTCGCCGGAGCATTGTTCCAAGGCGCGCGCATCGCGCGCATGGACTCGGACACCATGACGAATCCGCAGAAATACGAGGAGGTGCTGTCGAAGTTCCGTGGCGGCGACCTTGACATCCTCATCGGCACGCAGATGATCGCCAAGGGGCTGGACTTTCCGAATGTCACGCTCGTGGGCGTGCTGAACGCCGACATGGGGCTTTACCTGCCGGATTTCCGGGCGCTCGAACGCACGTTCCAGTTGCTCGCACAGGTCGCCGGACGCGCCGGACGCGGCGAGGTCCACGGCCAGGTGCTCATCCAGACGTTTTCGCCGGAGAATCCCGCGATCCTTTGTGCGGCGGAACACTCCTGCAAAGACTTTTTCGAGGAGGAACTCCCAGTCCGCAAGGAACTCCTGTTCCCGCCGTTCTCGCACCTCACCGTCCTGCATTTCGACGGCGAGGACCCGGTCCTCATCGAAGCGAAAGCCGCCGAGCTTGTGAACCGCGTTTCGGAACGTTTCCCGGCGCCGCTGGAGATCAGCGACGCGACCCCGGCGCCGATCGAACGCATCAAGGGACGCTACCGGTACCTCGCCACGGTCAGGACGCCGCCCAACGCCGCGTTCCGCGCGTTTCTGCGCGCGGAGGTCATGAACTGGCGGCGAACGGTCAAGGACGTGGACCTGTACGTGGACGTCGACGCTCTTTCACTACTCTAAATGCTTCTTTTTTCCAAATAAATCAGAGAAAGTTTCAAACCGGGTTTGATTTTTCCGCTGTTTAGGTTTATAGTATAGCGATTACAGCGACTTTTGAAACGAAATCCGGTTCGCAATCCGGTTCAAATGGAGCATTTATCATGAAATACATCCTGTTCACATTCACGTTCGCGGCATCCGTCTGCGCCGCACCGGTCCTGTTCGCCGGGTCCGGCCTGATGGACGACCTGATCAAACCTTACGACGACTCGCTCATCGAGCTGCCGGGCGAAACTGCGCACAAGCCGTCCGTTTCCCGTTCCGCCCAGCTCGTCGACGACAGCGCGACCGACACATGGGGCGCCCGTGACGGTCAATCCTCCACTCCGGAGAAGAAGCCTTCCTCCTCTTCGGCTCCGTCGAAATCCGGCAGTTCTTCATCTTCCTCTTCATCTTCCTCTTCATCTTCCTCTTCATCTTCCTCTTCTTCCTCGTCCTCGTCGACCTCGACAAGATCAAAGAGTTTTAACGCCGACGGGACTTATATTCCATATTCGGAACGCTATCCGGAAGAGAAAAAGGAAACAACGGAATCCGGCTTCGACCGCGACACGTTCGACCCCAACTTCAATCCGTTCAGGAACGACTACAAGTACGAAGATACGAATTACCAACCCAACAGGACCCGTCCGGAGTTCGAAGAAACGCGCCGGAAGATCAAGGAAGTTCTGGGCGAAGGCGTGCCGAAAGTGATGGTCGACTCGAAAGTCGAGGAACTGATCCACAACGACGCACGCAGCGCCTCACTGGAAGCCCCCACGACGCCGGACCGCTGGACACGCGCGCCGAACGGCTGGTTCTGCGATTTCGACGACGCGATGGAAAAGGCGCAGCAATCGGGGAAGGCGGTCGCGGTGTTCTTCCATTCGTCCGACAACGACAATTCGCGCAAGTTCAAGACCGAGCGCATGGAAAACAACAAGTTCAAGAACAAAATGCGCGACCGTCTGCTCGTCGTCTACATGGATTATCCGAACAACGCCGACACCAGCAAGGACAAACGGAACCGCGAACAGGTGCAGCACAACACCCGGATCGCCGACAAGTTCCATGTCGCGAACTATCCCACGGTCATCATCCTGAATTCCTCAGGCAGCGAACTCGGACGCCTCGACACCAATACCAATTCGACTGTCTCGACGTTCGTGGAAAAGGCCGACAGGATCGTGCCGCAGCGTGAGGTGAAAGACAAAAAAACGACCGGATTCCGGATCGGCGGCAGCATAACGGACGATTCCGACTCCCGGAAAACCTCGGACTGAACCGGACGTAATATTCCCCCGATGCTGAACTCCATCGCAGTCAACCGCGAGCCCGTCCTCCTCGGAGACGTCCCCGCCCTCGCGGAGGCTTCGGAGCGGACCGTCCTTGTCGTGCGGCATTCCATCCGCGAATCGCTCCGGGCTGGCTCGGTCGATCCCGACCTGACCCCGGAAGGGGCGGAACTGGCACAGCGCTGCGGACGTCTGCTTTCCGGCCTGGGAAACGACGTTCTCTTCGCCGCATCTCCCAGGACCCGCACACGCCGGACGGCGCAGTGCATGATGGAGGGCGGCGGATTTCCGCGGCGGGAAGTCCGCGACTGTCCCGAACTCGGCGACCTGACCATTTTCGCACATCCGGTCAACTTCGAGGCCATGCTCCGCACGCACAATACCGAAAACGTGATGCGCGAGTATTTTTCCACCGGCCATGCGGAAGGTCTGAAGGATATGCGGCCCTTCGCCGAAGAATTGCTGTCGCTCCTCACCGGAACACCGTTTCCCGCCTCACGCACGGTCATCGTATCCCACGATGTACTGGCGATGTCGATCCTGAGCGCGCTGGGCGTCCGCGGTTTTCTGATCGAGGACTGGTGCGGCTATCTGCACGGCGTGCTGCTGACGCGCGGACGGGACGGCAAATGGACTGCGGCGTATGCTGTCCCGGACTACGACGCGGGAAAAAAACACCGTCTTTTTGTCTGATCGTCAAGGCTGGAGTCTCACGCGTGCGAGAAAAAACAAGAATAAAAGCCTTTAAAACGTTAAATGTCGCTTGAAATCGCGAAAAAACGTGATAACTTATGGGGAAAACATCCCTTTCAGCTGCTTTGAACTTAAAATATCTTCATCCTCAACGGAGAAAGGTTTATCATGAATAAATTCTTCCGCCTCTTCGCCGCCCTGCTTCTTGGAGCAGTCCTGCTGCCGGCCTGCTCCAAGTCCGAAAACAACGGGAAACCGCTGATCGTGGCCTGCGAAGCGTCCACGTCCCCCTACTGCTATTACACGGGAAATGAGGCCAAACCGGTCGCTGGCGTCGACATCGACCTCGTCGAACTGATCGGAAAGGAACTCGGGCGTCCCGTCCAGTACAAGATCGTACCGTTCCAGCAGATTTTCACGCTCGTCGCCATGGGCAAGGCGGATATCGGCGCGGCCGGCATCTCCATTACACCCCAGCGTGCCGAACGCGTGCTTTTCTCCACCGTCTACGATGTTTCCTCGCAGGTGATCGTCGTACCGAAGAACTCCTCGCTCACCGATGAATTCTCCCTGAAGACCGCCCGTGTGGCGGCTCAGGAAGGCACCAGCGACCTCACGCTCCTGCGCGAACGCATCCGGCCGAGAATCGTCCTGCCGTTCCTCACGCAGGAGGAAGTGAACGCCTCGCTCGTCGACCGCCGCGCCGACGCCGCCGTGATGGACCGCATGGAGGCGGAACTTCTGGTCCGTGCGACCGGAGACGCGTTCAAGATCCTCGAAAAACCGCTGACCAAGGAACAGTACGGAATCCTTTTCAACAAAAAGGACACCAAGCTCGCGGAAGCATCCAACGCGGTCATTGAGAAATTCAAACGTGCCGGTACGCTTCAGGACAGCCGCACCAAACACATCGAAGTGCTCAGCGCGCTGCCTACCGGCGCAAAGGAGAAAGAGGAGGTCAAGCCGTTCATCGTCTGCCTCGAAACTTCGTTCGCGCCGTTCGTCTTCGTGGACAACAACCGTCTGGTCGGCGTGGACATCGAACTGGCCGAGGCCATCGCGAAAGAACTCAAGCGCCCGCTTGAGCTCAAAGTCGTCCCTTTCACCGAGGTGATCCCGCTCGTCATGACCGGAGCCGCCGACATGGGCGCATCCGGCGTCTCCATTACGCCGGAACGTTCCGCCATGGTGCTTTTCTCCAAATCCTACGAGAGCGGCGTGCGCAGGGTCCTCGTGAATGAAGGCGCGACGTTTGATACGCTCGATGACCTGCAGGGTAAAGTCATCGGCGCCAAGAAAGGCACCACGAACGAGGATTTCGTCATCAACCAGCTCCATGCAAGGGAATTCTACCACTACGACAACGCCACGCAGGCCATCATCGGACTCCTCAACAACGAAATCGACGCCTACGTTGACGATGAGAACGAGGCCGATCTGGCCGCCGGCAAATATATCGGCAGAGTCAAGATGCTGAACATCGCCATTCCCGCCGAAGAATACGGATTCCCGTTCAAGACCGGCAACGACGAGCTGAAAGCCGTCGCGGACAAGATCATCGAGGAAAAGCGCGCCAACGGCGAACTCCAGGCGCTCTTCCGCCGTTACAACACCCGCTACAAAGCGATCGAATCGAACGGAATCTGATCCCGTCCGAATTGAACTCAGGGCGGAGCGCGCCGCAGCCGGCATTCGCTCCGCCCGATTTGTCCCGCCGGGGGGAGGCTGCGCCTCCACTGAAGCAGTGCCCGGCTCCGCCCGGGCACGAGAAAGAACAAGACTGGGGCGGAACCGGAATGTCCGGCTCCGCCCAGGCAGGAAATATCAACAGTCATACTACGGAATCCTTTACCATGGATGCAGGCAGAATTCTTGACGATTTCCGCAGCGGAGCCATCACCCGCGAACAGGCGCTTTCGCTCCTGAACAAACTCCCGTACGAGGACATCGGCTTCGCCAAACTCGACCACCACAGACAAATCCGGCGCGGCGGCATCGAAACCGTGTTCTGCGCGGGCAAGACCGCCGAACAGGTCCGGAGCATCTTCGAACGGTTCATCGCAACGGGCGGAAACGCCATCGGGACGCGCGCCACCGCCGAACAGGCCGAATACGTCCGCGCCGCACTGCCCGACGTCCAGTACGACCCTGTGTCGCGCCTGCTGTACATCATGGGCAATCCGAAGCCGCGGACCGGATGCGTGGCGGTCTGCACGGGCGGCACGTCCGACCAGCCGGTCGCCGAGGAGGCCGCCAAAACCGCCGAGTTCTTCGGCGCCGATGTGAAACGGTTCTACGACGTCGGCATCGCCGGAATCCACCGCCTGTTCGCCTGCCTGGACGAGATCCGCACCGCAAACGCCGTGGTCGCCATCGCGGGAATGGAAGGCGCGCTCGGCGGCGTGATCGCCGGACTTGTTTCCGTGCCGGTCATCGCAGTGCCGACCTCCGTGGGATACGGCGCGTCCTTCGCCGGGATCGCCCCGCTCCTGACCATGCTCAATTCCTGCGCCGAAGGCATGTCCGTCGTGAACATCGACAACGGATTCGGCGCGGGCTATCTCGCCGCCCGCATCAACTCGCTCGTCACACAGGGGAACCATCCATGAGCAACACCATCCTTTACCTCGAATGCGCCACCGGGATCAGCGGCGATATGACCGTGGCCGCGCTGCTTGACCTCGGGGCGTCCAAAGTCAAACTGCTGGCAGCCCTCGACAGCCTGAACGTGGAGGGTTATTCCGTCTCGGTCGGACGCGCCAATTCGCACGGCGTGGACGCCTGTTCGTTCGACGTCGAGCTGGAGCATGAACATGAGCATCATGAGCATGAACATCATGAGCATGAGCACCAGCACGGCCATACGGAGCTCGAACACGAGCATCCGCACGAAGCCCATGATCATCATCACGGACACGGTCATGAGCACGGGCATCATCATCCGCACGTGCACCGCAATCTGGCGGATGTGACCGCCATTCTGAACAGCGGCGACCTGACTCCGCACGCCCGCGAACTCGCACTGAAGATATTCGGCATCGTGGCCGAGGCGGAATCCAGGGCGCACGGCAAGCCCATCGACGAGGTCCACTTCCACGAGGTCGGCGCGATCGACTCCATCGTGGACATCGCAGCCGCCGCTGTCTGCCTCGACGACCTCGGAATCGACGACGTCGTCGTGACGGGCCTGAGCGAGGGGACCGGATTCGTGGAGTGCCAGCACGGCCTGCTCCCGATCCCCGTTCCCGCCGTGGCGAACATCGCTTCCGCAAGCGGGCTTCCGCTCCGCATCCTCCCCGTGGAGGGCGAAATGGTCACCCCGACCGGCGCGGCCATCGCCGCCGCCATCCGGACGCGTTCCGCCCTGCCCGGATCCTTCACGATCAAAAAGATCGGCCTCGGCACAGGCAAACGCGATTTCGGCATGCCGAACGTGCTCCGCGCGATGCTGATCGAGGAGACCGCCGCCGCGGACGCGCCGCCAGCCGAGATCATGATTCTGGAGACCAATATCGACGATTCCACGGGCGAAACGCTGGGGCTGGCGATGGATTCCCTGCTCGCGGCCGGGGCGCTGGACGTGCATTACATTCCCGCCTTCATGAAGAAAAACCGTCCGGCGTGGCTCCTGCGCGTGATCTGCCGCGAGGCCGACGTGCCCGCGATGGAACGCGTCATATTCACGGAGACCAGCTCCATCGGCCTCCGCAAGCTCCCGGCGGCGCGCACCTGCCTCGCCCGCACGGTCATGGACGTAACGCTCCCCGCCGGGCCCGCGAAGGTCAAGAAATGCACCTTCGACGGGCAGACGTTCTATTATCCCGAATACGAAAGCATCAAGGCGCTGGCGGCCGCTTCCGGCGTGCCGTTCGCCGATCTCTTCCGCGATGCCGCGGAGACTGCGAGGAAAAACGATGAAAGATAAGCTGAACGAACTCCGGCGGATGCTGGAGGATTTGAGCGCGGGCGGCGTCTGCACGGCGTTTTCCGGCGGCGTCGACAGCTCCCTGCTCCTGACCGTCCTGTCCGAAATCTACGCCCGAAAACCGTTTCCCCTGCTTGCCGTCGTATTCGCCACGGCGTTCCACACCGCCGAAGAGACCGCGTCCGCGATGAAGCAGGCGGAAGAACTCGGCGTGCCCGCGGAACTCGTCGAACGCGACGTGCTGTCCGATCCGGTGTTGCGCGGGAATCCGAAGGACCGCTGCTACCACTGCAAGCGCAGCCTTTTCTCCGAGATGAAACGCATCGCCGAAGCGCACGGCATCAGAAACCTCGTGGACGGCACCAACGCCGACGACACGAAGGTGTACCGTCCCGGACGCAAGGCGCTGGAGGAACTCGGCGTACTGAGTCCGCTGGCGCTCTGCGGATTCACGAAGGACGAGATCCGCGCCGCCGCGCGCGGTCTCCTGATTCCCGTCGCAGACAAGCCCTCCACGCCCTGCCTCGCGACGCGGTTCCCCTACGGCACGGTCATGACGGACGAGGCGCTGCGCCGGGTGGAACGCGGCGAGACCGTCCTGCGCGAATTCGGGCTGAAAGTGGTGCGCCTGCGCGTTCACGGTGACGTCGCGCGCATCGAGACCGATCCCGACGGATTCGAACTGGCATCCGCCAGACGCTTCGAGATCGCGTTCGCGCTCCGCAAAGAAGGATTCCCCTACGTCACGCTCGACCTGGAGGGATTCCGGTCCGGCAGCATGGACGAACCGCTTCTCAACAAACAGGCGTAAACGCATGGCGGAATCACCGCCGGACAGAAAAACCGGATACGGCCCGCTGAAGGCTGTATCCGGCTATCTTTTGCAGAAAAAAGAGGTCGGCGTTACTTCTGGATGAGGCCGAGCCATTCCTGAATGGCGGGGGCGACCTTGATGAAGAGCGGGGTGAAGACGACCGCGACCATGCTCATGAGCTTCACGAGGATGTTCAGGGCCGGACCGCTGGTGTCCTTGCAGGGATCGCCGACGGTATCGCCGATGACGGCCGCGCCGTGAACGGGGTTCTTGGTACCGTCCGGGAGCTTCTTGCCGCCGAAATTGCCTTTTTCGATGTGCTTCTTGGCGTTGTCCCACGCGCCGCCGGCGTTATTCAGCATGCAGGCAAGGGAGAATCCGCAGGTGAGGCCGCCGATGAGCAGGCCCATGATGCCGGCCACGCCGAGGATCAGGCCGGTGGCGACCGGGATGATGATGGCGAGGAGCGCGGGGAGCATCATCTCGTGCTGCGCGCCCTTGGTGGAGATCGCCACGCAGCGGGCATAATCGGGCTTGCCGGTGCCGTCCATGATGCCGGGGATCGTGCGGAACTGGCGGCGGACCTCCTCGACCATGCGTCCGGCGGCGCGGCCAACGGCCTTCATGGTGAGCGCGCAGAAGACGAACGCCATCATGGCGCCGAGGAAGCATCCGCAGAGGAACATCGGGTTCATGACGTTGATCTTGAAGAAGTCGACGAGAACGGCGAAGTGGTCGGAATCCAGCAGGAGTTTCGCCTTGACCTCCATCGGAAACGCGTTGAACTTGCCGCCCCAGATCTCGATCTCCTGGATCTCGGCGGCGAGCAGCGCCATAGCGGTGAGGGCGGCGGATCCGATGGCGAATCCCTTGCCCGTGGCGGCCGTGGTGTTGCCGAGCATGTCGAGGGCGTCGGTGCGTTCGCGGACGTGCGGCGGGAGCGCGGACATCTCGGCGTTGCCGCCGGCGTTGTCGGCGATGGGCCCGTAGGCGTCCGTGGCGAGCGTGATGCCGAGCGTGGCGAGCATGCCGACGGCGGCGAATCCGATGCCGTAGAGACCGAAGATCGTGCCCTGCGTGAAGCCGCCGGCGAAGGCGAACGAACTGATGATCGCGGCGACGGTCGCGACGACCGGGATCGCGGCGGAGAGCATACCGAGGGAAAGACCGTAGATGATGGTCGGGGCGGGGCCCATCTGCGCCTGCGCGGCGAGTTCCTTGGTCGGGCCGTATTCGTCGGACGTGTAATACTCGGTGCTGTAGCCGATCACCACGCCAGCGATCAGGCCGGAGACGATCGCACCGAACACGCCCCATGTGAGGAGGCCGCATCCGGCTAGGACGGCGCACGCGACGACGATCAGGACCGAGCTGCCCCAGGTGCCGAGGCGCAGCGCTCGGAGCAGCGTGCCCATGCTCGCACCTTCCTTACAGCGCACCGCGAAGATGCCGATCAGAGACAGCACCACGCCAATGCCCGCGACGATCATCGGGGCGTTCACGTAGGCGACCGTGGTCTTCATCGCGGCGGGGATGGCCGCGCCGAGGTCGGCGGTGGAGAGAATGGAGCCGCAGGTGGTCTTCATCGCGGCGGGGATGGCCGCGCCGAGGGCGGCGGTGGAGAGAATGGAGCCGCAGTAGGATTCGTAAAGGTCCGCGCCCATGCCCGCGACATCGCCGACGTTGTCGCCGACGTTGTCCGCGATGGTGGCCGGGTTGCGCGGATCGTCCTCGGGAATGCCCGCCTCGACCTTGCCGACGAGGTCCGCGCCGACGTCAGCCGCCTTCGTGTAGATGCCGCCGCCGACGCGGGCGAAGAGTGCCTGCGTGGAAGCGCCCATGCCGAAGGTCAGCATGGTGGTCGTGATCTCGACGAACTTGTGCGCGGCGTCGAATCCGGGCGCAACGAGCGGAAGTCCGAAGAGGGACAGTCCCTGCGCCATGTGCTCGGGCGTGTAGACCAGGCGGTCAAGAATGAAATACCACGCGGTGATGTCAAAGAGGCCGAACCCGACCACGGCGAGTCCCATGACGGCGCCGGACCGGAACGCCACCTGGAGGCCGCGGTTCAGGCTCTCGCTCGCGCCCTGCGCCGTACGACTGGACGCGCAGGTGGCAGTCTTCATGCCCACGAAGCCGCAGAGGCCGGAGAAGAAGCCGCCTGTCAGGAATGCGACCGGGACAAAGGGGTTCTGGAGCTTCAGGACGGCCAGGATCGCAAAGATCACGAAGAGGACGGCGAAGACAATACCGACGCGCGAATACTGCTGTTTCAGGTACGCCATCGCGCCGTCGCGCACATATCCGGCGATCTCCTCCATGCGTTCGTTGCCCGTGCCGGCGCGCTTCATCAGGATGTAGCACAGCGCGGCGGAGAGAAGGGCGATGACAGAGCAGACGGGAGCAATCCACCAGATGGACGTAGATCCGAACATAAAAACCTCCGGATGTTAAAAGAAAACAAAAAGGTTTGATAAAGGACAAAAAAAAGGCCTATTTAAAATACACCGTATGAGGGCTTTTTTCAAGAGGAAACATGCGTTTTTCCAGTCCATGGAATCCGAAAAGGCGGTTGGAAACGGAACGGCGGTCCGGAAAGGAGAAAGGGCGCGTTTTCTTTGCACTCCGCGAGGTCCAGGATTCGCACAGACGGGAGACGGGACACGTCCGTCTTTTTTTCCGGGTTTTCCGGCTTGCCGTCTTGAAAAATACCCCGGTTGATGATATAGTACGGGATGGCGCGGGAAACGAACCACCCCTTCCGCCGCCCGAACCAACCGAAACGCCTGAAAACCATGAACGACTCCTCCTTCCTGATCCTCTTCATCGCGCTGACAGCACTCATGGCGATATTCCCGTTTCTGCTCCGCAAATACCATATCCCGAACGTGATCGCGCTGCTGGTGGTCGGCATGCTCATCGGATCGAACGGCCTGCTCGGATTCGACCTGGTGGCGGTGCTGTCGAGATGGCTGAGCTTCCTCGGTACGCCGGGCGAAGAGGTACAGACGGCGGCGAACACGGCGCAGCAGTTCAAAACGTTCGTGGATTCGCTCGGCTCGCTCGGACTGATGTTCCTGATGGCGCTCGCCGGAATGGAGGCGGATTTCCGTCTGATCCGGTCCGCCCGGAAAGCCGTGGTCATGCTGAGCGTCCTGACGTTCTTCATCCCCGCCATAACGGGCTACATGATCTACTGGCATTTCTGCCCGGACGAACTCTCCGGCAAGGTGCTGTACGCCTCGCTTTTCGCTTCGCACTCGGTCGGCATCGTGTTCCCGGTCATACGCGAACTGAAGCTGTCGCACACGCGGTTCGGCGCGGCGGTCCTGATCTCAACGGTCATCACGGACATCGCCTCGATCATCCTGCTGGCGGTCAGCGTGCAGCTCTTCCGGCAGTCGCAGAACATCTCGCACATGGTCGGACGCGGCACGCTGTCGATCTTCGACCACATGGACACACATCTGCTGGGAAACAGCTTCCTGCCGGTCTTCCTGCTGATCGTACTGGTGTACCTGGGGACAATGATCTTCATCACGAACAGTTTCGGACGCTGGGTGCTGTCGCACTTCAAGCTCAGCGACGACATCGTGATCACGCTCCTGCTCCTCATGATCCTGGTCACGGTCATCGTCGGCGAGCTCTTCGGCATCAACCTGGTGGTCGGCGCGTTCATCGCGGGTCTGGGGCTGGCGCGCGTGGTGCGCGAACGCGACCAGCTGCTGTTCAAGCGGTTCGAGAGCATCGGCTACGGGTTCCTGATCCCGTTCCTGTTCATCTCCATCGGCATGAAGACCGACTTCAGCGCATTTTTCCAGATGGGCAACATCGTGATCGTGCTGCTGACCGTGGTCGGACTCGTCGGCAGCAAGGTCGGCAGCGGATTCGCCGCCATGAAGCTCTCCGGCTACAGCCACAAGGCCAGCCTCGCCGCCGGGCTCATGACCGTGCCCCAGCTCTCCGCCACGCTCGCCGCGGCCGCCATCGGCAAGGACACGGGCATCCTCGACGACCGGTTCTTCAACGCCATCATCATCCTCTCCATCATCACCACGCTCCCGATCCCGTCGCTGGTGCGCGCCGTGCTGAACTACAAACGGAACGAGTTCGTCGAGCTGAGCGACTTCCAGGTGCCGAACGTCGTGAAGGACGACGAGCTGCTGTAACGCCGCCGGCCGTCTTCCGAAAACGTCGTACTCCCGCCGTTCCTTCCCCCGTCAAAACCGCCGGAACGCCAAAGAAAAGTATTATTTTGTGTCAAAGACGGTTTGACATCCGGGGAAAGACGTGCTATTATTAGAGGATGAAAAAATACAGCCGCATCTGAAAGGGGTGTCGCACGGACATTCTGTCCCTGCGGAACCCCGCGCGTTTCAAGCTTGCGGCCGTTGCTTTCGGAAACAATTCAAACTCACATAAGGAGCACAAAAACAAATGAAGATCACCAATCCCGCGCAGATCCGCAACTTCGTTGTCGCCGGTCATAACGGCTGCGGCAAAACCACGCTTTGCGACCTCATGCTGTTCAAGGCCGGCGCCGTCGACCGCCTCGGCTCCGTCGATGCCAAGACCAGCGTTTCCGACTTCACCCCCGACGAGCAGGACAAGCGTTCCAGCATCTACGCCTCGTTCATGCACTGCGACTGGAAGGACCACAAGCTCTTCCTGACCGACACTCCCGGCTACGGCGAGTTCGTCGGCGAAGTCATTTCCTCGTTCCGTTCCTGCGGCTTCGCCGTGATCGTCCTCGACGGCGTCGACGGCATCCAGATCGGCTCCACCCGCGCCTGGGCTTTCTCCCGCGACTTCCTGCTCCCGCGCATGATCTTCGTGAACCGCCTCGACCGCGAGCGCGCCAGCTTCGACACCATCCTGGAGCACCTCCAGGAAGCCTACGGCAAGACCGTCTGCGTCCCGATGACCCTCCCCGTCGGCAAGGAAGCCGGCCTCTCCAAGGTCATCAGCGTGCTCGACACGCCGGACAGCGAGATCCCGGCCGACCTGAAGGACGCCGTGGAAGAATACCGCACCATGCTGAAGGACGCCGCCGCGGAATCCGATGAAGCGCTCATGGAACGCTACCTCGAAGGCGAAGAGCTCACCGGCGAAGAGATCGCGAAGGGCCTCCACAAGGCCATCTTCTCCGGCAGCCTCGTCCCCGTGTTCGCCGGCTCCACCGCCAAGGACATCGGCGTCTCCGAACTCATGGACGGCGTCGTCTCCCTCATGCCGAACCCGCTCGAACGCGTCCGCAAGGCCGAAGACGGCACCGAGATCGTCCCGTCCGAAGACGGCCCCGCGGCCGCCTACGTTTTCAAGAGCGCCCTCGACCCCTTCATCGGCCAGATGGCGTATCTCCGCGTCCTCACCGGCAAGATCGCGTGCAACACCGACATGCTGAACCTCAGCAAGGGCACCAAGGAACGCGTCGGCCAGCTCGTCCTGCTCCAGGGCAAGAACCAGATCCCGGTCGAGGAAGTCTGCCCCGGCTGCATCGTCGGCGTCGCCAAGCTCAAAGGCACCACCACCGGCGACACCCTCGGCGCCACCAAGGACAACCACGCCATGCCGCGCCAGGTCTATCCGAAGCCCGTCATCTCCTTCGCCCTGTACGCCACCAAGAGCGGCGACGAAGACAAGATCATCCAGGGCCTCCAGCGCCTCTCCGAGTGCGACCCGACCCTCTACATCGAGCGCAACGACGAGACCCACGAATCCCTCCTCAAAGGCATGGGCGAACAGCACATCAACATCGCCATCAAGAACCTCAAGGCCACTGCGAAGGTCGACGTCCGCCTTGAGCTCCCGAAGATCGCCTACCGCGAGACCATCCAGGGCCGCGGCGAAGCCGCATACCGCCACAAAAAGCAGTCCGGCGGCCACGGCCAGTTCGCCGAAGTGCACCTCCGCATGGAACCCTTCGATGGCGGCTATGAATTCGTCAACGCCATCGTCGGCGGCGCCATCCCGAAGAACTTCATCCCCGCGGTCGAAAAGGGCATCCACGAGGCCATGGAACGCGGCCCGCTCGCTGGTTGCGTGGTCGAAAACATGCGCGTGACCGTGTTCGACGGCAAGTACCACGAAGTCGACTCCTCCGAAATGGCGTTCAAGATCGCCACCCGCCGCGCCTTCAAGGACGCCATGGCGAAGTCCCGTCCGGCCCTGCTCGAGCCCATCATGGACATCAAGGTCATGATACCCGACGCCTTCACCGGCGACGTCAACGGCGCGCTCAACCACAAGCGCGGCCGCATCCTCGGCATGAGCATGAAGGACGGTCTCCAGGTCCTCGAAGCCGAAGTCCCCGAAGCCGAAATCCAGAAGTTCGCCACCGAGCTCCGTTCCATGACCCAGGGACAGGGCTCCTACGAAGTCGATTTCGCGCGCTACGAGACCGTTCCGCCGAACGTCATGAACGACATCATCAGCAAGTTCCACGACGATTCCGAAGAGGACGAATAAGCCTCGCAGTTTCAATTGAACTTCAGCGCGTCCGGAGTTTCCCTCCGGGCGCGTTTTTTGTCGCTGCGGTTTTCATGTCGGCGACAAGCCGGAACACGATCTGTTTCCGGACAGACCACGCAAAACTCGCTTTAATTCCTTCCAAAGAAGTTGAGGTTATTCCAGTGGACTCTTTAAGATGTGTCAGACTTTCGTCCGGCAAACAACAGGGAAATGACCTTATCTTTCCTCCTTTTTTATTATATGTTTTATGCGACAAATGTTATATTATTTTTATTTTTTTCAAAAAAAACATCAAATCTCTCTTGAATTTGAATCAATAAGGAGTATAGTATACCGTATTGATAGTTTATTGGTCCCGTCGTCATTCCCCGAATACGACGAGACTTTTTTGTACACTCAAACAAGACAAGGGTAGCAGCTATGCCATGCCGTTATGCCAATGCCAAGTACATGACAATCGCGGATCTTATCACGAAAAGACTCCGCGCAGGGGAGTTTTCCGTTGATGGACGCTTCTACAGCCGGGATGAACTGGCACAGGCATATCACATTTCCCCGGGGACAGCCCGGTCCGTGTTTCGCGTACTGGAAGACCGCGGCATCATAGCGTGCCGGAAAGGCAAACGGCCGCTCCCGACGGACGTCATGCAGGACGAGTTCTCTTCCCCCGTCTGCAACCCCGTCTTCTTCCGGAATTCCTTGACGGCGGAAACGCCGGAATACGACTACCTGGCGTTCTGCGTGCGGAACATCCTGATGCCCAGGAAGATCAGTCTGCGCGAACACAACACCGATTTGCCGGGGTTCGAAGATATCGCGGATTACTCCGCGAAAGATGTCGCGGTCATGTTTTGCTCGCCGTGCGTTGAAAACGCATTGCAGAACCAGTTTCCGGCCCGCCGCCCGCCGGGCGCACAAATCGATATCCTTTTCGACCAGCCCAAAAACAACGCCGTTTCCTTGTTCACGCGGAAAGCCGGACTGGATTGTACCCTGCATCTGATCCGGCACAACATCACATCCGTCTTCCACATTACATCCAGGCATTCGGTATTTCCGTGGTTCATGCACGGCTGCATGCCGAGCAAGCTTCAGGAATACATCCCGGAATGCAAGGTCTCCTCCATCGTGTTCGACGATGATCCCGAGATGTTTCCCGGTTTCTTAATGGATTCCGTCCCGATCCTGGCAGCGCCGAACCATGCGCCGGTCGCGATCCTGATCGACGATCCGTTCCTGTCCGATTTCCTGTCCGCCGAAATCCGGGTCGGCACATATCACACGCCTTCGCGGTGCCTGTTTTTCGGCACGGCGTTCAACGAACGCACCATGGCGTTCCCGTATCTGGACCTGAAGTTGAACGAGCTTGCCGCAACGCTTCTCCGGACCGTTTCGGCAAAGGCGAAGAATCCGGCTGCCGATTTGGCCTGCGATTTGCACCTGGTCCACTTCAAAAACCCGGGCGTAGGTTGAAGAGTCTGCCGCGTTTTGTGTCCCGCGCAACGTTAATATCCTGATAAAGTTCCGGCGGCTCTTGACTTTTCTCCGGGCGGATGGTATATTCTATTGAAAATGAGATATTCACCCGCCGAAAAAGGATCCCGGACCATGAAAAAGACACTGCTCGCCGCGTTCGCATTCCTCGCCGTTTTTTATACCGCCTCGGCAAAAGATCTCCTGCTCCGGCAGGACGCCCCCGCGAAGGACTGGGAGTCGCAGTATTTCCCGATCGGAAACGGCTCGCTCGGGGCGATGCTGAACGGCGGGATCGCGGAGGACGTGCTCCAGCTCAACCTGGATTCGCTGTGGAGCGGGCGGCGTGAAGTGGACAAAAGGGACGACGACCCGGACGTGAACTACGCCGACATGGGCAATTACCTGCCGCTCGGCACGATGATCGTGAAGTTCGACGGTTTGCGGCAGTCCGAGGCGAAAAACTACACCCGCACGCTCAATATCTCGGACGCGGTCCACACGGTCGAATTCGAGACGTCCGGCGGCAGACAGACCCGCGAAGCGTTCGCGAGTTACCCGGACAAGGTGATCGTGTACCGCGTGACCTCGGCGACGCCGTTTTCCGGGAGCATGGAGTACCACGACGGACGCGAGGGGCTGAAGCTCTCCGGGACGACGCACGTGGGCTATTGGCTCAAGGAGGGATACTGGGAGGATATTCCCTGGAATCATTACGCGAAAGATGACAAGCTCGTCGTCCCCGCGCCGATCTACCGGGACGGAGGGATGCTGTTCGCCGGCCTGATCCCGCACGACCTGAAGGATCAGAACGTGCTGGAGCATTACCGCGACCATACGTTCAAAACCGACAGTTGGGGCGGCATGCGCTATCAGGTCCGGGCGAAGCTCCTGGCCGACGGCACGGTCGAGGCCGCGCAGAACCGCCTTGTGTTCCGCGGCTGCCGCACCCTCACGATCCTCTTTTCCGCCGAATCCGACTACCTCATGCCGCTCGACTTCGACCACTGGGCGATCGATTACAAGTTTCTGTCGGGACGCAGCATGTCGTTTCTGGAAAGCATCATGTCGAACGGCGGGTATTCGGTCACGGCCACGCCCAAACTTCAGGCGCCGCAGAAACGCGTCGACGCCGCCGAAAAACTCGGGTACGACGAGCTGAAGAAACGCCACGTCGCCGACCACAGATCGCTCTTCGACCGTGTGAAGCTTGATCTGGGCGGCGACCTCGCGCTCGAACGTCTTACGCTCGCCGAACGCGTGAAACGGTGCCGTGAGGGAAAGACCGACCCCGCGCTCGTCGCGCTGATGTTCCAGTACGGCCGCTACCTGCTGATCGCGTCCAGCCGCCCCGGCTCGCTCCCGGCGAATCTGCAGGGCATCTGGAACAACTCGAACACGCCAGCCTGGCACAGCGACTATCACACGAACATCAACCTCCAGATGAACTACTGGGGCGCGGAGCCCGCGAACCTGGCCGAATGTCACGAGCCGCTGTTCGATCTGCTCTTCGCGTCGGTCGAGGGCGCGTATTGGGACACCCGGACCGCGTTCCCCGATATCCCAAACGAAAAACTGAATCACGGCTTCACGTTCCGCACCAGCATGAACATCTACGGCAGGGGCGGCTGGCGCTGGAACTGGCCGAGCTCGGCGTGGTTCGCCCAGCATTTCTACCGGCACTGGCAGTACGGCCGCGACATCAATTTCCTATATTATGAAGCCTGGCCGTACTACATGGGCGTGGCGGAATTCTGGTTCCGCCGCCTCAAGAAACGCGACGACGGCACGCTGGTCGTCCCGCAGGGCTGGTCGCCCGAACACGGCCCGACGGAGGACGGCGTGACGCACGACCAGCAGATCGTGACGGAGTTCTTCGACCAGTATATCGACATCATTACCCGGCTGAAGATCGGCAAGGTATACCGCTATCCGGATCAGAATGTGGAGCACGCCAGGGATGTCCGGGAGCATCTGCTCGAAAACAAGATCGGATCCTGGGGCCAGCTTCAGGAATGGGAGACCGACCGCGACGTGAAGGGCGACGAACACCGCCACACCTCGCACCTCTTCGCCGTCTATCCCGGCAGCTCCATTGACGCCGTGAAGACGCCGGAGCTCTTCAAAGCCGCCCGGGTCTCGCTCGAAGGACGCGCCCTGACCGGAGACGCCCGGCGTTCGTGGACGTGGCCGTGGCGGGCCGCATTGTGGGCGCGGCTCGGCGACGGGAAGCAGGCGACCGACATGGTCAACAGCCTCCTGCGCTACAACACGCTCGAAAACCTCTTCACCACGCATCCGCCGTTCCAGATCGACGGCAACCTGGGGATCGTCGGCGCGATGTGCGAGATGTTCGTGCAGAACGATTCCGGCGGCGTCTTCCTGCTCCCGGTCGACCTCCCCGACTGGCCCGACGGCTCCTTCAGCGGCCTGCGCGTGTACGGCGGATTCGTCGTCTCCGCCCAGTGGAAACAGGGCAGGCTCGTCCGGGCGGAGATCAAGGCGGTCCGTTCCGACACGCTCAAACTCCGCACGCGCACCCCGATGGTCTGGAGTCAGGTCTGGCCCCAATACCGCCTGGTCGAGGGCACGGAGTTCACGATCCCGATGCGCGTGGGCGAAACCGCCGTCCTGACCGCGCCGTGAACTTGACTTTTCCGTCCGTCCGGTTATAGTATTGTGACATCTTTTCATCGCAACCCCGGAGCATCCCATGAACGACTATATCGCCCTGCTCGAATCCCTCATCCGCACCCGCCCCGTCACGACCGACCCGGAACGCGTCAATGCCGCGACCGCCGTCATGCGCGACTACCTCGCATCGCGCGGCATCTTCTGCCGCACGGAGGAGTTCGAGGGGCGTCAAATCCTGTACGCGTCGAACCGCGAATCCGGTACGCCGGAGATCATTCTTAACTCGCACATGGACGTGGTCCCGGCGCTGGAGGAACAGTTCGAGCCGGTGATCCGCGACGGCATCCTGTACGGGCGCGGAGCGTGCGACTGCCTCGGCAACGCGGTCTGCCTGACCGAAATCCTGCTGAAGGCGAACACGCACGTCGCGGCGGTGTTCTCCGCAGACGAGGAGACCGGCGGCAGGACCACGAAGCACATGGTCGACCTCGGATACAAGGCGAAACACGCCGTCCTGATCCTGGATTCCGGCGACGATCCGACCATCATCTACGAGCAGAAGGGCGTGCTGGTGGTGCACCTGACCGCGAAGGGGCGCGACGGCCACGCCGCGTACCCGTGGAAATACGACAACCCGATCGACAAGCTCATGGCGGGGTACGCGAAATTCCGCGCGAAATGGGAAAACCCGAGCTCCGAAACCGACTGGCGGAACAGCATGGCCGCGTGCATGATGTCCGCCGGGTCCGCGCCGAACCAGATCCCCGCCGAGGCGACCATGACCATCAATTTCCGCCTCGTGGACGCGGCGTCGCGCGAGGTGATCCTGCGCGACCTGGCGGAGACGACCGGATGCGAGATCACGCTCGGCGAGGACATCCCGCCGGTGCTGTTCGACAAGGACGATCCGGTGTTCCTCCTGCTTCAGCGTGTGCTGTCCGACGAGGTCGAAGGCGGAAA
Organism: uncultured bacterium; assembly: GCA_902778895.1. Classification (GTDB taxonomy): domain Bacteria; phylum Verrucomicrobiota; class Lentisphaeria; order Victivallales; family UBA1829; genus UBA1732. The sequence continues at coordinate 135,588 of CACYZF010000003.1, forward strand.
GGAGATCCCGCTGGCGCGCATCTGCGGCGCGACCGATTCGCGGCACTGGAGCAGGCTCGGGATCCCGGTCCCCGTGCTCGGCGTGCGCGGCGGCAACGAGCATTCCGCGGGCGAGTACGTGGAGCTGGATTCCATCGGGCGCTATGCGGAAGGCATCGTGAAGTTCGCGGACGAGCTCGCGGCGAAGTAAACTAATTCTTTCCCAACACAAAAAGAACGGGCGCATCTCCGTTTTCGGAGGCGCGCCCGATGTTTTTTGAGCTTGAGCAGGCGGTTTATTTGTTCCGCATGTGCTTCACGAGCCAGGCGTCGCGGAGCTCCTTCCCGCGGGCGAACTCGCGCTGGAAGGCGTCGTAGTCGCCGGACGCGATCTCGCCGCGCAGCACGTCGAGCTTCTTCTGAAAGTTGTCGAGCGCGTTCAGGATGGCGGGCGTGTTGAACTCGATGATCTCGCGCCACATGACCGGGTTGCTGGACGCGATTCGGCTGGTGTCGCGGAATCCGCCCGCGCAGCCGGCGTCGCGGAGCATCTTCTCGCGCGGGTCCTCGCTGCCGAGGATGGTGAGAGCAAGCGCGGAGGCCACGATGTGCTGGACGTGGCTGGTATGCGCCACCAGGTCGTCGTGCTCCTTCGGGTCGATGCGGATCACGTTCGTCTTCACCGCGCGCCAGAACTCGGCGACGGTCTCGACGTCCACGTCTTTTGCGTTCGAGGCGGGGCACAGGAAGACGTCCGCGCCGCAGAACATCGTGGGGAACGCGTGAACGTGCCCGGAGTATTCGGTACCTGCCATCGGGTGCCCGCCGACGAACACGACGCCGTGCGGCACCACGGTGCGTTCCGCGACGTTAAGGATCGCGCCCTTCACGCTGCCCATGTCCGTCACGACGGAGCCGGGCCGCCAGAGGGGCGCATAGTCCATGAGGTAACGGACGATGACGGGAAGCGGAAGCGAGAGGAACGTGACATCGGCCTGCGGGATGACTTCGGCGGGATCGGCCGAGGCGAAGTCCGCCGCATGCTCGGCCAGCGCCCATTCGCGGGCGGAAGCGCTGCGCGTGCAGCAGAGACGCCGGATGCCGGGCACGCCATTGAGCGCGAGCCCGAAGGACGCTCCGAGGAGGCCGAAGCCGATGATCGCGACGTTCGTCACGCCGGAAGACTCATTCGTTGACATAGCGGACGATGCAGGCCAGGATTTCGAGCGTATCGGTGCCTTCGCAGGCCACGGAGTGCCCCTCGCCGGACCGCGTGATGACGGAGTCGCCGACCGATGCGATGACATCGGTTCCGTTGTCGTCGATGCGCGCCTGGCCAGCGAGAATATAGAATATCTCTTCCTCGTTTTCGTGGACGTGCCACCCGATGGAGCAGCCGGGCCGGAGGACCAGGCGGGAGTACATGCGGGCGGGGGAGCCCATTTCGGCGCCGGGCTTCCAGATGTGTTCGATGGTGACGGAGCCGTCGCCGCCGCGCATGGCGGTACGGACTTCGGGCGTAAAGGCGGCATGCTGTTTGAACATGGCGGAATCCTTGGAGGTTATGCGTTTTCAGTGTAAAAACAATGTTAAAACTATAGCACAAAAAGGAAGCGATTCCAAACGGAAAATGGAAAAAAACGCGCGAAAGGACGAAAAAACAACGGAAAAAAACACGGAACGGCTTGAAAGTTGCCTTTTTGCGTGGTAGATTATTATAATTACGGTATCCAAAATATCTGTTTCCGGCAGACGCAAATCATCCGGATCGAAAGGAATCCAGCCATGTTCAAGCATATCGCAGTCATCACCGCCGCCATGCTCGTGTCCCTCACGGCATTCGCAGGCAAGCCCTATTCCGTGCTCGTTTTCGACGACCTCTCCCGCCCCACGTCCTCCGACCAGCAGGACAACCGCACGTCGTCGCTCCTGATCGAATACCTGAAGTCCGAACTCGTCACGCACTCCCAGATCGCGCTGTGCAACGCGGACACCGTGGAAAAGACGATGAAGGATTTCCGTATCAAGCACAAATCCGGCACCACGCTTACCGAACAGGAAATCAAGGACATCCTCGCCAGCGCGAAAGGCGACTATCTGGCTTTCCTCTCCATCGTCCCGGAGAAGGACGCGAAGAACGTCCAGGTGACCGTGTACGACAAGACCGGCAAGAAATACGATCCGCTGTCCGTGCCCATCTCCTCCATCCGCGAAAGCGAACTGCCCGCGGTCATTCTCGCCACCAGCATCGCCCGCCTCATCCGCGGCGAAAGTGATGTGGACCGTCTCTCCTTTGAGCGTGAAAAACAGATCATCGCCGAAAGCGCCGAGGACCGCGCCCGCGAAGCCGCCGAAAACAAGGAAAAGGCGGATGCCCGCGCCCGTGAAATCCAGCTCCGCGAGGAAGCCGCAAAGAAGCAGTACGAGGACATTACGAAGAAAGACGAGACGAAATAACCGTTTCCTTCCGAATGGACAGGATCATCCTGAAAGGTCTGCCCGTCGGCTGCGTGATCGGGACGCTTCCCGCCGAACGCACCGTCCCGCAGACTCTTTTTTTCGACCTCGAACTGTGCGGGGATTTCTCCCGTGCCGGACAGACCGACGAACTCAACGACGCCGTCGATTACACCGCGGTCGAACGCTGCGTGAAGGACTATGCAGCCGGAACGTCGTTCCATCTGCTCGAACGCCTCGCGTACGCCTGCGGGGAAAAACTGCTGGCCCAGTTCCCGCTTCTCGACCGGGTCACACTCAGGATCCGCAAGCCTGACGCCCCGGTGGAATCGGAATACGTCGAGCTGGAAGTCACGCTCAACCGTTCCTGAAAAGAACAGTCCACGTCCGAAAAGAACGCTCCGCACGGTTTTACGGCCATGCGGAGTTTTTCCGTATTCGGGGAAATGAATTCAGGTCAGCGAATTTCGAGCGTAACGGGGATGGTCGCGGCCTGAGGCGGGACCGGGGCGACCTTCAGGCCCGCAAGCAGGGTCTCGACCGCTGCGTCGATCGCCTTGTTGCCGGACTTGCTGACGATGACGGCTTTCGTGATGCGGCCGTCCTTCTCGATCGTGAGGTGAATGGTCGGCCAGTTGGCGACCTTGCCGCTGAGCTCGACGCTGGACGGGGAAACGGCGTTCCATTTCGGACGGATGTACGCGTTCAGCTGCTCGTAATAGTCGCGCATCTCCTTGGTCGCGAGAATACCCTGCTGGCCGGGATTCGTCGTGCCGTAGGTCCCGGACTTCGCCGCGTCCCTAATGGCCGCGATGGCGTCCTGACGCGCCTTCGCGTCGGCTTTCGCCCTGGCCTCGGCGGCCTCGCGCGCTCTGCGTTCCGCCTCGATCTGCGCCTGCGTTTTCGTGTTTTTCGGCTTGATGATGTCCTCCGGCTTCAGCAGATTCGATTTCGGCGGATCCTGTTTCGTCTGGGTCTTCGGAGGATCCTGTTTCGTCTGGGTCTTCGGAGGCGGCTTGACGTTCGTTTTCGTCTCGGTCTTCGGAGGCGGAGTCTCGATCTTCGGCGTAGGTGGAGTATCAACCTTCGGCGTCGGCGGAGTCTCGACCTTCGGGGGAGGAGGCGGAAGATCCGGCGGCAGATCGGCGGGCTTCTGAGGATCGAGAGGGAGCTCGTCCATCGGCTCAGGTTCGGACGACTTGGGCGCGGGCACGTCGGCGGCGACCGCTCCGGCATCCGGGGAATCGCCGGGGGGAAGATCGGCGAGGCCGACCTTCATCACGATGAGCGGGGGTTCGAGGAAGTCCGTAAGCGAGGAATAGATCAGCGGAACGGCGATGAGTCCGACATGCATCAGCAGCACGCCGGTCAGGATCGCCCGCGCCCGTTTCGGGTTGAAATAAGGGTCTTTGCCAAACTGTCCGCCCATTATTGCGCCTCCTCCTGCATTACCAAGTTGACGTTACGGAAACCGGCCGCGCGGATGAGCCTCATGACGTTCATCATGACGCCGTATCTGAGGTCACGGTCGCCCCGCAGGAATATGGCGGTGTCGCGGCCGCTCTGCTGTTCGATGCGGGACAGCGCGATCTGAAGTTCGGCCTCGGTAATGGTCTCCCGGTCGTAGACGATGGATCCGTCGGCCTTCACGTTGATGATCTTGGAATCGGAATCGGGCTTGATGGGGTCGGCGTTCATCTCCGGGGGCGTGACGTCGACGGAATACTCCAGCAGAGGCGCGGTGATCATGAAGATGATCAGGAGGAAAAAGAGCGTATCGATCAGGTTCGTGAGGTTGATCTGATCGTATATCGGGACTTGCAGCGATCTGCGTTTCGGCGGCATGGCTGAGGCGCTCCCTTATTCCTGCTCCCCGGCCGCGCGGTAGGAGTCGAGCTGTTCGATTTTGAACTTGGCGTAGACCTCGTCGACAAAGGAATCGAGGTGCACCGTGATGTCCTTGATCTTGGACGAGATGATGTTCAGGCCGACCATGGACGGCAGCGCCACGAACAGCGCGATCACGGTGGTGAGCAGAGCGCCGGAAACGCCGGGCGCGAGCGTCTGGACGTCGGCCTTGCCCGCCTGCGCGAGTTTCGTGAACGCGACCGTGATGCCCCAGACCGTGCCGAACAGCCCCAGGAACGGGCTGCCGCTGACCGCGGTCGCCAGGACCATGGTCCGGCTCTGCAGGATCACGAGCTGGTCTTCGACCGCCTGGTTCATCGCCGAACGCATCACTTCCAGCTCGTCGTCGCTCATCGCGCGGCGTCCGCCGCCGGGCTGTTCCAGGTGGAACGACTCGATGCGTTCGCATGCGGCGAGGTAGACGGCCGCGGCGGGCGAGTTGGATTCTGCGGCTTTTTCCTTCAGGCCGAGCGGATTGCGTTTTTCGCGAAACGCCCGCAGAAACGCCTGGCTTTTTTTCATGGCGGAGATCAGGTTGCCGGCTTTTTCCAGCATGATATACCAGACCGCAACGGAGATGAGGAGGAGCAGGATGCAAATCCCTTGCCCGACGCCGTCGCTTTCTTTAAAAGCGTAAGCAATACCGTTGGATGCGAGGAGGGGTGGGACAGACAGAAAAACAGTGGAAAACATGAAAGGGGCCTCTTTTTGGGAAAAAAATCTTAAAAACTCTATAAATTACTTTGCCAAGACCGATTTTTCAATGTATATTGTATCGGTTTTTCTGTTTTTTTTTATTTTTTTCCGGAAGGAGCCACAAATCATGGAAAATCCATTCCCGATTCTCGGTTTCGACGTCGGCGGCACGAAGGTCGCCGTCTCGCTCGTCCTCAGCGACGGCACGCTCGTCGCGTCCAGCCGCGTCCCGAACAAGGAACGCGAACCGGACGATGTCCTCCCCGCAATGGTCTCCGCAGGGAAATCCCTGCTCGCGGACGCCGGAATGACCCGCGATGACCTGAAGGCGGTCGGCGTCTGCACGCCCTCGCCGCTCGACTTCAAAAACGGGATCGTGATGGCCCCCTCCAACCTCAAGAAATGGAAGCACGTCCCCATCCGCGACTATTTGTCCGAAGCGTTCGGAGTCCGTGCGTTCTTCGACAACGACTCCAACGCGTCCGGCCTGGCCGAATGGCTGTTCGGATCCGGCGTCGGCACGCAGGACATGCTGTACATTTCCATCAGCACGGGCATCGGCGCGGGCGTCATCGCAAACGGGCGCCTCGTGCGCGGCGCAACGTGCGACGCCGGGGAAGTCGGCCATATGATCCTCGACGTGAACGGACCGCTCTGCAACTGCGGACTGCGCGGCTGCTGGGAAGCGTTCTCCGGCGGACGCGCCATCGCCCAGCGCGTGCAACGCGAACTCGCGAACAGCCCGAACAGCGCCGTCGTTCAGCTTGCGGGCGGCAACATCGACAACATCGACATGAAGACGATCTCCGACGCCGTCGAGGCAAACGATCCGTATGCATGCGCGATCTGGGACGAGATGATGGAACGCCACGCGCAGGCGATCGGCATGCTCCACAACATCTTCAACCCGTCGATCATCGCCCTCGGCACCATCGCCATCCAGTGCGGCGACCTCTTCATGAAACCGCTCCTCGAACGCGTGAAGAAGTACGGCTGGAAGCAGCCGCGCGAGGCGTGCTCCATCGTGCCCGGCAAGCTCGGCAGCAAGCTCGGCGAATACGCCGGCGCGTCCGTCGCGCTCTATGCGCTCCATGAGCTCGGCGAATGGGATCTGCCCTGGCAGAACAACTGAACGGCATTTCCACGATGAGCAAAATCAATATCAAGCAGTATTACTCCACAAAGCGCAAACGCGACGTCGTGACCGGCGCCGCCATCGCCCTGTTCGGAATCCTGATCCTGTTCCAGCTCTACATCACGATCGTCTTCCCGCTTCAGCTGCGCCACCAGAAATTCCTGGTCCTCGAAATGGAGAAGGACGAGATGTACGAACAGATCGACCGCATCCGCGACGCCATCCGTGCCACGAGGGGAAAAGACTTCGCGCAGAAAGGCGAGGTCAAGCTCGTGGAAGGCATCCTTGACCAGTTCGCACTCCATGTGCGCGAAAACGGCAAGGATATGAATCTGGAACAGGTGAGCGAACTGCGGAACGTGCTGTCGCGTTACGAACTGACCGTGATGACCTGGAAGGAAAAAAAGACCGACAACTACCACATCCGGCAGGATACGCTCGACACGACCCCCTATGCCCGGACGATCGAAACCAGTATTCTGAACACACACTGAGGTTATTCCAATATGCCCCCGATTATCTCCTCCGAACGATTCTCCGCGCTCGTCAATGCCTCCAAACCGCTCCGCATCGCCGTGCTCGGCGACCTCATGCTCGACACCTATATTTCCGGCAGCGCGTCGCGCCTCTCCCAGGAAGCCCCGGTGCCCGTGCTCCGCGTCCGGGACAAGAACATCCGCCTGGGCGGCGCGGCGAACGTCATGCGCAATCTGAAGGCGCTTTCGCCCGAGGCGAAGATCTTCGCGTTCGGCATCGTCGGCGTCGACGAACCCGGCGAGAAACTCCGCGCCCTGCTCGCCGGAGCCCGCATCAACACCAACGGCATCGTCGGCGTGCCGGGCCGCGTCACCATCGAAAAACAGCGTGTGATTGCCGGAAACCAGCAGATCGTCCGCATGGACTTCGAGGAAACAGCGCCCGTCGACACCGAAATCCGCGACCGCCTCATCGAGACATTGACCAAGAAGATCCGCCTGCACGAGGTGGACGCCGTCGTCATCGAGGACTACGCGAAAGGTCTGATCGGACAGGAAATGCTCGACGCGATCGTCGCGACCGCCTCGCACGAGGGGATTTTCACCGCGCTCGACCCGCACCCCGGCAATCCGGTCCGGACCAGAGGCATTTCCCTCATGACCCCGAACCGTGCCGAGGCCTTCGCGCTCGCGGGTGTCTACCACGCCGACCCCGCGGGCGATCCGGCGAAAGACGCGGCGCTGCAGGAAGTCGCAGCGAAAATCCGCAAGGACTGGGCACCCGACATCCTGCTCATCACGCTCGGCCATCAGGGCATGGCGCTGTACTCCGAAAAAGAGCCGCGCGGATTCGTGATCCCGACCATCGCGCGCGAGGTCTTCGACGTCTCCGGCGCGGGCGACACCGTCATTTCCGCGTTCACGCTGTACCACGCCGCGGGCGCGACCGACCGCGAGGCGGCCCTCATCTCGAACCAGGCGGCGGGCATCGTCGTCGGCAAAGCGGGCACCGCCACGACCGATCCGGCGGAAATCGCAGCGTCGTTCAAGCTGGAAACGGAGAAGCGCAATGCCTGATCTGCCGGAAGAATCCGGTTCCGCCCCAGTCCGTCCGATCATCCTGGCCTCCGCCTCGCCGCGCAGGTCCGCTTTGCTCAAAGAGGCGGGCCCGATATTCGCGTCCATGCGAATCCTGACCTCGGATGTGGAGGAGGGCAACGATCCGCTGGATAACGCCATGCGGAAAGCCGAAGCAGTCGCGCAAATGAATTCGCAGGCGCTCGTGATCGGCGCGGACACCGTGATCCGGTTCGAGGGCAAAACGATCGGCAAACCCGCCGACCTCGAAGACGCGAAACGGATCCTCGCGATGCTATCCGGTCGCACGCACGACGTGGCGACCGGGGTCTGCGTCCGCTGCGTCGAAGCCGGCATTCTCGTTCGATTCGAGGAGACCACGCATGTAACGTTCCGTGCGCTGACACCCGGGATCATCGATAAATACGTGCAGGATGTCAATGTACTGGACAAAGCCGGAGCCTACGCGATTCAGGAGCACGGCGAGGACATCATCGAGAAGATCGACGGCTCGCTCACGAATGTCATCGGGCTCCCGGTGGAACGCCTGAAAGAGACGTTCGAGTATCTGCTGAAGCTCGCCTGAGCGCTTCTCCTCCTGCCTTTTTTGCGCGTCCGCTATTGAAAAATCGCGTTCGTGCAGTATATTTAGATAATCTTTTTCACAAAAAAACCTCTCCCTCAAACAGGGATCATCACAATCATCAGGGCATACCATGGCTGATAAAAAAATGATCTTGAGCGGCGACGGCGCGATCGCCTACGGCGCGAAAGCGTGCGGCGTGACGCTTGGCGCGGGCTATCCCGGCACGCCGTCCACGGAAATCCTTGAAACCCTCACATCCATCGGCGGCGCGGCCCAGTGGTCGCCCAACGAGAAAGTCGCGCTCGAAGTCGCGACGGGCGTTTCGCTCGGCAACGGGCGCGCGCTGGTGACCATGAAGCACGTCGGGCTGAACGTTGCGGCCGATCCGCTGTTCACGCTGACCTACATGGGGGTCAACGGCGGCCTCGTCATCGTTTCCGCCGACGATCCGGGCATGGTCTCGAGCCAGAACGAGCAGGACAACCGCAATTATGCGAAGTTCGCGCAGATGCCGATGCTGGAACCGGCCTCCAGCCAGGAAGCCTACGACCTGACCATCCGCGCATTCGAGCTTTCCGAAAAGTTCAAAGTGCCGGTCCTCCTCCGCATGACCACCCGCGTCTGCCACTCCATGGGTCCCGTCACGCTCTGGAAAGAAAACGAAGCGTTCCGTCCGGCGCCGTACAAGGCCGACCCCACGACGAAGGTCATGATCCCGGCCTACGCCCGACGCGCCCACGTCCGCCTCATCCAGGCGATGAAAGACCTCGCGGCGTACAACGAATCCTCCGACCTGCACGCGGTCCTCAACGCAGGCTCCTCCGAACTCGGCGTCCTCAGCTCCGGCGTGAGCGTGCAGCATGTGCTGGAAGCCGCCCCGGAAGCCTCCGTGCTCCAGCTGAAAATGACCTGGCCGCTCCCGATGGACGTCATCCGCAAGTTCGCCTCCGGCGTGAAGCGTTTCGTGGTCGTCGAGGAAGGCAGCCGTTTCCTGGAGGAAAACCTCCGCGCCGCCGGAATCGCGGTCGAGGGCAAGGAAGACGTGTTCGAATGCGGCGAGCTTTCCGTGGGCCGCGTAAAACAGCTCCTCGTCCATGACACCACGCCGCCGCCCGCCGGCGCTCCGGGCCGTCCCCCGGCGCTCTGCCCCGGCTGCCCCCACCGCAAGACGTTCGAACTGCTCAGCGAACTGAAGCTGACCGTGCTGGGCGACATCGGCTGCTACACGCTCGGCGTGCTCCCGCCGTTCAACGCCATGGACGCCTCCGAATGCATGGGCGCGAGCATCGGCATGGGCCTCGGCCTCCGCCGTTCGCTCGGCGACACGCCCGAAGCACGCCGCGTGGTCAGCGTGATCGGCGACAGCACGTTCCTGCACAGCGGCCTGACCGGCGTCGTGGACATGGTCTACAACAAACCCGCGACCGGGCACGTGGTCCTGCTGCTCGACAACGGCACGACCGCCATGACCGGACTTCAGGAACACGCCGCCACCGGCTACCACCTGGACAAGACCCCGGCGGTCCCGATCAAGCTCGAAGACGTCTGCCGTTCGCTCGGCGTCGACCACGTCGACGTCGTGGATCCCGTCGGCGACAACGACGGCTACCGCGCGCTCCTTCAGGAGCGCCTGGCGTCCAACGACGCCACCGTGATCATCGTGCGCCGTCCGTGCCTGATGCAAATGAAAAAGATGGCGAAAATGGCCAATTCCACCGAGGTGAAAAAATGAGTCGTGACATTACCAACGTCCTGTTCGTCGGCATCGGCGGCCAGGGTATCATCCGCGCATCCGATATGCTCACCGAAGCGGCGTTCCGCCTCGGATTCGACGTCAAGAAAAGCGAACTCCACGGCATGAGCCAGCGCGGCGGCTCCGTCTCCAGCGACGTCCGCTTCGGCAAAAAAGTCCTCAGCCCGATGGTCCCCGTCGGCATGACCGACTACCTCGTGGCTGTCTCCGAAGACCAGATCGAGGTCGCCCGTCCGTACCTGAACGATGCCACGGTCATCGTGCGTCCGTCCGACCTGTCGGCCGACGACGCGAAATCCCGCATGGCGAACATCGCGATGTTGGGCGTGCTGAACCGCTACCTCAAATTCCCCGCGGACCTGTGGGAAACACTGATCCGCGAGAACTTCTCAGGTCCCGTCGGCGAGGCCAACGTGCAGGCGTTCCGCCGCGGCGCGAACCTCGTCTGATCCCGCGCTCAGCACGATTTCAGACAAAACGAAACCCCCGAAGCCACAACAGGCTCCGGGGGCAGTTTTTTTGTCAGCTGAGACAGATTTTTATTCGATCGTCTTCGAATCCAGGCCGAACTGCTCGAATCCGAGGTTGGTGATCGGATGTTCGATGCCCTGGATCAAATCATCTTCCGTGTTTTTCAGCTCGTCGTGGAGCGATTCCGGCACTTTGTCGGACGGCTGGGAGTATTCTGCATGCACAGAAAGGATCAGCTCGGTCTCGCGGGCGGATTCGGATTCCGTGGAGAAAGCCCAGCCGAGGATCGGGATGTCCTTCAGGATCGGGAGGCCGGACACACTGCGGACGATCTGCTTGCGCTTGATGCCGCCGATCACGAAGTCGCGCGCCTCGTACCCGAGGTGGACTTCCGTCTCGAATTTGGACTCACTGAGGCGCGGCGAACCGTCGCTGTTCCAGCCGAGGAGACTCACGCCGGAGACTTTGATCGGCAGGACGGACGCCATACCGGCCACGACCGGAGTGACCTCCAAGCTGAACCTGAAGCCTTCGGAAGCCTTCGTGTTCTGGCGGCTGCCGTGTTCGATCGGGACATCCGCGCCTGCGGGAAGCTTCTCCTTGCCGTCGATCAGGATGCCGTTGTTGATGGAGGTATCACCGATCGGGTCTTCCTCCTCGTAGAAGAGGCCGGAGCCGACGGAGATCTCCGATTTGCGGCGGTTCTTCGCGGTGATGACGCCCTGCGTGACGACCTTCGCGCGTCCTGTGGAGGTCAGGAAGTCGAAGTACTTCGTGTTCCACTTCGGATTGAAATTGAAGTAATCGGTGCGGCTGCTGTGGGAACCGTCGATGCCGCCCGCGAATGTGCGCGCCCAGTTATTGCGGTAGCGGCCGCCGACGGAGAAGAAGTCGATCCCGTCATTGTTCTTCCAGCTCTGGAAGTCGACGCCGAGTTTGTCGTCGTTCTCCGAGCTGACCTCGTAAAGGCAGTACGAGAGGCGGATTTCGGGCATCGGCTTGTCATACGATTCCAGCTGCTCCCTGATGCCGTGCCAGCTCCAGTAGGACGAGGCGACGAAGAGAGCGTTCAGACCGCCATCGACGACCAGCTTGTCCACGCCGTGCGAGAATTCGACGTCCTCGGTAGTCGCGCCGACTCTCAGAAGCATTTCGCGGAGGTTGGCGGCAGTATTGGCTTTCGGGAAGTAGAGGAACAGGCCCTTGCCCGTGATGAGTTCCATGCCGGGCTGATCCAGCCCCGCGATGATCTCGTCGATGCTGTCGCCTTTTCCGCGGTTTTCAAAACGGTAGTCCTCGGCGGAAACCAGCACGATGCCGCGTCCGTCGTTGTACCTGACGGCGTCGACCGCAACGGGGTTTCCCACGACCTGCGTGGCATTCACCACGCCCTGGATATAGCCTCGGATCGTATAGGGATTGGTGTGTTTCAGCTCGTACAGCTTCGTGATGACGAAGGGGTCGGTGTTGCCCCGGATGAAATGAACGGCGTCCTCGCCGTCCTTCAGATCCACGCGGATATGCGTCTGGACGGTGCTGCTGCCGTAGCCTTCCGTGGGGGCGTTGTTGTACGCCTGGGGCGCGCCGGGAATCCCGTGCGGAGTGAAATCGACCGACACATCATCATCGGAAAATGCGGAGACGGCGGCAAGGAGAAACGCGGTTGCGAAAAGATGTTTCATCATGATTTTCATAGTTCATGCTCCTTTCCTGATCAGCGGTCGGCGCCGAAATCGGATTCGACGACGGGTTCGGCAGCCAGAATCGGGCCGTCCGGGTGAACGAGCGAGGCTTCGGCGGTCACGACGACGTAGGTCTGCTCTCTGATGCTGGTTGTGGTGCCGAAGAGGTATTTCAGCACGGGGATCTTCACCAGGAACGGGATGCCGATGGTCTGTTCGACGTCGTTTTCACGGATGTAGGAGGCGAGGAGCTTTTCTGTCTTGAATCCGAGCGTAAGCTCGCCGGAAGCCGTGGCGACATCGCCCAGCTCGTCGCCGCGGTTGCTCCGCTCCGTCACGCTCTTCGACACGAGCTTGTAGGCGAACACGACCCCGCCGTCGGACGTTTCATAGTACTCCTGCGTGGACGGGATCCGGCCCCTCAGCGCGACCTGTTCTTCCTTCGCGGCGTCGAAGCAGATGACCGGGTTGATCACGGAGAGCGTGATGCTGCTGTCGCCGCCCGTGACCACGCTCGTGCGGTCGTCGTCGTCCTTCGTAATGTTCTCATAGCCGGGCGTGAGGCTGGCCTTGTATATTTTCGGCAGATGCTGATTCTGCTCTTCCGTCTCGTAGATGGGCGTATTCACGAACGTGAGTTCGGCTTCCGCGGCCAGTTTCGCGTTGCCGGACTGCTGAAGCACACGGATGAAGCTCAGATCGAACTTCGGCGCGGTGAAGAATCCGCCGTAACCCCAGCCCGAGGAGAAGTCCTTCGTGAGGTCGACCAGCTGAGTCGCCCCGCCGACGAGGTTCCAGACCGCCTCGTTGGAGAATATCTTGCCGGTGTCGAATCCGGCGGAGAAGATGTCGAGCCCGGGGCCGTTCTTCCATGCCAGATAGTCCATGCCGATGTCGCGCAGCTTGCTTTCGCGGATCTCATAGTATTTGAGCTTGAGGTTGACCTGCGGGAGCGGCCGGTCCAGATACTTGATCCAGTTGAGCGCGGCCATCGCGGCGGCCCGGTCGTCCTTCCAGTAGATCGTGTTCGTGTCCTCGTTCAGGTAGATCGTGCCTTCCGGGCTCCTCAACCCGGCATTGATGATGCGGAGCATCTCGGTCCCGAGGCGGTAGTTCGGGTGATACGTCACGCGGGTGACGCCGGTCCCCTCGATGATGGAGCCGTATTTGTCCTGCTTGCCCGGCACGTCCAGACCGGCGATCAGCGCGTCCACGTAGGGGATGAAGTCTTCTCCGGTCGAGACAAGCAGATAGTGCCTGTCGGCATTGTTGTTGTTCACGCGGTCCACCTGCGAAAACGCATTGTAGCGGGAGATCGCGGCGAGGATGAACGGGCGGACGTCGGTCGGCTTCGTGTATTTCAGCTCATAGAGCTTGCTGGCGAAACGGACCTGGGCGTCGTCCTGAAGCAGTTTGATGGTGCGGACTTCCTTCGCGGGTTCCTGCGCCGGGAGATACTGTGTCCCGGCCAGACTTGCGCTCAGGATCAACAAAGCAAAGCGTTTCAGGCGTTTTGCGTTTGTTTTTCGGAGGGATTGTGGGTCTTTCATAGGATGCAATCCTTATGGGTGGGGGGTATTTGGGATTGCACAGGAAAGATCAGGGAGCCGGATACGGATGAACGTCTCCAAGCCACCCGTATCTTCCCCGGCAAAGGGTTAGCGGGCGGCTCGTCAAATAATAAACGCGATGAATGCAAAGAGACTGATTTGCGCGAAGACGGCGCGGGTCTTCACGAAAGAGCATATTTCGTCGTGCATGTTTGAATCATTTGTTGTGCGAGAAACCATGTCAGCCTCGTTCTGCAGTTAAAAATATAAGCATTTACAATAGCATGTTTTCAGAAAAAATCAAGTCTGAAACCATAACATCCGCCGGGAGGCATGATCGAAAACTGAAAGAAAAGTCCGGGGCCATTTTACGAGTTCCCAATCATAAAACGCGAGTTTTTTATCCTTTTTCGCGTGAGCCGCCTTGATAATAGTACGCGCGAAGGGTATATTATTAGCCAAAGATTCAGGCAGAAATATGGGGTCGCCATATCTCCGTACGGTCCCACCCTGAAGAACAAAAAACTAACCCAAGGCACCATCATGAAACCCTCCAAGGCAGTCCCGATGAACCCCATCAGCGCGATGGACTTCATCCCGCAGGAACAGCTCCATTCGCTCCAGCTTGCACGCCTCCGCGAAATGGTCGATCTCGCCTACGCCAACGTCCCGCTCTTCAAGGCGCGTCTGGACGAGCGCGGCATCAAACCTGACGACATTCAGAAACTCGAGGACATCCGGCTGCTTCCGTTTACGGTGAAGGCGGATCTCCGCGACACCTATCCCTTCGGCCTCTTCGCCTCGCCGATGGAGGACATCGTGCGCCTCCACGCATCCAGCGGCACGACCGGCAAGCCCATCGTGGTGGCATATACCCGTCAGGACCTCGACGTCTGGTCGACGGCTGTCGCGCGCGCCCTCGCCGCGGTCGGCGTCCATGAAGGCGACATCGCGCAGATCTCCTATGGCTACGGCCTCTTCACCGGCGGCCTCGGCGCGCACAGCGGATTCGAGAAGATCGGCGCGACCGTGATCCCGGCCTCCGGCGGCAACACGGAACGCCAGGTGATGCTGATGAAAGACTTCGGCGTGACCTGCGTGGCCTGCACCCCGAGCTACTTCCTGCACATGATCGAGACCGCCGAAAAGATGGGCATCGACATGCGCGAACTTCCCGTCCGCCTCGGCATCTTCGGCGCGGAACCCTGGACCGAAGCCATGCGAGCCCAGATCGAGAAGAAGTCCGGCATCAAGGCGTACGACATCTACGGCCTCTCCGAGATCGTCGGCCCCGGCGTCGGCTGCTCCTGCCCCGAACAGGAAGGCCTGCATATCTTCGAAGACTTCTTCTATCCCGAGATCATCGACCCCGCCACCGGCGAAGTCCTCCCCGACGGAACGGAAGGCGAACTCGTCCTCACGACACTGGCGAAACACGCCATGCCCATGATCCGTTACCGTACCCGCGACATCACCAGCATCATGACTTCGAAATGCGCCTGCGGACGTACCATCCGCCGCATCAGCAAGATCGGCCGCCGCAGCGACGACATGTTCATCATCCGCGGCGTGAACGTCTTCCCGACCCAGATCGAGACCGCGATCATGAGCGTGGAATCGGTTCTGCCCGTGTACCAGATCATCCTGACCCGCGACCACGGCCTGGACAACATCGAGGTCGACATCGAGGTCAACGAGGCCATCTTCCATGACCGCGTGTCCGCCATCGAGGACATCCGCCACACCATCGGCCACGCCATCGAACGCATCCTCGGCATCCGCGTCTTCGTCAAGATGTGCGCCCCGAACTCCATCCCGAGAAGCGAAGGCAAGGCCAAACGCGTGATCGACCGCCGCAACCTCAACGCATAAAACAGGAGACGTCAGCATGAAACTCAAACAGATTTCTCTCTTCGTCGAGAACAAGCCCGGCACGGTCAACGCCGCACTGAAACTCCTGGCCGACAACGGGATCAACATCTCCACGCTCTCGCTCAGCGACAGCAAGTTCTTCGGCGTGCTCCGCCTCCTGATCCGCGACTGGGAGAAGGCTCAAAAACTCCTCGAGGCCAACAACTTCGCGGTCAAGATCACCGACGTCGTCGCGATCGAAGTCGACCACGCCGCTGGCAGCCTCTCCAAGATCCTCGAAGTCCTCGACCGGCATCAGGTCAACATCGAATACCTGTACGCTTTCGCCGCCGGACTCAACGGCAAGGCCGCCATCATCTTCCGCTTCGCCGACCCCGACGACGCCATCGAAAAGATCAAGAGCGAACTCAAGATCGTCGAACCGCTCGATCTCTTCCGGGAAATTCCCAACTGATGGAAATAACCGTTCCGGTTTCGCGTATCGCGTTCGGGGGCGACGGCGTGGGCCGGCTCCCGGACGGCAAGGTCTGTTTCATCCCGGGCGCCCTGCCCGGGGAAACGGTCCGTGCGGAGATCACCCATGAGGCGAAGTCGTTTGCGCGCGCCAGAGTTTTGGACGTTCTGACGGCTTCGCCTGAACGCATCATGCCGGACTGCCCGCTCGCCGGGACCTGTCCCGGCTGCGTGTACCGTCACGCCTCCTACGACTGCGAGCTGGAATGGAAAAACCGGCAGTTCACCGATTTTCTCACGCGGGGCAACCCCGCCGGAAAGGACATCCGGTTCCTGCCGCCGCTGGGCGCGCCCTCCCGCAACGGCTGCCGGAACAAGCTTTCATTTGTCTGTGAAAACGGCGCGTTCTGCTACCGCGGACTCGACAATAAAACGGCGGTCCCCGTGCGGGACTGCTTGCTCGGACATCCCGACATCCGCACACTCCTCCAGACCGCCAAACCCGGAGCAGACGGAGAAAAACGCACGTTCCGCCGGACGCTTCACGACGGCGCGCTGGACTCCGGCTCGGAGGAGTGGCATAATCTCACGCACCTGACGGAACAGCTCGGACCGTACGGGGAGTTCAGTGTGCCGAAAGCGTCGTTCTTCCAGGTCAACCCTGAAATGTCGCCCAAGCTGGCGGAACGCGTGCTGACACTGCTGAAGGAAACCGGTTCGCAACAGCTTCTCGAACTCTACTGCGGCGTCGGCGTCTTCTCCATCCTCGCGGCGGAAGCGATTCCCGGCCTCACGGCCTACGCGGTCGAGCTGGATGCGGCGGCGATCGAAGCAGCGAAATTCAATGCTACGCAACATGGCGTCTCCGACCGCTGTACATTTCTGGCGGCGGACGCGGGCGAAGCGTTCCACACGCTTGCCTCTTCCTGCGATCCGGCAAAGTGCTGCGTCCTCGTGGATCCGCCGAGAACGGGTCTTCCGGGCGCTCTGACGCGCGAAATCGGGGAATCCGGCCCGGAGGCCGTCCTGTACGTTTCCTGCGCTCCTGACACGCTCCGGCGCGATGCGGACCGCCTTGCGGAACACGGATACGCTGTTCAGACGGCGGGCATGGTCGACATGTTTCCCGCCACCGGGCATTTCGAATCCGTTACGCTTTTCCGGAGGTGCGCATCATGACGCCGGAAGACAGGCTCGGGCATAGACAGCGCCTGCGTGAGAAATTCGAGAACTACGAACAGGATGCGTTTCTGGACTACGAACTTCTGGAACTGATTCTGACGTATTCCATCCCGCGCCGCGACGTGAAGCCCATCGCGAAGGAGCTGATGAACCGGTTCCATACGTTCCCCGGCGTCATGGACGCCCGTCCGGAAGACCTGGAACAGGTGCCCGGCCTCGGCCAGAATTCCATCACGCTGCTGAAACTGATCCGCAGCGCGAACGTACGCTATCTGGCGCGGACGATGGAGTCCCTGCCGCTGCTGAATTCGCCTCAGCTCTTCGCCGACTACGCCCGCATGAAGCTCGGCGACAAAAACAACGAGGTCACCCTCATTTTCTACCTGAACACGCAGAACCGGCTGATCCGTTGCGACACGCTCGGCGCCGGGACGGTCGACGCCGTCAACATCTTTCCGTCCGAGGTCGCCCGACTGGCGTTGCTCTGCGGCGCGCATTCGGTCGTCCTCTGCCACAACCATCCCGGCGGGACCTTTCTGCCGTCCCGCGATGACGACGCCGTCACGTTCGACATCAGCAAAGCGCTTGCGTCGCTCGGGATCGTCCTGCTGGACCATGTGATCGTGTCGCGGTTCGGCTATTACAGCTACCGCCAGCACGAACATGAACGCGGACGCAACAATCTGCTGACGAAACTGGAAGGAGATTGAACATGATATTCGGAATCGGAACGGACATCGCCGACTGCGTCCGCGTGGGCTCCATCTACGCGAAGCACGGCCACCATTTCGTCAAAAACATCCTCACGCCCGCCGAACTCGAACGCATGGCGGAGCTGAAGGACCCGAAGGAATATATCGCGGGGCGCTGGGCCGCCAAGGAGGCGTTCTCCAAGGCGCTCGGCACGGGCATGTGCGCGGAATGCGCGTTCGTGGAGATTGAGGTGCTGTCCAACGAACGCGGCAAACCGTTCGTGAAACTGTACGCCGCGACCGCCGAGACCGCGAAACGCCTCGGCATCACCCGCATCCACGTCTCCATCAGCCACGAACGCGAACTCGCGACGGCATTCGTCGTGCTCGAAGCGGCAGACGGTACAGCCGCAGACAACAAGGAGGCTCAACCATGACCACCCGGCCCGAACAATGGCGCGAAGGTCTGCTCGTGCGGTCGCCGAACTGGCTCGGCGATCTCGTGATGACGTTTCCCGCGCTCATGCTCCTGAAACGCATTCTCCCCGAATTCTGCTCTCTCTCCGTGATCTGTCCCGCGGGGCTCGCGCCAGTGCTCGACGCGCTGGACGAGACGGTCGACGAGATCATTCCCGTGGCCGATCCGCATGCGTTCCCGACACGCAAGGAAATGTTCCCCCTTGCACACCGGCATTTCGGCGCGGGCATCCTCTTCAACAACTCGCTCCGGGACGCCCTCGTAATGCGCTATCTGGGCGTGAAACGGCTTTACGGTGCGGCGGCGCGCGGACGCTCCATCCTGCTCCGCGAACCGATCATGTTCCCCAAACGCATTTCCGGACAGCTCAATCCGCCGCATCAGGCGAAACGCTGCCTCGAAGTCGCGAAAAAACTCGGCATCGACGAATGGGACGGCGTGTCCATGCCTGCCATCCATCCGGATTTCGACGCCAAACGGTTTGAATTGGCGTTCGAACGTCCCTTCCCCGATGAGAAGCATCCCGTCCTCGCGGTCGCGCCGGGGGCGGCGTTCGGCGACGCCAAACGCTGGGACGCAAGCGCATTCCATGCCGTGGCGGACCACTGGCAGAGGAACCGCGACGGATCCGTGATCCTGCTCGGATCGAAGACGGAAGCGCCGATCTGCGAAAAATGCGCCGAAGGGCTGACGCCCGGCCTGACGCTGAACCTCGCCGGAAAGACTTCGCTCCATGCGCTCATGTTTATCCTGAAGCACGCCGCATACTGCGTCGCGAACGACAGCGGCATCATGCACCTGGCCGCCGCAATCGGCACGCCCGGCACCGCGGTCTTCGGGTCCACCGACATGGCCGCCACGGGGCCGCTTTCCCCGAAATGGAACGTCCTGTACCGCAAGGAACCCTGCTCGCCGTGTTTCAAGCACGTCTGCCCTCTCGGCACGCGCGCCTGCATGCAGGCGATCAAGGTCGACGACGTACTGAAGACCCTCCCGAAAGACTAAACTTCCACAGCCTCAATCATTTCCCTGCACGATGATCCCTTTCGCCCAGGCGAAAAGCATCTTCGAGGCATCGGCAAAATCAACGGGAATACCGGCCTTCATGGCCAAATAAGTCCGGACGATCTCCCTGTCGCCGGCATCCATAAAATGTAAAAGTTCGTCCAGTCGGCTGCAATATTTCCCTGTGCGCCGGAAAGTGATTGCACGAATTGTAAAAGTCGCCGTTTTATACAGGCCGCGAAGGATCCCTTCATCCTTTTCGTAGAGCATGTTATGAACGCAGGCATGGTAAACGCCGCAGGCTCCGGTCAGGATTGCGCGGTCGATGTCGCCGGGCTTTACAAGCGCCAGAACTTCGTCCAGACTGCCGATGACCGGTTTCGTATCGCGGCAGAACTGGAACAGCTCCGACGGTTCCCAGTGCAGGAGCTCCTCTTTCCCGGACAGGAACCCGCAGACCAGCTCTCTGTATTCGAGCGAATCCAGCATGGCGTCATAGGACGCGATATCCTCCGCGGTCAGCGCATCCAGGATTACGACCAGGTCGATGTCGCTGGATTCCGTCGCCTCGCCCCGGGCATAACTGCCCTGAAGCCCGGCGAACCACACGCGTTTCCCGAACGTCTTCCGCAAGGCCTGCGTAAAACGTTCCAGCCAGGATCCGAGGTCAAGCATAACAACCTCCGTTCGGGAGGCTCAATCCTCTTTTTCGGATTCCGCGGCCTGTTCTTCGACTTCGGGCTGAAGCGTCTCGACCATCTGCTCCAGGACCTCCAGGAAGATCTGCTGTTTCTTCTCGTCGATGTTCCGGAAGAAATGGTCCATGTAGTCGGTGAAGTAGTTGTCGTGGCGGCGTTTCAGCGCGATGCCCTGTTTCGTGAGGGAGATATGGATCGCGCGGCGGTCTTCGCTGGACTGTTCGCGCTGAACGATGCCGTCTTCCACGAGGGAATCGATCGTCTGGGACACAGCGCCGGGGGTCAGGCCGAAGACTTCGGCGATGTCCTTCAGCATCGGGGGCTGGTCCATATTGGCGAAAAGATAGCTGATGACGCGGATCTTGCCAAGCGTTATCTTCTTGTTGTTGAGCGTGTTTCCGGGGGCTCCGAGGACACGGAGCAGGTCGGTGATCTGAAAGAGGAGTTCCCAGGACATCTGGGGGGTGCGGCGGGTGGATGCGGGGGTGGCCGGCATATTGTTTATTCTCCTTACCGTTTAAGGTATGTGATTTTTTTAGGGATAGAAATATGTTGATATTATACTATACAACATAAAAACGGAAATGCAAGCCGGAAATCCGAAAAATACAATATATAGAAAAAACGCCTTGAAACCAATGACGGCAAGGCAAACGGAGGAAAAAATCAGTCGCGTCCGAGCGAGTTTTCCCCGCCCGTGAACTGGTCCAGACCGTAATCGGAGGCAGCCGAGGACTTCCAGCCGCGCTGACGCGCCGCCTCGTACAGCAGGATGGTCGCGGCGGTCGCCACGTTCAGGGAATCCATCAGACCGAGCATCGGGATCACGACCTTCTGGTCGGCGGAATCCATCCAGTACGGGGTCAGGCCGAACTGCTCCGCGCCGACCACGATCGCCACGCCGTGCGCCATGTCCGCGTCCGTGAAATTCTGTTTGGTGTGCGGCGTGGCGGCGAGCGTGCGGATGCCGAAGGAACGGAGCCAGGCGAGGCATTCCTCAGAGGTGGCTTCGGCGAGCGGGACGGAGAAGATCGCGCCGGTGCTGGCGCGGATCACGTTCGGATTGTAGAAGTCGGTCTGCTTGTTGCAGACGATCATGGCTGTGGCGCCGACGGCGTCCGCGCTACGGAGCATGGAGCCGAGATTGCCGGGCTTTTCGATGGTCTCCGCCACGAGATAAAGGCCGTTCTTTATCTTCGGGATGTCGGCGAGCGTCTTGCGTTTGACCTCGATTACGGCGATCAGGCCCTCGGGACGGTCGCGGTAGGCGAGTTTGCGGAGGATGTCCTCCGTGCAGCGGTAGAGCGACGCGCCGTGCGAAGCAAGGGAATCCAGCAGCGCGTCCTCGTTTTCGCCGAGGAAGAGTTCGGGACAGTAGAAGACTTCGTGGAACTTCAGGCCGATTGCGTCCGCGCGGAAGAGTTCGCGGTAGCCTTCGAGCAGCGTCACGCCCTGCGCGTCGCGTTCCTTGCGTTCCCGCAGGGATGCGGCGTATTTGACCTTCGGATTCTTCAGACTGGTGAGGAGTTCGTCGTGTCGCATGGCGGCTGCCGGGGTGGGATCGTACCGTTGTCAGGCTTTTTTGTCCGCAAGGAGCTTCCGGACGCCGGCGAGTTTCACGCAGACGCAGAAGAGCTCGATGGCGGTCTTCAGTTCGTCGAGCGGCGGATAGGACGGCGCGATGCGGATGTTGCGGTCGAGCGGATCGTGGTGCAGCGGGAACGTCGAGCCGGGTCCGGTCAGTTTGACGCCGGCGTCCTTCGCAAGTTCGATGACGGCCGTCGCGCAGCCGGGGATAGTGTCAAGAGCGATGAAATAGCCGCCTTTCGGACGGATCCAGGAGGCGAGCCCGGTCCCGCCGAGTTCGCGTTCGAGCGTATTGAGCACGAGGTCGAATTTCGGGCGGAGTTCGCGCGCCAGGACGCGCATGTGTTCGCGAACGCCCTCGGCGCTCTTCAGATAACGCACGGTGCGGAGCTGGTTGAGCTTGTCCGGGCCGATGGTCTGAATGCTCATGTGATGCTTCAGTTCGGCGAAGTTGCCGGGACCGGTGGCGAGCAACGCCACGCCGGCGCCGGGGAACGTGATCTTCGAGGTCGAGAAGAAATAATAGACGCGTTCGGGGTTGCCGGCGGCTTCGGCGCTCGCGAAGATGTCCTTAAGATGGCATTCCTCGTAGATGTGATGCACGCCGTAGGCGTTGTCCCAGAAGATGCGGAAATCGGGCGCGGCGGTTTTCATGGAGGCCAGACGGTCGACGGTCTCATCGGAGTAGCACACGCCCTGCGGATTGGAGTACAGCGGGACGCACCAGATGCCCTTCACGGCATCGTCGGAACCGGCGATCTTCTCGACCACGTCCATGTCGGGGCCGGTCTCGGTCATCGGGATCGGGATCATTTCGATGCCGAGGTCCTCGCAGATCGCGAAATGGCGGTCGTAGCCGGGACACGGACAGAGGAATTTGACGATCGGGAGGCGTCCCCACGGCGTGTGGCCGTGCGTGCCGAACACCCAGTGGCGCACGATCGTGTCGTACATCATGTTCAGGCTGGAGTTGCCGCCGATCATGAGGCGGTCGCGCGGGATGCCGAGCAGCTCGGAGAAGAGCTTGCGGGCCTCGTGGATGCCTTCCAGACAGCCGTAGTTTCGCGCGTCGATGCCGCCCTCGACCATGTAGCCGTCGAGGCGGTCCAGGATGCCGTTCGTCAGGTCGAGCTGGCTGCCGGAGGGTTTCCCGCGGGACATGTCGAGCTTGAGGTTGCGGGCCTTATATCCGGCATACTGGCGTTCAAGTTCGGCCTGAATCTCTCTCAGGCGTTCCGCGGACTGTTCGGTATAGTTATCCATCTCTGGGACAGGGTCCTATGCTGAATTGATTGATTTTTAGACAAAACCTATTAATATACAGCATATTTCACAAAATTTCAAATCATTTGCCGGAAAAAAGGTGTTTTTCGGGCGAAAAAAGAGTGGGATGCGTGCGGAAGACAGGCTCAGTAGAGCGAATCCTGCCAGTGGGACGCCAGTTCGGGATTGCTGCGGCGGAGCTTCTCGAACACGCTGTTTTCGATCTGGCGGATGCGTTCGCGGGTCAGATGGAACTCCTCGGCGATCTGCCGGATGCTCATCGGCTCGTAGCCGTCCAGGCCGAACCGCATCTGAATGAACTTGCGGTCGCGTTCGGGGAGCCCGTCGACGGCCTTGTGCACGACGTCGCGCAGGAACTGGAACGACAGGTGCAGTTCCGGGTTGAAATCGTCGTTGTCGGCGGGCGTGCCGAACCGGTCCTCCTGCGTGATCTCGGAATCCTCGGAAAGCGCGTTGGAATGGAGCGGGGCCTGAAGCGAAATCTGCTGACGCGCCATCTGCCGGATGGCATGGATGCGCGCTTTCGGCATTTCAAGTTCGGCCGCCAGTTCCTCCACGGTCGGCTCAACTCCGTTCCGCTTGACATAAGCCTGTTCGGCGCGGTTGATGCGCGAGATCGTCGCCAGCATGTGCTGCGGGATGCGGATCACACGGGTCTGGCGCGCCAGCGCGCGCATGATCTCGTGGCGGATCCACCACGTGGCGTAGGTGGAGAATTTGTGGCCGAGGCTGCTGTCGAACCGGTCGAGCGCCTTCACCAGCCCGATGTTGCCCTCCTGCACGATGTCGATCAGCTGCTGCGGCTGATTGCAGGACTGCTTGGCGAGACTGATCACGAGCCGCAGATGCGAATACAGGATGCGCTGACGGAGCCGTTCCACCTGCTCGAACGCGGCCTTCATGGTCTGGAAAACCGACAGGCAGAGTTCGCGGTCCGGCATCAGGCGGTTGCGGAACAGTTCGTCCATGGTGGGCGATTCCGGCGTGGTGCACCAGGAGGACACCACATGATACCATTCCATGACTTTCAGCGTGGAGACAGGGTAACGCATGAGGAGTTCGCGGGAACGCGTCCACATGGCTTCGCGGGCGGATTTCTTTTTGAACTGCGGACCGGCGTAAAACTCAGTCATCTCCGCCCGGATTGCCGCGATCTCCGCCTTCCATTTCAGCAGGGCGGGCAGAGCGGACGACGGATTCCCGCGGATGGCGTCCGGCAATTTGGATTCCACGAAAAGCGAGGTCACGTCGTCCGGCGTCCGGCAGAGGTCCACGACGCGTTCGTGTTCCTCCAGCACGAAGACGAACTGCGCCAGGCAGGAACGGATCTCCTGCATCCGGGCGTCGATCTCGCCCCAGACGGATTCCGCCTCGGCGTCCGTCAGCGGCGTGCAGCCGGGGTCGTACAGCTGATGGAAGACGGCTTCCTCGCTGGTCTCGAATCCGGGCGCGGAGACATCCGGCTCCGGGGTGTCCGGGGCCGCCGTTTTCGCCGGTTTTGACCGGGACTGTGTTTTTCTTGCCATGATATCGTGCAGGTATTCAGAGGAATCAAGTTCAAAACACGGCACGTTGCCATGTCTTTGACATAAATATAATACCCGCACCGCGGAAAGTCAAGAAAAACTCACACTGCGTGTGCTGATGTAGTGCTCTCAACTTCGTTTGAGCACACCGCAAGCGGTGATGATATCGTGCTCTCGCGCAGCAAAGCGGAGCAGAGCACTCCCGCAGTGGAGGGCTTGCCCTCCTTAGCGCGCCACGTAGCGGCGTTCCATGCGGCCGCCGAACGAACAGAGGATGTCGTAGACGTGCGTGCCTTTGAGCTTCGCCCATTCCTCGGCGGAAACGGTCTCGCCCATGTCGGAACCGATGAGCGTGACGATCTCGCCCTGGTCGGGGAGCACGCCGCCGAGCGGAGCGAGGGAGACCATCATGTAGTCCATGCAGACGCGTCCGAGCACGGGGCAGCGGTAGCCGCGAATGAGGATTTCCGCCTGATTGGAAAGCTGGAGCGGGAGGCCGTCGGCATAGCCCGCGGAAATGAGCGCGACGTCGGTATCCTCGGTCAAAGTGCAGGTGCATTCGTAGCCGACGTTGTGGCCCTTCGGGAGACGGCGGACAGCGATCACGTGCGAATAGCAGGAAACGACCGGTTCGAGGCAGGAGGCGAGCTTCGGATCGGGGGAGAACCCGTACAGCGAGATGCCGGTGCGCGCGCAGTTGTAGGGCGCCCGGACCGCCTCGTGCAGACACCCGATGGCGTCGCTGTTCGCGAAATGCACGTTCGGGATCATGATGTGGCGTTCGGCGACGGCATCCAGCACATAGCGGAACAGCCGGAGCTGTTCGCGCGTCATGGGGTGGTCGATCCTGTAGCCGACGGGGAAATGCGAGAAGATGTCGGTGCAGCGGAGGTTCGGAAGCGCGGCGATCTTCGCGATGGCGTCCGGGGCCTCCTCCGGGAGCAGTCCGAGGCGGCCCATGCCGGTATCGAGCTTGATCATCACGTCGAGCGTGCGGCGCTGGCGGACGGCCTCCTCGCTGAGCATCTGCGCGACTTCAAGCGACGGGATGCTCGGGACCATGCCGAAATGCACGACATCCGCGACCTCGGTGTTCAGCAGAGCGCCGAGGAGACGGACGTTTTTCCCGAAGGAGATGATCTTGAGGGCTTCCGAGGGAGTCGCCACGCAGAACGTCGGGGCGTAGTCGCAGAGCGACCGCGCGACCTCGACCGCGCCCAGGTTGTAGGCGTCGGCCTTGATGACCGGGAAGAGTGCGGCGGGCGAAATCGACCGTGCGAGCGTGCGGTAGTTGCGCTGGAGCGCGCCGAGGTCGATTTCGAGCCAGATTCTGTCGGGCATGGTCCGGGGTCCCCCTCTGCGTCAGATCACTTGTGGTATTCCTGCAGGGATTTGGGTTCCTTGTCGGCGTTCGCGCGGACAGCCTCGATGCCGATCGCGGTCGCGTTGGCGGCGGCGATGGTCGTCATGTACGGGATGCGGTTCTGGATGGCGCTGCGGCGGATGTAGCTGTCGTCGACTTTGCCTTCACGTCCGATCGGCGTATTGATGATGAGCTGGATCTTGTTGTTCTTGATCATATCGAGGATGTCGGGACGGCCTTCGCCGAGTTTGCAGACCACGGTGTTCGGGATGCCGTTCTCTTTGAGGAACGCGGCGGTGCCTTCGGTGGCGAGGATCTCGAATCCGAGCTTGTGGATTTTCTGCGCGATCGGGAGCAGGTACTTGCGGTAGTGGCGGCTGACGGAGATCAGCACGGTGCCTTCGGTCGGCAGGGAGCAGCCGGAGGCGGCTTCCGCCTTGAAGAACGCGGTGCCGAAGTTGTCGGCGATGCCCATGACTTCGCCCGTGGCGCGCATTTCCGGGCCGAGGATCGGGTCGACTTCCGGGAACATGTTGAACGGCAGGACGGCTTCCTTGACGGCAACGAACGGGGTCTGGCCGGTCTTCGGGAGCTTGAACTGGGAAATCTTCTTGCCGAGCATGAGTTCGGTGGCGACGCGGGCCAGCGGCACGCCCGTGACCTTGGAGATGATGGGCACGGTGCGGGAGGCGCGCGGATTGGCCTCGATGATGTAGACTTCGTCCTCGCAGATGGCGTACTGGACGTTCATGATGCCGTCGACCTTGAAGTCCTTCGCGATCTTCGCGGTGTATTCCTCGATGGTCTTCTGGTGCTTCGCGGGGATGGTGATCGGCGGGATGGTGCAGGCGGAGTCGCCGGAGTGGATGCCGGCGAGCTCGACGTGCTCCATGATGGCCGCCACATAGGTTTCACTGCCGTCCGCGATGGCGTCGACTTCGCATTCGATGGCGTTGTCGAGGAAGCGGTCGATCAGCATCGGGTATTCGGGGCTGACCTGGAGGGATTCGACGGCGTAGCGGCGGAGCGTGGCTTCGTCGTAAATGACTTCCATGCCACGGCCGCCGAGCACGAAGGAGGGACGGACCATGACGGGATAGCCGATCTCGTTGGCGATCTTCACGGCCTCTTCCAAGGACTTGCTGGTGGCGCTGCGCGGCTGGAGGATGTTCAGGGCAATCATGCGCTCGCGGAAATATTCGCGGTCTTCGGCGAGGCGGATGCCTTCCGGCTGCGTGCCGAGGATGTTCACGCCGTTGTCCTTCAGTTCCTGCGCGATGTTGAGCGGGGTCTGGCCGCCGAACTGCACGATCACGCCGTACGGCTTTTCCTTGGCGTAGATGGAGAGCACGTCCTCGGTCGTGAGCGGCTCGAAGAAGAGCTTGTCGCTGGTGTCGTAGTCGGTGGAGACGGTCTCGGGGTTGCAGTTGACCATGATGGACTCGTAGCCGTTGTCGCGGAGTGCGAAGGCGGCGTGGACGCAGGTGTAGTCGAACTCGATGCCCTGTCCGATTCGGTTCGGGCCGCCGCCGAGGATCATGATCTTCTTGTTGGCGGAGACTTCGACCTCGTCCTGCACGGGCTGGTAGGTCGAGTAGTAGTAGCAGGCGTTCTCGACGCCGCTGACCGGGACTTTGCAGTAGGCCGCGACCACGCCGAGGTTAATGCGGCGTTCGCGGACGGTGCGTTCACTAACGGAGAAGAGCTTGGCGAGGTATTTATCGGAGAAGCCGTCGCGCTTGGCGCGGATCAGCATGTCGTCCGGGAGGGACATGAAGCTGAACTTCTGGAGTTCGCCCTCGAACTGGGCGAGCTCGGCCATCTGCTGGATGAAATACTTGGTGATACTGGACATCGCGAAGACTTCGTCCACGGTGCCGCCGCGGCGGAGGAATTCGTAAATCACGAAGAAGCGTTTGCTGTTCGGGGTGCGGATCTTTTCGCGGAGCTGGTCCATGGAGAGGGCGGCGAGTTTGGCGTCGAGGCCCGGGCCGCTGCGGCCGATCTCGAGCGAACGGATGGCCTTCTGGAAGGCTTCCTTGAAGTTCTTGCCGATGGACATGACTTCGCCGACGGCCTTCATCTGCGTTCCGAGGGCGTCCTTCGCCTGCGGGAACTTCTCGAACGCCCAGCGGGCGAACTTCACCACGACGTAGTCTCCGCTCGGCGTGTATTTCTCAAGGGAGCCGTCGCGCCAGTACGGGATCTCGTCGAGCGTGATGCCGGTGGCGAGGAGCGTGGAGACGTGGGCGATGGGGAAGCCGGTGGCCTTCGAGGCCAGGGCGGACGAACGCGAGGTGCGCGGATTGATCTCGATGACGACGATGCGGCCGTCTTCGCGGTTGTGCGCGAACTGGACGTTGGTGCCGCCGGTCACGCCGATGGCGTCGATGATGCGGTAGGAGTAGTCCTGGAGCTTCTCCTGGACTTCCTTGGAAACAGTGAGCATGGGGGCGACGCAGAAGCTGTCGCCGGTGTGGACGCCCATCGGGTCGACGTTTTCGATGAAGCAAACGGTGATCTTCTGGCCCTTCTCGTCGCGGACGACTTCGAGCTCGAGCTCTTCCCAGCCGAGCACGCACTGCTCAACGAGGACTTCGTGGATCAGGCTGGCGGCGAGGCCGCGCGCCATGACCTGACGGAGCTCTTCCACGTTATAAACAATGCCGCTGCCGGTGCCGCCCATGGTGTAGGCGGGACGCAGCACGACGGGGTATCCGATGCGTGCGGCGATGGCTTCGCCTTCCTCGACGGAGTTCGCGGGGGCGGATTCCGGGACGGGGACGCCGAGCTTGGCCATGGTCTTCTTGAACTCGATGCGGTCTTCGCCGCGCTTGATGGCGTCGAGGTCGACGCCGATGACCTTCACGCCGTACTTGGCAAGGACGCCGGCTTCGGCGAGGCTGGAGGAGAGGTTCAGGGCCGTCTGGCCGCCGAGGTTCGGCAGGAGGGCATCGGGACGTTCGCGCTTGATCACGCGTTCCACGCCCTGGACGGTAAGCGGTTCGATGTAGGTATGGTCGGCCATGCCGGGGTCGGTCATGATGGTGGCCGGGTTCGAGTTAACGAGCACAACCTCGTAACCCGCCTTGCGCAGGGCCTTGCACGCCTGGGTGCCGGAATAATCGAATTCACAGGCCTGGCCGATGATGATCGGGCCGGAGCCGATGATGAGGATTTTTTTAATGTCTTGCCGCTTCGCCATTGTAATCTCTCCGTGTTTTATCGTTGGCAGATTCTCAAAAAACCAAATTGAAATAATATGCCATAAAATCGCAGGATTTCAAGCAAAAGAAACGTTTTTTCATAAAAAAAAGGCGGTCTCCGCAGAGGGAGACCGCCGATGACTTGCGTCGGAAAAAAGGTCCGGGAAGATTACTTCTTGAGAGCCTTCTGGCCTTTCTTCATGGATTCGAGCACGGAGTAGTAGCAGGGCTTCGGATCGAGGTTGTTGTCGAAGAGAAGCGGCTGACCGCCGCGGAGCCAGGACCAGCCGTCGCCGATACCCCAGAGGGTGACCGCGTAGATATCATCATGATACTTGGCGAAGAGGTCGAAGAGGTCGGCATAGCGTTTCGCGAGGGCGTCGGCGGAGCTGTCGGCGTTGCCCTGGACGCTGTCGTCGCGTTCGAGGCCGCGTCCGCTGTTGCGGAAACCGTTGCGGGTGTTGACGTCCATCTCGGAGATGATAATCTTGCAGCCGGTTCCGGCATAGGCCTTGAACGCGGCTTCGATGGTCTCGATGGACGGATCGTCGTTGCTCTGCCAGTGGGCCTGCATGCCGATGGCGTCGATTCTGACGCCCTTGGCCTTGAAGTCGTTGACCATCTTCACGACGGCCTGGACCTTGCCGGGCTTGTACATATTGAAATCATTATAGACCAGGAGGACTTTTTCCTCACCGAGTTCCTTGGCGACCTTGTCGGCAATGCGGAACGCCTGTTCCATGTAGTCATCGCCGATGGCAGCGCGCCAGTTGCCGCCGAAGCCGCCCGCCGCACGGACTCTGCCGTCATCTTCGAAGCACTCGTTGCAGACGTCCCAGCTGTCGATTTTGCCTTTCCAGTGCGTCATGAGGGCGCGGATGTGGTTTTCGAGGCGCTGGAGGACGACGTCGCGGAGCGGACGGCCGTCATTGGGGTTCTGGAAGACCCACTGCGGGGTCTGGCTGTGCCACATGAACGTGTGGCCGTGGACCTTCATGCCGTACTTCTGGGCGAATTCGACGAGGGTGTCGCCCGCACGGAAGTTGAACTGGCCTTCCTGGGGTTCCGTGGCGTCGAACTTCATCTCGTTTTCGCAGGTCAGACGGTTGAAGTCCTGCGCGAGGATGTCGGAGGCGATGAGATCGCTGAACGCACGGGTCGGAGCCGCGTTGCCGATCAGGAAGAGACCTTCGGCAGCGTCGCGGAGACGGGTGGGTTCATCGGCGGCCTGCGCATGGAATGCGACTGCGGAGAGGCAGACGCCCGCCACGATGGCGGAGACGGATTTCAGAGAGATGGACATTTTTGTCATCCTTTTGTTAATGTTTTATTGTAAAGAGCAGGAATTATTTGAACTGATACCAGTCGAGCAGCGCGGTGCTTTCCACCGGCTTGGGACCGGCAGGCTGCTGTTGCTGCTGGCCGGGACGCTGGCCGCCGCCGAAACCGCCCTGCGGGGGCTGACCGCCGCCGAAACCGCCGAAACCGCCGAAGCCGCCCTGCGGAGGCTGACCGCCGCCGAAACCGCCCTGGCCGCCCTGCGGACGCTGACCGCCCTGACCCTGGCCGCCCTGACCCTGACGACGCGGACGCTGGCCCTGACCGCCCTGGCCCTGACCGGCGGGACGCTGGCCGCCGAAGCCGCCCTGGCCCATGCCCTGCGGGGGCTGGCCGCCGCCGAAGCCGCCGCCGAAGCCGCCCTGGCCCATGCCCTGCGGGGGCTGGCCACCGCCGAAACCACCGCCGAAGCCCTGGCCGCCAGCGGCCGCCACGGTGACGACATCGGAGCTGTCAAAGAGAGCCGCCGTCGCGGGCGCGCCCTGAACTTTGAACACGAAATAGAGATAATCGAACACGCCGTCGACGGCCTTGTCGAGCTTGAAGTTGAGTTCTTTCCATTCACCGTTGGTGTTCGGGAGCTTCACGGTGGCGAGCAGGTCGCCGTCGGCCGCGCCCTTGCGGATTTCGATGGAGGTGTTGTCGTCCTTGGCGCTGTACTTGAGCGTGCCGCCGGTCGGCTTCTTGGAGAAGTCAACGCCGGAAACGCGGATCCAGCTGTTGTTCTGCATGGAGGCGAGGACGGTTTCCTTGTTGGGGCCCATCGTGCTCTTCAGGCCGGGCATCTGTTCGGCTTTCGCTTCTTCCTCGGTGAGGATCTTGCCGGACTTGTTCATGGTGACGAAGCGACACTTCTGCATCGGGTCGAAGTTCTTGAGCTGCTTCGGGCCGTGTTCGGTCTCAACGACCTTCTTGATGGTGCCGTCTTCGTTGTAGAACATCTCGTCGAGGTTCACGCAGCGGGAATCGCTCTTGTTGCGGAGGTTGCTGGCGATGGCGAGCTTGCGGTCATGATAGGCGATGTACCAGTGGCCTTTGTACTCGATGATGGAAGCGTGGTTGTTGTTGCCGAGGTTCTGCTTCGGGTTGTCGAGGATGGTGCCCTTGTATTCGAACGGACCGGTCGGAGAGTCGCTGACCAGATAGTCGATGTTCGCGGTGGGGCTGAACTGCGTGCTGTAGGAGAAGTAGTATTTGCCTTTGTACTTGTGCATGTAGGAGGCTTCGAAGAACTTCGGCACGTTCAGGTGAATGGCTTCCGGATGGAGGCTGATCATGTCCTTGTTGAGTTCGATGATGCGGGCCTGATCGTTGCCGTTGCCGCCGTAGTACACGAACGCGCGACCGTCGTCATCGACGAATCCGGCGGGGTCGAAGAGCCAGCGGGAAGCGTAGTTGGAGACGTTGCCGGCGATGAGGGTCTTTCCGAGCGGATCCTTGTAGGGGCCTTCGGGCTTGTCCGCCACGGCCACGCCGATGGAAGAGCCGCCGTCCGGGAAGTAGAGGTAGACTTTGCCGTCGCGGATCGCGGTGCCGGGAGCGTAGCAGTGTCCGGCCCACGGAGCAACGGTCTGGTCCTCGCCGTACGGACCTTTGCCGCGGCCGTAACCGAAGTCATGGTTTCTGCCGACGGAGAACACGAAACCGTGGTCGGTCCAGTTCTGGAGGTCGTCGGTGGAGACCAGTTCGTAGTCGAAGAGGTCGTAGCCGCGCTGGTTGGCGATGTCATGGCTGCAGATGATGTAGATGCGGTCGTTGAACACGAAGGCGTTCGGGTCGGCCGTGTACACGTGACTGATGACGGGCTGGTCGGCTTTCACGACGCCGGCGGCGCACACGAGCGTGCAGACAGCCGCGAACATCGCTTTCAGAGTTTTGTGGGACATAGTTTGACTCCTTGCAATTTGTTAGCCGGACACAGTTACGGATATCCGGCGGATGATTGACAAATTCGTATCGGTTTTGAGCTCAAAAGAGCGGAAAGTCCGCTTCTTTTCAAGCTACTATACAAGCTCGTTTCGTTTTTTCAAGCCCAAAATCCGCCTAAATATGATTTTTTTCCGAAAAAATAATATACTTTCTGATACTTTTTCCCGAAAAGATGATCAATCCTGTTCAAAAAACGGGACAGGGAGAGTGTCATAATCGTGACACAGGACGGATCGCAGGGGCATAATTGGGCGCTCCGAAAAAGAAATCGGAGCGTCATACAACTTTTCCGGGCAGGAAAACATGAACCGGTATCCGCCGGAAAAAGATTCGCCAGTTGCATTTTTCTCCGGGCGATGTATAGTAAACCTGACAACACCGCCGTCAACGCCATTCAAACAAAAGGAGTACGCCATGAAAGAACTTTGGAATACGCTCGTCGACCTGCTGACGAAATACGGGATCCTGCGGATCCTGCTCGCGATTCTGGTCCTGTTCGCAGGATGGATCGTCGCCTGGATCCTTCAGAAACTCACCGTCAAGTGCATGAAACGCTGCCGCATCGGGGAACGCCTCTCCGCGTGCATCTCGGACGAGGCGACGGCCCCGGTCGTCCGCGCGGAAAGGATCGCCGGGCAGATCGTCTTCTGGATCGTCTTCCTGCTGGCAATCGTGCAGTCGCTGAACCTGCTGAGCCTGCATGACGCGGCCTCGCCGCTCCGCGACGTCCTGTCCGACATCATCGGGTTCCTGCCGAACATCTTCGCCGCGGCGATCCTCGGACTGATCGCCTGGGGCGTTGCGGCGGCGGTCCGCTACGGGGCGCTGATCCTGATGCACGTGCTGCGTTTGGACGAGAAGATCGAAGGCGCGGTCGACACGGGCGGACGCGAATGCAACCTGAGCTTCACGATCGCGACGACGATCTTCTGGCTGATCATTCTGGCGTTCGTCCCGGCGATCCTCGGCGCTCTGCGGATCACGGGCCTGGCACGTCCGTTCGAGGCGATGACCGCGGACGTGCTGCGGTATCTGCCGCGCATCTTCGCCGCCGTGCTGATCGCCGCCGCCGGGCTCTTCCTCGCCACGGTTTTGCGGAAGCTCGTGGAACGCATCATCCTGGCGTCCGGCGGACTTGACGACGCCGAGGCGGCGGGCGGGAAACTCTTCTCCCGCGACAGCCTCGCGCGCATCTGCGGCGTACTGGTCTTCATCTGCATCGTGATCCCGGTATCGGCGGCGGCGCTCTCCGCGCTCGGCATCGAC
Source organism: uncultured bacterium (assembly GCA_902778895.1). Classification (GTDB taxonomy): domain Bacteria; phylum Verrucomicrobiota; class Lentisphaeria; order Victivallales; family UBA1829; genus UBA1732. The sequence continues at coordinate 169,237 of CACYZF010000003.1, forward strand.
TCGCTCACGAATTCCGTCTCGAACCTCTTCACGCGCATGCTGAACTCCGCCGGGAACATCGCGGCGGCCGCCATCGTGCTGTTCGTGGCGTTCGCGGTCGGCGCACTCGTCGCCCGGCTCGTGGCACGCCTGCTGGCGGACGCCGGACTGGACCGCCGCATCGGCGAACTCGGCTGGAAAGCGGAAGGCAACATGAGTCCGTCAGGCGTGGCGGGCAAACTGCTGTTCGCAGGCATTCTGATCTTCGCACTGGTCGCGGCGCTTGAGATCCTCCAGCTGGAGGAGACCGCCAAGTTCGTGCGTTCTTTCCTGCCGTTCGCCGGACGCCTCGTGCTCGGCGCGATCGTCTTCCTGCTCGGCATGATGCTGGCGAACCTCGCCGCGGACTTCGTGAAACGCAACGGCGTGGAGTCGCACGTCTTCCTCTTCGCAGTGCGGATCGCCGTTCTGTTCTTCGCCGGCGTGGCGGCCCTGACCACGGCCGGGATCGGCGGTTCGGCGGCGCTTCTGGCGTTCGGGATCGTGCTCGGCGCGTTCGCCGTTGCATTCGCCATCGCATTCGGTCTCGGCGGACGCAATTTCGCCGAACGCAAGCTGGAGGAATGGGACCGGGAGCACTCCGGCGACAAAAAAGACTCGAAATAAGAGACGAATCCGCTGCCGCACAAAAAAGGCACGGATACTCGGGAGAGGACTGCCGACGCGGTCCGCTCCCGTTTTTTATCGCCCAAACATACGTTTTTTTTGCCGAAACCGTTTTCATTTTTCGCATGTGCGGTGTATATTAATGTTTTACAGTTTTTGTACGCCATATCCGCAGAGGACCGCCCGCCGTGAACAACACGAACCCGCCGAAAAAGAAGAAATCCGCGCTCGTCATCAATGCCGAGTACGCGCTCTTCGTGTTCGTGACCTCCCTGGTCCGGATCCTGCCCCTTCATGCGGCGTACGGCGTCCTGAACTTCATCGCCTGGTCCGTGCGTCATTTCAGCAAACGCCACGGTCCGCGCACGCCGAGGCTGATCCTGCACTCCGGGTTCGTGAAGACGCAGGCTGAGGCGAACAAGCTGGCGCTGGAAAGCCTGAAGCACTTCGCGAAGGTCTACGTGGAAATGGTGAAGTTCGACCAGATCGTGAACGAGGACAATTTCAGCGAACACATCCGCATCGCGGACGACCCGCTGACGCAGGAATTCATGAACCCGGCGACCGCACCGCAGATCATCCTGACGACCGGACATTTCGGCAATTGGGAACTCGCGGGCGGCCTTCACAGCTACATCACCAAACAGCGCATGATGAGCATCATGCGTCCGCTGGAGAACCCGAAGATCGGGCGCTACGTGTACGCCCGCCGCTGCCGTTATCTGCACCGGAGTTTTTCGAAGGACCTGGGCGTGCGGCCGCTGCTTCAGGCGCACAAGGCCGGGGAGAACGTCACGATCGTGTCCGACCAGCACGCCGTGCCGCCGGAAGGCGTCGAGGTCAAATTCTTCGGCCACCCCGCCATGGCGCAGAAAACGCCCGCCTGGCTGTACCTCCGCACGCACACGCCCATCGCAATGCCGTACCTGATCCGCGACGACGACGATTTCCACTTCACGTTCCACTGCGTCAGGATGCCCGACTACAAACCGACGGGCAACATGGAGGCCGACATCCGCGCCGTCGCCCAGCTCTACACGGACATGATCGAAGAACAGATTCGCCGCTTCCCAACGCAGTGGCTCTGGTCGCACAGACGCTGGCTGGACTGCGAACGCGGCCCGTATCCGCCGCCCGCACCTCAACAGAAAGAAGCTTCCCATGATGAAACACCCGTTAAGTGAGTTCAAAAACAACCGGTTGCTCGTCTCGCCGTCGGTCCTCGCCTGCAATTTCGCCTGCCTCGCCGACGAGCTGAAGGCCGCGGAACAGGCCGAGGCGGACATGATCCATCTGGACATCATGGACGGCCATTTCGTCCCGAACATCACGTTCGGCCCCCCGGTCGTGGCCTCCATGCGCAAATACACGTCCCTGCCGTTCGACGTGCACCTGATGCTGGTCCATCCGGAGCAGTACGTCGAACCCTTCGCGAAGGCGGGCGCCGACCACATCACGTTCCACATCGAGAGCGAATGCGACCCGTCGCCGGTCGTGCGTCAGATACACGAACTCGGCTGCTCCGCCGGGATCACACTCAAACCGGGCACGCCCGCCTCGGCCATCGAAGCGATCCTGCCGGAAATCGACATGGTGCTGGTGATGTCGGTGGAACCGGGGTTCGGCGGGCAGAAATTCCAGCCGGAGATGCTGAAGAAGGCGACCGAAATCCACAGGATGATCCGCAGGATCGGCAGCCACGCCCACATCGAGATCGACGGCGGCATCACGCGCGACAACGTCTGCGAGGCCGCGGAGGCGGGCGTGAACGTCATCGTCGCCGGGACCGCCGTCTTCCGCGCGCCGGAGGGCATCCGCGCCGCCGTCGCCGAACTCCATGCGGCACAGAAGGCTCTGCCGAAAGACGCCCCCGGCAAGTAAGCATTTTCATCCGAAAGAAGGATTTCCCCTATGGACCGTGAACACAAACTTTTCCCCGCCAGCTGGCAGAAGCCGGAAGCCGGCGGATTCGCGCGCTGCCTGGTCTGCCCACGCCACTGCCTCATCGCCGAGGGACACACCGGATTCTGCGGCGTCCGCCTCAACCAGGGCGGCAAGCTCTACTCCATGGCCTACGGCTACCCCTGCGCACTCCAGATCGACCCGATCGAAAAGAAGCCGCTCCGCCATTTCCGCCCCGGCACGCAGGCGTTCTCCGTCGGCACCTACGGATGCAACCTCAAATGCGTGTTCTGCCAGAACAACCATCTGTCGCGCGAGAAGTTCCTGCCGCACGCCGCCTACCGCTACTACACGCCGGAGGACCTGATCGAGCTGATCCGCCGACACGGCAGCGAATGTGTGGCTTTCACGTTCAACGAACCGGCTGTCTGGGCCGAGTACGTGCGCGACTGCGCGATCCTCGCCCGCCGGGAGAAGATCAGCACGATCCTCGTCTCCAACGGGTATTTCTCCGATGAATGCATGCAGGACGTCTTCCCTCTCTTCGATGCGGCGAACATCGACGTAAAGGGATTCGGGGATTTCTACCCGACCATGTGCTCCGGCGAGCTTGAGCCCGTGAAACACTCCTGCGAGTTCTTCAAGAAAGTCTGCGGCGGCCACCTGGAGCTGACCAACCTCGTGATCCCCGGCAAAAACGATTCGCAGAAGCAGATCAACGATTTTCTGGACTGGGTCCGCGACGGGCTCGGCATCGATACGCCCGTGCATTTCACCGCGTACCATCCGGCGTACCTGTACCACGACAGTCCGCGCACGCCGCGTTCGGAGCTGGACAGCATTCAGGCGCACGCGAAGAGCCGCGGATTCCCGAACGTCTACCTCGGGAACATCTGCTGAGAAGCACGGTTTCTGCTGAAAGAACCGCCGGACGGCTGAAAGACCAGCTGCCCGGCGTTTTCATTTCGATTGAGGAGGATGCTCAAAACCCGAGATCGGGCTGAACGTCCCACGAATCCTCCTCCCGTTCGGGCGCGGCTGGCTTACTCGGCTCGGCCAGTTTCTCAACAGGAGCGGGTGCAGGTGCAGGAGCGGGAGCAGGTTTTTCAGCAGGTGCAGGGGCGGGCGCGGGCTTCTCAGCAGGCACGGGCTTCTCAACCGGAGCGGGTTTTTCTACAGGTTTCGCGGGCGCGGGCTTCTCAGCAGGCACGGGCTTCTCAACCGGAGCGGGCTTTGCGGCGGGCGCGGGCTTCTCAACCGGAGCGGGCTTTGCCGGGGAAACAGGTTTCACGGCGGGCTTGGGTTCCGGCGCTTTCTTCGCCTCAGTTGGAGGTACGGATTCGGGAACCGGTTCCTTCTTCGCGCGGCTGCGACGGGCAACGGGTTTCGTTTCCGGTTCGGGTACGATCTCCGTTTCCGGCACAGGTTCCGGTTCAGACGGCGTTTCCACGGGCGTTTCTTCCACAGGCGCGCCGCTTCCGCTCTCATTTCCACCGTTGTTGTCCTCCGGCGGGACCTCGACGAGTTCGGGTTCGGGCTCGGTGTCGGATTCGTCCAGCAGACGCACGAACGTAATCTTCAGGAGTTTGCGCGGGGAGATCAGGATACCGCCTGCCTTCGGGGAGCGTTCGGGCGCGTCCATGAGGGAAATCTGCTGAATCTGCTTGGCGCGGATCGGCGTGTCGACCTTGATTTCGTAGATGGCGTTCGGACGCGGCGTGATGAGCTCCAGGCGGCATCCGTCCGGGATGATGCGGTATTCGCGGTCCTTGATGAACGAGGCGATACGGGTGCGCTTGAAGTATGCGCGACCGGTCTTCTTCTCGGAGTAGACAACGCCGAACACGGTGGTCTTGTCGTAGCGGCGGAACTCGAACAGGCGGTCGATGAATATCTTGTCGGGGATGTCGATGACCTTGAAGTCGCCGGAACGCTCCACGCAGAGCAGATGGTCGAATTCGTTGCACAGCACGATGTCGTCGCTCTTTACGGAGGTGCCGATGTAGCAGTTCTTCTTGTCCCAGCCGACGCGGATGTTGGAAAGCGCGGCGACGCTCTTGTCGATCTTGGCAAAGGGTTCGAGGCGGATTTCGGTGCGGCGCGGGAACATGTCGCCGTATTTCGCGAGCAGCCCCTCGATGTACTTGATGGTGTACTGCTTGATGTGTTTCAGGTTCTTTTCCGCCTCATGGAGATCGTTTTCGAGCGATGCGATCTCCTCGCGGTTCTTATCGACCTCGAACGCCGCGATCCTGCGGATCGGAATCTCGACAAGGCGTTCGATCTCGGAATCCGGGATCACGCCCTGCGCCAGCTGGGCGAGGCGCGCGGCCTCGGCGGGCGCGGGCTGTGCGATATGCGGCCCGGCTTCGATCGCGGCGTGGAGCGCCTGCACGAGAGGAAGCCATTCGTCCTTGAACTGCTCGAGCCCGGTGCGGACCGCCAGGAACATGGCCTCTTTGGTCTTGCAGGTCTCGATCTTCTTGTAGATCTTTTCCTCAATGAAAATCTGCGCGAGGGTGCGGGCGAGGATCCTGTCGATGCATCTGGCGGCGACGATCTGGAGTTCCCATTTCAGGTACTGCACGAGCTTTTCGGTATTGCGGCGGAGGATGTCGCTGGCGCTCATGCGGACGGGCCGGTTGTCGCAGATGACCATGTACATGCAGGAGATGCTGACCTGACAGTCGGTGTAGGTGTAGAGGGCGTTGATGGCTTTCTCCGGACTGTAGCCGCGCTGAAGCGAGAGTTCGATATTGACCTTGTCGTCCGCTGTATAGTCGTGGAACGAGGATATCTTGATGCGGGACTTGTTGACGGCGCTCTCAATGGAGTCCATCAGTTTGGACGTGTCGGTGCCCGCGTGGATTTCGCTGATAACGATGTCGTGTTTTTCGGCGGCGATGCGGGCGCGCAGCACGATCTTGCCCATGCCGTCCTGATAATCGGAGACGTCCATGATGCCGCCCTGGAGGAAATCGGGATAGATCAGGAAGGGCTCGCCCTTCAGGATGGAAATCTGCGCCCGCAGGAGTTCGTTGAAGTTGTGGGGGAAGATCATGGTGCGCGTGCCGACGGCGAGGCCGTTGGTACCCATGAGCAGCAGGGTCGGAATCTTCGAGGGCAGGCAGACCGGTTCCTTGTTGCGGCTGTCGTAGGAATCAACGAACGTGGTGATGTCATTGTTGAAAAGGACGTCGCGGCCGAGCTTGGAGAGACGGCATTCGATGTATCGCGGAGCGGCGGCGGCGGTACCGAGGATGATGTCGCCGAACGATCCCTGTTTGTCGATGAAACATTCCTTGTTCGCGAGGTTCACGAGAGCGTCGCCGATGGAGGCGTCGCCGTGCGGATGGTATTTCATGGTGGCGCCGACCACGTTCGCGACCTTGTGGAACGTGCCGTTGTCCATCTGGAAGAGCGTCCAGAGGATGCGGCGCTGAACGGGTTTCAGGCCGTCGTCGACGTCCGGGATCGCGCGGTCCTTGATGACGTAGGACGCGTACTCGATGAAGTTGCGGTCCATCATCTCCCGCAGGCGCTGGTTCGGGGACGAGTCGACGGCGTCGGACGCGGATTCGTCGTCGCCCATCTCGTCGGACTCCGGCGGATAGTGCATATCGGGATCGTAGTATTCGGTTTCGGGCGTATCGGACGGGGGATTGGAGGAGGCGTCGCGGTCGGGTCCGGAGGGAGGCATGAGATTCTTTTTCGGCATGATGGGTCAGACCAGATTGTTTTGGATGTGTTCCCAGCGGGTCTCGTCGTTGCTGCCCATGTAGAACCGCAGCATTTCGTGGATGCCCTTGGTGTTTTCGAGGGTGACTTTTTCGAGGCGGATGTCGGGCCCGATGAACTGCTTGAACTCCTTCGGCGAAATCTCGCCGAGACCTTTGAAGCGGGTGATCTCGGCGGACTTGCCGAGTTCCTTCGCGCGCTCGTCGCGCTCCTGTTCGGAGTAGCAGTAGAACGTCGTTTCCTTGTTGCGAACGCGGAAAAGCGGCGTTTCGAAGATGTAGAGGTGGCCGGAGATCACGAGCGATTCGAAGTACTGGAGAAAGAACGTGAGCAGGAGATTGCGGATGTGCAGGCCGTCAACGTCGGCGTCGGTCGCGATCACAACTTTGGCGTAGTTCAGGTTCTCCACGTCCTCTTCGATCCCGAGCGTGCGCATGATGTAGAACAGTTCTTCGTTGGAGTAAATCGCGTCGAGCTTCTTTCCGAAACAGTTGAACGGCTTGCCGCGGAGCGCGAAGACCGCCTGGTAGTTCGGGTCGCGGCTGGTCACGAGCGAGGAGCCTGCGGAATCGCCCTCGGTAAGGAAGATCATGGTCTCCTCGGCGAATTTCGAGCGGTCGCCGAAATGGTGGCGGCAGTCCTTGAGCTTGTTGTTCCGCAGGGAAATGCGCTTCGAGATGGCGGCGCCCTTCTTCTGGACCTTCTGGATCTCGCGGCGGACCTGCTCGTTCTTCTGGATCTTTTCGAGGAGGAGGTTGGCCTCGTCGGGGTGCTTCAGGAGGCTGTCGATCACGGCCTGCTTCACGGTGCCCTCGATCCAGCCGCGCACGTCGGTGTTGCCGAGCTTGTTCTTGGTCTGGGACTCGAACAGCGGTTCCTGGATCTTCACGGCGATGGTGCCGAGGATGCCGTCGCGGATGTCCTTCGGGTCAAAGTTTTTGTTGAAATGCTCGTTGATGGCGCGCGTGATGCCGCCCTTGAACGCGGAAAGATGCGTACCGCCGTCGCTCGTGTACTGGCCGTTCACGAACGAGAAATAGCGTTCGCCGGTGTCGGCCGTGTGGCAGAACGCGAATTCGAGCGTGGAATCCTTGTAGTGGACGGGCTGGTAGAGCGACGCGCCCTCGTCGAGCTTGGAACGCACGAGATCCAGCAGGCCGTTCTTCGAATAATACCGCTGGCCGTTCAGATAGAGCGAAAGTCCGCTGTTCAGATATGCGTACATCCAGAGGCGGTTTTCCACCTCGGACGGACGGATTTCGTAGTTCGGGAAGAGTTTCGGATCGGGCGTGAAGCGGATGCGCGTGCCGGAATGCTCCGTGCCGGGATCGAGGTATTCCTCGTGGTCGAGGATGCCCTCGCGGAAGACCGCGGTGCGGCATTTGCCGTCACGCCAGGACGTAACCTCGAACTGCGAGGAAAGCGCGTTCACGGCCTTCGTGCCGACGCCGTTCATGCCGACGGAGAACACGTAGCCGTCCTTGTTGAACTTGCCGCCCGTGTTGATCTTCGAAACGCAGTCCACGAGCTTGCCCAGGGGGATGCCGCGTCCGTAGTCGCGCACGGTGAAGGAACCGTGGTCGGAGGCGATGTCGATGCGCCGCCCGAAGCCCATGATGTATTCGTCGACGGCGTTGTCCACGACTTCCTTGAACATCACGTAGATGCCGTCGTCGGGGTGCGAACCGTCGCCCATGCGGCCGATGTACATGCCGGGGCGCTGCCGGATGTGGGCGAGCGCGTCGAGGGTCTGGATGCTGTCGTCGTTATATTTTGAACGGGCGGCGTTCTGATCCGCCTGTTTCATCAGGTCGTCCTGTATGATGTCGATGTCATTGTCCGGTGTCATGCTGTGTTGTCCGTTCCCCGCCGCGTTCAGTGCCGCTCCCGCTCAAATAGTCTGCTGCGTTCCATGCCGGAACCGTCTTCCGCGGGCATCTGTGTGCAAGGTATTCTCCGATACGGCGGTGCTGTGCTGGTTGTTTCTTTCTTTTCACTCTAATAATATACCCCGGATTTCGATTTCTGCAAGGTCATTTTCCCCGAAAAAAGACGAAAAAACCGATGCCGCATTTTCCTTTCGATTATGAGAATCAATGTCTTTTCCTGTTTTTTGACAAAAAAAGCGCCCGGGATCGGCGGGCGCATCGCATGGTTCATTTGACGAAAGAAAAAGGGTACGGTCAGAGGACGGGAGTCGGGGTGGCTCCGGGGTTCTTCGTGGCCTTCGTGTCGACTTTGGCGGGCGTGAAATCGTAGACTTTCACGCTGCTCTTGGCGCGTTCGGCCTTGAGCATGGCCTGGATCTCTTCGGAGACGGTCTTGTCGACGAGGAAATCATGTATCTCGCCTTTGACCTTGTCGAGCGGCATATAGCCCTTCGGATCCTGCTTCAGGAGCTTGATGATGTGGTAGCCGAACTGCGAGTGGACGGGCTTCGTGAACTCGCCGGGCTTGGCGAGCTTGAACGCCGCAGCGGCGAAATCCGGGTCGAGCATGCCGGACTGGTCCAGCAGCATGCCATCCTTGTCGAACGGCGGGAGTTTGCCGTTGTCGCGCTTGCCGGAGGGGCAGTTGCTCTTTTCCTGCGCGAGCTTGTCGAAGCTGGCGGGATCTTTCACGAGCGCGGCGTAGATATCGTCGATCTGTTCCTTCGCGAGCTTGTCAGCCTTGGTCTTGATCTCCTTCTCCTCCTTGGAGTCGAGAGCGGAGACGGGTTCGCACTGGATCAGGATATGCGCGACCGTGATGCTCTCCGGAACGGCGAACTTCTGCTGGTTTTCGCGGTAGAACTTCTCGACGGAGTCGTCGTTGACTGCCTTTTCGGCCTTCTCAATGAAGTTTTTCTCCTCGTAGGCGGCGATGGCGGCGTTGCCCTGGATGTCGTCCTCCTTCGCGATCTCGTCACGATAGGCTTCGAGCGAAAGGCCGCGTTCCTTGAGCTGGGCCTTCACGGCGTCGACCTGCTCGGCGGGGAGCTTCTTGATGGAAGCGTCGAAATGGGTCTTCACGAGCTCCTCGGAGGGAATGAATCCGTCTTCCTTCGCCTTCTGCTTCAGGATCGCGGTGTCGATCTTCTGTTCGACGTACTGCTGCATGGCGGTGCGCAGATAGGATTCGGGCGTCAGGGCGAGGACCTGCTGGGACACCTTCTTCGAGAGGAGCAGATCCACGATCTCCTTCTTCGTGATCTTCGTGCCGTTGACCTCGGCAACCACGTCGGGCAGGAAGGAAAGCGCCTTCGTCACTTCCTCCTCGGACGCGGGCTGGGACAGGAGCGCACGGCGGATGGCGGCTTCGGCGGCCGCGTCGCCGTCAGCAGCGGTCTTCGGCGCGGCGACGTCCAGCCCCAAGTCGGGAGTCCCCCTCAGGGAAAGCGTCGACGGGCTGCTCTGGGCGGCGACGGAAAACGATACGGCACATGCCGCAAAAAAGACAAACATGGTTTTGCAGTTCATCGTGAGAACCTTTCTGTTACTGGATGATTATGGATTTGCGGGCCGCTGACGCAGCCAAGCTTCGAACCCGGCGATCTGAGCGGCGTCCGCATTCATTTCCAGAAGCGCGGTCAATGTGGCGGCTTCGTTCTTCCGGCCCGCCGCGGCGGCGTCCATGGCGTCCTGCATCAGCGCGACGCAGGCGTCGGCCCGTTCCACAGCGGCGCGCACCTCGGCTTCCTTGGTCACCGTGGCTGCATACGACGGAAGTTTCGGGAAGTATTTGGCGTTTGTCCTGGCAAACGCGCTCAAATCGGCAGCTGCGGCACGGATGTCGTCGGAAAAATGCGCCGCGAGCATTTTCTCGTTCAGACGCTGCGCCTCGAGCAGAAGATCGACCTGGGTCTTCGCCTCGGTCACGGAGGTGCTGACGTCGCCGTATTTGAGGCAGTAGGCGTCGAGTTCGGCGGAAGCGCCGGCGATGTCGCCCGCGTCAAGCTTGGCCTTCGCCGACGCGATCACGGTGTTCGCCCGGACAATGTGCTCGAAATCGGAAAGGAACATGTTCGTGGGATCGATGCTGCGATAGGTGTCGATGTTTTTGAGCGCGGCTTCGTTGTTCCTGCGGTCCAGATTCTCGAATATCTCCAGCAGGGCGCGGGAACGCTCCATGGGCGCGGGCGGAGCGGATTTAGAGCAAGACACAAGGCATGAGAGCGCGATTCCGGCCAGGACGGCCGTGAACAGCGCGTAACGGACAGAGCAATGCGCGGAGGTTGTTGTTTTCATGTTGGTCTTTCCAATCTGGTTCTATAGACAGCGGGCCGGCGGAAAAAGTTCCCCGAACAGCCCCTTTTAATATACTCGCCCTTCCCTAAAAAAGCAAACGCCCGTCTTCCGGCCGGAACCGGAGGACGGGTGAAATCGTTCAGAAGAACCGCCTGTGATGCGCGAACGGACTTGCGCCCGTCGCCGCTCCGCGGGTCAGCCTCTGCGGGAACGGAGACGTCCGCGCTGGAGGAAGCCCTCGTAGTTTTTCATCACCAGAAGCGATTCCATCTGGGAGAGCGTGTCAATGGTCACACCGACAATGATCAGCAGGCTGGTGCCGCCGAAGAACGACGCCACGGCGTACGGAATCTTCAGCCACATCGTGAGGAGCATCGGGAAGACCGAGAGGCCGCACAGGAAGATCGCGCCGGCGAACGTGATGACGGTCATCAGGTCGTCGAGGTAATCGCATGTGGGCTTTCCGGGCCGGATGCCGGGCACGTAAGCACCTTCCTTCTTCAGATTGTCAGCGATCTGCACCGGGTTGAACATGTTCGAGACCCAGAAGTAGGAGAACGCGATGATCAGCGCGCCGTACATCAGCATGTAGGAATAGGATCCGTGCGTGAAGTACTGCTGGAGCGCGGCGACCTTTGCGCTCGGGATGAGACGCAGGAACATCGGCGGGAACATCAGGATCGCGCCGGCGAAGATGATGGGCATGACGCCGGGGAAGTTGACCTTGAGCGGCATGTAGGTGCTGCCGCCCGCGACCTTGTTTCCGACTGTCTTGCGCGCCATCTGGATCGGCACCTTGCGGACGCCCTGGCAGAGGATAATCGTGAGGGCGGTCACAACGGCGAAGATGATGATCAGGATGAGCACGTGCGGGAGACGGAACCGGCTGTCGCCGGAACCGCCGCTCTGGTACATGTCGTACAGCTGGGCGATCGCCTTCGGGAGACGGTCGATGATACCGATCGTGATGATGATCGAAACGCCGTTTCCGATGCCTTTGTCCGTGATCTTTTCACCGAGCCACATCAGGATCATCGTGCCGCAGGTCAGGATGATGACCGAGAAGAACACGAACGCGGAGAGGTTGCCGCTGACGAGCGGCTGGCCGGGGAGTGCCGAGGGCAGGCCGAGGCGTTCCGGATGTGTCATGGCGATCGCGGTCATGGCGCCCTGAATGACGCAGATGACGATCGTGAGGTAGCGGGTGTACTGGTTGATCTTGTTCATCCCGGCCTCGCCTTCGCGTTTGAGACGTTCAAGCGCGGGGAGGACAGGGACCAGGAGCTGCATGATGATGGAGGCGGAGATGTAGGGCATGATGCCGAGCGCTCCGACGGCGAACTGCTGGAGAGCGCCGCCGCTGAAGAGGTCGATCATGCCCAGGAATCCGCCGGCACCGGCAGTATCCTGGGAGAGCTTGTCGAAATAAGCCTTGAGGTTGTGCGTATTGACACCGGGGCACGGGATGTTGGCCGCGATCCGGCAGACGATGATGACCGCTGCGGAAAAAAGGATCTTATTGCGGAGATCCTTGATTTTGAAAGCGTTGATAAATGCTTTGAACATGTTGCCTCAATTTCCGGCGGAGACGCCGCAAGGGTTATTCGATGACTTCGACAGAGCCGCCGGCGGCTTCGATCTTGGCCTTGGCGGAGGCGGAGAACTTCTGCGCCTTGACCTTGAGGGCCTTGTTGACATCGCCGGTGCCGAGGACCTTCAGCGGAGCCTTGTTCTTGGCGACAAGACCGGCCTTGAGGAGGACCTCTTCGTTGATCTCGGTGCCCGCTTCGAACACTTCGTTGAGGGTGCCGACATTGACGACGTTGAAGACTTCCTTCACGCCATGCATCTTGAAGCCGCGCTTCGGGATGCGGCGGAAGCTCGGGGTCTGACCGCCTTCAAAGTGGTGACGGATGGCGGCGCCGCTGCGCGAACGCTGGCCTTTTTCACCGCGGCCGCAGGTTCCGCCCCAACCGGAGCCGTCGCCACGGCCGACTCTGTGTCTGTTCTTGCGGGAGCCGGGAGTCGTTTCGAGACTATGCAGATTCATGATGAACTCCTTCTCTTATTTCTTGCCGAGTTTCTCAAGGACCTGGTCCTTGGTCTTCAGCAGCTCGATGGCGCGGAACGTCGCCTTGACGACGTTGGCCGGGTTGCTGGAACCGAGGGACTTGGCGAGGACGTCGACGACGCCGCCGAGGTTGAGGACGGGGCGCATGGCGCCGCCGGCGATCAAACCGGTACCGGGGGAGGCCGGACGCAGGAGGACCTTGGAGCCGCGGAATTTGGCGGTCACGGTGTGGGGGATCGTGTGCCCGGAGAGGGGCATGACGATCATGTTCTTGCGGGCAGCTTCGCCGCCCTTGCGGATGGCGTCGGAGACTTCGTTGGCCTTGCCGTAGCCGAAGCCGACTTTGCCCTTGTGGTCGCCGACGACGACGAGCGCGCCGAAGGAGAAGTTACGGCCGCCTTTGACGACCTTGGAGCAGCGATTGATGCTGATGACGACTTCTTCAGTGTCGGACTGCTCGCGTTCCTCTTTGGCCGGAGCGTCTTTTCTGGATTTGTCAAAACTCATAGTGATGATACCTCTTAGAATTGGAGGCCGGCCTTGCGGGCGGCGTCGGCAAGAGCTTTGATTCTGCCGTGATACTGGAATCCGCTGCGATCGAAGACGACCTTGGAGACGCCTGCGGCGATGGCCTTTTCAGCGGCGAGCTTGCCGAGAGCGGCGGCGGCTTCGACGTTGCGCTTGAGGTTCAGGGCCTTGAACTCGGGAGAGAGCGTGGAGCTGGAGGCAAGCGTGACACCGGCGTCGTCGTCGATGAACTGGCAGTACATGTTGTTCGCAGTGAGACTGACGCAGAAGCGGGGGACGGAGGCCGTCCCGGCGACTTTTTTGCGGAGACGCACATGGCGAAGCTGTCTTCTGACTTGGGAATTGCGAGTCATTCTTTAATTCCTTTCACCCGTTATGCGTTCTTCTTGCCGGGCTTGATCGTGACCTGTTCGTCCGAGTAACGGACACCCTTGCCCTTGTAGGGTTCGGGCTTGCGGAAGGCGCGGATCGTGGAGGCGACGGCGCCGACGAGCTGCTTGTCGTATCCCTCGATGGAGATCTTGTAGCCGTCGGTGACGGTGAGCTTGATGCCTTCGGGCACGATGTAGTTGATGTCGTGGGAGAAGCCGAGCTTGAGCGTGAGCTTGTTGCCGGCGAGGTCGGCACGGAAGCCGACGCCGACGATCTCGAGGCCCTTGGAGTAGCCCTTGGACACGCCGATGACGGCGTTGTTGATGAGGGCGCGGTTCAGGCCGTGCATCGCTTTGGCGTTGTCGAGGTCGGTGTCGCGGCTCAGGATGATCTGGTCGCCTTCGACCTTGACGGTGATGTGCTTCTGGGTTGGGATGGTGAGCGTACCGAGCTTACCGGTGATAACGGTCGCGCCGTCTTCGACTTTGGCGGTGACGCCAGCGGGGATGGCAACCGGTTTTTTACCAATACGAGACATGATGACTCCTTGAAGTTACCAGACGTAGCAGAGGATCTCTCCGCCCACGTTTTGTTTCTCGGCGTCTTTGCCGCTCAGTACACCTCTCGAGGTGGAGAGGATGGCGATACCCATTCCGTCCTTGACCTTCGGAATGTTCTGGCTGCCGCAGTACAGTCTGCACGACGGCTTGGAAACACGCTGGAGGTTTTCGATGACGGGCTGGCGTTTGAAGTATTTCATGGTGATCTTCAGAACCTTCTTCGTTTCACCCTCGACGACATAGTCGGCGATGTAGCCTTCCTGCTTGAGGACTTCCGCGATGGCGGTCTTCATGATGGAAGAAGGCATGGAAACGACCTTCTGCATGGACATGCAGCCGTTGCGAAGGCGCGTCAGCATATCTGAAATCGGATCCTGCATACTCATTGTAGGGATTCCTTTCTGTTACCAACTGGCCTTAATCACGCCCGGAATCTGGCCGGTGGAGGCCATTTCACGGAAGCAGATACGGCAGAGTTTAAATTTGCGGATGACGGCGCGGGGACGACCGCAGGCGGCGCAACGCGTGTAGCTACGGACTTTGAATTTCCCGCCGCGTTTCTGTTTCGCAATCAGACTTTTCTTAGCCATTTCTTAACGTCTCCTTACTTGGCGAACGGGAAGTCCAGCATGGTGAGAAGTTCCTTCGCCGCGGCGTCGGTCTTCGCGCTGGTCACGATCGTGATGTTCATTCCGAGCGGATATTTGATCTTGTCGAGGTCGATTTCGGTGAAGATCGAAACATCCGGGATGCCGAGGTTGTAGTTTCCGACGTGGTCGAAACCCTTCTTCGGAGCGCCGCGGAAGTCGCGGACGCGCGGGAAGGCGTTGTGGACCAGACGATCGAGGAACTGGTACATGCGGTCGCCGCGGAGGGTGACCATGAGACCGACGGACATGCCGGCGCGAAGCTTGAAGTTCGCAATGTTCTTTCTGGACTTGCAGACGACGGGGGCCTGGCCGGCGATGGCGGAGAGGTGGGTGCGGGCTTCGGAGAAAGCGTCCTTTTCCATCTTGGTGCCGATACCGGTGCTGATGACGATCTTCTTCAGCTTCGGAATCTCCATGACGTTCTTGAGGCCGAGCTTTTCCTGAAGAGCGGGACGGACCTGCTCATTGTAGTATTTTCTCATATCGGGCATTGTTCAGTTCCTCCACTCACTCGGCCTTCTTCGCGCCTTCGTCGGCGGAAGCGATCTTCTTGACGTTGGAGACGTGCACGGAGACGGCGCGGTCGGCGAGGCCGCCGTTCGGATTCGCGGCGCTCTTGCGGACAGTGCGCTTCTTCGTGATGCGTTCACGGTCGCGGTCGGTGGGATTCTCGATTTCGAGGACGACGCGGTCTTTCTTCTTGAGGATGGCCACGACTTTGGCGGTTTTATCCTTCCAGCCGCCGCTGATGACCTGGACCTTGTCGTTCTTCTTGACGTGGTAGTGCTTCTGGCACTTGTTGAGTTCGTTATTCATCAGAGGACCTCCGGCGCCAGGGAAATGATTTTCATGAAGTTCTTGTCGCGAAGTTCACGGGCGACCGGTCCGAAAATGCGGGTGCCTTTCGGATTCTTCTGGTCGTCGATGATCACGGCGGCGTTCTTGTCGAAGCGCAGATAGGATCCGTCGGAACGGCGGATGCGGGCGGCGGTGCGAACGACGACGGCCTTGACGACGTCGCCTTTCTTCACGGTACCGCCGGGGATGGCTTCCTTGACAGTGGCGGTGAAGATATCGCCGATGGAGGCGATGGTCTTGCGCTGGCCGAGGACGGTGATGAGCACGATGCGCTTGGCGCCGGAATTGTCGGCGACTTCAAAACTGGATTGCATCTGAACCATAGTTCAAGTCTCCTCTTATTCGCTGCGGCTGATGATTTTGACCAGGCGCCAGTGCTTGGTCTTGCTCAGGGGGCGGGTCTCCGCGATCATGACCTGATCGCCGACCTTCGCTTCGTTGTTCTCGTCATGAGCCGCATAACGGACGTGGCTCTTGACGACCTTCTTGTACCGGGGATGCGCGGAACGCGTCACGATCTCAACGACGATCGTCTTGTTCTGGGCGTCGCTGATGACGTTTCCGACGCGCGTTTTCCGGTGGCCGCGCACGACGGCTGCGGCAGCGGTATCAGTCTTAATGGTTTCGTCCATTTCAGGTATTCCTTATTTGCCGGCCGAAGCGCGTTTGTTGAGTTCGGTCATCACCCGGGCGAGGTTGCGGCGGGCGGTGCGGATTTTGGCCGGGCTTTCGAGCTGACCGGATTTGGCCTGGGCGCGGAGGAGGAACTTTTCCTTGCGGAGCGCACCGTCGCGAGCGACGAGTTCGTCCTGCGGAAGTTCGCGGATCTGCTGCATGGCCTTATTGACAGTTTTTTTGTTTTTCATGACAGGTCCTTCCTCACATTAGACAGCCGGGATCCGGGAGACGAAGCGGCAGCGGATCGGGAGCTTGGAAGCGGCGAGGCTCATGGCCTCCTTCGCAAGGGTCTCGGAGCAGCCGGATATCTCGAAGAGCATGCGGCCGGGCTGAACCGGGGCGACCCAGTATTCGACGTTGCCTTTGCCCTTACCCATACGGACTTCCAGGGGCTTCTTCGTGCAGGGCTTGTACGGGAACAGGCGGATCCACACCTGACCGCGGCGTTTCATGTGGCGGGTAATCGCGACACGGGCGGCTTCGATCTGGGCAGCGGTCAGGAAACCGCGCTCAAACGTCTGCAATCCGAAATCGCCGAAATCCAGTTTGTTGCAGCGTTGGGACAGCCCGGCGTTATTACCGCGCTGCACCTTTCTGTGCTTTACTCTTTTTGGCATTAACGGCATTTTGCATTTCCTCCGTGAGTTCCTTGTGGCAGATCCAAACCTTCACGCCGATTTTGCCTGCGGTCGTGTTGGCCTCGGTGAATCCGTAATCGATGAAAGCCTTCAGGGTCTGAAGCGGCGTGCGCCCTTCCTTGTAGGTTTCGGTGCGGGCCAGTTCCGCGGCGCCGAGTCGGCCGGAGCACTGGATTTTAACGCCTTCGGCGCCGAGTTCCATGGCGGTCTGAATGGCCTTCTTCATGGCACGGCGAAAACCGATGCGGCGTTCGAGCTGGGCAGCCACGTTTTCAGCGACGAGCTGAGCGTTGGTCTCGGGCTGCTTGACCTCGATGACGTCGACGATGAGCTCCTGCCCTTTGTCGAGGAGCTTGCTCACTTCGTCGCGCAGTCTGTCGATCTCGGCGTCCTTGCCGCCCTTCTTGCCCAGGAGCACGCCCGGACGAGCGGCGAAGATGGTGGTGCGAACGCGGTTGAAATAGCGTTCGATCAGGATGTTGGAGATCGCAGCCTGATTGTAGTTTTTCTTGATGTAGGTGCGGACCTTGCGGTCTTCGTGGAGCCACGTCCCGAAGTTGTCCTTGCGGGCGAACCAACGGGAGCACCAATTCTTGTTCAGGGCAAGTCTGAGCCCGATCGGATTAATTTTTTGTCCCACTGTGATTTCCTTTCAATCTCAGTCGTCGGTAAGAACCACCGTGAAGTGGCTCATGCGTTTGCGGATTCTGCCCGCCATGCCGCGTGCCTTCGGACGGAAACGCTTCAGCATCGGACCGGGGTCCGCGACTGCGGTTTTGACCATCAGGGACGCTTCGTTCATTCCGCTTTCGGCTGCAGCCGCCTTGGCGCATTTGAGCGTCTTGGCGAACAGCTTGGCGGCTTTTCTCGGGGAAATTTCCGCGATCGCAAGCGCCTCGGCGTAGGGCTTTCCCTGGATGACCCGGGAGAAATCCATACCCTTGGACGGAGCAATGCGGACATACCTTGTTACTGCCCGAACTTCCATGTTGTTCTCGCTTTGTTGTTATGGTTTTGGGTTGAAGATAGTGCGAACTGTATGTATTTGAGCATCCCGGACCCTGCGGCACAATGCACCGCAAGACCCGGAACGGGTTTCCAATGGAGCTGCCGTCCGCCGCGTCTGATACCGGGCATTTTCAGCTGGGCTGAGTGTCCCCGGGCAAAGATAGCTTAGAACAGCAAATTGGGCTGTCGCCGCGTTTTCTGCGGCAAACAGAGTTAATAATATACTTTCTCATTCCATGATTTTCCAGTCCGTTTCCAAAAAAAATGCACTTTTTTTCGATTTTTTTTCGGTCCGGGATGGAAAATGCGGAAAAATGCAAGATTTATACTTTATTTACCTTCTACCGTGCCGCCCCCGCGGAACAGCCGGTCGACCGCCTTGATAAAGCGCATCGTCCGCGTCATCCGCGGCGTGATCGCGCCTTTCGGACAGTGTTCCTGGCAGCAGAAACACCGGATGCAGTGCGGAAGATCGAAGGCGGGTTTGCCGCCGGAAAGCTTCAGGGATTTCGGAGGGCACATTTTCACGCAGACGCCGCAGCCGACGCATTTCGCCGGATCAAGGACCGGATTCACAACCATCAGTTTGTAAAGCGGCTTCTGCATCCATTTCGGAATGCCGACGCCGAGATGCATCTGCGCCATGTCCATGACGGGACGGTCCGGAAGCGCCAGCGGTTCGCAGACGGGCAGCGGATCGGGATTGTCGACCGTTTCCGTCGCGGGGAACAGCCCGCGCGCCTTCGCGCGTTTGATGATGTGCAATGTATCGGGATCAACGCCGAGAACCCGCGCCGCGACCGCGTCAATCGCCAGAGCGTCGGTGCCGCCCGCGATGAAATGCCGGTCCGCCGGAGTCCCCGCGCCGGGGCCGTTGCCCTCCATGCAGGTGACGGCATCGAGCAGATTGAATGCTGGCCGGACAACGAGATAAAGGTCGAGGAGCATATCGGCGAATTTGTCGTAGTCGCGTCCGACGGCGAGATGCCAGGCGAGCCGGTCGCCGCCGTTGACAAGGCCGAAAAGGTTTTTGACGCAGAAGGTCAGGGTCATCATGCCGTGCGTCTTGGCTTTAGCGAGGTCGGCGACGAAATCGTATTCGCGGAACTCATTGGCGATTTCGAGATTGCGGAAGAAAACGGCGTCGAGCGGGGGTTGTTTGATATAGTTTTTGAAATTGGCGGACGCGACGCCGAGCGATTTCAGTTCGTCGGCGATCCCCATGGCACGGAGGATCTGCGGCGTGGTCTGCACGGCGGGATTCTCCAGGATGGCCACGCACGACGCTCCGGCGTCCAGAAAGACTTTCGCCGTCTCGACGATGAACCGCGGATGTACGGCCTGCGGATCGTTTTCCTTGCGCCAGGCCAGCAGATTGGGTTTCAGCATCACGGATTTGCCGGAGACGCCGCCCGCCGCCTCGATCTGAGGTTGCAGGACGTGTTCGAGCGCGGGACGCAGCGCCTGCGGCGTGTAGTCGGCGCAGGGAGCGAACGCCAGCCGGATATTCTTATTCTTCCGTTCGGACGTCATTTGCTCTTCAGCCATTGAATCAGCTCCGTGATGTCCGCGATGAGGTCGGGATTCCGCGTACATTCGGGCTTGTGGCCGGGGATGAACGCGGCGATGCGGCCGCCCCACGGCGCAGCCGCCAGATATGCCTGCGGATAGGTGCGTCCGTTTATGGTCGTCTCCATGAGGATCGTGACCGGGGAGACCTGTTCGAGGTCGATGTACACTTCATCGGTCGGGAGCTCGATGCGGCGCAGGCGCGAGGCGAGCGGATGGCGCACCTTGGCGACCTCGACCGTGCAGGGCGCGACCGGATGCGTGGAGGGCGCGATTCCGTCCGGGTCCTCCGGGCGCACCCATCGGAGCCCGACCATGCCGCGCCACCAGTCCCAGCCCCAGAACGCCGCGCTGGACCCGTGAAGGAGCAGCAGGTCGCCGCCGCGTTCGCAGTAGGCGCGGACGGCTTGTTCCGCGCCGGAACCCGGCATCGGCTGGCCGCAGGTGCCCGCGATCATGTGGAGCACGAGCAGGCCGCAATCCTTCACCCATTCACCGGATTCGAGCAGGGACCAGTCGTTTTCCGAGAACACCGTTTCTCTGCGGAATTCCTCCGGCAGAAGCTCGAAGATATGCCTGCCAGGGTTTACGCCGTAATGGTCGTCGGCGAAAAAGTAGTTCACGGATACCTCCTTGGGTTGGCACTGAGCGGGGGATGCAATAGGATGAGTTCAATAATATAGCATCTCTCCCGGAGAAAATCAAAACGATGCTTGAAAAAAACAGACCGCGCGTGTATTGTATTTTTCATCAATGTTACGAAAGCGGAACGGCTTCCATTCGATCCGGCGTCCGCATGTTTTTGTCGAAAGAGATCACCATGGGACACTATCACTCACTGCACAACGGCGGAAAATACGGATATCCGATGCCGTGTCTCGAACACGAGTTCCGGCCGGCCGTGCTGGAACACCGTCTCTTCCGCGCCATGGTCAGGAAGTCCGGACGCGCGACGCCGCTGAAACTCGCGGCCGCGACGCCGTCCGGGCAGGTCGTGACCGTGGAAACGGTCGTGTTCGGCAATCCGGATGCGACGGAGGCCGCGGCGAACGTGCGCCATGCGGAACGCCTCGTAAAGAGTCTGCTGTGGATCGGCGGCGGCAGCCGGATCATTGTCGCCGGATCGAACGGGATCGCGGCGGCGCTCGCGAAGATCTATGCGCCGGACGGCGAACGCGCGTTCGATTATGCCAGCATGACGAAGATCTACGAAACCCCGCTCACCGTGGAATCCGTGCCGTTCGAGGACGCCCCGGCGGCCTGCGAGCCGCAAAACGGCCTCGGCCGGCATTTCGAGGACTGCCGCATCGGATTCGACCTCGGCGCGAGCGACCGCAAATGCGCCGCGGTGCAGGACGGCAAGGTCGTCTTCTCCGAGGAGGTTGTATGGGATCCGTCCAAACAGGCCGACCCCGCCTGGCACCGCGCGGGCATCAACGACTCCATCCGCCGGGCCGCAGCCCATCTGCCGCGCATCGACGCGATCGGGGGAAGCGCCGCGGGCGTGTACATCAACAACCGCGTGCGAATGGCCTCGCTCTTCCGCAGCGTCCCGCCGGAACGCTTCGAACAGGAAGCCGCGCCCGTTTTCGATTTCATACGCGAGGACTGGCATGGTGTGCCGTTCGCCGTCGTGAACGACGGGGAAGCCGCCGCGCTTGCCGCCTCGGTCCAGCTCGGACGCAACGGCATCCTCGGGGTGTCGTTCGGCAGCAGCATGGCGGGCGGATATGTGAACGGCGCGGGATGCATCACGGGCCGCCTCAACGAGCTGGCGTTCGTGCCGGTGGACTATTCCGCGTCGGCTCCTCGCGACGAGTGGAGCGGCGACCGGGGATGCGGCGTGAACTACTTCTCCCAGCAGGGCGCGGCGCGTCTGGCCGCAAACACCGGACTGCTTTTCTCCCCGAACGTGCCGCTTCCGCAGGTGCTTCTGGGAATTCAGGCGTACGCGGAGGAAGGCGACGAACGCGCGCTGAACGTCTTCCGCAGCATCGGAACGGTGTTCGGGTACACTGTCGCGGGCTTCTGCGAGTTCTATCCGGTCATCGAAACCGCCGTCATCATGGGGCGCGTGACCAGCGGCGTCGGCGGCGACCTCATCAGCGAGGAGGCGAACCGCGTCCTGGCCGATGTCTTCCCCGAACTCAAAACGACCGTGGCCGTACCGGACGACTCCATGCGGCGGCACGGACAGGCCGTCGCAGCAGCCACGCTCCCGGAAATCCGAACTTAAAACTGCAATACTCAACCTCGCATACACAGGAGAATTAACATGAAAGAAATGACGCTGATGGTGCTCGCCGCCGGAATGGGAAGCCGCTACGGCGGACTCAAGCAGATCGACCCGGTCGGGCCGAATGGCGAGATCATCCTCGACTATTCCATCCACGACGCCATGGAGGGCGGATTCAACAAGGTCGTGTTCGTGATCCGGCGCGACATCGAACAGGCGTTCCGCGAAGCGGTCGGCGCGAAGTGGGAAAAGCGCGTCGCCGTGGAATACGCGTTCCAGGAGCTCAATGCCCTGCCCGCCGGACACGGCGTCCCGGAAGACCGCCAGAAACCGTGGGGGACAGGCCACGCCGTGCTCTGCGCCGCCGACAAGATCTCCGGTCCGTTCGCCGCCATCAACGCGGACGATTTCTACGGCCGCAGTGGATTCGTGCAGCTCGGCAGGGCGCTGGCGGAAAACGCCGATCCCGTTCGTCATTTCATGGTCGGATACCCGCTCCGCAACACGCTTTCCAAGTTCGGCTCCGTCTCGCGCGGCGTCTGCACGGCCAATGCGGACGGCACCCTGAAGGAAGTCACCGAACGCACGAAGATTGAACCGGACGGCGCTGACGGCGCGGTCGCGGTCGACGAGAACGGCGCGAAGTTCGCGTTCACCGGCGGCGAGATCGTCTCCATGAACTTCTGGGGATTCATGCCGTCGCTGTTCGACGGTCTCCGCGGGCTCTTCGAGGTGTTCCTGCGCGAACACGGCTCCGAACTCAAATCCGAGTTCTATCTCCCCGCCGCCGTCGCCTCCATGATCGGCGCGGGGCAGGCGTCCGTCGGCATCCTCGAAAGTCAGGATTCCTGGCTCGGCGTGACCTACCGCGAGGACAAGCCGCGCGTTCAGGCCGGAATCGCCGCGCTGGTCGAATCCGGCGTGTATCCCTCGCCTCTGCTCGCCTGAACTCAAATTCAAAAAGAGATGATCCCATGCCCGTTTCCGACCGCACCGCGCTGGAATCCGCAGCTCATTTCGAGCTCGGCGGACGTACCGTTTCCGCGGCGGCGTTCGGCAGCGGGCATATCAACGACACCTTCGCGCTGACGGTCGAGAAGCCCGCGTCCGACGCTTACGTGCGGTTCGTCCTGCAGCGCATCAATCCGCACGTCTTCCCGAATCCGCTCGCCGTGATGGACAACATCGTGCGCGTGACGCGGCATCTGAAGGAGAAATACGCGATCCTGCCGGACGCCGGACGGCGCGTGCTGACCGTGGTCCCCACGAAAGACGCGAAACCGTGCCGGTTCGATGGGGATGGCGCGTGCTGGCGCTGCTACCGCATGATCGAAGGCGCGGGCACGATCGACGCCGTACGGGAACCCGCTCAGGCAAGGACCGCATCGTTCGCGTTCGCCCGCTTCGCCCGCGACCTCTCCGACCTGCCGCCGCCCCGTCTTCAGGAAACCATTCCGGCGTTCCACGACACCCCGTCGCGGCTGTGCGCGCTGGATGCCGTCGCAAATGAGGACCGCCTCGGACGTGCCGCATCCGCCGCACAGGAACTCGCCGAGATCGACGCCATGCGTCACCTCGCCCCGCTCATCACGGACGCATTCGCCGCCGGGCTGATCCCGGAACGCATCACGCACAACGATACGAAAATCAACAATGTGATGCTCGACGACGCGACCGGCGAGGCGATCTGCGTGGTGGACCTCGACACCGTGATGCCGGGGTTGGCGCTGTACGACTTCGGCGATCTCGTACGCGTGGCGGCGAATCCGGCCCGCGAGGACGCGGGAAAGCTCAAGGACCTCGAAGCGCGCCGCGACATGTACGACGCCTGCACGGAAGGATTCCTGGCGGGATTCGATGGCTACCTGACCGAACAGGAGATCAGGCTCATGCCGATCGCCGGGGCGGTCATCACGTTCGAGCTCGCCGTGCGGTTCCTCTCCGATTACCTCGACGGCGACCGGTATTTCAAGACGGCGCACCCCGGTCACAACCTCGACCGGGCACGTACCCAGATCGCCCTCGCCCGTTCCCTCGAAAAGCTCGCAGGGTAAACACCGCCTGCGTTCCTTGCCGGTTTTTTATCCGTATTTTTTTCTTTCCGCTTGAAATTTCGACGGTTCCGCGTCATATTATTGTATTGTTCTATCCCGGAGAATCCGCCATGACCAGACGTTTCCATCTCTGCAGCCTTGCCGCCCTCATCGGTGCGTCGTGTGCCGTCCTTCCATGCGTCCTGCACGCCCAGGTGGTCAACCGCAGGCCGATCAGCGGCACATCCCTCGGCGGGCTCTCCGCCGGAACGAACATTCCGGTCGTGATCAATTCCGAGGCCGAGGCATACGGGGAATTGCTCGCCGCGGTCAGGCGCGGCGCTCCGTCGCTGCTGGAACGCGTCCTG
This sequence comes from uncultured bacterium, assembly GCA_902778895.1. Lineage (GTDB taxonomy): Bacteria > Verrucomicrobiota > Lentisphaeria > Victivallales > UBA1829 > UBA1732. The sequence continues at coordinate 193,317 of CACYZF010000003.1, forward strand.
CAGAATTACGCCCACACGCCGCGTCTCCTGGATCATTACCTCAACTACTACGAAACGCCGCTCATCTTCCACGCGATCTCCGAAGCAAAGCTCGAACACTGCGACCTCCTGATCCGCTACGGCAGCATCGTGGATTTCCAGCTTTCGGATAACCAGTTCCGCAAATTCCAGAAGAGCGCCGCGCGAAAGATCGACTACAAACAGCCCATCCAGGGCTCCTGCACCCCGCTCGCCTACGCCTGCCATCTTCCCGTCCTCTCAGGCTCGCAGCGGCGCGACGCCCGTGCGATCATCAAGCTCCTGCTCGACTGCGGCGCGGACTGCAACCTGCCGGGATTCGAGGACAAGCCGCCCGTGCTGATCCTGAGCGAACAGGACCGCATCGATGACCTGCGACTCGTGCTCTCCTACAAAAAGGTCGAATTCAAGTCGCCGGTCCTCGCGGAATACATGCGCACGCACAAGGAAGACGAGGCGGTCATCCTCCTGAATGCGTACAGGGCCGAACGCGAGGCCGAAGCCGCGAAAAACGCCGCCGCGGCCGTGAAAAACGCGAAGAAGCCGCCGTTCACCGGGAATCCGACGCTCACGTTCGACAAGGCCGTCCTCACCAACAACACGTCCGAAATCCTCAAACACCTCGGCGCGATGAAGGACGTCGACGATCCCCTGCCCGGCGACGACAACAAGTTCAAGCAGACGCCGCTGATCCGCGCGATCGTGCTGGAACGCGCCGCGGCCGTGCGTCTGGTGCTGGACGCCGGAGCAGATGCGAACAAGGCCGACGAAACAACCTGCAATCCGTTGGTCTACGCGCAAATCGGGAAACAGAGCGAGATCGCCGCCATGCTGAAGGAAGCCGGTGCGAAGCTCCCCGTCTGCGCAAACATTGAGGACGCGGCAAAGCAGGATCGTCCCGACGAGATCGAACGTCTGTTCAAGGAGGCCGCGGCCCGCAAGTTCAAGACCGCGCCCCTGCTCGCGCAGGCGATGATCGCCTCGGTCAGCTTCGAGCGCGAACACGCCTTCGAAGCCGTCCTCAAGCTCGGCGGCAATCCGAACCAGATCAAGGTCAACAATCAGGCGCTCATTTTCAACCTGATCGACAGGAACCTCGACGTGTTTATCGCGTTGTGCAAAAAATCCTCGACTCCGCTCGACCTGAAGGAAAAACACCCGGTTTCCAAGCTCACGCCCATGCTTTATGCCGCATCCAGAGCTAAGACGACCCCGGCCGTCGTGCAGGCGCTGGTCAAGCTCGGAGCCAGCGCAAACACCAAAGGCGTGAAGAACAAGACCGCGCTCATGTACGCCGCCGAGGCCGGAAACACCGCGGTCGTCGACGCCCTCCTGAAAGCCGGAGCCGACCCGAAGGCCGAGGATTCCGGCGGCAAGACCTACAAGGATTACAAGAAGTAATCCGGGTTTCTCCTTGTTTCCGTTTCATGTCCGCCTCGAAAAAAGCGCACGCCGAGGCGCATCGTTTGAGGCGAAAATCTATTTGAAACGAACATTTTTGAGCTTATTTTGCGGCTTTTTTCCCGGCCGGACGGCTTGAATAATCCGGCGGGACGGTGTATCGTTAATATGCTCCGGCACGGATGATCCACGGACCGAAGCCGGAAATTCATCCAAATACAAAGGGGGTAACGATGAACACCAATGAAAAACAAAACTGTACCGATTCCGCCTGCGCCTGCAAGGGAATGGAACTCGACAAGAAGACCTGCGAGGAGATCCTGCACCATCTGAGGCGCGCGTACTGCGATGAATGGCTCGCATTCCTCCAGTACTGGACCGCAGCCCATGTCGTGACGGGCGTTATGCGCCCGGAAATGACCTGCGAACTAATGGATCACGCCAACGAGGAACTGGAACACGCCCGGATGCTCGCGGACCGCATTCAGACACTCTGCGGCGAGATCCCGCTCACGCCGCAGGAGATCCTGGACAACTGCAACTGCGCGTTCGTGACTCCGTCCGACCCGTGCGGCTACCGGATCATGTGCCAGTCCATCGCGTCCGAACGCTGCGCGATCGCGGTCTACAACCGGATCCTGAAGATGATCGGCGACCGTGACCCGGTGACCAGCCGCATCATCCTCGAAATCCTCGAAGACGAGGAGGAACACGAATTCGAGTTCCGCCAGATCAAAGAGGACATCGACGCCAGCCGCGAAGCGCTCGGCATGGGCAAAACGCAGATGAAGTGATCCGGGATCGAACCAGACCACGAAAAAGGACGCACCGGAAATCCGGTGCGTCCGAATTGCGATTATGCTTGATGCGAGGGGGATCAGCCCTTCGTCGCGCCACTGGTCAGACCAGCCACGAATTCCTTCTGCAGGATGAAGAAGAGAATGGCGGGCGGGATGATGGCGAGCAGCGTACCGGCGAGGAAGATGCCGTATTCCTGCACGTACAGGCCGATATACTGGTTCAGCACGACCGGCAGCGGCAGCTTGGACTGCGTCTGCACGAAGATCTGCGGCTGCAGGAAGGCATTCCACGTGGCGAGGAACGTGATGAGGCAGTAGGCCGCCGTCACGGGACGCACAAGCGGAAGCGTAATCTCCCAGTAAATACGGAACTCGCTGGCGCCGTCGACGCGGGCGGATTCCAGCAGACTGGTCGGAACGCCGACCATGGCCTGGCGGAACAGGAAGATGCCGAACACGGTGATCGCACCCGGAATGATCAGGGCGTAGTAGGTGTCCATCCACCCGAACTTATAGATCATCTCGAAGAGAGGCGCCAGGAAGAGCATAGCCGGAAACATCATGGACCCCAGCATGACGAAGAGGATCGCGTTTCTGCCTTTGAACTTGTACTTCGCGAGCGCATATCCGGCCATCGACGAGAAGAAGATGTTGATGGACGTGATGGTGCAGGACAGGAAGATCGAGTTCACGATGTACTGCCAGAAATAGACCGATCCCTGCGGGGAGTGGTACTCTTCCGTGAGCAGACGGCGGAAGTTTTCCAAGTTCAGCGAGCCGTCGAACCAGTGCGATACCGGCGGCAGGAACGTGTACTGCATCATGATGGTCTTGTCTTTGAACGCGCTGCAGATCAGCCACACGAACGGCGTGAGCGTGAGGAAAGCGGCGATGCAAAGCAGGACGACGCGGAGGTAGGCGGGGGCGATTTTCCATCCCTTGCCCGGGATCAGGCGCAGGACGACGTAGACGATGGCCGCGGCGATCAATACCCAATGGACTAAATTCATTGTATCTGTCTCCTATTCCGTCAATCCACGTCGTACGCGTGCGTGACCTTGAGTTGGAAAATACTGATAACGAAGATGATGGCCGCGAGGATCCATCCGATGGCCGCCGCAGTGCCCAGGTCGCCGTTGTTGAAGCCCCACTCGTAGAGGTAACCGACGACGGTCATCGCGGCGTTGTTCGGACCGAAGCCCTCGCCCTTCATCAAAGCGAACGGGAGTTCGAACAGCTGGTAGGACCCGATCGTACTCATGATGACCACGAAGATCGCGATCGGCTTGATCTGGGGGAGCGTGATGTGCAGGAAGGTCTGCCATCCGTTCGCGCCGTCGATCTGCGCCGCCTCGACCAGCTGCTTATCGACCGACTGCAGACCGGCGAGGAAGTAGATCATGTTGTAGCCGACATACATCCACAGGGAGATGATGATGAGGGCGGGGAGAAGCAGGTTCGGGTCGGCGAGCCACTGCTTTTCAAGGCCCCAGCCGATGAGGGCGTAGAGGCCCTTGTTGAAGAGGCCGTAGTGCGGAGTGAAGATCACGGCGAACATCACGCCGACGAAGATCTGACCGACGAGGTTCGGGCTGAAGATCATCAGACGGAACGCGCCCTTCATGCGGCTGTTACTGTTGTTCAGCAGCATGGCGAGTCCGAGGGAGATCGGCAGCTGGATGCAGATGGACGCGATGGCGTAGATGGTGGTGTTGCTCATCGCTTTCCAGAACATGCTGTCGGTAAAGATGAACTTGAAGTTGTCAAGTCCGACGAAGATCGCGGTGTGGGGGCCGTCGGTCTGGTGGAACGCCAGCCAGCCGGCGTAGAGCAGCGGATACACGAAGAACACCGCCGCATAAAGAAGGTACGGCGCAAGGAACATCCATGGCGCCACGGGATGGCGGTCGGGACCGCCTTTCTTTTTTTGAATATTGGCAGACATTTCTGTTAATGCTCCTTGCTTCCGGTTGCAGGCTCGGCGGATGCGACGGCCGCATCAGTCTTATTTTCAGAATCTCTGAGGAAGACGTTGAAATTGATCATTTTGCGGACGTTGTCGGCGTTCGTTTTGAGTCTCGGGGTGATCCGCGCCAGAAGTTCGGCATCGGTTGCTTCCGGATTGCTCTCGTAATACTGGCGGGCATCGTAATAGACGTCGAGCAGCTGCGTTTCCGCCTGTCTGGTGTAGGCCGTGATGTAGTGCGGCGGGGTGCCGTCGGCCTGGGAAGCGTAGTATTCGCCGATGGAGACGAATTCGTCCACGAGATCGCCGGTCGCCGGATCACGGAACATGTGCTTGTAGAAATCGCTCTTCTGTTTGAGCTCGGGGAGCTCCCAGGACGCCTTGATCGGCGGAACGATGTTCGTGAGCAGGAAGCGCTCGCCGAGGTCCTCGGTCTTCGTGTAGAGGTACTTCGCGAACTTCCAGGCGAGATCCTGATTCTTGCAGTGCTTGGTGATGGCAAGTCCGGAACCGCCCCAAGTGCCGGTCTTGTAGCTGCCGGGCAGCTGGTTGCCGTCCTTGTCCGCCCAGATGGGCATCGGCATCAGAGCCAGGTTGCCTTTCTGGCGCGGGTTGTCCAGCATGAACTGGGCGGTGCGCCAGTCGGGAGTGAAGAAGAACAGGTCGAGGCCGTCGTTCATGGCCTGATAGAAGTTCTGGCCGTCGCCAGCGGGGAACGCGATGCGGGTCTTGGTGTTCGGGGTCGTCTGGCGGACGAACCACGCGATCAGCTCCGCGACCTCGGGTTTGTCGAACGCGACTTTGCCGTCCGCGTCGAAGAGGTCGAATCCGCGCTGTGTGAGCAGGATGATCAGACTGACCATGTTGTTGTCGGACATGTCGATCATGTAGCGCTCGCCCGGCTTCGTGATGCGCTGGCCTTCCTTCACGAAGTCGTCCCATGTCTTCAGCTTCGTCACGTCAATGCCGAGTTCCTTGATCAGGTCGACGCGATAGCAGAGGCAGGACGGGTGGACGTCGTGCGGAAGTGCGAAGATGTGTCCGCGGCTGGACCAGAGGGCATAGCGCGTCTGGACCATCTTCGCGGGATCCATGAAGCCGTCTTCCTTCAGGCGCTCCGTGAGGTCGACGAAGCCGACGTTCTCAAGCGGACCGCGCGTGAAGTAGCCGATGGTGCCTTCCAGCATTTCAACGATGTCCGGGACGTCGCATCCGGTCTGCATGGCGGACTGGAGGCGGCTCATCAGGACTTCCTTCTGGACACGCTGGAGAACGACGTTGCAGTTGTTCTCCTTGTTGAACTGCTCGATCGCCTTCGTATAAGGCTTGACATGGATTTCGGCCTGGATGGCCAGGATGAGGTCAGGTCTGTCTTTCTTTTCACCCAATCTCATCCAGAAGAACACAATACCGGAAACGATTGCAATGATCAGAATGACAAACGGGGCTTTTCCGAATGGGTATATGTTTCTCATTGATGACTCCTCAATGGTACGGTCATGACGCCGTCGGCATCATGACCATTGCAATTCCTCCGGATGCCGTTACCGCTTCACCTGAACGCTGTCGAGACCGCACATCTGCATGATGCTGTCGAGGTCGCCGGCGCTCTGGGACGTGGGCTTGCCGGCAGGTTTGATGCGCGCGGCGAGGGTAATGGCGATGGAAAGCGCGCGGATGCAGTTCTTGATGAACTCCTTGCGGCAGCCGATCTGGTCCTTGAGGTCGCCTTCGGCGCGGAGCATGTGGCAGTCGAATTCCACGATGCCCTTCCAGCCGATCTGCTGGAGCGCGTTGAACATGAAGACGGTTTCCTTGAGTCCTTCCGGTCCGATCAGCGGCGGGAAGTCATTGTCGAACTGGGCCTTGATCTGGCAGCCGAAATGCAGGAATTTGAGCTTGTTCATGCTGCAGAGGTAGCTGACCGTCATGACGGAGTTCAGCAGGGCCATGCTCTCGTGCTGGAGCAGCTCGGGGTTGACGCCCCAGAAATCCGGCTTTTTGAGCTTGCCGCAAATGAAACCAACGGCGTGGCCGCTGGTGGGGAGGAACATCTGGCCGCGGGGCTCGTTCGGCTTCGGCTCGACCGTGGCGCCCTTGTAGTTCGTCAGCCCCTTTTCCTCGATGTAGTCGGTCACGTGGTTGAGGCCGTCGGCCAGCCAGGTGTAGACTTCGTCCCACTTCGTGATGGCGGGGACTTCGAAACCGTCGCGGGCGACCCAGTAGGTGTAGTAGTCGGCGCCGAGGTACGCGCCGATGCGGAGGGTGCGTTCGACCTTCTTCGCGGCGAGCTTGCGGAGTTCGGGATCAGGATTGCAGAGGCCGCCGTCGCGGAAGATCTTGTTGCCGTGGAGGCTGCAGGTCATCGTATTGAACTTGATGCCGGCGCCGTCGAGAATGGATTTGATCTCACGGAGGATCTTGCTGGTCTCGCTGTTCGGATCCAGGTCGTCGTCCGGGTTCGCGGGATCCCACGGAACGAGGTCGTCGTCGTGCGCGCTGGTGGCTTCGATGAGGCCTTCACCGGCAGCCCAGGCAAGGATTTTGGCGACTTCGATCGAGCTGATCTTGTCGAGGACGGAGCCTCCGAACGGGTCGGACAGCGGATTGCCAACGCACCAGAAGGGCATTGAACGGCGGGTGACGCAGTACTGATTGAATTCCATTTGTATAACTCCTTATAAGACCGTAAAAAGGAAAAAACGGTCCCGGTTGATTTGCAAACACAGTCTCCGGTTGAGGCTGATTTAACTCTATTACTATAGCACATCAAATCGAAATTTAAATGGTGTTTGCGGTAGATAGCATGTATTTTTTATCAATAAACATTCACTTTTTGACATCCCGTGTGCAGTATTTTCGAGAATAAAATAAATTTGCCGTTTCGGGTGGATTTGGTGTTTGTAATTATCAGATTCCCGAACAATCCGCTTTCAAAAAAGAAAGCCCGGCAAGGGAAACAGGTTTCCGATGCCGGGCAAATCAGTCAAAAGAAACCGCTTATTTCTTCTTCGCGGGCTTCTTTGCCGGGGCTTTCGCTACGGGTTTCGCGGCAGGCTTAGCCGGGGCCTTCTTTGCCGGGGCCGGAGCTGCCTTTTTCACGGGAGCTTTCGCCGCGGATTTCGCAGCAGGTTTCTTGGCCGGAGCGGATTTCTTCGCAGGGGCGGGAGCTGCCTTTTTCGCCGGAGCTTTCGCCACGGGTTTCGCGGCAGGCTTCACCGGAGCGGCGTTCTTCACAGGGGCCGGAGCTGCCTTTTTCGCCGGAGCTTTCGCCGCGGGTTTCGCAACGGGTTTGGAAGCAGCCTTTGCAGGCGCGGGCTTCGCAACAGGCTTCACCGGAGCAGCTTTCTTTGCCGGAGCTTTCGCGACAGGCTTCGCTTCCGTTTTCTTCGCAGGGGCAGCGGCTTTTGCCGGAGCTTTCGCGACAGGCTTCGCTTCAGCCTTCTTTGCAGGCGCAGCGGCTTTGGCCGGAGCTTTTTCAGCAGATTTCGCCTCCGCCTTCTTCGCTGGAGCAGGCTTCGCGGCAGGCTTCGCTTCAGCCTTCTTTGCAGGCGCAGCGGCTTTGGCCGGAACTTTTTCAGCGGGCTTCGCCTCCGCCTTCTTCGCGGGGGCGGCTTTCACCGGAGCGAGCTTGATCGGGGTAAGGCTGATGAAATACACGCTGTTCGCCTGGAGCGGCATCGCAAGCGTGACCATGCCTTCGACTTTGATGCCGGACTGGAACACGGGTTCCATGGCGGAGTTCTTCTTGATCTCCTCGACATCCTCGCGGGTGAGGTCGGCCGGAGCACCGGCGTTCAGCCAGAGCGTGTACGGGTCGTTCTGCTGGAACCCGATCATGTAGACCTTGACGTCGTACTCGCCGGCGGGGAGGTGATGCAGCACGACGGACACCTCGCCCTTGTCGGTGGCGGGCACGGTCTTGAAGAAGAAGTCCTGATTGCTGACCTTGCCGCCGTTGGTGGGATGGGAGAGATCCCAGAAAAGAACCTGCACGCCGCCCTTTTCATCGCGGCAGACGTAGGAGGACTTGTCGGAGGAAACGAGTTCGGTGCTGCCGAGAAGAGAGAGGTACTTGTATGCCCAGTAGGCGGCCTTCGGGATGCCCTGGTAGGACATGAGGCCGAAACCGCCGTGGAACGGACGCGGCGCGGGACCGTTTTCCTCGAAGATGTCGGTGAACGTCCAGAAGCTCATGGAGTCGAGCGCCTCGGTGTTGCGGAGCTGTTCCAGGATGAACGGACCGGCGAAGAAGGAATCGTGCACGGGATCGACGGGCGAATAGGAGGAGTTCCACTCGGTGATGTAAACCGGAAGTTTCTTTTTGCCCTTCTTGACGATGGCGGGAAGCGGTTTGTTCGCTTCGTCGCAGACGTAGTGAAGACTGGGATGCAGGAAGAGCTTGCGGTTGCCGTACTGGTCGAGGCCGCTGGGGCCGTCGCCGAGGCCATAGGTGTGGTAGGAAATGAAGTCCAGCGGGACTTTCTTCTTGTTGCAGTAGTCGATCAGCTCCTCGATAAAGACCGGGCCGGCGCCGGAGGGACCGCCGACGGGGTAGTCCTTGTTGACGGACTTCACAGCCTTGGCGGTGTGTTCGTAGAGCTTGAGGTATTCGGGGAGACGGTCCTTTTCGGCGAGACGCCAGAAGATGTTGAGGTTCGGTTCGTTCCAGACCTCGAAACGCCAGGTCTTGACCTCATCCGCGCCGTAGCGGTCGGTCCAGTGCTGGACGAGCGTCTTGATGAGGGCGTCCCATTTTTCGTATTTCTTCGGCGGGGTCACGTTGGCCTTCCACCAGAAGACGGTGTCTTCGTTGAAATTGGCGCGTTCATCCTTGAAGTTGTCGGAGGCGAGCTTTTCGGGCATAAAACCGATCTCGACGAACGGCTTCATACCGATGGAGAGCAGGAAATCGTACACGTCGTCGATGTACATGAAGTTGTAGACGGGGTTGCCTTTTTTGTCCTCGGTGTACACACGCATTTCGTCGTGGAGCAGGCCATGCGCCCTGAGGTAACGGAATCCGAATTCCTTGTGGCAGTGTTCCAGCTGTTTGCGCCAGGACTCGCGGAGACCTTCGCCGATGCGGCCGGCGCCGACGCAATCGCTCCAGACCATGGAACGCGGCCCTTTGAGCTGCGAGAGGTCGGATTCAATGACGCGGGTTTCATTCTTCTTTGCGGGGGAAGCTGCTGTTTGTTTTTTCATGAACTTGCTCCTTGAGCTTTAGGTTCGGAATCACATGCGGTTCAAACCGCCCGCTTTGAGCTTGTGCGAACTGGAAGGCAGGCGGAAAACTACATTTTTTCATTTAAACTATACAGTACACCCGTGAGAAAATCAATGCACTATTTGTTTTTTTTCATAGATTTAATGGTTTATTTTTCAAAAAAACGGAGATAAAAATGGAAAAGTCGCCGCCCGTTGCGGAAAACGGATGCGGCGGCAGGTTGGTTGAAACGCGGTTGAGAATCGAGCTCAGGCGAGGCGGATCATTTCGGCAGGACTTTCAGCTTGCGGATGAAAAGCGCCCGGTCGCCGCCGTCGCCGAATCCGTCGTTGCCATAGGTCATGCGGAGGTGATGCTTTCCTGCGTCGAGCGAGACTTCGGCGAGGTCATAACCGGCAGTAACGTCCGACGGGACCTCGTGTTCGGCGGCGGGGGTGCCGTCGATCTCGATCGTGACCTGGGAATAGATGCGCTGGTAGGGATAGCACACGGCGTCGATGTGCACGACATGAACACCGGACTGCGGCGTTTCGAAGTCCGTTTCCAATTCGACGAGCGTGTTGTTGGAGAGCACCTGCGCGAGCCCGCCCGCGATACGCGTCTGGGAGATCAGGTTGTCCGGATCGTCGGCTTCGCCCGCGTCGCGGCGTTCCGTGCAGAAACCGGCCCCCAGATTGCGTAAAAGTCCGCTCAGATAGCGTTCGCCGCGCACATCGTTTCCGTCGCGGACGCATGTCCAGTTCGCACCGTCCAGGACCACACGGCCTTCGCCGAGTTTCCAGCTCACGAGCGAACCCGGCACGGCGGGGACTTCGGTTCCGGCGGGATACTCCGCTTCGGAGAGATACGCCTCGGCAAACACGCCCGCGCCGACTCCGGCACGGCCCGCACCGCGGACGTCGATCTGCGAGGTCCCGGCGGGCAGATGGATGATGGTACGGTATTCGCCGGGGCTGTCCGGGACAAACCAAACCTGTTCCGTATCGCCGACCGCGATGCGGCAGAGCGGCTTTTCTGCAAACTTGAACACATAATGTCCGCCGTTCACGCCCATGTCGACGATGTCAGGCAGCGGTTCGGGGGCATCAATGCGAAGCGTCAGGCAGACAAGTCCGGCTTTTTCGCGGACGGCGGTGAAAACGGAATGCGGCGCAGGATCGACGAATCCCGGCATGCCGATCGGCGGGGTGTTCATCGGAACAGGGCCGCCGTCGAGCTTGACCGTGCCGGAAACCGGACCGGGCTGCGCGAACGCCTCCGGCACAAACCGCATGGAAACGGCGTCGGGCTGGATGTCGAGCTTGCTGTCCCAGTCGTAGATGCGGCAGTGCGTGAGGTCCTCGTGGGAAACGCCGAAGAGGAGCGGCGACTCGCGGCCGGAAATGAAACCGGAGCAGTCGCCCTTCACGCAGGCGATCCCGTCCGCGCCGATGGCGTGTTTCAGTGTTTCAAACGTCTGCGCATCGGGCATGTGCCAGCAGAAAACGCCGCCGTCGCGGATCCATGCAGCAAGCTGGTCCGGGGACATATTCAGGCCGGAACACGCGCCGTCCGCCGCGATGAACCGCGCTCCGTCCGCACCGGAATCGTTCACGCCGATGGTCCGCAGCACACGGAGAACGCCGGGATCGGTCGCGAGCACTTTGACCGGGATGGCGGGCTTGCGCGGGAGTTTTTTGAGATAAGAAACGGCGTTCCTGTACAGGATCTCCGCGGCGGGCTCGGCAGCGCGTTTGCTCCAGGCGAGCAGCTGCATCAGCACGACATGGCCGTCCCCGAACGGCAGATCGGCGAACGGGCCTTGCGCAAGGGCACTGAATCCGCCTGTCACGAGCAAAGCTTCCAGGCCGTTGCGCCCCTCGCGGATGACCTCGCGGCGGGAGATATAGTGTCCGTCGGCCCACCACTTGAAGTCGGCGGGTTCGAGTCCGGCGAGCAGCGGATGGTCCGGAGCGAGCGGGAACGCCATGGTCGACGCGTGGTCCGTGAGGTTCACGCCGAGTCCGAGCGGATCGAGCGTGTCCTGCGCCAGCATGAGCGCGCGGCCGCCCATCGCGAGGAAACGCCGGAACCCATCCGCATCGAATGCAGCAGGGTTTTCCGGCGTGCCGAGCACGTTTTCCGCGACGATCACGATGTCCGCCGCCGGATTCAGCGAGGCGAAATTCACGTCGCCGGGCGCATGGTAGATATGCACATTTTCCGCATCGTCTCCGGCGGGCACGGGATAGATCTTGTACCGGAAACATTCGCGCTGGACCTCGGTTCCATTGGCGGTCAGACGGAATTCGAGCGTGGAAATCTCATATTCAGGCAGGGCTTTTCCTGTCATGTTCTTCGCATTGAACGCGAGCGAGACCGTGCGCGCGCCGCCCGGTTCGAGCGTGAACGCAACGGAATCCGCATCCATTCCGTCAACGGCGATCGTCAGCTTCAAATCCTGCGTCTCCGGCGAATCGTTGAGCACGTCGAACGCGACGGATTTCTTCATTCCCGCGAACACGCGCGACGAACGGTCGCGGCGGAAACACGCGATCCTGCGGTAGAATATCTTTTCCGCCTCGGCCGCGCCGGGGACGGACGTGCCGCCGAACCCGTAGGCGGTCCAGGGGCACATGCCGGTGACATTCGCCATGCGGAACGCTTCGGTCTGGTCGATCCAGCCGAGATACTTCGCGTCGCGGTTGCATTTCTGGCGGCTGAGGTAGACCTCCTCGCCGAACCAGATGGAGCCGACGGAGTAGTCGGTCTGCGGGCACCACAGGTATTCGCCAATGTACAGCGGCTTTTTGCGGTCCCAGAAGAACGTCCCGGACTGTTTTCCGAGCATGCCGCCCGCGGCTTCCGCCTCAATGCGGCGTCCGAGCCATTCGGCGGCGTCGGGATACGCGTACAGCGCGGGCATCTCGTGAGGATAATGCAGCCCGATCATGTCGTACTTGCCGTCCGGGTCGCGGTCAGCCTCGAACATGGTGGCGCGGGTCGGGTCGAACCGCTTCGTGAGCGTGCCCATCTCGCCGAGACGGCGGTTGAGGTCGGGACAGAACTTGACCGAGCCCATGAACAGGATCTCGTTGCCAACGCTCCACATCACGAGCGAGGCGTGGTTGCGGTCGCGCCGGATCATCCCGCGCATGACGTCGGCGAAGTTATTCCAGAAAGGATCCTCGTTGTACGCATACATGGCGTTGCCGTCGGTGTACACGGGCGACTCGTCGACCGTCATGATGCCGATCTCGTCGCAGGCATCCAGATAATCCTCCTGCCACGGCTGGTTGTGAAACCGGAACGCGAGGATTCCGTCGTCCTTCCACTGGCGGACGCGGCGGAAGACCTCCTCGCGCGGGATGTAGCCGTAGGCGGGCCATGTGCTCGAAGCCAGCAGGCGCCGTTTCACGCCGTTCAGAAAGAAATCGGGACCGTCGCACCACACTTCGCGGAAACCGAAACGCGTGAAGGACTCGTCGCAGAGCGCACCGTTCGAGTACAGGCGGACCCTGAGGCGGTACAGGTTCGGGGTCTCGGGCGTCCAGAGTGTCGCATCCGGGAACGCCGCCTCGAAACGCCATGCGCCGGGATTGAACGCCGCGTCACCCGCCTCGTCCGAGAGCTTGATCCCGCCAAACTGAGGAACGCCGCCGAACGTCAGCACGGACATCTCCCCGTCCAGCACGGCACATTCGATCCTGAGGCCGGAAGCATCCGGCAGCACGCCCGAGGCCTGCACAACCGCGCCGGTCACGCTTATGGTCATATTCCGGACGGAGGTCACGATCGCGAGGCGGGAATCCTCAAGGTGAAGCGGTTCATGCGCGTCGAGGTAGACCGGCAGGAACGGGCCGCAATTGTCGTGGAATCCGCCGACCGGTGCGATCGTGTGCGCGATCTCGTCCGTGCTCTTCGTGAGGTCTTCGACCGCGCTCCGGTCGCCGCAGCACAGGTCGAGCGTGTGACGGCCGCCCGGGCGCACAAAATCCGTGATATCGAGTTCAAACGGCGTCCAGCCGTCAAACTTGCTCCCGGCGAGCTTGCCGTCGATGTAGACCTTCGGGGTATTCCGCGCGCCGCGCAGGTTCAGCACGACGCGTTTGCCCTGCCAGGCCGCCGGGATTCCGATCTCACGCCGGAACCACAGGAAATATGGCACGTCCTTTCTCACGGCGCTCCGCCAGCCCGGCACCTCATAATCCACCCACGCGGCGGATTCGTCGGGACGTTCGGCGGAGGTGTTGATCTGATGCTTCCAGATACCGCACAGGTCGATACGGTCGCGGGTTTCGGATTTCGTGTAGACGGGACAAACGGCGGTTGAGGTGGGATCCATGCTGCTGCCTCCATGGTGCCTGAGGTGTGAATGGTATGATTTGACACGGGATGCCGTCACCCCGCGCAATGTTTATCAATGTATAAAATACTCCGGAACAACAAAAAAACTATCGCTTATTTGCTCAAAAGCATAGACTTTTTGCACACCCGTCCGGAGTTTGTGCGAACACAAAAAAAGCTCCGCCGGAAAGCGGAGCCGAAAAAAGAACAAAACGGATGCTGAACCTGCCGGAATCAGTCGAGCACGACAAGCTCGGGCGCAATCACGATGTCGGTACGCGGGAGCCTGTTGAACGAGTGCATCCGGTCGAGCAGGCGTCTCGCGGTCATGATGCCGAGCTGCTGGTGCTTGATATCGATGAACGGCGGGACCTTCTCGAAATAACGGAGCGTGTGCTCGCAGGTGAAGGCGGCGATGTACTCGTATTTGGAGATGTCGATGCCGCGCGCCCGGAGTTCGTTCATGACGCCCAGCATGTCGGCGCTGGTGACGAACGCCATGCCGGTGGCGTCTTTGAGCTTCAGGAACTCGTCCGCAAGCTTTTTGTAATATTCGTTCATCGTGACGTTCTCACGCTCGACCTCGGGAAGATCGCCGCACTGGATGCCGATCCGTTCGCATTCGGCCTTCAGGGAATCAGCGAGTTCCTTGTGCGTGAAACGGTTTTTGTACTCGGGGAAGATCACGACTTTCTTCACGCCGTTCTCGAAGAAGAAACGCATGCTCTGGCGGGAAATCTCGGTGCTGTCGAACTTGACGACGTCGAAATCGATGTCGTCGCTGTTGGCGTTGAGGAAAGTATTGACCGTGGAGATGCCCTGGAGACGCTGATGCAGGCGGGCGCGGACTTCGGGATCTTCCGGCTCGCTGCAGATGATCGCGCCGTCGCAGTAGTCCGGGTTCAGACGTTCCGGGATCGTGCCGTCCTCGCCGATGATGCAGAATTCCATGGAGATGTCGAGTTTCTGAAGCTCTTCGAACACGGCGGAGATGAAGCGCGTGGTGGATCCCCAGTGAAAATACTGTTCAATGGACGAAATCGAATTGATGACGATCATCACGCGGAAATGGCGGATGCCGATGCGGTCCGGCGTGCGAGGTCCCTGGCGTCTGGCACGCTGGCGGTAGCCGAACTCCTTGACAATAGAATCGATCTTTTCGGCGGTCGAGGCCTTGACGAGTTTGCGGTTGTTGAAGAAGCGGGATACGGTGGCGATATTGACCCCTGCACGATCAGCAATGTCTTTCAAGGTAGCCATGAGAATTCTCCTTACATGCTCGGGTGATAGATTTTTGGCGGGGCGTGTGCATTAATATATCACCAATCTTGCAATAACGCAAACGAATTTTAAGTCATTTTTCAAAATTCTTTTGTGAATTTATAAAATTGAAATATGTTCAAATGAAACGAACAAGAAAACATCAAATAAGCCGGAAAAAAATGCAAGTTGAACAGGGAATAAAAAACAAAACCGAAACAGTCTTCTTTCCTCGGCGCGGAAGGGGGAAAGATAAAAAACGGCATCGTATTTGCATTAAACAATGAACTGAAGCTGAGGTCGCGGCGATCGACTGCATGGACACACGGCGGCCGGCATCGGGTCGCGAAGTCGCGTTGATCCTCCGGTTTCCGGACACACGAAGGCGGATTGCGTTTACCGGCCGGCGAGAATGCCTCTGCCGGATTCCTCGAATATCTTCCGCGAGGTGAATTCGAGGAATGCGCCGGCTGACACGAGGTCGCTGAACATACCGGACCCGTCGTCGCCGAATTTGAGCCGGACATTCTCCGCGTTCACGCCGGAAACCCTGACGCTGTTATCGCCGTCCTTGTAGGTCATCGTTTCGGCGTTCCAGTTGTCTTCGCTGCCGGATGCAAACCACAGCGTGACCGTGCCAGTTCCGAGCTGTTCGACCTTGTCCGCGCCCCAATCGTTGCAGAACGTGAAGACGTCGCTGCCGCCGCCTCCGTGCATCCTGTCGTTGCCGATGCCGCCCGCGATCACGTCGTTGCCGGACGCGCCCGCGATCCGGTCGTTCCCGGCGTCGCCGAACAGGAGATTGTCGTCCTTGTTCGTCCAGATGGTATCATCGCCGTCGCCGCCGCGGACGGTCAGGCCGTCGCCGGTGTATTCGATGCGGTTGCTGGTCATGTCCACGACGTCATCGCCCGCGCCCGCGCGGATCTCGCCGATCCGGGCAATACGCGACTGGCTCAGGCCGAGTTCGCCCGGAGAAGCGGAATAGATGTCGTCCACGAACAGCGCGTCGCCGTTCGCGTCGTCCGTCATCAGCAGGGTGCTGGCATCGGTCGAACCTTCGAAGATGTCCGTGAGCTTGTTCTTGCCGGCGAGCGATACGCTTTCCTTCGTGCCGCCCCAGGGGGCATCGGCGGAGCCGACGTGCCGGGCGGCATAACGGCTTCCCCAGGTTCCGGCTGCATTCACATAGAACGCGTCGGCATTGCCGTCCGCATCGGACCTGATGAACTTCGGATCATCGCTTACTTTTCCCGCGACGACAGGTTCAATTACAGTCCATTCCTCGCCGTCATCGGCTTTGACGCGCACCTGATAGTTGCCCTCAGGCAACTGGAAGGAATCCAGCGCGTTGGTATCGGCATCGAGTTGGACGGCATGCTCGAAATCATCCGGGGAGTATTCCACGATGTACTGCTCAGCGCCCGCGATCTCCTCCCAAGTCTGCGTCTGCGGAATGACGTCGCCGTTCTTGCAGGTGATTGTCACGGAAGCGGCGGAGATGGTGCCTTCGTCGTTCTGTGAATCGACCTTTACCGTCAGGATGTTTTCTCCGACTTTCAGCGACGCCGTGTTGACCGTGCAGGTGAAATCGCGGGAGTATCCGGGGGAGATATAAGCGATGCCGCAGACCCCGATGATGGCATCTCCGCAATAGACGTATGCCATGGTCTCCTCCGACATTTTCTTTCCTTCGTTGGAAACCGTGAAGGAAAGCGTGACATCTTCCTTCCATTCAACGGGATCTTTTCCAACCGACAGGTTTTCTATCGTCAAATCGGGTGAAGCGACCGGAACATAACCGTTTATTCCCTCATAGAGGCGCAATGCGTCCATTTCTTCCACGGTATACCACCGGGTGGTTTCATCCCCCCATCCGAAATCCAGATGGAACATATTTCTGGAGCTGTCGTATCCGTCTGCGACAATGGCATGACTCTGGCTTCGAACCGAAACGCCGACCGGACGGCCAAGAAGCAGTTCGTACGCCAGAACATCATAGTACGACATACCGGACTCATATTGTTCCGCCGCTTCATCTTTTTCGAAGCCCGCCCGGATAAACAGGTCTCCGTTCCAGGCCGTTGATGTTTCTTTCGAAGTATAATCGGCCTGCTGAACCACTCCGGCGGCAAAACACAAAGCGGCGATGCAGTTTTCGTCCAGAATATTGAAACTCTGCAGCAGCTTGTTTGTCTCCGCAAACGAAAGATGACCGCTTTCCGGGTGGTCGGAGCTGTCGATCATGATGTAGCGATTGCTCTGGTAAGCATCCGAATCCGTCAGGGACAAGGTGAAATCGAGCAGGCCGTTCTGCAGCCAGTAATAGATGATCTGCGATGCCGCGGTATTGGTGCAGCCGACGACGCACCGTTCCCCTGTTACCGGATAGATCGGGCAATACTTGTTGTAAGGATCCTCCTGATTCCATCCCGCGCTGAGCGAAAGCAGAGCCTTGCTCTCCGCGTATTTCAGGATGGCCGGACTGCCGTCGACGGAACCGGACCAGGAGAAGCCCATGATGTGGTCCAGCATGTGCGATGCCACCGATATGATCTGTTCGTCGGAGTACCCGGAATCCAGCAGGACGAAGGCGTTGTCGTCCCTGACCTGATCGTTCCCGTCGCATGTCTCGGAGATGCCGAAGAAATCGCCGTATTCGTCGAATGCGGAGCTCACGCCGAAATAAAGCGTGGAGTATTCGATGCCTTCCGGGCGCTCTAGCGTGAACACGATATTGTACTTCCCGAATCGCTCCGAAAGGGCGGAAACGACGGCCGCCCGCTGTTCATCCGAAAACTCCGGATCGGCCACGGAGAGGTCGAACGACAGTTCCAGGTCGGGATTCTTGTACCGGGCCTGTTCCTCCCCATCGAAGTCCAGATAAACATACTGCGTCGGCTGTGTTGCGTTCACGCTCAGGATCAGATCGCCGTCGTTCAAGTTCAGCTTGTATTCCCTGCTGCCGACCACTACGGACCGGTCCAGCGAAAGAGAACCGAAATCCGCGACGGAATTGTACACCGAAATCGTCTTCGTCTCGAATCCCCACGCATTTTCCGCGAGCTTGTAGTCGCCGTAATCCTGCGAATCCGAGACGGGGAGCGTGAAAGAAGGACAATCCTGCATTTCGGCGAGACCGGCCAGATTGACCAGTGCGCTTTCATTTCCGGGCGAGATCACCGAAAGATCGAGTTGCAGCTCGGCGCCGGGATCGAACGTGATGCCCTGGCAATCGACATGTCCCGTGACGATGCCGCCGCTGGAGATTGCGGCAGACTGAATCGTTCCGCCAGCCCCGAGTTCCAGCCTGCCTCCGGCATAAACCGTGATACCGGTCGCCGTTCCGTTGGAGGCAACGAACATATTCGCGCCGGAATTGACCGTGGCATCGTTTGCGGAACCGCCGGACCCGACCTTTAAGCCGCCTCCGGCATGGATCGTGACACCGGTCGCTTTCCCGCCGTCCCCGACGATCGCGCTGCCGCCGTCGTTGACCGTGGCGTCGCTTGCGGAACCGCCGGACCCGACCTCCAGGTTGCCTCCGGCATGGATCGCGACTCCGGCCGCTTTCCCGCGGTCCGCGACAATCATGCTGCCGCCGTCGTTGACCGTGGTGCTGTCCGCCCGCCCGTCGTCGGAGACCGTGAACTTGCCGCCGTCGTTGACCGTGGTGTGATCCGCCTGACCGCCGCGGACGTAGAGTCCGCCGTTGAAGTCCAGAGTGGCACTCGTCGCGGTCGTACTCGAGTGGACCGTGGCATAGCGCCCGTAGTTCAGCACAAGTCCGCTGAGCGTGTTGGAGAGGAACGTAACGGTTGCGCCGCCGTCGACTTCGACATATCCGCCGTTTTCCAGAATCCCGGTTGCCGTGCCGCCCGCGGAGACATACATGGATCCCCCGCAATTGACCGTGGCGCCGTTCGCCATGCCGCCTTCGGACACCTCGAACTCGCCGCCGTTGACCGTGGTGCTGTCCGCCGTGCCCCCGCTGTAGACGCGGAGACTGCCGTATTCGTTGACCGTGGCGCTGTTCACAATCCCCCCGCTGTGGACGCGGAGACTGCCGTATTCGTTGACCGTGGCGCTGTTCGCCGTCGTGCCGGAATGAACGGTGGCGGATGCTTCGGAAAGGACCAGTCCGCTGAAGCTGTTCGAGACAAAAGAAACAGTCTCATCATCCTCGAAATCCACATACCCGCCATTTTCCACGATCCCGGTCGCCACGCCTCCATAATAAACATAAAGTTCGCCGCCGGAGGCAAGCATGATATTGGTTGCCGTGCCGCCTCCGGAGACTTGGAACTCGCCTCCGTTGACCGTGATGCGGTCCGCCGTCCCGCCGTCCTCAATAATCATGCCGCCGCCGTTGACCGTGGCGCTGTTCGCCGTGCCGCCGGAAGAAACAGCAAAAGTCCCGCCTTCGTTGACCGTGGCGCTGTTTGCCGTGCCGCCGTCCCGGACATACAGATTGCCGTAGTAGTTGACCGTGGTGCTGTCCGCCGTCCCGCCGTTCATCACGTACATTTCGTAGTTGTCGTCAAGCGTTTTGCCGTCCATGACGGAGGCGCTGGACAGCAGCTTGTTTCCCGAGCCGAAATAGACGCCGGAATACTCACTGGCGAATGTCACATATCCTCCTTCATAGACATTGACATATCCTTCGCAGGGCGTCCACACGATATTCGTCGCCGTACCCCCGCTGTAGACAAGCAGGCAACCGCCGCCGGTCATGATGGTGCCGTCTGCCGTCCCGCCGTCCCGGATATGCATGCTGCCGTCGGCGTTGACCGTGACGCTGTTCACCGTGCCGCCGAGGACGGATATGATACCGTCGACATCGATCGTGGCACTGTTCACAATGCCGCCGGAAGAGACGTACAGGAACCCCCAGCCTTTGACCGTGGCGTCGATCGCCGTCGTACCGGAGTGAACGGTCGCGGAAGCCTTGGAAAGAACGCATCCGCTGAATGCATGTTCGACAAAGGAGACTGTCGCGCCGTTCGTGACGTACACATATCCCCCGTCTTCCACGATTGCCGTGGCCGTGCCGCCGGAATAGATGCGGAGATAACCGCCTTCGTTGACCGTGGTGCTGCCCGCCGTGCCGCCGGAGGAGATGGTCATTCTTCCGCCGTCATTGACCGTGGTGCCGGTCGCCGTGCCGCCGGAGGAGACATGGAGTATGCCGCCTTCATAGATCGTGGCGCCGTTCGCCGTGCCGCCGCTGGAGACGTATATTCTGCCGGCGTTGTTGAGCGTGATGACGTCCGCCAGGCCGTCTATGTAGACATGCATCTCTCCCATTCTGTTGACCGTAGTACCGGTCGCTGTGCCGCCGGAGGAGATATGAAGCGTGCCTCCGGAGGAAACGGTGCAGACATCCAGAATGCCGCCGCTGGAAACAAAGGCCTGCCCGCCTTCAGCGAGGCCGATCTCCTGTGCCCGCCCGTCATTCAGGACCTGCAGGACGCCCTCCTGAATGAAATACAGCCCGGACGAGAACGCGCCGGAGGTAACGGATACGATGCCAGAAGAAACGATTTCCATATGATCAAAACTCCTCAGCTCAGAACGGTGCGGCGGGCATCCACCTCGGGATACGCGCACATCGGGATAGACAGTCTAACCAATAATGTACTGGCTCTTTTTTGAAAATCAAGCGGTTTTCTCATTTTCCCCGAATCAAATCACGACGAATCGCAAAGCCGGAGTTCACCATATCAGGAAAGGCCAGAAACGCGGCAAAAAAAAGACCCGGCGCCGAAAACCGGCTCCGGGTCGGAGGATTCGCTCAGTGCGATTAGATCGCGGGAACGCCGCGTCCGCTCTGGTCTTCGCGGAACGGGGATCCGTCGGGCTTGATAAGGCGGCTGGTGAGGAAGATCAGGAGGTTGGTCTTCTTCGAGCCTTTGCCCTTGCCCTGGAAGAAGCGTCCGATCAGCGGGAGATCGCCGAGGATCGGGTACTGGTCTTCGATCATGGAGAGTTCGTCGCGGATCACGCCGCCGAGGACGACGGTTTCGCCGTCGTAGCTCATGACGTTCGTGTTCAGGTAACGGGCTTCGATGATCGGCATCTTCAGTGTGTTGGGATAGAGCTCGCCGTTGTCTCCCAGCGGGATGGAGTAGGAGTAGTCGGTCCAGCCGATGAATTCCTGGATGACCGGGGTCATTTCGAGGAAGATCGTGTAGTTGTCTTCTTCCACGCGCGGACGGACCTGAAGGGCGATACCTTCTTCGGTGGCGCCGCCGAACTGCGGGATGGATGGCGTGAAGACCGGCACGTTGGAGCCGTTGGTGGAGATCGTTTCGAGTTCGGCCTCATCCCAGTCGGTCGGGTAGTACTTCTCGGTGACCATGCGGATGACAGCGTTCTGGTTGTTCATGGTCGTCAGACGCGGCGCGGAAAGGATTTCCGTGGAGTCGGCGTTGTCGAGGGCATGGATGCCGCCAGCGAACTGGTAGCCGTCCGCGTTGTAGGTGGACCAGTTGAAGACCGTGTCGTTGTACGAACCGGTGGTGGCGCCGAAGATGCCGGGGCTGGTCTGGGCGTTGCGGTTGAAGTGGCTGTTCGGGCCCCAGGTGATGTGGTGGCCGTAGTTCTTCGCCGCTTCGTTCTGGAGGACGCCGCCGTAGTAGCCTTCGCCCGGTTCCAGGTTATCCGGGACGTAGTAGGTGTCGCCCTTCGAAACGTTCATGGACTGCATCGCCTGCGTGTTCAGCTCGGTGATGGATTCCGTTCTCCAGGCGTTCGCGAGGGTGGTGTTGCGGGTGTCCGAACCGTTCTGATAGTACATGATGAAGGACTCGCCGGCAACGACTCCGTCATTGCCGGTGGGCGAAAGCGGCTGGATGCCGCTGGCCTTGACTTCATCCCAGGTCGGGGCGACGCGGGAGAACGTGTAGTCGAAGGAGAGTTCCTGAAGGTCGTTCATTTCGATTTCCACGAACTTGACCTGGATCAGGACCTGCGGGTCGGAGACGTCCATCTCGTCGATGAGGTCTTCCACACGGTCGATGGCTTCCGTCGTGTTGTAAACAGTCAGGCGGCTACTCATCTCGTCGTAGCGGACGGAGGCGCCGGTCGGGAACGGAATACCGCGGTCGATCAGGTACTGCTTGACGCTTTCGTTGGTCAGGTCGCCGCCGATGATGCCGCTGGCGAGGATTTCCTTGTCGATCGGGAAGGTCTTGCGGACGAACTCGTCGAGCGGGACGTCCTTGGCTGCGATCACGACCGCGTAGTTTTCAACGCGGAAATGGAGATTGGCGGCTTTGCAGATGTAGCGGATGGCGTCGATCAGGGAGACGTTTTCGACCACGAGACTGACCGTGGTGTTCTCGATCGTCTGCACGGGCTCGGCTCCTTCGGGACCGCCGATGGGATCGTCGTAGGAGTAGAAATCGCCTTCTTCGGACTCTTCCTCTTCCGTGGATTCTTCGTCCTCGTCGGCGAATTCGTCTTCATCGCCGAATTCGTCAATGTCGGAAGGCCGCGAGGCGGAGCTGGTCTCGTCAGTGTTGAAACGGAGGATGAAGTTGACGCCGATACGGTCCGGATCCTTGTCCTTGCTGGTGCTCTTCAGGTACTGGACAACGGACGTGATGGAGACGTCGTCGAAGTCAACGCGCGGAATGATGATGTCGTTGAGTTTCTTCTGGATGGTGCCGATGTTGTCTTCCTTCACCTTGATGCTCTCGGTCACGACGTCGTCGGAGGTCTCGGAACCGGTCGGGATCGGGGAGATCATCTTCCAGAGTGCTTCCGCCTCGCGTTCGAGGAAGACGGCACCCTGACGGCGCTGTCCGACCTGGGACTCGTGGAGGTAGATGCGGCGGAGGAAGTCGATGGCCGTGATGTTGTACGGGTCGAGGATGATGACCTGGTTGAACTTCTCCTGCGCCTTGTTCCACTGCTGGGTGTTGTAGAAGGTCTGGCCCTGGCGGATCAGGACGGAGATGCGTTTTTCACGGTTCTTCGCCTCGGGAAGGAGTTCATCTTCGGAGGTGTCCTTCTTGTACTGGGCGGACGCCTTCATGAGGGTGTACTCGTCGATGGTCTTGCGCATGATGGGCTCGGAAAGCGGATAAATCTTGATGCCTTCCTCGCACTTTTCGATGGCTTCGTCGTAGAGGCCGAGCTGCGCGGTCTTTTCCGCCTCGTTGAAGATCTTCCTCGCCCAGTAGTAATAGGAGTTGGAGATCATCTTCTGGACTTCGGCGATCTTCTTCTGGTTCGTTTCCGGCACTTCGCCGTCGACGACGTCGGATTCAAGAAGCTTCAGGACGTCGACGTACGCATCGACCGCGACGTCGTATTCCTCGTGCTCGAACGCGGAGGAAGCCTTCTTCATGAGTTCGTCGGCATTCTTGTTCATCGCATCGCGAGCGATAAGCTCCTCGATGGACGCGGCGGTCTGATCCCGGAGCGCTTCTTTTTCTGCGTCGGTGAGTTCGGCTTCAGGCTGAGCCTCGACCGTCTCGACGGCGACTGTTTCTTCCTCGACGGGAACATCCTCGACCTCCTGCGCGAGGGCAGGAACCGAGAAAGCAAGCGCCAGAAGGATGGCGGAATAGCGGGGGAATGCGTGCATGGGAGCCTCCATGAAATATTTCAAATCTTTAATCTTCTTCATTTCAGCTTCTCCTTACCGTCTGAAGTCCGGCAGACCGTTTTGCGTGTTGGTGCGGACCGGGATACCGTCACCGCTGATCAGGCGGGTCGATACCGAGATAATGAGGTTGTCCTTGTGCGCCTGGGAGGCGGACTCGGTGAACAGACGGCCGATGAGCGGGATATCAGCGAAGATGGGCCATCTGTCGCTGAGCTGGCCGTGACTGTCGCTGAGGATACCGCCGAGGACCACGGTCTGACCGTCGTAGACCTTGATCGTGGTCTGGACCTCACGGTTGGAGATTTCCGGCATCTTGAGGGTCATGGGATATTCGTCGCCGGACGAGAAATCGCCGATCACGTAGTTGTAGCTGTAGTCGGACCAGCCGGTGAGGTCGGTAACCGAGGGATTCAGCTCCAGACGAACCGTGTAGTTGTTGGGCTGCAGGGTCGGCGTGACAGTCAGGCTGGTACCGATGTCGCGCGGGCCGCCGAATTCCGGATAGGACGGTTCGAACGAAACGCTGGAACCGCAGCTGGTGTTGATTTCAGGTTCGGTCCAGCTTTCCGGGAAGTACATCTGACGAACCATCTGCACCTGGGCCTGACGGCCGGAGACGGTCACTACCTTCGGCGTGGAAAGGATTTCCGAACGGTCGGTGCGGTCGATGGCATTGATCGTGAGGAAGAGGCTCCAGGTGCCGCCGGGACCGAAGTTCGGGATCAGGTTCAGGTTGTTCACGAGCGTATTGTCGGACCAGCCGGAGCCGATGGACGGGGAGGTGAAGGTGAAATTGAAGTGATCGTCTTCACCGTTGCCGTGGGACAGGGTCCAGTCGAAGCCGAGTTCTTCCAGGTCGTTCATCTTGATCTCGACCATCTTGGATTCGATGAGGATCAGCGGATCCTGCATGTCCATGTCGCGGATGGCGAATTCGAGCTGGCGGATGTTTTCGGGGGTGTTCACGACGGTGAGCTTGTTGGCACGGGCGTCGTAAGCGATGGAAGAACCTTCCTCGAACGGGATGCCGCTCTCGGAGAAGTAGGTGCGGAGGGTTTCGGGCGCGATGGAGGTGACGCGCTGGCTGTCAGGATCGGACTCGGCGCCGCTCAGGGTAATCAGGCTGCCGACGGTGTCGCCGGGGCCGACCGTGTCTTCCTGCGTGATGCCGTCGCCGATGCCTTCGGCGCGCATATTGCCGACGATGCGCAGGATGGTGGCCTGGCGGATCGGAATGTAGCGCGTGACCATATCGCTGACGTCGGAACCGGAGCCGATCGTGATGATCTTGTCGGTTTCGTCGATACGGAAGTTGAGGCCGGTGATCTTGCAGATGTAACGGATGACTTCGTACAGCGGAATCTGGTCAAGGTTGAGGGTGATGGTCTTGTCCGCGTATTTTTCGGACTGCGGGACGATGATGTTAAAGCCTTCGCCCTGGGGGTCGAGATCCTTGCTGCGCTGACGGAGATAGGAAATCGCGGAGGTGATGTCGGAGCCATCGAATTCGATATGGTCGATCATCAGCTCGTTCAGGCGGTTGTAGAGCTCGTTGCCGGCCGCTTCGTAGGTCTCGGCACCGCCGGTGATCACGATGTTGCGGACATCGGGAATGCTCTCGACCCAGGCCCAATCGGACTGCGCCTGTTCGCGGAGGAGTTCGTTATAGACGCGGACGTCCGCGATGGCGTAGAGTCTGCGGTAAATCTTTTCCAGAAGGGTGATGGCGTTCTCGTTGTAGGGATCCTTCACGAGGATCTGTTCCATCTTGTCGCGGGCCGCATCCCATTCGTCGTTCTGATAGAGGAACTGTCCGGCGCGGTACAGGAGGTTGATCTCGCGCTGGCGTTCGTCATAGCGCGGATCGACGGCCTTGAGGCTGGTCTCATCCCAGAAATTCTGGCTGTCGATGAGTTCCTGCGTCGTCTTGATCATGGAGTCGGCGATGGTGGCGAACTGCTCTTTTTTCTTCTTCACGGGATCCTTGGCGATCTCGACCTGGAGCGCGGCGTTGTCATAGGACTCGCCGGGGAGGATGCCGAGATAGTAGACAACCTTGGCGTAAGTGAGGTCCGTGATGAGTTTCGGACCGATCTCAAGGATTTCATCGTTCCGGCTGGTGTCGGCGATGAGGAGAAGCTTGTTGAAGTCGTTCTCGCACTGTTCCAGAAGAGCGTTGCCGTAGAGGATCTGGGCTTTCTTGCGTTCGCTGGAAAGACGGTCCGCAAAAGCGGCCCGGGTCGTAGAGACCTCGCATTTTTCCAGTTCGGCCTTCGCGTCGTCAAAGAGCTTGAACGCATCCACGAACTGCTTTTCGTTCGTGCGGGTGATGGCCTTGGCAAGAAGCTCGTTAAACAGAGCTTCGTTCTCAAGCATATCCGCTTCCGCCGCGGTCGTGACTTCCAGCGCGTCGCCGGAAAGCGCGGGTTCTTCTGTTTCGGCCTCGGCCTCCTGTTCGGCTTCAGCATCGGCCTCAACGGCCGACTCTTCGGCTTCGGAAGCCGGTTCCTCCGCGGTTTCCGTTACCACCGCGTCGGCGTCCGCCGGCACGGTCTCGTCCTGAGCGGAAAGCATCAGGGACGTCACGCCGAACGCGAGAGCGAAGACGGCGGCGGGCCGGAGGATCGGGCGAAGAAAACAATGGGGTCTCATCTTCATTGTCTCATCCTTGGTTGTTTTATTTTGAAATATTGATTATGTATCAACGGGTTAAGCGGGTTATCTCTGTCTCTGGAGGAAAGGAGAATCGTCTCTCGAGGTCGGCGTGCCGGGCGGGAGCGTTCTGCCGTTCGTCGTCGTAGTCGGCGTGCCGGGCGGGAGCGTTCTGCCGGTGTCGGCGGCGTTTTCCTTCGGGGCAAGCTTGAGCGTGTAGGTCTCGGGATTCTCGCCGGAAGATTCGACGACAGCTTCCTTCTTGACCGGATCGGCGGAAACGACCTTGTAAAGCTCTTCGCCGGTCTTCTCGGTGCCGAGCTTGAATTCGGCGCCGACCGAAGAAATGAACGTGCGGTTGAACAGGGCGTTCAGGAATCTCACGCGGGGCGCGGGATCGTAGACGGCCTGCTTGGGACGGCAGGGGATGCGTTCCGTTTTGCCGACGCGCTGGATATAGACGATCGGATCCTGCGTCTTGTCGTCGATTTCGATGTCCACGACACTGAAGTCGACGTTGTTGTTCTTGAACGTGCTGACGCCGATCTGGACAAATTCGGATCTCTTTCTGTTGTTGCGGACGACGTTGAACGTGGCCTGCCAATCCTTTTTATCGCTCTTCGTCCTGTCGACGGAGACCAGTTCCAGACCGGTGAAACGCTGCTGGCTGACGGCATCGACATAGACCTGCGTAATATACTTCGGATGGCTGAGCGGGTCGGTGGGATTGGTCTTGGCTCTGTACTCCTGAATGAGCGTGAAGCCGTCGCTGTCCTCATCGGAATCCGCCAGTGTGAATTCGGCGGAGATATTGAATTCCTTTTCCCATTCATCCGGGATGCTGTTGCCGTTCAGGTCGGCCTTGCCGGCAAGCTCGTCTTCTTCAACCTTAATGCGGGGGGCGAGCGCCTTGCCGCAGGCAGGGCATTTGCCGTTCTTCGTCTCACCGATGGCCGGATAGGAGTTGGCGGGGATCATGGCGTGGCAGAACACGCATTCGGCCATGGGGTACGGGGACATCAGCTGGGTCTTGTCGAGGGCCGCGACGGCCGGTTCGACCGTATTCCAGTCGGAGAAGATCGTCTCCATTTTGTACTTCGGGCCGGAGGTGAAATCAATGGGGTCGTAGTCGGAGGGCGGCGGAACACGATTGACCCAATCGGAAACCTTCTGGTCCTGCGCCCGCTGAATGAACATCAGCTGATAATAAAGCAATGCCGTGAAAATGATAAGCAGGATTGCCAGGATCATCTTTTCATAATGTGCGAGAAAAAACTTTTTCATGTCATCCTACTCCGTCTCATTGGGGGGTGATATTGTCTGCACGATAGAACAGATAATTCACCACGATCGTGCATTTAATCTCGTCCCGGTTTTCGCCGATCAGGGGCTGGCCGTATTCGGGGTGATGCGGGTCGGTAAGTTCATATGTGGAAACCAGCGCCGTGGCGGTCTGGTCAGCGGCAGTCTGCTGGGCCGTGGCGCCGGCCGGAGGCGCTCCGGGGATAACCTGTCCGGCCGCGGGATTGCGGCGGACCACAGCCGTATTGTTTGCACCGGAATCCATGTGGGTGGCCACGACGGCGTTCGCGTTAATCAGGTCTTCGTAGGGAGCGGAGAACTTGATGTCCTTGATGACGTACACGCGGTCGTTCTTATATGCGCCCTGCAGGGAATTGATGAACTTGTCAAACGCATCCATGGTCCCCATCATCTCCAGCGTGTAGGTGAAGGAGAGGATCGGACCTTCGGCGTCGCTGTCCAGAGTGGACCCGTAGAACGCGCCGGCGGTCATGGAAATCAGACGTCCGATCCCGGAGTCCTTCATTCTGCGGAAGAGATCTTCCTTGATCTGGAAGTTGCGGATGATCGGGATCACCATTTCAGGCACGGGGAGCGCCTGACGGTTGAGGTTCTTGCCGTAGATGAAATCCACCACGAGGCGTTCCTTTTCGATCTGATCGTCTTCGGGAAGGCCGGGGATGATGTCGGAGGAAAGATACTTTTCGTAAAGGTAGTCGATGTAGTTCTTGCAGTCGCGCTGACGCATCAGGCGCGGGAGTCCGAGGGCGTCGAGGAAGAGCTCGTGCGCGACTCTGTCGTTCACGTTCTCCAGCGTGAGATCCTGAACGTCGTCACGGAAGATGGCAAACGCCTGGGCGAACTTCGCGGCGGCGGCCTTGCGGAAATCTTCGGCACGGGCGGGATCGACCGCCTCCGGCGCTTCGATGATCGCGTCGAAGAGCTTCTCGAAAAGCTGCGTGCGTTCGGACTGAATCGTATCGGGAATCACGAACGTATCGTCGGAGGATTCCGATTCCTGATGGACTTCGGCATAAATCTCGGCGAGCTTGGCGCGAAGCGTATCTTCGTCAAAGGCGAGAACAACGAGATTCTTCTCGGGATTGAAGACCGCCTTTTCCTCGTCGGTCGGAGCGGCAGGAGTTGCGGGCTTGGTCTCCGCGACTTCCTCTTCGTCTTCTTCGACCTCTTCCTCGGTCTCTTCCGGTTCGACTTTCGGTTTGGGCTTGGCAACGAGACTCGGATCAAGCGGAAGCTCGGTGCTGAGTTCGGCTGAAGACGCGATATTCTTCAGGAGCTTCAGGAGAGCCTGACGGTAGGGCTTGCCGAAATGACGGTAAATCTGAACATTTTTCTTGCTCAGGGTCTCGGTATCGGCCTTGATTCTTGTTTCGCTCTCCGCAACACTGTTGGGCTTGCGGGCGGAGTCAATGGATTCAATCGTCCGGGCGTTTTCCTCAATGGTCGCCATGGCCTCGTCGATCGTCCGTCTCTTCCCATCAACGAAGAACAAAAGAACAATGCTGCCGATGAGCGTAAGCCCCAGAATGACCACGAGGACAATATTTTTCAGGATAAACTGTTTCATTCTTCTTCCTCCTCGTCATCGTCTTCGGACGGAATGGGTGAGAGCTTTTTGGCGAGCGCCTTTTCAAATTCCGGCGAATCGATGGGTTCCGTCAGTTCGACGGCGAGCAGGAATTTTCGGATGGTGAGATGATCGCAGATGTCGCGTCCTTCATCGTACACGATCATGATCTCTTCGTCTTTCGCCTTGAAAATGCTGCGATTTTCCTTCATTTTCGAGGTGATGTTGTTGATGGCGGCGCTGCGGTCGTTCAACCAGGTGTCATTCTTTTCGCAGATGACGTAAGCGACCATGTTGATCCAGGTCAGACCGTTGTTGAGAGTTCCGTCCTGACCATCCGCCGGTTCATTGCCGTTCTCGGGCATGTTCATCGACAGACCGCCGCCGTTCTGGGCCGATTCCGGATTGTTGTTGGCGGCATTCGTGGCGGTAGTCGCGCTCTTGATCTGGGCGCTGGGGGCGTTGGAGATCGAGAAATCGGTAAGCCAGACGTTGTCCGGGATGCAGCTGCGGATGAGCGAATAGAACGCGATAAGGTTGTTGCGTTTCTTCAGAAGATCGACAGCCTCGTCGAATTCGCCGTTGGCCGCGGCGAGCTTGCTGCTGGCATCCTTCACACGTTTCTGGACCGCTTCGCGCTGGGAGACGTATGAGCTGAACTGATCGCTCTTGCTCGCGATATTCTCCGCCTGCTGCGACATGGTCCAGAGCGTGATGCCGAAGAAGAGCAGCACGACGACCGCGGAGGCGAAGAAGAACGGGCGTTTCGAGCGGAATTCGTTCTGCTTGCGGATGTAATCGGGAATGAGGGAGATTTCAACAGGCGACGTGCCGATGCGGCGGAGCGCAAGACCGATCGTTTCCGCGTACAGGTGCGCGACCTCGGAAAGGACCTGCTGGTCGACCGCCGGACCGATGCCGACGACCTGGAACGGGTTCAGGTATTCGACCGGAATCCGGAGTTTTTCGGAGAAGAACCGCGGAGCATACGGGAGAATGGAGGTGCCGCCGGCGAGGAAGAGTTTTTCCGGCTTGCGGCCCTTCTGGGTGGCGCGGTAAACATTGATGGAACGGTTGATCTCGCCATGCAGACGCGTCATGACGTTGCGGACGATCTTGGAGACGGCGGAGGCGACTTCCGAGTCGGATTCCTCGTAGGCGCCGCCGAGGGAGACATAACCGTGCTTGCGCTTCATTTCCTCCGCGTCCGCGTAGGAGATGTTGAATTCCTTGGCGATCTGCTGGGTGATGGTATCGCCCGCGATCGGAATCGTGCGGACGAAGAAGCGGGAACCGTCGAGGAAGATGAGCGTGGAGCAGCGTCCGCCGATGTCAAGGATCATCTGGCATTCGTTGGCGCCGACGTTGTTCGCGCGTGCGCTGTTGTAGCAGGAAGTGCCGGCGACTTCGATCAGGATGATGCGCTTGCCGAGCTTTTCCACGAGTTCGGAGATGCGGGAGACCTCCTGCTTCTTCACGATGACGATCATCGCATCGATTTCGCTGCCGTCGGATTCCGCCATGGGCTGGAGGAGCTGAGAATCCCACACGACCTCATCCGAGGAGAACGGGATGGCCTGCTGCGCTTCGTAGGAGATGATCTCCTGTATCTTGTCCTTGTCCGTGGTCATCGCCGGGATCTTGACGAACCGGACGAACGCGTTCTTGCCGGAAAGGGAGACATAGACGTCACGGGCTGTGAAGCCGTTCGTCCTGATGACGTCGGTAAGCGTCTTGAGGATCACGTCCTCCGGGGGTTCGTCGGAGGAGAACTCGTATTCCGTATACGCAAAACGCTCCAGGGTCAGGCTCTGCCCGGGAACATACGAGAATTCAGCGGCCTTGATGCTGTCGCCGCCAATGTCGATGCAGAGGATTAAGTTTTGCTGTGCCATCGGTTATTTCCCTGAGGTTTCTTTGATCGCTTCAAACCGGTCGAAGAGGACCCATGCGAACGGGGTTTTCGAAACGGGAAGCAATTCATCAGGCATATATTTGAAGGTCTGGGGGTTGAACTTGTTCTTGGCGATGTAATCGAAAAGCTTGGCCGTGGAGGCAGCGGTGGGCGCGCCGTTTTCGCCTTCGCCCTTCACGAGCGTGTAGAAAAGCTTCGTGCGCTGGTTGCTCTGGTTCTTGTCCAGGCGGGAGAATATCTCCTTGCCGCAGGTCTGGAAACCGTACACGGTGCGTCCGCCGTAGGAAATGGCAGCCATCACGGGCAGGTCGCTGGCATATTTCTTCAGGTCGCCCGTGATCTTGTTGTAGTCCTTCGAGAGGTCGCCGGACGCGCCGTCAAACACGAAATGACGGTAGATGACTTCGGGGGGGACCATCATGCGGACGAAATGGCGTCCGTCGTTGGCCTGGAGCGAGGCAAGCGTCTGCTTGCCGCCGATCACGGTCCAACTGATGTTCCCGCGGTCGTCGGAGGTGGGAAGAAACACGTTGACCTCGACTTCGACATTGTCGAGCCATTTCGGCCACTGTGCTGCGCTTTTGGGCTTGTTCGTGGTGAACGCGACGTCGATCGCAAGCCAGTGCTTGGCGCTGTTCATGTCGCGTTCGTTCAGGCGCATGTCGATCACGCGCTCCTCGTTCTCAATTTTGAAGAACGGGGTAAAGGTCTGGGAAATATTGACAGCTTTCCCCTCTTTCGGGAACTCAATCGCCCAGCTGCCGGAGCGGGCGGTCTGAGCGGAAACGGTAAATGCCGCAGCCGCGAAAAGTGCGATGAGAAGTTTTTTCATGATTCCAGACCTCTTCGTGGTTTATTGCTTAATGAGAATACACACATCCATGAATAGAAAATACTATTGTTTTCCGATTCTTTCAAGTGCGTTTCTCCAAAATTTCAGATTATTTTTTTTAATCCCGGAACTTTTTTATCCGTTCAGGTTCAGTTCTGCGGCTCCGAGGCGTTTTTTTCTTCCGCGGCGGCGGCCGTTTCCACAGCCGTTTCAGCGGGTTTCACGGCTTCCGCGGCAACTTCGGCAGGCTTTTCAGCTCCGGTAGCGCCCATCACCAGGGAGGATTCCTCTACCACGCTCGTGTCGGCCGACTTCATGTGACCGGCGATAATGGCGGAAGCAAGCGTGAGAACGAAGAAAATGGAAATGCACCAGACCGTGAGCTTGGAAAGATGGCTCATGGCCTGCGCGCCGAAAACGCTTTCCCCGAGGCCGCCGAACGCGGAGCCGAAGCCGCCGCCGCTCTTGGACGGCTGCACAAGAATGAGGGCGATCAGAAGCACCGCCAGAATCACGACGAGCGTGTTGAGGATTGTCGCAAGTGTCGACATGTTTTATACCTTTATCATTTTTGAGTTAAAAGTCGATGACAAGCGTCCCGTCAGGACACAAGACTGCATCGGTAATTCTAAAACATAGCACTCATTTTTCTGATTTCAAGCGCGAAACGTTACTTTTTGAGAAAAATAGTCCTGTTTTTTAACATTTTCTTTCGCTTTTAAAGTACTTTTCACAAAAAATGTTCCAAAATGGTGTTTTGCGCTTTCGGGAGAGCGTTCGACGGACATGGCGTTTTTGACACGGAAAACGGAGTGATAATCATATCAAAATGTTTCACTTTTCCTCCGTTTTGAAAAACACGACGGGACAAATCATCCGGAGACCGTTTTGGAACGTTTCACAAACGACGATGAAACGGCGGGAAAGAGAAAGACCGCGGAAAGGAAAGGCGGAATCAGACGGCGTCTTCCGGGAAGAGCGCCCGATGGAAGATGCCGAGGTCGGCGCAGCAGTAATCCGCACGGGTCTCCGCCGTGCCGCCGCCGACGCCCGAGGAAATCCGCAGGGTTCGCGCACCGGCGCGGATGCCGGATTCGATATCGGTGTGCTCGCGATCACCCGCCATGAGGAGCTCGGAGGGTCGCAGGCCGAGGCGTTTCATCATCACCTGAAGCATATCGGGATTGGGCTTGCCGAAGACGCGCCGGCACGAAACGCCGGTGGCGGTCTCCAGGCACGCCGTGATCGCGCCGCAATCCACGAGCCAGGTGCGTTCGGTGGTGGGACAGAACACGTCGGGATGCGTGGCGAACCACGGGACGCCGTTTTTGATCCACCAGGCAGCGCGGCAGAGGCGATCGTAGTTCAGCGTCTTATCAAAGGCCGTGATGACGGCGTCGGGCCGGTCTTCCGGGGAATCGGCGGTCTCCTCCAGTCCGAAGGACCGCATTTCGTTCCGGAAATCCTCCGTACCGAGCAGGAAGAAACGTCGATACGCGGGGAACTCCGTGCGGAGGACGTCGACGACGCTCAGGACCGGGGTCACGATCTGGTCGCGTCCGGAGAGCGGGACTCCCATGCCGCGGAGACGTTCGACGTAGGAATCGATACTCCGCGACGTGTTGTTGGTAACGAATCCCCAGGCGACGCCGTGCCGGGTGAGCGCGTCGAAGAACGGAAGCGACGTCGGGTACAGCGTATCGCCTTCGTAGACCGTGCCGTCGAGGTCCATCATCACGCACCGGATCCCCGCCAGCGAGGGCGGCGGCGAACCCGGCTTGACGCGCAATGCGGAATCCCCGGCGGCATTCATGAGCGTCACTCGACCGTAACGCTCTTCGCGAGGTTGCGGGGCTGGTCGATCTCACAACCGCGTTCGCGGGCGAAGTAGTAGGCGAATATCTGGAGCGCGACGACCGTGGTGATCGGGGCGACGAAGCGGGAACTGTCCGGAACGCGGATGATGCTGTCCGTGAACTTGTCGCAGCAGTCGTCGTCGCCGGAAACGACGGCGATGATCGGGGCCTTGCGCGCGCAGCATTCCTGGATGTTGCCGAGCATCTTGTCCTTGCCCGGGATGCTGTTGCAGAGAGCGACGACGGGGACGGAAGGCTCGAGCAGGGCGATGGGACCGTGTTTGAGCTCGGCGGCGTGGTAGCCTTCGGCATGGACGTAGCTGATCTCCTTGAGCTTGAGCGCGCCTTCAAGGGCGGCCGGATAGAGACAACCGCGGCCGATGTAGAAAAGATCGTTGGCATGCGCCGTGGCCTTGGCGATCTGTTCGATGCGCGGGGCCTGCTTCAGCACTTCACGGAGAAGATCCGGGATGGTTTCGATCTCGGTGACGAGCTTTTCACCCCATTCGTGATTGAGGCGGCGGTTGCGTCCGAGAAGAAGTGCGAGCATGAGCAGGACGGTCACCTGGCAGGTGAACGCCTTGGTGGAGGCGACACTGATCTCGGGCCCGGCGTGCAGATAGATGCCGCGTCCGCTTTCGCGGGCGATGGTGGAGCCGACGACGTTGCAGAGCGAGGCGACGATCGCACCTTTGTTCACGGCCTCTCGGACGGCAGCCAGCGTGTCGGCGGTCTCGCCGGACTGGCTGATCGGCAGCACGAGCGTGTTCGGTTCGATGATCGGGTTGCGGTAACGGAACTCGGCGGCCTGTTCGACGGACGCCGGAATGCCGGAAATATCCTCGAAGTAATAGGAACCGACGAGACCGGCGTGGAAGCTGCTGCCGCAGGCGGCGACGACGATGCGGTTGATCTGCGCCATCTCGCGCGGAGTGAGGTTGAGACCGGAAAGCACGGCGTTCGCAGCCTTGAAGTTCAGGCGGCCGCGGATGGAGTTTTCGACGGATTCGGGCTGCTCGTAGATCTCCTTGAGCATGTAGTGATCGTAGGAGCCCTTGCCGTCCGCGGAGATCTCCCAGGAGACCTGCGACGCCTGGCGCTGGACCGGGACATTCGCGAGTGTACGGAGTTCGACCTTGGACGGCGTGAGGATTGCCATTTCGCCGTCGTTCAGGTAGATGACGTCGCGGGTATAGGTCACAAGCGCTGTGACGTCGCTGGCGACCATATTGGCGTCCTTGCCGAGGCCGACCACGATGGGACTGCCGAGGCGGGCGGTGATGATGGTGTCCGGGTGCCTGGAGGAAATGACCGCGATGCCGTAGGTGCCGGAGATCTGGCGGAGGGCGGCGGCGACGGCTTCGGCCAAGTCGCCGTTGTAGAATTCCTCGATCAGGTGCGGGATGACTTCGCTGTCCGTGTCGGACGCGAACTTGTGCCCGGCGGCCTCGAGGCGTTTCCGAAGGTCGGCATGGTTTTCGATGATGCCGTTGTGGACGACGGCGAACTGGCCCTTCTCATCGGTATGAGGGTGGGCGTTGCGTTCGCTGGGGATGCCGTGCGTGGCCCAGCGGGTATGGGCGATGCCGGTGTGCATTTTCTTCTCGCCGGCGGGGCGCTTCGCCTCAAGATTGACGACTTTGCCGATGGATTTGACGGTCAGGACGGAATCACCGTTCAGGAGGCTGATCCCGGCGGAATCGTATCCGCGGTATTCCAGGCGCTTGAGGCCGTCGATGAGAAAAGCGAACGCGGGCTTCGGCCCGGTGTATCCTACAATTCCGCACATATTATGGTTCTCCGTGGTTCATGCAGATTTGCGTTGGAGAATGCGGCCCGGGGAGACGGAAAACCGGGGAAAACGGCCGGGGAAACGGCACGAAGAATTCCTCGGAATGCGGCGGAAGGATGGTTCCGTATTCAATCGCCGGTCCCGCATGCCCCTCTCCGACGCGGGAAAGGGGGACGGAAGCGGCGGGCGGATCGCCCCGGGAGCCGCATTCGATGCGGGGGGAACGGTCAGCAGAGAGCCTTTTTCAGGAACTCGCTGAACTTGTCATACCATTTCTGGGCGAGGGCTTCATCCTTGGCCTCGACGAGGATGCGGACCTTGTTCTCGGTGCCGGAGTAGCGGATGACGGTGCGGCCGGTGCCCGCGAATTCCTTGTCGGCCTGCGCGACGAGGTCGTTGTAACCGGGAATCTCGGCCAGCGGGGGTTTCTGCTGGACATTGAGACCGCCGAGCTTCTGCGGGTATTCCTCCATGAATCCGGTGAGCTCATGCAGTTGCTTGTTCTGCTGCTTCATGAGCTTGAGGACGTGGAGCGCGGAAACGATGCCGTCGCCGGTGGTGGCGTAGTCGAGGAAGATCAGGTGGCCGGACTGTTCGCCGCCCAGGTAGATACCCTTTTCCCGCATCCGTTCGATGACATAGCGGTCGCCGACGGGAGTGATCTCAGTGGTGATGCCGGCCTTCTTCATGGCGTCAACAAGGCCGAGGTTGCTCATGATGGTAACGGCGATGGTGTCGTTCGGGAGACGCTTGCGGGCCTTCATGTCGAGGGCGCAGAGACCGATGATGCGGTCGCCGTTCACTTCGTTGCCGTGGCAGTCGCTGAAGATCACGCGGTCGGCGTCGCCATCGAGCGTGATGCCGACGTCGGCGCGGTATTCGCGCACGAGACGGCAGATGCGTTCGGGATGGGTGGCGCCGCAGTTGTAGTTGATGTTGATGCCGTCGGGCGAAACCGAGTCGGCGATGACTTCGGCGCCGAGTTCGCGCAGGATGGTCGGGGCGATCTCGTAGGAAGCGCCGTTGGCGCAGTCGAGCACCACGCGGAGGCCGCGGAGGCTAATATTGCCGATCGTCTGCTTGGCGAATTCGATATAACGGCCGCGGGCGTCGTCGAGGCGGAACGCCTTGCCAATCTTATCGCCGGCAACGCCGTTGATGGTGCCGGACATGATCTCTTCGATGTGGGCTTCCTCTTCGTCGGGGAGCTTGAAGCCGTCACCGCCGAAGACCTTGATGCCGTTGTCCTTGGCGGGATTGTGGGAGGCCGTGATCATAACGCCGCAGGAAGCGTTCATGGATTTGACGAGGTGGGCGATGGCCGGGGTGGGCATGGGGCCGGTCTGGAAAACTTTCATCCCCGTGCTGACCATACCGGCGGTAAGCGCGGTTTCGAGCATGTACCCGGAGAGGCGCGTATCCTTGCCGATGACGGCGGTGGCGCCGTGCTGGCTGTTCACGTAGATCTTACCAAGGGCTTTGCCGAGGTTAAGGGCGATTTCCGGGGTTACGGGGTGGGAGTTAGCCTGTCCACGAATTCCGTCGGTTCCAAAGAGCTTTCTTTCCATAAGAGTTTTCGGCCTTTCCAGAATTGGCTTGTTAAAGCGGCATGAATGCCGCCAAGAAAAACGATTGACTTAATATACATCCTCTAAAGGATGAAATCAAGGTAAGACTACAAGATTATTCGGGATTTCCCGCCAGCAAAGCAAACGGGATCATTCTGGAAAGAAACAATGTGTGAACGATAAAGCGGAAAACAGATCATGCAACCGGGCGGAAACCGGCTGTCATCATCCAATCCGGGCGGTCTTACTGCTGCTGGACGCCGGGATTCTGGCTGTTGACGAAATCGCGGTTCTCGACGATCTTTTGAAACGTCATGCCGTCGAGGGATTCGATCTTCGGATTACCCTTGCGGTATGCGGGCATTTCCTTCAACCAGTCGTTGAATGTGGTGACCTTGGACGGGGGAAGTCCGGCTTTCATTTTGGCAAGGGAGCTTTCGTATGCTTCTTTCGAGGAAGTATCGAGCTTCGGAAGAGACGCTTTCATTTCCTCCATGAGCACCAGCATTTCCTTGCCGGATTTGCCGTCGATCATGGCGTTGGTGGCGGCGTCGGATTCGGAATAGAACCAGATCATGGCCATGCCTTCGTCGAACTCATGGTGTTTCGAGGCCGGCAGGGAATCCATGACCTCGGTCAGCGACTTGTAGTATTTATCCTCGTTCGAGGTATTGATGCGCTTGGTGCATCCGGGGAGCACGGACAGGAAAATGGCGGAAAACAGAAGATATGCGGCCAGCTTCGCGGAACGGGATTCGGACATGATTTCACCCTTCTTGAAAAACGAGTTCATCTGAGTAGTTTCATACAATAATGTACCACCGTTTCCGAAAGAAATCAAACCGAGTCCGCAATTATCCCGGAAAAGAGGCGCGGAACCGGAACGTCAAACCATGTTTTTTTCGGAAAAACACCTTGAAAAGCATCAAAAACGGGTATATATTCTCTCTTAAATTTTAAAACCGCACCGATACCAGCATCAAGGAAGGATCCTTACCCATGCCAGCGTCCGTCAGCCCCAAATTCTTTGAAGTAAGCAAACTTGGCGAATGCCAGATCAAATCCCCGCTCACCGACAGTCCGGTCCATTTCCATGCCGACGACGAAGCAATCGTGCTCGACCGCGACTACACCTCCCTGCTCGAACACACAAAGGCCATGAACGGCTGCGTGCCGGTCTTCGAGCGCGCCGGCATCCGCAAGATGATCTTCCACGATCCGCGCTGGAGCAAGGCCGCCATCCTCACCGCGGGCGGACTCTGCCCCGGCCTGAACGACGTTATCAAGGGGCTCACGCTGACTCTGCGCCAGACCTACGGCGTGCCGCTGGTCTACGGCATCCCTTACGGTTACGCTGGCCTCAATTCCGATCTGGGCTACCAGCCCATCATCCTGAACGAGGACACGGTCGACAACATCCACGAGACCGGCGGCACCATCCTCGGCTCCTCGCGCGGCGCGCAGGACCCGGAGAAGATGCTGGAAACACTCGTCCGCATGGACATCAACATGCTGTTCTGCATCGGCGGCGACGGCACGCTTCGCAGCGCCCACGCCATCGCCGAGGCCGCGAAGAAACGCAACCTGAAAATCAGCGTGGTCGGCATCCCGAAGACGATCGACAACGACATCTGCTTCATGGACCGCACGTTCGGATTCGAGACCGCCGTGTACGCCACGAACCCGATCATCACCGCCGCCCACAACGAGGCGAAGGGCGCTTACAACGGCATCGGGCTGATCCACGTAATGGGACGCGACAGCGGATTCATCGCCGCCTACGCCACGCTCGCCAACACGCACATCAATTTCTGCCTCGTCCCCGAGGTGAAGTTCACGCTCAACGAAGGCAAAAACGCGTTCATGCCGCATCTCTTCGAACGCATCCGCCGCCGCCATCACGCCGTCATCATCGTGGCCGAAGGCGCGGGCCAGGAGCTCATCTCCGGCGAACGCGAATACGACAAGTCCGGCAACCTGCTGAACAAGAACATCGGGATCTTCCTCAAGGACGAGATCAAAAAGCAGGCGAAGGAAGCCGGACTCGAGGTCAATGTGAAGTATTTCGACCCCACCTACCAGATCCGCGCGGGCGCCGCCAACGGCACCGACGCAGTCTTCTGCCTCATGCTCGCGCAGAACGCCGTCCACGCCGCCATGAGCGGCCGCACCGACGTCGTCATCGGCCACTGGAGCGAATCCTTCACCCACGTGCCGATCCCCATGGCCGTGAAGGAACGCAAAAAGATCGACCCGGTCGGCTCGCTGTGGCAGGCCGTCCGCCTCAATACATGGCACATGTGATCCCCCGCGCCCAACGGAAGGAAGCCCAGCAATGTCTTATCAGGTAATCGCCAGAAAATGGCGTCCGCAGCGGTTCTCCGACATGGTCGGACAGGAACACATCGCGCGCACGCTCAAAAACGCCGTAAAGTCCGGCCGAATCGCCCACGCGTACCTTTTCGTCGGGCCGCGCGGCATCGGAAAGACCACCACGGCGCGCATCTTCGCCAAGGCGCTGAACTGCGAACACCCGCAGGACGGAGAACCGTGCTGCGAATGCGAATCCTGCCGTTCCATCGCCGACGAAACGAACGTGGACGTGATCGAGATCGACGCGGCCACGCATACTCAGGTCGAAAAGGCGCGCGAACTCTGCGAGGACGTCCAGCACCTTCCCATCCGGTCCAAGTACAAGATCTACATCATCGACGAAGTGCACATGCTCTCGAAGAGCGCGTGGAACGCCCTCCTCAAGACCATTGAGGAGCCGCCCGCCCACGCCAAGTTCATCTTCGCCACGACCGAGGTCAACAAGGTCCTCCCCACGGTCATTTCCCGCTGCCAGCGGTTCGACCTCCGGCGCATCCAGACCACCGCCATCGCAGCGCGCCTCAAGATGATCGCCGACGCCGAAAACGTCAAGATTTCCAACGACGCGATCAACGTCATCGCCCAGGCGGCGGACGGCGGCATGCGCGACGCTCAGTCCCTGCTCGACCAGCTCATTTCCTTTTTCGGAGGCGACGAATCCGGTATTACCGAGGATCAGGCGCTCAATCTCTTCGGCCTTACCGCGCCCAGAGAAATGGAGGCCCTCCTGAATTCCATCACGCACAACGACCGCGCAGCCGTGATCCGCGACATCCACGATTTCGCCGACCAGGGCAAAAACCTCGAAACCCTTTTCGAGGAAATCATCTCCTGGCTCCGCGGAATCCTGCTCAGCCGCATCCTCGGCAGCAACACAGCCTCCGTGCTTGATGAAACGCCGGAGAAGATCGACGCGTTCCGGCGTATCGCCGACACGGTCGCGCCCGCCTCGGTACAGCGCCTCCTCGAAAGCATCTCCGGCGCGGGCTACCTGCTCCGCGACGCGATCAACAAGCAGGTTTTTCTCGAATCCATCCTCCTGAAAGCCATGCGCATCGCTCACGCGCCTCAGATCGCCGACCTCATCGCACGTCTCAACCAGATCCGTTCGAAAGGCGAACTTGCGCCCCTCGAATCCGTCGTTCCCCTGTACGAACTCCCTGCCGGGCAGTCGTTCACCGCTCCCGGTTCGCAGTTCGCCGTGCCGTCCATCCCGGCAGTACCCGTGAACGAAATCGGAAAACAGCCGCAAGCTCAGGCCGCGCAGGAAACGGAAAAAAAAACGTCCGTTGACAGCGCCCCTGCCGCACCTCAGCCCGAAGTAAAAGAG
Organism: uncultured bacterium; assembly: GCA_902778895.1. Lineage (GTDB taxonomy): Bacteria > Verrucomicrobiota > Lentisphaeria > Victivallales > UBA1829 > UBA1732. Next base: position 234,143 of record CACYZF010000003.1, read on the forward strand.
GAAGCCGTTCCGGAACCTCAGACTGAGGTGAAAACAGAACCGGAGCCGGAACCGCAGGCCGAAGAAAAACAGGAAAATGTTCCGGAACCTCAGACTGAGGTGAAAGAAGAACAGGAACCTATATCCGAACCGCTTCCCGAACCTCAAACCGAGGTGAAACCCGAAACCGCGCCGGAACCTCAGATCGAGGTCATTTCCGAGCCGGTCGCCGAATTCAAGGAAGAACCTCAGACCGAGGTCATCTCCGAACCGGTCATCGAACGTCCCCCCGAGGAGGAAAACGCCGTCCGGGTCAAAGCCCCGCGCACACGCCGTCGCGCCGAGGCCGCTTCTGCTCAAAAAGACGCCGACGCCGAAGTCGAGGAGATATCCGGTCCGGTCGTCTGGGAAAAACTGATATTCGACGTCCGCGAAACGCTCTGCAAGAAAACGCTCGCCCAGGCCATGCTCGCCGGAAAGGTGATCTCGTTCAACGGCCCGTGCCTTCAGGTCGCGTTCGATTCCGTATATTCCGCGGGCGAATCCATCCTGATCTCGCGCGAAAAACCCCTGCTCGACATGAGGCTGGCGACCATCGCGGAGCGTCCGGGCGCGTACCTGACCATCGAGCGCCGTCCCGGGCTTGTCACGCCCGCGCAGCGCAAGCAGAAAGAGGATGCGGAGGCCCTGCGCCGCGAAACCGAACGGAAACCGTTCATCGCATCCATTCTCAACAGTCTGGACGGGGTTTTGACGGACGTTCACCATCTCGATAAAGACGAATCCATGGAGGATCCCGCCATATAGTTGAGGTCAAATCATTCGGGTTTCCAAAAAAATTCGAAAAAAGTTTAAAAATCAATTTGACAATACGAATTATTTGAATTATATTTTATTCGACAAGCAAGAGTGTTTGTCAGTCGAATTGATTCTTAAACCCTCAACACAGGAGATCCGACTATGAAGACTCTCAACAAGACGCTCGCTATCGGCGCCGCGGTCACTGCGGCGGTAATCCTCACTCCGGCGGCTTTCGCACAGGGTCCCCACCACGGGCCGCCACGGCCAAGCAACGGCATCCAGCTTGCGGCCGACATCGTGAATCTGGTACGCGCGGTCTTCGAACCGCGTCCCGCGCCGGTCATCGTGGCTCCCCGCGAACGTGTCGTCGAAACGAAAGTGGTTACGACCACGCCCGTCGTCACGACTACGCCGACTGTCGTTACGACCTCCCCCGTCGTCACGACCACGCCGGTCGTTGTCACGACTACGCCGACGACAGCGGTCGTGACGGAAACGGTCACGACGATCCCGGAGTACAGCTACGGCTACTACTGCGGCGAGTATGTACCGTACTACGAAGGCTGGTTCTTCTACTCCAATGCCTGGATCTGGGGCGGGATCGGGCCGCGTCCCCCTGCTCCGCCGAGATGGGCGCCTCCGCCGCGCCGTCATGATCCTCCGCCGCCACGCACGGTCATCGTCCGTCCGGAGCCGCGTCCGGGCCATGGTCCCGTGCCTGTGGCGCACCGAGTGGAACCGCGCCGCGAACCGGCGCGCACGGCAGTCGTCCGGCCGGAAGCCAAAGCCAAGCCGACTCCGGAAAAGAAGGGCGGCGGCATCCCCGTCGCGCCAAGCCAGCACGGCGTCCCGCGCAAAGGCCGTTGAACTCAGGGAAATCCGCGCACATCGCGATTCCGACAGGTTAAGGACAGTTCGACGCCGCCCGGCTCCATCTTGTGTGGGGCCGGGCGTTTCACTTCCGGAAAACAGCCGCCCCTGCAAGAAAAAAAGGAGAAAATCAAGGGGTTCTCTTGAAAAAACGTCTTTCAAGGCTATTGTTATGTAGTATATTTCTCACTTCACCAACCAACAAACATCAGAACAGGATGCAGCCATGAGTTACTATCTGGGTCTTGACTCCAGCACGCAGGGCCTCAAAGCCGAGGTCATCGACACCGTCGCCGGCAAAGTCGTCGGCTCCTTCGCGGTCAACTTCAAGAACGATCTGCCGGAATACAAATCCCCGAGCGGATATCTCCCCAACGAGGACGAAAACGTCCGCTGCGCCGATCCGCGCATGTGGGTCGCCGCCATGGACATGCTGTTCGACCGCATGAAAAAGGCCGATTTCCCAATGGCGAAGATCGCCGGCATCTCCGGTTCCGGCCAGCAGCACGGATCCGTCTATCTGAGCGCACCGATCACCGACTGGGATCCCGCAAAGACTCTCGCCGACCAGCTCAAGCCGATCCTTTCCCGTGAGGTCGCCCCGATCTGGATGGACAAGTCCACTGAAGCGGAATGCGCCTGGCTGACCGAACAGTTCGGCGAACGCCTCCGCAGGGACACCGGCAGCCCGGCGATCGTGCGCTTCACCGGTCCGCAGATCCGCAAGTTCGCCACGAAGGAACCGGAAGCATGGGCGAAGACGAAGACCGTGCACCTCGTAAGCTCGTTCCTCTGCTCTGTGCTGTGCGGCAAGGACACCCCGATCGACTACGGCGACGGCGCGGGCATGAACCTGCTGAATCTCCATAAGCTCGAATGGGATCCCGAGATCACGGCGGCCACCGCTCCCGACCTCATGAGCAAGCTCCCGCCCGTGAAACCCTCAAACACCGTCGCAGGCAAGCTCTCCGCCTACTTCACGAAATACGGCCTGACCGCCGGCATCCCGGTCGTGGTGTGGTCCGGCGACAATCCGTGCAGCCTGATCGGCGTCGGCGGCGGCTCCTTCGGCACCGCGGTCATCAGCCTCGGCACCAGCGACACGTTCTTCGCCACGATGCAGAACTTCGTGACCGATCCGGACGGATGCGGCCACGTGTTCGGCAACCCGGCCGGCGGCTTCATGAGCCTCATCTGCTTCACGAACGGCTCGTTCGCCCGCGAGCATCTCCGCGACGAGCTCGGCGTGGACTGGAAATTCTTCGACGTCACGGCGTGCGCCGAGACCAAGCCCGGCAACGGCGGCAAGCTGATGCTCCCCTACTACGAGGCGGAAAACACGCCCGCGGTCCCCGCCGGCGTCGTCCGCAACTTCGACCCCGCCACGGCGTCCAAGGCGGAACAGATCCGTTGCCTGCTCGAATCCCAGGCGCTCACCATGCGCCGCCACTCCGCGTGGCAGGGCGACGGAAGCTTCAAGCGCATCCGCGTAACCGGCGGCGCGTCCAAGAGCGCCACGTTCCGCCAGATCCTCGCCGACGTCTTCCAGGCGAAGATTGAGACCGTCTCCATCGCGAACTCCGCGTCCCTCGGCGCCGCCATCCGCGCCGCCAACGGCATCGACAATACGCCGTTCGAGGACCTCTACGCGATGTTCTGCGCCTCCGCATCCGTCATCGAGCCCGACGCCTCCCTGCGCGGCCTCTACGACGGCATGATGGCGGACTACGCCGCGCTCGAATCCAGCCGCGGCTGATTCCCCGTTTCAGCAAAAAGATCCGCACCGTCTTTTCTCCGGGAGAGACGGTGTTTTTTGTTTCAATTTTCGTGCGAATGATTCCGGGAAGCCGGAAACACCTTTACCATTGGTGGTTTTCAACAAAAGGATTTGCATTTTGATTGCTGCATGGTATATTATAACATTTTCGTATGATCCAGTCATCTTTTCCTTTGGAATGAACAGGCATGTTTCATCAGATTCTGCAACGATTGAAAAAGTCTTATCAGAACTATCTCGAGGTCAATTATCTGCCGTGCACCGTGTTCTGCCGGGATCCTTTGGTCCTGGTCACATTTGAGCAGGAGCTTTTTGAGAATTCCCAGGCTTTTTTAGATTGTTTTTCCAAAAGCCGGGCAAAAAAAATACATCTCTTTCTTCAGTTCGGCTGGGAACATGAAACTCCGGAGAATTCGGAACCGCTTGCCCGAGATCTCAAAGATTTATTGGCACAATGCAGCCGTCTAACAATCACGCTTCTGGCAAATTCCGAAAACGAGGTGCGCGTTCTTTCCGGGCTTGGGATCCATACTGTGCTATGCAATCACAATGCCTTTGTCGATGAAAATCGCTATCCGATCCTGCGTCTTCCGAAACAATATGATGCCGTATATATTGCCCGAATTACACCCTTCAAGCGCCATTATCTGGCGTCGCAGATCAAATCTCTGCACCTGATCGGGCACCCGGCCTGGAAAGCCATAGAAAAAACATATACCGAAGAGGTCATTCATCAGCAGTTGAAGCATGCTGTGTGGTCCTCCCATGTCGATGTAAATAAAATCCCGGCGGAAATCGCAAAAGCACGCTGCGGGCTTTGCCTTTCGAAAGCCGAAGGGGCGATGTTCGCCAGCATCGAATATCTCCTATGCGGCATTCCTATCGTCAACACACAGAGTCTGGGCGGCCGCGATGTGATGTTTCCCGATTTCGCAGTGAAGACGGTCCCCGATACGCCCGAAGCGGTCGCAGAGACAGTGCAGGAATTCGTCGAGCATGCCCCGGAACCGGAAAAGATCCGCGCTGCCGCTCTGGAGAAAATGAAGGCACACCGCGAGGTGTTCCGCAGGCTCCTCAATGAGGCAATGAAGCCGAAATCATTCCCGGATTCACGTCCGTTTCCCCACAAGTTGATTCTGCGCTGTACGAAAACCCCGCTTCAGCTGCTCCGGTACGGACTCCGCAAACCCAAACGCTGACCGTTCCGGCTCCGGCCCGGCGAAATCACAGGGGCCGCAACCGGACTAGACGGAGGCGGAACCGCCGGCAGACTTGTCCTGTTTCGCGGATTCGTCCGGCCGTGATCGCCGCCACCACATCTTCCCGGCGAAGAAGATCCAGAGCGCGGAGATCGTGGATCCGCCCAGCGCCAGCGCCATATCTTTCTGCGCATCCCACATGTCCCCCTGCTGCCCGTTGTAGTTCTCGGCGTTTTCCGGGCTCAGGACGAGGGAAAGGAACCATTCGAACAGCTCGTAGATCATGCTTGCCGACTGAATGGCCAGCCAGGCGAACAGGAGCGCGTAAACGGGCTTGAGATCCTTCAGCAGGCGCCTCGTCAGCTGGTAGATGAACGGAAACAGGAGCAGACCGAACGAGAAATGCACCATCCGGTCGAATTTGTTCCCGTGGATCACGCCCGTTCCCACGGCCTTGATCTCCCATTGTCCCTCGAGGTCGATGTCGAGGTTCAGGAAGGTCTTCGCCCACTTGTCATACGGAACGTTGGAATAAAGGTATCTGGCCCCCACGATGTGGACGCAAGTGAACAGGAAAAGGCCGACGCAGGCGGCCACGCCCATCCGCTGGTGCTTCAGTTCCAGCGCCAGAGGGATCAGCAGGACCACGGTCCCGAGGTGTTGCAGGACGATGCACCCGTCCTCATACGCATAGGCCGGGGCGTTGATGCACGACGCGATCGCAAAGAGCACGCCTGCCGTCAGAAGAGCGAACTTGATCCGCCAGTCCCGTTTCAGGCGGGCGGAATCCGTATCAGTCGCAGTACTCATTGGTGGGTAGAACTTTTGATTGAAGAATCTCAGGCAACACGCCGTCTGCCGGAGAGTCCCTTGTTGCTGTTTCAAAAAGTCCGCCGGACGGAAACCGGGGCCAGCGGACGAGCTTACAAAAACTATGGAGCGGGAGCTCAGTCAAACATCTTGGGCAGGCCGTTGTACATCACACGCATAACGGAGTTGATGTCGTGTCCGCCGCGTTCATAGACCATCTGGTAGAGGTTGCCGTCCTTGAAGTTGTCGCAATACTTGAAGATTTCGGGATACTTCTTCATCTCGCTGATCATCGGGGTCATGTTCGGTTCCGCGACGTCGTTGCGGCCGCAGCCGGAGTAGATGTAGAAGTCATTCGCGGTCTTGCCGTTTTTGACGACCGAATCAGCGAGGTACTTGGCGGATTCGGCGGACTTGCCGCGTCCGACGGCCCAGCAGTCGCCGCTCATCGGGATGAAGTAGCCCATTTCGCCGAGGCAGTGCTCGAAGACGGACCAGGTGGCACAGGCGCCCATGGAGAATCCGCCGAAGCCGCGGTGCCATCTGGAGGCGTCGAGGGCATCCTGCGAGAGATCCTTGGCATAGGTGTGGTACTGCTTCTCGAAGACCGGGATCACGTCCTTGTCAAGTTCGTAGTGGAAGTCGATGCAGTTCTTCGTGGCGTCGTTGCTGTACTGCGTGTAGTAGGAGAGCGCGCAGATGATGAGCGGTTTCATCTCGCCGTTCGCGATCAGGTGGTCGATCACGTTTTTGAGACGGGTGTTCTGGCCCGCTCCGCCGAAGTACCAGCCCGGATTGTCGCCGCCGCCGTGCATCAGGTACAGCACGTTGTAGCGGGTGGACGTGTCATTCTCGTCGTAGCCGTAGGGCAGATAGACAAGGCCGGATTTCTCGAACTCGGGGCTGCCGACGGTCTGGTTGTCGCGCGTCATGTACTTGAAGTCCTTGATGACGCCGCCCTTGTCGCAGACGCTGAAGTATTCCTGCGGGATCTCCTTGAACGCGTTGTCGGGGAAGCTGGTCCGGGTGGAGGCGGTGGACGCGCCGGTGCTGGCACAGCCGCAGAGGACGGCGAGGGCCGCCGCGCAGGCGAAGAGGCTGAAATGTTTCATGGTGTTCCTTTGGTTTATAAGATTGGAATCGGAAAAAAGATGAAATAACAGGATCGTTCTGTAATTATACAGCGTTTCCTCACAAAAGTCAAGCAGAGACCGGCGAATATGATACAAAAAGCCCGGATTCCGGCGGAATGCGGGAAATCCGGGCGTAGGAAGACGGATATGCCGGAGCGGAGAAAAAAAGGGAATCGCCGCCCCGGTTATTGCGTTTCAGTCGAGCTTGGTCTTTTCAATCTCCGCGGCTTCGGCTTCGACGTCGATATCAGCCGTTTCGGCTTCGGAGATCGGGGGATAGAGCGATTCGACCGTGACGGAGTACGGAGAAACAAAACGTTCCCTGGTGAGGAAAGCCGCCATGGCTTCAAGCGCGGCAACGAAGGCCTCGACCTGGTCCTGCGGGAGCTTGTCGAACACTTCCTTCATGAAACGCACGTAGGAGGCCGTGCAGACACGGTAGAGATGCTCACCCTTGTCCGTGAGGCTGATCAGCGTGACGCGGCGGTCCTTCGGGCCGGGGATGCGGTTGACCAGGCCGTCGGCATACAGCGCGTTCAGGGTCTGCGTGACGGCTGCGGACGGCAGGTGGAAGCGGTCCGCGAAATCCTTGATCATCGGGAGGGTCTTGCGGCCGTGAATGGCAAAGAGGTAGTTCAGGATGCGGAGCTTGCCGAGCGTGGTGCGGCCGGAACGGGACGCATAGTGGAAATGCATCACGGGGAAACGGAGAGCGTCCACGAAGTGGATCAGGAGCAGCCAGGAGGGCAGCTTGGCGGGCGCGGTCTCGCCGGCCGGGATCGGAATCGGCTCGGACGGAAGCTTGCAGAGGTCGGCGACATGCTTCGCGGCAAGATGCTCGGACCCGGTTCTGGACTGGTAGAGGAAGCCCAATACTTCGCGAAATTTCGCGAGCGTGTCCGGATCAAGCGAGGACTCGAAGGCGGCGAAACGTCTGGCGAGAAGAGCCACCGTGGCATTGCGCTGGGCTTTGCCCTTCGCCGAAAGCTGCACGCCGGTGCTGCGGCGGTTTTCGGGGATCGACTTGCGTTCCAGGATGCCGCTCGCAACGTACAGGTCGACCGCCTGGGAAATCGCGCCGGAGCTGAGGCCGGAGTACTCGGAAAGGCGCTTGATCTGCGGCACGGAATCCGGATTCTCCAGGAAGTATTTCACAATGGGGAACTGCGCGAAGGAATAATCGCCGTCGAGGCCGAACACGCCCACGGATGTGGAACGAATCCGGTCCGCGATAAAAAGGAGTTTGCGACAGGAAGTGACTGCTAAGAACTGTTTTTTCATAAGACCGCCTTCGGGTTGTTCCAGCCTGGCCGAGCCGGAGGGAACGGGGCATTCCGCAGGGCGCAGCCGGATGTTTTTATGTTGTTTTGAACGACATAGCCACATCATGTGACATTTGTCTTATTAATATACCGCAGAGGCGAAAAAATGAAAATGTATTATTTAACACAATGTATGGATTATTTGATAAACAGGATGTTTTCAATTTCGCGAAATCAGCTTGAAAAGTAGACGATTGTACAGAAATGATGAAAAAATATCCGGTTTGATAAAAATGCATGATGAAACCAGGAAGGGAAGAAAAAAAGTCGTTTCATTTCTTTAATACTTTAGTGTTTATATTACATAAGCATATCTTTTTTTCCCCGTTTGAGGTGGGATGTGTTCATTATAATCCTTTTTCATGTGTCAAACCGCGAATGTCGGAAGACAGAACAGGGACAAACCGCACATCAATACGATTTGCCCCTTCTGAAAATGAAATCCGGAGAGGATGAAAGTGTATTACAGAATCACCAGATGTCCCGGTGAACGATGGCGGGATCCCATTTATCCTTCACTGAGGCCGGGACGGCAGGGTAGCCGAACGGGATCAGGCAGAACGGTTCGACGCCGTCCGGGAGGTGCAGCGTGTCCTTGAGGATGCGGATGCGTTCGGAGATGGGGTGTACGCCGGTCCAGACCGCGCCGAGCCCGAGCGCATGAACGGCAAGCAGGAAGTTTTCGGTCGCGGCGGCGGCATCCTGGATCCAGTAGTCGTGCGCCTCGCCGGGGAGCGCCTTGTCCAGCGCGCCGCAGATCACGACGGCGACGGGCGCCGCGGCGGTCATCTTCGCATTGGGCAGGCTGTCGCCGAGTTTTTCAAGCAGGGCGCGGTCGCGGACGACGACGAACGCCCACGGCTGGGAATTCTTCGCGGAGGGAGCCGCCATCGCGGCCTTCAGGAGCACTTCGACCGTCTCGTCGGAGACGGGTTTGTCCTGAAACGCGCGGATGCTCGTGCGCGTCATGATAAGTTGGATGAGGTCGTCGTTCATGGCCCGGCTCCTTTCTTCAGCGGCAGATCTTCAGGATCATATCCTCGGCCTTGACGGCGGGATGGTGGTAGCGTTTGTACTTCAGCGTGACCTTGCGGAACTGGATGGCTTCCTTCGGGCACCACTGGAGACAGCCGAGGCAGTGCTCGCAGTGTCCGTGCCACGTGGGGATGCCGTTCATCATGATGATGTTGGAGTCCGGGCAGATCTTCTCGCAGAGGCCGCAGGAATCGCACTTGTCCGTGACCCAGAAATAACGGTCGTAGTTCGAGAGGAACGCGACCGCCTTCTGCGCCACGACGTCGCCGAAGACGTCGAACGGGAACACGTGCAGGAGCGCTTCGGTCTTGCGTTTCTTCACGGCGCGTACGGCATACACGATGTCGCGGGACGCCTTCGCGAAGAGCTTCTCCATGCGGTTTTCGGAGGCCGGAATGGAGCGCGGGATGTAGTTGGACGGCATGGTGAGGCTGAACGAGATCGCGAGCTTGATGTCGCGTTCCTTCAGCAGAGCCTCCATGATATACGCCGCGGAGCCTTTCATGCCGCCGCAGGTGCACAGGGAGTAGACGTATTTGCCGCTCCCCTTCACGATCCGGGAGATGAATTTCTGGACGATCCCCGGCAGGCCGAAGCAGTACACGGGGAAGAAGATGCCTACGGTGTCCGCATCGGAGAGATCGACCTCTCCGGCGCGGTCGAGGTCGGCGATGGAGACGAGCTCCGTGTCGCCGAGCTTCGCCGCGAATTCGCGCGCGACCGCCAGGGTGTTGCCGGTCGATGAAAAGTAGTAGATTCTGTTCATGGACACCTCGCTTTCATCTCGTAGGATCGTGAATCATGAGGGGAGTGATATGTCTTAATTCCGGGCTCAGGCCTTCGGGACGGACTTGAACTCGATCTTCTCCTTGCCGGTCTTGTATGCCTCGATGTTGATGTCGGCGGCTTTCGCCTTCTTCGCGAACATCTCGCGGACGGCTTCGATCATGGCGGTATCGAGGTTCACCTTGTCCGTGTCGTTCAGGAAGTTGTCCGCCATGACGGCTGCGATGGCGCCGAGCATGACCGTGTTGGCCGCGCGGAGATCGCCGAGGTGGTTCGCCAGGTCGGACGCGGGCAGGCCGTACACGTAGTGGTCCTTCGCCGCGCCTTCGGGCAGCTTGACGGTCGAGGAGTCATAGACGAGGACTCCGCCGACCTTCAGGATGGGCAGGAATTTCTCGACGGACGGCTGGTTCATGCAGACGAGCATGTCGCAATTCTCGGCGGCTTCGGGCGAGCCGATATGCGACTTGGAGAAGACCACGGAGCAGTTGGCGGTGCCGCCGCGCATTTCCGGCCCGTAGGACGGAAGCCAGGAGACGTTGAAGTTGCGCTGTTTGCCGAGGATGGCCAGGATATATCCGAGCGAAAGCACGCCCTGTCCGCCGAATCCGCTGATCTTCACGCGGCATTCCCTGTCGAACACGGGCGAGGAGCACTTGTAGTCGCCGAGCTCGCTCTGTATCTCTTCCGGATAGAGCAGGCTCTTGATCTTGTCGGCGTCGTAATTCATTTCGGAGCGGACGATCGGTTCGCGTTCCGCGGCGCGGTCCAGATAGACGCCCAGCGGGAAGAACTTCGTCATCTTCGTTTCGATGAATTCGCTCATGTCGTGGGCGTTCATCTTCAGGTTGACCGGGCAGCCGGAGAGGAACTCGACGAGGGAGAAGCCCTTCTTGTCCATGCTGTTCTGCAGCGCCTTGCGGACGGCGCGGCGGGCGGCCATGATATTCTTGAAGCTGGTCAGGGCGCAGCGTTCCACGTACACGGGCGCATCGAACTGCGAGATCATTTCGCAGACGCGGATCGGGTAGCCGGTCTCCAGAACGTCGCGTCCGAGCGGGCTGGTCTGCGTCTTCTGTCCGGGCAGCGTGGTCGGGGCCATCTGGCCGCCGGTCATGCCATAGATCGCATTGTTCACGAAGAACACGGTCATGTTCTCGCCGCGGTTCGCCGCCTGCAGGATGTGGTTGAAGCCGATGGACGCCAGGTCGCCGTCGCCCTGATAGGAGATGATCACGTCGTCCGGATTGGACCGGGTGAGACCGGTCGCGACGGCGGGCGCACGGCCGTGGGCGCACTGGATGGAACGGCACTTGAAGTAGTAGTAGGCGAAGACGGCGCAGCCGACGGGCGCGGCCAGGACCACGCGGTGTGTGATGCCGAGGTCGGCGATGGCTTCCGCGATGAGCTTATGAAGGACGCCGTGGCCGCAGCCGGGGCAGTAGTGCATATTTTTCTTGATGGCGCCGGGGCGGCGTTCGAAGACGTCGAAGAATCCCGCGGGACGGCCGAGTTTGATTTTCTCGCTCATGATCACTTTCCTCCTTTGATCGCATCCATCGTGCGTTTCGCGATTTCTTCCACGGTCGGCACGTTGCCGCCCATGCGGTTGATGAGGGAGACGGGGCGCGCGCACTCGATGGCGAGGCGGACGTCGTCGATCATCTGGCCGTTGCTCATTTCGACGGAGAAGAACTGCTTCACGCCGTTTTTGACGGCCTTGCGGAGCGCGTTTTCGGGGAAGGGGAAGAGGGTTTTCGGACGGACGAGACCGATCTTCACGCCCTGCTTGCGGAGTTCATCCACGGCGGAACGCGCCATGCGGGAGGCGATGCCGTACGCGACGAACGCGTATTCGGCGTCGTCCATCATGAATTCCTCGACGAGCTGTTCTTTCGCGCGGATCTCGTCGTACTTGCGGTTGAGGCGGCGGTTGGTCTCTTCGAGGTCGACCGGGTCCATGTAGATGGAGCTGATCCAGTTGTCGGCGCTGACATCGCGGTCGAGCGACCAGGCGGGCGGCATGCGGCGCGGCTTCGGTTCCGGCAGCTCGAGCTTTTCCATCATCTGGCCGATCATGCCGTCGGTGAGGACGTAGACCGGGGTGCGGTATTTGTCGGCGAGGTCGAACGCATGCATGGTCAGGTCGCACATTTCCTGCACGGAACCGGGGGAGAGCACGATGCAACGGTAGCCGCCGTGTCCGCCGCCCTTCACGACCTGGTTGTAGTCGGCCTGTTCGGGGGAGATGTTACCGAGGCCGGGACCGCCGCGCATCACGTCGACGATGACGCAGGGCAGTTCGGCGGTGGCGATGTAGGAGACGCCTTCCTGTTTGAGGCTGATGCCGAGGCCGCTGGACGCGGTCATCACGCGTTTGCCGGCGGCGGAAGCGCCCATCACCATGTTGATGGAGGCGATTTCGCATTCGGCCTGGATGAAAACGCGGCCCATGGCCGGGAAAAGACGGGCGGAGGCGTGGGCGATCTCGCTGGCGGGCGTGATCGGGTATCCGAAGTAGCATTCGCATCCGGCGAGCAGGGCGCCGTACACGGCAGCCTCGTTGCCTTTCAGAAGCACGCGGTTGGTTCGGTTCATTCTATGTTACTCCTTTCAGTCTTCCGTGATCTCGACGATCGTGATCGCGCCGGGTTCCGGGCAGCTGTAGTAGCATGCGCCGCACCCGATGCAGCCTTCTCCGGCATAAACGGCGGCGGGGAAGCCCATCATGTTGATGGCGTCGCCGAGTTTGAGGAGGGAACGCGGACACGCCTCGACGCAGCGGGAACAGCCCTTGCATTCGTCGAACGCGATGTCGCAGCGGAATGTTTTTTTCGGTTTCGTTTCCATGAGCAGTGTCCTTTCTCAAAAAAACATGGAGCATATAATATACATGCGGACGTGCATAAAGTCAACTGCCATTTGTGTTTACTCCGTTATTATCCCGGGAATCCGGACGGATGAAGACCGTTCGGGCCGGACTGGAACGCCGGAAGACAATCTGCGTTTTTCTCCCCTTTTTTCATGTTTTTTCGATGTTGTCGCCGTTTTCGATTTGCATTTTCCGCGAATGCGGCTATATTATTATCACATTCACTGCCCGTTGGTGTAATGGTAGCACAAGTGATTCTGGTTCATTTAGTCTAGGTTCGAGTCCTGGACGGGCAGCCACTTTTTGATGATTGTTTTGCGAACGCATTTCCGATGCGTCCGCTTTTTTTTGCCTCTTCGACGGTTTCTGACAAAAAGTCATAGTGCTTTCTCGCAGTTGATTTGGGGGAGCTGGTAGATTTTGAGCTTGAGGTATTCCAGGTCTCGGAAGCCGTAAGCCATACGATTGAGCCATCGGATTTTGTTGTTGAAGCCCTCCGTGCTTGCATTGCTGACGTGTCCGAACGTCCAGTAACTGACGATTCCGTCCAGCCTATCCCGAATGGTCCATTTTGAACGACACGGTAGATGGTTCTCAGCGCTTCCTTGAACATATAGGTATCTCCCAGCTCTTGGAAATTCCCCCTCATATTCCGCAGGATTTTTTTTGCGTTTTCAGGGATATCCTCGTTGTTTTTGAGGAAGATGAACCTCAAACCTTTCAATTGCTTTTGCTGAATGGAATCCAATCTCCCCATCACTCTTCTCCGAACATGGTCGAGCTTATCATTCATGAGCTTGATGACGTGGAAGTGATCGAACACGATTTGAGAGCGTGGAAAGTGTTCGGCAAACCAGGTGGAGTACGCATTTGCCATGTCCATTGCAACAACTTGCAATTTGCTTGCATTCAGCTTGCTCAAAGCCCCTTCCAAAGCGGAAACGCCTTTGCCGCTGCCGACATGGATGACCGCGCCGCTCTCCAAATCCCGTACAATCGTGAGGAAGGCCCTGTTCGCCTGACCATGTCCGATATGGATTTCGTCGACGCCGA
>CACYZF010000004.1 GCA_902778895.1 uncultured bacterium
ACATCTGGCTCTGCCACTCGTTCGTGCCGTCCAGCCAGAACCCGATCTGGCCGAAGGCATAGTCGCCGCCGACGAGCTGAAACATCACGTCGGAAATACAGTTGCCGTTGATATCGCTCTTCGCGTCCGCCAGGACGGCCGCGCCGACCGAGACGGACAGCACCTCGTCCGCGCCCAGATTCAGCGTGTAATCCGTACCTTTGATATTCACGGTCTGGCCGACTTCGAGCGTGCCGAGCTTTTCGCCGCCCGCGTTTACCACGGAAACCGTTATGCTGAACCCCGCGGCTCCGGCGGCAAGGGAATAATCGCCGTGCGTCTGGAACCCGGAGACCGTAAGCGTGAAGGCGGGCGAACCGTGCACGAGGGAAAGATCGTTGATGCGTGCGTCCGGACCGGGCGCAAGCTCGGAGATATCGAAGTCGAAAACGGCGTTTGCGTAAACATTTACGGTCGTGCCTGCGGCAAACGTCATCTGTCCGGTCAGTTTTCCGCCGGCGGAGACGACGAGCCAGCCATCCGGATTGACCTCGACGCTGTCGACCATGCCGCCGGACATGACCGTCGCCCAGCCGTTGACCTCGACGCCGGAAGCCGTGCCGCCGGAGGAAACCGTGAGGAACCCGTCGGAGGCGACCTCGGCATTGTTCGCGGATCCGCCGGACAGAACGGCGTTTCCGCCCGCGAGGATATTGACGCCCTGCGCAAATCCGCCGGAGACCAGGAATCTGCCGCCGTCCGAGACGGTAACGCCCGAAGCGGAACCGGCAGCATAAACCGTTGCAATGCCGTTCAAATTGACTTTTTCGGCGATGCCGCCGGAGGAAATGACCAGACGTCCGGTTTCGGCAAGCGTGAGGAAGACGCCGGAAGCGCCGGCCAGGATCTCGACGAGGCCGCCGGATGCGGCATTCGCGATGTACGCCGTGCCGCCGGAGGAAACGGTCAGGAGGCCGCCGCTGTTCGCGACGAGAGACGCCCGTCCGGCCGTGCCCACCGTCATCGTCCCGCCGCTCTGAATGCTGTTCACGTTGGCGCTGCCGCCCGCGGAGACGAGGATGCGGCCGCCGCCGAGGATGGTGTTGCTGTTCGCCACGCCGCCGCAGACATCCAGGAACCCGGCTTCATTGACCTGCGTCACAAGCATTTCTCCGCCAAAGAAGACGGTCGCGGACCCGCCGGAAAAAACGGAGGTGTTCTTCGCCGTGCCGAATACCTCCAGGCCGTTGCCGTCAGTCACGGCAAGACCGGAACTGGTGATGCCGCTTGAGATGATGACGGTTGCCATGATCGGGACCTTTCCTGTTTTCGGTTGCGGTTGTGCGTGCGGATGCGGCTCAGGCGGGCTTCAGCTTCAGGACGGCGGAGAACGCGCCGTCGTGCGTGTTTGTCGGGAAGAGCGTCTGTTCGCGGACGAGCGAGAGATCGGGATATTCGGAAAGAAGCAGCTGGACGCGTCCGAGGTTTTCCTCGAATTCGAGGCTGCAGGTGGAATAAAGGAGCGTGCCGCCGGGGTGGAGCAGGGAGACGGCGCTTTTCAGAATGGCGTGCTGGAGCACGGCGAGTTCGGCGAGACGTTTTTTCGAGAAGCGCCACGGGACGTCGGGCCGACGGCGGATGACGCCGGTATTCGAGCAGGGGACGTCGGCGAGGATGAAGTCGAAGGACTGCGGCGGGAACGGAAGTTCGCGGGCATCGGCGGCGACGGTCTTCGCCTTGACCCCGGCGCGCCGGAGGTTGATGTTCAGCGTGGAGACGCGTTTTCTGGAACGGTCGGCGGCGGTGATTTTCGCGCCGGGCGCGGCGAGCTCGGAGAGCATGATTGTCTTGCCGCCGGGCGCGGCGCAGAGGTCGAGGATCGCCCCGGATGGTCCGGATTCCAGCAGGCCGAGCCCCATGGACGTGGCGGGATCCTGCACGTAGAGGGAGCCGTCCTGAAGCAGAGGATTGTCGAAAAGTCCGGCGGTGCTGTTCAGGGTGAAGAACCGGAAATCGCCCGTATCGAAGTCGGGATCGAACGGCTCCGGGCCGCAGTCCGCCAGCAGGGAGACGTCCGCGCCGGGGCGCAGCCGTACGGAAATGGGCGGATTTGAGGCGAACTGGCCGAGGATGGCGGCCGCGCGTTCCGGCCCGTAGGCGGCGGTCCAGCGTTCCTGAAGGAGCGGCGGGCAGTCGGCGGGGATATGCGCGCGGTCGATGGAATCGTCGCGGACATAGGAGCGGAGGATGGCGTTTACGAACGCGCCTCCGCCGGGGCCGCGGAGCTTTTTGGCGGTGTCGACGGCGATGTTCACGGCGGACTGCCAGGGAAGCCCGGTCTGGAAGAAGACCTGGGCGGCGGCGAGGGAGACCAGGAGACGCATCTGCTGGTTGACCTTGCCCTTTCTGGCGTGTTTGATAAGCAGGGAATCCAGGAAATACTTGTGGCGGAAATACTCGAACAGGAGGGACGCAACGGCGGCTTTCGCGGGAAAATCCCCGGCGCGGAGGTCGTCCAAGCAGTCGTCGAGGGAGACGCCGTCATTTTCCCAGGCGGTCAGGGCGGAGAGCGCGTGTTCCAGAATGCCCTCGGAAATACGGGATGTCTTCAACGGAATGCCTTTCTGTCAAGTGTGTAAACGTGGATAAGAAAATCGGAGCCGTATGCTCCGCGCCCAAATAATATAGCATAAAGACGGCTGAAATGCAACCGCGGGAGGGAGAAAGATGTCAACACGGAAAGGCAGCCGACAGGCTCTTTGCTTCCGAATTCGGGAAGAGCCGGTTCAGAAACTGACCGGATCGTCATTGTCCGCGGGCGTTACGCGGGAAGGAACGCCAAAGGGGGCGTCAATCGTTTCGGACGAACCGGGGAGGATGTTTCCCGGCCTCTTTTCCGGGGCGTACGTGCCGGAGAGACGGCGGAAAAGGGGTTCCAGATCGTCGGACGGGACGGAATTGCCGGAAAGGGCGGCCTGCCAGTCGGAAAGGCGGGAACCGAAGAGTTTTGCGAGCCAGGAGCCTTCCGGCAGGTCCTGAAACGCCGTGCGGAGCGCGCCGAGCTGGTTCAGAATGCGGTCGGGGGCGCGGCCGTTTTCAAGCGAATTCGGGTCGAGGTCATACAGGGAACGGATCAGGCGGCCTAAAAGAACGCGAACCTGCTGTTCCGCCGAGAAATAGACTTCCGGCGGATTTGGGTCCAGGCGGGAAAGGACGGCGAGGCAGTATGCATCGGCGCGCGGCAGCTGTTTTTTTGCAAGCGATGCCGCGGAGCGGAGATGGTCGCCCATGTCGGCGGCGGACGCGGCGGCGGACGGCGAGGCGTCCAGCATCTGACAGACCGCGGAAACCCAGGCGGCGGTGTAGCGGGTTTCAAGAGACAAATCGTAATCGGCGAAAGCGAGTTCCGCATTGAACGAGGGAGAATCGTAGAAGGAATCGTTCAGGAAGGGGAAGTTTTCCGCGGGCAGGTCGCCGTAAAGACCCTTCAGAGCCGGTGCGGCATCCAGCAGGGAACGCTGGTCCACGATGCGCGGCAGAAACACAAGAAAGCAAAGACACGACATCAGGAAGAGCAGGACCAGCAGCAGCGCGATGCGCGAAGTACGGAAGGTATATTTCTTCGACGGGTCGATGCGTCCGATCGGGACATTGAAGATCTTACGCCGTGGCATCTGCGGAGCCGGGGAAGGAGCTTCCGTGGTGGATTGAGCGGGACGCATGATGGCGCGGAGGGCGTCGTTGATGCGCGTGACGACCTGTTTGTACGAAGGCCGGGCGGCGGGATCGCGGTTCATCATGTCGAGGATGACGGAGGAGAGCGCGGGGGTGATGTCCGGACGGATGCGGTCGGGCGGGACAGGGTTGTTCTTCGTCCGCAAATCGACAAGCTCCTGTACGTTTTCCGCCCGGAACGGCGGTTCGCCTGCAAGCAGGTGATAAAAAGATGCGCCGAGGCTGTAGATATCGCCTTCGGGGCCTTCCCTGCCGGTCAGGACCTTTTCGGGGCTGACATACTGTGGGCTGAGCCACATTTTGGAGGGATCGAGGAAGGTCGAAGCGGATTTGCCGGAGACGACCTGAGAGAGGCCGAAGTCGGAGATCTTCGCGTTGGAATCGAGGTCGAGCAGGATGTTTCCGGGCTTGATATCGTGGTGGATGATCCCGAGCTCGCGGGCGGCGTCCAGCCCCTCGCAGACGTCGCGGATCCAACGGCAGGTCTCCATGATGGGCAGTCGCCCTTTTGTTTTCCGGAGACGGCTTTCGAGCGTGCCTTTTCCCATGTACTGCATGACGATGTATGCCGAGGCATTCCATTTCCCACAGGAATAGATGGGAACGACCGCCGGATGGTTGATCGTGGCGGCGATGCGCGCTTCGTGGAGGAAAAGCTCGGGGGAAACGCCCTGCGCGGCGAGGTCTGGGTTGAAGATCTTGATGGCGACCTCGCGGTCGAGCGCGATATCGAGTGCGCGGTAGACGACGGCCATGCCGCCCTTGCCCTCGGGCGATTCCAGCAGATAGTTGTTGAACCATTTCGGGACGATGAGGTCAAATGAACAGACGGGACAGTTGACGTGGGAGAAAGACGGCATGTCGGAGACGTCGAGCTTCTGTCCGCAGCCGGGACATGCGATCTTGATTCTGCGCGGAGCCTGTTCAGACATGGTCGTATTTACTCCAGCCAGAAGGTTTCAAGCGGTTCGAACTGCGAGGCGATGCGGAACGAAACATCCTGCCGCCGAAGTTCGGCGAGACGGGATTCGGCCAGCTCGGCGACCAGACCGGGGTCGTTGCACTCCTGGCTGAGGTGCGCGAAGACCAGACGGCGCGTATTCGGGGAGAGGAGCTCGGCGAGCGCTTCCATGGCGTCCGGGTTGCCGAGGTGGCCCTGTTTGCCCGCGATGCGGCGTTTGAGCGTGATCGGGCGCGCCGAGGCGCGGAGCTTGCCGGGGTCGTAATTGGTCTCCAGCACCAGCAGATCGCAGCCGCTGAGCTTGGCTTTCGCGAGGTTGGAGACGAATCCGAGGTCGGTCGCGAAGCCGATCTTGTGAGAATGGACCGAGAACGTGTACGCGACGGCAGGCGTATCGTGCGAGACGGAGAAGGGTTCGACGTGGATGCCGCACAGGTCAAGCGGGTAGCCGGGTGTGATGAGGATCTTGTGTTCCGGGACCTTGTTGGTGCATTTCGAGAGCTCGCAGAAGGTTTCCGGGAGGAAGTAGGCGGGGATGCCGAGGCGGTTGGAAACGATGCGGCACGCGCTGGTGTGGTCGGAATGGTCGTGCGTGATGAGGATCGCGCGAAGGGAACACGGATCGACCTGGACGCGTTCGAGGCGGCACATCAGCTCCTTCGCGGAGAACCCGGCATCAAGCAGCAGATTGCCTTCCGGTCCGTGGATGACCGAGGCGTTGCCCTTGCTGCCGCTGCCGAGGATGGTGCAGCCGAAGGCGTGGGATTGAGCGGAAGTCTGCTGGTTCATGGAGGATGAAGTCCGGGCGGGGATCAGGATCGTTGTTGTGGAAGGAAATGTATCATTCTGAAATACTATAGTCGCATTCAGCGGAAATGCAACCCCCGCGCACGGGAAAGACCATGAAAAAGGGAGGCTAAGCCTCCGCTGCGGTTGTGCCGTGCTATGCGACGGCACGGAAGGGGCTCATTCGGAATAATCGTCTGAATCTTCGTTCGTTTCAGATTTGTCGACGTTTCCGGGGGCATCTTCGACCGATTCATCAGGGAGTAGCATTTCCTGTGCGTCGCGGGATCGGTTTCCTTCCGCCTTCTTTTTGTAATGACGGTAAATCGGCGAGAAAACGTGCGCAAGGATCACTGCTAAGATCAGGATCGTCAGGATCGTGACCGGGAGTTCCCTCACGAATCCGGGAAGTTCTTCTCGTTTCATGGAAGCGTTCCTTTCAGAGCAGGTTGTTCAGCAGGGGCTTCAGGAACTTTCCGGTGTAGGACTTTCTGCAGGCGGCGACTTCTTCCGGTGTGCCGGTGGCGATCACGCGTCCGCCCTCGTCGCCGCCCTCGGGGCCGAGGTCGATGATGTAGTCGGCGGTTTTGATGACGTCGAGGTTGTGCTCGATGACGAGGATGGTGTTACCTTTGTCGCGGAGCATCATGAGGACCTGGAGGAGCTGGCGGATGTCGGCGAGGTGGAGGCCGGTCGTGGGCTCGTCGAGGATGTACAGCGTGTTGCCGCGCGGAATCTTGGCGAGCTCGGTGGCGAGCTTGACGCGCTGGGCTTCGCCGCCGGACAGGGTGGTGGCGCTCTGTCCGATGGAGATGTAGCCGAGGCCGACGCTTTCGAGCGTCTTGAGCTTGCGTGCGATGGGCGTGACGGCGGAGAAGAACTCGACGCCTTCGGATACGGTCATGTCGAGGATTTCGGAGATGTTCTTCTTCTTGTATGTGACGGATAGGGTCTCCTCGTTGAAACGGCGGCCGTGGCACACGGGGCACTCCACATACACGTCCGGCAGAAACTGCATTTCGATGCGGCGGATGCCGTCACCCTGGCAGTCCTCGCAGCGGCCGCCCTTCACGTTGAAGCTGAAGCGGCCGGGGCCGTAGCCGCGGACCTTGGATTCGGGCAGGGCGGCGAAGAGGTTGCGGATGGCGGAGAAGAACCCGGTGTAGGTGGCGGGGTTGGAACGCGGGGTGCGGCCGATCGGGGTCTGGTCGATCATGATCGCCTTGTCGATGAACTCGAGGCCGCGGATCTCCTTGTGCGCGCCGACTTCGCCCGCGTCGGCAAGCTCGAAACGGTGTTCCAGCGCGCGGCGGAGGATGCCGTTCACGAGCGAGGACTTGCCGGACCCGGAAACTCCGGTCACGCAGGTGAAGACGCCGAGCGGGATCTTCACGTTGATGTTCTTGAGGTTGTTGTGCGTGGCGCCGAGGATTTCGAGGAACTTGCCGGAGCCCGCGAGACGTCTCTCCGGGACGGGGATGGACTCTTCGCCGGAAAGGAATTTACCGGTGAGGGAACGCGGGCAGTTGACGAGCTCGTTGGGCGGGCAGGCGGCGACGATCTCGCCCCCGTGGACGCCGGCGGCGGGACCGAGGTCGATCACGTAGTCGGCGCTTTGGATAGTCTCCGGGTCGTGCTCGACGACGACAACGGTGTTGCCGATGTCTCGGAGATTTTTGAGCGTGGCGAGGAGCTTTGCATTGTCGCGCTGATGCAGGCCGATGCTGGGCTCGTCAAGGATATAGATGACGCCGACGAGGCCGCATCCGAGCTGAGTGGCGAGGCGGATGCGCTGGGCTTCGCCGCCGGAGAGCGTGCCGGATTCGCGGGTGAGGGAGAGGTAGCCGAGGCCGACGTTCTTCAGAAACATGAGGCGGCTGCGGATCTCCTTGAGGAGCTCGGCGGCGATCTTGTCCTGCACATCGGTGAGCTTGAGGTCCGCGAGGAAATCCAGCGCGGCAGACACACTTTTGCAGTTGAAATCGTGAATGCTGGCGCCGCCGATCTCGACGGCGAGGCTCTCCGGGCGGAGACGCGCGCCGTGGCAGGCGGGACAGGTCTTCCGCATGGTGAGCTCCAGCAGGCGCGTGCGGACGCTCTCGAATTCGGAATCCTGGCTGCGGCGCTGAAGGTTTGCGAGGATTCCCTCGAACGGCTTCTTCATCTCGTGGCGTTTGCCGCGCATGTAGAAACTGAAGTCGATAATCTCGTCGCCGCTGCCGTAAAGGAGGACATTCCGGACATGCTCGGGGAGATCGCGCCATTTGGTGTCCATCAGCTTCGGGATGCCGTAGTGGGCGGCGATGCACTTGAGCATGTGGTTGTAGTAGATGATGAGGCGGTGCGCGCCTCGACGCCAGGCGGGGACGGCCCCGTGGCGGAGCGTGGCGTTTTCATCCTCGACGACCTTCGCCGGGTCCATGACCTGAAGCGAGCCGATGCCGCTGCACACGGGACATGCGCCGTACGGGCTGTTGAACGAGAAATTGCGGGGTTCTGGCGGGGAGATGCTGATGCCGCAGTCCTCGCAGGAGAGGTGTTCGCTGATGAGCTCCTCGCGCCAGACTTTTTCGCCGGAGACGAACGTGGCATCGCGGTCCTCCAGCAGGAGCAGCATGACGCCGTCGCCGAGTTTCAGAGCGGATTCGATGGAGTCGTTGAGGCGGGAAGGCTCGAGTTTGCCGCAGACGAGACGGTCGACGACGGCCTCGATGTTGTGCTTGACCTTCTTGTCGATCGGGGCGATCTGTTCGTCGAGCGCGACGATCTTCCGGTCGATGCGGGCGCGCACGAAGCCGTCCTTGCGGAGCTTGTCCAGCACGTCGCGGTGTTCGCCCTTGCGGCCGCGGACGACGGGCGCGAGAATCATCATGGCGGGCCCGGCGGGGAGCTGAAGCAGGCGGTCGCGGATGCGCTGTGCGGACTGGGCTGCGAGGACCTTGCCGCATTTTGGGCAGTGCGGAGTGCCGACATGGGCGTAGAGCAGGCGGAGGTAGTCGTAGATCTCCGTGACGGTCGCGACGGTGGAACGCGGATTGGAGCCCGCGGAGCGCTGTTCGATGGCGATGGACGGGGAAAGCCCCTCGATATGACGGACTTTCGGCTTGCCCATGCGGTCGAGGAACTGGCGGGCGTATGCGGAGAGGCTTTCGACGTAGCGGCGCTGGCCCTCGGCGTAGAGCGTGTCGAACGCGAGCGAAGACTTGCCGGAGCCGGAGAGCCCGGTGATGACGGTGAGACGGTCACGCGGGATCGTGACGTCGACGTTTTTCAGGTTATGTTCGGCAGCGCCGTGGATGATGATGTCCTGCATGTTGACCGCGTCCGTTTCGTGTGAGTTCAGGTTGTGCTGCGGCTCGCTCCGGAAGGAGTGTCCGGGTGCGAGGAAGAGATGAAGCGCGCCGCCTTGCGCTGCCTGCGTTTCTCGAACTGGAACATCTGAATGGCATTCCAGCTGTTGTGCCAGAGGATGTAGAACAGCGGGCCGAGGGCGGCGACGGGAGAGGCGAAGGTAATCGCCAGATAAATCGTGAAGGAGGTGTTTTTCTGTCCAAGGAGCTGGCTGGATTCGAGCTTGCAGCGGCGCGGTCCGATCAGCCATCCGGTGAAGAAGTTCAGGATGCAGACGGCGAGCGTGGCACAGCCGATCTGAAGCAGGATCGTGACGGCGCTGATCTCCTGCTCGTCAAACGTCTTGCGCGCCATGCCGCCGAGGATGAGGAGCATGATCGACCATGCCCAGAGCGCGTGCGGCGCGATTTTGTACTTGGCGAAATCGGCGAGCCACGGCCAGAAATGCAGCAGGACGCGCGAAAGGAAGACGGGGAGCGCCATCACGAACGCGATGTTCAGGAAGACCTCGTTGACGAATTCCCATTTCAGCTGCCCCGTGACGAGCGGAAGCAGGCCAATCAGGAAGAGCGAGATGCCGAGGTCGCTGATGAGGAAGCCCATCAGGACCGTGGCGACATTCCCGCCCAGAAACGCGATCACGACCGGGGCGGCGGTG
This sequence comes from uncultured bacterium, assembly GCA_902778895.1. Taxonomy (GTDB): domain Bacteria; phylum Verrucomicrobiota; class Lentisphaeria; order Victivallales; family UBA1829; genus UBA1732. The sequence continues at coordinate 9,471 of CACYZF010000004.1, forward strand.
GCGGTGGGGGAGATCGCCGTGAAGAAGACGGCTTTCGCGACCTCGGTATTGCCGCCGCAGAACCAGCAGGCAATGAGCCATGCCAGAACGCCGATCGCGAGGTTGGCGGCGAGCAGATACCAGTGATACAGGCGTATTTTCAGCCCGCTGAACTTGATGCCGAGGCAGGCATTCAGGAGCATGATGACGAGCAGCCAGCGGACCATGAAGGATGCGCGGGACATCCAGGGGAAACAGAGTCCGATGAAGAGCGGGATGATGATTTTAGCTGGCTGGCTGAGCGCTTTCCACATAAGGTGAAACCTTGGATAACAAATGAATCGCAGGCGCGAAAAGGGAAGAAATAATATACCTCCAAACGGAACGATTTTCAAGGCGGAAAAGGATTTCCATGACAGCAACCGGGGAAAGAGAGACGAAACTCTATGTGCCGGATATAAGTGACAGTAACGATATGAAGTTGTGATTTCCGGCGGGCCGGAAGCGCATAAAACGTGTTTTTGTTGAAGAGTCCGTGCGGCGGCGTCGGGATCGGAATCATGATTTCCAGCAGTCGGGAAGATCCGGAAGAAAGCCTCGAAAAAGGGAAAAGGAAGACGATCATGCACGCGGAAATGAAGTCGGGACGATGGATGCTCCGGCCGCCGCATGGACTCCGTTTTTGACATGCAAATGAATATGGACATGTAAACAGAGGCGGAGGAGTGATGAAACTGTCGGAATACTTTCTGCCGTACCAGAGACGCTGGATCCTGGACGATGCGCGGATGAAGCTGTATGCGAAATCTCGCCGGATCGGCATCACGTATGCCACAAGCTTCCGCGTGAACGACAAGTGTTTGCGTCGGCCCGGGACCGTGCAGTGGGTGACCAGCCGCGACGAGTTTACCGCCCGCGAGTTCATCACGGACTACATCGCGAAATGGGCGGCGGCGGCCAACGCGGTCTGCCGCGGACTCGCCGGGGAGAATGCCACGGTCATCGATCCTCTGCACGGAATCCGCGCCTATACGGCGGAATACGGTAACGGCAGCAGGGTCATCAGTCTGTCCAGCACGCCCGAGGCGTTTGCCGGAAAGGGCGGGGACATCCTGATCGACGAGGCGGACCTGCACAAGGACAGTGGAAAGGTGATCGATATGGCGCTGCCGTGCACGACATGGGGCGGGCAGCTGGAAATGGTGTCCGCGCTGAGCGTGGACGGGAGCAGCGAATCACCGTTCTGCCGGATGCTTCACGAGGCGGAACACGGAGCGAACGCGATGGGGTGGAGCGTCCATAGGACGAGCATTCTGGACGCCGTGGAGGAAGGATTCGTGGAACGGGTCAATGCCGTGACCGAGAGCGAGTTGAGCCGCGAGGAGTGGCTGAAGATGATGCGAGCGAGATGCCGCACGGAAGACGCCTGGAGGACGCAATATCTGATCGAAGCGGCGGAGGCAGGCGCGTCGTTGCTGGATTACGGCATGATCGGCGCGTGCGAAAATGACGCCGCCGAGCTGGAAAAGGCGCTGGCCGAACATCCGAAAGCGATACGGTACGGCGGGTATGACGTGGGACGCAGAAAGGACGTCGGCGTGTATTTTGAGCTGACGCGCATCGGGGATATCCTGTGGCAGAGCGGATATGAAGTCATGGAAAATATGCCGTTCCGCATGCAGGCTGACGCACTGGCGCGCCGCCTCGACGATGCCCGTCTGGAACGTCTCTGCATCGACGCGACCGGGATCGGGATGATGCTGGCGGAGGAGATGCAGGACCGCCACGGGAAATACCGCGTTGAGAGCGTGACCTTTACCGGTCCGGTGAAAGCCGCGCTTGCCATGCCGGTCCGGGCGGCGTTCGAATCGCGCGGCATCAGGATATTGGCGGACGATGTGTTGCGGCATGACCTGCACAAGATCGTGCGGAGCGTGACGGCCGCCGGAAACGTACGCTACGACGCGGAACGCGACGAATCCGGACATTCGGATCGGTTCTGGGCGCTTGCACTGGCCGTTCATGCGGCTGGACGGGGAAACGGGACTCCGTGCGGAGTCGATCCTCTTCCTCCGCCTCACCGGAGACACGTGGAGGAAAGAATCTTCGGTTGGTGAATCCGACGGAGGAATAAAGAAACATCGAATCACCCCGGCGGAACGAATCGAGTTTCCGCTGGGACAAGACAAACACAACATAGGAGCAGGAAATGGGAACTGTAAAACAGGACGCGAACGGAGTCCCGGAGGAATGGACTCTGCTGCATGCGGGCGTAAACCGGCTCGTGAAAAACGGAAAGGACTATGAACTTCGGTTGAGCGAGGAAGATCTTGACGCCATCGCGGCGTATCAGACGAAGAAAGGCGAGGCGATCCCGATCGACTCCAACCATTACCTCCACATTCTGGCGGAGAAGCACGGCGTGGAGGAAAGCGAGGCGCTGCGGCTGATTCCGTCCGGCGTGGCCGCAATGGGATTCGGGACGCTGTTCCGCGAGGGAGACGAGCTGCGCATCCGGGCGGAATGGACGCCCGGCGCGTACGAGCTCCTGAAGGAGAAGATATTCCGGTACTGTTCGCCCGTGATCCGCGGCCTGAAGGAAGGTCCGATCCGCATTACGAGCGTGGCGATGGAAAATGAACCCGCACTGAACTGCGAGGACGTCCTGGCGGCGGGCGGAGAAGAAGACGTTGACCCGGATGATATCGGGCGGAACGCCATCGAACTGAAACGGCTTCAGGATCCGATCGAACGCGCGCTCGGGCGTCTGCTCGGAAAGACGGTCTGGAACGAGATCGTGCTGTCCGGCGAGGACGATGAAGAAGGCGCTTTCGAGCGCACGGCTGCCGCGATCGAGGCAAAAGCCGATGTCATCACGGCCATGCGCGAAAGTCTCGGTATCGCAGACGATGAGCCAGATGAAACCATGTCCGCGGCTCTGGATTCCGTGAAGGCGCGCGCCGGGCAGGCAGACGCCATGCAGCAGGAACTCGACACGATGATCTGCGCCGCGGAGGAGAAACGCAAGGCGGAGCTGATCGAACAGGGTCTCCAGGAAGGGAAGCTGACGCACGCGCTGGAGGACTGGGCGAAAACCCAGGACTGCGCCGTGCTGGCGTCCTATCTCGAGCACGCGCCCGCCGTGGTGCCGGGCCGCCTGGCATTCGCGCCGGACAAACAGCGCGCGCCGAAGCGGAATCTGAGCGCGGCGGACGAGGAAATGATCCGGAAATTCGGATTCGACAAAGACGAATATCAACGCGCCATGCACGGCTGAGAAGCCGCGGCGCAAAACAATCACAACAAAAGGAGACATGAACCATGTCAGCACTCACAGAATCCAGAGACACCCGTGAAATCGCGGCCGGCGGCGTTCACTACACGCGTGAATTCACCGTCGCGTCGGGCAGCACCGTCTACGCGGGCGGCATCACCGCCGTCAACATCTCCGGGAAAGCCGTTCCCGCCACGTCTTCGGGCGCCATCGTCGTGGTCGGCCGCGCCGAAAACACCGCTTCCGGCGGCGAAACCGTCAGAACCCGTTCCGGCATGTTCCTCTACAGTCCGGTCAGCAGCGGCGCGTTCGCCGCAAGCGACCTGAACAAGACCTGCTATGTGAAGGACGACCAGACCGTTACACTGACCGGCGGCACGGCGGCCGTGATCGCGGGCGTTGTCCGCGACGTCATTCCTGACGGCGTGGTGGCGGAAATCGGCAACGGCCCGTGCTGAGCCGGAATATCCGGGTTCAAAAACAGACAAATCAACATGAAAAAGGAAAAAGAACATGGAACTCAATCATGAAACGCTGTCCGCCATGCGCACCAGCTTCAATCTGAAGTTCAAACAGGCCGTCGAAGGCGCGGAGACGATCTACTGCGAACTCGCCGACATCGAGGGCGACCCGAAGCACACCGCTATGGAAATCCCGTTCCTCGACGCCTTCGCCGGAATGCGCGAATGGCTCGGCCCGCGCCAGATCAAGAACCTGGCCACGCACAAGATCCGCCTCGTGGAACGTCCCTGGGAGGACACCGTGGCAATCCCCGTGCGCGACGTCGAAAGCGACAACTGGGGCATCTACGGCACGCTCGTCGCCGCCATGGGCGAAGCGGGCGAACAGCTGTGGGACACCCTCTTTACCGAGGCGCTCGTGAATCCGCCGAACTGGATCGACGGCGCCAGCTTCTACAACAGCAGCCGCAAGTACGGCCCGAGCACGATCAACAACGTCACGACCAACGCGCTCACGTTCGCCAACTTCGGTTCGTTCTTCACTCAGATGTATTCGTTCCGCGGCCACAACGGCCAGCCCGTCAACACGCGTCCGACCCACCTGATCGTCGGTCCCGCGCTGGAGGACACTGCCCGCGAGATCCTGTACTCCGATACCTACCGCGACGCCAGCGACCAGGAATTCGCCAATCCGCACAAGGACAAAGTCAAACTGGTCGTCAGCCCCCGTCTCACCGGCACGAATGCCAACTACTGGTTCCTGGGCCGATTCACCGGCGCGCTGAAGCCCATCCTGGTCCTGAAGAACAAGGAAGCCGCTCTCACGATCCTGAACCAGCCGAACGACGAAAACGTCTTCATGGACGGCAGGATCCTGTTCGGCGCCGAGGCGTACGGCAACGCGGCCGCGCTCTTCCCGCATCTGCTGGGTCGCGGCGGTACCGCCGCAGCCTGATCGTCATCGGGACAAACGGCTGATGGATGAGGGAGGGACCAGGGCGCGGGAATCCGCCGTAAAACATATCTCCTTGGTACGGAGGCGGGTTGTTTTGGTTTCTTTGATAAACCGACAACCGCCGTACGGTTTCTCCGCCCTTCCCTCTCTGCCGGAATCAGCCGTTTTTCTTTTCAGCTCAAAACAACAACAGAATGAAAGGATCGTCTCATGGCATACGCCACGATCAATGAACTGAAGGTGCGTCTCGGTCAGGATTACGCGGGCCTGTATGGGAACGACGAGGCCGGCACGGCTGCGGCACAAGCCGATCTGGATGCCGCCGCAGCGGAAATCGACGCAGCGGCCGGATGCCGTTATGAAACGCCTGTCGCATCCGGGCGCGCCGAAGCGCTGCTCCGCGACTGGAATCTGACCCTGTGCGAAGAACGAGCCCGGGTGCGCTGTGCGGGCGACTCCTTGCCCGACAAACTCAAAATACGTATTGCCCACGTACGGGGCTCGCTGGAGAAAACTGCGTCCGGCGAACTGGTCCTGCCCGGCGCGGCGGAATCCGTGCGCGGACAGGGTTTTGCGACGGTTGCCTGCGACGAACCGGTTTTCACCCGTGAAACGATGAGGGGCTACTGACATGCGTGCAACAGGTTTGATTTCCGGGTTGGACGGAGGCGTTTTCGATATCGCCATGCGGAACATCCGTGTGCGTTCGACGCTGACCGGAACCGTATCGGTACACGGAGAAGACGGCAGGAAGGATAAACTCGCCGCCACGAGCCGCCGCACGGAGCTCGACTTCGACGGGCTTGTGGAAGGCGATACCATCCCGGAGGCAGGGGAGACGTTGACGTTCCAGGAAAAAACGTTCCTCATCACATCGGCGGTCCTGACCTCGGAAAAAGGAAAATACCAGCGGTTCGCCGTGAAGGCGGAACGCAGCGACGAGGCCGAGGTTTCGGGGCTGTAATGTCCTGACGGTGCGAGGGAAACAGAAAAAAACGAGAACAACGGGAGACAGATATGAACGGGGAAACGGCAGTCAAGGCGGAAATGCCGGAAAACGAATATGATCCGGAAGCGGAAGTTATCATGGAGATTCTGAAGCAGATCAACGCCGAACTCGATGAGATCGCGGAGAAACTTGAGGAAATCGGAACGATCAACTGAGGCGGGGAGAAACATGCTGAAACTGAAACATAAAAGCATCGTCCGGAGCAGGGACTCCGGAGGGGCCTCCTACCGTGAGGTCTATTACGGATCGCGAGAAGAGGTGGAGGAGCGAAGCGCCCGTCTGGCAATCGGAGACCGGGACAAATCGGGCGAATACGAACTTGTCTCCTGGCGTACCCGGCAGACCGGCGGTCCGGTCTATGAGATTGAGCTCAACTGGGAGAACCTGAACGCCGGAAGCAATCTGCGGTTTCTGATCGGGCGGCATGGCCCGAAGGAACACATGCTGGACGTGACCGTCATGTCCGTGCCGCTGGAACGCCATTCCGGCTACCGGACGAACTGGAACTACTGCCTCGCGGCAAAAGAGACGGACGAGGTTCCCGCATGGTGGGAAACGGCGACGGATCCCGTGCTGACGGCGGCACAGCGCACGTATTACCGCTGGGTGAAGACGCCGCAGGCAGTCGCTTCGCTCGGCGAATCGTGGCATCTGCTGAAGATGCCGCTCATGAGAGGTGAAACATATCTGATGCCCAGCTACACGATCACGGAATTCAGCCGTCATTGCACGCTGCGGGACGCTTCGTGGGCCGCGGCCGCGTGCGCCGGAAAGATCTGCATCCCGGCGCTCGGCGATTTCGGCGTAGGTGTGACGAACTGGCTGAACCTCGGCGGGCAGATCCATCCAGACGGACGCCGCTACATCGCAAAGGTCATCTACAAGGCGTCGCCCGATCCGTCAGGCTGGGACGGCACGCTGTATGAGTCCGCGGAGGAGAATAACACATGATCGTACCAAGACTGGAATCCGGCGAGAATCTGTTCGAAGTTCTCCGTGAAAAATTCAATGCGCTGGCTGAGGCCGTGGAGCAGCTTGACAAACTTGCATCCGCATCCCCGCTCCTGGACGTTCTCGATACCGGCGCCGGCAAACTCATCCGCTGGAATGGACCCGAACCGGAAAACACAAGCACTTCGGCCGCGGAAATACCGGTCGCGCCGGGATATGCCGGCGCGTTTGCCGTGGAACTTGTCGGCGGGACGTCCGCACGTATTTTCAACGGCTCAAATCCTTCCGGTGAATACGCCGGGGAAATCCGCATCGGGAATGTCATTCACAACATGCCGGCCGGTACAGTTCCGGTTTCATCGGGGCAATCCGCCGAAATCTATCTGACGGTGTATTACGATGCCACGGCCACGCCTCCGGCTCTTGTGTACGGTTTTGCGAACAGCCTGTCCGCATCCGTCACCGGCCAGCAGGGGTGGTACAGAACACTGGCGAAAGTCAGTTCGGCCGGAACCGTAACACAAGTGCATTGGGGCGGCAATATCGAGATCGGCGGGAGATGGATCTGATGAGCTTGTGGGACGATTATCATCTGAACGATCCGACGTTCTGTACCCCGCTTCCGGTGATGTGCGGACTGGTTTCCGCCCTCTGCGAACGCCGGGAGGCCGTGGATTCCGAATTCCACGAAAGCTGTACAACATCCGGTGCTGCGGCGGTCGCGGAGAATTACCTTGCACATATTCTCACCGGAAAATGGTATGACAACGCCAATGCAGGGGATATCCCGTTCCGGGAAATCCAAAAGGAGTATGCATACGATGAGATTTGGGGTTATTCGCGCAGGATCGCGTTTATGCACCTTTTCGATGCGTTTCTTCTTCATTCGCTGGACGAATACAATTCCCGCCGGTTTACGGACAGCGAAGGGAATGTCGTCTACAGTTCGCTTGAACTTCTTGCTTCGGCGCTGGCGGAACCCCTGATCGTGCCGGAGACCGTTCCGGAGAACAACTCCTATCCAAAGGAATATTCCGATGGCACGTTACAGGTCTGTCTGAACGCCGCCTGGGCCTCGCAGCGGACCAGGATGCTGAAACTGCTCCGGTATGTAAGCGTTTCCAACGGCGGCTTCATGATGCTTCATGCCTATTCGCCCGCGCATGTGCACAGTTTCGGTGTTTCTCCACAAACGGCATATGATGCGGTTCCGGAATGGACGCTTTACGAAACGGAATTCGGCGGATGGTACAGCCCGCTGGAGTGCTATCTGCACTACGAGCATACGGGCCTTGCCGATCCGAACGAACACTGGTCGATCCGTTCCGCGTGGGAACCTGTGTCGCTCAGGCCGGAGCATCATGGCTGTCCGGCGGCATCCGAAGGAAAAATCATGTTCGACGCGGTCGATTTACGGGAACGGGATGAAGACGGAAATCCGGAAGAGGACGAGTACAACACGTACATTTTCGATCCGCTCTGCACAACGGTATCGTCCGGCGCGAACACGCTTGTTTTAAGCGGAGGCGATTTTGCTTCATGGGGCTACGGTTCGGCCTCCGGTCTGGGCGGACCGGACACTGCGCCGGGCAGCTGCATCCGCGGATGGCAGGCATTGAATGTCAAGGTCATTTACGATTACGAATCGATTTTCAGCTTCAAAGAAACAGAAAGGGAATAAAATGCAGGACATTGTCTTTTATGTGGCTGCGAAAGAAACGCTCGGCAAGGTCCGGGACTACTCGAACATGCGCAGTTCGGATGCACCGCTTTTGACGCTCGGAGTTGCAGTTTGTCTGCGGATGAGAGTGTTCGATGACGTCGAAGTATCGACGCCGTATTCGATTGCTTCGTTTGACGGCATCACGGACTGGCAATGGTGTATGGACGATGACTTCAATCGGAGTACGGCCCGTGCGCTTGTTGCGGACACGGGCGGTGTCTCCGTTCACTCCGTGATCGATACGGTCAACGGCGAGACCATGAACTTCACGGAATTCGTGATTCAGATTTCCAATATGAACACGGAAAAACTCGCGGCCTGGGTCGGGAGCGAGGGGACAAAAAAAGGGTTGACCGGGGAGCTCGTCGGATACGATAACGTCGGACATGCCGTTTTTGTGCTTCAGGTAGAGGATTTCTCCGTCAGGAACCGTGTCGCCGGACTTGGCGATCCGACGGTACTGGATCAGGAAATCGTAACCCGCACGCAGGCAGAACTGATGGTTCAGACGGCTGTTTCCACATTGGATGCAGCGAAACAGGACAAACTGGGCTCCGGAAATGCCGGGACGGGTATCTCGATCTCCAGTGCCGGCGTAATCAGTGCCGGGAATGTTCCGCAGAGCGCCGTCACAGGTCTTGTATCCGACTTGAGCAACAAACAGAACAGGTTGTCTACCGGATTCTGGATTGCAATTGATGATGATTTCATTGCCGTTGAGCGTTTTCACCCCATTCTTGGCCCTTATACCAGCAATACCGTTACGCTGGATGCCGGGATGGCATACAGAATTTACGCCACCAATGCCGCGGTAACCTTGGATACTGTTTCTATTCCGAATAATTCGTGGGGGATGGAAGGACATGCTGAAATCTTTGTCGCTAATACCGGATATATCCATACAACGTCGCGTGTTGTACTGGCAGACGCGCTCGAACCGGACGCTGTGAACAACTGCACGGTGCGTTTTCATGACGGATACGCAATCATCAGCGTGGAAGACCATATTGCGGGCTATATCGTCGTTTCCGCGACCGGAACCACGGCGGGTACGCTTCCCTATGCGCTCAGTTCCGCAACACAGGAATACGTCGCCTTTGATGCGACGCTCAACGGCTCCACGTTCGACCTCTCCGGCGCGGTGACGAATAGAGAAAAGCACGTGGTGGGGAATGGCTATAGCGAAACCACCCTGACGGGCGGCGTGAACTGCACCTCGAAAACCACCTTCTCGAACCTGAGCATGAACGGGGTGGTCAACTCCGGCGGCACAATGACGCTCGGAGACGTGAACATACCGAACGGCGGCACGCTCACAATGAATGGCGGTACGTTAAAAGTCGAAAAAGTTGTCGGCAACGGCGGCGTGATTGACCTCGGCGGCACTCGAATTGAGGTCACCAGCAATTCTTCTGCATATGCAAGTGGTTGTACAATTACCAATGGGTCGAATGGCACCTTATCGACCCTTGATGCCGGAGAAGTTGTGCAACTTGATAATTGCTTATTTTCGGGAAATATAGGCAAAATGGGCACAGCCCTGAATATGTATAACGCTGCAACGGCTTACGTAACGGGCTGCACGTTCAGTAACAATATTAGCGAGCAACACGGAGAGGCATGTATTGTCGGCGCTCGCTATGGTGGCGTTGTTCACCTCAGCTCATGCACGGTTTCTGGCAATACGATGTATAACTCAATCGCAGTAGGTGTTTGGCATAATAATTCGTGGGCTGAAATCAAAGATTGTGTTATAGAAGGTGACGTTGTTCTGATGAACGCTACAAGCGGCAAAACGTCAGCAGTCCTTGCTGGTAGCAATACCATCGACAGAATACGCGAGGGAAACAATGGAACCTATTGCACAGTAGTCATCTCTTCCGGCGCTGTTGTCAACCTCACCAGTTCAATCGCCCCCGGAAGCGGTATCACGTTTGAACCCGGTGGAGCTTTGGTCAACGCGGCGAAACTCGACAACATGACCGTGCCGCGAATTGACAGTTCCGGGATTGTGAACCTCGGCAGCTCTTTCGTTACCGTTTCCAGTGGCGGAACTGCGTATGCGAGCGGATGCACGTTCACAAGCGGCTACAACAGCTCCGGCGGCGCGTTCTACGGTTACAATGACTGTCTGCTTCAACTCGCGAACGTTACCCTTACGGGCAATTCGGCCGGCAACGCAGATGCTGTCTACATGCGCGGAACAGTCGAGCTTGAAAGCTGTACCGTTTCCGGCAACCTGCCGACAAGCAAGGCGGATATCGTGTTGCGCGGCGGATCAGGTCATATCAAAGACTGCACCATTGAGCGAATCGTCCTCGCAAATCTGACAATCGGTTCGACCCTAGTCGCGCATCTTGACATCGAAGGATCAAATACCATCGGCTACGTCGCAAGCCCGGACGACGGCACTGTAACCATTTCCGGCGGCGCTGTTATCAACCTCACTTCAAGTATCGTTCCGGGCGGCACGATTGAAGTCCTGACTGGCGGTTGCACGGTCAACGGAAACGTTATTCCTGCAGGAACGTACACCTCGATTGATTCCAACGGACAACCGACTGAATAAGGAGGCACTACCATGAAATATTTTACCATTGACGGAAAAACCTACAACAAGCTCCCCGACCCCTGCAACGGGGTCAGCCCCATGACCGAAGAACGGTTTGTCGCCCTCGGCGGCACGATTACGGATGACGGCGAACCGACCCAGGAGGAACGCGTCCGTGGCGCATTTACCGACCTTATCGCCGACCTCGCGAGCAAGACCGACAAAATCACGCCGGAGGAATTCTTGCGGAAAGCTCAGAACGGCATTTCGTCCGACCTCATCACGTTTGCTCGGGAGCGCGGCGTGCCGGAGGAAGTCATCGCCGAAGGCCGCGCCCGCACCGTCGAGATCATGGCGGACGCGCTCCGGTTCGGCATGAGCTGGGCGGACCTCGTGAACGGAGTGGCCGGAGCATGATTGCCCGCCGTATTTCGTACCTTCGGGCGTTTTGCTGTGAATTCCATGCTGTTGCGCCGGATTCCTTCTGGAGCGCTTCGGATGATGAACTCGCACAGGCATTCAACGGTATCGGTGCGGAGCATTGGCCGAACTGGTTGCGGGCTGTACTGACCGCCTTGCTGAGGCCCTTTCAGGCGGCGGCGCTCGTACATGATTGGGAATATAGCCGGAACGTCAAAAGTTATGGCGCATTTACTGCGGCGAATCGGCGTCTGGCAGTCAACATAGCACGCGAGGCGCTGTATGATTGCCATCCGGGCGTGATCCCGGCAGGCGTACTGGCGGCGCTTCTGTGTCAGATCTTCGGCTGGCGTGCCTACAAACGGGGAAGGCTGCGCTTATGACGGACCAGGACAAAAACGAGATCGCCGCCATCTTCACCGATATCCTCGCCTCATACGACCACGGCTGCCCGAACGGGATCGACGCGAAGACGGCGGACACGCTGCGATCGCTTGCCGAGGCGTTCCAGACCGGCCGGAAAACGGCAATGAAAGCGTTCATCACGCTCGTCATCGGAGCCGTCTGTGCCGCCTTCCTCGCCGGAATGAAGGAGTTTTTCAATAAGTGATCTCAAACATCAGGAGTTCAACCATGTTTCGATTCATTTGGTTTTTTGTTCCCGCCGCTTCGCTTGTCGTGTTTGCCGGGTGTTCCGGCGTCAATACCGCGCTCGGCGGGCTCGCGGAGAAATCCCTGTCCGGAAGCGGCACGGTCGCGATCCAGCGTGTCGGCATTGATCCGGACACTGCCGCGCCCGTGCTGAAAAGCACGATCATCACCGGAGACTACGCAAGCGCGCCGGAGGGGACGTACGCGCTTCAATACCGCCGGAGGACCGCTCCGGGCATCTTCAATTCGGCATCGGTCTCACACGAGGTCACGATCAATTACATCGGGACCGCCGACCGTCTGGCGGATGCAGTCGAACTCGTCCGTTCCGATCTCGAACCGGAACCATCCGCGTTTACGGACGACACGGCCTCCGGGCTCCCCGAAAACTGACCGTTTCCAACACACGAATAAACCCTTTTTTATCACTTGCCGCCGGGCAGAGTTTGCTGGCTTTTCCCGGCGGCTTTTTTGTTTTTCTTCCCGCCTTTTCCTGATTGCGGACTTGATTTTTCCGTGCCCCGGTGATACAGTATTGCAACAATCGCGGATGCTTGAAAAAACGGAACGGATCCGCCGTCCGGAGACTTTGCGTCCGAATCTGCAAATCCGAGGGGGAAATACAATGAAAGAACCGAACACGATCTGGAAATGCACGGAATGCGGCATCGTTTTCGAGGCGCTTCTGCCATGCGAAAAAGGCGACGACTGCATCCCGGCCTGCTGCGGACGCGGCTTGACCCGCATGATGGAGAATCATTCCGACGGCGCGGGCGAGAAGCACGTTCCGGTGGCCGCAGCTCACGGCGATCAGCTGAAAGTCTCGGTCGGCGCGATGGCGCATCCGATGCTGGAGGCGCATTACATCCAGTGGATCGAGGTCGTCGACGGCGACATGGTCTACCGCAAATACCTGAAGCCGGGCGACGCGCCGGAAGCCGTGTTCCCTGTCAAATACCGCGCCGGCCTCATCCTGCGCGAATACTGCAATCTTCACGGCCTCTGGGCCTTCACGATCCCGTGACAGCAACCTGAAATCAAACTCAACATACCCTCACGAAAGGACACACGCACGATTATGATGAAAGCGATCCGGATTTCCCCCAAAGTCTGGTGGGTCGGCGCCATCGACTGGCAGCTCAAGGAATTCCACGGCTACACCACACGCCGCGGCTCCACCTATAACGCATTCCTCATCATGGACAAGAAGATCACGCTCATCGACACGGTCAAGGCTCCGTTCCTCGGCGAGATGATGGAGCGCATCGCATCCGTCGTCGACCCCGCGAAGATCGACGTGATCGTATCCAACCATGCCGAGATGGACCACTCCGGCGCCCTGCCGGAGACCATCGCCCGCGTGAACCCGTCCGCCGTCTATGCCTCCACCCTCGGCGTGAAGGCGCTCGAAGCTCACTTCCACGACCTCGCCGGGAAGATCACACCCGTGAAGAGCGGCGACGCCATCGAGCTCGGAGAGTCCTCGCTGAAGTTCGTCGAGACCCGCATGCTCCATTGGCCGGACAGCATGTTCAGCTACCTCACCGGCGACAACATCCTGTTCTCACAGGACGGTTTTGGCATGCACTATGCGGTCGCCAGGATCTTCGCGGACGAAAATGACCTCCCGACCATGCGCGAGGAAGCCGAACGCTACTACGCGAACATCCTCCTGCCGTATTCTCCGCAGGTCCTGAAGCTCCTCGAGGCGTTCCCCGGACTCGGGCTCGACATCGCGGTCATAGCCCCCGACCACGGTCCTCTGTGGCGCGGCGACATGCTGGACACGCCGCTCGCATGGTACAAGGAATTCGCCGAACAGGCCGTCACGCCGAACGCCGTCGTGCTCTACGACACCATGTGGCACAGCACCGAGAAAATGGCGTTTGCCATCGCCGACGCCATCCGTGAGACCGGATGCGGCGTCCAGGTCCTCTGCCTGGCCTCCTGCACGCGCAGCGACGCCGCGGCCGCCATGCTGAAGGCTTCCGCCATCGTCGTCGGATCTCCCACCATCAACAACGACCTCTATCCCCGTACGGCCGACGTCCTGACCTATCTGCGCGGACTCCGTCCGAAGAACATGATCGGCGCGGCGTTCGGTTCCTTCGGCTGGAGCGGCGAATCCGTCGCGAAGATCGAGGAATACCTGAAGGGCGCGGGCGTCGAACTCGTCGCCCCCGGCCTGAAAGTCAAATACGTACCCACCGCGGCGGCGCTTGATCAGTGTGCGGCCCTCGGCAAAGCCGTCGGCGACGCCCTGCTCGCGCGCTCCGCTCAATAACCACGTTCGAAACAGAAAGGAATCTCCGTCATGAAAAAGTATGTTTGCAGCGTCTGCGGTTATGTCTATGACCCCGCCGTCGGCGATCCCGACAGCGGAATCGCGCCCGGAACCGCCTGGGAAGACGTCCCGGAAGATTGGGTTTGCCCCGTCTGCGGCGTTTCCAAGTCCGATTTCAATCCGGAATAATCGCAACATCTTTCCGGTCGCCGGTTTTTGTCGCTCCGCCCGCTGAAAATGCGACGGGGTGATGGATATCACTACGTCAGCCCTTCGTCGTCTCTCTTGCGGCGGAGGGCTTTTTTGTTAATTCGGCACTCCCGGAGACGCCTGCGATCCGACGGGATGACGAGAAAATTAGATAGATTAGAGATAAACATCATCTTTATAATAGAAGGGCGTTTCGAACCCGTTTTTTTCTGCCGTCAAAAGATGACGGTCATTTCGTCAAATCCGTCCGACATTCCGTCAATAAATTTGTAATGAATGAATTGCAAATGACGAACGGGGCGTCATTTGCCGATGGGTATAGTAAGGCTGCCATTGGTATTGGCGATAGAAAAAAGGGAGTCCAGGGGACAATAAAAAGCGAAAAGTCTGCTTTTATTCCTTGGACTTTTTCTTCGCCGCGGGCTTTTTTGCCGCGGGCTTTGCGTCGGCCTTTTTCGCGGCCGGTTTTGCCGGTGAAGACTTCGCGGCCGGTTTCTTTTCCGCCGGTTTCTTCGCAATCGTCTTTTTTGCTGGCTTCTCCGGCGCGAGGTTCAGGGCGTCGAGCTGATCCCACGGCGACGGTGCGGCGGCGTCCGGTTCGGGTTCCGCCTGCTGCGTATCGCAGGCGCACGACGCGTGGTTGAGATTTGCGCCGCACATCGGGCAGATGCCTTTGCAGTCCGGGGAACAGTAGAAGCAGGACGGGAAGGCGAGAAGAAGCTCCTCGCGCACCTCGTCCGTGAGGTCGACTTCCAGATCGCGGACCTTCTCAAAATGGAAGCAAAGGTCCTTGACGGCGATCGTGACGCGGATGTCGTCGAGACAGCGCGCGCAGACCGTGGCGAGCGGGACGGACGCCTTGCCGGTCACGATGAGATCGGCTCCGGCCATGACCGCCGACAGATGGTACGTGATGTCGCCTGCGGGGGCGAGCGGCGGATCGGCGTCCGGCGGAATCTCCAGAATATCAGCGGATTCCGTGCCGTCGAGCAGATACGGGGTATCGGGGAGGATATGCGAAGTATTGATGATGATCATGATCTGGCTTGCTCCATTTTGCTGCGGATGGCGGCGACGACCTCCGGGGGCACGAACGCGGAAACGGAACCGCCGCAGGACGCGATCTCGCGGATGAGGCGCGAACTCAGGAACGAGTATTCGGGGCTCGGCATCATGAAGAGCGTTTCGCAGGCCGGATTCAGTTCGCGGTTCATGAGCGCCATCTGGAATTCGTACTCGAAATCGGAGACGGCGCGAAGGCCGCGGATGACCGCCGAGACTTCGAACGAGGATACGGCGTCGGCGAGTAGTCCGGTGAACGTGACGACGCGGACGTTCGGGATGGTCGCTGTGACCTTGCGGATGAGCTCGATACGCTCGTCCGTCGTGAAGAGAGGGGATTTCTCCGAATTGCGCGCGACCGCCACAAGCACCTCGTTCGCAATGCGCGCCGCGCGCCGGATGACGTCCAAATGCCCGTTCGTGACCGGGTCGAAACTGCCGGGATACATGAGCCGTTTCATGATTCAACCGCCTCCTGTTTCAACGAGTTATCACTGCAAAGTTCGCCGATGCGGTCCGCCGGGAACACCGTGAGTTCCGGCGTCGACGGATCGTAATACACGAGTTCGGAAGCATCGGCGTATGCCGGCAGGACTTCCAGCGTCCTGCCGTCCGCGGTTTTCGTGAGCCGGTCGTGGAAATGACCGACGAAAACGATGGAGTCCGGCGGGCACGAGGAAAGGAATTTGAGCGCGATCGGTTCCGGGAACGACTGCTTGTGCGCCTGGTTCGTGGTGCGGAGTCGTTCGCGGACGTAATGCGCGAATGTCGGGCCGAACGTGGGGCCGATACACCACAGGAATCCGCGCGTCAGGACGTTGCGGAGGATGAACCGCAGCATCGTGTAGGTGTAGTCCTTCTTGTTGATGCGGTCGCCGTGAAGCCACTGCAGCGCACCGTCTTCGTACGAATCCTCGCTCGAAAACGAAAACGCGTCCGGATAGGTCTTTGCGACGAAGAACTCGTGGTTGCCCTCCAGAAATACGATCTGGCGGCGCGTTTTTTCCTGCCGGCACCAGTCAAGGAAACGCCGGTGCTCGTCGTTTTCATAGCCGCGCAGCGCGATCCACAGGTCAAAGATGTCGCCCAGGAAGATGATCCCGATGTCAGCGGGCAGACACGACACGCCGTTGAGCATCCGGAAAAATCCGTCTTCCGGCTCGCGGCAGGTCAAATGTGCGTCGGCAATCATCAGCCAGCGTTTGGACATCGTAGAGGGGCAGCCTTTCCATGTTTTCTTCTTCGGCCCGGCGGGGCCGGAGTAAATATAATATCATACTATATCACGAAAACGCGAAAAAGAAAGCGAAAGTGTTTGACTTTTGAAAAAAATATGCCATATTAATAGGGCTTGGAACTCAAGTCCGGCCAGTGAAATCCGTTCGGAATCATCCGGGCTGGGCGGTCCAAAAAATCCGATGCCAGCTTAGCTCAGCGGTAGAGCTACGGTTTTGTAAACCGTCGGTCCTCGGTTCGAATCCGAGAGCTGGCTCCAGTTTTTAATATAACAGAACCTCAGCTGATTACGAAAGATCGCCGAGGTTCTTTTTTATCAAAATGATCCGCCGGTTCAAGCGGTGGCCGCGGCGGTCTTTTCCTTGTGGATGGCGATCGCGCCGATCAGGCAGACGCCGAGGAGCATCGGATAGAAGAGCGACCCGACGAGGCTCAGGGAGGATACATCCAGGTTCGAGGTCTGCGCCACGCCCGCGGCGATCAGGATCTGCGCGCCGTAGGGGATCATGCCCTGCACCACGCAGGACCCGGTGTCCAGGATGCTCGCGATGCGTTTGGCGGAGCAGTGGTACTGTTCGGAGAGTTCGCGTGCGATGGGGCCCGCGATCACGATCGCCACGGTGTTGTTCGCCGTGAAGAGGTTGATGACCGCGACGAGGACCAGCACGCCGAACTCGCAGCCGCGCGCGGTGTGGACCGGTTTCCTGATCTTTTCCATCAGGTAGCCGATGCCGCCGTTGCGTCGGATGGTCTGGAGCAGGCCGCCCGCGAGGATCGCCACGATGAGCGTCTCCGACATGCCGAGCGTGCCTTTGCCGATCAGGTCGAGCATGCCCCAGAGATCGAACGCGCCGTTCACGATCCCGGTGATCCCGGCGAGCACGGTCCCGGCGAACAGCAACAGCATCACGTTCCAGCCCAGCAGCGCGAAAACGAGGATCAGCAGGTACGGCAGCACCGCGAACGCGTTCGCCCAGGTCACGGCCTGCGCCGCCTCGGTCGTCCGCGCCGTGCCGCCGAAGAACAGATAGATCGCCGAGGTCGCGGCGAATGCCGGCAGGACCAGCAGGATGTTCTGGCGGAATTTGTCGCGCATGGCGATGTTCTGCGTACGCGTGGCGGCGATAGTCGTGTCCGAGATCATGGAAAGGTTGTCGCCGAACATAGCCCCGCCCACGATCGCGCCGAGCAGCATTGCCGGGGAGATGGAGAGCCCGTCCGCGAGCCCCGCCGCGATCGGCGTCAGCGCCGCGATGGTCCCGCAGCTCGTGCCCACGGCCAGAGAGATGAAGCTTGCCACCAGGAACATCCCGAGCAGCATCAGCGAATCCGGCACGACCGCGCGTGCAATCGCCACCGCGCCGTCGACCGCGCCCATGCCCTTCGCTGTGGACGCGAACGCGCCCGCCAGGATGAAGATCAGGCACATGATCATGATGTTCGGTTCGCCCATGCCGCGGGCGTAGATTTCCACCTTCTCGGCGAGCGGGCGCTTATGGTCCAGCACCAGCGCGGCCGCCGACGCCACCAGAAACGCGGTCGGCATCGGCACTTTGTAGAAATCGTGTGCCCAGATCGAAAGACCGAGGTAGAACACGATGAAGACGAAAAACGGGATCAGGGCGCGGAACCGCGGCGCGCGGCATTCCATCTGCGGGAAATTGCTCATATCGGATAATCCTTTGTTGTTTCAGGATTACTATAGCATCTTTTTCCGTATTTTTCAATTCAACAAGGCGCGATTCGCCGAAAAACCGCGCCCGCGTATGACCTCCACACGTTCGGCTGTGGGAAGGAACTGTTTCCCACGCATACGTGCTAATACACGCGCTAGTTTCAGTTAAAACAAACTCCTTTTAACTGAAACTAGATTATTATTTCTCGTCTTTACTTGAGCTTGAAACCAGGCAATGCCATATTATCGTGTCCGAGCGAAGCCGGACACTACCGCAGTGGAGGTCCCGTCTCTCCTCTCGCGCATACGCGCTAGTACACGCGCTAGTTTCAGTTAAAACAAACTCCTTTTAACTGAAACTAGAATTTCCTTTCCAATTCAACCAACAAACACCAAAAAACACACGTGCGACGGTTGAGGCGTTCTAAATGGGGAGCCAGTCCACGAACCGAAACCACGCCTCTTCCATAACGCCCCACAGCTCCTTCAGCGCGTCGGTGCAGAATTCGGTGGGCGATGCGTATTCGTATGAAAGGAGTTCGAGCCGTATGGTCCACTTCAGCGCCGGATACAGGTTCCACGACTCGCGATAGTAATCCCTCAGGAGCACCATCGCCCCGTCGTCCCCCTGCTGCGCGGCCTTCTTCAGCCACCTTACGCCCTCCGCGGTGTCCTGCGGCACGCTGTTGCCCTTCAGGTAGCACTCCCCCAGATAGCGCTCCTCCGCCATCGAGCAGAATCCCGCGCCGATGCGGAGTCGTCTGATGGCTTCCTGCTTGTCCTCAGGCGTGCCCGGCAGGTCTTTGCCGTTCAGCATTCGGATCGCCACGACGGACTGATAGAGGGGGATCCCGGCCTCCGCGAACCGGATCCACAGCGGCCTGTCCGGTTGGAAGACTTCGAGGTCCTTGAATTCCTTACGGATGTCTGAGATGATCCGGCCTATGTAGTAGGCTTCTCTGTTGTCCTGCTCGAGCAGGTCGTAGAGCCGCTGCACGGTCCGATCCAGGAACGCGGCCGTATTCTCCTCGCCGAGATATTCGTCCAGATATTCTTTCAGCGGCGAGTAATCCGGTCTGATGTTGATGGAAATATTGTGTGTCCAGAGATACAGGTCCTCCGTGCTGCCCTCGTCCAGGTGTTTCATGGCGTCGTCGAACGCCTTTCTCCGCCACCGTTCCACCTCCCCGGGGGCCGGCACGATCTCCTCCTCCTCATACTCCTCGCCGTTCTCCTCGGAAGCCTCCAGTTTCGCCATAAACTCCTCCTGGCGGCGTTTCCACTCCTTCCATTCCCCAAGGTCCACGTATTCTATCATGGCCTCCACGGATCCGAGCTCGGCGGCCTGAAGGTACCACTCCCCGGCCTCCTCGCGTTCGCGATCGTCGCCGTAGTATCTCATTTCGTGCGCCGCGGCGAGCATCGCCTTCACATTTCCCTGCCGTGCCGCCTCGCGGAGGATGTCGAGCGCCTTCTCCTTGCGTTCCCTGAAATCCGCGCTGGTATTGGTTTCGTCCGGGTTGAACTTCTTCAGCATCACGAAGGGATCGCCGTTCGCCGTCGCCTTCCGGCACCATTTCCTGATTTCTTCGTACATCATTTCTCTGGTGCTTTCCGTCAGGAAAGCGCGGTGGCCGACCACAGGATGAGACCCGTTCAGGTAGCTTTGCGCCAGCGCGTTCTGCGCCTTCGCATGCCCCTGAAGCGCGGCCCTGCGGAACCATTTGACCGCCATGTACCCGGATTTCACGATGCACCTGCCGCGCTCCTCGTCGATCTCCATGTCCAGGAACTTCAGTTCGTCCGGCTCCATTCCAAGCTCGCTGCCGTAATACAGGCATCCGAGCTGGAACTGCGCCTTGGCATCGCCCGATTCCGCCTGCTTCTGCAGAGCCTTTACGTCATCGGTCCAGAACGACTCCTCCGGGAAGCGTTCGCGGAGAAGGCGTTTCTTTTCGTATTCGGAGACGTCGAGCAGCGCGATGTCCTCCAGCGCCTGCAGCGCCTCCTTCCGCGCGTCCGAATCATTGTCGGGATACGCCCGCCAGATGTACTGCTGGGTGCGTTCCCCGAGGAACATCAGGGGTTCCGGGTCGTCGTAGTCGAACGGGAGCGGCATGACGTCGGTCTCCATGTCGATCACGAGAAAGGTGGCGAACATCAGGAGACAGAACAGCGGCGCCCCGAGCACGACCAGCAGGATTTTGAGGTTTCTTCTCTTCATCGTCTGCACTTCCCGCCGGTTCATCGCCGCCGGAGTTCGTCCCAGGCGTTTTCGATCGAGTCTTTCACCTGGTGGAACAGGTATTCGGTGATGGAATCATAGAGCGGATAGGCATCCGCCCGGATCGACCATTGGAACGCCTCGAGCCAGCTTGTCGGCGGGTCGCCGGTGCGGAGGCAGTCGCTCAGCCTGCGCATCGCGGAAGTATCTCTTTTTTCCGCGGCTTTTCGCAGCCATTTGACGCCCTCCGCCTTGTCCGCCGGCACGCCGGTCCCTTTCAGATAGCACGCCCCAAGCCGGCATTGCGCATCGGGATTGCCGAACCCGGCGAGCTTGCGGAGCAGCCGGATACCCTCGGCCTGTTCCTCCGGGACGCCGCTGTCCAGCAGATTGTCAGCATAATCGATCTGATAAAGGTACATACCCAGCTCCGCGAACATGCGGTCGAGCGTGGGGTAGTCCAGTCCGGCGACTCCCATGAGGTGTCGGATGACCTGGGGCGCGTCTTTATAGTCGCCATGCCGTTCGATCAGCTCCCACAGCCGCGGCATGACCCGTGCGGCGAACTCCTCTTCGCTTTCCCCTCCGGTCAGTCTCTCCAGATATTCGGGCACCGAGAGTTCCCCGATTTTCCGGATCTCACTGGCGCTGCCCTCGTCCAGCTGCTTCATGGCGGCGTCGAACGCCTTCTGGCGCCATTCCCAGTCCTTGGGGATGGAATCGTCGTCCGGCTCCATCATTCTTTCGCGGTCCGTCGCGTATTCCAGCATGCTGCTCACGTCGCCGAGTTCTGCCGCCTTGCGTATCCATTCCGTGGCGCCGTCGAGGTCGTGAAAATGCCTCAGCAGGGATGCGGTCGCGCGCATCGCCTCGACGTCGCCATGTTCGGCAGCTTCGCGGAAGATCGCGAGCGCCACCTTTCTGTTCTTTTCTTCGTCCTTATCCGGGCCGAACCCCATCCACGGCGCAACGGGTTCGCCCTGCATGGCCGCCCTGGTGTACCATTCGTCGCCTTCGCGAGCGAGCTGTTCTTCGATCCTGAGCGTCAGGGTGTGCTCCGAAACATTCTTGTATGCCGGATGGCCGGAGATCATGCTTAAGACAAGCCGACTCTGCGCCTTCGCGTGGCCCTGCATGGCGGCCTTGTGGAACCATTTCCACGCCAACGCCGGGGATTTCATGACGCGTTTGCCGCGGTCCAGGTCGGCGTCGGAGGCGCGGACATAGTTCCTCAACGAATAAAAACAGCCGAGCTGGAACTGCGCTTCCGCGTCGCCCGATTCCGCCCGTTTCAGCACCTCTTTCAGGTCGTCGGTCCAGAACGATTCTTCCGGGAAACGTTCGCGGATGAGGCGCGCTTTCTCGTCCTCGGGGACTTCGAGCAGTGCGATGTCCTCCAGCGCCTTCAACGCCTCGTTCCGGGCGAACGATCCTTTGTCTGTCGACTGGATGATATAGCGCTCCGTGCGTTCCGCGAGCTCCCACAGGGGTTCCGGGTCGTCGTAGTCGTACACCGGTTCGGAACGGGTCGCCACCGAGAGCGCGGCGAGCCCGGCGATCAGCAGGACGCATATCACCGGGATTCCCAGCGCGATCAGCAGGACTTTGCGGCTTCTCTTCATGAACAAGGCTTTTCCAAATTAAGGAGAGTTGGTATTTCGTCATAACTATATCACGCAAAAGAAAAGATTGCAAGCTGGAAAACAGGCGAAACGGGGAAAATCGTCGGAAACGGGGAAAATCGTTGGAAACGGGGAAAATCGTTGGAAACGGGGAAAATCGTTGGAAACGGGGAAAATCGTTGGAAACGGGGAAAATCGTTGGAAAAATGAATTCGGCCAAATCAACCCAAGTTTCAGTTAAAAGGAACTTGTTTTAACTGAAACTTGCGCGTATGCGCGGGAACCGGTTTTTCAGTAATATCATGTCTCCTGTTTTGTCGAGGCAGCAACATGTCCGAAAACTGTCAAAATTTCTTGAATATCAAACGATTGCTCTGGTCGCCAAACTGTCACTTGGAATTAATTCGGAGCTTTTGAACATACCCGCGTATGCGCGGGAGAACAGGCAGGGACGGCATTCTACACTTGATCGTGTTCCTTTTTTCCGGTTTCTGTGGCGGAAGGCGGGGGCGCGGGCTTGAAAAAGGCGTCAAGATGCATTATATTATTTAGATTAAACCAAAAAATCCAAACCACAAACCATACATCCATACCAGGAGATTGCAACCATGTCCAAGATGATTTCCCCGCTTCAGCAGGTCCGCAGCGAATACGCCCCGAAACTTCCCCCCGCGCTTCGTTCCGGCGCGTCCGTGAAGGTCGAAAAAGGCGCTCCGCTGGCCGCGTTCGCCGACGCTGAAAAGATCGCCGCCCTCTTCCCGTCCACCAGCAACATGCCAGACCTGAAGTTCAGCGCGGGCGGCGCCGGCGAAGGCAAGCCCGTGAACGTGGCGGTCATCCTCTCCGGCGGTCAGGCCCCCGGCGGCCACAACGTCATCGCCGGCATCTACGACGGCATCAAGTCGCTGAACAAGGCGTCCCGCATGTTCGGCTTCAAGGGCGGCCCGAGCGGACTCGTGGACAACGACTACGTCGAGATCACCGACGAGTTCATGAACGAATACCGCAACACCGGCGGGTTCGACATGATCGGCTCCGGCCGCACCAAGCTCGAACAGGTCGAACAGTTCGACAAGGGCGCGGTGAACTGCAAGGCGCTCGGTATCTCCGCCCTCGTCATCATCGGCGGCGACGACTCCAACACGAACGCCTGCCTGCTCGCCGAGTACTACAAGGCGAAGAACATCCCGATCCAGGTCATCGGCTGCCCGAAGACCATCGACGGCGACCTGAAGAACAAATTCATCGAGACCTCCTTCGGTTTCGACACCGCCAGCAAGGTCTACAGCGAGCTCATCGGCAACATCTCCCGCGACGCCAACTCCGCCAAGAAGTACTGGCACTTCATCAAGCTCATGGGCCGTTCCGCCTCCCATATCACGCTCGAATGCGCCCTGAAGACCCATGTGAACGCCGCGATTATCTCCGAGGAAGTCGCCGCGAAGAAGCAGACCCTCTCCGGCATCGTCGACGACCTCGCGAAGATCGTCGCGAAGCGCGCGGAAAACAAGGAGAACTTCGGCGTCGTGCTCGTGCCGGAAGGCCTCATCGAGTTCATCCCGGAAATGAAAGTCCTGATCGGCGAACTCAACGATGTCCTCGCCGCGAACGCCGACGAATTCAACGCCATCGCGAAGCCCGAAGACAAGATCGCGTACATCTCCGGCAAGCTCTCCGCCGCCAGCGCGTCCGTCTACGCCCAGCTTCCGACCGCCATCCAGCTCCAGCTCTCCATGGACCGCGACCCGCACGGCAACGTGCAGGTGTCCCTCATCGAGACCGAAAAGCTCCTCGCGCAGCTCGTGAAGCAGCGTCTCTCCGCCATGAAGAAGGAAGGCAAGTACGTCGGCAAGTTCTCCAGCCAGACCCACTTCTTCGGCTACGAAGGCCGCTGCGCCGCGCCGTCCAACTTCGACGCCGACTACTGCTACAGCCTCGGCTTCAACGCCGCCGCCATCATCGGCTCCGGCGCGACCGCCTACATGTCCTACGTCGGCAACCTCGCAAAATCCGCCGACGAGTGGACCGCGGGCGCGGTGCCGCTGACCGCCATGATGAACGTCGAGCACCGCCACGGCGCGGACAAGCCGGTCATCAAGAAGGCGCTCGTCGAACTCGACGACGCCCCGTTCAAGTTCTTCGCCGCCAACCGCGGCGACTGGGCTGTGAACACCTCGTTCGTCTATCCCGGCCCGATCCAGTATTTCGGCCCGTCCGTCGTCTGCGACGCCAAGACCGAAACGATCAAGCTCGAGCACCAGTAAGATAAACCGGGGACAGGAAAGGCATTCACCATGGCCGAACAGGGAACCAAAATCGACGTGGCCCAGGTCGCCTCGCTGGCGCGCCTGAGCCTGCCTCAGGACATGATCCCGCGTCTGCAGTCCGAAATGGAGCAGATCGTCGGCTATGTCGAAATGCTCGCCGAACTCGACGTCTCCGGCATCGAACCCACCGCTCACGCCGTCGCCCGCACCAACGTGCTCCGCGACGACGTGCCCTCCGATCCCTTCCCGCGCGAGGCCATGCTCGCCAACGCGCCGGACCTGATCGAAGGCGAACTCGTGAAGGTCCCGCAAGTCCTTCCCGGGGAGGGCATCGCATGACGAACGCCGAGCTCATTTCCCTGTCCCTCCGCGATGCCGCCGCCGCGCTCCGCGACGGCCGCACCACCTCGGTCGCGCTCTGCACGGCTTTCCTCGATCGCATCCAGGCGGTCGAGCCGAAGGTGCGCGCCCTCCTCGCCGTGAATCCGGAATCCGTGCTGGCGCAGGCTGCCGCTTCCGACGCCCGCCGCGCCGCCGGCGCTCCGCTGGGCGACTTCGACGGCATCCCGATCACGCTCAAAGATAATATCTGCACGACGGGCGAACAGTGCTCCTGCGCCTCGAAGATCCTGAAGGGCTTCATCTCCCCCTACGATTCCTTCGTGACCGGCAAGCTGAAAGCCGCCGGTTGCGTCATGCTCGGCCGCGCCAACATGGACGAGTTCGCCATGGGCTCCTCCTGTGAGAACAGCGCGTACCAGCGCACCGCGAACCCGTGGAACCTCGACTGCGTGCCTGGCGGCTCCTCGGGCGGGTCAGCCGCGTCGGTCGCCGCGCTTGAAACGGTCGCCGCGCTCGGTTCCGATACCGGCGGCTCCATCCGCCAGCCCGCGGCCTTCTGCGGCGTGGTCGGCCTCAAACCGACCTACGGACGCGTCTCCCGAAACGGCCTTGTGGCGTTTGCCTCCTCGCTGGACCAGATCGGTCCGCTGTCCCGCACCGTGTGGGACGCCGCCGCGATCCTCGACCTGATCGCCGGACACGACGAGAAGGATTCGACGAGCCTGCCGCAGCAGCCGGAAGGATTTGCCGCCGACCTGGAGACGTTTGAACAGAATCCGCGCCTCGACGGCGTGAAGATCGGCCTCCCGAAGGAATACTACGAGCTCGAGGGCATGGACCTCGCCGTCAAGCAGATCATGAACGACTCCGTCGAGGTGTTCCGTTCCCTCGGCGCGACCTTCGTCGACGTCTCGCTGCCGCACACGAAATACGCCATGGCGTGCTACTACATCATCGCCACGGCCGAGGCGAGCGCGAACCTTGCGCGGTTCGACGGCATCCGCTACGGCTACCGCAGCCCGAACGCGACCGACATCAATTCGACCTACGAGAAGTCGCGCGGCGAAGGGTTCGGCAACGAGGTGCTCCGCCGCATCATGCTCGGCACCTACGTGCTCAGCAGCGGCTACTACGACGCCTACTATCTGCGCGCGCAGAAGGTCCGCACGCTGCTCCGCCGCGACTTTCAGGAAGCATACAAGCTCTGCGATTTCCTGCTGACCCCGGTCACGCCCGCGCCTGCGTTCCATTTCGGCGCGAAGACCGACCCCCTGCAGATGTACCTCTCCGACGTCTTCACCACGGCGCTGAACCTGAGCGGTGACTGCGGCCTGAGCGTGCCCGCCGCGATCGACACCGGCACCGGACTGCCCGTCGGGATCCAGCTTATCGCCCCGGCCATGGAGGAGAAACGCATCTTCCGCGCCGGCCGTGCATTCGAGCTGGCGCGAGCTCAGAAAGATTTTATCGCCCCGCTGTCGTAAGGGGCGCGAATGCGAGGCGGCCGAACCGCCGTCCGCCCCCGCATTCCATTTTTGAACAGGAAGGAGACGTGCGGACATGAATACCGAATTGACAGGACTCCTGACGGCGTGCCGTGCCGCGGAAGCGTCGTTCCATGTGTTTTTCACGGGGGAAACTCCCGCGCCCGGTTCGTTTGCGGACCGCCTCGGCGCCGCGCTTTCCGCCATTGAAACCGACTGCGAGCACGGGCATTCGTCCTCGAAGGCCGTCCGGACAAAGATCACGAAACCGCTTCACGGGCTGCCGCCCGACGATCCGGCGCATCATGGAACGGCCGGATCCGTCAACCTCTTCGAAGCGCCTCCGGACGGAGCAACCGATTCCGTCGACGCGCTGAATCTGCTTGCCGCCGCCTGCACCGGATTCCCGTTCAGCCGCCTGCTGGACAAGATGCTGTTCGAACGCCTCGCGATCCTGTCGCCGCATGAGGTGCATCCCGCCTCAAAGGAATCCGATTCCGATGCCGCGTTCTTCTACCGTCACGCCGTGCGCCTGGCGGAACTCCTGAAGGACCTGATCCCAACTTACTGCGCCCTGCTCGCGGAACGTTCCGGCGAAGCGCCCGAAGGCGCGGTCTCCCGTCTCCGTCCGTCCGTGCACAAGCTCGAATCGGCGCAGAGCGCGTTCCTGCGGATGAAGCCCGGCGCGGTCGCGCTGGAGGTCGCACGGATGTCCGCCGAGGACCCGTTCGCGCACGGCCGCATCTTCCGGCATCAGGACGGCACGTTTGCGCCGCTCACGCTCCCCTCGATCCGTTCCGCGGACGAATTCTACGGCTACCAGTCCGTACGCCGGATGTTCCAGGACCATTTCCGGGCGTTTTCCGAGGGGCGGAACAACCTGCCGCTGCTCATTTCGAGCTTGCCGGGCCTCGGCAAGACGCAGATGAGCATCGCCTACAGCCTTTCCTTCCCGAACATCACGCTGATCATTCCGCAGCCGGGCGACCTCGCGGCCGGACTGGAACCGCTGATCGCCGAGCTCGCCGCCTGGCCCGAACACAAGTTCATGCTGTTCTTCGACGACATCGACGTCTCCAAGACCGACTGGTACTATTTCCGCACGAATATCGGCGGCACGTTCTCCCTGCCGGAAAACATCACGCTTACGATCGCCTCGAACCAGCGGTTCCCCGCGAACATCTCCAGCCGCGGCCGCGGATGCGAGTTCCCGATGTTCGACGAGATCCGCTGCCAGGAAATGATCCTGGACTTCCTTTCGGCGAAGGGGCTGCGCGAGCCTTCGAAGAACCTCGTGGCCGTGATCGCGTCCGACTATGTGAGCGAGTTCGGCCAGAAACAGTTTGAGGAGCTTTCGCCGCGTACGCTCGTGCGCTATCTCGACCACTACCTCTCCGACCCGGCCAAACGCAAGACGCTCATGGACGAGGCGAACAGCGAGGTCGTGCCTCAGCCCGATCCGCAGGTCTTCTACGAGGAGAATGTGAAGCTCATGCGATCCATCCACGGCGAGGAAGCCCTCGACCAGTTCCGACAGGACGCCGTCCATGCCAAGTGATGATTCCGATATTCTGTTCCCCTTTGCGCCGGATTCCGACGATGCTCAATTCGCTGGCGAGGATGACGGCGAGCTGAAGCCCCTGCTCGGGGACGATTACTACATGCGTGCCGCGCTCCGGTGCGCGCAGCAGGCCGCCGACGCGGGCGAAGTCCCGGTCGGAGCCGTGGCCGTGAAAGACGGCCTCATCATCGCGCGTTCGTGGAACCAAGTGGAGCTGCTGAAGGACGCGACCGCCCACGCCGAGCTCATGCTGATCGCATCGCTGCCTCAGGTCATCGGCGACTGGCGGCTGGACGGCATCGACATCTATGTGACCAAGGAGCCGTGCGCCATGTGCGCCGGGGCCATGGTGAACTCGCGCATCCGCCGCGTGGTCTTCGGCATGCGCGATCCGCGCTGCGGGGCCGCCGGGACTGCTTTGAACGTGACCGGATTCCCCGGCATGCTCCACAACGTCGAAGTGACCGCCGGACTCATGGAGGAGGAATGCAAGGAGATGTTCCAGGCGTTTTTCCGCACGGTCCGCGCGAACGCCCGAAAAAAGAAGTCCTGATTTGCGCCTCCGGCTTGAAAAAACGCCTTTCCGGGGGTATATTTTTTCTTGCTATAATTTTTTAAATAAACCCTCCAAGCAAGGATAAGCTCATGGACTATCGTATTGAAATGTCGGTGAAGCCGCAGTGGCAGGATGCCCGCGGCCAGGGCGTCGTTCGCCGCCTTTCCGCTCTCCCCGGACTGCCGCCTGTCCGCGGTATCCGTACCCGTTCCGTCTACACCGTCTCCGCGAACATCACGCCGGACGAAGCCGCGAAGGTCGCGCACGAACTCGCCGACCCGGTCACCCGCAGCGGCATCGTGGGCGAGACGCCGTCCGCCGATTTGAACTACACCTGGCTGATCCGCGTCGGGTTCAAGCCGGGCGTGACCGACAACGTGGCGCGCACGGCGTGGGAAGCCATCGGCGACATCATCGGCCGCAAGCTCTCCCGCGAGGAACAGGTCTTCAGCTCGATCGAGTATCTCGTCGATTCCCCCGAAATGACCCGCGAACAGGCGCAGCGCATCGCCACCGGCCTGCTCGCGAACGTCCTGATCGAATCGGTAGACGTCTTCTCCCGCGACGAGCTCGTGAACAACTCCATCCCGCTGAACAAGCCCGTCATCAAGGGCCTCGGTGAGGTCATCGTCCGCGACTACGACCTGGAAGTCTCCGACGAAAAGCTCATGGAGCTGTCCCACAAGGGCACGCTCGCCCTCAGCCTTGAGGAAATGAAGTCCATCCAGGGCTATTTCCGCCAGCTCGGCCGCAAGCCGACCGACGTGGAAATGGAAGTCCTCGCCCAGACCTGGAGCGAACACTGCAAGCACAAGATCTTCGCCGCCGACATCGACTACACCACGCCGGACGGAAAGACGATCACGATCTCCTCGCTCTACAAGAGCTACATCAAGAAAAGCACGAAGGAGCTTCAGGCCGAGGTGCCGTGGCTCGTCTCCGTCTTCACCGACAACGCCGGCGTGATCCGCTTCAACGACCGCTTCGACCTCGTCTACAAGGCCGAGACCCACAACAGCCCGTCCGCGCTCGATCCCTACGGCGGAGCCATGACCGGCATCGTGGGCGTGAACCGCGACCCGCTCGGGACCGGGCAGGGCGCCGACCTGCTGCTGAACGTCTGGGGCTACTGCCTCGGTTCGCCGTTCACCGACCCGATCAACGTGCCCGAAGGGCTCCTGCATCCGCGCCGCCTCCGCGACGGCGTCCACAAGGGTGTGATCGACGGCGGCAACCAGAGCGGCATCCCGTACGCCGTCGGCTGGGAATACTTCGATGACCGCTACATCGGCAAGCCACTCGTTTACTGCGGCACGGTCGGCACGCTCCCGCGCAAGGTCGGCGACCGCAACGGCTGGGAGAAGTTCATCGAACCCGGCGACTACATTGTGATGACCGGCGGCCGCATCGGCAAGGACGGCATCCACGGCGCCACGTTTTCCAGCGAAGAGCTGCACAAGGACAGCCCCGTGCAGGCGGTCCAGATCGGTGACCCGATCACCCAGAAGCGCATGAGCGACTTCATCCACGAGGCGCGCGAACGCCTCCTCTACCGTTTCGTGACCGACAACGGCGCGGGCGGCCTCTCCTCCAGCGTCGGCGAAATGGCGGACGTCTGCGGCGGCTGCGACATGGACCTCGCGAAGGCCCCGCTCAAATACTCCGGCCTCCAGCCGTGGGAGATCCTCGTTTCCGAGGCGCAGGAGCGCATGAGCTTCGCTGTCGCGCCGGAACGCCTCGACGAATTCCTGGCGCTCGCCGCCGCACGCGACGTGGAGGCGACCGTACTTGGCCGCTTCAACCACTCCGGCAAGTTCCACATCACCTACGGCGACCGCGTGGTGGCTGACATCGATATCAAGTTCATGCACGAAGGTCTGCCGAAACTCCACCTGAAAGCCGAATGGAAGCCCCCGGTTTTCGACGAGCCGGTCATCTCCGGCCGCGACCTCTCCGCCGACCTCGTGAAGCTCATCGGCCGCCTGAACATCTGCTCCGACGAATACAAGGCCCGCCAGTACGACCATGAGGTGAAGGGCCTCAGCATCATCAAGCCGTTCACGGGCGTCTGCCGCGACGTCGCCTCCGACGCCACCGTCACGCTCGCCGAACCCCTTGCGAAGGAAGGCATCGTACTCTCCGCCGGCATCCTCCCGCGTTACAGCGACATCGACACCTACCACATGATGGCGTCCATCATCGACCTCGCCGTGCGCCGGTCCGTCGCCGCGGGTGCCGATCCCGACCACATCGCCGGTCTCGACAACTTCTGCTGGCCCGACCCCGTGCAGAGCGAGAAGACCCCGGACGGCGAATACAAGCTCGCGCAGCTCGTCCGCGCGAACATGGCGCTCTACGACTGCACCAAGGCGTTCAAGGTGCCCTGCATCTCCGGCAAGGACAGCATGAAGAACGACAGCACGCGCGGCGGCCGCAAGATCTCCATCCCGCCCACCGTCCTCTTCAGCACCATCGCCCGCATCGACGACGTGTCGCACGCGGTCTCCCTCGACGCAAAGTTCGCGGGCGATGCCGTGTACGTGCTCGGCGAGACCAAGCCCGAGCTCGGCGGCAGCGAATACTACGCCATGCTCGACGCCGTCGGCAACAACGTCCCGAAGGTCGACATCCCGAAGGCCTCCAAGCTCTACCACGCGCTCGCCGAAGTCATCAAGGCGGACATCCCGTCCTCCATCATCTCCCCTGCGCTCGGCGGCCTCGCCATCGCTGCGGCCAAATCCGCTATCGGCGGCCGTCTCGGCATGACCATCGACCTCGACAAGCTCCCCGGCATCGAAAACCTGAACGACGCCGAGGCGCTGTTCTCCGAGTCGAACTCCCGTTTCATCCTGACCTGCCGCCCGGAACGCGCCGCCGAGCTCGAAAAGATGCTCGCCGGAAACGTGTTCGCCCGCGTCGGCACGACCACGGAGAAGCAGGAGCTGGTGTTCACGCGCGGCGGCAAAGTCGTCGTATCCGCCAAACTCGCTGACCTCATCAAATCCTACAAATCCACGCTCGAAGGCGTTTAAGGAGGTTTTCGCATGATCCGCACCATCATTACAGGCTCCGCCGGACGCATGGGCAAAGCGCTCGTCGCCGCCATCGCCGCCAATCCTGAATTCCAGCTCGCAGGGGCCACCGAATATCCCGCCAGCCCGCTCATCGGGCAGGACGCCGGGACCGTCGCCGGAGTCTCCGCGCTCAATGTGCCGATCTCCGCCTCGCTCACGCCGGAAATGCTCGCGAATGCCGACGCCATCATCGACTTCAGCACCGGAAACGTGCTGGAGAACGCTCGCGCCGCCGCGAAGGCCGGGCTCTCCATCGTGATCGGCACGACCGCCCTCACCGACGCCGACAAGGCCGCCCTCCGCGAACTCTCCGCCCAGGGCGCGCGCATCGTTCAGACGTTCAACTACAGCGTCGGCGTGAACCTTCTCTTCTTCCTCTCCGGCAAGACCGCCTCGCTCCTCGCCGACGATTTCGATATGGAGATTATCGAAGCGCACCACAACCAGAAGAAGGACGCCCCGAGCGGGACCGCCGTCCGTCTGGCGGAAGTCCTCTGCGAAGCCGCGGACCGTAATCAGGATGATCTCCGCTACGGCCGCCAGGGCATCGTGGGCGCGCGCACCCGCCGCGAGATCGGCATCCACGCCGTGCGCGGCGGCGACATCGTGGGCGACCACACCGTGCTCTTTGCGGGCGACGGCGAACGCATCGAGCTGACGCACCGCGCGTCCAGCCGCATGACTTTCGCGAAGGGTGCGCTCCGCGCCGCCAAGTGGCTCGCGGGCGCTTCCGCCGGGTACTACGACATGCAGGACGTGCTCGGGCTGAAGTAAGCCCGGCAAACCACTCACCACGGGAGCCGCAATCATGCCGATCGGACTCAAAATCGGAAAACTCGTGAACAAAACCGTCTGGCAGCCGGACAAAAAACAGGTTGTCATCGACCAGACGCTTGAGCTCACGTGCGACTGCGGCACCACCATCATCGTGGAACAGCACATCGACGGCATGACCATGATAGAGGGCGTCCGCCATCCGATCACCGCCGGCAACAATGCCCTCGAACTGAAGCAGATGCGCATCGTGAACCCGCGCACGGTCCGTCCCGATGGCGAACCCGCGCTCTACGACCTCGCGGTCCGCGTCTACGCCGTGGGGATCGACCCCATCACCGTTTCCGAATCCGTTTCATTTCTCAACCTCATAAAGGACCATTCATGAGCTATCAGAAAATCCGTCCGGTCGACGGCGACCGCATCACTGCGAATCCCGACGGCAGCCTCATCGTCCCCGATCAGCCGATCATCCCGTTCATCGAAGGCGACGGCATCGGCCCCGACATCACGGCGGCCTCCATGCATATCTGGAACACCGCCATCGCAAAAGCCTACGGCGACAAGCGCAAGATCGCCTGGATGGAAGTCTTCGCCGGCGAGAAGTCCTGCGCAGTCTACGGCGAGGGCGTCTGGCTCCCCGACGAGACCCTCGAGGCCATCTCCGAGCATCGCATCGCCATCAAGGGCCCGCTCACGACCCCCGTCGGAAAGGGCATCCGTTCCCTCAACGTGACCCTCCGCCAGAAGCTCGACCTCTACGTCTGCCTCCGTCCGGTCCGCTATTTCCAGGGCGTCCCCTCTCCGGTCAAGCACCCCGAGCTCACCGACATGGTCGTCTTCCGCGAGAACACCGAGGACATCTACGCCGGCATCGAATGGGCCTCCGGCACCCCCGAGGTGCAGAAGGTCATCGCGTTCCTGCAAAATGAAATGGGCGTCGCCAAGATCCGCTTCCCGGAGACCTCCGCGATCGGCATCAAACCGGTCTCGAAGGAAGGCTCCGAACGCCTCATCCGCGCTGCCATCCGCTACGCCATCGACAACCACCGCAAGAGCGTCACGTTCGTGCATAAGGGCAACATCATGAAGTTCACCGAAGGCGGCTTCCGCGACTGGGGCTATGCGCTCGCGAAACGCGAGTTCCCGGAACAGACCGTCACGTGGGAAGAATGCAACGGCGCGGTCCCCGAGGGCAAAATCCTCATAAAGGACTGCATCTGCGACGCCTTCCTGCAGCAGATTTTGACCCGTCCCGCCGAATACGACGTGATCGCCACCATGAACCTGAACGGCGACTACGTGTCGGACGCCCTCGCGGCCAGCGTCGGCGGAATCGGCATCGCCCCCGGCGCGAACATCAACTACGTCGGCGGCAAGGCCATTTTCGAGGCCACGCACGGCACTGCGCCCAAGTACAAAGGGCTCGACAAGGTCAATCCCTGCTCGCTCGCGCTCTCCGGCGAAATGCTCCTCCGCCACATCGGCTGGACCGAGGCCGCCGACCTCGTGATCCGCGGCATCGAACGCGCCATCGCCTCCAAACACGTCACCTACGACTTCGCGCGCCAGATGGAAGGCGCGACCGAACTCCGCTGCTCCGAGTTTGCCCGCGTGATCGCGGACAACATGTAATTCCTTCCTCGGGCTTTTATGGACATGGACAGGCAGGACCGGTTCCGGTATTCGGTCACGAAGGACCTCCCGCGCGCGGACGCGCTTGCACTCTACCGCGCCGCGGGCTGGTTCGGCCCGTCCGATCCCGCCCCGGAGCTCGACGCCATGATCGCGAATTCGTTCGCGGTCTCCGCGGCGTTCGATCCCGCCGGGCGTCTCGTCGGTATGGCGCGCGCGCTGTCCGACGGCGTGAGCGACGCGTATATCCTTGACGTCGTGGTCGATCCGGCGCACCGTTCGCAGGGCGTCGGCCGCGAGATCGTAAGACGCCTCGCGGACCATCTCGCCTCGTTCGGCATCGACTGGATCGTCTGCATCGGCGTGCCCGGCACGGAGGCGTTCTACCGCGCCGCCGGAGCCGCCCCGATGGACGGCCATACGGCGTTCCGCTTCAATACGAAAAACGGATCGGACGACAAATGAACGCAACTGAACTCCAGCCGCCGGAGAGCTTCCGCCGCCTCGCGCTCGAAGACCGCGCGGTCCTCGAACCTTTCCTGCTCGCATCCGGCCGCCAGAGCTGCGAATTTGCGTTTGCCAATCTCTTCCTGTGGAGCGGGACCTACTGCCCCGACTGGTGTTTCATAGGCTCGCACCTGTATCTTCTGCTCGAGACCGAGGATATCCTGATGTTCGCGCCGGGCGGCGCGCGCGGCCCGGAACCGGACGAGCTTCTGGCGGTGTCCGACCGCCTCATTCGCGCGGGCTACAGCGGCTCGTTCGACCATGTGGACCTGGAATACCTGAAGACGCACCCGGACGTCGGGACGCGCTTCTCCGCCGAACGCATGGACGACCGCTACGACGAATACATCTATTGCGTGGACGCGCTTGTCGGCCTGCATGGGCGTCTGCTGGCGAAGAAACGCAACCTGATCGCGCAGTTCCGCGAGGACTACCCGGACGCCGCGCTGGAACCGCTTTCCCGTGCCAATCTCGACGAAGCGCTCGCCGTTCAGCGCGACTGGCTTGCGACGCAGGATCAGCCCGTTTCCATTGAGGCAACACATGAAGCCGCCGCCATCGGGATGCTCGCGGAGCATTTCGAGGCGCTTCCGGTCGAGGGGCTCGTGCTCCGCGCCGGGGGCCGCGTCGTCTCCTTCGCCGTGTACAGCCCGGTCTCGCCCGACCTCTGGACCGTGCATTTCGAGAAAACCCGCTACGAATACAAGGGCGCGTCGCAGTACATTACCCACAAGACCGCCGCCGCGCTTCAGGGCCGCGCCCGCCTGCTTAACCGCGAGCAGGACCTCGGCATCCCCGGCCTCCGCCAGGCGAAAAAATCCTACGATCCGCTCTTCATGCTCCAGAACTACAAGCTCATCCGCCGGACGTGAACAAGAAGAGGGGGAGCATGAAACTCAAACGCATTTTAAGTATTCTGTTGATCCTGATCGCCGTGCTCATCGTCGCAGGCATTGCCGCGGGCGTTTACCTGGTTTATTACGTTCCGCAGGTCATGGACGCGCAGGAAAAAAGAATCAACATAGTGCGGTACATCGGGCTTTGTCAGACGGATGCGTTCTACGACGAGATCATGAGCTTGCCTGACGGTTATATCCGGCTGTCGGATTTGAAGACGCCTCTCGCGAAAACCTCTGGCGAAAGGCCTAAAAACAGAGAATTGCTCAACGGGGAATTCCTTGTGCTGAGCGTCTCCTCCGGCATAATTGGACCGGGTCAGCTCCGGCCTTCTTCCGAATTCATCTACATCAAAAAGGAAGGACGTTTCCTTTGTGTCGCAGCCACCACTTTCCCCCCGGAACGCTATTTGCTGAAGCCGTGGCTTGGCTGGAAGGCCATGCGTTTCGAATGGATCCCCGAAGAGGGCGATCCGCATGGACTCGAAGAAGAACGGCGGAAACTCGTCGAGGCAGGCGTGCTCCCCGAGGACGGCCGGGTCATCAGGACGGAGGACTGGGATATTGATCCCTACGAGTTTTTTAAACACGGCATCCTGTTCTATCCGCCGGACGATCCCACGGAACAGAAAAACGAATAAAAGAATGCCGCGGCTTATTGTTCCGGCAGCGTGAGCGGAGGATTGGATTTTCCCGTCACGCGGTTCAGAACGAGCTTCCAGACGCCGGTCATTTCCACCACGGCGTCCGGGAGCGAATCGAACGGTTCGTCCGAGAACGCGTTGGCCATTGCGAGGAGGACGCGCCGTTTTTCGTTCACGTCTTCCACCGGCTCCATCACGCCTTCCCCGGCGACGGAAACATAAAGATTCGTCACCGAGCGCGTTCCGTTCGGACGTGCGATCACCTTCGGGCCGTTGTCGCGTTCGGCGAAGAAATAGACGTGCGGATCGCGGGACAGGATTTCCGCCTTGCGGCCCTCCTTCGCCCCGTGGAAATACAGCACGGCATTCCGGTCCGCGTCAAGCTCGGAGATATAATTCATGGTCACGCCGTAGGGCCTTCCGGCGTCGTTCATGGCGAGATGCCCGACCGGGAGCGAGTTGATGATGTCGAGGATGACGCTGTAGTCTCTGATCTCGCGGTCTTGACGGCGCATGGGGTGTTCTCCTTGCGGGTTGAAATTGGGGTTATTTTTCGTTTTCGGCGATGCGTTTCACGGCGTCGAAAATGCCGCGCACGAGGGTGTCCGGCGCGCTCGCGCCCGAGGTGACGCCGACGCATTTCGCGCCGCGGAGGAGGTCCGGTGTGACTGCTTCCGGGCCGGAGACGAGTTCGGCGCGCGCGCCCTGGCTTTTGACGATCTCGCACAGGCGGCTCGTGTTGGAGCTGTGCGCCGACCCCGCCACGAGTACGAGGTCGCAGACAGTCGCCAGCTCGCGGACGGCGTCCTGGCGTTTGCGCGTGGCGTAGCAGACGGACGCGAAATCGGCGAGGCCGGGTATCTTCTCGCGCAGGATCGCGGCCATCTCCGCGATCACGTCGCTGTTCATCGTGGTCTGGCTGATGCAGGCGTAGGAATGGCCGGAGACCGGCTTGAAATCACGTGCGTCCTCCGGGTTTGTCAGGAGGTGTTTTTCGCCGTGGATGCGCCCGAGGATGCCCTCGACCTCGCGGTGTCCGGCCTTGCCGAAGAGCAGCACGACGTGCCCGGCGTCCGAGAGCTCCGCGCCGCGTTCCTGCACCTTCCGGACCAGCGGACACGTGGCGTCGACGATGTTCAGCGGGAGCGCCCGTGCGCGCGCCTCGACCGCCTCGGAAACGCCGTGCGCGCTGAAGATGAGCGTGGCGCCGGGGGGAAGCCCCTCGGGATCGTCGACGATCCTCGCGCCGCGCGCCAGCAGGTCGTTCACGACCGATTCGTTGTGGACGAGTTCGTGCAGGATGAAGACGGGCGGGCCGTGCTGTTTCAGCATGTCCGCGGTCAGGTCCAGCGCGGCGCGCACGCCCGAGCAGAACCCCGTGATGGAGCAGAGTTTCACTTCCATGCCGCGACCTCCAGGAACGCCCGGTGGAACGCCTTGTCCGCGTACGGATCGGGCGCGCCGGGCGCGAGCTCGTCCGGCGTGTAGTTCGAGCCGACGGAATCGAAATGCAGCGCATGCGTGTCCGAGTCGGCGCGGTAGACGATCCGCCAGGTGCGGCAGTGGATTGCCCAGGAGCCGTCCGGGAGACGGTCGATGCGCTTGCGGGCGGGGTTGAAAGGTTCGTATTTGAGCTGGACGGCGCAGAAATTGGCGAGGTCGAGCCCGGTCTGCGACTTGATCCAGTCCATCTGTGCCCGCGCTTCGGGCGAGAAACCGTGCGTCCATTCGGTCAGGACGAGCTCGTCGCGCCAACCCGCCTTCGACTCCGGAAACGCGTCGACCGCGGGGATGTACGGCTTGATGTCGAGGACCGGGGTCCGGTCGAGGATGTCGCAGTGGTTCAGGTAGACGTTCAGGCCGTCGATGTCCTCCAGTTCGACGCAGCTCAGGCCGACCGGGTTCGGGCGGTGCGGCGACCGCGTGGAGAAGACGCCGTACTTGCGGTTTTCGGGCGCGTACGGCGGCGTGACCTTCGGTTTCCAGGTCGCGTTCAGGTGGAAGATGAAGACGACCCAGACGCGCTCGAATCCGGCGAGGTCCTCCAGCGCCTGTTCGAACCCGCGTCCGGGGTAGAGCTCGATCCGCGCCTTCGCCTCGGAGAATCCGGCCTGGCGCGGCGCTTCGTACCGCCAGCGGAGCCCGGTGCGCAGGAGCCCGATGGGCGTGAATTCGTAGCGGTCCCTGATCTCGGCGGGCATCGTCCGGTCACCCCTGTACGCCCGTGTCGATCGCGACGGAGAGCGCGAACGCCCGCACGGCGAGCTCGTCGTTGACGTTGGTGTTCAGCACGCGGACCAGATTTTCCGCCTCGGCCAGCATGCGCGCGGCTTCGTCCGGCGGGATCGCGGGGCGCGGGTCGGCGTCCAGCCACACGCGAACGACCTCGGGATTCGGCAGGAGTTCGAGCGGCGTCCCTTCGGAGACGAGCGCGATTTGTGCGAACCAGGTGTGCAGGATGCTCAGGAATTCCTCGCGGAGGCGGAGGTATTCGCACCCGGTCTCGCCGTCCATGCGCTTTTCGATCAGCTTGATCGCGGCGGATTCGAGGTTCTCGGCGGATTTCAGGCGGTCGTCCCAGCGCACCTGCACGGTTGCCTCCGCCATGCTGCCGAGCGAGCCGAGGATGTCGATCAGCCCGGCGGCGCAGTCCTCGCCCGCCACGAGGTCGCCCTTCGAGGCGAACGTGAGCTTCATGAGCAGGTCGGGCATGGCGCTGAACGTCTCCATGTCGTACTTGCAGACGTTGTCCGTGAGCGAGAGGATCTGGCAGCGGGAGCGGATCGTGGGCAGGAGCGAGGCGGGATGTCCCGTGGTGAGGATGAAGAGGCAGTTGCGCGGCGGCTCCTCGAGCGTCTTCAGGAACGCGTTCTGCGCGTTTTCGTTCATGGTGTCGCAGTCCTGGATCACGCCGATCTTCCAGCCGCCCGGCGCGGAGCTGCTGAGGTGGAACATGGATTCGAAGTTGCGGAGCGTGTCCGGCTCGGAATCGTCGTTCCCGATCACGATCTGGCGCGATTTCGAGGTCGGCGCGAGCAGGAAAAGGTCGGGATACAGCCCGTTTTCCAGCAGGGAGCACGTCTCGCAGTGTCCGCACGGCGCGCCGTCGGGCAGGGGCTCCATGCAGACCGCGAGCTGGGCGAGCAGGGTCGGGAACCGGTTGCGGATGGCGGCGTTCGAGGAGACGACGAGGTGGGAATGTGCCAGGCGGCCCGCATTCTTCGCCATGCGGAGAGAGCGGCCGAGGAGCGGATATGCGGATTCAAAGGATTGCCAGTCGTGCATGGATCGCCTCCAGGATGGATTGTGTGACCTCTTCGGGCGAGGGGGATGCGTCGATCACGGTGAACCGGCCGGGCTCGCGCCGTGCGAGCTCCAGGAAGCCGTTCCGCACCGCGGTATGGAACGCCGTCGATTCGGAGTCGAACCGGTCGTTCTGCGCGGATCCGCCTGCGCGCCCTGTGGTCCGCTTCAACCCGAGCTCCACCGGGATGTCCAGCACCAGCACCAGGTCGGGGCGCGTGCCGCGGCACACGAATTCGTTCACGCGGGCGACCGTCTCCGGCGCGATGCGGCGTGCGCAGCCCTGATAGACGAGCGTGCTGTCGGTGAAGCGGTCGGAGATGACGACCGCGCCGCGCGCCAGGGCGGGCCGGATCATGTGTTCGCACATCTGGGCGTGGCATGCGCCGAAGAGCATCAGCTCCGTTTCCGGCAGCAGGTCTTCGCCCGGTTCGCGCGTCTTCAGGATGGCGCGGATCTTTTCGGCGACCGCGGTTCCGCCGGGGGAACGCGCCGTGACGACTTCGCGGCCGGTCCTGGCGCGCAGAGCTTCGGCGACGTGTTCGAGCTGTGTGGATTTGCCACAGCCTTCGCCGCCCTCCAGTGTCAGAAAAATACCGTTCATTTCAGGTCAGGTCCAAATAAAATCGAAGAATTTTTGCGAATGTGATTTGCGATATTGCCCGCGTGAATGTAAATTGAATGATACGTTTTTATTTATTAAGATACCACAAAATTTCAACCTTTCAAAGCCGGAGTCGAAAAAATGTCTGGAAAGATCGACAGAAACACCTATCTTACCGCCAATATCGGGGATTTCCCCGATGAAATCGTCGTCTGCGGACGCCGCTACGTCAAAAAGGACGACCTCCGCTACGGAACCAACCCGCACCAGCCCGCGGCGTTCTACCGTCCCGCCGACGATCACGGCGCGATCATGGACCTCGAAGTGCTGAAGACTGGCAAGAACGGCCTTTCCCAGACCAACCTGGAGGACATCTCCGGCGCGCTGAACATTGTGAAGTATTTCGCGGAGCCCGCGTGCGCCGTCATGAAGCACGTGAATCCCAGCGGCGCGGCGGTCGGCCTCCCCGGCGAAACGCTCCGCCAGGTCTTCATCAAGGCGCGCGACTGCGACGCCCGCGCGGCGTTCGGTAGCGTGATCGCGTTCAACCGCAAGGTCGACAAGGACACCGCCGCGGCCATTATGGAACTCTTCGCCGAATGCGTCGTCGCGCCCGATTTCGACGCCGACGCCCTCGAAGTCTTCAACGACAGCGTGACCTACAAGGTCAACAAGCAGCTCCGCGTGCTCAAGTGCGGCGCGCTCGACACCCTGCCCAAGTTCGTCGGCGACCCCGCCGTCAACACCATCAAGGTCCTCGCGGACGGCTCGCTCGTGGTCGCCGCCCCGCTCCTCACGCATGTCCGCTCCTTCGCCGACCTTCCCGCCGCCACCGGCGAGAACAAGGCCTGCGGCGCGCAGGTCTCCACCGTGGAGCCGACTGACCAGCAGGCGAAAGACCTGCTCGCGGCGTGGTACATCAACATCTCCGTGCGCTCGAACGGCGTCGTGATCGTGAAGAACGGTCAGACGCTCTCCGTGGGCACCGGCGAACAGGACCGCGTGGGCGCGGTCGAACAGGCCATCGAAAAGTTCAAGCAGAAATTCACCGGCGACGTCACGCTCGACGGAGCAGCCATGTCCAGCGACGGCTTCTTCCCGTTCCCGGACGCCCTTGAAGTCGCCGCCGCCGCAGGCATCCGCGCGGTCGTCTCCCCCGCCGGATCCCTGAAGGACGCCGACGTGGTGAAGCGCGCGAACGAACTCGGCGTGGCGCTGCGCCATGCGCCGGAACGCATCTTCTCGCATCACTGATCCGATTCGATCATAAGTTCAAAACCCGCGGGCGGTCATGACGGACGGACACGGCATCGAATCCGGCAACGCCTCTCTTGCCGAGCATAAGCTCAACGGAGAAGTGGAGCACGTCGTGTACGAAAGCGAGGACGCCTCGTACACCGTGTTCCGCCTGCGGGACCCTCAGGGCGCCGTGCATACGGCGGTCGGGACCGTACCGGGGCTTTCCCCCGGCCAGACGGTCCAGCTCTCCGGCAAGTGGGAGATGCACAAGGAACACGGACGTCAGTTCCGCGTGAGCTCGTGCGTCTTCTCCCTCCCCGCCACCCGCGACGGCCTCATCAAATACCTTTCCAGCGGCGTCGTGAAGGGCATCGGCGAGAAATATGCCAAAGCCATCGTCGACACGTTCGGCACGGACACCCTGAACGTGCTGAACCAGCAGTCGCGCCGCCTGAAGGATGTCCCCGGCCTCGGCAAGAAGCGCATCGAGGCCATCCGCAAGGCGTGGAAGGAGAATTCCGACCGCCGCGAAAGCCAGATCTACCTGCAGGGGCTCGGCATCAATCCCGCGTGGTTCGTCCGCATTTACGACAAGTACGGCAACGAAGCGCCCGAGGTCATCCGAAATAATCCCTACCAGCTCGCCGCCGACATCAAGGGCATTGGGTTCACCTACGCCGACAGGATCGCGCGCCAGCTCGGCATCGGCCGCAACGACGTGCGCCGCATGACCGCGGGCGTGACCTACGGCCTCCTTCAGGCGCGTCAGGTCGGGCACGTCTGCATGCCTCAGGCCGTTTTCATCAAATTTCTGGCGGAACTGCTCGAGGTGGACGAGGCCGACGCGGGTACCGCCATCGAAAAGGCGCTGGAAACGAAGCGCGCGGCGTCCTGCGTGTCGCACGAAGGCGATGTGATGATCTACGAGCCGGGGCTTCTCCGCTGCGAGGACGAACTGCCCTTCCTCATCCGGTTCCTCCAGTCGCGCGACCGCTATGCCGGGATGAAGCTCGTGCAGATCCCCGCCCCGCCGAACTCGAAATTCAGCTCCGAACAGCTTCTCGCCGTCGACCGCGTATCGCAGTCCCCGATCACGATCATCACGGGCGGACCCGGCGTCGGCAAGACCACGGTCGTTTCGGAGATCGTCCGCCGCGCGAAATTAACTCATCTTTCGATCGCGCTGGCGGCCCCGACCGGACGTGCCGCGAAACGCATGACCGAAGCCACCGGGCTGACCTCGTTTACGATCCACCGCCTGCTCAAGTGGGATCCCGCCGCACGCAAGTTCGTGTTCGGACGCGGAAACCAGTTACCCTACGATCTGTACGTGCTGGACGAAACGTCCATGCTCGACATCCTGCTCGCGCTGGCGTTTTTCCGCGCGGTGAAACCGGGCGCGTCCGTCGTGATCGTCGGCGACCCGGACCAGCTGCCGTCCGTTGGGCCCGGCAACGTGCTGAACGACCTCATCGCGTCGGGCGTCTGCCCCGTTTCCCGCCTCACGCAGATCTTCCGCCAGGGCGACGGCAGCGGCATCATCCACGCCGCCCACGACGTGAACAACGGCGTCGTGCCGCGCCTGCCCCGCCGCGCGAAGGATGCGCAGGCCGATTTCTACTGGATCGAGAAGGACGACCCGGAGGACGCCGCCGACGTGATCGAACGCATGATCACCGACCGCATCCCGCGCAGGTTCGGGCTCGACCCGGTCCGCGACGTGCAGCTGCTCTGCCCGATGAACCGCGGCGCGGTCGGGACGCAGGCGATGAACGAACTGCTTCAGGAGAAGCTGAACCCGGAGAAGAAATTCGTGTTCCGTTCGCTCGGCCGCCTCTTCAAGACCGGCGACAAGGTCATGCAGATCGTGAACAACTACGACAAGAACGTGTTCAACGGCGACATGGGCTTCCTCGGGCGCATCGACTTCCAGAACGAATCGTTCCAGGTGCGGTACGAATCCGGCCCGATGGTCGAATACCGCTTCGACGAGGCGGAACAGATCGTGCCCGCCTACGCCGTAACCGTCCATAAATCGCAGGGCTGCGAATTCCCCGCGGTCGTCATGCCCATCCTGTCCCAGCATTACATGATGCTCCAGAGGAATCTGCTCTACACCGGCATCACGCGCGCCAAACGCCTCATGGTCCTGGTCGGTTCGCGCAAGGCTGTCTCCATGGCAGTCCGCAACGCCGTCCGGGAGCCGCGCTATTCGCTCCTGCTCGAAAAACTCATCACCGGAGGCCCGCTCACATGAACTCATCCGGATCCATCCCGTACACCCCGGTCAATTACATCTTCCCGTTCCCGAAGATCCGGGCGCAGGGCACGCTCGCCGCCATCGGCTCGTGCTTCGCGCAGGACATCGCCCTGACCCTGCTCGACAGCGGCATGCGCGGCATGATCAATCCGAACGGGATTCTGTACAACCCGTACTCCATCAACGACGCACTGCAGCGGCTGGAATGCGGCTACACGGAGAGCGATTTCTTCGAGCTGAACAGCATGTGGCACTCATGGCGGCATCACGGGGCGTTCTCCGCCGCAAGCGCCGCCGAGGGGGCTGCAAACGCCAACGAATCCGCGAAACGGTTCCGCCGCGTGCTCAAAAAAGCCGATTTCTTCCTCATGACCGTGTCGACCGCGGTCGTCTACAAGCACATGCCGGAACGTCTCGTGGTCGCGAACTGCCACAAAGCGCCGGGCAACGAATTCGAGCAGTCCGTGCTGAGCTACGACACCTGCCGCGCCGCCA
Source organism: uncultured bacterium (assembly GCA_902778895.1). GTDB lineage: Bacteria > Verrucomicrobiota > Lentisphaeria > Victivallales > UBA1829 > UBA1732. The sequence goes on from CACYZF010000004.1 coordinate 53,399, forward strand.
TGCGGAACGCCTGCGAGATTATTCGTTCGTACAACGCAAAATGCCCGATCATCATCACGTTGTCGCCCGTACGGCACAATCCGGGCGACCTGACCACGAATTCGCTCTCGAAGGCTCGGTTGCGGGCGGCTGCCGCGGACGTCTGCGCCAAGGTCGACGGCTGTGCGTATTTCCCCGCGTTCGAGATCCTGAACGACGAACTGCGCGACTACCGTTTCTACGCCGAGGACATGCTCCATCCGTCCGAACTCGCGCGAAAGATCATCCTCGAACGCTTCCTAGACGCCTGCTTCATCCCGCGTGCCAAAGCCGACTACGAGGCGGCGGAACTCCGGCGGCGCCAGTCCCGGCATATCCCGATCGCGAAGCAGGAGGAATGACCCATGTGCGGGATCGCAGGCTGTTTCAATCCGCGGACGCCGCCGGACGAAGCGTTTCTGCAGAGTCTATGCTGCACGATGCGCCAGCGGGGACCGGACGCGCGCGGCACGTATCTGGATGGCGCGCTCGGGCTTGCCCACACCCGCCTTTCCGTGATCGACCTTGACGGCGGCGCACAGCCCATGCACGGCGACGACGGGCGTTACACGCTCGTTTTCAACGGCGAGATATTTAACTTTCGCGAGTTGCGCGCCGAACTGGAGCAGGCGGGCGAAATCTTTCATACCAAATCCGACACGGAAGTCCTGCTGCAACTCCTGATCCGCGAGGGTGCGGACTGTCTCCCGCGCCTCAACGGCTTCTTTGCGTTCGCATTCTATGACGCGACGAAAAAAACGCTCCTGCTGGCGCGCGACTACCATGGCGTGAAGCCTCTGTACTATTTCCATCTTCCGACCGGGGAATTCGGCTTCGCCAGCCGTTTCGGGACGCTCACGCTCTGTCCGGGGTGCCCGGAAACGGTCTCGCTTCCGGCGCTCGCCGACTACCTGGCGTTCCAATACATCCCCGCGCCCGCCACCATCCACGAAGGCGTAAAGAAACTGTGTCCGGGGACCGCGGTCGAATTTGAACTGGAAACGGGCGCGGTCCGCGAAATCGAACTGGGTGCGCAAATCCAAACTGGGCCGGACCTCGCGGTCTGCGCGGAGCATTTCACCTACTTAGGCGCCTGCGGGACCGTATGGCACCTGCTTTCGGAGGCCGTGAAACGCCGCATGGTTGCCGATGTTCCGCTGGGCGTCTTCCTGTCCGGGGGACTGGATTCCGCTATCGTGGCAACCCTCGCCGCGAAGCATTCGACCGCCCCGCTGGAATGCTTCTCCATCGGATTCGACGATCCGCGCTACGACGAAAGCGCCGACTGCAAGGCCACGGCCGCGCACCTCGCAAAAATCGCCCCGCACGGCCTGCATCACCATATCAAGACAGTTCAGCCGCAGGACTTCGACCTGCTGCCGAAGCTTGCCGCCGAGTTCGGCGAGCCCTACGCTGACGCGTCCATGCTGCCGTCGTACTTTCTGGCGGCGTTCGCCCGCGAACACGTTACGGTCGCTTTGAGCGGTGACGGCGCGGACGAGCTGTTCGGCGGATACGAACGCTACCGCGCGATGGCCGTACTCCAAAAACTGCGGACTTTCACCCCGGGCTTCCTTTGGAGCGCTGCGGCGGCATGCCTACCGGATTCGGGCGAACGGAGCAAGGCCGGGCGTCTGAAGCGCTTCCTGCGGCTCGGCGCGGTCTCCGGCGCGGCCGCACGCTACGACGCCCTGATGTCGCATTTCGCGTCGGAATCCGTCGGCATGATCGCACCGGACCTCCGCCCGTATTTGAACACAAAACGCACACTCCCTGAAGCCTCTGAGCTCATGGCGTCGCTGATGGAGGACGATCTGCGCCGGTATCTGCCCGGCGATGTGCTGACGAAGGTCGACGTCTGCTCCATGGCCGCCTCGCTCGAGGTGCGGAATCCGTTCCTGGACCCGAAAGTCTCCACGTTCGCGCGCGCCCTCCCCGTTTCCTTCAAAATCCATAACGGCCGCCGCAAACGCATCCTCGGAGACGCGTTCGCGGATTATCCATCCCCGGACCCCTCTGCAGACGGAGAACTGCAGGAACAGGGCATGGGTCTTCTTCCGCCGAAGCTCGCCCTGCGCCGCAAACGCGGATTCGGCGTGCCGGTGGCGGCATGGTTCCGCACGGTTTGGCGCGACCGTCTGCGCGAAGCCCTGCTGGACGAGTTGCCGAAACACTGGACGGTGTTCGACCGCGCCGCATTGGAACGTCTCATCGACGAACATCAAAACGGCGGAAAAGACCGCTCCTACCTGCTGTTTTCCCTGCTGATGCTGTCGTTTCAGGGGAAAAACGCATAATTTTTAACGTTTTGATTTGCAAATCCGTCAAGGATAAGTATCTTATTATGCACAATCTTTCACACGGGGCTCCGCGCCGCGGGGCCGTCACGCCGGAAAATAGGTCGCACACGGCCGTCTCCGGCGCACCAAACTTCAGGGTTATCAGATGATCTGCGAAACAAACAACGAAGCCGACATGCGGGAAGCGATGCACGAACTCGGGCTCCGCGCCCTCCGCGCTTCCCGTGCGCTCGCCGTTGCCGATTCCGCCAGCCGCACGCGCTGGCTGTTGGCGATGGCCGATGCGCTCGAACGCGACACGGACATCATTCTGGCCGCCAACGCCGAGGACCTGGCCGAGGCCAAGAAGAACGGCCTGGCCGCGCCGAAACTGGAACGCCTCACCCTGACGCCGAAACGCGTCAGGGACGTGGCGGACGCCCTGCGCCATGTGGCCGGGCTCGACGATCCGGTCGGACGTATCCTCTCCAGCGTCACGCGTCCGAACGGCCTCCGCATCGACAAGGTTTCCGTGCCGATCGGTGTCATCGCGATCATCTACGAATCCCGCCCGAACGTGACGGTCGACGCCGCCGGGCTCTGCATCAAGTCCGGCAACGCGGTCATCCTCCGCGGCGGCAGCGAGGCCTTCCGCTCGAACAACGCGCTCGCGAAGTGCATTTCCGACGCGGGCGTCGCCGCAGGCATGCCCGAGGGCGCGCTCCAGCTCGTGCCGTTCAAAGGCCACGCGGCCGTCTCCGCCATGCTGAAGATGGACGACTGCATCAATATGGTCATCCCGCGCGGCGGCGAACGCCTGATCCGCGCCGTGGTCGAACAGGCCACGATGCCCGTCATCAAGCATTACAAGGGCGTGTGCCATATCTTCGTGGACCATGTCTGCGACCAGGACCAGGCGCTCACGGTCATCGAAAACGCCAAGTGCCAGCGTCCGAGCGTCTGCAACGCGCTGGAGACCATCCTCATCGACGCCTCGATTGCGCCCGAATTCGCGCCGAAGCTCGCCGCAAGGCTCGCGCAACTCGGCGTGACGATGCATGCCGACGAGGCGTTCGCGAAGCTCGCCGCGCCGGTCACGGTCGTCCCCGCCACCGAGGAGGACTGGCCGAAGGAATACGGTTCGCTCGACGTCACGGTCGGCATCGTCCCCGGCGTGAAGGAGGCCGTCGACCACATCAACCGCTACGGTTCCGGTCACAGCGACAGCATCCTCACGACCGACGAGGCGAACGCAACCTTCTTCCTCGACAACGTCGATTCCGCGGCCGTGTACTGGAACGCATCCACGCGCTTCACCGACGGCGGCGAATTCGGCATGGGCGCGGAAATGGGCATCAGCACGGACAAGTTCCACGCGCGCGGCCCGATGGGGCTCCCCGAACTCACCTCTTACAAGTACAAAATTTACGGGACGGGCCAGATCCGTTCCTGATCCGTACCCTTACACTCCGCTCAAACAGCCGGGGACGCACACCCCGGCATGGCTTTTTTACTGCAATTCACCTCACAGCGACAGAACATGAAACCGATCACAGCAGCGGTCATCACACTTGGCTGCCGGCTCAATCAGGCCGACAGCGCGCTCCTGAACGACAGACTCATCCGCCTCGGATTCCAGATCGTTTCCCCGGACGCGTCCAGCAGTCCGAACCTCATCCTCGTCAACTCCTGCACGGTCACCGAGATGGCCTACAAGAAAAGCAAACAGGCGCTCCGTTCCATCCGGGCGGAAAATCCACAGTCTTTCATCGTCTTCACCGGCTGTGCCGCGGACGTGAGCAGGGACGAACTGGAACAGAACCAGGACATCGACCTCGTGCTCACGAACGAGCAGAAGAAGGATATCGAAACCATTCTGCCCCAATACCTCGCTCTGCTGGAAAAACGCGAAGCGCCCGCCGCGCCGAAGCTCGCGAAGGGCATTTTCGCCGAACAGGCGCAGGGTGTGTTCCCGTTCCGTTCCCGTGCGTTCATCAAGGTGCAGGAAGGCTGCAACAACAGCTGTTCGTACTGCATCGTCCCGACTGCGCGCGGCCCGGAGCGTTCGCGCGACCTGAAGGAGATCACAGCCGAGTTCAAAAAGGCGGTCGACGACGGCTTCCAGGAGATCGTGCTGACCGGCGTGAATACCTGCCACTACAAGGCGGGCAAAGTCGGGATGCCGGAACTGATCGACCGTCTGTGCGGGACCCCCGGCGACTTCCGCATCCGCCTGAGCTCCACCGAGCCCTGCGACGAGCTCTTCCCCATCGTGGACGCCATGAAACGCAACGCGGAGAAAGTCTGTGAATTCCTGCATCTGCCGCTTCAGAGCGGCTGCGACAGGATCCTGAAGGCCATGAACCGTCACTGCGACACCGCGAAATTCGCCGAATACGCCGCTTACGCCCGCGAGGCGATCCCGAATCTCCACCTCGGTACGGACATCATCGTCGGGTTCCCCGGCGAGACGGACGCTGATTTCGCCGAATCGCTCAAATTCCTCCGCAAAACGGACTTCGCGAACATCCATGTCTTCCCGTATTCGCCGCGTTCCGGCACCCCGGCCGCGGACATGCCGGACAAAGTGCAGAAGACCGTGGTCGCGGACCGCATCGAACAGCTCAAGGCGCTGAAGGAGGAATGCGCGCAGAAGTTCGCGAAGAGCCTCGTCGGCTCGACCGGAGCCGTCCTGATTGAGACCAACTGCAACAAGAAGGAACTCTGGGACGGCTGGTCAGGGAACTACGTCCGGACCATCGTGAGCAGCGAATCGGACATCGCCCGCAAGCTCCTCCGCGTGAAGTTCCTGCGGTTCCTTCCCGTCGGCGCGCTTTTTGCCGAAATAATCAACGAACCGGGTTGATTTTCGCGTGATTCCGGTGTATCTTTTTCCCTGAATCAACACAGAAAGAACCCGGACATGCCCTCCGAAAAGAAAACCGCACTCGTCGCCGCAGTGGAGATCCTCGCCAAACGCCTCGTCTCCACCGCCGAACTGCGCTCGAAACTCGTTGCGAAGAAGCTCTTTTCGCCCGCGGAGATCGACGAGGCCGTGCTTGCGGTCAAGCGCATGGGGGCGCTCCATGACGATTTCCTCGCCGAGGATGTCGCACGGTCCTACCGTTCGCGCGGCTACGGTCCGGCACGCATCCGCATGGCGCTCCGCAAACGCGGCATCCCGAACGAGATCATCGAGCAGACGCTGAACACGAAAGACGAGGATGAACCGGTAACGCGCGGCGGATCCGGCTCCGGGCAGTCAGGAGACAGCGACAACGCGTTCGCCGTGCTCCACCGCAAGGCCGCGCAGTTCCGGCGCGAACCCGACGTGCACAAACGCAAGGCGAAGGCCGTGCGCTGTCTTGTCGGACGCGGATTCGCGTATGAAGACGCCATCGAGGCCGTGGACCGCTGGATGCGCGAGGAAGGGGCGGCCGAGGAATGAACCTGTCGTCTTTCCTGCGCTATCTCCTGTACGCGGCCCTGCTGTGTCCGCTTTTCCTGACGCTCTGCGCCTGCGGAGACGGGGACAGGGATGCCGCCACGGAAAAACGCGTGGTGATGAGTCTCGGCAAGCAGATCAACACGCTCGATCCCGCGCTCGCCGCCGACACCACCAGCCAGTACGTCTGCGGTGCGTTCTACGACACGCTCCTGCAATACCGTTACACCGAGGGCGAATACCAGCTGGAACCCTGCATGCTGTCCTCCATGCCGGAAGTCTCGCCCGACGGCACCGCCTACACCTGCACGCTCCGCGACGACCTCTTCTTTCAGGACGGCGAAGTCTTTGCGAACGAGGATAAATCCGCTCGGAAGATCACGGCCCGCGATGTCGCGTTCTCCATTCTGCGCCTCGCCGACACGCGGCTGCGTTCGCCCGGATTCTGGCTGATCCGCGACCGCATCCGCGGCCTGAATGCGTTCCAGAAACGCACGGAAGCGGCGGCGGAAGGCGATCTCTCGCCCTATGATGATTTGTGCGAGGGATTGGAAATCCGGGACGACCGCACGCTCGTGATCCGCCTGGAAAAGGCCGATCCGAGGTTCCTGTACGCGCTTGCACTGCCGTACACCGCGGTCGTTTCCCGCCGCGTGCTGGAGCATTACGGCGACGATTTCGCGGACCATCCGCAGGGATCCGGTCCGTTCCGCCTGACACGCTGGGAGAAGGACTACATCATCGAAATGGCGCGATACGACGGCTATCACGCGGAATCCGACGGGCGCACGCTGCCCGCCGCCGACCGCGTCTCCTGCTACCTCGTGAAACAGCCCCTCGCCTCGTGGCTGATGTTCCTGCAGGGCCGACTGGACCTGTATGTGCCGGACAGCGAGTGTTTCGAGGCGGTCGTGAACAAGGATCTGGAACTGTCGCCCGCGCTGCGCGGACGCGGCATCCGCCTGCTTTCCCGTCCCCAGCTCGAGACCAACTACATCGGCTTCAACTTCACCGATCCGCTCCTCGGCGGCAATCCGCACCTCCGGCGCGCGATCACGCTCGCGTTCGACCGCGAACGCCGCATCGAACACTCCGGGAGCCGTTTCTCCGCCGCCTACGGGCCGGTCCCGCCGGGCGTACCGGGGGCCGTCACGGAGCCGCATCCCGAGCTCGGGCACCGCGATCTCGCCGCTGCGAAACGCGAGCTCGAACTGGCGGGGTACAAGGACGGCATCGACCCGAAGACCGGGCGCGCGCTCGTGATTACGTTCGACCAGACCGGTAGCGACACGTTCTACCGCCAGACCGCCGAGCTGATGGCGAATGACATGAAGGAGATCGGGATCGAAATCCAGCCGGAGTTCAACACATGGCCGCGTTTCGTGCAGAAGCTCCGCGCGGGCAGCATCCAGCTATTCCGTTACTCCTGGACTGCCGACTACCCCGACGCCGAAAACTTCCTCCAACTGTTCTACGGCGAGAACGCCGGCGGCTGCAACCGCGTGAACTACCGTTCGGCGGAGTACGACGCCATGTACCGCGAATTCCTCGCGGTCTCCGATCCCGCCGAATACGCCGCCAAATCGCGCGAAATGATCCGGTTCCTGCAAGGCGAATGCCCCTGGATATTCGAGACGCACACCATGTGCTTCGTGATGGCGCACGAATGGCTCTCCGGCTACATGCCGCACGATTTCGCGTTCAACCGCTGGAAATACCTCAGCGTCGATCCCGCGGCGCGCGTGCAGAAGATCAAATCGTTCAAGCCGTTCTCCATGAACGAGCTGACGTACTGAACCCCGGACCTCCCGGACCGGTCAGAACCGGAAATAGATAAAGGGACTTTGCGACCCCGCGGCGATCCGCGCGACGGCCAGCACGAAGAGTGCCACCAGCCACACATTGCAGAGGACGGTGCCGAGCCCCTGTCTGAAGGTAACGGTTTCCCCCTCCGTCTGCTCCGGGAACGCGATCCACTTGCGGAACATCGGCACGGCGCAGAAAAGCGCAACGGCGAAGGTCAGCGTTTCGATCAGCGTGCAGCACTGCGAGCCGCTGTACAGCACGGATTCGCCGCCCGGCATCCCGAACATGCGCTTTACGATGCGGCAGGCGTCGCCGAGCGTTTCCTCCCGGAAAAGGATCCAGCCGAAAAAGAAGATCCCGACGGTATAGACGTGCTGAACCGCGGCGCCGATGCCGCCGAACTGCTTCTTGTGGAATCCCGTGAGCTTCTCCAGCATGATGAAGAGGCCGTGCCAGAGGCCCCAGATGACGAAGTTCCAGGCCGCGCCGTGCCAGATGCCCGTCAGCGTAAAGACGATGAGGAGATTGCACAGGTTGCGGGCCTTGGAAACCCTGTTCCCTCCCAGCGGGATATACACATACTCCTTGAACCAGGTGGAGAGGGAGATGTGCCAGCGGCGCCAGAACTCGGTGATGGAACGGGAGATATAAGGATAGTTGAAGTTTTCGAGGATCCGGAAGCCGAACATCTGACCGAGGCCGATCGCCATGTCGGAATACCCGGAGAAATCGTAATAGATCTGGAACGTGTACGCGGCCACGCCGATCCATGCGCACCAGCCGGGGAAATAGCTTCCGCCATTCTCCAGCAGACGGTCCGCGACGACGCTCAGGGTGTCCGCGATCAGGATCTTCTTCGCCAGGCCGGCGATGAAGCGTTTGACCCCGTACGCGAAGAGCGGCATGGAGACGGTGCGGCGGTTCAGCTGCTGCTCCATGTCGTGGTATTTCAGGATCGGGCCGGCGATCATCTGCGGGAAGAAGGAGATGAACAGAAGCAGCTTGAAGAAATCCCGCTGCGGCGCGGTCTCTTTCCGGTAAACGTCGAAGACGTAGGAGACGGACTGGAAGATGTAGAAGGATATCCCGATCGGAAGTGCGATGTGGAGCAGGTCCAGATGCCCGTGGAAGAGCGCGTTGAAGTTGCCGATCAGGAAGTCCATGTATTTGCAGAAGCACAGCGCCCCGAAATCCGCCAGGAGCGCCAGCGCGAAGAAGAGTTTGCTCCATATTCCGCCGAGGCCGATCAGGAGCGCGGCGAAATAGTTGACCACCACGATCGCAAACATCAGGATGCAGTACTGCGGCTCGCCCCATGCGTAGAAGACGAAGCTGGCCGCCAGCAGAACGTAATTCCGCATGTCCTCGCGGACCAGATAATACAGCGCCAGGACCGCCGGGAGGAAGTAGAAAATGAAAACCAGAGAAGAAAAGATCATGGCCCGACTACTCCCCTCTCCGTTTCAGAAGTTCATACGTGTTGTCCACTCCGTTCCAGAACGTCGGAAGATATCGTTCCAGGCACTCCATGATCACGATGTCCGCCTGGTCGAGCAGGCTGAAATGGTTTTCACTGAACGTATAGAGCGCACGGATTCCTCGCACTTCGCGGAACGTGTTGCCGAGCAGCGGAGTCATGGCGATGAGGAAGGAATCGTGCACGCAGAAGACTTTGTATTTTCGTTCGTAATTGTCGATGCAGGTGATCGGCCCCAGCGGCGAGTCGACGTAATTTGCCGGGAGGACGGGCTCGGGATAAAGCGTCGTCTTGTCTCCCGGGATCTGCCGGTTGGAATAGTCGAACAGGTCTCCGTAGACGCAGGTGCGCGGTTTGGTTTCGAGGAACGAGGTCTCGGGAAGATCGGGGAAATCCTTCCGGATGGCCGCAAGCAATTCCTGCCCGCCCAGGAATCCCCCCATTTCCGTCCAGTGGATATCGGTTTTGAAGTACAGGGGACATTCGTTCTTATGCTTCAGCAGCGTATCGACCGGATAGACCGTCTTCAGCTCCGGCGCGTTTTTCCGCAGGTATTCCACGAAAAGCGCGAGCGCGGATTCCGAATCCGGCCGGATCTTCGGTGCCGAGGGGAAATACTCTCCGTAGACGCGGAATTTCTCCGGCAGGAAAAGCAGATAGAGCTTTTTCCCGTGTTTTTCGCAGTATTCGTTCAGGTATTTCAGGCGCTGCGTCGTCTCCGCCATCTGGGATTCCGGAAACGCGTCGAGATTGTGATAGTTCCGCATCGTGGGGATGCCGATGTGATCGAAAAACCATCCGTCTCTGCCGCCCGTCGTGTTGGCGGAGAGCTGGCAGGGATAACGCAATGTCCGAGAAAGGAATGCATTGGCCTCCAGAAGCTGGTCGCGGCAGGCGAAATGGTCGCTGAGCCAGCGGCTGAAATTCTGCTGGAACTGCTCGTCGAACCGTCCGTTGGGAAGGATCGGCGGCTTGAACTTGGCAAGCTCGCGTTTTTCGGAGACCGATATTTCCTTCGAATCCGAGAAGAACATCGGCAGAGCGATCATCAGCGCGAATACGACGACCAGCAGAGCGTCCGCCCGGTTCCGGGCTTTCGCAAACGAGGGCGCGGACACCAGTGCCTGAAGAAACAGAAACACCCCGGCGAATACGAGGATTCCCAGCAGGATGTCCTGCGCCTGGATCTCAAGACCTTTTCCGCCCCGGACGGGTTCGGAGGGGTAGATCTCCAGGAACGGGTCTATATTGCTGGAAGCGCCTGAGATCGAGTCTTCTTCGATGCTGCAGGACGTCATGTTGTACGGTTTGCATTCCGACTGTTTCAGCCGCAGTTCGTCTTTCCCGTGGCATCTGAATTTCTTCAGATGGATGTCTCCGGGGGTGGACCCGAAGTCGATGCGGAGCATCTTCAGGGATTCGCACGGGATCGTGAAATGGAATTTACCGCTTCCCTGAAATTGGTCGCGCGGCACTTCCTTGAGGACGTTGTCTTTTCCGTCGATATAGAAGATTTGGCAATGGTTCTCCTTCTGGTCGGAGTAATCCAGCTGAAAGGAAACAAAACAGGCGGGGCCTTCGGTTCCGCTTTTTCTGCTTTTGCATAAAAACGCAACGGATAATACGGCGCAAACGATCGCCGCCAGTGTACAGATGATTCCCCGGAAACAGATCCGTCTCATACAATCCTCGGAAATACAACACAAAGTTTATGTTTTCGTATTATTAAATATAGCACATTGGAACGTTTTTTCAAGATAAGGATGAAAAGAAAGACAGCCCGGTAACGGCCGGAAAACAAAGTGTGTTTCCGTCGAATCCGGCCGCCCGATTCCTGGAGCATCAGGCAGGAACAGGAAGAGACGGGAACGAGATCACGGTCCCGGTTCGGAGGAGGGCGGTTCTTGCGGGCGTTTCTTCTTCTCGTCGAACACTCCCTTTGAGCCCAGCACCGCCCCGGCGACCAACATGAACGGTCCGACGTAATACAATGCTATCAGGAAAATACCGATCAGACTTGTCAGCGCGTCCAGGACCAGCTCGGAGGTCGACCGTTCGTGCGGCTCGAGGGAATTCATATGCTCCCCAAAGGTGTGAATGAATACAATGAATGAAAGCCCTGCGGCGATGATGCATGTGTCGATGATGGCGCGCCAGACGCCCTTTCCGGCCCCGGAGGACCGCCAGCTGGGCTTGGACGCTTTTTCCTTCGTTTTGCCGGGCGCGGCTGCGCCGGCCTCATTTTCAGCCGCCGTTCCGCTTGTCGCCGTCAAGTCATCTTTCATGTCTGACTCCTTCGTCCGCGGATTTCTTTTTCCGGATGATCCCCACGGCCCCTAGGAACGCTCCGACGATCACTCCGACCGGCGGAAAGAAAATGGACCACCCGACCACGAGGAAAAATATATTTACAAGAGCCTCGCCGAGTGTGACAGTGTCCTGTTTGCCGTAAGAATGCGTGAGTACGACTTGTATGATCCCGAAAACCACCTGCACAGCGGCAAGCCCCCATGCCGTGAAGAGCCCGCAGATGAAGCCGCGATATGCGCCATAGCCGACCCTGTCGGTCCATGTTTCCATTTTATCCTGAAATGCCGCCACGGGGCCGGACGCCTGTTCCGAGGCGATCCCGTCGTCAGGTGTGTTGCCGTGTTCCATGTCCGTTGAGGCTCCGTTTTTCCGGTTGCGGATTGTCGTTCATGCAGTTACAATAGCATAAAAAGGTATGAAATCAAGGAAAAACGCCAGCAATACATAAAAGAATCCGATGTTTTTTTGAAAAAAACGCGATTCTTCGCTAAGATTTCCGCGTTTTGACCGTCTAATTCGTAGAAAACAATCCGAAACACCCCCATACAAGGAGCAAAACCATGAAAAAAACACTGTTTCACGCCGCGTTGTGCGCCATGAGCGTCGCGCTGCCCGCGTTCGCCGACGAAGCCGCCGACCAGAAGGTCGCCGCCGAACTGAACCGTCAGGGCTTCAAGCTCTTCGATACCGTCTGCAAGGCGGACGCGAAGAAAAACATGTTCATCTCGCCGTACAGCATCGACGGCGCGTTCGGCATGGTCTACTGCGGCGCGAAGGGCACGACCGCCGACGAGATCCGCAAGGTGCTCGGGTTGCCCGCCGATCCCGCGGCCTGCGGCGCGTTCTTCGACTCTGTCACGAAGCAGTACGCCGAGGCGGAAAAGACCGAGATCCTGGTCTCCAACTCCGTCTGGACCGACACGGACCAGAACGTGCTGCCCGAATTCACCGAAATGATCAAAAAGTATTATGGCGGAGCGTTCTACAAAGAGGATTTCTCGCAGTCCGCGAAGCTCGCCGCGAAGGTCAACGCCTACGTCGAGGCGCGCACGAAGAACATGATCAAGGACCTCCTCACGCCCGATTTCTTCAGCAAGGATTCCTCCATGGTCCTGCTGAACACGCTCTACTTCGAGGCGAAATGGGCGAATCCGTTCCCGAAGGACGACACGCAGCCGATGGTCTTCACGCAGTTCGGCGGCACCGAAAAGGAAGTCCAGATGATGTTCCAGAAGAGCAAGGGCATCGCCTACTGCGCGGCGCCTCAGGACAACGTCCACGCCATCATCATGCCCTATGAAAACCGCCGCTTCGAGCTTGTCGCGCTCATGCCGATCGACGGCGGGACCGACCACGGCGAGGCCGCGCTGGCGAAGATGGCCGCCTCCATCGGCGACAAGCTTGACGCTTGGCTCGGAAGCCGTCAGCGCGGCGAAACGCGCGTCTGGCTGCCGAAGACCGACCTGACCTGCAAGCTCGACCTCAACAAGACTCTGCAGGGCCTCGGCATGAAGAACCCGTTCTCCAATTTCGCCGACTTCTCCGGCATCGACACCGAAGAGGCGCTCAAGATCGAAAACGTGGTGCACAAGACCGCGCTGAAGATGGACGAAGTCTCCACGAAGGCCGCGGCCGCGACCGCCGTCGGCATGGCCAGAATCACCTCCATCGGCATGCCCGACCCCGTCCACCAGTTCCGCGCCGACCGTCCGTTCATGGTCCTCATCCGCGACAACCAGACCGGACTCGTCCTCTTCGCGGGCCGCGTCAACGATCCGACCGCGAAATAAGACCGGATCATTCTTTTAAGAAATCTGTCCCGTTTGCGCCGGGCGAATCGCACCATGATTCCCCGGCGTTTTTCGTGTCACAAGGCAGGTTTTGAATTGAGTAAATTAGAGAAGATAACGAGAGATAATAATCTTCCTCTCTTCTCTGCTTTGAACTGCCGGAATATGATTGTCCGGCGGGAATGACGGAACGACCGTCAAATTTATCCGTCATTCCGTCAGAAAACTGAATTGTAATGAAATACAAGAGGCGGTCAAACAGTCAATCCTGACGGCCTGCGGCTTCCTGTGTATCCTGTTCGATGCTCGAATCATCCTGGATTTTTATGGGTTCCGGAGGATTTTTTTCATAAATTCTTCAGCTTCTTCCATGCTGATGATCCCGGCGCCGCCGTCCGCCCACAGCACTCGGGGTGAAGTGGTGTATTCATTCTTCCCGCCGGGCAGCCATTGCCATATCTTCCAGAAGGTTTCGCTTTTCCGGTGGAATTCGGGAAGCTCCATGAGGATCGGGATCCGTTTTTTCGGGTCGTGCTCCATCACCAGCACGGATGCCGGCAGCGGAAACACCAGATACGGGGGGTGTCCTTCTCCCCACCGGCAGCGCAGGTCTTCCTCCCGCAGAAGTCCCCGTGCCAGCATCTCCCGGATCAAATCGGCGATGGTGTGTTCCGGCCGGAGTTCGAAGGGCGATTCCTGCGTGTCCTGCCCCGACGCGGACGAATCGTTTTTCCTGTCCGGGTCAACAAGATAGTACAGGCCTTTTCCTATTTGGCTGAGCCTGGAAACGCAATCGAATGCATATCGTTTGTTCAATCGTGCACGATCTTCGATCTCCCCGAAGATCGCGCCGCCCAGGATAATCGCGCCGACAATGACCACGAGAAATGTACACCCCTTGTTCAGGATGTAACCCGCCAGCCAGGACTTGGAAACGTCTTTCAGCCGCAGGACGTCCTCGCTCTCCGGCGGTTCCTCCCGCGGGGACTCCAGAAACGCCCACGGATTCTCCGGTTCCTTCGCGGCGGGAGTTTCGTTCTTTTCCTCCGTCATGGCGTTTGTGCCTCTTTTGCCAGGGCTTCGAAGTCTATTTCGAGCGGGACGGGCGATTGTTCGGCGACGAGCTTTTCGGACTCTTCCGGGGTCAGATAATTTGCGGAGCCGTCCGAGTACAGGACCCTTGAACCGAGTTTGTCGCCATGCGCGCCGAGGGGACACATGAGGATCGGGACGGGCTCCTGAAGCGATTTGTCGAACACGACCGAGGCGGGCACGGAAAATACCAGATACGGGGCGTCGACTTCCACGCGCCTGCGTCGAACGAGATACTCGCGCTCATAGCGGACATTCTGGCAGATAAAATCTTTTTCAGGAGCGGGAAGGGGCGATTGACGGTCTTTTCTGACCGCTTCCCGGATCAGGTCGGCGACGGTCCATTCGGGCGGCAGTTCGAACTCGTCCCCGTCGGGGACCTCGCTCATGATCCTGTAGATCCACCTCTGCTTGCGCCCGCAGCGGAAATGGCTGACCGTCTCCGAATTCGGCTGCCAAGGGGGGATGAACAGAAGCAGGATAACCTCACAAACTGCAATCACCAGGAGAACGATACAGGTCTTCCGGAAACTGAGATCATGAAACTTAAACTGCTGTTTCCAATCCATCGTCATTTCTCCTCGTTTTGCTGAAGCCGGAATATCTCCTTCTGTGCTTCAATCTCCCGCCGGAGTTCGTCTTTTGTCGGCAAATAGGTCAGATACTTGGATGCGAAAAGCTGCTTGCTGTCATGCAGGACCGAATACCGGGCGATATCCTCGCTGGTCTCGGAACAAAGCAGGATGCCGATGGTCGGATTGTCGCCCTCGGAGCGTTTCCGTTCGTCGTACATCCGCACATACATGTCCATCTGTCCCACGTCCTGATGGGTGATCCGCGCAGTCTTCAGGTCAATCAGTACGAAGCATTTCAGAATGTAATTGTAAAAAACGAGGTCTATAAAGAAATCCCCCGCATCCGTGGCGATATGCTGCTGACGGGCGACGAAGGCATAGCCTTTGCCGAGTTCCATCAGGAAGTTCTGCAAATGCGTAATAATGCACTGTTCGAGCTTCGTTTCCGTGAAGTCGGGATTCGATGCAAGCCCCAGGAATTCTGCGACTACCGGATTCTTGATGAATTCCAGTTTGTCTGTCTGCATCGGAGCCGTGATTTCCTTCATCTCCGCTATGACCGGAGCCTTGTTCTGCGAGGCAAGCAGACGGTAGTAATACTGCGAACTGATATTGCGGTCGAGGGTGCGGACGCTCCATGATTCCCGTGAAGCCTCGTCTAAATACCAGAGGCGCGCGTCCTCATTTTCCACACGCAAAAGGGTACGAAAATGCGACCAAGTAAGATTTGGAACACGCGTGTACCAAATCTTCCCTTGAGGGAAAAATAGATAGAATTGACGATAAAACCGAAGACTGCGTGCATCAAAACCTTTGCCGAATTCCGCTGTTAAAACTACTGAAAGCTCCTTCAGCAATCCGGTCCCGTATTCCGCGCGTTTGCTGCCATGCTGTTCCTCCTCGACGATACGCTGACCGATCTTCCAGTAGGTATCGATCATGGCTGCGTTAATCGCGGCATACGCCACGGCACGGCCATGGGCGATGATCTCGCGAAGGTCGGCCAGAAGGCTCAGAGAAATGGCTTTTTGAATGTCCTGTTTCTTATCCATCACTTGCCTTTCTTATGCTGATACCAGTGTGTTTCCTTCCGCGTTTCAGTCTTCCGCCAGAAACAAGAGAAGATTTTGCACGCGCGTGTGCAAAATCTCGGGGTTCAGGACTGCTGCGCTTACTCTTCCTCGGCGCGGGAAAGGAGCTCTTCGCGGAAGTCCTTTGTGTAGAACTGGCCGCAGTGGCCGCCGTTGGAGAACCAGGTGATGCGGTCGCCGAGCGTCTCGTCGAGGAACTTGCGGTCGGCGTCGTTGATGAGGATGTCGTCCCAGGCATGGATCATGCGGACGGACTTGTTGTTTTTGAGCGTGGATTCGACGGCGCGGAGGCCGGATTCGGCGGCGAGTCGGTCAAGCTCGCTGATGTCCTTGCCCATTTGAGGGAAGAGGAAGCGCGTGATGTACTCCATGAACCCGATGTCGCCGACCTCGCGGTAGAAGTCCTCGCGGTTGAACATGGTGCAGGGGGCCTCGATGCCGGGGATGGGATACGTGCCTTCGCGCTGGGTCTTCTCCAGGTCTTCGGTGAGGCAGCTCTGGATGGAGAACGCCACGAAGAACTTGGCGACGTCGTCGGCCACGAGCGGCGGCCGCGTGAACGTCTCCGGTTTTTCGGGATCGAGCGGCGGGATCACCTCTTTCGTGAGGACGTACTGGAGCCCGGCTCCGGAGGAGACCTTTTCCACGGCCTCGTCGAAGGTCCAGTCCTTCGTCACGGCGGCGTAGGCGTCGGCGGTCTTCAGCGCCGTGATCAGGTCGGCGGGCGGGTTGATGGGGAGATAACGGCTGATGCCGAGGGTGTTTTCCTTCTCCTCCATGGCGGCGATGTGGCAGAGCTCGATGCCGCCCATGGACCAGCCGGTGAGGACGATCCGCGGGTCCTTGATCTTGCCGTCCTCGCGGAGGTCGGCGAGGATCTTCTGCAGCACGGTGCGCATCTTGGCGGCGTCGTGCGGGGTGTATCCGGGCAGCTTGCCGTCGGTGGCGGTCATGAAGCGCCAGTTGAAGCCGTTGTCGACCAGGACGACGCTGTAGCCGGCGTTGTAGAACTCCTCGGCGGTGGCGAGGGCGGTCTGGCTGTTGTAGATGCTGCCGATGCCGGGGATGACGATGGCGAGCTTTTCAGGGCGGACCTCGTTTTCGTCCTTCGGCTTCGGGGCCTCGAAGAATCCGTATCTGAGGCGGGAGCGTTCGGGGTCGATGCCGACCGTGACCTTGCGCGTGTGGATCTTGTCCTCGAAGTCGGAGTTGAAGATAGAGAGGCGCGCGTACCACCAGTCGTGGTCCTTCTGCGGCACGAAGTAGATCGCGCGGAGCGTGTCGATCACGGGGCCGAGCGAATGGTAGCCTTCCAGGACCTTGCGGCGGCCGTGGAGAGTCTCCGGCATCGCGGTGCCCTGATCGGGCGGGAGTTCGGGCAGGCGCTCGTGGTAGACGTCCTTCGCGTAGTCGTAGTACCATTTGTCGAGCTGGAGTTCGCGGTTCAGGAGCTGCATCATCACGTAGGTGCGGTACGGGTCGGCGGAGCCCTTGATTACGTTCACGAACTGCGGATGCATCGCCACGACGTTGTTGACGTACGCCCAGCTGGAGTAGGGCAGGTAGGTGCGGATGTCAAGCAGATAGTCGAAGATGCTGCCGATGTCGTCGCGGATGTTGATGTGTCTGCTGCCGGGGATGATGAGGCGGCAGCCCGGGCCGATGCCCCAGGTGGCGAACATGCGGCCGAAATCGGCGTCGGTCTTGTAGATGTGGAACCAGTATTCGGCGGGGTCGAAGAGCCCGGCGATGCCGACGGTGGAGTTCAGCAGGAAACGCCCCGTCTCGGCGCCGGCGCATTCCCATTCGGCGCTGCCGAGCGAGGAAACGAGGCGGCCGGGGAACGCGAGGTTGTGGCAGGCGTTTTCGATGCACTGGATCACGGGGCGCGGCAGGATGCTGGACCAGATCCAGCCCAGCGGACGCGCGATGTAGTCCATGATTACGCAGTCGACCTCGAACATGCTCCGGTTGAAGCCTTCGATCGGGTCGTGCCCGGAGAGCTCGCCGATCAGGCGCGAGGTCGGCCAGGGACCGGCGGGTTCCGCGATCGCCGTTTCGTCGGCGGGCGCTTCCTCCGGCGCGGAACTCCGGCAGGCGCCCAGGAGCAGCGCGAAAACGATCATGAATGCGGCTAGAAAATGGTTCCAGTGTTTCGATCTCATAACGGCGCTCCTTTCCTTGAGTGCGGGCGTATTTGTGCTGATGATTTGATTGCTGAATTGAGGCGGAGTTGATTCTCCGGATTATTTCTTTTTCGGGTCTTTCTGTTCGGCGGCGGGCTCATCCGAGGGGCAGGCGCAGCCGATCCACTTGGCGCAGCCGGTCGGGTCGCAGCCGTCGAAGCAGAACGTGCAGAGCTTGCACTTCGGGAGTCCGATGGCCTCGACGAGCTGGTCGATGGTCTGGTATTTCAGGGTGGTGAGGCCGAGTTTCTGGCGGATCTTCTCGACCATGCGTTCATAGCGCGGGGTGCCCGCGGTGATGTATTCGCGCAGGACTTCCGGCGTAGGTTCGCCGCCCTCAAGCTCGGCGATGATACGGCGCGCGGCGAGGTCCATCACGGAACGCGACCGCGAGAAGTTGAGGAAGAGGCAGGGGAACGCGAGCGGCGGGGAGGCGGAGCGCAGATGCACTTCCTTCGCGCCTCGTTCGAGCAGACGGCGCGTGACGTCGCGGAACTGCGTGCCGCGGACGATGGAGTCGTCGCAGAAGAGCAGGCGTTTCCCCTCGATCTGGTCCTGCACGGGGAGCAGCTTCATCTTCGCGATGAGGTTGCGGTGGGACTGCACCTGGGGCATGAAGCTACGGAGCCAGGTGGGCGTATATTTGACGAGGGCGCGCAGGTAGGGACGGCCCTTCTTGTTCGAGTAGCCGATGGCGTGCGCGACGCCGGAATCGGGCACGCCGCAGACGGAATCGACCTCGACGCCGTCGCGGGCGGCGATGCGCGCGCCGTTTTCGTAGCGGACGGTCTCGGTGTTGCGTCCCTCGTAGTCGGAGGAGGGATATCCGAAGTAGACCCAGAGGAACGAGCAGATCTGCATGGTCTCCTCGGGGGCCTTCAGCTGCGTGACGGATTCGGCGTCGATCAGCACGATCTCGGCGGGGCCGAGGTCGCGCACGAACTCGTAGTCGAGGTTCGGGTACGCGGAGGTCTCCATGGAGACGGCCATCGCGCCGGCCCGCTTCGCGATGGAGACGGGCGTACGGCCGTAGCGGTCGCGGGCGGCGTAGATCTTCCCGTCCGCCATGACGAGCATGGAGCAGGAGCCTTTGATGCGGTGCATGGCGTAGGCGATGCCGTCCTCGATGGTCTTCTGCGTGTTGATGAGCGAGGCGACGACTTCGGTCGGATTGTGCTCGCCGTTGCTGTGCTCGGCGAAGTGGATGTGGTGTTCCTTGATGGCCTGCCGGGTCAGCTCTTCGATATTGTTGAGCTTGCCGACGGTCACGATGCTGTACATGCCGAGGTGGGACGCGATCAGCAGCGGCTGATCGTCCATGTCGCTGATGACCCCGATGCCGCACTTCGCGCCGCGGAACTGTTCCAGGTCCGGCCCGAACTTGGACCGGAACATCTCGTTGGAGATATCGTGGATGGAACGGAGGATGGAACCGTAGGGATTGGTGACGGCCATGCCGCCGCGGACCGTACCCAGATGCGAATGATAGTCGACCCCGTAGAAGAGGTCGTCTACGCAGTCACCGTTAGAGACAACGCCGAAAAAACCGCCCATAGCGAGCTGCTCCTTAGTTTGGGTTGGGAAAATGCCGTAGACTATAATATAGCATAAATCCGGCTAAAAACGAGCCGTTTTTTTTGAAAAAATGTCGTTCGGGCGCTTTTTTTTTGACGTTTTTCCCCGCGGCGCGGGTCCCGAAACGGCATTTCGGCGTTTTTTTTAAAAAAAACGGGAAAAATGAATGTTTCCGGCTTTCATAAATCGGGATTTGTGCTATTTTATTCTATTAGGCTTTAACGCAACGACGGAGAAGGATCGGAATGGATTTGGATCAGGGTATGGAAGAACGCAGCGTGTGGAATTTCGGAAACTACCTCCGGACCGCATTGTTCCTGCTGTTCGCCTGCGCTATTTTATCACACAACAGAACGGACCTTGCCCTGCTGGAAGGCGGGATCGGCGGACATGAGATCTACCGCAACTGGATCGGATTCCTCGGCGCGCATACCGCCCGCATCATGTTTTACACGTTCGGGCTGGCGACCTATCCCGTCCTGCTGATCGTGTTCCTGCTGCTGCTCCGGCGGTTCATCCCCGGACTGCCGCGCAAAGGCACGCTGTGGTGGGCGTTGCCCGCTGCCCTGCTCGGGGTGTCCATGCTGTTCGCCATGTGGCCGCAGCAGTTCATCGCGGAAACGGACCGTCTCGGCATCGGCCGCATGGAACAGTCCCTGCTGGCGTTGTCCGGCGGCGTGGTCGGGGCGTCCCTGGCGGCGCCTCAGGCGTCCGCGTCGCTTGACGCCGGGCTGATCCGCCGTTATATCGGCGACGTCGGGACGATCCTTGTCGCGCTGGCGTTCCTGCTGCCGGCAATCGTTTTCCTGTTCATCCGCGACTGGCTCCCCGTTCTCAAGATCGCATTCAGGGCGGATCCGGGTCCTCAGGATGCGGCGGAGACGGAAGGACCGGAAGTGCAGCCCGTTCCTGCCGGACGCACCGGTAAAGTCTACACGCCCGGCAATCCCGAAGGCGAAGTCTGGAATCCGGCCGCGTCCGAACCGGAAATCCATCAATACGGCGACGATGAACCGGAGGAAGACGGCGAACCGGAAGACACCGCGGAAGAGAAGCCGTCCGGATTCAAAAACGCGCTCGGAAAATTCCTTGGTCTCCGCACGGCTCCCGCGAAAACCGGCGAACCGGAAACTGAAAGCGACGACGGCGATATCGTCGCGCCGCCGGTTCGGCCTCCGGCGCAGACCATGCAGAGGCCGGGCGCCGTGATCCGCGACCCGAACGAGGTCGTGGCGCCGCCTCAGAAACGCAGAAACGTCCAGCCCGCGCCGGGCACGATCATCCGCGATCCGGACGAACTTGTCGTCACGCCTCGCCCGAGACCTGCTGCCGTCACGCCCGCTCCGGCTTCTGCGCCTCAACCTCAGCCCGTTCCTGTTCAGCCTGCCCCGGCCGTTGCTCCCGCGCCTCAGCCGCAGGAAGATGTCTATGACGAACCGGAAGAACCCGCCGCAGCAAACGACAATGACATCGAACTGGAAGCGGACATCGACGAAAAACCCGTTATCCCTGCTCCCGCGCCCAAAGCCGCGCCTCGCGAGATCCCGGTGCAGACGTTCGCGGAGAACAAAAAGAAATTCGACCATGCTTCTCCGCCTCCCGCTCCGGCCGACGAACCGCCCCCGCCGCCTCCGGTCTACGAGGAATACCATCTGCCGAGCACGATGCTGCTGGAACGCCACGGCGACGCGATCGCCGAGGAGGACCAGGCGTATATCCGCGAGGCGAGCCTGAGCCTGGAAAAGACGCTGGAAAGCTTCGGCGTGAACGGATATGTGTCGAACATCACCGTCGGGCCGCGCGTTACGCAGTTCGAGATCGCGCTGAATCCCGGCGTCCGCGTGGAAAAGGTCACCAGCATTCAGAATAACATCGCCATGGCGATGGAGGCGCAGAGCATCCGTATTCGTGCGCCGATACCCGGCAAGGACGCCGTCGGTATCGAAGTCCCGAACAAGGCGTCCAGCACGGTCTATTTGCGTCCGCTGCTGGAGTCCGCCACCTGGCGCGAATCCCATGCCGCGATCCCGATCCTGCTCGGTCGCGACATCGCGGGCTCCGTCTATCTGACCGACCTTTCCAAAGCGCCGCACCTGCTGATCGCCGGTTCCACCGGCTCCGGCAAGTCCGTCTGCATGAACACCCTCATCATGAGCCTGCTTTTCCGGTTCTCGCCGGACGAGCTGAAGCTCATCATGGTCGATCCGAAGGTCGTGGAACTGGAGATGTACCGTCCGATCCCGCACCTCATCACGCCGGTCGTGAATGACCCGAAGAAAGTGCCGCTGGCGCTCCGCTGGGGCGTCAACGAGATGGAACGCCGTTACATGGTCCTCGCGAAGGTCAAGGCGAAGAACCTGGCCGCGTTCAACTCCCGTCCGCCGGATCCGCAGCCGGTCATCGACGACTACGGCGAGGTGGTCCCGCCGAAACTCCCGATCCTGATCATCATCATCGACGAGCTCGCCGACATCATGATGACGGACGCGAAGAGCGACGTGGAGACCAGCATCTGCCGCATCGCGCAGAAGGGCCGTGCTGCGGGCGTTCACCTGGTCATCGCCACGCAGTCGCCCCGCAAGGAGGTCGTCACCGGCCTCATCAAGGCGAACATCCCCACCAAGATCGCGTTCCGCGTCAGCAACGGCATGGACAGCCGCGTGATTCTGGACGCCGTCGGCGCGGAAAAGCTGCTCGGCAACGGCGACATGCTGTTCAATCCGCCCGGCGCTGCCGTCCTCGAACGCATCCAGGGCGCGTACGTTTCCGACAACGAGATCGCCAAGGTCATCGAGGAGGTCGCGGCGCAGCGTCCGCAGCTGTTCGACGATGGTATTTTCGCCGGCGCCGACGAAGAGGAAGATGACGAGGAAGACGCCAAAGGCCGCCGCGGCAAAGGAAAAGCAGCCAGGGGCGGTTTCCGCGATGGCGGAGGCTACGACGACGAACTGGACGACTACGACGAGGTCGACGGCATGGCGAATTCCGACATCATCAAGGCCGCTGCGGACAAGTATCTGGAGCCGACCGATCCGCCCATCATGGTGCGAGCGCTCGAGATCATCATCAACGAGCAGCAGGTCAGCACATCCTATCTTCAGCGCAGACTCGGCATCGGCTACAACAAGGCCGCCGATATTATTGATAAACTCGAACAGCGCCACGTGATCAGCGCCCCGCTTCCCGGCGGGCAGAAACGTACCATCCTGATCACGGACGGACTGGAAACGCCCAATGACTGAGGTATCGAAGCATGATTGATCCAGAAGATCCCGCAGCAAAGAACGAACAGGAACTGAATCTCTTTTCCGATCAGCCCGTCCCGGAGAACTCCTCTGTGGAACCGGAATCCGGCGAACCGGCCGTGTCCGGCGAGATCCCTGTGGAAGATCATACGGCCGTACAGGATATTCCCGCGGAGGAACCGGCGGAACAGCCTGTTCCGGAAACGGGGATTCCTGCGGACGATTCTCCGGTCGTCGCGCCTCCGCCCCCGCCGCGCAAGCAGCCCTCTCCTGCGCCCGCGCGTCCCGGCATCGTGTCTCCGCGCGCCGGGCGTGCCGCGTTCCCGCCTCCTTCCGGTTCGGCTGCAGCCGCGCAGACGCACAAACCGCTTCCGCATGCGCTCCAACCTGCTCAGACGCTGGGGCAGATGCTGACCGCGATCCGCAACGCGCGCGGGATGTCCCCGGAAGAAGTCGCGGCGCATACACGCATCCGTCTGGAGTATATCACCGAACTCGAATCCGGCGAGCTTCTTGAGAATCTGCCGCCCGTATACGTTTCCGCATACGTCCGCAAGCTCATCGAGGTCTACGATCTCCCGAAGGCGGACAGCGACGTCCTGCTTGACAAACTGCGCGAGGAAACGCCGCAGGATTCCGAGGAGCTTTCGGACAAGCTTCTGGAATCCGTGAACGAAGGCGCATTGGTGAACGAGGGCGAGAACAAACGCATCCGCAACATCACGATCGGCATTTTCGTCGTCCTCGGCCTTGTCGCTGCCGCCCTGATCTGGCTGATCGTCCTCGTGATCGTCAAGTACGTCCGGACGTCCGAACCGGTCCCGGCACACGATCCCGCCGCCGCGACGAGTACCGTCCAGCCTGCGGAGGAACCCGTTTCCCAGACGGTCCATGTGGACGAATCGGAGCTTGACGCCCTGATCGTGCCGGAAACGCCGTCCATCTCCGTCCTGAAGATGAGCAAGGTCCCCGGCGTCCGCGAGTCGCTGTAACGCCGGCAATCGATTTCAACAGACAAAAAAAGCATGCCCGGTCAATCGGCCGGGCATGCTTGATTTTCTTTACGGGAAAACCGTTTCAGCAGCGCTTATTTGCTGTTTTCAAGAAGCGTGTTGAGGGTTTTCTGGGCGGCTTCGAGCTTCAGCTGCAGATCAATCACGTCCTGCGCCAGATTGTCGCGTTTCACACTCATCGTATCCACTTCCTTCATGAGCTTGTTTCTGACGGCGCTGTTGTTCGAACTGGTTCTGATGCGGCCGACGCCCCACGGGGTATCAACGCCGACCCGCGAGTTGTTGAGGGTGGACACGAGCGCGCCGCGGTCTTCGGTGACGGTATTTTCCGCATTTTCGAGCTTTTTCTTCGCTTCTTCGAGCTCAAGTTCGAGCTTGCGGACTTTCTGCTGCTGCTGGCTGATCCGTCTGTCCTTGTTGCGCTTGTCCTGTTCGAGCTTTTGCTGTTTTTCCCTGGCCTTCTGTTCTTCCTGCGCTTTTTTGTTGGCCTTTTTCTGGTCATCTATCTTTTTCTCATAACGGGCGGACTTGACCGGATCGTAGCCGAAACGCTTCTGGATATCAGTCGGCATGTCGGAGAAGGGAATGAATGCGGCTCCGTCTTTGTATCCGAGCGTGATTCCGTTCGGCTTCTTGTCGAGGATGACGGCATCCTCCAGAACTTTTCCGCTTCTCAGCGTGACGGTATGTTTTTCCTCCTTGGTTTTGGTGGAGGTATCCGCGGCGAACACGGCAGTACCGGCAAACAGGACAGCCGCCAGAATAGCAAAGTGTGCGGTATGGTTCATCATTTGTCTCCTTCCACGGCACTGAATTTTACGGGTTTCTGGAATACATAAGCCGGAATCTCGATGTTCGTTTCAAACGAGATCAGCGACAGCTTCGAGGCTCCGTCCGGAGTGAATCTGAACATTTCCGAAGGAAGCGTGACGCCGTCGAACGTACGGTAGTCGAAATACATCATCGTGTAGACGCCTTCTTCTCTGGCGACCTCGAACTGGCGGAGCAGGTCGGATTTCTTTCCGATCCAGAGTTTCGCCTTGATTTCCGGAGCGCGACGGAAGACCGCGCTGATGACGTCGCATTCCTCGCCGCAGGCGTCGTCGGTCTCTTCCTCAAGTTCGGCATCCTTGAAGAGGTCCTGGAAGTCCACGTGGAACGGGATCGTCTGAAGCAGGGCGCCATGCATTTCCATGATGTCGTCCGCCGTCATGTCGAAAACTTCCCCGCGCAGGAACATCCAGCCGGATGTGCCGTCGCCGTTCAGGCAGAACACCGCGGAATCGGCGCCGTCCAGCACGTCGATGCGGACATTGCCCGGCGCCTGGTAACGGATCGTGGCGGTTCCGTCGTCGAATTCGTATTCGAACTGCGCTGTTTTGATATTGATCGCGGTTCTGTCGGTCGCTATGGCATCCTCGGCGTCGTCGAACACGCTGTCCGTGGTGTCATTGAAGAGACCGCATGCCGACAGGAACACGCCGGCGGTTACCGCCGCTGCCGCAAGCACGGCGCGGCAAATCTGATGTTTCATAGTCTGCTCCTGATTTGCAGGTTGTTCCGGGCGGTCATCCGCTGTTGTTCAGCGGGAGCCCGCAACCGGATGTTTTATTTGTTCCATAAATATATCATGGAAAAAAAGCATGTCAAGAGAAACAAGGAAAAAATAATTCAACATCGGGGAAGCAGAAATGTCACGCACGGGAAAGACAGGACTTCTCCGAATGGCGGAAATCACTCGGAAAGTTTGATCCCGGTGAGTTTGGAAATCTGCCGGAGATATTCGTCTTTGTCCGGTACGCCGGGAATGGTGCCGAGAATCTTCTTTCCGTCGGAGGCCAGGACGACCGTGCACGGATAGACGGCCGGGACGCTGAGCGATTTCCTCAGCGACCGATTGGCGGAGATCTGTTCCTCCGGCGCGTCGGTATTCACGAAATGCTGAACATACAGCCCGACCACGGCCGGACGGATTGATGCGGCATATTCTTTGGAACGGAGGATCGAGGATTCGAATTTTCTGCTTGCGGAACTCCAGTCCGGCCCGGTAAACAGGATGAGGATTGGCTTGTCGTCCTTCGCCGCCTCGGCGCGGGCGTCTTTCAGGCGGAGATGCCAGCCTGTTCCGGCGTTCTTCGCATCGGGAAGAATCCACCCGGATTCGTCGGCGTTCGGCGCGGGGTCGGCCGCGCGGAGTCCGGCGGACGCAAAGAACAGGGCCAGGACCGCGCAGGTTACGCGGAAAACGGGAAGGAACCGTGAAAAGGTGGATTTCATAGGATACCCCGTAAAGATCAGTTGGGAATAGCGAGGGAGCAGGGGCCGTTCTGGCAGCCGCCGCTGCATCCGAGCACCTCAATGAAATTGGCGTGCGACCTGCCGAACAGGAAAAGATGGAGCAGTTTCAGCGTCTGGGCGTTGATGCCGTCGATAAACTTCTCCTGAAGCTCAAGTTCGGGTTCGGATTCGAGCGCGGCGGCGAGCATGGCTCCCGTAGCGGCGCAGGTGCGCGAGAAATCGTGTTCCATCTCGTCCGGATCCTGCGGGATGTAGTCCTGCGGTTCCAGTTCGGCTCCGCCGAGCGCGATCAGGATCGCACCGAGCTCCTCAACCGTGATCACGCGGTCCACGCCCGGGCAGGACAGGGATTCGTAGCGTTTGGCGATGCAGGGGCCGATGAAGATGTTGACTGCGTCGGGATAAAGCTCGCGGGCTTTCCTGCCGGCAAGTGCCATGGCGCTCGGTACGGACGAGAGGTAAGGTCGCATGGCCGGGAGATGGCGCCGGACAAGCTCGACGAACGCCGGACAGCTGGAATCGGCGACGAGTTTGCCGCCGAGTTTCATCTTACGGATGAACTCCTCCGCGGCCATGCCCGCCGCAGTCTCGGCGGCATCGGCGACCTCGAGGATCTCCGAGAAGCCGACCTTTTTCAGTGATTTGAACAGTTTTTCGCGTCCGCCGGGGAACTGGTTGAGCGTGGAGGGGGCGACGAGCGCGACGGCCTGACGGCCTTCGCTCAGGAGCTTCAGTACGGGCATGAACTCGGAACGCTGCATGACGGCGCCGTAGGGGCAGGCGCGGAAGCATTTGCCGCAGAATGTGCATTTCTTGAAGTCGATCTCGGCGAATCCCTGTTCATTTTTTTTGATCGCGCCGACGGGGCAGGCGGCCTCGCAGGGGATCGGGAAACGTTTGATCGCGTTGTAGAGGCAGACGTCGATGAGGCATTTGCCGCATTGCACGCAGGAATCCTGGTTGATGAACGCCTTGCCGCGCATGATGTTGATGGCGTTGTTCGGGCAGACGTGGATGCAAGTCTGCGCAAAACAGTTGCGGCAGAGGCTCTGGACGACCTCGATTTTTGCGTCGGCGCAGCTGGAGCATCCGGAACGGGCGATCGTGAGGGGGCGTTCCGGCCGTTCGGAATCCGCAGAAACAAGTTCAAGATATTCGTGCGGGAACCGGCTGTCGTCGCCCTCGTCCTGTGCGTCGAATCCGAGGAGCGCCATGATGCGGCAGCGGAGCACTTCGCGGTCATGCGCCAGACAGCAGTGGAGCGGCTTGGATCCGGACGGCTTCACGTAGCAGGGGAGCTTGTCGATCGTATCCGGGAGCGTCCCTTTCTGAAACTCGCATGCGAGCCGGATCATGAGTTCGCGGCGCTGGCGTTCGGGACTGTTGGAATACTCCATGTTCATGCCTCCTCCTGCCGGTTCATGATCTCGGTGATGGCCGCGCAGACCGATTCCAGCGTGGCGTTCTGGATGAGCTGGCCGTTGATGCGGGCGAACGGAGCCTTCGCGAGGTCCAGGCACCCGCAGTCCACGGGACACGGCGACACCATCAGTTCGATGTTCGGAAGCCATTTTTCAGGCAAATGCGCTCCGATGTTCAGGATTCGGGCATTCCCCAGCATGTAGCAGGTCATGCCGCAGAAGATTTCCACTTCGATTTTCGTGTCGTCGCTCATGTATGCAGTTCCTTTTCTCCGCGGGCCGGGCTGAAAGAATGGGCGCAGGCGGTTTTGGTGTCCTGTCCGTGTGAAAGAATAGCCGATACAGGAAAATACACGCTTTTTCCGTGATTTCAACCGCCGAGATAGTAAAAAATTGAAGAAAAGCGGAAAAATACGGAAAAATCCACCGGATAAACAGAAAATCTGATCTGTTTTTGCGAAATATTCGTATTTTTATGGGAAGCCATTCTTCCACGGAAAAAGGCTTTCCGCTTGCATTTTCCCCTTTCCGGGTGTATGGTATTTTCCTTCGTCCGCGGAAAGGACCGGGTGAATCGTGTGCGAATCACGAACTGTCGAGCAACCGTGAGCTGAGCTTGACTCCAGCGAGCCGGATCCCCGCTTTTCCGTGTTTTTTCTGCGCCGGATCGTCTCCGGCATTTGTGCCCGTCACGCAAAGAGGAAAAATGAAACGTCATACCCGCCCGGTCCCGGGGAAACATGCCTGTCCCGTCGTGCGCCGGTTTACTCTGGTCGAACTTCTGGTCGTGATCGCGATCATCGCGGTCCTTGCCGGACTGCTTCTGCCCGCGCTGTCGTCGTCGCGGGACCGTGCCCGGCTGGCGCTCTGCCTCGGCAACATCCGCGAAGTCACCCTGATGCACCTCCTTTATGTCGATGCGAGCGGCGGTTATTTCTGTCCCGCCTGGGATTCCTCGTTTGCGAGCTGGGAATCCTCCGCCGACCATCGCGGACCGGGCATTCTCTCCCGTGTCGTGCCGGACTCCGGCGCGGCAAAAGGTCGCGTCTTCGAGTGTCCCGCCGCGAAAACCGCCCTCTACTCCAACCTTGCCTGGACTGCGCGTTACGCCGGTTACGGCATGAACAACCAGCTTTCCTTCAAAGACCCGTCCGCATCACCGCCGAACTACCGTCCCTGCCGTATCCAGACCGTGAAGACGCCGTCGCGTCTGGTCCTTCTCGCCGATTCCGCGTGTTTCCTCGCGGGGACCGACGGTCGTCCCGCGCCGACCGCGTACCTGTACAATCCGTCTTCGGGCAGGGGAGGTTATGCCGACTTCCGGCATTCCAAATCGTGCGCCGCGGCATTCGTGGACGGACACGCGTCATCCTGGCAGGCTTTCGCGCCGCGTCCGGCGGATTCGTCCGGCTGGGAGGATCGCGTCGGCTACCTGTCTCCCGACGATTCCCTGTACGATCCCTTCTGGCGGGATCCCCCCGCCGAAGAGAAAGAAGCGGAGGACGTTCCGTCCGCCGGACCGTCCAATCCCCATTTTTTGGAAAGATAAAGACCTGAAGATTCCCTTTCCGGCTTGTTTATTCGGGAAAACGTGCTATATTATAGTTTGCGCATAATACAAACAACCTGCACATTCTACCCACCCATCAACACACCCACAGGGGAAATCATGAACAGTGCTTTTTCCTACCTCGGAGAAGTGGAACCCGACAAGGGCAACCTGATCAAGGGGCTCCAGCTCATCCAGACCCGCGAAGGATACGTCTCGAACGACGGAATCCTGGCGGCCGCCGAACATTTCGGCATCCCGGCCGCGGAAGTCGAGGGCGTCCTCACATTCTACGCCCAGTTCAAACGCACCAAACCCGGCAAGTACAAACTCAGCGTCTGCGACGGAACCGCCTGCCATATCAAGGGCTCCACGCAGATCCGCGCCTGGGTCTCCGCCGAACTCGGAATCGGCGACGGCGAGACCACCGAAGACGGCCTTTTCTCCATTGAAACGGTCGCGTGCCTCGGCTGCTGCTCCCTAGCACCCGTCCTCTCCATCAACGGACGCGTCTACGGCAAGCTCGACCGCAAGAGCCTGACTAAGATCCTCAACGAGTACAAAGCGAAAGGCTGATCCGCCATGGCAGACATCAAACGCATTAAAGTCGGGACCGCCTCCTGCGGTCTGGCCGCCGGAGCGGGCGCCGTACTCGAAGCCATCCGCAAGCAGGCCGGCAATATCCCCGTCAGCGAAACCGGCTGCATGGGCCACTGCTACGCCGAACCGATCGTCGAACTCGAACTCACCGACGGCTCCAGCATTTTCTACGGCCGCGTGAAGGGCACCGACGAGGCCGCCGCCGCCATCCTCGCGCAGAGCGAAGAAGGCCGGTTCGTCTTCCCGGAGAAGCGCTCCAAGCTTGAAAAACTTCTTGTGACCCGCCTCGCCGGACACATCAACCCCGTCTCCCTCGACGAATACAAGGCGAACGGCGGTTTCTCCGCCCTCGAAAAAGTCCTGACCATGACCCCCGAACAGGTCGTCGACGCGGTCAAGGCCTCCGGCCTCCGCGGACGCGGCGGCGCGGGCTTCCCCACCGGCATGAAGTGGAGCTTCCTCGCGGCGAAGAAAGTCCCGGACAAAGTCCAGATCTGCAATGCCGACGAAGGCGACCCGGGCGCGTTCATGGACCGCTCCATGATGGAAAGCGTTCCCTACCAGGTCCTCGAAGGCATGCTCATCGGCGCGTATGCCACAGGTGCGACCCGCCTCTTCATCTACTGTCGCGCGGAATATCCGCTGGCCATCAAACACCTTACGATCGCCATCGACGAGATGAAGAAGGCTGGCCTCAACAAGCTCCCGGGCCGCGAAGCCCCGCTTGAGATCACGATCAAGGAAGGCGCGGGCGCGTTCGTCTGCGGCGAAGAGACTGCCATGATCCACTCGCTCGAAGGCAAGCGCGGCACCCCGCGTTTCCGTCCGCCGTTCCCCACGGACAGCGGCTGGAACACCCTCCCGACCGCCATCAACAACGTCGAGACGTTCGCGAACATCCCGATCATCTTCCAGATCGGCGCGGACGCCTACGCCGCCATCGGCACGGAAAAGAGCAAGGGCACCAAGATCTTCGCCCTCGCCGGCGACGTGAAGACCCCGGGCCTCGTCGAGGTCCCCATGGGCATCACGCTCGGCGAGATCGTGTACGACATCGGCGGAGCCGAGCCCGGCACCGTGAAGGCCGTCCAGACCGGCGGTCCCTCCGGCGGCTGCATCCCGGCCTCCGAATTCGGCGTGAAGATCGACTACGACTCCCTCGGCAAGCTCGGCGCGATCATGGGCTCCGGCGGACTCATCGTGATCGGCAACAACCGCTGCATGGTGGAGACCGCGCGCTACTTCCTGAACTTCACCCGCCGCGAATCCTGCGGCAAGTGCACGTTCTGCCGCGTCGGCACCACCCGTATGTACGAAGCGCTCGAACGCATCACCTCCGGCAAGGGCTCCATGGATGACATCGCGTTCCTGGAGGACATCGCGCCGAAGATCAAGAAGGGCGCGCTCTGCGGCCTCGGCCAGACGGCCCCAAACCCCGCGCTCTCCACGCTGCGTTACTTCAAGAACGAATACCTCGCGCACGTTCAGGATCACGTCTGCGAAGCGCTCGCCTGCCCCGCGCTCGTCGACGTCGCCATCGACCCGGCCAAGTGCATCAAGTGCAAGCTCTGCGTGAAGACCTGCCCGGTCGGCGCGATCGACCCGGCCAACAACTTCTCGGTCGACAACGCCAAGTGCACCAAGTGCAACTCCTGCATCGAAGTCTGCCCGAAGAAGGCCGTCTCCCGCGTCCGCAAACAATCCGCAAACTGAGGTAACGCCCATGTCAGATATCATCTTCAAAATCGACGGCCGCGAGGTCGCCGCTCAGCCGGGCGAGACCATCCTTCAGGCCGCCGCCCGCATCGGCGTGGAGATACCCACGCTCTGCTTCAACCAGAAAATCTCCAAGACCACCAGCTGCTTCGTCTGCGTCGTGAAGGACTGCAAGACCGGGAAGTTCCTTCCCTCCTGCTCCGCCTGCCCGGCCCCCGGACAGGAGATCGACGCCTCCTCCGACGAGGTGAAGGACATGCGCCGCACCGCCCTCTCCCTGCTCGTCTCCGAGCACACCGGCGACTGCGAAGCGCCCTGCACACTCGCCTGCCCCGCCCACGCCACCGTCGAGGAATACGTCCGCGCCGGCCGCAACGGCGACTTCAGAAAGGCCCTTGAGATCATCAAGCAGCGCATCCCGCTGCCGATGTCCGTCGGCCGCGTCTGCCCCCGTTTCTGCGAGCGCGACTGCCGCCGCAACATCGGAGGTAAGCCCGTCTCCATCAACGACGTGAAGCGCCTCTCCGCCGACATGTACTACGACACCTACATGGAAGACCTGCCCGCCCTCAACGGCAAGCGCGTCGCCATCGTCGGCGCGGGCCCCGCTGGCCTCTCCGCCGCGTACTACCTCCGCCTCCAGGGCGTCTCCTCGTTCCTCTTCGAACAGATGCCCGAAGCGGGCGGCATGCTCCGCTACGGCATCCCGGAATTCCGCCTCCCAAAGGACACGCTCCGCAAGGAACTCGCCCACTTCGGCAAGATGGGCGGCATTGAGATCCGCACTGGCCAGACCATGGGCGAGGACTTCACGATCGAACAGCTCGAACAGGATTTCGACGCCGTGATCCTGGCCGTCGGCTCCTGGGCCTCCAGCTCCATGCGCATTGACGGCGAAGAAGCCGCGCAGAAGGGCATCCGGTGGCTCGGCGACATCGCCGGCAAGAACTGGAAGGACTGCCCGAATCCCGGACGCACTATCGTGGTCGGCGGCGGTAACACCGCCATCGACTGCGCGCGTACTGCGCTCCGTCTCGGCGGCGACGTGACCATCGTGTACCGCCGCACACGTAACGAGATGCCCGCGCAGGCCATCGAAGTTGACGAGGCCATGGAGGAAGGCGTCAAGTTCGAATTCCTCACCGCGCCCGCCGCCCTCACGAAGAACGCCGACGGCTCCCTCGCGCTCTCCTGCGCCCGTATGCAACTCGGCGAGCCTGACGCCTCCGGACGCCGTTCCCCGGTTCTGATCCCCGGCTCCGAGTTCAAGCTCCAGGCCGACACCGTGATCTCCGCCATCGGCCAGCGCACCGTCGTGCCCGAAGGCTTCGCCGCCTCCAAGCGCGGCTTCGAGATCTCTGCCGACGATTTCTCCTGCTCCGGCAGAAAGAAAGTCTTCGCCGCGGGCGACTGCGTGTCCGGCCCCGCCACCGTCGTGGAAGCACTCGCCGCGGGCCGCAAGGCCGCGCTCTCCGTCGTTGATTTCCTGAACGGCGTCCCGCACAAGGCTCCGTATGAATTCAACGTCTCCCGCGGCCACTGGCGTTCCCTCGCGAAGGAAGACCTCGTCTACATCCGCCAGGTCTCCGACGCCGAGCGCATCCAGCCCGAATACATCCCGCTGGAGGAACGCAAGACCACGTTCCACGAACTGTATCCGACGTTCACGCAGGAACAGGTCTCCGGCGAAGCCGACCGCTGCATCGAGTGCAGCTGCACCGGCAAGCACGACTGCCTGCTGAAGAAGCATTCGACCGCCTATGGCGTGAATCCCGACGCCTACAAGGGCACGAAACCCATCTCCGCCGTCGACGTCCGCCACAAGTACATCATCCACGACAAGCAGAAATGCATCCGTTGCGGCACCTGCGTGAAAGTCTGCTCCGAAGTCATCAATAAGTCCCTTCTCGGTATGATGAAACGCGGATTCCACACCATGGTCGACACGACCTTCGGGCAGGGACTCCCGGACTACTGCGTCGACTGCGGCGCATGCGTCAAGGAATGTCCCACCGGCGCGCTCGACTGGAAGAAGAAAGAGTAAGCGTCACAGCGCCTTACGCTGATTCCTTATCGCGGACCCGGACTCACCTCCGGGTCCGTTTTTTTGTGCTTTTTGGGCAAAGAAAAAGGCGTTCCACATTGTCTGTCAAAGCAAAAATAGATATGATTATATTTAATCATAATCTTCTCTTTGTTTATGTCGTGGATGTCGCATCATTTTTTGATAGACCGTTTTTTTTTCGAAAAAAATGCGTTTTTTCTTCGCGCGTATACGCGTACGCGCTTGAAAATAATGCAAAGCAGTGTATATTATACTGGAAACTTATCAAAGCAATGAACCCGCGTCCGGCTTTGCCCGGCCGCACCTCATGGAGACCCAAATGTCCGAAGACGAATTCACCTCCCAGGCAAACGCACCCGAAACCCCTGCGGAAAACATCGTTTCCGCCGCGCCGGAGACCGCCGCGAAACCCGCGGAAGTCCGGAAGCCGGAGCCGCCCCGCTCCGTCAATAACGAATCCAGCGTGGACAGCACGTTCACGTCGCAGTCCGAGGACCGCAACCCGGACGACTACACCGCGGACGAGATCACGGTTCTCGACGGTCTGGAGGCCGTCCGCAAGCGTCCCAGCATGTACATCGGCGACACGTCTCAGCGAGGCCTGCATCATCTGGTGTACGAAGTGGTCGACAACAGTATCGACGAAGCGCTCGCCGGATTCGCCTCGAAGGTCTCCGTGACCATCCTCCCGGACAACTGTATCCGCGTCAGCGACGACGGACGCGGCATCCCGGTCGACATCCACAAGGAACTCGGCATCCCGGCGGTCGAAGTCGTGATGACCGTGCTGCATGCCGGCGGCAAATTCGATCACAATGCCTACAAGGTGTCCGGCGGCCTCCACGGCGTCGGCGTCTCCTGCGTGAACGCCCTTTCCACCTGGATGACCGTCGAGATCCACCGTGACGGCATGGCGTACGAGATCCGGTTCGAGCGCGGTAATACCGCCGTGAAGCTGCATCCGCTGCATCCTGTATCCGACCGCGGCACGACCGTGACGTTCCAACCCGACCCGACCATTTTCACCGAGACCACGGAATACGTCTGGAACATCCTCGCGAAACGTCTCCGCGAACTCGCCTTCCTGAACCGCGGCATCCGTATCGACCTGACCGACGAACGCGAGAACCCGGTTCGCTCCGAGACGTTCCACTACGAGGGCGGCATCATCGAGTTCGTGCAGATGCTGAACCAGAACAAGGAGCTGGTGCATCAGGACGTGATCTACATGCACAAGGAACGCAACGGCATCGACGTCGAGATCGCCATGCAGTACAACGCCGAGTTCCAGGAAAACATCTTCAGCTATGCGAACAACAT
Organism: uncultured bacterium; assembly: GCA_902778895.1. Lineage (GTDB taxonomy): Bacteria > Verrucomicrobiota > Lentisphaeria > Victivallales > UBA1829 > UBA1732. Next base: position 88,270 of record CACYZF010000004.1, read on the forward strand.
CTGCACCGGTGAGGGCGGTACGCATATGACCGGATTCCAGTCCGCGCTCACCCGCACCGTGAACAACTACGCGAAGGCGCAGAGCCTCATCAAGGGCGACAAGCCCATGACCGGCCAGGACATGAAGGAAGGCCTCACCGCCATCGTCAGCTGCAAGGTCCCGGATCCCCAGTTCGAAGGTCAGACCAAGACCAAGCTCGGCAATAGCGAAGTGAAGGGCATCGTGGACTCCATCGTCAGCGAATGCCTCTCCACCTTCCTCGAGGAAAACCCGGAAGTTGCGCGTCAGATCGTGGAGAAGGCCATCGTGGCCTCCCGCGCCCGTGAAGCCGCCCGCCGCGCCCGCGAGGAAGTCCAGCGCAAGGGCGCCCTTGAAGGGTTCTCCCTCCCCGGCAAGCTCGCCGACTGCGAGTCCAACGATCCGGAAATCTGCGAACTCTTCATCGTCGAAGGTCAGTCCGCAGGCGGTTCCGCCAAGGGCGGCCGCGACAGCAAGTACCAGGCGATCATTCCGATCCGCGGTAAGCTCCTGAATGTGGAGAAGGCGCGCACGGACCGCATCTTCGAGAACAAGGAGATCCAGTCGCTGATCGCCGCAATCGGATGCGGTGTCGGCAACGACGAATGCCACCTCGAAAAACTCCGCTACAACAAGATCGTGCTCATGACAGATGCCGACGTCGACGGTTCCCACATCGCCACGCTGCTCCTCACGTTCTTCTTCCGTCAGCTCCGTCCGCTCATCGAGGCGGGCCACATCTACCTCGCCAAACCCCCGCTCTACAAGGTCACGAAGCGCAAACAGGAGCGCTACATCGACAGCGACGAGCAGCTGGACCGCTATCTGGTCGAGCTCGGTTGCGGCGATGTCCAGGTCTCCGACATGGCCGGAAACGCCCTCTCGCAGGATGACATCATGCGGATTTTCTCGTATGTGACCAGGGCGCGCGCCGTCACGCAGGGACTGCACCGCCACGGCGTCGATCCGCAGAAATACTTTACGCTGGCCCGCGACGGCGTATTCCCGTTCGACCTGGTGATCGTCCACGAGAACGACGGCTCCGTGAGCGAGACGTTCGTGTACACGCCGGAAGAGGAAGCCGAGGTCATCGCCGAGGCCGAGAAACGTCTGCCGCCGCGCGAAATCCCGGAAGACCTCCCCGAAGGCACTCCGCTGGGACTGCACCCCGCCATCGACGTCGTGCGCCTCTACGAGTCCAAGGAATGCGAGGAGCTGGGACGCGAGATCGCGGCGTCCGGCGGCGACCCGAAGAACATCTTCTACGGCACGGAGCCGCTCTACCGTATCCGTACAGGCGCGTCCGCCGACGATTCCAAGTCCGCCGAGACGGCCGTGTCCGCCGCGCAGAACGAATTCAAGACCGTCAACTCCATGGAACAGCTCTTCGAGGCCATCAAGCTGCAGGGACGCGAAGGACTCGCGCTCCAGCGCTACAAAGGCTTGGGTGAAATGAACCCGGAACAGCTCTGGGAGACCACCATGGACCCCGCACGCAGAAAAATGATCCGCGTCACGATGGAGGATGCGGTCGAGGCCGAACGCATCTTCACGCTCCTCATGGGCGATGCCGTCGACCCGCGCCGCGAATACATCGAACGTCACGCCGCAGGCGTCAAGGATCTTGACATTTAACATTTTCACACCGAAAGGAATCCACCAGCCATGGCGGACAAAGAATCCAAGAAAGCCGCAGCGGCGGCAGCCGCGCCCGACCGCGATAAAAACCTGAACGTGGCCCTCGCGCAGATCGAGAAGGAGTTCGGCAAGGGCTCCATCATGCGCCTCGGCGACAACCACACCGTCGACGTCCCGGTCATCAGCACCGGCGCTCTCTCGCTCGACATTGCGCTCGGCATCATGGGCCTGCCCCGCGGCCGCATCATCGAAATCTTCGGCCCCGAATCCTCCGGCAAGACCACGCTGTGCATGCACGTGATCGCGAACGCCCAGAAGGCGGGCGGCACCGCGGCGTTCATCGACGCCGAGCACGCCGTCGATCCGGCCTACGCCAAGCGCATCGGCGTGAACATCGACAATCTGCTGATCTCCCAGCCCGACTGCGGCGAGGATGCGCTGAACATCGCCGAGATGCTCGTGCGCAGCAATGCCGTCGACGTGCTGGTCATCGACTCCGTCGCCGCCCTCGTTCCGAAGAGCGAACTCGAAGGCAACATCGGCGACTCCTTCATGGGCCTCCAGGCCAGACTGATGTCCCAGGCGCTCCGCAAGCTCACGCCCGCCATCAGCCGCAGCCGCACCTGCTGCATCTTCACCAACCAGATCCGCGAGAAGATCGGCGTGATGTTCGGCAACCCCGAGACGACCACCGGCGGCAACGCCATGAAGTTCTACTGCTCCATCCGCCTCGACATCCGCCGCATCCAGGCCATCAAGAACGCCAACGGCGAATCCGTCGGCGCCCGCACGAAGGTCAAGGTCGTGAAGAACAAGCTCGCCGCGCCGTTCCGCGTCGCCGAGTTCGACATCAACTGGAACGAAGGCATTTCCCGCATCGGTTCCATCCTCGACGTCGCGCTCGACATGGGCATCATCGAAAAACGCGGCTCCTGGTTCTCCTTCGGCAGCGAACAGCTCGCGCAGGGACGCGACGCCGTGAAGGCGCTCCTCACCGAGAAGCCCGAGCTTGCCGACCAGATCTACCAGAAGATCAAGGAAAAACTCGCCGCCCAGAAGGCCGATGTTTCGGCCGAAGACGCCGCCGGCGCTCAGGCGGAAGCATCCGGCGAGGCGAATGCTTAACCGTTTCCCATACAGCCGCCGGACTTCGAATCCGGCGGGATCTCTTCCCGGTTTCCATGCCGGGAGGACGCTTTTTGTCTGCACGGCAGCCGGAACGCTCCTGTTGTGTTCCGGCATGACGCAGGCGGTCGCGCAGGATACGCCCGCCGCGGCCGCGGCAGAGAAACAGAAACCCTCGTATCCGGATAAAGAATCCGGCGACCGGGCGCGTACCGCGGGCGAATACGGCACGGCGGCGAGTTTCTACCGGCAGTATCGTGCGAAGGCGGAACAGAACGGCGACCAGGAAGCGCGCAAGGATGCATACGCCCGCGAACTGGACGCGCTGATCCTCGCGAATCTCGCCGATTCCGCGAAGAAGCTCCTGGACGAATACCGCGCCGCTTTCCCGCAGCTGAACGCGAATTCCGTCAGTCTGTGGCAGGCGGAGATCTGTCTGCTTCAGCGTCGCGCCGACGAGGCGGACAAGATTCTCCAGAGGCTGATTCCCGGCCTTGAAAAGCTTGATCCGAGCTATCTCCGTGCGCTCTCCTGCGCGGCGTTCGTCGCCGAGCTCAAGGGCGACCATGCCGCGGCCGCGAAGTGTTACGGCGAAATCGCGGGCAACAAGACGTTATTCGGGCGCAGGGCGTCGGAACGTCAGGTGTTGTCGCTTGCCGCGCTCGGCAAGTATGAGGACGCCTACGCCATCCTCAAATCCCTGCCCGAAGCCGAAAACATGCGCGACGTCGATGCGCTCAAGCTTCTGTCGTTCTACCTGAAACTTTCGGAGAAGGGCGCCGAGGCCATCTCGGACGACTGGAGCGGGATCAAATCCGTCTCCACCCCGCGCAAGGACAATTTTTTCTTCCTGGCGGCATGCCGCATCGGCGAGGAGTTCTCCAGGCGCGACGACTATGTCCGGGCTGCCGAGGCGTTCAACCTCGCCTATTCCTTCGCATCTGTCCGCGAGGACGCGTTCGACGCCATGACGCGCCTGATCGGGGCGTTCCAGCGTCTGAAGGATAAGAAGACTGCCGCCGACCTGGCCTCGCGCATGCTGACGCTCTTTAAGGACTCCAAACTTTCCCCCGATTTCAAACTTCAGATCGCATCGGTCCTCTTCCAGGCGGGACGTCCCGACGACGCGCTGGACATCTGCCTCACCTGCATTTTCGATACGGCTCTTCCCGCCGCCGAACGCGAATCCGTCTATCGCAAACTCCTCGACATGATGCTGGCGGAAAAGGCGTTTCCGTCCGCCCGCAAGTTCGTGGAGGCGTTCGATACGGTCCCGGCGAAGAAATCCGCCCGGGCGATGGACATGGCGGAGATCACATGGCGCGAGGGCAAGCCCGCCGAGGCAGCGAAGCTCTACCGCGCCATCGGCGATTCCTCCGCCGGACTCCGGTCCGAGGCCATGCTGAATGCCATGCGCTGTTCGCTGGAGGTCGGGCTTTATGCCGATCTGCTGGACGCCGCCGCCGCACTCCGCAAGGCGGATTCCGAACACTTTGACCCGGAAGCTGTTTATCTTTCGGCTGTCGCGCAGGACAGGACCGGCGACGCCGCGGCCGCCGCGCAGAGTTATCTGGACTATGAAAAGGCCGCTCCGAAGACGGTGGAAACGCAGGAACGCCGTGCTGCCGCCCTCTATGCCGCCGGACGCCTTCAGATCCGTCTCGGCGAGCCCGGCAAAGCTGTGGAATCCCTCCGCAGGCTCCGGCAGGATTACGGTTCGCTTCCGGCCGCGGAACCGGGCCGTTACTGGCTGATCCATGCCATGTACTCCTCCGGCGACGAGGTCGGCGCGGAACGCGAATCCTGGCGCTTCATCGAGGACGATCCCGAATCCGAATATGCCGGGGCGGCTCTGCTGCGTCTCGCGGAACATTACCGCGGCATCGGGTCGGTCCAGCATGCGGAAAGCACGGTCGATCAGCTCCTGAACCAGGAGAAATACCCGAAGATCCGGGCCCGCGCCTCCTACGAAAAAGCTCTGATCGCCTACCAGCGCGACGACCTCACGTCTGCGCTTTCCGCCCTGGACGCCATCGACGCGCTTTCCCCCGACGCCGCGCTGACGGGAGACGTTCATTATCTTCGCGGCGACATCGCCCGCGCGTTCAGCGATTTCACGAAGGCCCGTGCAGAATACGAGGCCGCCGCAAAAGCTGTCCCCGGTTCCCTGCTGGAACAGGCCGCTCTCGGCTCGGCAGCGGACTGCGTCTATGCGCTTGCCACGGGCTCGGCCGTAGCGACGAAGCAGAAGGAAACGGCCTCCACGGTCTCCCAGACGGCGGCGAAGCCCGCACCGGCATCGCAGACCGATACGAAGCCTTCCGCCGCTGTACAGGCCGCCGGAACGCCAAAAACCGCCGACACGGCTAAATCCGAGGATACGCCAAAGACCGCCGCGCCGGAAGTCGTCTTCCCGTCCGCCGAAGCCTGCCGGTTGGCCGCCGGACAGTATCAGGCGCTCCTGAAGCTCAAGAACCTGCGTCCCGAATATGAGGCCATGGCTTATTACAAAGCCGGCCAGTCCCTCTGGAAAGCGGGCGACGAAAAGGAGGCGTTCGGCCTCTTCAACAAGACGGTCTACCTGGTCCCGGCAGAGGATGCCGCGTCCAGGCCCGTCGAGGCTTTTTGGATCTTCCGCGCGGTCGACGCCCTCGAATCCCTCGCGCACAAGGATCCGTCCGTCTCCAACGTGGAATCCACCGTCGGCGCGCTCCGCTGGCTGGAGCAGACCGGCACGGTCGACCAGGCTTCGGTCCGCCAGCGGATCCGTGCCCTCCGCAAGAAACAATATCAGCCGCCGGTCCCGGCGGTCCCCAATACAACCACCAGTCCGGAGTCAACCAAATCATGAAATATCTGTCCATGCTTTTTCAGCAGGGCGGTCCCGTGCTTGCGCTGATCGCTCTCTGCGCGCTGATCGCCGCGTTCATCTTCATCTGGAAATGGTTCGAGTTCTACCGCGCCCAGATGGACGTCAACGAGATCGTCACCGGCCTCACCAACGTACTCCGGCGCGACGGCATGATCGAGGCGATCACGCTGTGCGACAATTCGCCCGGTCCGGTCCCGCGCGTCCTCGCCAGCGCCATCCGCGCCTACAAGGAGGGAGACGACATCCGCGACGCCCTTGCCACCCAGACCCTGATCGAGGTGCCGCGCCTGGAATCGCGTCTCAACATCCTCGCCACGCTCGCCTATGTGATGCCACTGCTCGGCCTCCTCGGCACCGTGCTTGGTCTCGTGGATTCCTTCCAGACCATCACCGCCAACCCGGACGCCGCGATCACGACCCTGCCCGAGCTCTCCAAGGGCGTCTACAAGGCGCTCCTCTGCACTGCCGCCGGACTCTCCGTCGCCATCCCGTGCCACATCGCCTACAACTACCTGGTCTCCCGCGTGCAGGATTTCTGCACGGACATGGAGAAAGCCTCCGCCGAGATCATGTATTTCTTCCGCCACCACAAAAAAGAGAACGGCGCCGACCATGCCGAATGAAGCCCCGATCCAGGTAAAGACCAAGCTCAAGATATTCAGCGGCCTGCCCAGTCTGGTCCTGTATTTCTGTGTCTTTTTCATCCTGCTGGTGTTCTTCATGCTCAGCTCGAACTTCGTCCCGCTCCGCGGCGTCGAGGTCGAACTCCCCAGAAGCGGCGGCAGGTTCCTCTACACCTCCCGCAACTACGTCGTGACCATCGACAAGGACAGCCGCATCTACTTCAACGATGCCGCCGTCTCCGGCGCGGCCGAGCTCAAACGCCAGCTTTCCGAGTCCCTGAACGCGCGCGGATTCCAGCCGGACAAGGAACGCGTCATCATCCGCTGCGACGTCCGTGCCCCGCTCACCGTCGTCGCCGAGATTCTGGCCGTCGCGGAGGAGCTGAACGTCAACGCCCTCTTCATGTCCGCCGGCCCCGCGCGCGGCCGGACGACCAGTTTCACCGAGCCTGAATCATGACGGATGCCCCCGGACAATTCCTGCTGCCCATCGACGAGTCGCTTCCGAAAGAACGCCTCCGTCGGTCCATGCTTCTGCTTGTCGGGGTTGCGGTTGTCCTGATCCATCTGCTTCTGGTCACCGTTTTTACACCGCTGAAACCGGATCCGGCTGGGGGCGCGGTCCCGCGCGCCGACCGGACCACGCTGTACGTTTCTTCGCGCGTCACGGATTCGGAGCCGCTTTTCGTGAAGATGGTTGACATGTTCGATCCGGTTTCGTTTCTGCATCCGCCGGAGGAATTCGGATTTTCCTTTTTCCGTACGTCCCAGGCTGAAACCGGCCCGGATGCTTCGTTCGATCTTCCGCTTCCGGCGATACTTTCCTCTGTGACGGCAGCTCCGGGGATTTCCCTGGCGGCGGTCAGCCGTCCGCTTCTCCCGGATGTCCCGGATTACGATCCCGAAACCGCTGCCGTCGCGGCTCCCGTCTATCCGTACTGGGCGGCGGACTCCGCTTCCGGCGTGGTTTTCCCGGTGTTTCGCCTCGGCTCCTCGGAGGAGCGCACCCTGCAGCGGCAGTGTCCCTCGGAACAATCCGTTTTCCTGATCAAAACTCCTGTCTTGCCCGATCTTCCTTATGAGGCGGTGCTGGAGAGATCATGCGGCGTCGCCGAACTTGATCTGACGGCGCGCGCCTGGCTCGACACGCTTCTGAATTCGTCCGACTGTCCCGCCGGACTGAAAACCGGCGGGTTCTGCCGGGTCGTCTGGTCCGCCGAATCCCTGCGGAAGGAGGTGCCCGTCCGATGATCCCGATCCCGCTCGACCGTATTTTCGTGTGGTACTTCGCCACCTGGTTTTTCGTGATCGCCCTGCTGTGGATTTGCGACGAACTCCGCAAACGCAAGAATACGAGCGACTCCGTTGTGAAGGACCGCCTCTATCTCTGCGGCAAATGCAACCTTACGTTCCTCGCGCGCGACGACCGCGAACATATCGTCCGCTGTCCGCGCTGCCACGAGATGTGCTTCTTCCGTCAGAGCAAGCGCTTCTGAGGAGGGCAAGCCCTCCACGGCGGTAGTGCCCGGCTGCGTTCGGACACACTGCAAGCAGTGCCGAAAAAGTGCCCGGGTTATTCCTCGTCCGGATTGGGGAACTGCACCAGATAGAACCGCATGTTGTGCAGGAAGTCCGGCGCGACCGTGATCCCCATGTGCGCCCCGCTCACGTGAATGACGCCCTTCCAGCGTACCGGAGATTTCATTCTCGGTCCCCAGGCTCCCGGTCCATCGGGGTTCCGCAGGTCGGCCCGCGCGCTCACGGCGGATACTTTGCCGTCGCCGGAATCGTACCGGACCACGCGCAGATCGCCGTTTTCATCGACCAGCGCGAGCGAGGAGGTCGGCACGGAGTCTCCGATGAAGATCATCTGGAAGACGTCGGAATCCTTCGGATCGGGCGTCGAGAGCATGGATGCGATGCGTTTTGCCGAATTCAGGCATTTCTGAAGGTGTTCCAGCGCGATGTAACGGCGTTCCGTCGCCGTCTTCACGTCCGGCAGCAGCCACTGCAGATCGGCGTCGAAATCCGGGTTAGCGAGTCCCCAGTCGTACTGGATCCACGTGTTCAGGTCGTACAGGTCGACCGCCTCCCCGCGGGCGATGGATTCCTCGTCGGTCTTGCCCGGGACGGCTTTCCGCACGGCGGCGAACTGAGGGAACGGCATCATCTCGTAATAAGACGGGAAGGTTCCAATCACGGCGGCGGGGTAGAGCGGCGCGCCCGGCTGAAGCCTCAGACCGTTCACCAGCTCGACGACGGTGTCCAGATACCCGCTGTTCGGCGTCCCGATCTGAATGAGCTTGCCGACGTTTTTCGCGCCGGCCCAGGTGATCGCCGGATCCGGTGCGCCTTCCTCGGGCAGGGGCGTTTCCCCATAACGCATGTAATACCGTGCGATCAGCCCGCCCATGCTGTGTCCCATGAGGTCGAACCGGACGGGATCCGGCGAGGCGCCGTACCGGACGCGGTATTCCTCGCTCAACCGGGCCTGTTTGGCGCGGATGAACTTGCCGAGCTCGATGGCGTTTTCCGCGATGCTCCGCCGCCAGTCGTAGTAAAACACGAAGAATGTCGGGCAACGTTCGTCTTCCAGGTGTTCCTTCGAGCCTTCCTGCACGTAGCCCGCCTGTTTGATCGTGTCCACCAGCGGCCCGTAGGCGGCCATGGAAAACTGAAGTCCGATCAGGCTGACCGAGACGGAGTCCAGCAGGAACGACGCCCGCGTGTTGTTGGAGAGTTCGCGCAGAGGTCTTCCCCAGCTCATCGGCACGGACAGCAGTTTCAGGTTGTCGCGGCCCGGCAGCGTCGGCGAAAACGTCCCCCAGAACTCTTTTCCGGTCGCCGGATCTTCCAGGCGCGCGCCGAGCAGGCCGTGGATCAGGATCACGGGATTCCGGCGGACGCCCTCGTATGCCAGGGAGCGTTTCGTCGCCTGGCTGAAAATCGTTTCCGTGGGCGTCAGCGCCGACTGGTACGACCCTACCGCGTCAGGCTGGCATGCGTTCAGTACAAGCATGACAAGCAATCCCGTCGCCGCAGTCAGGATCATTCCGAATAAACGTGCTCGTTTCATGGCATTTCACCTTCCGTTATTAGTTTCTGCTTGCCCAGCAAGCTCTGATAATCGCCGGATATCCGTTCCAGCGCGGTCAGATACGCTTCGATCTGTTCCCGCGTGCCGCAGATGCTCACGCAACCCGCCGTCCCGCCGCCTTCACACGGCATGTCCATCCGCCCGAACGCCAGGAACCCGCGGATCTGCAGATCGGTCACGGGCGCGATGAAGACTTCCGCATGCCGCAGCACGGAGAGCCCGAACGTGCCGACGACATCGTGGAATTCCTTCGGCATGAGATATTTCGCGTAGTAGTAGAAGAGTGGATGGATCATCGAAAGGAGCTCGAGCATCTCGTAGGTCTCGCTGCACCGGTAGCGCGTTTTTTTCAGCCTGCGGTTGAACTCGCGCTGGAACAGGATGAATCCGCCCATCTTTTCGATGTGCGTCATGTAGTCGGAGGGGCGGATGAACACCAGGCTCAGCTCGCGTTCGAACCGCTGCGGAGGCTTTCCTTCCGCGGACTGTCCCGGTTCCACATCGACTGGGAACAGCATCTTCGCGTCGTGCAGCTGAGGAGATTTTGCAAGTCCCCACAGGATCATGCCGGCGATCGTCGCCGGACCGCGCATTTCCGCCGTATACGCCATGTTGATCCGGCGGCGCAGCTCCAGCAGGCCGTCAAACCGGAAAAACGCCCGTGCGCGGAACAATCCCTTGTGCGGCGTTTCTTGGATCTCGACCTCGGCCGTGGGACTCCCCGGGGCGGGGAAACTCATCTTTCCAGCCTCGCCCCATTCCGTTTTCAGCTCGGTCAGGACTTCCTGCATCGCCATCCCGTCCACCGGGACATGGTGATACTGGATCCACAAATCCGTCTCGCCGAGCTGCGGATGGATCCGCACGAAGACGTTCAGCAGGCCCCAGCCCGGATGCCGGTATGCCGTCACGTCCGGCGTTTTCAGGCGTTCCGCATGGATTTCCGCCCCGGTTCCGTGTTTCGGCAGCGGCAGGAACGTTACGCAGGACGCGTTCATCATACGCCGGAGCAGACGCACGGCCTCCATGCGCTTCGCGAGGTTGGCCGCGTTCAGATACAGCACACGGCGCTTGACGATCCGGTACAGCTTCCGGGCGCGCGTCGGATCGGTCCCGCCGTTCAGGCGGTTGTGCGTTCGCACGAGGAGCGAAAGGAGCATGTCGATTTCTTTTCCCGACAGCGCCGACGGCGGATACCGCGGGTCGAGCACGATCCGCGCGTTTTCCAGTGTGCCATCCGCCCGGAATTCCACTTCCAGCAGATCGGTTTCCGTCAGTCGGCGGCGGTGCACACGGAACGTCTTCTGCATAATGGCCCAGTGAAGTTCCCCGTGCGCCCGGAGGAACTCGGCGAACCGCGAGAGAAAACGTTCCTTCGCCTCGTCCATGTCCCGCGGCGGCGCATCGGCCGGGTACGGCGTCACGCGGAAGATGCCGAGCATGAATTTGGAGATGTCGCCCTTCAAAAAGATCCCGGTAGCCTTCCGCCAGCCGTTTTCGGTCGGCTTCGCGCCCAGCAGTTTGCACAGCTGCAGCAGCTTCAGGAAGATCAGAAAGAAGATCGCGTTGAGCGACCACTCGTCGATCAGACGCGTCATGTGGAACGACACCCACCGACGGATCCGCGATCCGCTGTCTTTTCTGGTTACCGGTGTCTTTTTCATGCTGGAGGGTCTCCCCGACGCTGTCAGATTTTCCGTTTGCGTCCGCCGCCGGAGTCCCAGTTCCGGCGATCCGTCTCAGAACACAATTCCAAACATTAATATACTGCCTTTTTTGCTTTGTTCAAGCCGTCTCCGGTTTTTTGTTGCGGACGAAACTTCTGCCGGGGAGAAATGAACTCCTTCCGGATATCCGGACAATGCACCATAAGAAAACTTTCGCCTCAAAAAGCTTTTTTTGACAGAAATGCGCTTGATTTTTTCCAAAACCGGAGTATAGTATTATCACACAATTTGATTTGTGTCCCAATTATGCTCCCGTAGCTCAACTGGATAGAGCGTCTGACTACGGATCAGAAGGTTGGGGGTTCAAATCCCTCCGGGTGCACCAATTTGCACCTCAATTTCACCCGTTTTCATGTTCCATGATAGCGGGTGATTTTTTGTGTTTCGTGACACGAATTACGGAAAATTTACGGAAAAATTATGCGACGCGTTGAGCGTAAAATCACATGTTTCCGGTTTCTTCCTGTCTGAATGAACCCTTTTCCGGAGATTCTCTGTCCTACGCCATCCGATTGCTGCGTAGTTCCCTTATCGACCGCATCGGGACGACACTTTCATCCGGATTTCCGTAATTTTTCCGTAATCTGAACTGGACCTGAGGTGAAAGGCTGATGTAATCCAAGCTCACGGCTTCAATGCGGAGATCGGGAGGACATGAACACCGTCTGGACGCGTATAGCCCATGCTGCCACCCGTGATTACCATGAAAAGGCTCGGCTCTTCAAGTGGGCACTGCCGTTCCGTCTGGTTATGTTTGCGGATCAGCTGCCTGATTTCCAACAGATGGCTTGCCCCCTCCTCAATCTCGGACGATCCGAGCTTAATCTCTATCAGGGCATAGCGACCGTTTTTCAGGTGGAGGACTGCATCGGCTTCCAGGCCGTATCTGTCGCGGTAATAGGAGAGCTTGCCGCCAAGCGCGGACGAGTAGACCTTCAGATCGCGCATGACGAGACTTTCAAACAGGAAACCGAATGTCTTGAAGTCTTTCAGCAGGTATTCCGGCTTGCTCCCGAGCGCAGCGGCAGCTACGGATGGATCGCACATCCCGCGTTTCAGACCGGAACGCATCCCCGTTGAACTCCGAAGCGCCGGACACCAGGCGTCGATGTCCGAAATAACGAAAAGGTTTCGAAGAGCTTCAATGTAAGAGCTGATCGTCGGGGCAGAGACTTCCCGCACGGAAAGAACATCCTTCCGGATGGTGGATACCGTTGCCAGAGTGGAGATGTTGCGGGCATACGATTTCAGCAGGGCGGCGGCCAGTTGCGGGTCGCGGTTGACACCGTCGATTTTTGAAATGTCCACCTCGGCAACGTTGTTGATGTAATCTTCCGCAACAAACAGTTTTGCATCGTCCCCCCGAACTTGAAGCGAAGACGGCCAGCCGCCACGGCAAGTGGCAAAGATCAGCTCCTCGACAGAAAGTTTTCCCTTTGCGCCGTCAATGCTGTCAGCCGGATGCGCGAACATCTCCGCCAGGGAAACCTGTCCCGTGGATTCCTGCGATTCCCAAAGCGACATCGGCAGCATCTCCAGCCTTGAAATCCTGCCCGTCCCCGTGTGTTTTGTCTTGGAATCATCTTTCACGACGGAGCCCGTCAGGATGTAAAGACCTTTTTCCGAACTGCGGTCCACGGAAACGCGCACGGCATCCCACAGGACCGGGGCAAGCTGCCATTCGTCAATCAGACGCGGCTTGTCGCCCTGAAGCAGCAGAGACGGCTTCGTATCCGCGAGTTTGAGGTATCCTTCCTGAAGATCCGGATCCTGCATCTCAAGGACGCTGGCGGCCTTCTGTTTTGCGGTCGTCGTCTTGCCGCACCACTTCGGGCCGACAATCAGGGTCGCGCCTACAGAACGCAGGCGCAAATCAAGTTCAGAATCAAGAACACGCGGCAAATACTTCATCGGGACCTCCTTGGATTTCGATATAATATAGGCCGGATTCCGGCATTTGTCAAGCTGAATTTTTATAACTTTGCGCTGTTTTGTTTTATGTTTTTGCGCAGTTCTGTTTTATATCTTTGCGCAAAATCATTTTATATCTTTGCGCTGATTGTCCCGATGCTGCAGAAGAAACACAGGCGTGCTCCGAGAAAAAGATCCCGTCGTGGACAGGCTGGACAGCCTGGACAGCCACTGATCCTTACCCTATGGGAAACCCAGAATTACATGGTAGATGTTGCCCGGTGAAACAGGTTCTTCCACATGCGCACGCGCATGGGGAAATCCGGATAACAAGGATAGAAAAAGTGTTACAATCTGGGTTTCCTATGGACCGTAGGTAGATACCTGTCCAGCCTGTCCAGACTGTCCAGTTGAGGTAGATCATGTTCAAGAACGTGTTTCAGTTTTCTTTTCCGGGACGACTATGGATTTTTCTTCTTTTTGACGTTTTCGCTTTATTGGAACCATGTGAAAGCGACCGTTCAAAACAAGGAGACGCAAATGAAAGACATAACCCTGGAACTTATCAAAAACATTCTTGCCGTTGACGACACCGTAAGCAAGGACAAGGCGGATGACATTCTGTTTGCTTGTACCCAGGTCCGGACTGAGACACAAAAATGTCGTCACCTGATCAACGCTAAGGAAGCCATGAAAATCATTGGCGTGTCACGTCCGACGCTCAACGGGTACAGGAAAAAAGGATTCATTACCCAGGTCGTTCTGTCTCCTCGGAAGGTTCGATTCGACGAGGAAAACGTCAGGCATTTTGCGGAAAAGGGAATCCAAGGAACAAAAACGGATTTCTGTAGCGTGGATAACACACTGTAAAAAAAGCCGGAGCCAAGGCTTAAACTCCTTGAAAACTCCGGGATGCAATGCAGTCCCCGTTGGCATGGCTGCATCAGTTTTTCCATGCCGGGTTGTTTCGCCTCACGCTCAGGCGAAGATGGCGGCAGGGCGACCGTCCAGCCCGAACGCCCGGTTCAGGGCGAGATAGCTGTGGTCCACACGCTGAGGCGTGTACTTTTTTACGATCTCGGTTGTAAAGATAGACACATCGTCAGATGTCTGACGATGTGCAACTTTTAAAAGTAGATTCAATATTATGTTCATATTTTGCTTCCATGCAGAACTGTAACACGATGATATGCAAGAATCACTCTAGTTTTTAAATTTCGATTATACTTCTGCATTGATATTACATCATACTTGCGCCTTTATGTCATATAGTTATGAAATTAAATTTTATACTTCATGTTGAAAATTCATTGTACAGTTCTGCACGATATGAATTGATATAATGAAATCAAGATAAATCATCTCTATTCTTTTACTTGTTTTGATTTCTATCATTAAACTGACGCGCTATGACATCGTTACATTCAGGACGCTGGCGATCATTGCCGGAGAAACGCGGGTTCGAAGGTTGAGAATAATGGCAGGACGGGATATGAGGATAATCCGTCCCCTGTCATCTGTTTTTTTCGGAAAAGACGAGTTTTTTTCTTGATTTTCTAAAGAATCATGATATTTTATATTGTGGATCTTATATTGTGCACAATAACCCAAAACTCTTATAGGAGGTTACGCTATGAAGTTCAAGTCCCAGAAAAAACACGCCGTCATGATGGAATACGTCATCATCGCAGTCCTGATCGCAGCCGCGGTCGTCGTGGCCGTGATCATGTTCGGCAAGAACGTTTCCAGCGAAATGAATGTGGCGACGAAGTCCATGTCCGATGCGAAGGGCGCGGCAACCGCTCAGAAAGACATCCAGACGCAGTCCGAGAAGGATATCAAGGCTGCGAACGAACACGAAAAGGCCATGCACAACTACAAATAAGCGAGGCTGATTATGCTGACTGTTCGAAAAAGACATGCCGTGATGATGGAATACGTCATCATCGCGGTCCTGATTGCCGCCGCGGTCGTCGTGGCCGTGATCATGTTCGGCAAGAACGTTTCCAGCGAAATGAACGTGGCGACGCGTTCCATGTCCAATGCGAAAGGCGCTGAAAACTACCAGAAGAATATTCAGACGCAGTCCGAGAAGGATATCAAGTCCGCGAACGAACACGAAAAGGCCATGCACAATTACAAGTGAGCGTTCGCTTTTTAACTCGATTCGGACAGGAATGACGCGAATGCCTTGTTCCTGTCCTTTTCTCTCTTGACATGAACGCGTCGAACCTGATTCTCATCAAGCTGGTCCTGGCGACGCCCTGGCTGATCTGGCTTTCGGTGTGTGATTGCAAACGGCATGAACTCCCGAACCGCCTGACATTCGGCGGAGCGGCAGTCATGGCCGCGGTCGCTCTCGCCGCGGGCATTGATTATCTGCTCGGGTCGCTCATCACGGCGTTTCTGTCCATGCTCTTCCTGCTGCTGCCGTTCTTTCTGCGTGCGGCCGGCGCGGGCGATGTGAAGATGCTGTTCGCGGCGGGGCTGACCGCCGGTCCTCCGGGCCCCGAAATGGTCAACTTGCTGGTTCTGATCTTCATGGTTTCGCTGGCCGGTCTGCTCCTGGCCGTGGTGATGCTGCTGATGAGGCGGGTGAACACGGCGCGTCTGAAGCATTATCTGCGCTGCCTGTTCGATTTCCGGTACGACCGCGAGGCGGGACGGAAGGCGATGCCGCCGCCGGACACGGAGGCCTGCCGGGTGCCGTTCGGCGTGGCGATCGCGATCGGAGTGTGGAGCTATCTGCTGATGCAGTTCATCCATACGATTTGAACGAGGTGCGGCAGTGGTCAAGCGAAAATCATTTCTGAGAGAACGCAAAGGCGCCGTCCTGCTGGAGTTCGTGCTCTGTTTCCCGATCCTGCTTGTGCTGTTCTTTTTCGCGATCCAGCTGGCGCAGATCATGATCACGTGGCAGGTGGTGCATTACGCCGCCTTCATGGGCGCGCGGTCGTCCATGGTCACCAACAATATCCAGCGTCAATCCCAGGCGGAGAAGGTCGTGAAGCGCATCCTCGCGGTCGTTTCCGCCTCGCCTGTCGCAAATGGCAAAGGCGGCAAGGACGACCGGACGAAAGACGAATACTGCAAGCTCGACGGCTGGGGCTATCTGCCCGACACGAAATATCTGGAGAAACAGGTGTCCGTCGACATCCCGCTGGTGGACATCGACCCCTCCGGCGTGCGCTGCACGGTCAAGTTCAAGATGTTTCTGAACGTCCCGGTCGCGGGCCCTCTGATCGCGTTCTTCGCGAACCCGAACAAGAAGGAAAAGGACTGGCAGAAGAAGCTCGACAATCAGGCGTACGCCCTGAACCCCGCGCTGCTCGCGGACGATCCGCAGACGATCGAGCCGGATAAAGACTTGAAGATCCCGTATATCGAACTCAGTTCCACGAGCGTGGTCAACATCCCGTACGGAACAAAAAAATACCCGCTGGACGTTTTCTGAACATGACGAACACACTTCCGACAAGCGTATGGGGCGTATTCAAAGCCCGCAGCACCGAGCTGGCGAAGGGAAACTCCGGCGCGGCGCTCGCGATTACGCTCGCGTTCGTCATGCCGATTTACCTGATGGTGATCGGGATCTACGGCATCGGCGAAGTGGTGCGGAACAAGATCGAGATCCAGAACGCGGCGGACGCGGCGGCATATTCCGCGGCGGTCGTGCAGGCGGACTACCTCAGCCGCATGGCGACGGTGAACAAGGCGATGGCCTGGACCTACGTGGACCTGCAGAAACGTTCGCTCGACCTGGCGATGGATACGTTCTGCGCTACGGTCTTCACCAATTTCTCCAAAGATTTAGCAATGTGCGTCTCGCAGAACAGCCCGTGCCACATGCATACGCCGGGTCTCAATTGGAACTGCGGAACTGACGAACTCGTCTATGACAGCGTTCTCAAATTCGCCGGAACGGGCGTCGGCCTCCCGCTTGTGGCAAAGGAGTTCAACGGACAGGGGATGCTGTCAAGATTCCTGCTCAACCAGACCTATCATATCGCCGTGGCGAACATCAAGGGGAAAGGCACCGTCAGCAATCTGCCGAAGGTGATGACATACAGCTACAACATCATCAAGATGACAAAGAAGCTCGTCAATCTGAGGGACGAATACCAGAAAAAGGTCAAGGAGACCGCCCAGCAGATCGCCATCGCGAACATGATGGAATGTAAGGACGATTATTATGTAAAAGTCCACATGGGCGACATCAATCTGAGCTTCCTCACCATGCCGGGGACCGACGAAAACGAACAGACTTTCATCGCGTTTGCCGACCCGACGCTGAAGAGTTTCAAGCCGAAGGACGTGTTCGGCCGGGGGACGGACGTCTGGGTGAAACAGAAATCGCCCGTCGGCTTCTGGCGCGTTTACAAGCAGCAGAAAAAAGTCCTGTATGCGGAATGGGACTGGTTTTGGACCAAGTGGCGTCATGTTCAGATCCTGTGGTATCAGGCCCACCTGCCGCCTTTCGCGCGCGGCTCCGGCGGCTGGAAGCGCGGCCACCCAAAGATCAAGGGAACCGACTTTCCGCTCATCAAAGAGAATATGCCAATCGGCCTGGTCGTTACGCCCGCGATTCCGATCACGCTTCTGCCGACCTTCTTCGGCAAGAGCGGGACCATCACGGTCGCGATCGTGCGGAAAACGGCGAATCCGCTGGCGAAATTCGACGGTCTCTTCTCCAACGCACAGTCGCTGACCGCGTCCGGGATACTTTCCGCGTTCAATCCGAGCGTGGGGAACGGCAGCCGTCCCGAGTTCATGTGCGCCATCGCGACCGCCCGCGCGGGCTACAAGACATACAACAAGGACAAGGAAGCAAAGATGAAGAGCTCCGACTACAACGTCGGATATGTGAAGGAAAGCCGCGAAAAGGAATGGAACCTGGTGGAGACCGACTGGGACGGCGTGATGCTGCCCGTGAAGCACGCCTGGGACCAGTGCGCCGGGGTCGGGATGGCGCAGACATTTGTCCCGCTTCCCGGAAGCGGCAGCATCCTGAAAGACATCTTCACCGACCGGAAGGGCTGGGTCGATTCGAAGGGGAAAGCCGCCGACGAGAAAAAGCTGCCCGAATGGGATAAGCTGAAGCCGCCGGGGGGCCTGATCACCGAGGATAACAAGAACAGCGGCGGCAAGAACGCCGAACAGAAACTGGACTGGGACAAACTCCGTGACTACCTTGGACATTAAGACGTTATTGAAATCCGGGCGGGGATCGGTCCTGATGGAATTCGTGCTGGTTCTGCCGGTTTATATCGCGGTCATGGGCGGCACCCTGTGGATCGGGATGAAGTCGCTGGACGCGATCAATCTGCGTTCGGCTGACCACTGGTCGGTCTGGAGCGAGGGCAACCGGTTCCAAATGCGTACGCCCGCCATGGTCGCGCTGCGGGACATGTTCCCGCGTTCCACGCTGGCCACGACGAACGCGGCGCGGCGTCTGGAGGCGGAACACAGCTATCTGCAGTTCATCGCGTCGAAGACCACGATCATGGAGACTCGTCCGGACTATATCTCGAACTGGATGGACATGCCGTACACGATGAGCGGCCAATCGAAATCGCCATGGCAAATCATCCCGGAGCTCTCGATGTCCTCGTCCCGCTTCGGCAACAAGTACACGCAGTGCATTGTCATGCGCACGAAGGCGTCCAAAACCGCGAAACGCCACTGGCATTCGAGCCTGATCGCCGACAGGGGCATCTGGAAATTCGAGGGAAACGAGGACAAGTATCCCTCCAAGTGGGAACTGAAGCTGATGGACAAAATCAAATACAAGGACGACAAGAAGGAAGAAGAAAAGGAACCGAAGAAGATCGACTTCTACGAACGCTATGACACATATGAAGACTGGAGCGAGCCGGAGAAATGAAGCGTCTGATGCCGTTCTTTCTGGTCTTCCTGCTGGTCTTCCTTTGCGGCACCGGATTTCTGATGCTGAAAAGCGTGACCGCGAAGCCGGAGCCGCCCCGTCCGCAACAGCGAATAACGGAGCCCGTCAAGGGCGTCCTTCCCGCGCTGAATCTGCAGGACGAATCGAAGACCGCGCCGGGGACGGACAGCTGGGAATTCGAGGGACAGGTCAACTCGAATTACATTTCGACCAGAACGAAGTTCAGCGCGGCGCTGCTGCATGACGGCTGGAAGCCGGAGCGGCAGATCACGCTGGACGACAAGCTGTCTCCGCGCGTCCTGCTGACGTTTCAGAAGGGCGACCTGGAACTGACCTTGATGCTGTGGAAAATTGATACCGGTACGACCGGTTTTACGTATCGGAGGGATCGAATCATCAACCCCGGAGTGGAACTTCAATGAACGAAAAAGACGCATCGTTTCTTGTCCTGTTTCTGGCGCCCGTCAAGGACTATCTGGCGGACGACAAGGTCTCGGAAATCCTGATCAACGGCCCGAACCAGATCTATATCGAGCGCGGCGGCAAACTTGAGGAGACCGAGGCGAAATTCGCCAGCGAGGCGCAGCTGAAGGCCGCCGCCGTGAACATCGCGAAATCGGTGGACCGTCAGCTGGACGAGATGCACCCCGACCTGGACGCCCGTCTCCCGGACGGTTCCCGCGTCCACGCCACGATCCCGCCCATCAGCCGCTGCGGCACGATCATCTCCATCCGCAAGTTCAAAAAGGATATGCTTACGCTGGAAAAACTCGAGGGATTCGGCAGCGTGCCGCATGAGGGCGTGCTGCTCCTGAACGCCATCGTGAAGTTGAGAAAGAACACCATCGTCTCCGGCGGAACATCCTCCGGCAAGACGTCCGTCCTGAACGCACTGAGCGGGCTGATCCCGGACAAGGACCGCATCCTCGTGCTGGAAGACGCCAGCGAGCTTCAGCTTCAGCAGCGGCACTGCGTCTACTTCGAGACACGCAAGCCGGACAAGAACGGACAGGGCGAGTTCTCCATCCGCGACCTCGTGATCGCGTCCCTGCGTCTGCGTCCCGACCGCCTGGTCATCGGCGAAATCCGCGGCGGCGAGGCGCTCGACCTGCTGCAGGCGATGAACACCGGCCACTCCGGCTCCATGTCGACCATCCACGCGAACACCCCGGTGGATGCCCTGAGCCGTATGGAAACATGCTCCATCATGAGCGGCATCGAAATGCCGCTGACCGCCATCCGCATGCAGGTGGCCTCCGCCATCAACTGCGTGGTTCACACCATGCGCCTGCCCGACGGTTCCCGCAAGATCGTGGAGATCGCCGAGATCCTGCCGCTGGAACACGGCGAATACCGCACGCGCACGCTGATGAAGTGGCACACGGATTCGCTCGCGCCGGACGGGACCGTCTCCGGACGCTTCATCCTCGGCGAAAAGCCTTCGTTCGCCGACGACGCGAAGATCATGGGCATCGAGCTTCCGGACTATCCATGACGGGAAACGGGTCCGGCAGCGCATTTTTCTCCGGCGAAATCGTCTGCGGCAGCGTTCTTCAGCAGCTTCTCCGCGTACGGGAAAACAGCCGGGAGATCTGGCTGGCGTACGATACCGGCCTCAAGACCCATGTCATCCTCAAATTTATCCGTGAGGATGATCGAGGCGCGGAGCATCTTCCCGAACTTGCGGATTTCCTTATGCGGACGAAAAGCCCGTCGCTGATCCGTGTTCTGGAAGCACCGCAAAAAGTTGCCGGATACATCGTCGAAAAACAGGAGTATGCCGTCGGCGGCTCGCTGACATCAAGACTAAAACACTCGGGCAGGCTTCCCCTCGCGCAGACCGTCTATGTCATGCGGGAGGTGCTTCTTGCATTACAGGAGCTCCATACGAACGGGATCATTCACCGCGACATCAAGCCCGGCAACATCCTGATCGCGTCGGACGGCGAGATCAAGGTGGGGGATTTCGGGATCGCGCGTCCGGTGCGGTTTTCGGAGAAAGGCCCCGATGTCTTCGGCACGCCGTCCGCCATGTCGCCCGAACAGACGCTCGACACGACGAAAGTCGATTGCCGCACGGATTTCTTCAGCCTGTCGTCCGTGATATATGAACTCCTGACATGGCGTCCGCGATTTCCGCACGGGACACTGCTGGAAACGGGTGCGCTTGTCAGGAAAAGCCGTCCGGAGGACCTGGTGCGGGATTTGCAGCCGTTTGCAACGACGGACCTGTGTCATCTGCTGGGCTGGATGGCGGAACCGGACCCGGTGAAGCGGCCCCCGACAGCCGGGATCATTCTGGAAGAGCTTGACAGGCTTCGGCTGCCCTGCGAGCCATTGTCAGGAGAGCGGAAAACGCCGGAACAGCAGAGCCCGCCGGAACGAGCTTGAATCCTCCAGAAACGCGGGCGTTTTTCCTTTCGCCAGCGTTTTGATCTCGCGGTCGGACAAGCGGAGCAGAACGGGTTCCGGGCGCAGATGGAGTTCGCGCAGTTTCTTCGCGGCGGACCGAATCCGCAGATGCAGCTGGATTTCCCGCAGAAGAACCGCAAGCGGGATCAGCAGAAACACCGGATGCAGAGCAGCGAACGTCAGCCCGCCGAAGAACAGAACCGGTATCTCCCATCTGCGGAACAGATTCCCGGCCAGACGGCGGAACCGTGATTTGTGAACCTGGCAGGGGAAATACTCCTCATACACCGATACGGGATACGCGATCCGCAGAGCATGGACCATTTCGTGGGCGAGCGTTTCGGCGGCATCGTAGCCGTGGTGGCGGCTTTTATTCAGGAATGCACCGGACAGGAAGACGATAGGGATGATCTTCTCCAGGATGAGCGTCACCCCGGCGGAAAAACGTCCGGTCTCCCCGCTGGAACAGGATACGGGAATCCAGCGGGGGCTCGCGCCGTACAGGCCGGAAACCGTCCGCTCCGCCTCCTCGCGGATGCCGCCGGGCAGCGGACGCGCATCGGCAGGCGGCTCATAATCCCATTCCGTGCACATGGCCGCCAGACGCTTCTGAAATTCTTCCGGCGATTCCTGCGGAGCGACCAGCAGCCCTTGCTCATCCAGACCGCACAACTGGTCCGCAATCGCGGGAAAGCCGTCTTCCGGGCCGTTTAAGGCCGCATTCAGCGCTTGGATGTCCGGCAAGTCAAGTTTCACGGGATCGGCAGGGAAATGACGGTTACGATGCGCTGGTACATGGATACCACAGCCTTGCCGACCGTGCCGAACCCGCCGGAAAACAGTTTGTTGGAATAGACGGCCGCGGACGCTCCGAAAACGAGCGGAAGGATCGAACAGACGAGGAGCACGTATTCCAGCAGAACGCCGTGTTTTTTCCGAATTCTCATAAATTCAGACTCCTGACCCAGTTGAAGATCGGATCGCCCGGGATGCCGTTTTTGATCACATAATCCTTGATCTCCACCGCCTTCTTTTCATCCATCGGATCGTACGAGTAGACGAAGGTTTGCTGTTCCAGACGGAAATTACGCCATTCCTCGCCGAACGCCTGCATCTGCGCCGGGATTTCCGGTCCGGGCGGCGCGAAGAAGAAGTACGCGGTCTTCGCGAGGAAATACTGCCGGTTGTTCTTGTGGCGGGCAGCGATATTCAGACATGCCTGGAGAACGACTTCCCTCGTTTTCAGGATCGCCTGATAATAATCCCTTGTTTCTTCGATTTTACCATGGAGGATCCATTCGTTTTGCGGGAGATTGAGCCAGACAAGCGCTTCGGCAACCATGCGATACATATCCTTGAGCCGAATGCACAGCGGGACATACTGGATATCAGGGATCAGGTCGGTCGCGTAAATGTTGTTTGTGGAATGGACCGTCTGTTGAAGGACCTCGTAGAAATAACGTTCTCCGAAGAGTTTTTCGTACTCCTCCGATATAACTCTTGATCCGACGGGGAAAACACTTGGAAGCGAGATCACCTGTTCGATCAAAGCCTCATTGGAGAACAGCACGATCTCTTCCGGGAGCTTGCCCAAAACCAGATTGTATGGCGCAAGCGTCTCCTGCAGACCCTGCCATTGGGTCCGGACGCGCATCTGAGCCTGAAGACGATCCTCCATGTGTTCCCGAAGTTTGAAAAGCTGTGGAATCTTGATGCATTCGTCCAAAGAAATCAGGCGTATGGTGCGAATGTCGTCCATGCGCAGGTCGAACAGCATTTGATCGTTTTCATCCAGCGCTTCGATGTTGTCCCGGATTGTCCCTATCCTGACGGACAGTTCCCGCATATAGATCCTGAGAATACCGGAAATGTTCTGATTTTCACGCTTCAGATAGTCGATAAAAGCGTCCATCTGCTTCAAATCCCTGATAACGGACACGTTGTCCAAACTCGATTCGATCTCCTTCAGCATGGTATTGTCATGCTCCAGTTCCGTCAGCAAATGGAGAATTTCCTGATAAAGCGGTTTCAGATAGTCCGGAACCGCGCTTGTTTCGATTTCCCCGTTATGATCGAAATCTTCCGACAAGCCGTTTTTCAGTTCATCTATCAGTTTTTCCTTCACAGGCTTCATTTCTTTCCATTTTTCCTTCAGATTGGCAACTGTCGTGTCCAAAGTCGTCACCATATTGTGCATAGACACCAGGACATCCAGCAGATACTTTTCATGTGCGACCTGATTCTGGATGACGATCGTCTCAGGATCCGCCTGATTCCATGCGTCCGGATCTTCAAGTCCAAGTTTTCCGTAACTTTCCGCCGCATGTTTCCATTTACTGTCTTTCAAATCGTTCCGGAACTCAAGAAGCGCCTTGTAGGAATTCTCATAGTTCGGGATATTGGTGGAATAATCGCGGTATTGTTTTTCATAGCGCTGGAACCCTTTGGAGTCCGGCATTTTGGTCAGAACGCGCTCAGCCGCGCCGTAATCGTTCTTCCTGAGATAAAAATCAATGACGTCGATCACCGTTTCGGTTGCCGGAAGCGACATGTAGTAAAGCCCGAAGCAGCCCGCGGCAACGAACAGGGTCAGCACGAGAATCAAAATCTTTTTTCCGAAGTGGGTCCGTGTATGAACGACGTTCCGGTCGAGGAACGCATAATCGAAACAGGCGATGGAAATATCGTCCAAATCCATCAGCATGCGCTCCTGCCGCTTCAGTCTTTCCCCGTTGACGAACGTGCCGTTGGAACTGCTCAAATCCTTTAGCCAGGTCTCTCCGTTTTCGGCGATGCGGATCTCCGCATGGCGTCTGGAGACCACGTCGGATTTCAGGACCAGGTCGTTGTCGGAGGCGGAACCGATCCGGAACGGACTCTTCTCCAGCCGGATTATTTCTCCGTCCTTGTCGCCGCCGTGTACTTCCAGACGATGCACATCGCAGGGGATGCGTTCGGATTTGGACGTGATCCTGACAAAGACTTCGGAATCCCCGATGGAGGCCCGGTCGTTCTTTTTCAGGACGGCGGAGGAAACGCTTTCTCCATGGACGTGAATACGGTTGTTCTCGCACGCGGTCAGTTTCACGCCGTTCTGAACGACATGCAGTTTCGCATGGTGTTCTCCGCACGATTGGTCCGTCTCCGGTATGACCAGATCGTTATCCTGCGCCCGTCCGATGGTCAGCGTTTTGTCCGGATCGTTGATCAGGACCGTCTGAAACAGTTTGCCGCGGCAACGGAATTCAAGAGAATAACCGACCGTCCGCCTCCGGCTCGTACGGGCGTTATCTTCCGAAGTATTCGAACTAGTTTTTGATTTTGAAAAAGCCATTATTCGTCAAGCGTCCAGATGTTTTGCATGATTCTGAGATGCCGATAGTCATCGGGCGACGGAAATTTTGAAAGACATATATTGACCACATCCCTCATCATGAGCCAGTTTTCACTTTGTTCATAATGCTGGTATGCCAGACACGCCTGCGCGTACCAAAGTGCCTGCCGTTCCCGGAAATCCTGCAGAAGCCCCAGGGCGTCTTCCATCATTTCCTCATCGTTTGCCTTTCCTGCGAGGGAAAGCAGGAGAGCGAACTTCTGCTTGATCTCCGTCCAGTCGGTGATCGCGACATTGACCATCATTTTGGACAGCAGGGTGCGGTACAGTTCCGTTTTGGAAACGCCTTCCGGAATGGTCTCCGGGATTTCCCAGTAACTGTTCGCGGCATCCGGGGAAGCAACGAAACAGCCATAATTGGTCAGGACTTTTTCCGCGCGCCAGTAGTGCTGAACCGGGACTTCGCGCGTAAAAATGATCTCTTTGTCGTGGTAACGCAAATAGCTGACAAACCCCTGCCACTGGAAATCGTTGTCATTCCGTTTGTATCCCATGGTCTGATAAGGGATGCCGCAAGTCGAGATGGAATAGAACTTGTCTTCCGGAAGCTTGAGGAATGTGAAGCCGTGATTCTCTTCCGCATCCTTCTTCCAGTCGCTGAAACTATCCTTGCGGGAAACGACAAAACCATCGGGAACATCGTTCACCACAAGTTTCAGGTGGAACACGACATCCAGATGCTTGCCCAGCAAAGTCATCACCTCGCAGTTCGTTTCCGTTTTCTCGACCTTTGTCTGGGAACACTCCGGATAATAGATCATGAAATTTCCCTTGGGCGGCAGCTCGATGCGGAATTCCCCGTCGTTGAAAACTCCGGTCACTTCACCCGGCCAGGTCACGGGATTTTCCAGCTCCAATTCGGAATAGAGGAAACCGCCTCCGATCACCGCAAGCAGCAGAATGACCGCAAAGGCAAACGTAAACTTCCTGCGGCTGGTCTGCTTCTGAGAAAAACGCCTCAGATCGTCAAGTTCCTCCTCGGAGGCGTAACGGGTCTTATCTTCTTTTTTTTCTCCGCTTTCCGCTCCGCCGTCGACCGTGCCGTCTTCCGTCGTCTCGTCGTCATCGGGTGAGAAAGGCGAAGACATCACCACCGGGATCGTACCGTCTTCTTCCTCGATGCTGAAAAACAGCTTCTTCCCGAGACGCACGGCCATTCCGGGCTTCAGTTCCGTCTCCATGCCGGGTTCCAGCTGTTTGTCGTCGACGAACACGGATTCGGCATAGGATTTGAGGACAAGCGCGGAATCGGACTCCCGGACAAACAGGAATGCATGCTGAATCGCGATGTCCTCTCCGCCCGGACGGATTCCCGCCGTTTGCGATTTTCCGATCATGACCCCTTCGGCCGGCACGACGAAGGACCTGCCGGAGAGCTCGCCGCCTGTGAAGAGGATCTTGTAATATTTTGATTCCATTTCGTCACCTCACCTCAGAACAAAGGAACGCCCGATTCTTTCATTTTCAGAAAGACCGGCGTAAGGATGATAATGAACACTGCCGGAAGGATGAAAAGCGCCATCGGAAGCAACATCAGGGACGGCGCACGCTGAGCTTTGCATTCGGCGATCGAGAACCGCAGTTTGCGCATTTCCTCGCTCTGGATATCCATCGTATCCGCCAGGGACGCGCCGAGTTCCGTGCCCATCACCACGGCCGACGCGAACGATGTGAACTCCTTGATCTGAATCCGGTCCGCCATGTTCTGGAGCGCGGCCGTGCGGATGACGCCGAGTTCCATTTCCCTGAGCATGGTCCGGTATTCATCCGTCAGCGGGCCTTTGACCCCCAAATTCACATAGAACCGGATCGCCGCGGTGAAATCCAGACCGCCGCGCATCGCGGATGAAATCAGGTCGATGGAAAAAGGAATCGCCTGAAGGATTTTCGTCTTGCGTTCCTGGACCAGATTGCCAACCGCGATGCCGGGAAGGAACCAGCCGATGAACACGCCGATCAGCGCCGCGACCGGGATGGCTCCCCGCTGATCCGGAGGGACCACCATCCATGTCCCCATGGCAAACGCCGCGCCCATCGCCAAAACCAGAAAAATCCGGGCTTCATAGACGAACGCGGGAGCGAGGTCAAGGCCCGCATACTGAAGCTTTTTCCGCATTGCGCGGCATTGCGCGGGGAAGAGCTTATAGATCAGACTGCCGAACCCGAGCGCGTCCATGATGGCGACGGGTGTGGCGCAGAGCCGGAAGACCGATGGCGTTTCATCATCCTCTTCCTTCTTTTTGCGCGAGGCGGGAGTGTTGTCCGTGAAGAGAACATATCCCATGACCGGCAGAAGCACCACCAGGAACGTTATCAGATAAATGACCGTACGATTCATATTACACCTTCACATCCACGATTGCACGGATCACGAAGTATCCGATCGTTTCCAGCGTCAGCATGACCCCGATGGCGCACCATCCGATCAGCGTTTTCACCATCGGCATCATCAGATCGTTGTTGATGACGAACAGGAGCACGAACGCCAGAAGCGGCGCGAGAGACATGGCAAGCGCTTCGAACCGCCCCTGCGCCGTCAGCGCCTTCAGCTTCTGTTGAAACTCAATTCGGCCGCGGATCGTTTGCGTAATGCGCTGGAGGACATCCGCCAGGCTTCCGCCGGACTGCAACGTCAGACGGATCGAAATGATCAGGAGCTGAAGGTCTTCGCACGGCAGGCGGTCGTACATGCGCTGAAGCGCATCCGGCAGCTCCACGCCGAGACGGTATTCCTTCAGCACGACGTCGAGTTCTTCTTTCAGGGTACCCTCGCTCCGGCGGGCGAAGACTTCCAGCGCCTGGGGCAAGGCCTGTCCTGCGCGCAGGCCGCTGGTCAATCCCATGGAGAGATCAAGGATGCTGCCTTCGAAGTCGAGGGCGCGTTTCTTCACTTTCCGGGAGTAATACAGGAGCGGAGCCGCGTACCCGATGCCGAGCGCGATCAAACTGACGGGAACCAGCACATAAAACATGTAAACCTTGCAGAAAAGCAGGATCGAAACGATGACCGCCATCAGGAGAATCCCGATGGAGAACTGGATCTGCAGCAGGACCTGGGGAGAAACGAAATACCCGATGTCGTTGCGATGTCCGCCGAGGTTCCTGTCTTTGACTTTATGGTCGAAATGCTCCATGCCGACCTGCTGGACCAGGCCGACGGACAGAAAGATCAGGAGAAACACCGCGGCGAAGACCAGCAGGTAAATCCCGTATTTGCTCAGGAATGACGAATTCATGGTGACTCAGTTCTCCGGTACGAATACGGACATGTCCAGCTGAAGGTCGCCGGACTGCCGGAGTTCATCGATGAAACGCGGGATGTTGCCGGTCGCCGTATGATGTCCGAGGACATGGAATTTTTCATCGAATCCCTCCTGCTCGAACGTGAAGATGTCCTGCATCAGGATGATGCCGTTTTCGCGGCCCGTGACCTCGCTGATCTTTACGATCTTGCGGGATCCGTCCGGCAGGCGCGTCTGCTGAACGATCAGGTGGATCGCCGATGCGATCTGTTCCCGGATCGCGGCGGACGGCAGTTCGAATCCTGCCATCATGACCATATTTTCCAGGCGGGACAGCGCGTCGCGCGGCGTATTGGCATGGCAGGTCGTCATGGAGCCGTCGTGGCCCGTGTTCATCGCCTGAAGCATATCCAGCGCTTCAGGGCCGCGGCATTCCCCGACGATGATCCGGTCGGGACGCATGCGCAGCGTGTTGATGACGAGGTCGCGGATCGTGATCCGCCCCTGTCCTTCCACGTTGGCGGGACGAGCCTCAAGGCGGCAGAGGTTCTCATGCGTAAGCTTCAGTTCTGCCGAGTCTTCGACCGTGATGATGCGTTCCTTTTCGGGGATGAACAGCGAAAGGATGTTCAGGAGCGTCGTCTTGCCGGATCCCGTGCCGCCGGAGACCAGGATATTTCTGCGGGCGCGGACCGCCTCCTTCAGAAAAAGCGTCATGGCGTGCGTCAGGCTTCCGAACTTCTCCAGGTCGTCCGAGGTCAGCTTCTTCGACGGGAATTTGCGGATCGTGACTAGGGAACCGTCGAGCGCGAGCGGGGGAATGACCGCGTTCACGCGGGAACCGTCCTTAAGTCGGGCGTCGACCATCGGGGACGCCGCGTCGATATGACGTCCCAGCGGCTCCACGATTCGCTGGATGATCGACTGCAGATGCGCCTCGCTATGGAATTTGGACGGAGTCCGGTACTGCAGACCTTTGCTTTCGATGAAAATGTGCTCCGGACCGTTGATCATGATCTCGGAAATGGACGCATCGCGCAGAAGCGGGGAAAGAGGACCGAGGCCGATCAGATTGTCCATCAGCGTTTGTCTGAGCAGGTCGATGTTTACTTCCGGGGGGATTTCGTGACGGATTTCACGGAGAACCTGATCCACCGCGCTTTCCACCTGCGGACGCATGGAAGCGTTCGAAAGGTTGTTCTGCGTTTCGTTGTTCACATTGAGCAGTTCCAGAACACGTGTCTGGACACGCTTCGACAGCTGCATCATTTTTTCGGTGAAGAGGCTCTGCTGTTCCTTCTGCGCCGAATAGATGGGAAGGGTGTGTCCTGATCCGGGTATGGAATCCGGGAGCGGACCCGACGGCATCGAGGCAGAAGAGGAAGCATTGTTCCGCAGTGAAACCGCCATGTCAGTCGCGGCTGCCCCCGAACTCGGCTGGACCATGAACTCGAAATCGGAAATGCTCAGGACGTCGCCTGCGATCAGCTCCGTCTTCTCCTTGACGGGAACGCCGTTTATCCGCGTCCCCGCGTGGCTTTCCAGGTCGCGGACGAACACCTTGCCGTCCTGTTCCGTGATCTCGGCATGGCGGCGCGACACATGCTTGTCCGGGATTCGGATGTCGGCGTCCTCGTGCCGGCCGATGATCAGACAGCAGCCGGTAGGAAGTTCGATGGAGCGTTTTTCGTTTTTGAATATAAGCTTCATGGACAGATTACCACGTGAACATTCTTTCAAACCACGTTTTCTGTTCGTTTTCCTGGACTTTGAGATTTTCCGCATTGACCCGTTCGGAAACCTCCTGCTCCAGCGTGGCGTTTTCTTCGGACGGACGCGTCTCCATCTTAAAGTTCTGATCCATCAGTTCCGGCGACACCAGGATCAGCATCTGGAGTTCTTCGCCCTTGTCTTCTTCGGACGACGCGAACCAGTTGATAACCGGAATATGCCGGAGGAACGCATAACCGGACGGTCCTTCATGAGAAAAAGTCAGCTCCTTCTGTCCCGCGATGACGGCTGTTTTTCCGAGCGGACAGATCAGCGTCGTCTTGGTTTTGCTCTTGCTCTGGACATAGTCGTCGCCGTCCCGGACCGGAGGCAGACTCCGTTCCAGATCCAGATTCAGCTTGACCGTATTGTCTTCCTGAAGGAATGCCTGGGCCTTGTATTTCAGTCCGTACTCGATCTCCTTCATGTCGGCGGTATCCCGTCCGTACACCTTGACCTGGCGCGTGCCGCCGTTTTCATACGTGGATTCGTCGCCGTTGTTCGTGAGCGTGATGTGTCCCGCGTCGCGGAAATCGGCGATCCCGTTCTGTCCGAAGAACACCAGAGCCCCCTTCAGATTCGTTTCGAGCGTAATCGAGCCGCCTGCATGCTGGCTGCCATGGCTGTCGATCGCGTCCTTTGCGCCGCCGTACAGCGCCTTGAACCAGCCAACGACGTCCCACGTCAGGACCGTGCCGTCCGCATTGGCGTTTCCAAGACGTTCCAGCTGTTTTCTAGTCACGCCGACGAAGACGACTCCGAGGTCGACCTGGGATGGCACGATTCTCAAGTCGGTTTTGAGGCTGGCATTGTTGCCGTTCCACTCCGGATCCAGCCAGCGTTGCGCCGAGAGGATGGATTCGACCGTTTTAATGCCGTCTTCGGAGTACAGATATCCACGCACGGTCAGGACGGTCCCGGTAAGGTTCATGGACAGCTTGCCGGGTGCTTCCGGACCGGATTGTTCCTCCACGGGGAATCCGGCGTCCGTCAGCTGTTTTTTCAAATCGGCGATCAGTTTCGTATCCGGGACAAAAGCAACGTAGCTGTTGCATCTGCTTTCATAGGACTGCAGGATGCGGCGGAAATAATCCCAGTGGACGGGCTGCGTAATGATGCCGCGGAGAACAAGCCCCCCGTCGTACATCTGCAGGGTGACTTCCGGAAGCTCCTCCAGAAGACGACTCATTTCCTGATACGTCTGAAGCGTCGAGTTATATACCGTGATATGAAAACTCTTCTCGATGCCTCCGGCATGGACCGTGATGACGGCACGGCCGGGCGAAACCCCGGACACCTCGAACGTGTTGGCGTTGACATGCTCGATCTTGACGTTGGACGAATCCGATTTGCAGGATTCGATGGTGAACGGCATGCTCAGTACGCGTTTTTCCCCGACGGTGATGGAGATCTGTTCCTGCATCGGATCGTTCCCGTTTTCGTTCTGCGAACCGAGCGCCTGAGTGATCGCCTTCACGATATCTTCCTGAGATACCTGAACTTCGTTTGCCTGGGACTGACCCGGGGCGCCGGACGGCTGCTGAGCCGTCTGGCCCATGCCGGGAAGTGTCAGAAGAATGCCTGCCAGCAGAAGGAATGCTGTCGTAATTCTTTTCATGGTTTACCGCCGTTTATTTCGTGGAGTTTGCAGTTTCGTTCGAGAGCAGCGCCGTATCCAGGTCGGAACGCACGGCTTCGAACGTTTTCGAGTTCACGGCCCCGATTTCCGAACGATTCCGTGCGGACGGATCGTTTCTTCTGCGGAGAATCGGGAAAAGTTCCGCTTCATGCTGTGCCGCCAGCAGGATTGTCGCCTGCCGGGGAGGAAGGGATACGTAGATCGTGGCGGTCGCACTGCCCGGCTCGCGGAAAAGGCCGTTGCTGTTATCGAGCCCGATCACCTCAATGCAGGGGAACAGGATAACGGTTTCGCGTTCCTCCTTCACGTCCGCCTTCATAGCCGCTTCCGGATCCTTGAGCAGCTCTTCCGAGGTCGCTTTCGGGTGTTCGACGTTGGTGTGTGCATAAAGTGCCGCGATCGCTATTTCGTCCTGCGGACGCAGCATTTTTACAAGGGTCGGATCGGAAAACGTCACCGGGACCAGCCATTGGCCGGTGGTGACGCAGTCCGCCAGGGAGATGTTCAGCTGAATGTCATCGAACATGACGTAGCTGCCGCGTTTGATCGCACGCGGGATCTTCTGGCCGTAGGTCAGGCTGACGCTGTCCCAGAGAATCGCGGATTGCGGGACCGCCGATTCCGGCAGGTTTTTGAACGAGCACGCGCCCGGCATGAGCTCTTCTCCCGCTTCAAGATCGCGGGCTGCGACCACAACGGATATCTGTGGCTCCTGTTCGGTGTCCTGGTTTTTGACAAGGACGTTGCTCACCATGTAAACGGCTGCAAGTCCCAGGAGGACGGCTACGATCAGCGGAATGACATTCTTCATTGAGATTACCTCATTTCACCTTATATTGAAGTGTTTTGTCTGAATCCGGTCCGGAATGTCCCCGGAACAGGCCGGGAGCATGTCTTTGTTTCGGCTATCCTGCGCAGATTCCAGCTCTTTTCCTGATATCAAATATGCGCAAAAAGTCTACTTGACTAATATCTAATATACATCTTTTTTATCTTTTTTTCAACCCCGGACGTGTTTTTTTAAATAAATAGTTACTTGCATCTCTAGAAAGCAAAAATACTCGGCTCGTGTAAACGTCTGGCTGATGTCACGAGAAGCAGGCGCTCCACTGTCCGGAATACAATAGTGAATTCACTACTGTCCGGTTAAAATATAGGAGCATAATTTGCAAATAGATCGAGTTGTTCAGGAGCATTCCAGTCGGGAGGTTTCTTCAGGGTATCTCTGTTCAGATTGAGGACTTCGACCAGAGCGAAGTCTGGCATGAGCGTATCGCGGAGGCGGTTTGCCAGTTCCGTGATGCCGTATTTGCATTTGCCAGTGAACTTGATGTAGGAGAGCAACAGGTAGAGGATGAGCGCTACCCAGATTTGTGTCATGACGGCGTTCTTTGAGGTGCCGAGGAAGCTTTTGATTTTGAGGTTCTGCTAATCCGTGATGATACTATATCATGATTTCTGACGATTGCAAGGCAAAAAGTCCCTAAAATGTCCCTAAAAACCACGTTCTTTCTCTATTTTGTACACAATAACGTCTGACTACGGATCAGAAGGTTTTTGGTTCAAATCCCTCCTGGTGCACCATTTTGAATTGTTTGGACCGCAAGAGTTTATGAAACTCCTGCGGTTCTTTTTTTTGTCTCGAAACATCCCTTCCGTCTCCCCCATTATCAGGATTTGTGACGGAACCGTCTTATCGGATTTCGGGGGATTTGACGTTCCGCCCGGCCAGCTCAGTTGGAGGGGTTGATCGAGCTCGGAAGGCGTTCCGTGCGGATCGGGAGCAGATACAGCGCGGTCAGGAAATTGACCGCGGCGACGAGCGCGAGCACGCCGACCGTGGAGAGCAGCCCGTATGCCATGAGCTGTGCCGTAACGACCGTGCCGAGCGCGATCGCAAACGAGTTCACGATGTTGTTCGCGGCGACGGCGCGCGCGACCTGCTGCGGATCGGCTTTGTGCTGGAGCAGGGCGTTCAGCGGGACGGAGTAGAATCCGCCGCATGCCGCGAGGAGCACCAGGTCGGCGGCGATCCGCCAGGACGCGGGGAACCGGAAGAACTCGAACACGGAGAAAAGCGTTTCGGGGTCGGCCGGCGCGTGCGTCCACGACCGCGCCGCAAAGAACAGGTCGAACGTGAAGAACGCCATGAGGACAAGCGCGGGCGAAACGAGCGGCATCACGGGGCGGCGGCGTCCCGCGGTCTGGCACAGCACGGACCCGATCGCCACGCCCGCCGAGAAGAGCAGATAGAGGACCGGAACGAGGTGCGATGTGGCGTTCAGCACGTCCTTGCAGAACCCGGCCAGCAGTGACACGTACAGCGCCGCCGTCATCCAGAACGTCGAGAGCCCGAGCACGCAGTGCGTCAGGACGCTGTCCCTGAACACGGCCCGCAGGACATCCCACGAGGCGCGGATCAGGTTCGGGTCGATACGCAGCGAGGGGGATTCCGGTTTCATCTCCGGGATGAGGAACGCGCCGCAGAGTCCGAGGACCGCCATGAGCAGGATCACCGCGCCGGTCACGAGTCCGCCGTGCGGGACCGTGATGAGGTAGTTTCCGAGCACCGCGCCGAAGATGACCGCCACATAAGTTCCGGCGTTCACGTAGGCGTTGCCGCGCAGCAGTTCGTGTTGCTCCAGCATCTGCGGGATATAGGCGTATTTGAGCGGGCTGAACAGCGCGGACTGCGTGCCCATGAAGAACAGTAGCGCGAGGAGCGGCCAGATGCTCCCGCGGATGAACGCGAAGAAGACCGGGACCATGAGCACGAACTCCATGATCTTGCAGGCGCGGAAGAGCTTGTGGCGCGGGAACTTGTCGGCGAGCTGGCCCGCGGTGGCGGAGAACGGGAAATACGGGAGCATGAGAAGTGCCATGGCCGCAAAGGTAAGGGCGTTCGCCTTGCCGGACGAGTAGCCGGACTGGTAGGAGATCATGATGATCAGCGCGCTGCGGAACAAATTGTCGTTGAACGCGCCGAAGAAGAACGTCAGAAAGAACGGGAAGAATCTGCGTGAGAAAAACATGTCGGTTCGGGTCGGGGTGAAAGGTTTTATGCCGGATATAATATAAAACCTGACGGCCGAATGTCAAGCGGCGGGACGATTTCCTGTGGATCTCTTCACGGTGCGGCTTGGGCAACGATTCGCGGCGCGCGTCTTTTTGTCTTTTTTTACGCAATCAAACTTGAAAAATCGTCCGGGTACGGCTATCTTATTATTTTCAAAACGGTTTTTACTTTTTTATTAACGATAACGAAACAGGTTTTGATTATGGCGAATTATGATGTCAAGGACGTGAACGGCGTTGAACACCTTAGACTTGAGGAATCCGACGTCGCCGCTCTCGTCGAGTCCGATCAGGTTACGGGCACCTGCCCCATGAAGAAATCCCCTATGCCGTCCTGGTCCACCGCCGCGAAATTCGATTTCCTCACCAACCTCCTCGACGAACAGCGCAAGCGTCTCGCGATGAACGCCGCGCAGGCCCGCGACGTCAGCTTTTTCTCCCAGCAGGAACTCACGGACCAGCAGAAGATCGCGCTTGCCGAAGAGGAAAAGTTCGTGGCGAAACCGGCCGCTCCGGTTGCCCGCCTCAAAGCGTTCTTCATCGATTTCGTCTTTGCTCTGTTCAAAGCCGTCCCCGTCGAACTCGCCGCCATCGCCGCGGTCTATCTGCTCGCCGTGGCAGGCGCATCTTCCCTGCCGTCGCCGACGCAGGCGCTGGTAGCAGCGGCGGCAGCACACGGCGAACATCTTCGTGTCTCAAAAAATGTGCCGGCCACGTTCGCCCAGCTCGACAAGGAAGCCGGATACCATGCCGGTTCATTCTACCTTTCTGAAGAAGCCGCGAAGGATAATTACATCTGCCTCTCCGCCAAAAAAGGCAAGGCCGTCTGGATCAAGGCTGCCACCGCCGGACGCATCGCAGTCGGCGCCGCGCTCCTTTTCTTCGCGTGGGAATTCGTCATGCTCGGCTGGGGACTCTGCGCCCACGGCGCGACGCGCGGCATGAGGAAGAACGGCCTGATTCTCAACAACGCCAGGGACGTCCGCGTCGAACTGAACGGCTTCCAGGTGTTCATGTCTGTCCTGCTGACGCTTACGACCTATGCTTTCGCCTGGATCTTCGTGCTGGCGATCAAGCGTTCCCCCGCCGAACTCGTCTCGTTCACGCGCTGCACCGCGGAATGACAGTCGGATTCACCAGAAATCAATCCGAACTTATTCCAGCAGGAATCTCCTCAGCAACATGAGCCGCCCCCGCATCATCGCGTTTTACCTGCCGCAGTTCTACCCGACGCCCATCAACGACAAATGGTATGGCGAAGGGTTTACGGAGTGGACCAGCGTCCGTAATGCGAAACCGCTCTTCCGCGGACACGACCAGCCGCGCGTGCCGGCCGATCTGGGCTATTACGACCTGCGCGACGCATCCGTGCGCGAGGCACAGGCCGAACTTGCGCGCGAGGCCGGGGTCGAAGGCTTCTGCTACTATCACTACTGGTTCTCGAAGGACCACCAGGAGCTCACGATCCCGTTCGACGAGGTCATCCGCCTGAAAAAACCCGATTTCCCGTTCTGCCTCTGCTGGGCCAACCAGTCCTGGTATTCCAAATTCTGGAACAAGACCGAGGAATGCGAACCGAAGCTGGTTGCCGAACAGATTTACGACGATCCGGCGGGAAACGAGAAGCATTTCTACTCCCTGCTTGAGGCGTTCCGCGACCCGCGCTACATCCGCGTCGAGGGCCGCACGCTCTTCATGATCTACCGTCCGACGGAGTTCCCCGGCGTGCGCGATTTCATGGCGCAGTGGCAGGCGCTCGCGGAGAAAAACGGTCTGCCGCCGTTCTATTTCATCGGGCAGGGCGGCAGAAGGACCGCCGCGGAGGAAGTCCTGGAGCTCGGCCTCGACGGCGCGAACATCGTGCATAAGTTCGACGTCAAAAAGCACCCCGTGCTGCGCCAGGTCAAGCATTATTGCAAGTTCCGCCACATCCCGTTCCATGTCGATTACGAGCAGGTCATGCACGATTTCTTCGACCCGGAGGCGCCGGAGGCGCTTTCCCCGAAATACTATCCGGCGCTGATCCCGAACTGGGACCATTCGCCCCGCAGCGGCTGGAGAGGCACCGTCTACACCGGCTCCACCCCGGAGACGTTCCGGAAGCACGCGGAGAAGGTCATCTACAGCTGTCGCGGCAAGGACCACGAGCACAATCTGATCTTTCTGAAGTCCTGGAACGAATGGGGCGAAGGGAATTACATGGAGCCGGACACCCGCTACGGCAAGGGCTTCATCCGTGCGCTCCGCAGCATCCTGGACGGAATGGAAGAGGACTGAGTTCCAGCCCTTCCCTGTTTGTAACCCCCTATTTTTCAATGCCTGCGGCCGTCGCCGTCATCTTTCCCCGTACCCGGGAGATATGCGAATACCCTGCCCGATTAATGGGGGCATGGGGGGAATCAATGCATTCGGCAAAAACGGAGAAAATACCCGAAACGCGGGCATAAAAAATGGCGGAGAGAGTGGGATTTGAACCCACGATAGAGTTGCCCCTATACAGCATTTCCAATGCTGCGCCTTCGACCACTCGGCCATCTCTCCGCAGATAAGATAAGATATAATATAGCATGCGCCCGCGGCGAATGCAAACAGAAAACCCGTTTTTTTGAGAAAAAACAAAGAATCCGCCGGGAGGTTCCGGGCGGATTCGGGAATGCGTTCAACGTCTGGATCCCGTGCGTTTGCGGCAGGCGGAATCCTTTCAGTAGTGGAAACTTAGAGCTTGCTCGTGATCTTGGTCAGAGCATCGAGCATGGCGGTGCGTTCGGCCGGAGTCAGCCCGTTCAGGAGCTTTTCGCAGAGGCCCTCGACGCGCTTGATGCTTTCGTCGAGCAGGGTCTGTCCGTGCGGCGTGAGCGTGATTTGGACCGCGCGGCGGTCTTCGGGATTCTGCACTCGCTGGAGGAAATCCTTTTTCACGAGGGATTCGACGAGCTCGGACACGGTCGCCGGCGCAAGTTTCATGGATTCCGCAAGTTCTTTCAGCGTAATGCCATTCGGTTTTTCTTCGGTCAGGCGGCATACCAGCGCCATGGTCTGGTGCTGGCGGATGCTGACGTCGATAGAGGCCAGATTTCCGATGGTGTCGACCGATTCACGGAACGCGTTATAAAGACTCGAAACAGCTTTTCTGAGGATTGCGGGATCGGAATTTGCCATGTTTTTGAACTCCGTTTTGCGGGTTGACGGATGTAGTTATGCAATAATATACATCCAGTCAAATATTATTGCAAATCGAAACAATCATTTTTTCTGAAAAATAAGATAAAGTTGAGCATTTCGGAAGACAAATACAGACAATCCGGCATCGAAAAATGTGTCTTGCTGACACTCTGTCATGAAAAATCAGGAAAGCTTTGCGGTAAAGAACCCTTTCCTTCTGGAAGGTTTAGGCTGGTATCTGACACCGGAATCGGGACAACTATAAAAACGCGCTGTCATGATAAAATCAGAAAGAAGTTCCCGCCAGGTCTATCTTATTGCGGACGGGAATCCTCCGAAAAAAACAATGGGGAACCATTTGACTTTCCGCGTCAGCGATGCTATATTCCTGAAAGAGCAATCTTATTCCTTTCAAAGGTCTTTTATGCTGAAACGTCTTGTCATTTTCTTCTTCATTGCCGCCGTACTGGGCATATTCCCGGTGCTTCTTTCCGCGCAGGAAAAAGCCTCGTCCACGGCGAAATGCGCCCATTGCCGGAAGGAGAAATTCGTGTCGGTCCAGGCGAAAAACGCCACCGGAAAACTGGTTCCGCTCTGCTACGAGTGCGCGATGCTCCCCCGGTGCGATTACTGCCAGCTGCCGTCCGAAGTGAAAACCGACGGAGGGGACCAGCTCTGCCGGGACTGTGCCAAGGATTGTATCAAGGATAAAACCGAGGCGGAAAAGGTCATGAAGGACGTCCGGCAGGTGCTGAACACAAAGTTCAAGATGACCACCAAACATAAGATCATCTACGAGATCGGGAACCGGAAGGACCTCAATCTGGAGGCCGACGGCGAACACAACGAGCTTGGCTGGTTTGACCCGAAGACGATCCGCAACAAGCCTCAGTACACGATCCGGATTCTGACCGGACTTCCGCGCGACGTGTTCCGTTCGGTCGGGGCGCACGAGCTGGCGCACGACTGGATGAGCGAGGAACTCCCTCATCTCATGGACAAACCGGAGATACGTGAAGGCTTCGCCGAATTCGTCGCATGGTCATTCTCGAAAGCCGAAGGGAACAAGCGTATGATGGAGTATACCGAACGCCGCACTGACGACGTGTACGGCGGCGGATTCCGCAAAGTCAGCGCGATGATGGGCGATGCGAAGACCGCCCCCGAGTGGAAAGCCGTTCTGCTGAAGGAGTTTCCGCTGAAGGGGCGGAAATCCGGCAAGTGACAGGCCCTGTCTCCTGTCCCATTTTCTTAAAAATCTAAAAAAAACATGCCGGACATTTGACATTCGTCGCTCTCTGTGCTATATTCTTGTCTGTTATGAACTGACAACGGAGTTTCAGAAGCACCATGATGTACCGTTTTTTCACACTGTTTCTGACCTTGTTCCTTTCTGTTCTGCTCAGCGGCGGTCTGTTCGCGGCGCGGAATGTCATGACCTGCGACTGGTGCGGCAAGAAGATTGCGTCCAACGCGTCGTTCCTGCGGTCCGAGGACAAGAATTTCTGCAGTGAAAAGTGTTTCAACCAGTACGCCGAATCGCTGCGCCCGGTCTGCGACGTCTGCGGCAAACGCTTCAAGGAAGGTTTCACCAGCAACGGCAAAAACTACTGCTCGAAAGCCTGTCTGGAGACCACATTCCGCGAGTGCGTCCACTGCCACCGGCGCGAACCGAAGGGGATCATCCTCGGCACCAGCATCTTCCTCTGCGACTATTGCAGGGAGCTCCCGGCGTGTTCCAGCTGCCAGATGCCGCTGGACAAGTTTGCCAAGGACCTCGGCGACGGCCGCAAGCTGTGCCGCGAATGCGCCCGCGACGCCATCTTCACGCAGTCCGAGGCGGAAAAGATCATGACCGAACTCCGCCAGACGCTTGCCGACAAGTTCAAGATGGGCACGGATCACACGATCAAGTTCGATCTCTGCACCCGCGAAGAGCTCAAAAAGGAATCCTCCGGCGACGGCGAACGCGAGCTCGGGCTCTTCATCTTCCACCGGAATACGCTCACGTTCTTCAACCGCCCCATACGCAACAAGGACGAATTCCGCATTCTGATCCTGAGAGGACAGCCGCCGGATTTCTTCCGCGGAGTCGGGGCGCATGAACTGGCGCACGACTGGATGCAGGAGAACCTGCCGCACATCGACGATCCGCAGATACGCGAAGGGTTCGCCGAGTTCGTCTCCTGGATGTACACCAAGTCCGCGAAGCTGGACCGCGTCCCGTGGCGCATTGAGCAGAATACGGACTCCGTCTACGGCGACGGATTCCGCAAGGTGCGCGACCTGATGGGCAATGCGAAGACGGCCTCCGAGTGGAAAAGGATCCTGCTGGACGTCTGTCCCGCGCCCGCCGAGGCGAAATAACAGGGCTGGGGCGCCGATATGACGAAGATTCTGCCTGTTTTCGTGGTGTTTGCCGTACTTATCATCTTCCCCGTTTTCATCTTCTGGCTGCTGGTCCGCGCCATCCGCGGCCGGGTGCGCTGGTGGGGCATCGTGATCCTGCTCTCCATCCTGACCTGCTACTGCACGACACTGGTCGGCATCGCCGGGATGCTCATCGGCGGAAACGCCACCGGGTCCGCCGCGCTGGAACGGCATTATTGCGAACAGTTCTGCGAGGCGCTGAAACAGACGGAGA
Organism: uncultured bacterium; assembly: GCA_902778895.1. Taxonomy (GTDB): domain Bacteria; phylum Verrucomicrobiota; class Lentisphaeria; order Victivallales; family UBA1829; genus UBA1732. The sequence continues at coordinate 128,525 of CACYZF010000004.1, forward strand.
CGCTCCCCGAGGCGATTGCGCGCATGGATGCCGCCGCCGCGACCGACGAATACCAAATCCATGAACCGGACAAGAATCTCCGGTTCCGCTATGTCTGGCTGCTGGGCGGCTGTTTCCTCTTCGCGGGCGCGAACCTGATGATGTTCGGCCCCGGACGCCGCGAAAAACGCCATCCCGCCGACTGCATCATGATGATCCTGGCGGCGCTGGTCGTCTTCCTGACCGGGATCTGGCAGATCGCCTGGGGCAACGGTTATGCTTATCAGGCCTCGGCATACCGCCGTCTGCTCACTGAATGGCATAAGACGATCCCGCCGGACGCGGCGCTTGCATCGAATGCGGAGCTCGCGGCATGGCTTTCCGTCGAGGTAAAGGTAGGACGTGTGAGGCTTCGTGATCTTTCAAAACGCATCTGCGCGATTTCCGCCGAACTGGAAGGATCGTCGGATTTGCCGGAACTGCCGGAGCCGGACGAAACGGAAAAGCCGGAGGAGGAAGCCGCCCCGGCGGACGCCGGAACGGGGCCGGGCGTCGCCATCATCGGCGGCGCGGACGGTCCGACGGCGGTCTTTATCGGTACCGAACTCCTCAAGCGGCAGAGCGGCATCCCGGCGGAAAGCGCGGATTCGGGGACGGAAACCTTATGACATACGATTTCCTGAGAAACGGCGACAACAAGCTCAACGAGGGCGCTTCTGGGGATCTGCTGCGGCACGTGGAGTCCGCGCTCGGCATTCCAGTCCCCCGCGTCTGGAAAGAGTTTCTGGCATTTTCAAACGGTGCGGTCCTTTCGGACGAGATCCGGCTTTTCCCCGCACGGTGGGATCCGGCGAAATACGATTCGGAGGACGAGGACGACGATCCGGAAGAGGACCTGATCTCGGCGAATCAGGAACAGGACGAGCTTCAGGGCTTGGATGAAGATGTCCTGATCATCGGACGGTATTTCGACAGCGATCTCTTCTGTTATCGCGGGAAAGATATGGGGAAAGACGATCCGCCGATCTACTTTTTCAATCACGAGGAATGTGAGCTGGAAAAGGATTCGGATAACGCCCTTGAATTTCTACGCAAATACAACGTCCGGTTTCGTCCGGAAAGCATTCGGAAGGAAAAACGCGCCCTCTTCCTCAAACAGGCGCTTGCCGTGATCGAAGTGCTCCTGATCGTGGCAGGCATCCTGGCGCTTGTGACCGGGCTCGCATGGCTCCTCGCGTTTGAGAAGCACTGACGAGGCGGGCGCGAACTGAGTTTACGACAGACGGTTTTTGAAGTCGTCGTAGCCGAACGACTTGATCAGTTTGAAATCGCCGGTGTCCGGGTCGAACGTCGCGATGGAGGGCAGCGCGAGGCCGTTGAACGTGTTCGTCTTTACCATGGTGTACAGCGCCATGTCCAGAAACTCCACGCGGTCGCCAACGTTCAGCGGCGCGGGGAACGAATAATCCCCGATCACGTCGCCCGCGAGGCAGGAATGCCCCGCCAGACGGTATTCGTACGGATGCACGCCCGGTTCCGCGGCGCCGTTCACTGGCGGCGTGTACGGCATTTCGATCACGTCCGGCATGTGCGCCTCCGCCGACACGTCCAGCACCGCGATTTCGCCATCGTTGTGCACGATGTCCAGCACGGTTCCGAAAAGCGAACCGGCGTTCAGCACGACCGCCTCGCCGGGCTCCAGATATACGGTCAGGTGCGGATACCGCGCGCGGAACTCGGTCAGGATGCGCACGAGGCGTTCGATGTCGTAGCCGGGGCGCGTGATGTGGTGTCCGCCGCCGAAGTTCACCCACTGCATGCCGCCCAGCAGATCGCCGAACCGCGCCTCGACCGCCTCCATGGTGCGTTCCAGCGCGTCCGAATCCTGTTCGCACAGCGTGTGGAAATGCAGCCCGCTGATGCCGTCCAGCGACTCTCCGGCGAACGCAGCCCGCTTGATGCCGAGGCGCGATTTCGGCGCGCACGGCGAATAGATTTCGCGCACCGCCTCGCCGTGTTCCGGGTTCACGCGCAGGCCGAACCGCACGCGGTCTGCCGCCTCCGCCGTCAGGACGTGGAACCGCCGCCACTGGCTGAACGAGTTGAACACGACCGTGGTGCAGTACCGGAGCATCTTGCGCAGGTCGGATTCCGAGTAGGCCGCCGCGAATCCGTGCGTTTCCTTGCCGAACTCCTCATGGCCGAGACGCGCCTCGTGCGGCGAGCTCGCGCAGGTACCGTCCAGAACCGCGCTGATCATCGGGTACACGGCGAACATGGAGAACGCCTTCTGCGCGAGCAGGATCTTCACCCCGGCGCGCTGCCGGACATCGTTCAGGATTTCCAGGTTGCGGCGCAGGGCGGCGAGGTCGACGACGAAACACGGGGTCGGGGGGATCTTCGGGTCAAGGTTTTTCATGGGGGACGCTATGCCGGGTTCGGGAAGAGTTCAAATTGTAAATGAAACAAGATACACCGTCTCCGCCGGAAAAGCAAGCGCTCTGCGGCGTTTCGGGCATCTTTTTTTCCGTTTCAGCTTGCTTTTTTCCGGATTCGGCGGTAAAGTATTATTTCCTCATTTTCGGAACGTCGGGGTATAGCTCAGTCTGGTAGAGCGCGTGCTTTGGGAGCATGAGGTCGCAGGTTCGAGTCCTGTTGCCCCGACCATTTTTTTGCCCTCATGTCCGGCGTTTTGAGGTATAATATCCTCAGCCCCGGATTTCGCGGATGCGGGCAATCAGACGCGCTGCGTATTCCTTCGCCTTTGCCTTCTGACGGGCGATCCCCGCCGCATCGGCGGCGTAGCTCATGCCGTTCACCCACATCGCCCCCATATACTCCATTCCGCACACTTTTGCGATGGATTCGAACGCCGCGACGAAATCGTGAATGTCGCCGATGGACCCCGCGCCGCCCGTGTACGCCGCCTCGGGTGCGCCGGTCGTGACCGATACCAGCAGCTTCTTTCCGCCGAGCTTCGCGCCTGTCCCGTGCGCGAATCCGTGCACGAACACCTCGTCCAGCCACATCTTCATGAACCATGGCATGGCGTACCAGTGGAACGGAAACTGCCAGACGATGAAATCGGCTCCGGCCAGCGCGGCCTGTTCCGCGGCGACGTCGAACGTTCCGCCCGGCGCGACCTCGCACAGTTTGCGGATCGTCAGATCGGGCAGGGCGGCGGCGACTTCCTCCAGAATCGTGGCGTTCGCGACGGATTGCGAAAGGTCCGGATGACCGGCGATGAGCAGAGTTTTCATGGCTTCTCCTTCTGTTCAAGCTTTTCCGAAAAAGTCAGGTTGTCGGGACAGTGCGTCCCCCATGCCTTACAGTATCACCGTTTCCTGAATTGTCAAGCCGCGGAACACGTTTTCTCCGCAGACCGGGATCGTTTCCCCTTCCGCAAAACATGCCGTCCAACCATCATTTTATCTGATTTTGTTTAACAAAAATCCGGCTTCCGGCTTGATTTCGCGCGCTTGCGTGATATAGTACAGCAACGGACAATATAAAATTGCCCGTCACGCTCGTTTTACCCTCAAACCCTCAAATACAGGAAAGAGCAACATGAATTTCACGAAAACGATCCTCGCGGCTGCCCTCATGCTGTCCGCCGGAGCTCTGGCCTACGCCCAGAACCCCATCATCAACAGCGCGTACTGCGCCGACCCGTCCGCGCACGTCTTCAACGGCCGCGTGTACGTCTACCCCTCGCACGACATCCCCGCGCCGTATGACTTCAGCCGCAAGGACTGGTTCTGCATGGCCGACTACCACGTGTATTCCTCCGACAACCTCGTCGACTGGGTCGACCACGGCGTGATCGTGGACCAGAACTACGTCCCGTGGGTGAACCGCCACTCCTACAGCATGTGGGCCCCGGACTGCAACGTGAAGGACGGCAAGTATTACTTCTACTTTCCCGCCGACAACCGCATCGGCCTCGCCACCGCCGACACCCCGTACGGCCCGTTCCGCTGCGAAGAACAGCCCATCCAGGGCGCGGGCGGCATCGACCCCTGCATCTTCATCGACGATGACGGCGCGTGCTACCTCATCTGGTCCGGCCAGGGCATGCGCATCGCGAAGCTGAAGGACAACATGAAGGAATTCGACGGTGAAGCGAAGACCATCCAGCACGACACCCCGAACCGCGGCCTCAAGGAAGGCCCGTTCATGTTCAAGCGCAACGGCATCTACTACTTCACGTTCCCCTGGGTCGACGAAAACCACGAATGCCTCTGCTACTGCACCGGCGACAGTCCGTGGGGCCCGTTCAAGTACCAGGGCAAGATCATGGAGCAGAATCCGCAGTGCTGGACCAACCACCACTCCGTGATCGAGTTCAAGGGCAAATGGTACCTCTTCTACCACCACAACGACTACTCCCCGAACTTCGACAAGAACCGCTCCGTCTGCGTCGACGAGATCACGTTCAACGACGACGGTTCCATCAACCTCGTGACCCCCACCAAGCGCGGCGTCGGCGTCACCAAGGCCACCAGCAAGATCGAGCTTGACCGCTACTCCAAGATCGCCGACCAGAACCACGCCTGGATCGAATTCCTCCGCACCGAATCCCCGTTCGAAGGCTGGAAGACCGTCTTCCGCAACAACGACAGCTCCCGCAATCCGATCTGGGTCGAATACGACCGCGTCGATTTCGGCGAAAAGGAGCTTGATTCCGTGCTCGTCCGCGTTCAGTCCAATGTCGGCGGCACGATCGAGATCCACGCCGATTCCCTCCAGGGCCCGGTCATCGCCACCGTCGACATCCCCGGCAAGGGTGGCGGCGAATGGCAGGAGATCAAGTCCCCCGTCACCTCGCAGATGAAAGGCACCCACGACCTCGTCGTGAACATGCGCAGCGGCCTCCTGATGTACATCGACTGGATCAAGTTCATCGAGAAGTGATCGGAACTCTATTCCAGCTCGTCTGAGCAAAAGAATACTCCGGGTCGGGTTGATATCCGGCCCGGAGTTTTTGTATCTGTCAAAAAGGGATTTGAATTAGGGGAAATAGTAGGTCGGGAGCATGCCGTACGACCTGAGCAGCCCCAGGATCAGCAGGTGCAGCGGGTAATAGACGTAGAAGAACCACTTCATGAACGCGTTGAACGTCGGGTTCGGGCCGCGTTTGCCGTTGTACAGCGCCAGGATCGGGATCGACAGCACCACGGAGAGATCCACGAACGCGTACGTCACGTTGACAGGCGGGAACAGGAATCCGAACACGCCCACGTAGAAGATCAGCCACAGCGTCTGCTTCAGCCAGTGCCCGCGGTTCGTCCCGAAGCTCAGCACCACCACCGACGCCGTGCAGCTCCAGTCGCCGGGGAAACTCACCACGCAGATCAGGCAGATCAGCAGCGTCTTCAGCCACACGCTCCGGATGCGCTCCGAATACTCCACGCGGAGCATCACCAGTCCCCACGCCAGCGTCCAGATCACGCTCGTCTGGCTGTGCCAGCAGAAGGCGTTCAGGAACGAGATGTCGCGGAACCGGATCGCCTGCCATATCCCGCTGTAGTAGAGCGGCACGAACGGCCGCCAGTCGCTGAACCCGTTCCATTCCGAGACGTACGCGAAATGCGAGATCAGCGCGAAGAGGAACATGCGGAACATGTATTTGTTGACGTTCCGCGTGTGGAAGAATCCTTCCGCGATGAAGAAACACATCGTCGGCATCGTGATGCGTCCGATGACGTGCATCAGCTCCGGCTTCCAGTTCAGCGCATACCCGGGGTAGATCGTCCACGCGATATGGTCGATCGTCATGGCGACGATCGCGATCAGCTTGATCGCGTTCGCATCCAGTATCTTGTAGTTCTTCATACCGCGTTACACCGCCAATTACACCGCCAAACGGCTCATTTCGGATAATATCCGCCGTTTCGCGGAGCGCCGCGGAATTCGATTCTTTCCGCTTTCTTCATCGCCTGCAGATGGCGTTCCGCCGTTCTGCGGCTGAGGGAAAGGTTTTCGGCGAGCATTCCCGCCCGGACTCCCGGATTGTCCCTGATGTACTGGAAGATCGACTCCGCCGGATCGTCAGCGTTCTCCTGTGCCTTCACATGTCCGCGCAGGGCGATCAGGATTTCGCGGAGCATGAAATCGATGAAGATGCCGGAGTCATTCGATTCTGTGCTTCTGCTGATCGCCTGATAGTATTTGTCCTGATTGTTGTAGACCATCGTTTCAACGGGAAGCCGCAGAAAGACGGGATTCCATTTCGCGAGGATCAGGGACTGCCACAGCCGTCCGATGCGTCCGTTACCGTCCGGGAAAGGATGGATGAACTCGAATTCGTAATGGAAAACGCAGCTTCGGATCAGCGGATGGTCGGCTGACGTTTTAAGCCAGGCGAAAAGTTCCCTCACATGCTGCGGCACCAGGTGGGCGGGCGGCGCCAGATGAATGACTTCGCTCTTTTTTACGACGCCCACACCGCCCCGGCGGAATTCGCCGGGATGCTCCATCAAAGCCGCCATCATCATCCCGTGCGCCCGCAGCAGATCGTCCACGGAAAAAGGATTCAGTTTCTCCGCGATATCGTAGACCGCGATCGCGTTTTTGACCTCCTGAATCTGCCTCAGAGGCGCGGCGACGCGTTTCCCGTCCAGGATTTCCGAGACCTGTTCCTCGGACAGCGTGTTGCCCTCGATCGCCAAGGATGCCTGGATCGTCCTGACCTGATTGACCCGGCGGAGTTTCAGCGCTTCGGTACTTCCCGAACGGACCGTGCACCGTTCCGCGAGCGCGGCGATATCTGCAATCATGTTGACTGCATCCGCTGAAATATGAAATGGCGGCTGGTAACTCATAGAATATGGGGAAGACCCGGGGCGCGGACGACGCCCCGGGGGGAGATTCGGCAGATAGCCGAGGGAAAAGCTTACTTCTTTTCCGCGGGGGCGGGTTTCGGGGCCTTGACCCACTTGCCGTCTTCTTCCTGGATGTAGTCGCCTTCGTTGGCCTTGGAACGGATCTGCTTGGCGCGGAGTTCGCCGACCTTGTCGACGGTGGAGCCTTCCTTCTTGGCGATGGCGGCGTAAACGGCCTTGCGGTCGGTGTTTTCGTCGTCGACGATCTTCTTGTCGGCGTCTTCGATCTTGACGTCCTTGCCGTCTTTGTCCTTCATGACTTCGAGGTAGCCGGTCTTGTTTTCGCCGACGGTGCCGGCCTTCTTGAGGGTTTCGATCTTCGGCTTGCGTTCGGCCATGTTCTTCTTGATGGTGGCGGCGTCGTCAGCGGCGGAAAGGGCCTGCGGGACGGCGAAAGCGAGCGTGAGGGCGGCGATGGAGAGAGCGATCAGTTTTTTCATGGTAAAAATCTCCTCAGAATGTGGTTCGGATCAAAGTGCGTCGAGGTCGCCGAAGAAGTCGTCGAGGGCTTTTTCGATGCGGATGTTGATGTCGAGCGTGATGTGCACGGGCTTGATCTCGATCGGCTTGACGTCGACTTCGTTCTGCGTCCGGATGCAGGACGATGCGCCGAAGCCGAGCAGGACGGCCGCGGCGGCGAGGATTGGCAGGAATGATTTCATGGTTTGGATTCCTTTCCCGGTTGAGGGTGTTTGTTGAGGTTTATATGGTTGCTGTTTGTGTTAACAGGTTGAGGGTTCAGGGTATCGTCACTCCGCCTACTCCGCCTTTGGAGAAGATCTGCTGGAAATAATCGGCGAGCTCCATCGCCTTTCCGTACATGTTCACGTTCGTGTCCAGGCGGATGCCCTGGAAGAGGCACGGGGTGGGGGACTTGATGAACGAGGCGGTGTTCTCATCGAACGCGTAATAGAGGGCGCGGTTCGGACGGCCGTCGAGCGAGAGCTCCAGTTTCATGTTCTCTTTGTCCGGGCCGACGGACTGCAGGCGCATGCGGACCCAGGAGTAGGTGAAATCCTTCAGGGCGTCTTTCGCGAGTTCCATCTCGATGCCGGTGCCGGCGTTCGTCAGCGCCTCGTCGAGTTCGCCCTTGATCACGCCGTTCTCGCCGGGGGTGGAGAAGAGGAACGCGTCCTCGAAATAGATGTTGTCGATCTTCGATTTGCCGAGCGCGTCGGTCTTTTGCACGAGCACGACCGGGATAGTGCCGTTGATGGACCCGCTTCCGTTGATCTGACCGAGCCCGATCTGGGTAAGGAAGAGCGGCATTTCCAGACGGTCGCAGTACAGCACGGCCTCGGTGGTCGTCTGGCCGATGCGGTACGTGATGCCGCCGAGGCGGATGTGGCCGTTGCACCAGTCGAGGCGGGCGTTTTCGATCTGCCAGGTGTCCGGGGCCTCCATGCGGAACGTGGCGAGCCCCGCTCCGGTCTCGATCTTGTCGTACTTGACGGATTTGAAGGAAAGCGTCTGGCCGGGCGCGGATTTGAGGATGGAGATTTCCGGCACCTCGAATCCGAGGCCGATGCCGCGCACCTCGAGTTTCTGCTCGGGGATGAAAAGATCGGCGTCGGCGATGCGGAACTTCGCGCTGCCGGTGGTGGTCTTCGGCAGGATTTTATACACGGCGTCGGCGGAGAGCTTGCCCGTACACGATATCTCTTCGAACTGAGGCAGAAATTTTGCGAGGTCCTTCGAGAGGTCGGCCTGCTGTTCCGGGACGTTCAGTCCGCATTCGACCTCGACCCCCGCGCCTCCGCCGAGCGCGACGTTTGCGTATATCTGCCCGTCGATAGAGAAAAGTTTCGCGTCCGTTTTCAGGCGGAACGTCTTCGCGGCGTCGTCCCACTGGACCGTGCCGTCGAGCGAGGCCGCCTGAACGCCGTTGAACTCGAAATCGCCGAGCGAAATCCTGCCCGTGCGCGGCTCGGCGGGCGCGTCTTTTTCTGCGTTGTTCTCTTCCGCCTCGGCGAGCGCGTAGTCGAACGGGAAATCCCAGTGGAGGTTCTGCGCGAGGAGCTTGAGTTCGGGCATGGCGAGCTTGGAATCGGGGCAGGTGACCGCGCCGGAGAGGACGCCCCTGCCTGTGTCGAACGCCGCGTTCAGGCCGAGCTCCGGTGCATCGTAGGTGAGGTTGGCGGCGTCCTGCTTGAACTGGAAACCGGCGATCTTCCCGTCGGCCTTGTATGTTTGTCCGTCCTCCGATTTGGCGTCAAATGAAAGCGTGTCCGCCTTGCAGGTCATGCCATCGAGCTCGGCGAGGAGCTTTCCGCCTTTGAGTTCGGCGGATGCCTTTTCGATGCCGTCGGTCAGCCTGACGCCGGCCTTGAAGGATTCGGGCTTGAAGGAGACCTTCATGCCCTCCTTCTCGAAATCAAGTTCCCCGTCCGTGAGGCGGATGGTCGCGCCCTGAAGCTCCCCGGTCTTGAGGAAGCCCATATCGATCATTTCCGGCCTGAGGGAGACGGTCATGCCGTTGTATTCCGCGCGAAGGTCTCCGGCGATGATTTTGAGGGAACCCATCATCTGTCCGCCGTCCATGTTGAACTCGCCCGTGATCTCTCCCCGCCGGAAGGACGCGGTCAGATCCTTGAGCCCGGGAGCGAACGCGCCGCCGTCGAATTCCACAGCGGGCGCGATGCTGAAGCGGGATTGGACGGCCATTCCGTCGCGCCGCATGTCCAGGCAGGCCAGGAAGGGGCCGAAGCCGGCGGAGACGTCGATGCCCTTGTATTTTGCCTTGAGGATCGGGTGGTTTTCAAGTTGGATCTCAAAAAATTTCTTCTCTTCGTCCATGATACCGCTGAAGCGGAACTGCGCGGGCTCGGACTCGGCGACGGTAAACTGGAATCCGCCGCCGACGATGCGTTTCGAAAGCGAGACGGTCGCATTGAGCTTGTCAAGCTCGAACGGGATCCCGTCGTATTCGCCTTTCAGCGTGCCGAGCGTGAAGACGATGTCTTTTTCCGTTTTGGGTGGGTTCATAGGCTTCACGGTCGGGATGAGGCGCGGGACCGTCTTCAGCGAGAACGGCGCGGCGGAATCGATGCGGAGTCCCTGCGGCGTACGGTAGGCGAACGTAAGTTCACCATTGAGGTCGAGGGACGAATTGTCAAGTTTCTCCACGTTCAGGCTGTTCAGGTCGATCTCCGCCTTCGCGCTCAGAGAGACGCCTGCGCGGAGTCCGCGCGGCAGGCCGGACCGGACCGTGCCCGGCAGGGCCGAGGTGGCGAGGGAGAAATCGTCGAGGTTCAGCTCGACCTTCTTTTCTTTGTGCAGATAGACGGCCTTGCAACGGATGCCGTTCGTCGCGAAATGGACCATGAGCGAGCATTCGAGCCTGTTCCAGCCCTGTTCCGGGTCGGGCGTGACCGTGACGGCGTACGGGATATGGAGATTGTCCACGGCGTCCTCGCCGCGCGCCACGGCGGCCAGGCTGCCGGAGAGGGATATCTTCCCGACCTTCACCGGGATGACGGCGTTGAGGTCGTCCACCGGGGCGGATTCTTCCTTCTCCTCCTTTTCATCGGACTGGAACGACTTCGCGAAGAGGTCGTAGGCGGGGATGGAGATGGAACCGTCTGAATAATCCGCCGTGACGTCGCAGTTCTCGATGTCGATGGATTCGATGGTCCGGTCGCGCAGAAGCGAGATCGGGGAGTAGCGGATGGAGAGCGACCCGATGCTTCCGACCCTCATCGGCCTGCCGTCGCGGGTGTTGTCCCTGATCTTGCAGGCGACTTCCGCCGAGGTCAGGCTGATGGTCTTGATGCGGAACTCCACGCCGCCGCCCTCGGCGAGCGGCTGAAGAAGCTTGTTGATGTCCTGTTCGAGGAAGTGCGGCAAACATGCAAGCTCGACCAGCGCGCCCAGCAGGAGCAGACACAGGAACAGCAGCAGGCCGATCGCCCATTTCGCGCGACGCGGGACCGGCTGTTTCTTTCCGGGAGCGGACGCGGCGGAGGAACCGGACGTTTTCTTGTCCGGCTCGGATTTCCGCTTGTCGGCCACGGAAGAGTCCGGCGTCCCGGCTGGGACGGTCTTTTTTTCAGATTCGGATTCCGGCATGATGCGTTCTGTATTTGATATTCGGGCGATGGATTGAGAGAAAAGGGTGCAATATCCCCTTACTGATACTACAAATAATATACAGTCCGAAGGTTCAAATACAACCGGTCCGGCAGGCTTTTTTCGCTTTTTTTGTTGCCGCGGACCGTGGATGATTTATTCCGTCGCGACAGACCGAATGCTGAAGCATCTGTGTGTTCTTGCAGAAAAAATACGGATTTCGTTTTTTTCCGTTCGCATTTTTCCGTCTGTGCGTTATATTAAAATAATCTTATACGTTGGAACCCTCTGTTTTCCGGTGACGCCAGTGAAACCTTCTCCGCCAGTTTCTGATGAATTGAACAATACGCCCCGTCCGGGCCTTTCCAAAAAAGCCAAGTTCTGGATCGGGCTTTCCCTCGCCGTCTGCATCCCGTTGATCATCGGCGTTCTCCTGTGGCTCGCCTACCTCGCACTTTTCCCGAACAATCCGCGTCTTGTCGTGAACAGTATCCGCCTTGCCGGAAATTCCGGCTACTGGAGCCCGGCCGATCCCGACGAACGCCAGGCGCGCATGGACCGCATCCTTTCGATCCTCCGCGTCCGTCCCGGCGAGACTCCGATGTTTTCGGGCAGGAAGGAATATGATCTCGCCGCGATGGCCGCGAAGCTCCGTTCGGAGATACCCGAGCTCGAACGCGCCGACATCCGCCGCGTTCTGCCGGACCAGCTGATCTTCGAGCTGCACGAGCGCATCCCCGTCGCGAACCTCGGCGCAAACTTCTATATCGACGATTCCGCGACCGTCCTCGACAAATCTTCCTACTACGACGTTTCCGGTTCGCTCCCCGCGCTTTCCTGCAAACCGTCGGCCGTCCGTGCCTCGCATGAAGCCGATCCCTTCAAACGCGGCGAGATCCTCAACGATTCCTCCATCCGCACCGTGCTTGACTTCCTCCGCCTCACGCGCCTGGAGTTTACCGATGTGCATCCGAAGCTCGTCTACATCTCCCAGGATTTCATCCAGTGCGATCTCTTCTACAGGAACGATCCCGGGGCGTTCACCATCCTGATCCCGCTCCGCGTCCGCGAGGAACAGCTCCGCGACGATATTTTCGGGCGGCTTCTTCCGAAACTGGAATCCTCCGTCCGGAACCACGAGGAGGAACGTTCCCTGGACCTCCGGTTCAAGGACCGCATCATCGCGAAGAAACGCGGCTGATTTCCGGCTGAGAGCGCTCGTTCTTACATCCGGTTGCCGCCCCTTTTGCGATCATTTTCTGTTTTTTCATTCCGCGGTCTTTGAAAAAAACGGTTTGATATGCTATATTGATGCAAAGGATGCCGTTGACGTTGAAAAACGTCCTCGTTTATCCGTGATCTCCGCCTCAAAAATGAGCTTACAACCCAATGTCGTGAGGAACGTATGAAAATTGCAGTCTGCGGAGCCGGAGCCGCCGGATCCTACGCCGTGAAGCGCCTTCGCCTCAATCTCCCCGAAGCCGAAATCCTGCTCTTCGACGCCGCGCCCGTCGGGTTCTACGCGAAAATGCGCCTCCCCGAATACCTGGCGGGCACGCTCCCTCGCGAAAAGCTCATCCTCTCCTCGCCCGAACAGATGACGGACTGGGGCGTGGAGCTTCATCTCGGCGAACCCGTAACGGCCATCGATCCCGCCTCGCACAAGCTCACGACCGTTGTCGGGGAATATATCTGGGACACCCTCGTGCTGGCAGTCGGCGCGCATGCGTTTGTTCCGCCGATTCCGGGCCTCTCCGCCAGTTCGCGTGTGCACGTTCTCCGCGAGCTCCCGGACGCAGACGCCCTGGTCGCGCTCTGTGAACCGGGCCTGAACGCCGCGGTCATCGGCGGCGGCCTGCTCGGTTTGGAAGCCGCCTGGTCGCTCCATAAACGCGGGCTTGCGGTTTCCATCATCGAGACGGCGCCGCGTCTGCTCCCGCTTCAGATGAACGAGGAAGAATCCGCCGTGCTGCTCTTCAACTTCACGAACGCCGGATTCAATGTCTACGTAGGTGCGGCTGTCGACCGTTTCGACGATGCCTCCGCTCAACTTTTCCTCAAGGACGGTACGGCGGTTCCCGCCTCGCTCGTGCTCGTTTCCGCCGGGATCCGCGCCAACCTCGAACTCGCGAAGAACGCCGGGCTCGCCTGCAACCGCGGGATCGTCGTGGACGTCGCGCTCCGGACCTCCGCGCCGGACGTCTATGCCGTCGGCGACTGTGCCGAGCTGAACGGCGTGATCGTCGGCCTCTGGCTCGCCTCGAAGGACCAGGGCGAAGCCGTCGCGGACATCATCGCGGGCAAGATTTCCGCCATGCCGCCGAAGACTTACCGTCCCAAGCCCAAACTTCCCGCATTCTGAGTTCAAATCAAATATACGTTCCGTCTTCCCGTCTCTCTAGAAAGCCTCCTCCCATGTCCGTTGAAATCGAACGCAAATTCCTCGTCAAAGACCTTTCCTGGAAAAATTCCGCAACCTCATTCAAAGAGTTTCAGCAGGGGTATTTCCCCACGGGCGACGGCGTGACGGTCCGTGCCCGCATCGCGGGAGACAAAGCCCGCCTCACGATCAAGGGCCCTGTTTCCGGCATTTCCCGCGCCGAGTTCGAGTACCCCATTCCGATCGCGGACGCCGTCGCTTTCCTTTCCAGTTTCTGCACCAAACCCGTCATCCTCAAACGGCGCTGGTATGTCCCCTTCTGCGATTTCACGTGGGAGGTCGATGAATTCGCCGGGAAAAATGAGGGACTGATCGTCGCGGAAATCGAGCTCGATTCTCCTGACCGCGAGTTCCCCGCGCCCCCGTGGCTCGGACGCGAAGTCTCCCACGAACCCAGGTTCCGCAACTCCCGCCTCGTCCGGCATCCGTATTCCGAATGGACCGACGAGGAAAAGCGGTGAACTGAAGTTCGCTGAATAAAAAAAGTTCGACTTCATCCAAATAGTTTCCCTTTTTTCTTTCGCCGTGCATGCCTGTGAGACGCGCGAGCGTTTGCGCGTACGCATATACGCCCGTACGCCCGCAAGTTTCAGTAAAACCGAATATCAATTTACTGAAACTTGAAATCCGGCGTTATGATCCAGCCTCATTGATCCCGGTCGTCCTTCGCGGTTGTTCGTGTTATTCCTGACCCTGCTTTCAAGTAGGGCGTATTGATCCTGACCCTGCTTTCAGGTAGGGCGTAATGATCCTGACCAATGTTTTCAGATGGGGCGCATTGATCCTGGCTATGCTTTCAGGTACGGCGTATCATCTTCTGTCGCCTTCTGTTTGCCCGACCGGATTTTTCCTGCGCACACGCGCAAGTTTCAGTAAAATCGAATACCTTTTTACTGAAACTTGAGTGAAATCCGGCTTGCCCCTCTGTTGGCGCTTATCTTCACTCAACTCTGGTCTTGACCCGACTATACTCTAAAAGCTCTGCCGTTCGCGTCACGCGGTACGTATTCTTTCGAACTCGTGAAAACGAGTTCACCGAGGAGCGAAGCGACCCCGGACGCGCAGCGTCCATCTGTTCTCCTCATTCGGGGATGCTTTGTGTTTTCGCATTCCCCCCATGTTATCTGGACGGGGCTGTTCCCGCGCACACACGTGATGCCCCTTTTTTTTGAACTTGTTTTCATTTTTTTCGAAAAAAATCAGGTTTTCGGTTTGATATTGGTAAAACGGTGTGCTATTGTAATAGTACACTACCAAACAATAACACCATAATACAAGCCGCGAAAGGCAACTGTCATGAACGTTTCCGAATTAACCTTGAACTTCTCTTCCGGGGTCCCGATCTACAGGCAGATCGTCCAGCTGCTCTCCGGAAAGATACTCTCCGGGGCGCTTGCGCCGGGCGAGAAGATCCCGTCGATCCGCGACGTGACCGCGGAGCTGAACGTGAATCCGAACACGGTGGCGAAGGCGTACCGCGAACTGGAACTCGCCGGACTCATCGAAACCCGCCGCGGCATGGGGTGTTTCGTCGCCGAACGCGACGACGCCCGCCATGCGCCCACCGATGAGGAGAAACGGCGCCACCTGGACACCCTTTTCGCCTCGCTGGTCACGTCCGCCGGGATGTTCGGCATTTCGGAGCAGGACGTCTCCGACTACCTGACTGCGAAACACGCCGCCGCCACCACGAAAAACAACAAATGAATGAAAGGTCTTCTTCCATGATTACTTCCGATACCATGACCGCCGGCGCACCCGCGTCCGCAAAATCCGAATCCTCAATTGCATCTGTCCGCAGGATGCTGAAAAACTCGCTCCTGATCTCCATCCGCGACTCCGTGCTGCTCAAACTCGCCACCGTGGACCTCATGCTCCTGATTTTTTACATCGGATTGTTCCTCGGCAGCTTCTTTCTCTATCCCGCTCTGATGGGGGAGCCGTGCCATACGAAGGATGAGTTCAACGCATTCTACAACCAGTACAAGGGCATAACCATCGTTGTCGCGCTGATCATCCAGTTCCTCGGCACGTTCCTCACGAATTTTCTCCTGCTCACGGTGGACAGCGAGATCATTCGCGTATGGAACGGTCAGAAAGCGGATTTCAAACGCGGCTGGCGCACAGCCGCCTCCCATTTCTGGAGCCTTGTAACCTGGTCCCTGCTGATTACCCCGTTTAATTTCATGTGGGTCGCCTCCATGTGCATCGTGATCCCAGTGCTGACTCGTGACAAGACCGTCAATCCATTCAAGATGCTCTGGCGCTCCGTCCTGCTCCTGCTGAAGATTTGGAAGGAATTCCTGCTCGGGATCGTCGGCATGCTGGTGATCGCGTACTGGGTTTTCTGCCTCGTTTTCGGCTCCAATGCGATCTTCAGGGCCATCTCCAGCCAGTGCCCGCCGCTCATCGCGTGGATCCTGCTCTCGGTCTGCATAACCCTTTCTTTGAATGCATTGTGCTTCTGCTATCTTTTCTGCAACTGCTACCTCTGCGGACAGTATATCAAGGCAAGCGAGGGCGTGGAGCCGGATCCGGAAGCCGATCCCGCCGAACTCGCCTGAACCCAAATCGGACTTATTCAAACATTTACGAATTGAAAGGATAACAGTTATGGAAAATAAAACCACGACCGTCATCGTCGCCGTCTGCGGAATTGTCCTCGCTCTCTTCCTCGCGGTCGCCACCGTCAGGATCATGCAGAGCAGCAAACCCGAACCGCCCGCCGTTGCCGAGGTCTCCGAGCCCGAACCGCCGGAGGAGAAACCCGCCGTCGAACGGCGGCACGGCCCGAAGGTGAAGAAGAAAGTCGACATCGCCTCCACGTTCTCCGACTGGGGCGGAGCCGGACAGGACAAGGCGCAGACTGGGGACGGCGAACCGCACAAGGGGCTTCACGAGCAGACGCCGGAAGAGGCCGTGGAATCCTTGTGGCAGGGGCTTGATACGTATCGCGAGTTGTCGGACGAGGACAAGGGCAAAGCCAGGATCGCGCTCGGTATCGTGAACCTCATCATCAACGGCATCGGCGCCAACGCGGGAGCATTCGTCCAGAACATGAACGAACAGCAGCGCGCGGAAGCCGTCGTGAGAGCACAGAACTCCCTGAGCAACATCAACTTCATGGAAGCGGAGGTCGGACCCGACATGACGGACGACGAACGCGAAGTGATCGGCGGCACGCTCCAGGCGGTCAGGAACCTGAACGTGAACATACTGAACGCCCTTCAGTAAGAACTTCCGCGGAACCATGTCAATGATCCCGGCAAACGGATATCACGCACTTTTTTTCGAAAAAAACGTCATTTCTGCTTGACAATGCACGGGAAACGTGTTTTAGTAGTGTAGCATAACATAACAAACGTAAAAGGAATTTGATCATGAATAAAAACAACGTCATCCTGCCCGTCGTCCTCATTTTGGCCGCCGCGCTTGTCGTCGGAGGCTTCATCCTGCTGAAGAACCACAAGGACAAGGTCGCGCCCGCCCCCATTGAGGTCGTGAAAACTGTCGAGGAGGAGCCGGAACCCGAGCCCGAGGAACAGCCGAAGCCGCGCCGCCAGAGACGCGACGTCAACTCCAGCATCAGCCGCATGATGCCGGTGCAGGGCGACCAGGTCCAGGGCATGCCCACCCGCGAGGAAGCGGTCAACGCCGCCCGCGACATTCTCGCCTCCTACCGTGAGGCGACTCCGCAGGAAAAACAGCAGATGGCGATGGTCATGAACATGGCTTCGTACATGGTCAACGGCATCGCGCAGAACGCCGGCCAGTTCATCCAGCGGATGACCCCGGAACAGCGCGACCAGCTTGTTCAGGCCGCGGGCGGTTCGCTGGATCTCCTCGACGCCATTCAGGAGGAGATGATGTACGACGTGACCAACGAGGAAATGCAGGTGTTCGGCGGCGTGTTCCAGTCAATGCGCAACCTCAACGAATCCCTTTTGAACTCCGCGATCTTCTGATCCGCGTTTCATCCTTAAATTTTCATCCGGCTCCGGCATGCGTTTTCGTAACGTTGCCGGAGTCGTCGCATTTTGAATATTAAATAAAAAAGCCGAAGAATTCAGTATTTTTTTATCGAATCAGACTTGTTTTTTTCCTGTCGGCGGAGTATATTACGGAACATTATTTCAGATACCCTTTTCACAACCTTAAACCATATCCCTAACTCTCTACATTGGAGGCTCATTCAAACATGGGTGAAATGCATTGCGAGAACGGAGTTTGCGAGATGTCCTCCCGCAAATCCTCCCAGATGGAGGCGCTGGACGCCTACATCAAGAGTCTGCCCCTGGCGGACAACCCCACCCGTAAGCGCGGATTCCTGATCCAGACGCTTCACAAAGCTCAATCCCTCTTCGGCTATCTCCCCGTCGAGGTCCAGTCGTTCGTTGCCGAACGTCTCGGCATCTCCCTCGCGGAAGTCTACGGCGTGATCAGCTTCTACAGCTTCTTCACGGACAAGCCGATCGGCCGCTACGCCATCAACGTCTGCACCGGCACCGCCTGCTTCGTGAAGGGCGCTGCGCAGGTCGTCGACGAACTCAAGCGCAAGCTCGGCGTCTCCGAAGGCGAGACCACGTCCGACGGCAAGTACTTCCTCGGCGTCCTCCGCTGCCTCGGCGCTTGCAGTATGGCGCCCGTCGTCATGGTCAACGGCAAAGTCTACGGCCACATGACCCCGGAAAAGGTCCAGGGCCTCCTGGACGACTGCAAAGACTGATCGACCCCATCCACCGACTAATCTTGGAGATTACCCAATATGAGAATTGACTCTCCTGCGGCGCTCGCGGAATACGCGGCTGCCCTCAAGGCGCGCAAGCACGCGCCCGTCAAACTGCTCGTTTCCATGGGAACGTGCGGTATCGCCGCCGGTACCGGCGAAGTCCTGAAGGCCATCAACGACTACATCGCCGAGCACAAGCTCGACGGCGCGTTCGACGTCATCGAAGTCGGCTGCATGGGCCTCTGCTACGCCGAGCCCGTCATCATGCTCACCGACGACAAGGGCAAGCGCATCATCTACGGCGACGTGACCCCGCACCAGATCCCCGCCATCATGCAGGCCGGCCTCGAAGCTCCGGCCACCGGCACCCACACCATCGACCGTTGCTGGTACTATCCCGAAGACGAATCCCCCGCCGAAGGCGAACTCCAGGCGCGCATCGTCCTCCGCAACACCGGCCGCATCAATCCCGAAGACATCGACCAGTACGTCGCCGAAGGCGGCTATTCCGCCCTCGCGAAGGTCGTCACCACCATGAAGCCCCAGGACGTCATTGACGTGATCTCCGCCTCCAACCTCCGCGGTCGCGGCGGCGCGGGCTTCCCCACCGGCAAGAAATGGTCCTTCGCGGCCGCCCAGCCCGAAGGCGAAAAGTTCATCATCTGCAACGCCGACGAAGGCGACCCGGGCGCGTTCATGGACCGTGCCGTGCTCGAAGGCGACCCGAACGCCGTCCTCGAAGCCATGGCCATCGGCGGCTACGCGATCGGCGCGCACAACGGCGTCATCTACATCCGCGCGGAGTACCCGCTCGCGGTGAAGCGCCTCGAAAACGCCATCGCCCAGGCTGAGGAAAAAGGCTTCCTCGGCAAGAACATCTTCGGCAGCGGCTTCGATTTCAAGCTTGAGATCAAGTTCGGCGCCGGCGCGTTCGTCTGCGGCGAAGAAACCGCCCTCATCCACTCCATCGAAGGCCAGCGCGGCGAACCCACGTTCAAGCCCCCGTTCCCGGCCATCCAGGGCCTCTGGAAGCGCCCGACCGTCGTCAACAACGTCGAGACCTACGCCTGCATCGCGGCCATCATCCGCAAGGGCGCCGACTGGTTCAAGGGCCTCGGCACCGCCGGTTCCCCCGGCACGAAGGTCTTCGCCCTCGCCGGCAAGATCTCCAAAGTCGGTCTCGCCGAGGTCCCGATGGGCATGACCCTGCGTCAGATCGTCTATGAGATCGGCGGCGGCATCAAGGACGGCCGCGCGTTCAAGGCCGTGCAGACCGGCGGTCCCTCCGGCGGCTGCATCACCTCGAAGAACCTCGACCTGGCGATCGATTACGAAGCCCTCAAGTCCATCGGCTCCATGATGGGGTCCGGCGGCATGATCGTCATGGACGAGGACGACTGCATGGTCAACATCGCCAAGTTCTTCCTCGACTTCACCGCTGACGAATCCTGCGGCAAGTGCACCCCGTGCCGCGTCGGCAATCGCCGCATGCTTGAGCTCCTGAACAAGATCACCTCCGGCGAAGGCACCATGGAGATCTTCGAGAAGCTCAAAACGCTCTCCGCCACCATCAAGGACACCGCCCTCTGCGGCCTCGGCCAGACCGCCCCGAACCCGGTGCTCTCCACGCTCGCGAACTTCGAAGACGAATATCTCGCCCACGTGAGGGATCACCGCTGCCCCGCCGGCGTCTGCGCCAACCTCATCCAGTTCAACGTGACCGACAAGTGTGTCGGCTGCGGTCTCTGCGCCAAGCGCTGCCCGGTCGGCGCGATTTCCGGCGAGAAGAAGATGAAACACGTCATCAACCAGGCCAAGTGCATCAAGTGCGGCGCGTGCTTCGGCGCCTGCAAGTTCCATGCCATCGCCAAGATCTGACCGAGAGGAGCATTACACTACTATGAGCACAGTCAATCTTACCATCAACGATAAAGCCGTCGCCGTCGAGGCCGGGTCCACCATCCTCGAAGCCGCGGAGAAACTCGATATCAAAATCCCGACTCTCTGCCATTTCAAGATGGATGCGTTCCACGTCGAGCACCGGTGCGGCTCCTGCCGTATCTGCGTCGTCGAGGTCGAAAAGCGCCCCAACCTGGCCCCCGCCTGCTGCACGCCCGTCATGGAAGGCATGGTCGTCCACACCAACACGCTCCGCGCCATCAACGCGCGCCGCGCCATCCTCGATCTGCTCCTTTCGGATCACCCGAAAGATTGTCTCACCTGCCCGAAGAGCCTGAACTGCGAACTTCAGAAGATCGCCGAAGAGCTCGGCGTCCACAACCTGCAGTACAGCGGCGAGCAGTCCACGTACGAGCTCGACGAGAGCAGCGCCGCCATCCGCCGCGACCTTGACAAATGCATCATGTGCCGCCGCTGCGAAAACGCCTGCAACAACATCCAGACCGTCGGCGTCCTCTCCGGCGTCGGCCGCGGATTCAACGCAGTCGTCGCCCCCGCCGGCCTCAAGAAGCTCGCCGACACCCAGTGCGTCTTCTGCGGCCAGTGCGTCCAGGCGTGCCCCGTCGGCGCCCTCACCGAGATCAACTACAAGTACGACGTCTGGCGCGCCCTCAACGACAAGTCCAAGACCGTCGTCTTCCAGACCGCTCCGGCCGTCCGCGTCGCCATCGGCGAGGCCTTCGGCATGGAACCCGGCTCCATCAGCACCGGCAAGATGGTCACCGCCCTGAAGATGCTCGGCGCGGACAAGGTGTTCGACACCAACTTCTCCGCCGACCTCACCATCATGGAAGAAGGCACTGAGCTGATCGAACGCATCAGGAAGAACGAGAATCTCCCGATCCTCACCAGCTGCTGCCCCGGCTGGGTCAAGTTCCTCGAACACCAGTTCCCCGAACTCACTTACATGCCCTCCACCGCCAAGTCCCCGCAGCAGATGTTCGGCGCGATCGCCAAGAGCTACTACTGCGAGAAGACCGGCATCAAGCCGGAAGACCTCATCGTCGTCTCCGTCATGCCCTGCCTCGCCAAGAAGTACGAGGCCGCCCGTCCCGAGTTCACCCGCGATGGCGTCCGCGACGTCGATATCGTCCTCACCACCCGCGAACTCGCCGAAATGTGCCACGAAGCCGGCATCCAGTTCGACAAGCTCGAGGATTCCGAATACGATTCTCCGCTCGGCGAAGGCACCGGCGCGGCCACCATCTTCGGTACCTCCGGCGGCGTGCTCGAAGCCGCTCTCCGTACCGCGGCTGACATCCTCTCCGGCAAGGACATCCAGGAGATCGACTACACGCCCGTCCGCGGCCTCGAAGGCATCAAGGAAGCCGAAGTCGACGTCGGCGGCATCAAGCTCAAAGCCGCCATCTGCTCCGGCCTCGGCAACGCCCGCAAGCTTCTCGAGAAGATCAAAGCCGGCGAAGCCAAGTACCACGCCATCGAGATCATGGCGTGCCCCGGCGGCTGTATCGACGGCGGCGGCCAGCCCTACCACCATGGCAACACCGAGATCATCAGGAAGCGTATGGAAGCGCTCTATCAGGACGACCTGAATCACCCGATTCGCAAGTCCCACCAGAACAAATCCATCCAGAAGCTTTACGAAGAATACCTCGGCGAGCCCGGCAGCCACCTGGCCCACAAGCTCCTCCACACCTCCTACACCGCCCGCAAGAAATTCTGATTCTGCCGCGGCGTAACCAAAGCGCATCCTGTCAGGACTCGAACCTGACAGCGTGCGCCGCGTGAGCAAAAAAATCACCCGGAATGGACCTCAAATCCATCCCGGGTTTTTCATTTTAGTGTGGGTGCCGTTGTGTTACAACATGGCGGCGGCAACAGGCTTAAATGCCTTAATGAAATCAAAGGTGTGTTTTCCCTCGGTGCGCTCGCGGTAGATAATGCAGTCCAGTTCATATTCCGCTTGCAGATTGATCCAGACCTGCGCGGATGTGCCGAAGAAACGGCTTAACCGTATTGCCGTATCCGCGGTTACTGCGCGTTTCCCATGTATGATCTCATTGATCCGGCGCGGCGGCACGCCGATTTCCCGCGCCAGTCTGTTTTGCGAAAGGTTGAGCGGCTTCATAAAATCTTCAAGCAGAATATCGCCTGGGTGTACCGGTTTCAGGTATTTTTCCTCGTTTGCCATAGTTGACCTCCATTAGTGGTAATCTTCGATTCTGACGTTTTCCGCGCCATCGTTCCAGGTAAACGTGATACGCCATTCAATGTTAATTCGTATGCTGTAAACTCCGGGTCTGCCGTTCAGCGCTTCAAAATGATTGCTCGGCGGAACTCGCAAATCCTCTAAATTTACAGCGTTGCTTAAATACTTTAAGCGGCGGCGGGCGGTATCCTGAGTGTTTCCGGGCAGTTTTGCCGACCGCAAGCCGTTATAGATTTTTTCCGCTTCTTTGTCTTTGAAACTTTTTATCATGGTTTGTTCCGCGTTATGTATAATATAACGCATCGCGTCATGATGTCAAGCGGCTTTTTAAAAAAACACACTTTTCTTCGGAATGGACCCCAAATCCATCCCGGGTTTTTCTATGGCTTGATTTGCTGTTTTTGAATAAGAAGATGGTCAATGTGACCGGGCGCGGAGGTCGGTGTCCGCGGGGAGGAGGGCGCGTTTGAAGAATTCGTCGTCATTCAGGGACAGGATGTAATCGGTGAACCGGGCGGAGAATTCCTCCTCGGTCTCCTTGTAGTCCGGGTCCATCATCTCCTGAGAGTGCTCCATGAGGAAGAACCGCAGTTTCGTCGGGTATTTGCCGCCTCTGACCTCATGGAAGATCGGGCTGCCCAGAAGGGTGTAGGATTGCATGTAGGTGCAGATCCAGTATTCCGGGAGGCGTTCCTGCTGCACCGTTTCCCTGGGCCGCAAACAATCCCGATTACGATCCAGAAACGTCGAAGGATCGTCTTTCTGCCGGAACGTCACAGCCCCGATCCTGACGAACGACACGGATTTCAAGGTCTTGGTGTTGAGATAGGTGTAGAAGCGGACGGGCTCGTCGACGAGGAACGGGAGCAGGATGATGAGCGCGACAATGAACACTAGGACGGATCCCCAAATGATGATCCGCCGCCAGTTCGTTTTCGGTTTCGCGTCCGTTGTCATGTCCGTTTGCTCACATGGAAAAGGTTATTGCCCGTCCTTCACCAGCCGGGCGTAGCGGCGGTTCTGCACACGTTTGCCGATCGGTTTGGAGATGATCCCGGCGGCGACGCCGATCAGCCAGAGGTATTTCCGGTCGATATAGAACCCGGCGAGGACGATCAGGACGGCGATGATGCTCCAGTAAATGATCTGGAATCTGACATTGGTCTTATTCAGCTCCTTCAGCACGTCGACCCCGTCCCACTGGTGCGGCGCGGATTCGATGAAGTCCGCCGCGCCGGACGGCCCGGAGCACGACCGGAAATCCCGGCTGCCCGACTCCGCCGCGTCCCGGTACGACGCATTTTCCAATATCCTCTGCACGGCGGCGCGGATCCCCCTGACCGAATCGTCCTTCAGCAGGACGCCCGCGCCGAGTTCGGCGGTGCGTTTTGCCACGGCGGTCTGTTCGCCGGTCTGCGGATAGAGCACCATCGGCGTCGCCATATACAGGCTCTCCGACACGCTGTTCATGCCGCAGTGCGTGATGAAGACGTCCGCGCGGGACAGGACGTCGAGCTGGTCCACGTACGGCTTCAGCTCGAAATTCTCCGGCGGGACGCCCAGCTTTTCGCGGTCCACGGCGTTGCCGCAGGAGATCAGGACGTCGGCGTCCAGGTCCTTCAGCGCCTCGAAGCATTTGCCGTAGAAATCCGGCCAGTCGTTGATGACCGTGCCCATGGAGATGTAGACAAGCGGCCGATTCTTTGTTTTATTTGGGACCGCGTTCGAGAACACCGACGGTCCGACGAACGCGTAATGACCGGAAAAACTCCCCGCGTACGGCTGGAACCGCCGCGACGTGTAGACCACGGAATCCGTTTTGTTGTCGCTCTGGACCAGCGTCAGCGGGTTCTTCACCTTGTACCCGTACGGCTCCATCGACTTCAGCGCCCTGCCGATGCGCGGCAGCCCGAAGACCATGTCCGCGATCTCCGCCGGCGGGTGCTTCATGTACTGCGAGGACAGCTGGTTGAATGCGAACGTGCTGGTGGAGACGACCATCGGCGCCTGGTGTTTCCAGGCGTTCAGCTTGCCCCAGAAACAGGCGGAGTCCGTGTACACGACGTCCGGCTGAAACGCCTTGAACTCCACATCCAGAAAGGCATCCATGGCGAGCGTGATCCGGATCGACTGCACGGTCATTTCCGTGATCGAGACGCGTTTCAGCCCGGCGACCTCTTCCGCCGAGACCGCCGGCATGTAGGCATCGCATGCGATGAACTCGGCGCCCGTCTTCCTGATCTTGTCCGAGAAGTCGGGCAGGCCGCCGGTCCCCCCGAACGAATAGAACCGGACGGTATGGCCTCGCCGGACCAGTTCGGCGGCGACCGGAAGCATCGGATTGGTGTGTCCGTGCGCCGGGATGCAGAAGAACGCGATGCGCTTTTTCCCCGTGGCGGATTGTTTCTGTTCAAGCTCCGTCTGTTTTTCCATACTCTGATTTCTTGGTTTCGATGCGAAATTCTGCAATTTGGCGACAGATTGATTTTATTATGGCGCATCGTCACAAATAAAAGATGCACCTTTTCCAGTTAAAAAACAAGAGAAAGATTAAACATTTGATACGGTTTTAATAAATAACACATTACAGCGAATAAAAACTGCATGCCATGATAATTGCACATCAGGATTCTTTCGCATCGTCATGCTCCAGACTCCGGTTTTCGAGGCAGAGCAGGATGCAGAACAGGATCTCCACGCCGATCATCGCGGCGGCGAGCACGAACGGCCGGAACATCAGTCCCAGGATCAGGGACAGGATCGGCACGGCGATGGAAAAGGCGAAGTAACTCTTTGACAGATAAAGCCAGCTGTAGGGCATCAGGTGCGCGCCGAAGATCATGGAGAAGACCATAAGCATCTTGTCCGGCACGGCGTTGTAAACCAACATGGCGATCAGCAGATACACGATCTGGTTCACGGTAAAGATCAGGCCGAGCTTGGTCAGCGGGTTGTCCTTGCCCTGGAAATCGACTCCGATCACCTTCGAAATGAGGTATGCGATCGGGACCAGCGGCGCGGCGCAGCAGAAGGTGAGCAGGTTTTTTGTCACGATCGGGAGTCCGGTCAGGTGGACGCAGAGGATCCCGGTCCAGATGAGGACGGACGTCATGATGAACGGCAACCCCTTTTTCTGTTTCCGGGCGCAATCTTTTCTTAAGGAATCAAGATCCATAACCGTCTCCGCATCAGCCTTTTTGTGCGCTCTCGTTATTTATCGAGGGAATCGTCGGCGAGAATGGCGCGGTAGCGTGCCAGACGGGATTCGAGCGACTGGCGCGCCTTCGGGGCGGCGGTCTTGCGGGAGCCGATCGCGGGGTTCAGGATCATCGTGGCGTGGTTCAGGTGGTCCATGTACTTGATGAGGACTTCCGGCGGGATGAATTCCATGTCATACCCGGCGGCGGTCAGGCATCTGTGAATGGAGCTGCCGGCGCATTCGCCGTCGCCGAACCCACGCGTATATTGTTTCAGGAGGTCCGTGCGGTAGAGCGCGCAATGGCTCCGCAGGAACCGGTATTCCGGCTTCTTCTTGCCGAGGACCCGTTTCAGGCCGTCCTCAATCCCCTTGCCGAAGCGTTTCAGCGGCGGCACGAATTCGAGTTTCCAGCTGCCGACGCCCGCGATCTTTTCATTCCGATTGATGGGTCCGAGCAGGAACTCCAGCCAGTCCGGGCTGTACACGATGGTGTCGGTGTGGAACGACAGGACGAACGGCGTATCGACTTCTTTCAGCGCCAGGTCCATGGCGGTGGTGTGCATCAGTGCGGGAGCCATGCCGGCGATGTCCGCGGGGGTGCGTTCGATCAGCCGGATCCAGCCGAGCGACCGCAGATACTCCACCGATTCGTCGCCGGACGCGTTGTCGACGGCGATGATGCGGATCGCGTCATGCGGCGTATATTTGCGGAGGGAACGCAGGCAGAGACGCGTCAGTTCCGGGGTCTTATAGTTCGGCAGGATGATGGAAACAGGCTGGTTCATGGCGCGGATTGGATGTTTTTATAATGTTTTATTGTGTCAGAATGACGCTTGCTCTTTGTCGTTTTTATGATGTGCTTTGTCTTGTGAAGGATTGTCGCAAAAAGTATGGCAAAAACTGGAGTCCGTCAAACCGTCAAAACCTTCCGTTGTTCCGTCATGTCATTGATTGTCAATATGTTATACATCGTTATGTAGTTTCCTGTTTTTGGAAGACGCCGGGGGTGTGACAGGCGCAGAAACGGCCCGGGGAGACCTCCTGAAGTGCGGGAATTTCCGTGGCGCAGCGCGGCTGCGCAAACGGGCAGCGGGTATGAAAACGGCATCCGGACGGCGGATTCAGCGGAGAGGGGACGTCGCCTTTCAGGATGATGCGGTCGCGGCGGCGCGACTGGTCGATCTGCGGGACGCTGGAAAGCAGCGCGAGGGTGTACGGATGGAGCGGACTGGAACAGACGTCGTCGGACGGGCCGATCTCCATGATGCGTCCCAGATACATGACCATGATGCGGTGGCAGACGTGTTCCACGACGGCAAGGTCGTGCGCGATGAAGAGGAACGCCACGCCGGTCTGTTTCTGAATGTCCTGCAGGAGGTTCACGATCTGCGCCTGGACGCTGACGTCGAGCGCGGACACGGGTTCGTCGGCGATGATGAAGGCCGGGTTGACGGCGAGGGCGCGCGCGATGCCGATGCGCTGGCGCTGGCCGCCACTGAACTGGTGCGGATGGCGCATGGCGTAGTCGGGGTTGAGTCCGACGAGCTTCAGGAGTTCGCGGATGCGTTTGTCGCGTCCGGCGGCGTCGAGTTTCGTGTGGAGCTTCAGCGCCTCCTCCAGGATGGAGAAGATGCTCATGCGCGGATTCAGCGAGCCGTACGGGTCCTGGAAGATCATCTGGAATTTCCCGCGCATCCTGCGGAGTTCCTCCCCGCGGACGGAGGTTATTTCCAGGCCGTCGAGCAGGATGGAGCCTTCGGTCGGGTCCTCCAGGCGGAGCAGGAGACGCGCGAGCGTGGACTTGCCGCAGCCGGATTCGCCGACCAGTCCGAGTGTTTCGCCCTGTTCCAGCGAGAAGGAAACGTCGTCCACGGCGCGCACGTAGTCGGGCTTGCCGAAGAAGCCGCGCGCGACGGGGTAGAACTTTTTCAGGTGGGAGGCGGTCAGGAGCGGCATTGGTCAGGGATTCTGTCGGAGGGACGGGTTGGTGTCCCGGAGCGCGGCGAGGCGGATCCGGGCGGATTTGAGGAGGGCGTCGATCTTGTCCGATTCGGGGAGCAGGGCGCGGATGCGGCCGAAGAGGTCTTCGTCAAGCGCGAGCGCGGCGGACGCGGGGTAGTTGAGGTCGTTGGACCACGCGAAAAGCCCGAGCTTGAAATCGTTGATATTCTTCATTTCCGTATATACCACGCATTTCCCGCTCTGGGCGGTTTCGAGGATGGCCGGGGTCCAGCCGGGCGTGTCGGGCAGGTCCAGCCGGATGGTCGGATCGGAGTAGTCGCCGGAGAAGAACCGGATGATGAGGCGCAGGATGGCGAGCTTGTCGGCATCGCGGACCATCTTCGCGGCGGCGAGGTGCGCAGACGGGAAATCCGCCGGGATCGCGAACTTGTTGTGTACGCGAACGGCGTCGATGACGCAGGCGCGGTCTTCAGCGGGGAGTTCCGGCACGAGGCCGAGTTCGTCGATCAGGGCGGCGCTGCGGTCGCCGTGGTCGAACGAGATGCGGTCGAGGAACGTTTTATACTGCGTGTACTGTTCGAACCGCGAGATGTCGTGGAAAAGGGCGCAGAGGCGGAAGAGGAGCGTTTTGTGCGGAGAAAACCGGGCTTCTCCGGCCACGATCTTCTCCGTGATCTCGCAGACCTCGCCGGTGTGTTTGAACTTGGCTTCCAGCACGAACGACAATGCGCCGGATGCGTCGCGGAATTTCGCGACGTGCCGGTCGAATGCCGCCCGTGCCTGTGTGAAGGTGTCCATGCTGCGTTACTTGGCGTATTCCACGGAGCGCGTCTCGCGGATGATCGTGACCTTGATCTGGCCGGGATAGGTCATTTCCTTTTCGATGCGGTTGCAGATGTCGCGTGCGATGACCTGGGCCTGCGCCTCGTTGATCTTCTCCGGTTCGACGACCACGCGGACCTCGCGGCCGGCCTGGAGTGCGTAGCAGGTGTCCACGCCGGGGAAGTCCTTGGCGATGGATTCGAGCTGTTCGAGGCGTTTGAGGTAGAGTTCGGTGGTCTCGCTACGTGCGCCGGGGCGCGATGCGCTGAGGGCGTCGCAGGCGTTTGCGAGGATGGCGTAGATGCTGGTCGCTTCGACCTCGCCGTGGTGGGCCGCGACGGCGTTGATGACGTCCTTGTTCTCGCCGTACTTGCGGAGCAGGTCGGCGCCGATCTGGGCGTGCGTACCCTCGATCTCGTGGTCGACGGCCTTTCCGATGTCGTGGAAGAGGCCGATCCGGCGCGCGCGCTGTTCGTCCAGGCCGAGCTCGGCGGCGATTGCGCCCATGAAGGCCGAAGTCTCGATGCAGTGTTTGAGCACGTTCTGGGAGAAGCTGTAGCGGAACTGGAGCGTGCCGATGAGCGTGATGAGCGGTTTCGGAACACCCTGCAGGCCGCAATCCAGCACGGCCTGTTCGCCCGCGTTGAAGATTTCCTCGTCGACTTCCTTGCGCATCTTCTTCACGAGCTCTTCGATGCGCGTCGGGTGGATGCGGCCGTCGCCGATGAGTTTTTCCATCATGCGGCGCGCGACTTCCTTGCGGACGGGGTCGAAACAGCTGATGACGACGGCTTCCGGTGTGTCGTCGATGAGGATGTTGACGCCGGTCGCCGCCTCGAGCGCGCGGATGTTGCGACCTTCGCGGCCGATGATGCGGCCCTTCATCTCGTCGTTGGGGAGCGGGATGGTGGCGGTGGTGCGTTCGTAGGTGCAGTCGCCGGCGTAACGCTGAATGGCGTAGGCGAGGAGCTTCTGGGATTCGCGTTCGGCGCGCTGGCGGGCGTCCTCGACGATGTTGCGGATGAGGAGGCCGGATTCGTTTTCGACCTCGCCCTTGAGCTTTTCGAGGATCATGCCGCGGGCTGTCTCGCGGTCGAGCTCGGCGATGCGTTCCAGTTCGTTGATCTGGCGGTCGATCGTGTTCTTGAGTTCCTCCTCTTTCTGGACGAGGCGTTCGCGCTGCTGCACGAGTTCGGCTTCCCTGCGCTCGGCGTTCTTGATCTTCGCATCCAGGGAATCGTTCTTGCGGTCGAGGTTTTCCTCCTTTTGCGTGAGGCGCTTTTCCTGCTGCGTGATCTCGCGGCGGCGTTCCTTGATCTCGTTTTCGACTTCGTCCTTGGTCTTGAGGGCGTCGTCTTTGATCTTGAGGGCTTCGCTTTTTGCCGTGACGCGGGCCTCGCGGAGGATCTGGGAGGCTTCGCGCTCGGCGTCCTCCTTGACTTTCGCGGCATCACGGGACGCTTTGGTCTTGCCCTTTTTGGAAAGGATCGCGACGATGATCTCCACGATGGCGATGCCGATGATACAGCCGCCGATCATTTCCAGATAATCCGTCCATGTAAGGGCGGCGAAGATGATGACATTGGAAAACATGGGAATTAACTCCTGACGTTTGTACAGCCAAAGACGCCGGATTCGGTGACGATGCGGCCGACGGGCTGATCCGTGGACTCGCAGGGCAGTTCCGCGCATCTCTGGAGTTCATAAAAGATACCGATGGTTTTTCCGGTTCCCCGGGCAAGCAGACGGTCATAAACGCCTTTGCCGCGTCCGAGACGGCGGCAGGCGGGATCGAACGCCACGCCGGGTACCAGCCACAGGGCTTCCGCAAGCAGTTCCGGAGGAGCTGCCGGTGCATCGGCGGACGGTTCCGGAATGCCCCAGTGGGACACCGGAAAGTCAAGGGAACGTACTGTCACGATGGAATATGCGCCGGACTGTTCGAAACGCGGCAGGCAGAGCGTGATGCCCGCCTGAAGCGCGTACCGCATGACCGGAGCGAGATCGGGTTCCGTGCCGTCGCTGACGTATGCGACGAGCCCGGATGGCTTTTCCGTCCGGACGATTTCCAGAAGCCGGTCGTTGATCGCCGCATCCGCCACCGAGCGAGCCTCGGGAGACATGGAGCGGCGCAGCGCGATCTTTTCGCGCCGGACGGCCCGTTTCAGTTCATGCAATGTCGCGGCATCCACGGCCGCCACCTGGGACGTGCCGCAGACCTCGCCTGCATGATCGACTGTCTGTTCGTCGTACATGAACCACTGCGTTTTCTGCGAAGCGGCGAAAACATACGGCATCCGCGCTCGGGACGAGGCGGGAACATGAGGAAAAGGAACCCGGACCGGACGGCATACCGCCCGGCATCCCGGTATCAAATGCGGCAGCGGCGGCAGCGGAGCGCCAATGATGCATTCCGGCTTGCCTTCAGCCTCGATTTGTCCAAACTCCAAGTCATATTTCCCATCTGATCCGCAGAGCGGCGGTTGTTTCGGGCTACCCTTTTTTCAGGAGCGCAGCCTCGTTTTCGCAGCAAATTCCAAAGTTGATATGTGAACGTTCCTGCCGGATGGCAAAAACCCTTACCGTAAACATAACCCCGATTTTAAAAAAAGAAAGCCGAAAACGAAAAAAAAATAAAAAAAAGATACACTTTTCGACCATTTTCCTGAAAAACGCTTGAAAAAACTCAATTCTGCCGGGAAGACAGCTCCTGAAATATGAGAGAAACCAGTCCAAACATGGAACAATTCTTCTTTCCGCCTGTTCCCTTGCATTCCCATCTTTTTTCGTTTCCCCCTTGCTTATGCTCCCTGGTTCCCGTCTATTTCCGTTAGTTTCCGCTTGTTTCCGTTGGTTCCTTGCGCATGCGCGCAAGCGCTATGTACACGTTAGCTTCACTTAAAATAAACCTCTTTTAACTGAAAATAGATACAATTTCTCCGAACCATTTTTGAGCCGTTTCCGAATTTCTTCCAAATCATTTCCGAACCGTTTTTAAATCATTTCCAAATCATTTCCGAACCATTCCCGAGTCATCTCCGAGTCGTTTCAGAATCATCGTTTCTGAAACATTCATTTCCCATGACATTTTTCCAAAAAAGCCGTCTTCTCCTGAAAAAGAGCGGATCCCGTTTCCGGCATCCGCCGCGTGAACCGCGGGGACGGATTCGAGGTGAAAACTTGACTTTTCAGGTAGAAAGGCGTATATTAATGAATGGATTTACTTTTTTAAGAAGGATGGATCAATATGGCATTGATCGCAATCATCGACTATGACATGGGCAATCTCCGCAACGTGGAGAGGGCCCTGATTTACGCGGGCGCGGAAGTCCGCATTGTGCGTTCGCCGTCCGAAGCCGCCGATGCGGTGGGCGTGGTCCTGCCCGGCGTCGGGAATTTCCATGACGCGATGAAGAATCTCGACCGCGCCGGTTTCACCGGATTTCTGCGCGACTGGACCGCGGCGAACAAGCCGTTCCTCGGGATCTGTCTGGGGCTTCAGATGCTGTTTGAATCCAGCGAGGAAGCTCCGGGCGTGCCGGGCCTCGGGATCCTGAAGGGCTGCTGCCGCAAGTTCGAATCCTCAACGGAGAAAGTGCCGCACATGGGCTGGAACACAGTCTCGTTCCGTTCGGTGCACCCATGCTTTGCTTCATTCAAAGAACCGAAGTGGTTTTATTTCGTTCATTCGTTCTATGTTGTGCCGGATGATGCGTCCGTGACCGCCGGACAGACGGATTATATCTGCAGTTTCACCTCGGCTGTGTCGCGCGGCAACCTGGCCGCGACGCAGTTCCATCCGGAGAAAAGCCAGGAAAACGGGCTGGCGATCCTGCGCGGATTCTCGGCCCTGTGCAAAGGAGAGATCAAATCATGAAATTGTTTCCTGCCATTGATTTGCTTCACGGCAACTGCGTCCGCCTTTTCCAGGGCGACTATGCGAAAGAGACGGTTTATGAGAGCACGCCTGCCGATCAGGCGGCCGTTTGGGAACAGGCCGGCGCGCCGCTGATCCATCTGGTCGACCTCGACGGTGCGAAAACCGGCGCGATGACCAATTCCGAGGCGATCCGTGCAATCTGCGTCCGCGTCTCCATCCCGTGCGAACTGGGCGGCGGCATCCGTACCGTCGATGATGCCAGACGCGCGTTCGATCTGGGCGTGTCCCGCGTGATCCTCGGGACTGCGGTCTGCGACGATCCGAAGAGCGCCGAAAAGTTCATCAATGCGTTCGGACAGGAAAAGATCGTGGCCGGGATCGACGCCCGCGACGGCAAGGTCGCCACGCGCGGCTGGCTCGAAACTTCCACGGTCAATGCGGCGGCGCTTGCCAGGTCGCTGTTCCTCTTCGGCATCGAACGCTTCATTTTCACCGACATCGCCACTGACGGCGCGCTGAAGGGCCCGAACCTCCCGTTCATGCGGAACTTCTGCGAACAGCTCCCGGACTGCAAGATCATCGCGTCCGGCGGCGTGAGCTCGCCTGCGGACGTGCGCAACCTGATCTCGCTCGGCTGCGCCAATCTGGAAGGCGCGATCGTCGGCAAGGCGCTCTATGACGGCCGCACGACCTACGGCGAACTTCTGGCCGCCGCGCAGAAAAAGGACGCCCGCTGACATGGAGACTGTGCAAGTCAGCCTCGGGGCGCGGTCCTATGACATTTCCGTGGCGCAGGACCTGTTCACGTCCGGCGCGGCAGCCGGACTGCTTGCGCCTTTTGCGAAGGGCGTGAAAGTCCTGATCGTCTCCGATTCCAACGTTTTTCCTCTGTACGGCGAACTCCTGTCCCGTACGCTTCTTGCCGCAGGGGCTTCCGGCGTATCGGAATCCGTCTTTCCTGCCGGAGAGACCTCCAAGCACCTCGCGACGATCGGGGATATCTGCCGGGACGCCGCGCGTGCCGGGCTTGACCGCAGTTCGCTGATCGTCGGACTCGGCGGCGGCGTGGCCGGCGATATGGCGGCATTTGCCGCATCCATTTACATGCGCGGGATCCGCTGCGTGCAGGTCCCGACCTCGCTTCTGGCGATGATCGATTCCGGCGTCGGCGGCAAGACCGGCGTGGACCTGCCCGAGGGGAAGAACCTGGTCGGCACGTTCTATCAGCCGAAAGCCGTGCTGATGGACACGATGTTCCTGACTTCGCTCCCGTCCCGCGAAATGTCGAACGGCTTTGCCGAGCTCATCAAGCATGCCGTTCTTTTCGATCGCGCGCTTTTCGATGAACTGGAAGCCGCCGGAGATTCCCTTTTCCGGGACCATGCCCGCCTCGCGTCCCTCGTGGCGCATTCCTGCGCGCTGAAGGCCGCCGTGGTGTCCCGCGACGAACAGGAACGCGGCGAACGCATGCTGCTCAACCTGGGGCACACGTTCGGACACGCGATCGAAAAGGTGCAGGATTACCGCGGACTGGAACACGGCGAAGCGGTCGCGGTCGGGACTGCCGCCGCCGCTCGGCTTTCGGTCCGGCTCGGCAAGCTTGACGCGGATTCTTCCGCGAAGATCGCCGCGCTGTTGCGGCAGTACCGCCTGCCCGTTACGGTCTCCGGCTGCGACCGGGCCGCGCTTCTGGCGGCGATGGCGTCGGACAAGAAAGCCGTTTCCGGCGTGCCGCGCATCGTTCTGCCGCTTGAAATCGGCCGTGCCGAGGTCCGCACGGACGTCCCGCGCGAGGCCATCGAAGCCGTCTGGGAGGAAGTCTGTGAACGATCATGACGGCTGCATCATCCTGAACATGCTGAACGGCATCGGCGGTTCCCGCGCCAATGCCCTGATCGAATTCTGCGGCTCCGTTTCGGCGATCTTCGAGTCGGACGCCGCCTCGCTTGCCCGTATCCGCGGCATCAGCTCCGAACTTGCCGAACGCATCCTCCGCTGGCGCGACAATGTCGAACTCGACCGCGAGCTGGAGATCGCGCGGAACGGCGGCGTGACCATCCTCTGCCGCACAGACGATGAATATCCGGCGGCTCTTCGTGAACTCCGCGACGCCCCGCTCTGCATCTACATGCGCGGAAGCCTGCCCGCCGATCTCGACGTCCGTTCCATCTCCATCGTCGGCACGCGCAATGCCTCCAACTATGGCGCACGCATGGCGCGGCATCTCTCGGAATCCGCTGCGTACGGCGGCTGGACCACGATCAGCGGACTCGCGATCGGCATCGACACGATCGTGCATCAGGCCACGGTCGACGCGGGCGGAAAAACCGTCGCCGTGCTCGGCGGCGGCCTCGCAAAACTGCATCCCGTCGAAAATCTCGACCTCGCACGCGCCATCATCCGGTCCGGCGGCGCGGTCATTTCCGAGTTCCCCATGACCACGGCGCCCACGCGCCACACGTTCCCGATGCGAAACCGCATCATCGCCGGGCTTTCCTGCGGCACGCTGGTGATCGAAGCGGGCGTCAACAGCGGCTCACTGATCACCGCGGCGCAGGCGCTGGAACAGGGCCGTCACGTGTTCGCCGTGCCGGGCGAGGCGGACAATCCGTCCGCGGCGGGATGCAACACGCTCATCAAGCAGGGCGCGAAACTCGTCATGAACTTCGACGACATCCTCGATGAATTCGATTTCCTGCCCGGATTCCATCCCGCCGCGCTCCGCGAAACGTCCGTGAGCCCGTTCGGCGCGGATGGTGCACAGGGCGAACCGGACACGATCGACGACTCCATGTTCTCCGAGGAGGAGACCGCGATCCTGAACGTGCTTGCGAAAGGTCCGGCGAACGTGGACACGATCTCCGAGGCCGCAAATATTCCGCCGTCCACGGTAATCTCCACCATGATCGGGCTGGAGATCCTGCATCGCGTCCGCAAGAACCCGGACGGAACCTACTCGAAAAAACGCTGAGGCTGCGTTATGCCGTTCCGCCTCGAATCCGTGCTCATCCCGTGCTTTTCCGCGGTCGCGCCGTTCCGCTGTCCCGTCTGTGGCAAGCCGCCGTTCGACGGTACGCCGGGGATGTTCTGTGCGGAGTGTATGGAATCGCTTCCTTTCATCGCGCCTCCGTATTGCCCGGGCTGCGGCGGCCCGATGGACGGCATCCTGGACGTGTGCCCGAAGTGTCTTCAACAGCCGCCCCGTCCGTGGAATCAGGCGTTTTCGCTCTTCCACATGGAGGGAAACGCCCGCCTGGCGGTCATGATGCTGAAATATCGCAACCGCCCAGAGTTCGCGCGTTCGCTCGGACGTTTGCTCGGAAGCAAGCTGAAACGCGAGCTCCCGTGTCCTGTCGACATGATCGTCCCCGTTCCGCTTCACTGGACGCGTTTCGTCCAGCGCGGCTTCAATCAGGCCGATCTGATCTGTCAGGGCATCTCCGCGGAACTCGGCGTCCCGGTGGTCCGGGCGCTCCGCCGTGTCAGGCGGACCCGGCAGCAGGCGCGGCTGACACGCAAGGAAAGAATTTTGAATTTAGCAGGCGCTTTTTCGCCGACGGATTCGACAAAATGCGAAAAGCGTGCTATATTAATTGTAGACGATGTTTTGACGACGGGCACCACACTTGCCACAGCGGCGTCTGTCCTGCTTGACGCAGGAGCCGCCAAAGTCTTCGCGGTTTCGGCCGCCCGCCGATGAAATAATAGTTTTTAAGCCGGATCAACCCAATCCATAAGGTGCTGCCATGGCTGCATTTGTAAAAAAAGTCAAACCTCTGCCGACGACTTCCGTGGTCCCGGTCGGCGTCATCGCGCATCACGGTATCCAGAAACAGAGCGAGGTCGCGAAACGGAAGGACATTCCGCAGGGGCTTTGGGAAAAATGCAAGAACTGCAATGAGCTGATCTTCTCCAGCCGCAAGGAGGAAAACCTGCAGGTCTGCCCGAAGTGCGGCTATCACTACCCGATGACCGCGCTGGAGCGCATTGACCTGCTGACCGACCTCGGCAGTTTCCGGGAGCTCGATTCGAAGCTCGAATCCGTCGATACGCTCAAATTCGAGGGCGTGTCCCCCTACGTCGACAAGCTCCGCGCCAATCATGAAAAGACCGGCCTCCGCGACGCCGTGATCTCCGGCGTGACCGCCATCAACTTCATCCCGTACGTCCTCGCCGTCATGGACTTCCGGTTCCTCGGGGCCAGCATGGGCGCGGTCGTCGGCGAGAAGATCACCCGCGCGATCGAGACCGCCACCGCGAAACGCCTCCCGCTCGTGATCGTCACGGCCAGCGGCGGCGCGCGCATGTACGAGGGCCTTATCAGCCTCATGCAGATGGCGAAGACCAGCGGCGCGCTTCACCGTCACAAGGAAGCCGGACTGCCGTACATCGTGATCCTGACCCATCCGACCACGGCGGGCGTCACGGCCAGTTTCGCCTCGCTCGGCGACCTGATCCTTGCCGAACCGGGCGCGATGGTCGGATTCGCCGGACGCCGCGTGATCGAGGCGACCACGCAGGCGCAGCTTCCGGACGGGTTCCAGACTTCGGAATTCCTGCTTCAGAAGGGCTTCGTCGACCGGATCATCGAACGGAAAAATTTACGGGCGGAACTCACTCTTTGCCTTGAATATTTCACAAAACGGTGTAAAGTAAATAAAGCGGAGATTTCTCCCCGCAAAAAGAAAACAGCATAAAATTTGCCGTCGTCCGCCGGACCCTGTGCGATGGAATTGCGTGAACCGAGTCAGGTTGGGAACAAAGCAGCTCTAAGCGTTAAGACCTTGCGCGTAGGCCATCTGTCGGGCGGCGGTTTTTCTTTTGAACCATGGAAACGGATCCCATGAACAATACCAGACGCATTGACGGCCGCGCGCCGTCCCAGCCGCGCAAATTCCGCATCACCCCCGATTACCTCGCCCACCCGATCGCCTCCGCGCTCATCGAGGTCGGCGGCACCAAGGTCATCTGCTCCGCCTCGTTCGAACAGGGCGTCCCCGGATGGATGCGCCAACAGAACGTCTCCGGTGGCTGGGTCACCAGCGAATACGGCATGATCCCCGGCGCGGGCAATACGCGCGTCGCCCGCGAGGCCTCGCGCGGTAAACAGTCCGGCCGCACCATGGAGATCCAGCGTCTCATCGGGCGTTCCTTCCGTTCGGTCATCGACCTGCAGGCGCTCGGCCAGAACACGCTGTACATCGACTGCGACGTGATCGACGCGGACGGCGGCACCCGCTGCGCGTCCATCTGCGGCGCGAGCGTCGTGCTCCAGATCGCGTTCCGCAAGCTCCTGGCTGAGAAAAAGATCCAACGGTTTCCCATGCGCGAGAACGTCGGCGCGATCAGCGTCGGCATCCGCGGCGGCGTGCCGCTGCTCGACCTCTGTTACGAGGAGGATTCGGGCGCGGACGTCGATTTCAACGTCGTCATGACCGAGTCCGGCAAGTTCATCGAGCTTCAGGGCACCGCCGAGGAAGTCCCGTTCGACCGCGAACAGCTCGACAAGATCCTTGAGCTGGCGCAGGCCGGACTCGCCCCGGTTTTCGAGGCGCAGAACAAGATTCTTTCCGCCTATCCGCTCCCGCAGAGCCGCGAACCCTTCGGCAGCCTCGGAGCCGCATTCTCCAACATTAAACTCAAATAAGTTCATCATACAACACGAAAGCACCCCTGCCGCATGCAAACACCTTCCTCCTACAAAGAAGCCGGCGTCGACATCGACCTCGCAACTGAACTCCTCGGCCGCGTCAAACCCCGTCTCGCCGCCGCCCGCCGCCCCGAAATGCTCGCCCCCATCGGCGGCTTCGGCGGACTCTTCCAGGCCGGTTTCCCGGGCTACCGCGAACCCGTCCTCGTCGCCAGCATCGACGGCGTCGGTACCAAGCTCATGGTCGCCGCGGAAATGCAGAAATACGACACGGTCGGCTTCGACATCGTGAACCACTGCATCAACGACATCGCCGTGCAGGGCGCGGAACCCATCTTTTTCCTCGACTATATCGGCATCGGCAAGCTCCGCAGCCCGCTCTATGAAGACGTCCTCGGCGGTATCGCCGACGCCTGCCGCGCCGCGAACTGCGCCGTGCTCGGCGGCGAGACCGCGGAAATGCCCGGCATGTACGGCAACGACTTCGACCTGGTCGGCATCATCACCGGCATCGTCGAGAAGAGCGAGATCATCACCGGCGAAAACATCGCCCCCGGCGACGTCGCGATCGGCCTCGCGTCCAACGGTCTTCATACCAACGGCTTCAGCCTCGCGCGCAAGCTCCTCTTCGAGGCCGCCGGATACACGGTGAAATCCACCCCGGCCGAGCTCGGCGGCGAATCTGTCGGCGAAGCCCTCCTGAAGCCCCACGTCTGCTATCTCCCGGCCATCAAGGCCGCCAAAGCCTCGGGCGTCGCGATCAACGGCATCGCCCACATCACTGGCGGCGGCCTCATCGACAACGTCCCGCGCATCCTGCCGAAGACCGTCGACGCCGTCTTCCACACCTCGAAGATCCCGTTCCGGCCCGCCATCTTCGACCTCATGGTGAAGATCGGCAGCCTCCCCGTGCAGGAAGCCTACCGCGTGTTCAACATGGGCGTCGGCATGGTCTGGTTCGTCCGTCCTGATGCCGCGAAGGCCGCCATGGCTGCCGCCGAATCCGCCGGGATCCGCGCGTTCGTCGTCGGCGACGTCGCGGAAGGCTCCGGCAAGTCCATCGTCACGGAGTGACCGCGCATGGATTCCGAACAGGACAAGACGGGGGGCCGCCCCGCGGAACCGGCTTTATCCGGAGCGCATAAGTTCCTCCGCCGTCCGAAGGCGGACACGTTCGTCGCGCCCGCGCACGGGTTCATCCCGGTCTTCGTGATACTCGTCCTGTTCATACTTGCCGCGGTCTTCATCAAGTCGCTGTTCTTCGGCATCCTGGCCGCCGTCCTGTCGTTCCATTTCGAACAGTTCCTCGAACGCCGTTTCTTCGGGACGAAGTTCATGTGCGGTCTGCATGACTTCGGCGTGAAGCTCAACGCTCCGTTTACCGCCTTCCGCAAGCGCATTACGCGCCGTTTCGGCGACGAGCCGCGCGCGGCTGAGGCGGAATGTCCGCTGGAACAGGAACAGTCCAACGGGCTTTCCGAGGCGGAAAACCGCCGCATCGCGGCGCAGGCCTCTGCTATGACGGTCATCCTGGTCGTGATCGCGACCGTCCTGCTCGCTTGGGCGGCCGTTCACTTCCTTCGCCCGTTCGCCGCCGTGTCCGGCGATTCCGTGTCCCAGTGGGCGCAGAACAACCATGTGGTCGAAAAGCTGGAGCAGAAAGTCGGCGAGCTGCTGGATCGTCTCGACCCGCCCACGGAGGCAAATTCCGGCATGAACGTCCGCGAACGCCTGCGCAAACGGTTCTCA
Source organism: uncultured bacterium (assembly GCA_902778895.1). Lineage (GTDB taxonomy): Bacteria > Verrucomicrobiota > Lentisphaeria > Victivallales > UBA1829 > UBA1732. The sequence goes on from CACYZF010000004.1 coordinate 168,016, forward strand.
GAGGCGATGGAGGCGCACAACGCCGACTTGGCGAAGTACACGTTCCGGGCGGGCAACGAACTTGTGAAAAACGCGTTCCACATCACGGCGTGGGTCGGCACGTTCGCGTTCGACCTCGTCATGTTTCTGTTCTTCTACTACTATTTCCTGCTCAAAATGGCGGTTTTCGCCGCCGGACGCGATGATTTCGGGCAGAACCTCGGCGAATGGGCCGTGAGCAGCATCTACGAAAGCGGCTGGCTCCCGGATGCCTCCGAGCACGAACGCACCGGCGCCGCGCACATCATCAACCACATCTACAAGATGTTCCGGGCGTGGCTGGTCGGCTATTTCTGGATCATCGTGCTGGAGACTATCCTGTACGCGCTGATCTTCATCCCGTTCAACGTCCCGTTCTGGCCCGTCCTCTCGCTCATCGCGGGCTCCACGATCCTGCTGCCGTTCCTCGGACCCGTGCTGGCGGCCATCCTGTCCGTCATCGTGGCCGTCCTCTTCGCGCAGGAAGGCATCGTGATGCCCATTATCGGCATCTCGCTGGCGTACCTGCTGATCCACGTGATCCTGGAACAGCTCCTGCTGTATCCCGTTCTGGTCGGCGAGGCGATCGGCCTGACGCTCGTGGAGACGATCATCGTGGTGCTGCTTGGCGCGGTCGTCGCGGGCATCTCCGGCATGATCCTCGCCGTGCCCGCCGCCGCTCTCCTGAAGCTCCTCGTCCCGCTCTTCTACCAGACTCTGAACCGGCGCAGACGCCATAAACTGGTGCCGACGCAGCACGGCAGCACGGACCCCGGCGCATGAAGCCCGGCGAACAGTTCATCTGTCACGCCTGCGGACGCACCGCCTTCGCGAAGCTCGAAAAGATTCTCGACGGCTGGGTCGTGAAGGGCGAACACCTGGTCTGTTCGTTCTGCGGCGCGGACGCCGGCGCTCCCGATGCTCCGAAATCATCCGATCCGAACTCTGTCTCCGCCGGACGCAAAGCGCTGGACGCGCTGTTCGGAAACGATGAATCCGCCGCCCCTCGCAAGACCTCGATCCTGGACATGGATACCCCGTCGGAACACCGTTTCTGCCGGGACTGCGCCCACGCGCTCGTGAACGTCTTCGCCGTGATCTGCACGCGCAAGCATTGCGAAGTTCAGCCGATGGACGACTGCCCGGACTTCGAAAAACGCCCGGATCCCTCCGTGTCCTCCGGTTCCGTCCTGGATTTCGGGAAGAAATGACCGCAGGATGCCGTCTCCCCGGAGATGGAGGATATGAGTTTTTAAAAAAACAGGGTGCTTGTTTTTCTGCGGATTATTATATATCGTCTTCGCCAAAAAACAGGCGTTTTTTCCCGTCGTTTCCCCTCCTTTTTCAACTTCCGGCGACGTGTTTCCCCGTTTGAATTCCCGCCGGACCGTGCTATGTTAATCGGACAACGGACATCCGGGGAGGGGGCGTCCGCATTCGACCGCGTCCGCGGTTCCTTCCCGGCTTAGAACAAACAATCATACGGGAGGGTATCTCATGGGAGAACAATCGAAAAAACTTGGCGTGATGATGCTGGCGGCATTGGTCGTCAGCGCCATGGTGGGCGGCGGCATCTTCAGCCTGCCGCAGAACATGTCTCAGGGGGCGGGGGCCGGAGCAGTGCTGATCGCGTGGATCATCACCGGCATCGGCATCTTTTTCCTCGCCAACACGTTCCGGATCCTCGCCGACGCGCGGCCGGACGCCACCACGGGCATTTACGCCTACGCCCGCCTCGGGTTCGGCAGGTTCGCCGGATTCCAAATGGCGTGGTGCTACTGGCTGTGTAACGTCTTCGGCAACGTGGCGTACGCCGTACTGCTGATGGACGCGCTCGACTACTTCTTTCCGGGCACGTTCACGCACGGCAACAACATCCCGTCGATCATCGGCGGTTCGTGCGTGATCTGGCTCATGAACTTCCTCGTCCTGCGCGGCGTGAAGCAGGCGGCGTTCCTGAACGTGGTTGGCACGATCTGCAAGCTCGTCCCGATCGTGCTGTTCATCGTCGTGATGCTGTTCGTCTTCCGGTTTGACACGTTCAAGTTCGACTTCTGGGGGCACGCGGCCTCGAAGGCGCTCGCGGACAAGCCGCTCGGCGGCATCATGCCCCAGATCAAATCGACCATGCTGGTCACGCTGTGGGCGTTCATCGGCATCGAGGGGGCCGTGGTGATCTCCGGTCGCGCGAAAAGCCAGAGCGACGTCGGCAAGGCGACCGTGCTCGGCTTCTTCGCATGCCTCACGATCTATTTCCTGCTCTCCATGCTGCCGTTCGGCTACATGTCGCAGGGACACCTCGCCGCGCTGCAGAACCCGTCGACCGCGCCGCTCCTGACGAAGATCGTCGGTTCGTGGGGCGGCTGGGTGATGAATCTCGGCGTGATCATCGCGCTGCTGACGAGCTGGCTGGCGTTCACGATCATGATCGCGCAGATCCCGTACGCCGCCGCGCTTGACGGCACGTTCCCACGGTTCTTCAAACACGTTAACGCGCATGAAAGCCCGTCCGCCTCGCTCTGGGTCACCAGCGGCCTCATGCAGCTCGCCATGATCTTCGTCTACTTCGAAAACAATGCCTGGAATACGATGCTCTCGGTCACGTCCGTGATGATCCTGCCGCCGTACCTCGCCTGCACGGCATACTTGTGGAAACTCTGCATGACGGACGAATACCCGAACAACCTGCCAGTGAAGCGCCCGTTCGCGATGCTCTGCGGCGTGGCGGGCACGCTGTACGCGCTCTGGATGATCTACGCCGCCGGGCTCACCTACCTGCTGATGGCGTTCTGCTTCCTCGTGATCGGCATCCCTGTGTACATCCGCGCGTGTTCCCAGGCCCGCGAGGACGCCACGGACGCCGCGGCGAAGAACAGGCCGTCGTTCACGCCCGTGGAGGCCATGTGCGCGATCGCCATGGTCGTCATCGCGATCATCGCCGTCGTGCTGGCCGCGACCGGCAAGCTCAAGATCTGACAACGTTCATCCAAGCCGAAAAAGGAGGGTACCGATATGAACAATACCGAACTTCAGGTCAGACAGGTCCTCATCGTGGAGGATCTCCTTTCCGAATCCAGCCATACCATGCACAACGCCGTCATGCGCCTTGGCGATGCGCTCGCCGAACGGGACATTGCCGTTCAGTTCGCGCAGAGCGTGTGCGAGGCGTTCCCGATCGCCGCCACGAACATGGACCTCGACGCGTTCCTTGTCGCGACCGACATGGAATTCGGGCAGGCCGCCGAACGCCGCACGCTCGATTTTCTGAAGCATGTACGGGAACGCCAGGCGGGCGTCCCGGTCTTCCTGCTCGCCGACCGCGCCGGGACCAGCCGCAACCTCAGCGAATCCCTGATGGCGCTCGCGAACGAGTTCGTCTGGATCTTCGAGGACAGCCCGCGGTTCATCGCCGGGCGCATCGAGGCTGCCATTCAGCGCTGGCGCGCCAACCTGCTCCCGCCGCTCATGCGCGCGATCTGGGACTACAACGAATCGCATCACGAATACTCCTGGGCTGCGCCCGGCCACCAGGGCGGCGTCGGTTTCACCAAGTCGCCCGAGGGCAAGAAATTCTTCGATTTCTACGGCGAAAACCTCTTCCGCACGGACACCGGGATCGAACGCGGCAGCATCGGGTCCCTGCTCGACCACGAGGGCGCGTTCGAGAAGAGTGAGGCGCTCGCCGCGAAAACGTTCGGTGCGCACCGTTCGTACTCCGTGGTCGTCGGCACCTCCGGCAGCAACCGCACCATCATTCAGGGCGTGCTGACCGACGCCGACGTCGCCGTATGCGACCGCAACTGCCACAAGTCCATCGAGCAGGGTCTCATCCTCACCGGAGCCGCCCCGGTCTACATGGTCCCGACGCGCAACCGCTACGGCATCATCGGGCCGATCCGCCGTTCGGAGATGTCGCCCAACGCGATCTGCTCGAAGATCGCCGCAAGCCCGATCGTGCCGAAGGGCGCGCGCCCCGCCTACGCGGTCGTTACGAACTGCACCTATGACGGGTTGTGCTACAACAGCGCGAAGGTCGAGGCCGAGCTTGACAAGTCGGTCGACGTGATCCACATGGACGAGGCGTGGTACGGTTATGCGCGCTTCAACCCCATGTACGCGGACCATTTCGCCATGCGCGGCAATCCCGCCGGACACAAGGGCGCGACCGTCTTCGCCACGCACTCCACGCACAAGCTCCTGAACGCCCTTTCGCAGGCGTCCTATATCCACGTCCGCGAGGGACGCCGCCCCGTCCCGTTCGAACGTTTCAATCAGGCGTACATGCTCCACGCCACTACTTCGCCGCTCTACGCCATCTGCGCCTCGAACGATATTTCCGCGGCCATGATGGCGCGCTGCGGGCGCTCTCTCACGCAGGAGGTGATCGAGGAGGCCGTGGACTTTCGGCAGGCGCTCGCGCGCTTCTGCCGCCAGGCGGAAAAGGACGGGAGCTGGTTCTTCAGGCCGTGGAACGCCGATACGGTCACGGACTTCAAAAACGGGCATTCCTTCGTCTTCGCCGACGCCCCGCGCGAACTTCTCGCGACCGAACAGCGCTGCTGGCGCATCGAGGAGGGCGCGGCGTGGCACGGGTTCTCCGGCCTGGAGGAAAACTGGGTCATGCTCGACCCGGTTAAGGTCAGCATCCTCACGCCGGGCATGGGCGACGACGGCGCGGTTCAGGAACGGGGCGTTCCCGCGGCGCTCGTGTCGTACTACCTGTACCGGGAGGGCATCGTGCCCACGCGCACCACGGACTTCCAGATCATGTTCCTCTTCTCCATGGGCATCACGAAGGGCAAGTGGGGCACGCTCCTGAACACGCTCCTGAACTTCAAGCGCCTTTACGAGGCCGACGCGCCCGTCGCAGGGGTTTTTCCCGAGCTCGCCGCCGCGTATCCTGAACACTACGGCAAAGACGGTGTCCGCACGCTTTCCGACCGTATGTTCCGTTACATCCGCGAGAAGACGCCGGAGGCCATGCTCGACCGTGCGTTCAACGAACTCCCGCGCCAGAAGCTCACCCCGCGCAAGGCCTACCGGCACATCGTGACGGGGAACGTGGAAATGGTTCCGTCGCACAGTCTCGCGGGACGCGTCGCTGCGAACGCCGTGATCCCGTATCCTCCGGGGATCCCGATGCTGATGTCGGGCGAAGTCTTCGGCGACGAAAACTGCCCGCAGATCCAGTATCTGCGCCAGCTGGAGACGTGGGACGCCGAGTTCCCCGGATTCGAGCATGTCACCGAGGGCGCCGAAACCATCGGCGGCGTGTACCATGTGATGTGCGTGAAACAGGAAGCCTGAGCCGCTGATTTCCTGTCCAACTGATTACTCTTTTCAGGGCGCGTCGTCGGATACATTCTCCGGCGGCGCGTCCGATTTAACCAGCTCAAGCTGAACGACAGCTTCTGCGGGGAGGACCTCGCCTCGGTAGGCCGTGCGGCCGTAGTCGCGGTGGAAATCGACCGCCAGACCGGCCTGGCCCGGTGCGAGCCCCGGGAACGAGAACGTGAACGTAAGGTCCTCCGGCACGGGGAACGGCCCGAGACGGACCGGAATGAGCGGAAAACGGTACAAATCGCGGGGAGCCAGGGAGACCGTCTCCCGTTTGCCGTTACAGACCACGTTGATTTCGCGCGGCTGTTGTATATCTCCTAATAATATCATTGCATAGAACGTCACCGTTACATAGGCTTTCGAGTATTTGGAGAGGTCCAGGCCGCGTGCGGAAAACGTCTTGGAAAACGTCACGCCGCTGTCGAGCCTCGCCGCTCCGCAGTCGTCCAGATAGTTCGGGCCGTTGTCGTGCGCCAGAAGCTTGGAATCCGTTTCCAGCCGCACGCCGTCCGGCCGCGTCAGCTTCGTCAGCATGGGTTCATACCACATCCGGTAGCTCGGATAGAAAAAGTATGCGAAATACGCGCCCGCAAGCAGGGCCGGCAGAACATGAAGCAGCAGATGCCGGGCGTTATTCCGCCATGACGCCAGTGCCGTCAGCAGGTCCGCGAGGAATATCCCCGCCGCGATTGCAAAGAACGGATAGGCCGGCACGCGGAACCGCGCCAGCACGTAAAACGCCACTGTGGCAAGGGCATACAGGAAGATGAACAGATACAGCAAGACTTCGCCGGGACGTTCTTTCAGCCGGGGGAGATTGAGGAAGAATCCCGCCAGCGCCAGCATGATGACCAGCCCGGTCGGCACGATCCCGAAAACGCGGAAGACGGAACTTTCCGATGCGTTCACGCCCAGCTGGATGTTGTTCGGGATTTCGTGCGAATCGAAGAACAGGAAGAATTTCTCCGTCTGGAGCTGAAGGAACGCCATCGGCTCCGCGCGGAACCAGTCCCAAATGCGCAGCGGGATGGAACGTTCCGATACGTGTTCCATCCATTCGTCGTAGGTCGGCGGATACGGGATCGGGAGTCCGCCGGGGGGCGATTCCGGGTTGTTGCCGAGCGTGAGGACGGCGGGCCCGGCGGTCGATGGGCCGGACAGGGAATGCGTCGCAATGGTGTTCCTGACTGCGAAAGGCACTTGGGGCAGGATGACTGCGGCGAGGAAGAGGACCGCCGCCAGAACGGCCTTGCGGCGCGTCGGAAAGCGTTTCTGTCGCGGGACACAGAAGACGATCCGCCAGCGCAGCGTTACCCAATACGCGAATCCCAGCGCCGGGAGGAAACACCAGGCGTTGCCGCGCGACAGGATCGCGAACGACAGCGTGAACCCAGCCGAGACAAAAAAGCGCAGCCGGCCCGTCTGCATCGCCCGCAGTGTGAAATACAGCAGCAGCGAAAACCACATCGCCTGCTGGATCTCGATCAGCGCGTACGGCACATAGAAAAACAGCATCGTGGAGAACGCGCAGAGAAGCGCGGCGAACAGCCCGGCGCGGAGCGAACGCAGCATCGCGCCCGCGAATCCGGCGCACAGGACGATCACGCCGACGCACAGGGCCTGAGCGATGGCCACGCCAAGATATTCGGAGCCCGACAGCATTTTTGCCGCAGGGAGAAAGACCGAATAATAGAACGGCTGGTAGACGTACTCTGCCGGGAAAATGCCGTGCAGAATGCCGCGTGACAGCTCATGGTATGTGGCCATGTCTGTTACGTCCGGCGGATCGAAGGCGAAGGGGTCCGTCTGGACGACCTGGACGGACATCCAGATCCGCAGGATTACGGAAACAAGCGCGATCCCGAACAGGATCCGCTTAAACCTGACAATCTGGGCTTTGAGCGCCGCAAGGTCCGGTCCGGGCTTGCTGCCATTCGGAGATCCGGCGGACAGTCCGCCGGCGGGAGATGGATTGGCTTCGATCACGAACCGGTTCCTTCCCTGCGGAGTTTCACGAGCGTACGGCAGAGCTCCAGGTCGGGACGGTACGTGATCTTCGGATTCGGGAATTCGTGTTCGACGGGGAACACGCGGACCGGGGAGAATCGTTCCATGACCTGTGCATCGTCGGTGAAAACTTCGCCGGACGCGGCGGCGAGGCGGTAGGCGTTCAGAAGCGCATCGAACCGGAAGACCTGCGGCGTTTCCGCCATACGGAGTTCATCGCGCGGGACGGTCTCGCCGAGGAATCCGTCCGGGGTGATGCGTTTCACCGTTTCGGCGACTTTGCGGCACGCCATGGCGCCGCCATAAGTCCGCGCGGCATCCAGACACGCCAGCAGGAGTTCCGGCGTAAGCATCGGGCGTCCGGCATCGTGGACCGCCGCGAGCCGGAACCGCGATTCGCCGAGTTTCGCGGCCGCTTCGAGGGCGTTCAGGACGGACATCGTACGGGTCGCGCCGCCGTGCGTGAAATGAAGCTGTACGTCAGGAAGATATGTTTTTGCAGCGGCGCGGAAATCCGTTTCGGATGCCGCCGGCACAGATAAAATGATGGAACCGGGCGCGAGGACGGATGCCGCCGTGCGGATCGCATGAAGAAAAACCGGGATGCCGTCAAGTTCCGCGAAAAGTTTGGAGCCGCCGCCGAACCGGATGGACGCTCCGCCCGCGGCCAGGATCAGTAATGTGTCGGAAACAGGGTTCATTTTTCCGCTCCTTGTCCGTTTGTGTTTTTCAGCGTTCGGTCGGATATTTTGCGCGACGGTTGACTGCGATGTCGAGGATTGCCTTCACGTTGGTCAGCTGTGCACGGATCGTGGATCCAAGCCATTCATCCAGATACAGTCCCGATGATATTCCCGCCTCGAATCCGATGGTCGAGATTCCGTGATGACCGGCCAGATAAAGCGCGCGTTCGCAATGGTCCCGCTGGGAGATCGTGATGAAGCCATCGTATCCGAAGACATCCCGCATGCGGAGGACGGAGTCGAGCGTGCGAAGACCTTTTCCATCGCCAATGACAGCATCTTCCGGAACTCCTCGCGCGACAAGTCCCCGCGTCATGGCGGCGATTTCGTCGTAGAACTCCTTCGGACGGCTTGCGCCGGATACGACCAGGATTTGCGCCTTGCCTGCATGAAAAAGATCCGCCGCCGCCTGAAGCCGTCCTTCGAGTATGGGGCTGGGGCGTCCGCCGGAATACTCCGGTGTACCAAGGACCATCCCGACCTTGCAGGCCGGGATGTCGTTCACGGAGGAATAAATGCGCGCCGAAGTCCTGCCGACCAGCCATCCGGCGGTCAGAACGGCCTCCAGCGCGGCGATCAGGGCCGCCGCCGCCCAGAAGAGAACGGCTCTCCTGGTGCGGCTGATGCGGCAGACATGGCTCATACCGATTTCAGATTGTACTTGGCGGCCATGCGTTCCAGCGCGGCGACCTGTTTCTCGCTGAGGACTTTGCCGGAAGCGTGCTGCTTGGCGAGCGAGGCGATGAAGTCGCGGTCGCTGAACGTGCGTCCGCGGCGGACCGTGGGCTCGTTCCAGCTTTCAAACGACTTGAACGCGTTCAGCAGGGAATTGATCTGGGCTTTTGCGGCCGGATTCTGTTCCGGCGCGGGCGTCGCGGCGGCAAGATCGCCTTCAGGGAACTGTCCTGGGTATTTGCGGATGACGCGGGTGAGCGCGGCGATCTGCTTGGCGCTGAGGGTCTTGCCCGCCTTGTACTGCTTGCGGAGGGATTCCACGAACGCCGCATCGTCGTACACGCGGCCGCGGATGCGTTCGGCTTTGTTCCATTTGACCTTTTCCGCCGCCTGGAAAACGGCCTCCAGACGCGGATCCGCCTCGAACTTCGGTTCTTCGACCTGGACGGCCTGACGTTCCCTGATCGCCTGCAGATGGGCGTTCAGCTTCGCCTGAGCTTCATCCAGTTCGCCGGTAAATCCGTACTTCGCGGCGGCTTCCTCCAGACCGGGGAGCTTGTCGCGGTATTTCGCCGCGATGGAGAGGAGGGCATTCCACTGCTTGACCGTGACCGGGACGCCGGACTGTTTTTTGGAGACGACCGAGTTGAAGAAGGTCTTTTCGTTGAACGGGCGCTTCGCACCGGGCTGCGCGACCGGTTTTTCCCAGCCCTGGAAACCGGCGAGGATGCCGATGAGCGCGGCGGCTTTGCCGTCGTCCGGGGCGTCGGCGAACTTCGCGCCCTTCAGCCATTCGGAGAAGACGCCGTAGAAATCGCGGAGCATGGCGGTCCATTCGACTTCGCCGTCCTCCACATTGTCGAGCTTCTTTTCCATGTCGGCGGTGAATCCGACCTGGAAGAGTTCGGGGAGCGACTTCACGAGGTAATCGTTCACGCGGAATCCGAGTTCGGTCGGGATGAGTTTGCCTTTTTCGCGGTTCACGTACTTGCGGACCTGGATGGTGTTCACGATCGTGGCGTACGTGGACGGACGACCGATGCCGTTGGATTCGAGCTCCTTGATGAGCGTGGCTTCGGAGTAGCGCGGAGCAGGTTCGGTGAATTTCTGTTCGGGCTTGCATCCGGCGAGATCGCATTTTATGCCGGTGCGGAGCATGCCGAGGAGTTCGGGATCGGGAGCGGATTCGTCCTGGTCGTCTTCGGCCGTGTGCGTTTCGTCCTTGACGTTGTAGACGGCGAGGAATCCGGGGAACTTGGTCACGGTCGCGGAGGAGCGGAACGAGAAGACGTGCGGCGCGGGCTCGGCGTTTTCTACCGTGACGGTGGTCGTTTCGAGCAGAGCGGGGTTCATCTGGCACGCCACGAAACGGCGCCAGATCAGCGTGTAGAGTTTCAGCTGGGCCGGATTCAGGAACGGGCGGAGCTTGTCCGGAGTCAGGTTGACGTCGGTCGGACGGATCGCTTCGTGCGCTGCCTGCGCGTTCGCCTTGGATTTGTAAATGTTGGGTTTCTGCGGGACGTAGTCCGGGCCGAACGTCGCCTCAATGTAGGCGCGGCATGCGGCCTGCGCTTCGATCGCAATGTTCACCGCGTCGGTTCTCATGTAGGTGATGAGGCCGACGGGGCCGTTGTCGAGCGTGATGCCTTCATAAAGCTGCTGCGCGGTCTGCATGGTCTGGTTCGCGGTGAATCCCATCGCGGAGCTGGCGGCCTGCTGGAGCGTGCTGGTGATGAACGGCGGCGGAGCGAACTTGCGGCGGGGCGAGGTCTCCAGGTCGGCGATATGCCACACGGAGGCGTCGCTAATGAGCTTGTGCAGGGCATCTGCCTGCTCCTTGTTGGGGACGTCGGCGTTCCTGCCGTCGACCTTCGCGAGCTTTGCGCGGAAGGAACGGCCCGGAGCGGTTTCCGGATGGAACAGCGCCTCAAAGATCCAGTATTCCTTCGGGATGAACGCCAGGATCTCGCGTTCGCGTTCGCAGACCAGGCGGAGCGCCACGGACTGCACGCGGCCTGCGCTGATGCCGCGTTCGATGCGGGACCACAGCAGCGGGCTGATCTGGTAGCCGACGATACGGTCGAGCACACGGCGCGCTTGCTGGGCGTCCACGCGGTTCATGTCGATTTCGCCGGGAGACTGGAACGCGCGGTTGATGGCGCTGCGGGTGATCTCGTGGAAGGAGACGCGGTGGAAATGCGCCTTCTTGTTGATCTTGCGCAGGACTTCCTGCAGATGCCACGCGATGGCTTCCCCTTCGCGGTCAGGGTCCGATGCCAGATAGATGTCGATGGCGTTCTTTGCGGCGGTCTTGAGTTCGCCGAGATTGTGGCCGCGCGCCTTGCTCTCTTCGTACTGCGGCGCGAAGTTGTGTTCGATATCCACGCCGAACGAGTTTTCGGGCAGGTCGCGGATATGGCCCATCGAGGCCTTGATGATGTATTCGGACGGCAGGATGCGTCCGATCGTACGCGCTTTCGCGGGAGATTCCACGATAACCAGTTGTTTGCTCATGCTGTATACTCCGGGAAATGCCGGAAAACCATACGGTTTTTCCTTGTTCCGCTCCGGTTCCGGCAGGGTTGCTTTTGCCTATTCTATTAATATAGCGACAGTCCCCGCGAATGTCAAGCGCAAAACATAAAAGAACGTTCCTTTTATCAATAGGAAAAGGAAACGGAGCTAAAGCTCCGCATGACGGAAAAAACTGGCCGGGGAGGCGATGCCTCCACTGATATAGTGCCGGGCTGCGCTCCGGCACAGGCTTTGTCAGGGCAGCCGCAGACAGACGGTCTGGCGGAGGCAGAACCCGAGCATGATGAAACCGAGTCCGAACCAGCAGAAATACGGGTAGAGTTCGCGCCAGTTGACGACGACGGGCTGTTCCACACTCGTTTTCTCCAGTTTGTTGATCTCGTCCATGGCCTGCGCCATTCCTTTTGCGTCGGCGGCGCGGTAATAATGCCCCCCGGTCATGTCCGCGAGTTCACGCAGCAGCGGCTCGTCGAATTCGTCCGGGTAATTCTGAAGGATGACGCCGCCGAGAAGGCTCTGCATGGGGATGCGTGCGCGGGGGGACCCGATTCCGACCGTATAGATCGTGATGTCGAACGTGTCCGCGAGCTTGCCCGCGTCGCGCGGCGAGATCTGGCCGTTGACCGTGTTCGAACCGTCTGTGAAGAGCACCAGGATGCGGCTTTTCGCGTCGGAGCTCTTCAGTCGTTTCACGGCGCTGGCGATCGGGGCGGCGATCCCGGTCCCGTCGCCGATCTGCCGAGAGGAAAGACGTTCCAGGTTGACGAGCAGGAAGGCATGGTCGAGCGTGGGCGGGCAAACCACATAGGGCATGCTGGCGAACACGATGAGGCCGATGCGGTCGTTCGGACGATCCTCGATGAACCGGGCGATCTCCTCCTTGGCTGTCTCGACGCGGTTTTTGAGCGTGCCGCGCTGGATTAGCCCGATGATCTGCGTGTCGGTGAGATGGTCCGCGGGCGGGTCGTATGCCTCCATGCTCGGCGACAGGTCGAACGCGATCATGATGTCGATGCCGTCCGCTTTCGAGCGGATTTCCTCGATGCCTTCGCGGGGCTGCGCCAGTGCCACGATCATGGCCGCGCCGCCAAGTGCGAAGAGCACGAACGGGATCAGCTTGCGCCAGTTCATACGGCGGCCTTTCTTGCCCGCCGCGCGCCGGAACGGCGCCAGGCCGGGGACGCGGATCGACGGCGCATGGAGAGTCCAGGCGAAATACAGCACCGCCGCGTACGGGATGAACAGCAGAAGCAGCCAGGGATATTCGAGTTTCATTTGCGGTCTCCCTCCTGATTGTCCGGCAGAACATCCTCACGCGGGGTCGTGCCGGAGACGAGTTCCTCCGCCTTTTCGGACGCCTGTTCGAAGAGGTGCGGATCGGCGGGCATGCGCGCGAATTTCACCATGTCGGCGGACGCCAGGAACGAACGCAGGAACTTGCGGTCCTTGTCCTCCAGCAGGCGGTCGCTGCGTTCCAGGTCCGCGAGGAATTCCGCCGTGGTCTGGCGTTCGGCGCGCAGGTGGAACCGTGCCTCGAGATAATGCCTGACGATGTCGGTGAGTCCGGCGATGGCGAGTTCGGGCGACGCCATGCCGCCGCGGACCTGCGCCCTGAGCATCTGGATCGCCTCCAGGGCATTGTCCCAGATCGTCTTGACGTGTTTGGCGGCTTCGCGTTTCCTGCGCACCAGAAGTGCCCAGACGGCCAGCGAAACGAGGATGATGCCCGCCGCGATGATGCCCGCGGTCAGCCACGACATCGTTTTGTCGTGCGTTTCGATGCGCGGCGCGAGCGAAAGTTCCGTGCCGTTATCGTCCAGCGGCAATGCCAGATCGGCGACCTTCAGTTCGGGCAGGGGCGTTTCGATGCTCTTGCCTGCGAAGAATTCGGCCAGGACCGATCCTCCGCCGGATTCCCCGCCGCGGTAGGCCTGAAGCGGGATCACGAGCGTCCAGTCGGAGTATCCCCAGCGGATGCGCGAACGGTGAAACGCCGGATCCGAGGTCAGTTGAAGATTATTGCCAGGTTCGGCGGCGGCGAGCTTGAACGAGTCGGACCACGGCAGACGGTATTTCAGGACCGCGTTGAAGCGCATCCCGATGGCGGGTTCCTTGCCCTCGAACTCGTAGACCGGTTCGCCGAGCAGGACCGGATCGGCGGCCTCCTTCGCGGACATGTGCCAGCGGACTGCGACCGCAATGCCCGCGGCGATCAGGATCAGCAGGACTCCGCCGAGAATGACGGGGAGCATCCGGAACCAGGTCTTTTCAATCAGTCTTGATCTCATAATCGGGTGTTACCCCCTGGATTTGCGTTTGCCGCGCTTCTGGAAGAATCCCATCAGCGGTTTTACGATGTCGCCCGTGCACGGCAGTTCGATCAGGTCGACTTTCGCCTGACGGCAGTTCTCTTCCAGCTGGCGGCCGAACAGTTCCTGCGCGGCGGCGTAACGCGTGGCGGCCATCCTGCTGCCGGGGAACGCGAACGTCGCGCCGGTTTCGGCGTCCTCAAGTTCGAGCGCGGCGGCGGCCGGAAGGGCGGTCTCCAGCGAATCCACCACGCGGATGGCCGCCAGGTCATGCCTGCGGTTCAGGATCCGCAGCGGTTTCCAGAAATCCCTCTCGTCCATGAAGTCGCTGATGAGGAAGATCACGGTCTTCTTTTTCAGAGTGCGGCTGAGCGATTCGAGCGCGGCGGCGATGTTCGTTCCGCGCCCGCGCGGGCGTGTGGCCACCAGGTCGCGGATCACGCGCATCACGTGGGCGCGGCCCGAACGCGGCGGGATGTAGGATTCCACGCGGTCGGAGAAGAGCAGCAGCCCGACCTTGTCGTTGTTGCGGATGGCGCTGAATGCGAGGAGGGCGGCGGTCTCCGCCATCTTGTCGCGCTTGTCGTCCTCGGCGGACCCGAAGAGCGTGGAGGACGAGATGTCGACCGCGATGATCACGGTCAGCTCGCGCTCCTCGACATATTTCTTGATATGCGCGACGCCCGTGCGGGCGGTAACGTTCCAGTCGATGTCGCGGACGTCGTCGCCCTCGGTGTACGTGCGGACTTCGCTGAACTCGATACCGCGTCCGCGGTACACGCTGCGGTATGCGCCGCCGGTCATCTCCTCGACGACTTTGCGCGTTTTGATTTCGATTTTCCGGATCCTGGCGAGCAGGTCTCTGGTCAACATGGGATGAGCCTCGCTGAATTGCTGTGAATCTGCGACGGGAAAACGTACTGAAGACGGATGCGGACTACGGCGTGCGGAGTTCGTTCAGAATGCGTTCGATGAGGTTGTCCGCGTCGAGCCCTTCCGCCTCGGCTTCGTAGCTGAGGATCAGGCGGTGACGCAGCACGTCCGGCGCGAGCGCCTTCACGTCCTGCGGGATCACGTAGGCGCGGCCTTCCAGGAACGCCGCGCCCTTTGCCGCGAGGGCCAGTGCGATGCCTGCGCGCGGCGACGCGCCGAACTGCACCAGCTCGGCGAGTTCGCCCAGCTTCACGCCGTTCTGGCGGCTGGAAAGCTCCGCGTGGTGCTTCGGACGCGTCGCGATCACGATGTCGAGGATGTATTCGAGTATCTTTTCATCCATGTAGACTTTATCGACCCATTCGCGGGCGTTCTCGATGTCGGAGAGTTTCGCCACGGCCATTGCGCGCAGATTTGTTTCCGGATGCGCCATGCGGTCGATCACGGAGCGTTCCGCCTCGCGGGTCGGATAGTCGACCTTCAGCTTGAACATGAAGCGGTCGACCTGGGCTTCCGGCAGCGGATACGTGCCTTCCTGCTCGATCGGGTTCTGGGTGGCGAGGACCAGGAACGGCGACGGCATGGGGATGGTCTCCCCGGAGATGGTCGCCTGGCGTTCCTGCATGCACTCCAGAAGCGCGCTCTGCACTTTCGACGGTGCGCGGTTGATCTCGTCGGCGAGGACCAGATTCGCGAAGACCGGACCCTTCTTGACCGAGAACGTGTGGTCGTTCTGGTTGTAGATCGTGGTGCCGACCACGTCCGAGGGCAGCAGGTCCGGCGTGAACTGGATACGGGAGAACGCGCCGTCCATGGCCTGCGCCACCGTCTTCACCAGCAGCGTCTTCGCCAGACCCGGGACGCCTTCCAGCAGCAGATGCCCGTTCGCGATCAGCGACAGCAGCACGCGGTCGACCAGATATTCCTGCCCCGCCACGATGCGTCCGATTTCAGTGCGGAGCGGACGGATGAACGCTGACGCGTCCGAGATTCTGCTTTGCAGTTCCTGAAGTTCTTCCTGTCTCATGCCAAGTTATCTCCTCAAAAATGGGTCGGTGTTGATGATCTGTATCGGAATCCGCGCCGGAGGTCCGCCGGTCCGGTTCATCGGCTTGCGGAAGTACCTTCGACATCGCTTATAGACACCGTTTTTCCGGAAAAGTTCCCGGTTTTTTACAGGTCGCCTCACAAAAAAAGACAACTTATTCGCTTCTGTTGCTTTTGAACTTGAATTGAAAGTTTTTGATTTCTTTTTTGAAAGATACTTGAAACTTTTTTCAAACGGTGTATAGTGATATGCATCATCTTGCATTCTCTGCCAACACCGTGCTTTTCCATTTCAAAAAGCGATAACAAGGAGAGCCAGCCGTGGTCATCACCGAGTCCATTCAAAAAGCCATTCAGTCCGCGATCGCCAAATGCGGCAGCCTGCTCAGTTTCTCCCGTTCGGTCGGGGTCTCGCATACGACCGTCGCCTACTGGCTCAGTGGACGCACGCGCAAAATCAATTCCACCGTGTGGGACAATCTGCATCCCCTGATCCAGGAGTTCCTGGAGCCGGGATCGGGTGAGTCCGCCTATCCGTCCGAACCGAAAGCGGCTGGAAGCCCCGCCTACGTCCTGCACGAAAAATATCCCGGGCGGTATGGCGCGTCGCAGAATGTGCCGGCGCCGCTGCTTCAGCTGGACGACCTGAAAGATTTCGATCCTCAGATCGACTCGATCGAGGAGATCATCCGGAAGAAATCCAAACGCGTCGTCTCCTTCACTTCGCCGGTTCAGGCAGGTTTCTTCGCGGTCGAGATCGACAAAAAGCGCAGCGGTTTCTTCCCCGTCGGAACGCGATTGCTGCTTCGGGGTCTGGATGCGCCCAGCGACGGTGACACGGTGCTCGTGAAGCTCCGCAACAAAAAGGAGTATCTCTTTGCTGTTTACTCCCGCAAGGACGAGGACGTCGTACTGAAACCGCTCCGGAATGCCGCCGAGGAGCGCCGCATCCCGCGGGCGGAATTCCACAACGTCTGCTGCTGGATCGTTCCGATCCGCGAGGCGGTTCAGGTTTTCTGAGTCCGGGATATTTTCCGGACAAGGTATGGAATACGCCGGGAAACATGTGTTTCCGCTTGTATTTTTCATTGATTTCAGGTATATTATTTCCCTGAATTCTACGAAACAATCATAAGATGAAAGGATTCGCCATGTTCCTCGGTCAGGACTACCTTATCGGCAACGAAACGGGAAAACGCATTTTCGCCTCGGTCAAAGACCTTCCCATCCTCGATCCGCACAACCACGCCGACGTCGCGGCCATCGCACGCAACGAAAACTTCAAGGATGCGTGGGAGCTCTTCGCCGCCACGGACCATTATGTCTGGGAAGTCCTGCGGAAGGCCGGGGTGCCGGAGGAGAAGATCACCGGCAATGCTTCGCCGCATGACAAGTTCATCGCCATGGCGGAAGTCTTCGACCGGATCGCCGGAAACCCCGTTTACGAGTGGATTCACCTCGACCTCCGGTTCCTCGGCGTTACGGAGCTGCTGAGCGCGGAGACGGGCGAGCTGATCTGGAAAAAGGTCAACGAGATCCTCGCGAAGGAGGAAAGCCGGCCGCAGGCGCTCCTGAAACGCATGAACGTCGGCGTGATGTGCTCGACCGACGATCCCGCCGACACGCTTGAATATCATAAGGCCGTCAACGGGAGTGTCGGCCGGACGATCGTGCGTCCGACCTGGCGTCCCGATGCGGCCATGAAGGCCGGGAAACCGGGATTCCCCGCGTATATCGAACGTCTCGGCAAGCGCTGGGGCGTCAAGATCACTACGCTCGCCGAACTGGTGGATGTCCTTCAGAAATCCCATGATTTCTTCGCCGAAAACGGCTGCCGCGCCAGCGACCACGGGCTTGAGCTCGCGTCCAGCGGGACCGGCGACGCCGCGGCCGCCGCAGAGACGTTCAGAAAAGCCATCGCGGGCGAATCCGTCTCTCCTGAGGAAGCCGCGAACTACGCGGACTATCTGCTCGGTGAATGCGGCGAGATGAACAGCAGGAGCGGCTGGGTGATGCAGCTCCACATGGGCGCGGTCCGCGACGTCCGCGATTTCCTGTTCCGCACGATCGGGCCGGACTCCGGCGGCGACGTGAGCGATCTGTTCCAGTCCCACGAGGCGAAGCTCATCCGGTTCCTGAACCGGTTCGACGGCCGCCTGAAAATCGTGCTGTACTGTCTGGACCAGGCGCATCAGGCCACGCTCGCCGCGCTCTCCCGCGCGTTCGGCAGTACGGTCCGCCTCGGTTCCGCATGGTGGCTCTGCGACACGCCCATCGGCATGAAGCGCCAGCTGGAATACATCGGCAGCGTCGATCTGCTGAGCGCGTTCGCCGGCATGGTCTCGGATTCCCGCAAGCTCCTGAGCTACGGTTCCCGTTTCGAGATGTTCCGCAGGATACTTTCCTCCACGCTCGGCGGCATGGTCGAGGCTGGGCAGATGCCGGAACCCGTCGCCGTGAAGCTCGCGAAGACCATGTGCTACGACGGTCCTATGGCTTTCTTCGGACTGTGATCCCGTCTTCCGGCAGAAGTTCCCCCCCCCGATTCCTATGCCGTCCGACCGGAAATCGGAGCTCGAACGCGAGCTTATAGCCAGCCGGCACGAGAATGCCGCGCTGAAAAAGACGATAGATCTCCTGTCGCGTCAGGCATACGGACGTGTCATGCCCGGATTGTATGCGATTCCGGCTGAGATAGAGAAGGTTCCGCCGGATGACCTCCTGCGGAAAAACAGTGTTCCGGAAACGACGGACGGAACCCTGCATGAATCCGCCGCGTCCTACCGTATCCCCGAACCGGTAATCGTTCCGTCTGATCTTCCTTCGGACGAAGTGAAGCTGGAACTTCCGCCCTCCAAATCCGCCGGAATGTCGGTGATCGCATACGAGTCGGCGTCAGCGATTGCGGTCCGTTCTCCGGTTGTCCGGCGGACGATCCATCGCGCCATGTATGTTTCCGACGACGGTTCGGGGATGGCTTCCACCGCGCCTGTTCCGGCGCTCTTTCCCGATCCGTCCGGCGGCGGACAGATGTTCGACGCATCGTTTGTTTCCTACGTGACGGATTATCATTTGGCGGGCATGACGTTCCGTACGATTTCCGAACGTCTGAAACTGGAATCCGGCCTGGTGATTTCTGAAGTCGCTTTACGCGATCTGGTCCTTGCCGCGGCGGAGACGGTCGCTCCGGTCTGTTCGGCGCTGGTCGTGCGGACGCTTCCCGGCTGGATGAATCTGAGACGCATGTTCGAATGTGCGAAGGCGGGCGGCGATTGGCTCGCCGATGAGTTCCTGCAGGCAATTCACGCCCTCTGCGAACTGGAGGATCATGCCCGGATTCGTGCGAAACGTCTTGGCGGTGCGCCGGAGGACTTGTACCGCGAACGCCGCGCCGTCCGGCTTGAATCGGCCCGGATCACAACGAGATTCTTTGAACGGTGCCGGGAAATGCTTCCCGCTCAGAATCCGCAGTCTCCTCTTGGCGAAGCGCTTCGTCATGCCGTCGAACACGAAAAGACGCTTTCGGAGTTCCTGTACGATCCGAGGTCGGAATTGTCCCGCGCGAATCCGGAAACGCCTGTCGCCGATCCGTTTGCCATGCTCGCGATCTGTGCGGATGAATGCCGTTCGCGCAGCGTGTCCTTCCGGGGCTGGCTGGAAGATACGCTCGTCAGGCTGAAACAGCCGAATCCGCCGCCGCCTGAATCGTTGTTTCCCCGCTGAACTGATTCTGGCGCGGAGTTGATTACAGCGCGCCTGCCGCGGCGAGGCCCGCGAGGCGTCCGCCGGACAGTGCGAACTGGATGTTGAACCCGCCGGTCGGCCCGGTCAGGTCGAGGATTTCTCCTGCGAAATGCACCCCCCTGACCAGGCGGCTTTCCATCGTGCGCGGATCGACTTCCTTCAGCAGGACGCCGCCGTCCATTGCCATGGCCTCGTCCATCGTGGCCGGTTTCGATACGGTGAACGGCATGCGATCCACCAGATGCGCCAGCTCGTGCGCTCCGGCGTTCGTGAGGCGTTTGGAGTGGAAATCCTCGCCGAAAAGGCGTTCGCAGATGAGTGATGCCAGCGAACGCGGCATGATGCGTGCGAGGGAGTTTTTCAGAAGATGGTCCGGCACCTTTTCCCGTTCGTCGATCAGATAGTCGTACAGGTTCTGTTCCTTTTTGTCAGGCAGGACGCGCAGGAAAATCTGGGCGGGCTTCTCTTCCAAAAGAACGCGGTTCACCGCGCCGGAGAGGTTCAGCGCCGCCGGGCCGGAAAAACCCGTGTGCGTGAAGAGCAGGCTGCCGCGCATGGAAACGTGACGGGTCCCGGCCATAACGCCGAGTTCGGCATCGGGCACGGTCAGCCCGGCAAGTTCGGAGATCCACGGGTCGTCGACATGGATCGGCGCAAGGGTCGCGACGGGCTCGCGGACATTGTGCCCGAGCTCTTTCGCGAGTTCCAGTCCGGATGCCGTACCGCCGAGCGAAGGGGCGGCCGTGCCGCCGCATGTCAGGATCACATGCGAAGCCTTGATGATTTCTCCTCCGTTCGTTTCAACGCCGGAGGCGGCCCCATTTTCCACGAGGATGCGCCGTGCGGAGACGGACAGGCGCGTTTCCGCTCCGGCACGTTTCGCCGCACGCAGAAACGCATCACGGACATCGGACGCCCTGCCGTTCATCGGGAAATAGTGGATCTCGTTTTCGACCGTCGGGCGGATTCCCTCTTTCTGAAGCAGTTCCAGAAAGAACTCGCGCGGCGCGGCGCGCAGTGCGTCGGTCATGAACCGTCCGTGGCGTCCGAATTCCGCCATGAACTTGAGCGGGGGCAGCGTGTTGGAGAAATTGCAGCGTCCGTTTCCGGTGGCGCACAGCTTGCGTCCGATGACGTAGTTCGGGTCCAGGATGACCGTTGAAGCGCCGTGCGAGGCGGCTGCGAGTCCGGCCGCGAGTCCGGCGGGACCGCTTCCGCAGATGATGACGTCGAATGATTCCATGGCGCAGGACTCCGGATTGTGCAGAAAAAAATGTTGAAAACGGAAGATAAAAAATAAACATAGTTCTTTCCGGAAAAAAATCAAATCAAAAAGCGGGAAAAATCGCTTCCGGTTCCGAAAAAAACTTGAAAAAACACCGGATCAGGTGTACATTAATTAGTTATATAAATCACAAATGCTATTTGACTAACCGATGTCGAAGGAGACGACTCACCATGAGCATCAATGACTTTTCTCTTCCGGACCTGATCCTGTACGCCCAGCTGGAACAGCGCGACGACGCTGTCAACGTTCTGCTTGACCGCGTCAACCGTCTGGGAACCGCGGACGGCATTCAGGAACTCCGCGCCGCCGCGCCTCAGTTCGAAGCTTTGTTTGAGGCGTGGGACGACCAGATTTCCGCCTCCGTCGACAAGGCCAAATTCTGCGTTCGCATCGCCGAACTCTCCATTCTGGATTCTGCGGCGTTCCGCTCTTCGCTGAACTACGCGGTCCGCAAACTGCTCCCCCCCTACCTGGTGAGCGGCGCTGTCGTGAAAGCCCTCGGTGCGAAAGACGCGAACGTCGGCGTCCGTGAAGTCGCGCTCCGCCTCAAAAAGCTCCAGCGCCTGCGCTCCACTGCGATCATGTACCAGGCGGAAACCGGACTGTGTGGCCGCATTACCGGCATTGACCGCGTGACCGGCACCATCGCCGTCACCCCGATCGACGGTTCCAGCTCCTCTTCCATTCCGATCGCCTCGGCCGTCGTGTCCGCCTATTTCTTCGAGACGACTCCCGATCTTATGGACCTGATCTCTCCGCTTCGTGCCACGGTCCGTCCCGCGTCCGAATACCGCCGCATCCTGAACCGTCTGGCGCTGGTCGAAGTCCCGGAACAGAAGATCCAGGAGTTCGTGCAGCGTCTCCTGGTCCCGCAGGTCTTCGGCGCCACGGATTTCGCGGCCTGGTGGGATGCGGCTCCCGCGGCTGCCGCGGTTGGCGGAAAGCGTCATTTCAGCGACTCCCGCAGTGTCCTCGAGCTGTATACGCTCCTGAAGGGCGTTGTGGATGCCGGCGGCGTTGTGACGGTTGATGAAACCGCCGCCGAAAAACTCGGAAAGCTGTTCGTGCGCGTCAGTTCCAGACTCCTCCCGAAAGACGTCCAGATGCTCGCCGAATCCATTTCCTGGCTTTCCCTCGATGCCGCGCCGGAAATTCTCAAGGCGATGTTCACTCCGCTTCGCGGCCAGGTCCCCTTCTGGCCCGCCTCCATCCCCGACGATGTCAAGCTCACGAACCTCGCGATCTGGGCGAAGGTCTCCGTGAAGGACCTCGACGGACTTCTGGCCGCCACGCGCGCCATTTATACGCAGGATGAGTTCGTTTCCCTCGGGCTGATGCTTCCGCTCCGCTGTATGACCGTCTTCTTCGAGCCGCAGAAGAAAGTGGCGTCCGAGACGAAAGAGGAAGCCGCCGCGCGTGAAGCCGCGGACGCCGCCCTCGTCCAGAGCATCATCACCAAGATCGCCGCGATGGACACCCTGTCCGCCGACGTCTGCCTCTGGATCTGGAAGAACAAAGCCCGCATCAAATCCAAGATCATCACCTCGCTGGTCGACATGGAAACCGTCGTCGCCGCCCTGAACCGCTCGGACCTCCCGAAAGAATGGGGCGCGGCGCAACGCGAACTCAAACGCATTCTCCTCGGCGAAAAGGCCGACTTCCGCAAATACCTCATTGAGAACGCCGACGGCGACATTCCGTCCATCGTCGGCAGTCTTCAGAAATTCCGCACCCAGGCCAGCGAGCTTCAGAGCGTCATGGTCAAGATGGGCCGCATCTCCCCCGAATTCATGGAATACATCGAAAGCGGCGAGGGCAGCAAGCTCCTCGGCATCGGTGCGGCCAGCACCACCGAACAGCCGCCTGTCGCGTCCATGGCTTCGCAGAAGCGCATGCAGGCGGAACTCAAGCACCTCGTCGAGGTCCTGATCCCGCAGAACGCCGAAGCCGTGGCGTATGCCAGAAGCTTCGGCGACCTTCGCGAAAATGCGGAATACGACGCCGCCAAGGAACAGCGCCGCTTCCTCCAGAGACGCCGCTCCGAACTCGAAAAATCGCTCGGCTTCATGGATGTCACGAACTTTGCCGACGTCGAGGTCACCGACACTGTCGTGCCGGGCTGCCGCGTCTTCCTGAAGGACGCCAGGGGCAAGGATGTCTCCTACTACATCCTCGGCGCATGGGACGGCGACGTCGACCGTGGCCGCATCGCCTACAAGGCTCCGCTCGGACAGGCGCTTGTGGAACACCGGATCGGCGAAAAAGTCAAGCTGCCTGAACTCGGCGAATGCCTGATCGAGAAGCTTGAACCCCTGCCTGCCGACATGATCAAAGAGCTTTCCGGCGAATAAATCCGCTTTTGCCCGCGTACCGGCCATGTCGGACGTTTCCGCCTTCAAATCCCGGATCTATGTCCGGAAACAGAGAACGAAGCTGACGCCTGAGCAGCGCGCTGGCGTCCTGCTCTGGCGGTCTGCGTCGTCTCTTGTCAGGGAGACGCGCGTGCTTCCGTCCGGTCTGCATGTCCGGTTCCTGCGTGTTTCCAAGCCGTGTCTCGCCGGACGCACCCTGCTGTTTTTCTCCGATCCACACATCCGGACCTCCGGTGTGCTGGGCTTTTTCCCCGGTATCCGGCAGAGCGGCGGGACGGAGTGGCTGACAGAATCCTTTCGGGAGCTTTTCGAAGTGATCCCGATGCCGGACTGCATTCTGTTTGGCGGCGACTTGGTTGGAGAAGCCGCATGGATCGACAGATCGCTTGCGTTCCTGCGTACCATCCCGTCCGGGCCGAGGAAGTTCGCGGTCTGCGGCAACTGGGAACTCCGCCGCCGATGGCTTCCCGCGGAACGCTGGTGCGACCTTTTCGCCAGTGCCGGTTTTCAACTTCTGATGAATGAAACGGCCGAGGCGTGCGGGATCCGGTTCCACGGGCTGGACGACGCGAAGGAAGGCGACGGGCTTTCCTGCGAGGCGGCGATCCCGTGTTCCGAGAATGTCTGCGTCCTTTCGCACAATCCCGATACCGCGGCGGCCATGCTTCTCACGGACAAGCTGAAAGGCGCGCCGCTGATCCTCTGCGGCCATACCCACGGCGGCCAGTTCCGGATCCCCGGATTCGGGGCGGTCATTACGTCGTCGCGGTTCAGTAAACGCCTGGAATACGGCGCGTACCGGCACAGTTTGACCGGCGCGACGATGTACGTGTCCGCCGGGATCGGTGCCACCTGGTTCTACGCCCGCATCTGCTGTCCGCCGGAGGTCCTCTTCGTCAACTTTTGCTGAACTTTCGGATTCCGGCTTGAAAGCCGGGCTAAATCATGCTATACTAATAGATTATTCTGTTTTTTTGACTGAATCACATACGGAGCTGCAATCATGAGTGAAACCGAGATCAATCTCCCAGACAACTTCATCCACGAGATCATCCGCAAGGACCTCGAAGCCGGAAAGAACGGCGGCGCGGTCAAGACGCGTTTCCCGCCGGAGCCGAACGGCTACCTCCATATCGGCCACGCGAAAAGCATCTGTCTGAACTTCGGCACCGCGCAGAAGTTCGGCGGCAAGTTCAACCTCCGCCTCGACGACACGAACCCCGTGAAGGAGGATACCGAGTATGTCGAATCCATCCTCGAAGACGTGAAATGGCTCGGCGCCGACTGGGAGGACCGTTTCTTCCACGCGTCCGACTACTTCGACCAGATGTACGAGTACGCGGTCCAGCTCATCAGGATGGGGAAGGCCTACGTCTGCGAGCTCTCCGAGGAGGAATTCAAGGAATACCGCGGCACGCTGACCGAACCCGGCAAGGAGCCGCCCGGACGCAAGCGCACGATCGAGGAGAATCTGGACCTTTTCGAGCGCATGCGCGCCGGCGAGTTCCCGGACGGCAGCAAAGTGCTTCGCGCCCGCATCGACATGGCTTCGCCGAACATTCACATGCGCGACCCGGCCATCTACCGCATCCGTCACGCCGACCACCACAACACGGGCTCGAAGTGGTGCATCTATCCTCTCTACGACTTCGCTCATTGCCTGGAGGACGCCATCGAAGGCATCACGCACTCCATCTGCACGCTTGAGTTCGAGATCCACCGTCCGCTTTACGACTGGATCCTGAACACGCTCGACACCCCCTGCAAACCCCAGCAGATCGAATTCGCGCGCCTCAATCTGACCTATACCGTCATGAGCAAACGCAAGCTCCTCGAGCTCGTGAAAACCAACCTCGTGAACGGCTGGGACGATCCCCGCATGCCCACCATCTGCGGCATGCGCCGCCGCGGCATCCCCGCCTCCGCCATCCGTGATTTCTGCGAGACCATCGGCGTGACCAAATTCAACAGCCTCACCGAGATCGAACTCCTCGAACACTGCGTCCGCGACGACCTGAACAAGTCCGCGCGCCGCGCGATGGCCGTCATGAACCCGCTCAAGCTCGTGATTGACAACTACCCGGAAGGCCAGGTCGAGGAAGTCGAGACCGTGAACAACCCGGAAGACCCCGCCGCGGGCAACCGCAAGGTCCCGTTCTCGAAGACGCTCTACATCGAGCGCGACGACTTCATGGAGAACCCCGTGAAGCAGTTCCACCGCCTCGCGGTCGGCAAGGAAGTCCGCCTCCGCAGTGCCTATTTCGTGACCTGCACTTCCTTCGTGAAGGACGAAAACGGCGAGATCGTGGAGCTTCACGCCACGTACGATCCAGCCACGAAGGGCGGCAACGCCACCGACGGCCGCAAGGTCAAGGGCACGATTCACTGGGTTTCCGCCGACCGGTCCCTTGAGGCCGAGGTCCGTCTGTACGACAAGCTTTTCACGATCCCCGATCTCTCTGCCATCTCGGAGGACGCCGACTGGAAGAGCTACCTGAATCCGGAATCCCTGAAGGTCGCGAAATGCCGCATCGAACCCGGTTTGGCCGAACTCCTGCCGGGCACGCACGTTCAGTTCGAGCGTATCGGCTATTTCTTCTCCGACCCGAAGGACCACTCCAAGGATCATCCGGTGTTCAACCGCACGGTCGCGCTGAAGGATTCCTGGTCCAAGATCGCGAAGAAAGCATAACTTCCGCATTCGGCGGACAAAACGCCGGCATGGCGGTTCCGTGCTTGTGACGCCGGAGCCGCCTGCCTGTTTTTTGACGGCGCCATTCCCGATCCGCAAAGCGAAATTTCGCAAATCCTGGACGTTTTCCGTGGAAACGATTTGACAAAACGGGTTCCAGCGTGTAAAATACATCCGGGATTTCCTTTTTTTCCGAAACACAACATCAATTTTTTATAAAGGAGAGAATCCAGATGGAAGGATCCATGTTCTGCAATCAGTGTCAGGAGGCTTTCGGCAACAAAGGCTGCACGACAGGCGGCCGCTGCGGCGAGACCTCCGAGACGGCCAACCTTCAGGACCGTCTCATCGCCGAGCTCAAGGCCGTCGCTCTGACCCTTGAAGGCCGCACCAATGTCACGCGCGAATTCAGCCGGTTCATCGTCCGCGCCATATCCGCCACGCTTACCGATACCAATTTCAACCCCGACCGCATCTATTCCCTCATCGACGAGGCGAAACGCGCTCTCCGCACGCTCGATTCCGACATCCAGGTGGATCCTTCCGTCTCCCTCGAAGACCCGGAGGAGCGCGCCTACTGCGACTTGCTCATGTGCGGCCTGAAAGGCGTCTGTGCCTTTGCGTTCCATGCGCTCGCCCTCGGCTACGAGGACAACGCCATCTACAACTTCATCATCAAAGTGCTGTCCGCCACGGCCAAACCCGATACCCCGCACGAACGCCTCGCTCTGCTGATCGTCGAGTGCGGCCGCATCGCCTCCATCGCCATGGCGCTGCTGGACGAAGCCAACACCGAGACCTACGGTTCCCCGACCATTTGCCACGTCTCCTGGAAAGCCGGTCAGAACCCCGGCATCCTGATGTCCGGCCAGGACCTGAAGGACCTCGAGGAACTTCTGATCCAGACCGAGCACGCCGACATCGACGTCTACACGCACGGCGACATGCTCCCCGCCAACACGTACCCCGGATTCCGCAGATTCCCCCATCTGAAGGGCAACTACGGCGGCTCCTGGTGGACCCAGACGCAGGATTTTGCCTCGTTCAACGGCCCGGTCATCGTCAACTCGAACTGCCTCACGCCGGTGCAGGACGCCTACCGCGGACGCATCTTCACCACCGGCATGGCCGGCTGCAAGGGTACGCCGCACATCACGCACCGTCACATCGGCATGCAGAAGGACTTCTCCGAGGTCATCAAACTCGCCAAGAGTCTTCCCGCGCCCACGCCGCTCGATACCGATTCCGTCGTGCTCACCGGCGGCTTCGGACACCATCAGGTCTGCTCCGTGATCTCCCAGATCGCGCACTACATCGAAAACGGCACCATCCGCCGTTTCGTCGTGATCGCGGGCGAAGACGGACGCGACGAACGCCGCGAGTATTACACCGAGCTCGCCAAGGCGCTCCCGCCCGACACCGTCATCCTGACCGCGGGCGGCGTCAAGTACCGTTTCCTGAACCTCGATCTCGGCAAGATCACCGGCATCCCGCGCGTCATGGACATCGGTCAGATCAACGACGCCTACTCCATCATCCGCATCGCACTCGAGCTCCAGAACGCCCTCGGCATCCGCACGCTCGACAAACTCCCCGTTTCCTTCGTCCTCTCCTGGTACGAACAGAAGACGATCGCGGTCTTTCTGGCGCTGCTCACGCTCGGGTTCAAGAATATCCGTCTCGGTCCGACGTTCCCCGCGTTCTTCTCGCCCGGCATCATCGACGTCCTGACAAACGACTACGGCGTGAAGGCCATCACCTCCGCCGAAGCCGACGCCGCGGACATGATGGCGGGCAACTGAGCCTGATCCCGTACTGTTCCCCGTTCCAGCGTCATCGCTTTCGCCGGAGCGGGATTCCGCATTTCCTGTCCAATCCGAAAACACACAGCTGCGATCCATGACGTTTTTCCGGTTCACGATCGGTCTTTTCCTGGCGGTTCTCGCTGCCTGCCTTACGGTCTCCTGCCGTTCCCCGCAGCAGATCCTGCTGACGAATTCGGATTCCGGCAGGACGCTTGATCTGTGCGTCGGCGACACGATCCTGGTGGCGCTGAGCGCCGACGGTACGCCCGGATACGACTGGTATTCCCGGCACGGTGCGGGCAGCGTGCGCATCCTCTCCGAGAAGGGCGAACGCTACGAATCCGATCCCGATCCGGACGGTACGCGCCGGTTCCGGCCTGTCGAGGGGCGCGAAGGCACGCATTATTTCGCCTACCGCGTCATCGGTCCGGGCGTCTGCGGCATCGCGATGGAGTACAAGAGCAGCTGGGAAAAGAAAGCCCCGGAAAAGGTTTTCGAGATCATGATCCGCGCGACCGGAACGCCGGAGGAGGCCGCCTCCGATCCGGCCGAAATGCCCCCGGAAGAGGAGCCCGTTTACATGACGGACTCCAAGGGCAATGTGACCGTCCGGCCCGACCGTCTGTAACCGAGCGAGGTTCCCGTGGAAAAGCTTTACTTCAACGACACGTTCCGGAAAGCCTGGGGCAAGGACCCGTTCGCCAGCGCGTTTTCCGTGACCGGGGAAGTCTTCCGCGACGTCAAGAACCGCAAGACCATGCGGTTCCGCATGGATGGCAAATCCTATTTCATCAAGCTGCACGGGCCGGTCGGCTGGCGCGAGATATGGAAGAATCTGCTCCAGTTCAAGCTCCCCGTGATCGGATCCGCCAACGAATACCTCGCGATCTCCCTGTTGAACAAGCTCGGCGTGCCGACCATGACCGCCTGTGCGTTCGGCATCCGGGGCGTCAATCCCGCCGCCATGGAATCGTTCCTGGTGACCGAGGACCTCGTCGGCATGATCTCGCTGGAGGATTTCTGCCGCGACTGGAAGACGAATCCGCCGCCGCCCGCGCTCAAGAACCGCATCATCCGCGCTTTAGCCGTGACCATCGCCCGGATGCACGGCAGCGGCCTGAACCACCGCGACTGCTACATCTGCCATTTTCTGCTGGATCCCGCCTCGCTTCAGGAGAAACGCATCATACTTCATGTGATCGACCTCCACCGGGCGCAGCTGCGTTCGCGCATCCGCCGCCGTTACCGCGTCAAGGACCTGGCCGGGATCTTTTTCTCCTCCATGGACCTCGGTCTTTCCCGGCGCGATGCCCTTCGTTTCATCGCTGCATATACGCCCCGCGCGGGCGCTTTGGACGCGAAGATTTGGCCGGACGTCCTCCGGACCGCGGTCAAGCTCTACCGTAAGGAATTCGACCGCGAACCCGATCTTCCCGTCGAGTGTTCCGGCAACTGATTTCAATAACCCCATTTTCCCCGACCATGTCTTACTCCAAATCCGCTGATCCACGTGTTGAACGCCACATCCAGGACGCCATCGACGGCATCCGGGCCACACTTGCCGCCTCGCCGGAATCCTCCGCGATCCGCGCCGTCGTGCTCGGCGGCGGCTACGGACGGGGCGAGGGCGGCGCCACGCCCGACGGCATGCCGTACAACGACATGGATTTCTTCGTGGTGATGAACGGGCAGAACCCGACTCCCGGTCTTCACAACCTGTTGAATTCCATTTCTTCGGAGTGGCATGGCAAGCTCGCCATCGACGTCGATTTCTGCTGCGTCAAATCCCTGAAGACGCTTTACAAGGATGCGCACACGCTGATGATTCAGGAGCTTTTCGCAGGGAGCCGTGTTGTCTTCGGAGATGAACATATCTTCGATGATGCACCCCGCCGTCCGTTCTCCGGACTTCCCTGGACCGAAGCCGCCCGCCTTCTCCTCAACCGCGGCGCCGGACTTCTTTTCGCCCGTCAGCGGGCGTCCGATCCGAACGAAGCGGACTTCGTCCGGCGCAACATTCACAAGGCCGCGCTGGGCTGCGGCGACGCCATTCTGATCGTGCATCACGACTACCGCACGAGCGGGACGGAACGCCTCGAAGCGCTCCGCAAGTATTACGAGGCGTCCTGGCTGATCCCCGCATACGAAGACGCGCTTGCGTTCAAATACGCACCCGGCACGGGGAAAGAACCGGATTATGCGTATCATTTGGACTGCTGGTTCCGCACTATGACGCTCGTCTCCACGGAGATCACGCGGCACATCGCCTCCGCCGACGCGCATTTCTCCGCCTGCCGCATCGCGGACGCCGGACCGCGTTCCCTGAAGTCCATGATCCTCTCGGTCCTCAGCGCTCCGGCCCTGCCGTCGATGCTTTCCCCTCTTGCGGTTCATCCGCGTGTGAAGCTCCTGCGCCTGCTGACGACCTGTCTGGAGGATCCCGGGCACGAGACCGACACGTTTATCCGGCTCTGGAAACGCTACAATTAAGCTTTTTCCGGCTTGAAAATTCGAAATTTTGTGCTAAACTATTATATCTTATTTTTCTGCTTCCGGAGACAAAGCTTTGAAGGATCGTGTTAAGATTTTTATGTTCAGCGACGCGCTCGGGTACGAGATCGTCCAGCGCTACCGTTTCATGATGGATGAGTTTCCGGTGCGCCTGCCCGTCCGCACGCAGTTCGGCTATTCCTCGACATGCGTTCCCACGATCCTGACCGGCGAGCCCCCCACGAAACACGGTCATTTCAGCTTTTTCTACCGTCCGAAAGATGCGAAGTCCCCGTTCTCCTTTTTCCGCTTTGTGCATCCCTTCCTGCATCCCTCGGTCATCTTCGACAACCACCGCATCCGCCATCGCCTGAGCCTGTGGTTTGCGCGCTGGAAGAACTACACGGGCTACTTCAACCTCTATCGCGTACCGTACGCCCGTTTGCCGTTCTTCGACTACTGCGAGAAACAGGATATTTTCGCGCCGCACGGCCTGGCCCCGGTGAAGAATCTCCGGGACGTCCTGACCGAATCCGGCGTGCCGTTCCATATCTCGAACTGGCATCTGAACGACGACCAGAACATCGAAGCCGCGAAGAAGCTGCTGGAGGAGGAAAAGACGGAGTTCTTCTTCGTTTATACCGCCGGACTGGACAGCATGCTGCATTTCCACGTGCATGAACCCGAGGTCGTGGCGAAGCACCTGGAGGCCTTCTCCGCCAAGGTGCGCGGCCTGCTTGCAACCGCGCGGGCGCATTTCCGCCAGGTCGATTTCTGCATCTTCTCCGACCACGGCATGACGCCGCTGAAGGGCGAGGCCGATATCAAATCCAAACTCGAAGCGCTTCCGCTCAAGTTCGGACAGGATTATATCGCCGCGTACGATTCCACCATGCTTCGCGTATGGTTCCCGAATCCCGATGCGCGCAAGCCGGTCATGGACGCCGTGAAGGATGCGCCCGGCCACTGGCTCACGCCGGAGGAAAAGACCGCGCTCCACGTCGATTTCTCTGATGCCAGCTACGGCGACGAAATATTCCTGCTCGATCCGGGCATCCAGCTGGTCCCGAGCGACATGGGAAACAAACCCATCCCCGGCATGCACGGATTCTCGCCCGACGACCGCGATTCCACTGCCTGCATCCTCTCCGTGAACGAGCTTGCGGAGCACCCGCGCGAGATCGCCGATTTCTTCCGCCTGATGAAACAGGGCGCGTTCGAACTGAAAACCGCCGGAGCGTGATCTCCCATGCCCGCGGAAACACAAACCGGTTGTCCGCCCGAAATCACCGTCGTGGTGCGTTCCCACAATGACCGCGACCTCATTTGCGATACCTTGTCCATGCTCTGCGAACAGACTGTCGCGGCGCGCATGGAGATTCTGCTTTTCGACGACAATTCCACCGACGGCACGCTGGAGACCGCCGCGTCGTTTCCTTCGGTCAAGGTCGTCCCGTGGGACGGTCAACTGTACAATCCGCCCCGCGTGCTGAATCGCGCAATTGACGCCGCGAACGGCAAATACATCGTCTTCAACAATTCCGACGCCGTTCCGTGCAGCCGCGACGCGGTGGAACGCATCGTCGCCCGTCTTCATGATCCAGCCGTCGGCGCAGTCTACGGCAATCAGGTACCGCGCGCGGACGCCCTTCCGCTGGTGCGCAAGGACTATGAGCGCGCGTTCGGCGACGG
This sequence comes from uncultured bacterium, assembly GCA_902778895.1. Classification (GTDB taxonomy): domain Bacteria; phylum Verrucomicrobiota; class Lentisphaeria; order Victivallales; family UBA1829; genus UBA1732. The sequence continues at coordinate 199,706 of CACYZF010000004.1, forward strand.
CACGGTCGCGGCCACCTGGGGATTCATGTTCTCCCTGGTCTTCTCCGCGGCCCGTTCGGATGTCGCGCGGCGAATCCGGTTCAATCCGGCGTTCCAGTATTCGGAGGACATCGACTGGGCGCTCCGCATCCGCGAATCCGGGCTGAAGGTCGTCTACGAAAAGGACGCCGCCGTGGTGCATTCGCACAATTATACGCCGGACATCCTGCGGAAACGCTTCTACAACGAGGGGATCGCGAACGGCATGCTTTACGGCACGAAACCGTGTTTCTGCCGCGCGTTCGCCGGTTTCGCTGCCGAATCCGCCCGCGATTTCCTTTATCTCTGCCGCCATCACGAGATCGGCTATTGCTTCAAGGGGCTCCGCTACCGCTGGATTCAGCGCATGAGCTGTTATCGCGGCGAGAAGTACGCCTTCCGGCAGGATTTCTTCCACAGGAAAGACTCTCCGGTCCCGCTTGTTCCCAAGTCCTGATTTTTGTGCCCGGGAGAAGTCAATCCCGCCCGGTGGATTCTGCGTGTAAAACCGCGTCAAATCTATGTTTTTTCCGCTTTTTTCTTGTTCCGGACTTGATTTCTCCGACAAAAGATGTATAGTAATAAATCCTCTTTTGAAACACCCGCGGGTATAGTTCAACGGTAGAACATTAGCCTTCCAAGCTAATTGTGAGGGTTCGATTCCCTCTACCCGCTCCAAGTGCTGTTTCCTGGTGGGGTTGCAGAGCGGTCAAATGCAGTAGACTGTAAATCTACCGGCCATGCCTTCGGAGGTCCGAATCCTCCCCCCACCACCATTTTGATCTTCAAGGGTTTGCATTTCGTGTGCGAACCCTTTTCTTTTTTTGAAAACGGGGATAAAACGGGATTCCGCCAACTGTGTATCGAGGAAAGAAAAACGCAGGAATGAGGGTACAAAAAAAGTGAGCTGGCAGGGACTCGAACCCTGGACACCCGCCTTAAAAGGGCGATGCTCTACCGACTGAGCTACCAGCCCACGACAAAAAATACGTGAAACACTATAAAATACCACGTTTTTCCCAAAATGCAAACGTAAAGAGGAAAAAAGCGGGAAAATACCCTGAAAAGGAGGGGCGTGGAAATGATCCGTTTTGCGGCGCTGATTCCTTCCTTTCTTTCATTTTCCGGGCTTCTGGCAACAAATCATGTCTTTTTCCCGTTTCCGGTTTGAAAAATTCCCGTTTCGGCTGTATAATTAATTCATATCGCTTTTTATAGATGGACACGCGCGTTTCCCGCCGCCGTCCACAGGTTTTATCTTGAACGCAAACGATTAGGGATACGGGAATTATGGCTACGGATTTCGTGCATCTGCACCTGCATACGGACTACAGCCTGCTGGATGGCGCGTGCGCCATCTCCTGGGCGAAACTGAAGAAGGAAGACGCCGAGGGCAAGGTCGACCTGGTCACGATGGCGAAGGAATACGGCATGAAGGCCTGCGCGATCACCGACCACGGCGTCATGGGCGGCTGCTACGAGTTCCACAACGCCATGAAAAAGGCGGATATCAAACCGATCATCGGCTGCGAGACCTACATCGCGCCCGGCAGCCGTCTGGAAAAACAGCCCGGCGTTCCGAACATCAAGGGGTTTCACCTGATCCTGCTGGCGAAGAACAACGTCGGCTACCACAACCTCTGCAAGCTCAATTCCGAAGCGCACATGACCGGGTTCTACTACAAGCCCCGTATCGATCGCGACCTCCTCGCGAAGTACCACGAGGGCATCATCGGCATGAGCGCGTGCCTGCAGGGCGAGATCGACGTGGCGATCCTGCGCGGCGGCGTGGATGCCGGCCGCAAGGTGCTGTTCGAGTACCTCGACCTCTTCGGCGGCAAGGAAAGCTTCTGCCTGGAGCTCATGTACCACGGGATCGAGGACCAGAAGACCGTCAACCGCGGCCTCATCCAGCTCGCCCGCGAGAACGATATCCGCCTGGTCGCCACGAACGACGTCCACTACCTGAAGAAGGAACATGCGCGTTCCCACGAGATCATGCTGTGCATCCAGACGCGCACTACGCTGAGCGACGAACGCCGGATGAAGATGGAGTACGACGAATTCTACTTCAAGTCCGGCGACGAGATGATGCAGGTCTTCGGGACCGAGGCTCCGGACGCCATCACGAACACGCTCGCGGTCGCCGAACAGTGCGACGTCACGATCGGCTACGAGAACCACTATCCCGAATACACTCCGCCGCAGGAATTCATCGACACGCTCGACCTGGACGCCATCCGCGCCGAATCCGAAACGGAGATCGACGCCGAAATCGCGAAGGACCACGAGAAGGAACCCGAAAAGCCGCTTCCCTCGGACGACAAGCGCGCCAATCTCATCGAACGCCGCATCGTCATGAAGAAATCCGCCGCCTATCTCCGCAGCATCTGCCTGTACGGCACGGGCCGCGCGGACAGCGTGTGCGGCTACGAGAAGAAATACGGCTACGACCCGTTCAATCCGCCGGAGGACAAGAAGGAGGAGGCGAAACGTAACCTCGACCGCATGGACTTTGAGCTGTCGGTCATCAACCGCACGAAGTATCCGAGTTACTTCCTCTGCGTGTGGGACTTCATCAACTGGGCGAAGGAACACGGCATCCCGGTCGGACCGGGGCGCGGTTCCGGCGCAGGCTCCATCGTGGCCTACCTGAGCGGCATCACGAACATCGACCCGATGAAATACGACCTGCTGTTCGAGCGATTCCTGAACCCGGATCGCGTGTCGCCGCCCGACTTCGATACGGACTTCTGCGAACGTCACCGCCAGGAGGTCATCGACTACGTGATCCGGAAGTACGGCGAGGACAGCGTGTCGCAGATCGGCACGTACGGCACGCTGAAGGCGAAGGCCGTCGTGAAGGACGTCGCGCGCGTCCTCGGGCGCACCCCGGCGGAAGGCAACATGATCACCAAGCTCATCCCGGAAGACCCGAAGATGACGCTCGCGAAAGCCGTCAAGGAGTCGCCCGAGCTCAAACAGCTGCTTGAAAAGGAAGCCTGGGTCCGCGAGATCTTCGGATACTGCGCTCCGATCGAACAGCTCAACCGCCAGATGGGCATCCACGCCTGCGGCGTCATCATCTGCAACCAGCCGCTCGCCGACCTCGTTCCGCTCGGACGCGGCGCGCACGAGGAAGTCATCACGCAGTACGTCGCGCCCCTCTGCGAAAGCATCGGCCTCCTCAAAATGGACTTCCTCGGCCTCCGCACGCTGACCGTGATCCAGGACGCCGTGGACAACGTGAAGCGCACGCACGGCGTCACGCTCGACATGGACGCGATCCCGCTGGACGACCAGAAGACCTACGACCTCATCAACCGCGGCGACACCGTTTCCGTGTTCCAGCTCGAATCCGGCGGCATGCAGGATCTCTGCCGCAAGTTCGGCGTCGAGAATCTCCGGCACATCATCGCTCTCGTGGCGCTCTACCGCCCCGGCCCGATGCAGTTCCTCGACCTCTTCGTCGGACGCAAAAAAGGCACCATCCCGCTCGAATACGACCATCCCCTCATGGAACAGTACCTGAAGGAAACGTACGGCATCATGCTCTATCAGGAACAGATCATGCAGTGCGTGCAGGTGCTCGCCGGATTCTCGCTCGGCCAGGCCGACATCCTCCGCCGCGCCATCGGCAAGAAGAAGATCAAGGACATGGAGGCCCAGCACGACAAGTTCATCGACGGCTGCGCCAAAACGAACAGGATTCCGACGGCTCAGGCGGAGCGCATCTGGGAGAACATCAAGAAGTTCGCCGAGTACGGCTTCAACAAGTCGCACAGCGCCGCCTACGCGCTGCTGTCCTATCGCACGGCATACCTGAAGGCCAACTACCGCCCCGAATTCATGGCCGCCGTGCTCACCAGCGAACTTTCCAACGCGAAAAAGCTCACGTTCCTCATCAACGAATGCCGCACGACCGGCATCCGCATCCTCCCGCCGGATGTAAACACAAGCGACGTGAACTTCACCGTGGACGGCGACGCCATCCGTTTCGGCCTCGGCGCCATCAAGGGCTTCGGGCAGGGCGTGTCCGCCGTCATCATCGAAGCGCGCAAGGACGGCCCGTTCACGTCGCTGACCGATCTGGCCGAACGCACCGAAGGGCTCAACGCAAAAGGCCTTGAAGCGCTCATCCGCTGCGGCGCGCTGGACTCCACCGGACTGAAACGCTCCCAGCTCGTCGCCATGATCGATTCCGCGCTGACGTCCGCCTCGGCCGCCCGCCGCGACCGCGAATCCGGACAGGCCAGCCTCTTCGACATGCTGGACGACCCGAAGGACGCCGGACTCGAGGAACAGGCCCCGCCGGACATCCCGGAGTTCCCGGACAGCGAAATGCTGGAGGACGAAAAGCAGCTCCTCGGATTCTACGTTTCGGGCCACCCGCTTTCCTCCTCGAAAAAGACCATCGACACATTCTCCACGGCCAACCTCGCCGAGATCTCGCGCATGCCCGGCGACATCGGTGTCAAGTTCGGCGGCCTCGTGACTTCGGTCGCCAAGAAATACACCAAGAGCGACAGCAAGCCCTTCGCCATCGTTCAGATCGAGGACCTCACCGACACCATCGAGTGCGTCTGTTACAACCGCCTCTATACCGAGGTCAACTCCCTGCTTGTCGAGGGCGCGAAGGTCTTTGTCCGCGCCGTCACCAAGAAAGGCGAGGAGGAGGACGCCGATGTTTCGCTTCAGCTCGAAGACGTGATCCCGCTGGAGGATGCCCCGTTCTTCAACGCCAGTACGCTTCAGGTCAATCTCTTCGAGGATGACATGAAGCAGGACACCTGCGAAAAGCTGCGCAAACTGCTCGCACGCCACGCCACGCCGCCGCCCGAACTCTTCCCGGTCGGTTTTGAACCGGAAGATGCCGGCGATCCGGCTGCGCGGCGCAGAAAGCCGAAGCAGAAACAGGGCCCGGAACCCGTTCCTGTGCTCGTCTGTGCCGCCACGAAGGACCGTCTGGCCGCCTTCATCGAGCTGCCGCAGTCCGTCCGCGTATATGTCTCCAGAGGACTCCTGAACGACCTGGATGCGCTGCTCGGCGCGAATCACTACACGGTCAAACCCAACGACGAGGTCCCGCAGCCGCGCCGCCAGTGGCGCCGGGACAAGGAATCCGAATCCGAACCGGCTTCGGCCTGACGCATCCGGGAGTACCACAATGAAAAACGCAATCCGAACCCGTCTGCTTCTGCTCTGCCTGATCCTGTTCGCCGCGTCCGGCGTTCTACTTCATGCCGCCCCGATCCAAAAGCTTCCCGACGAGGAGGAGCCGGAAGAATCCGGATCCGTCGTGAAAAAACTTCCAGATGAGGAGCCGGAAAAGGCTTCCGACGGGGCGGAAGAATCCGCGAATCCCGCCAAAGCGAAACCCGCGAAAACCGAGGCCGAGGCGATCAAAGAGATCACGGAGCGTCTCGACAGGATGATTTACCCGTACAAGCCGCTTCAGCGCAACCGCGAACCGATCCTGAACCGGGACCTTTCCGACGAGGTCGTCCCGTCCTGGCGTCTGATCTACGTGAAGCCCTTCGACAAGCCGCAGGATGAGGCAAAGACGGAGACGCCCGCCGCAACCGCCGCCGAGGACGCCGAGGACGAACTGAAGGAGGATTTCGCCGCGATCACGCTGATCCCGGTCAAATCCATCCGCCTTTCCAACGCTCTGAAGCTCGGCGCCGTGGGGAAGCCGCAGGAGGCGATCCTCCAGCCGCTTTTCTTCACGAAATACGGCATCATGTGGCGCAAGCTCCAGACGCAGTACGAGACCTTCACGCTTTACCTCGGCGCGACGGAAAATTTCCATGTGTTCGTTTCGGCCAACATCAGCGTCATCTACACGCTGTTCCGCAACGTCGACATGAAAGGCGGCATCGACCTGATCGAACTGCTCGTGGACTGCCTCGACATAGAGGATGAAGAATACTTCACGAACCGGTTCGCGCTCGTGCATCTGACCGAATTCGGCGATGCCTCGATCCCGGCCCTGCAGAGCGCCATCAAACGCGTTGCCGCGGCGGGACAGACGCCGATCCAGCAGTTCCTTGGCCTCACGAACATCGCACCGTCCTCGGAAAAGGCAATCGAACTGCTCAACGAGGCGTCGGATTCCCGGGATCCCCAGATCCGCGAAGCCGCGTTCACTGCGATGATCGGCATGCCGTCCGTGATCCGGGAACTGAAGCATTCCTATGTCCGCATGGTCCAGTCACGGGAAAAGATTTGGCCGGGATTCGCCGCCTGCGACCTTCTCGACTGTGCCAAGGAGCTTTCCCCGCTGCTCGACGCCTACTATGCGAAACCGAGATCCGTGGCCGAGTTCGAGACCGTCGCCCGTGCCCGCTGGATGCTCAAGGATCCCGGTTTGGATCTCGTTCACAACAGGGCGCTGAACGAGATCACCATCGCGTCCGTCCGCAGCGGCGAGATCGCAAATTCCCCGTTGTACCGCAACGTGCAGGAGACGGACGCCTCCCGCAACGCTCGTCTGAAGGTCGAGGACGAAAAACGCATCGCATCCGCCAAGGAAGCCATTTTGAAAGCCCCTCAGACCGATCTCAGCGTCTGCGCCGGCATCGAACTTGTCATGTTCACGACCAAGGATAAACGCGTTTCCACGCAGTACATCGCCCGTGTGAACAGCGTCGGCATCGACATCCTCCGCACTCTGCCGCGGCAGGAGGTGTTCCGCTATCTGGACGCCCTGATCCGCTATAACGAGTCCGTCCCGGAAGCGGAAAAGCTGTCCAACATCCGCGCAAGAATCGGAAAATAACCCTTTTTTTCGTGTGTTTTAGACATTTATCTAAAAAAACTTTCCGTTGCGTTTGAAAAATAAAAAACAGCGTGTAATGTATTAAGATAATTTATATAACCATAACCTTTTTTCAAGCGTTAGGAATGGAGCGAATGATTCCCGTTGTCATTACAGGCCGTGGTCTGATTACCCCGATCGGGCTGAGTCTGGCCGAAAATCTGGAGTCCCTGAAAACCGGAAAAAGCGGCATCACGCGGATTCCTTACTGGCAGGAACTCAACTTGGACTCTCAGGTCGCCGGTTCGGTGAACCTCGAAGGGTTCGAATGCCCCGCGTTCGACCGCAAACAGCTCCGTTTCATGACGCAGAGCGGCATCATGGCCGTGGCAGCCGCCTACGAGGCCATCATCGAGGCCGGCTATACCATGGAGACGCTTCCCGGCTCCAAAATGGCCGTGATCACCGGCTGCGGCGGAAGCAGCTACGCGGAGTATTACAAGTCGGTCATGACGTATGAACGGACGCATTCCACGCGCAAGATCTCCCCGTTCAGCATCCCGCGCATCATGCCGTCCTCCGCCGTCGCCAACCTCTCGCTGGTCTACAAGATCGGCGGCGAGAACTACGACGTGAGTTGCGCATGCGCCAGCGGCGCGGTCGCGCTCATCCAGGCGATCCGCCTGATCCAGTCCGGCGCGTACGACATTGTCATGGCGGGCGGCTGCGAGGAACTCTGCTGGCAGCAGGCTCTCGGGTTCGGCGCGATGCACGCGCTTTCGAGCAACTTCAACGAAGAGCCGGAGAAAGCCAGCCGTCCATTCGACAAACAGCGCACCGGCTTCGTGCTTTCCGAGGCCGCCGGCATCATGATCCTGGAGAGCGAAGCCCACGCGAAGGCGCGCGGCGCGAAAATCCACGGCCGGATTAGCGGCTATGCGTGCAACAGCAATGCCTGCGACATGGTCACGCCCAGCCGTGAAGTCTCCGCCGCGGTCATGTCCGACGCCATCGCGAACGCCAACCTCAAACCATCCGATATCGACTACGTCAACACGCACGGCACGGGCACTCCGGTCGGCGACCCTGTTGAAGTCGATGCTCTCAAGACCGTCTTCCACGAAAACGGCGCGTCTCCAATGGTCAACAGCACCAAGTCCCAGACCGGACATCCGATCGGAGCCGCCGGCGCGATTGAGCTGATCTTCTGCTCCCAGATGATCGAACACTCTTTCGTCAGTCCGTCCATCAATGCGGACGACATCGAGGAGTCTATGGCATGGGCCGACATCGTGCGCACGCCGCGCATGAACGTCCCGATCCGCCACGCCCTCAGCAACAGCTTTGGATTCGGCGGCACCAACGCCGCGATCATCATCTCCCGCGACGACGCCTGAGGTCTCTGTTATGCCCCCGGAGTTTTATCCGCCGGGTGCGGCCGTCATGGCGCCCATTGCCGGGCATACCGACATCCCGTTCCGCCGCATGATCCGGCGTTTCGGCTGCCGTCATGCGTTTACCGAAATGATCGACGCCGGGTCCCTTGTGTTTCAGGGGGAGAAGACCCTACGGCTCGCGCAGCGCGGTTCCGACGCGGGCTTTCTCGGTATTCAGCTGGTCGGTTCCGACCTTCCCACGCTCAAACGCGCCGCCGAAATCATCAACGACATGGATTTCGACGTGCTGGATTTCAACCTCGGCTGTCCCGCGCCGAAAGTCGCCCGGAAATGCGAGGGGATCCGGTTTGCGCTGGAGAATCCGGACGTAGCCGTCCGTGCGTTCGAAACGCTCGTTTCCGCCTCACGTCTGCCCGTTACCGCCAAGACACGGATTCAGGACGAATCCGACCCCGCGCCGACCGTTGCGTTCTGCCGCCGTCTGCGCGACGCCGGTGCGAAAGCGATTACGGTTCACGGCCGCCTCATGCGCAATTTCTATTCCGGTCCGGTCTTTTACGAGATCATTTCCGCGGTCCGCGAATCGCTCGATATTCCCGTGGTCGCCAACGGCGGCGCGATGGACGGCGCGTCGTTCCGCACGCTTCTGGAAAAAACGGGGTGTTCCGTCGGCATGGTCGCGCGCGGCGCGCTCGGCAATCCGTGGATCTTCCGGGAGATCGCCGATCCGTCCGCGCCTCCGCCGGACGTTGCGGAGTTCACGGAGACCATCCGTGTATACATGGATGACATGCTGGACTGCTACGGGCCGGAGTTCGCATACGTCGTGGCGCGGAAAACCCTGCTGGAGTTTCTGCGCGGACGCGGCTATCCGGGCGCGCTCCGGGCATCCGTTTCCTATCTGGATTCCGCCGATGCGCTGAAGGTACTGCTCGACGCGGTCGCGGCGGGGCCGACCAAACGCTACATAGAGAATCTGAACCTGCATCCCGAGTCCGTCGAACGGAAACTCGTCCGCAGTCATTCGTAAAAAAAGGGAAGGGGCGGCTTCCGGATTCAGCCGCTGTTTCCGTTCGGTTTTCAGCCGCGGCGTCTGGCGGCCATGGCGCGCCGCATGTCCATGTCGTCCTGTTTGCGGCGGAGCGTCTCGCGTTTGTCGCCGAAGGTCTTGCCGCGCGCGAGGCCGACTTCGACCTTCACGTGCATGCCCTTCAGGTACATTTTCAGGGGGATGAGCGCGTAGCCTTTTTCCTTGACCTTGTTGGCGAGGCGCAGGATCTCCTTTTTGTGCATCAGGAGCTTGCGCGGGCGTTTCGCCTCATGGTTGAACCGGTTGCCGAACGCGTACAGCGAGATGTGGATCCCGTAGGCGAGGAGTTCGCCGTTCTCGATCCGGGCGAAACAGTCCTGCAACTGGACGCTGTGGCCGCGGCAGCTCTTGACTTCGGTCCCGACGAGCACGATCCCCGCCTCGCAGGTCTCGATGATATCGTAATCATGAAACGCCTTGCGGTTGCGCGCGATGACGGGATCGCTGCTGTTTTTCGCGTTGTCTTTCTTTGCCGCGGCCATAGTGCTTGTCCGGTCTGGTTATGTATGCAGGAATTTCGCGGCCTTCGCGCGGAATTCCGCCTGTTTCGGGTAGTTCGCGCCGGTCAGTCCGAGCGAGGCGATCGCCTTCACCTGTTCGGCGGTCAGGCCGGACGGGATTTCCACGAGGATGCGGACGATCTGATCACCGCGCGTGCCGCCCTTCAGCGCCGGTACGCCCTTGCCGCGCAGACGCAGCATCGTGCCGTTCTGCGTGCCCGGGGCGATCTTCATGCGGGTGCGGCCGGAGATGGTCGGCACGTCCACGACGCCGCCCCGGAGCGCGCATTCGAGCGTGATCGGCAGTTCGCAGATCAAATCCTGCCCCTTGCGTTCGAAAACGGCGTGGGGGCGCAGCCCGATGATGACGTAGAGGTTGCCCGCCGGACCGCCGCCCGTGCCGGGTTCGCCCTGGCCCGCGACGCGCAGTTTGGAACCTTCGTCAACTCCGGGCGGAATATGGATCTGGAGCTCCTTGTCCACGCGCATCACGCCGCGTCCGCCGCAGCGTTTGCACGGATGCAGGATCACGCTGCCGGTGCCGTGGCATGCCGGACACGCCTCCTGCTGCTGGAAGAATCCCTGGCCGGACACGATGAATCCCGACCCGCCGCAGGACGGACAGGATTTGCGTGTGGAGCCGGGCTCCGCGCCGGACCCGCCGCACTCGGTGCATATCTCGTCCTTGGCGAGGCGGATCTTCTTGTCCGCGCCGAGGATGGCGTCCTCAAGGTCGATCTCCACGCGGCAGTTCAGATCCGCGCCCTTGCGTGCGCCGGACGCAGAACGACGCCGGGCGCCGCGGCCGTTTCTCATGCCGCCGAGCAGGTCGTCGAACGAAAATCCGCCGTCGCCTCCGCCGAACACCTGGCTGAAGATGTCGCGCGGATCGGAGAAGCCGGAGAAATTGAAGTTGGACGAGGAGAAACCGCCCGGACCGCCTCCTCCTCCGAACCCGCCTGCGCCGGGGCCGTAGTCCTGGCCGTTGGTGCGTTCGAAGAGATCGGGTCCGAACTGGTCGTACTGTTTGCGCTTCTTATCGTCGCTGAGGACTTCATAAGCGCGGGAGACCTCCTTGAACTTCTCCTCGGCGGCCTTGTCCCCGGGATTCTTGTCCGGATGGTATTTGACGGCGAGCTTGCGGTACGCCTTCTTGATCTCGTCCGCCGACGCCGTTTTGGATATTCCCAGTATGTCGTAATAATCCTTCGCCATGAATGTTACCTCAAATTACCTGAATATGAAGACCCGCCGGCGGCTTCCGGTCTCCCGGCGCTTCCGGCGAATCCGGCCTGCTTATTCTCCGTCCTTCTTTTCCGCGTTTTCGGCGGCCGGGCCGGAGCTGACCACGACCATCGCGGGCTTCAGCAGACGCGAGCCGCACTGGTAGCCGCGACTCCACTGACGGATCACGGTCCCGTTCGGCACGGTGTCGGAGGGCTCTTCGGCGACCGCCTCGTGCAGGGCGGGATCGAACGGCTTTCCGGCCGCATCGATCACGGTGATGTCGAGGTCTGCGAACGCCTTGTCGAATTCCTTCTGGATAATCTCCATGCCCTGGATCAGCGATTCGAGCGAGCTGGACTTTCCGGCTGCGGCCACGGCCATCGTGAAATGGTCGAAGACCTGGAGGAACGGGAAGATGGTGTCCTGCGTGGTGTTGTAACGCACGTTTTCCATCTCCTTCGCCAGGCGCTTGCGCTGGTTGTCCATCTCGGCGAGAGCGAGGAGGCGGAGACGCTCCGCCTCTTTCAGCTTCTCCTCGGTTTCCTGAAGCTTTGCCTCAAGTTTCTCGATTTTGTCGCACTCGGCCTCGTACTCGAAGTTCGCGTCGGCCATCGCGGACGCCGCGGCCTGCGTCGCTTCATCGAACGCCGCTTTGCCTTTCGGCTCCATGGTGGGCATTTCGCGCGCTTCGGCGGCTGCGTCGGCTTCTATTTTTTCGGCATGGTCGATGCCGCGTTTCTTATTGTGCATGGTATGTCTCCGGATTCTGAAATAATTGACGTTTTAATATAGCGCGGGAAACACTTTTTTCAACCTTTTTCCGCGCACGTGAACTTAAGTTCGCCGTCTTTTTTCGCGCCGACGGTCAGGGTCATCCCCTCGTGAAGTTCGCCGGAGATCAGCATCCGCGAAAGCGGCGTCTCCAGGTCGTTCACGAGCACGCGTTTCAGCGGACGCGCGCCGAACCGCGGGTCGTAGCCGCGTTTCGCGAGCAGCGTACGGGCTTCCTTCGTGACTTCGAGCGCCACGCCCTGTTTGTTCAGGCGTTCGCGGAGCAGTCCGATCTGGATGTCGAAGATGGATTCGATCTGGTCGAGCTCCAGCGGCTTGAAGAGCAGGATGCCGTCGATACGGTTCAGGAATTCCGGGCGGAACTGCGCGTGCAGGAGCTTGTCGATCTCGGGGCGCGTCTTTTCCACGTTGCCACCGCACTCCAGCAGCAGGTCGCTGCCCAGGTTCGACGTCATGATGATGATCGTGTTCTTGAAGCTCACGGTGCGTCCATGCGAATCGGTCAGTTGCCCGTCTTCCAGGATCTGCAGGAAGAGGTTGAACACGTCCGGATGCGCCTTTTCGATCTCGTCGAAGAGCACCACGGCGTAGGGTCTGCGGCGGACCGCCTCGGTCAGCTGGCCGCCTTCCTCGAACCCGACGTACCCGGGCGCCGCGCCGATCAGACGCGACACGCTGTATTTCTCCATGTACTCGGACATGTCGATGCGGATGATCGCGCGTTCGTCGTCGAACAGGTCTTCCGCCAGGGCGCGGGCGAGTTCCGTCTTGCCCACGCCGGTCGGCCCGAGGAACAGGAACGACGCGATGGGGCGTTTCGGGTCCTTCAGACCGGACCGCGACCGCAGGACGGCGTCGGAAACCGCCTCGACCGCTTCGTCCTGACCCACGACGCGCAGGTGCAGGTGTTCGGACAGGTGCAGCAGCTTGTCGCGTTCGCTGCGGACGAGCTTGGCGACGGGGATGGACGTCCAGCGACTCACGATGTCCGCGATGTCCTCCTCGGTCACTTCCTCCTTCAGGATGCGCTTGCCGTTCTCGTCGCCCGCGAGCGCCTTTTCCGCCGCGGCGATCTGCTTTTCGATGCCGGGGATGATGCTGAACCGGAGTTCACCGGCGCGCTGGAGGTCGCTTTCGCGTTCGGCCTTTTCGAGTTCGATCTTCGCCGTGTCGCGGCTTTCGCGCAGGGTCTGCAGCTTTCCGATCGCGTCCTTTTCGGCGTTCCACGAGGCGCGCATGGCCTTTGCCTTCTCCTTCATGTCGGCGAGTTCCTTCTCAAGCTCCTCGCGTCGGGCGGCGCTGGCCTCGTCCTTTTCCTTTCGGAGCGCGGAGAGTTCGATTTCCATGCGCATGGACTTCCGTTCCGCCTCGTCGATTTCCTGCGGACAGGAGTCGATCTCGGTGCGGAGCTTGGCCGCCGCCTCATCGATCAGGTCGATTGCCTTGTCCGGCAGGAACCGGTCGGCGATGTACTGGTCGGACAGCACGGCGGCCGCCACAAGCGCGCCGTCGCGGATCTTCACGCCGTGATGCAGCTCGTAGCGTTCCTTCAGGCCGCGCAGGATGGAGATCGTGTCCTCGACGCTCGGCTGCGGCACGAGCACCGACTGGAACCGGCGTTCGAGCGCGGGATCCTTCTCGATATACTTGCGGTATTCGTTGAGCGTGGTCGCACCGATGCAGTGCAGTTCGCCGCGCGCCAGGGCGGGCTTCAGCAGGTTGCCCGCATCCATGGAGCCTTCGGACGCTCCCGCGCCGACAACCGTGTGCAGTTCGTCGATGAACAGGATTACGTCGCCGTTCGAGCCGGAAACTTCCTTCAGGACGGCTTTCAGGCGTTCCTCGAATTCGCCGCGGTACTTCGCGCCGGCGATCAGCGCGCCCATGTCGAGCGCCACCAGACGCTTGTTCCGCAGGGATTCCGGCACGTCACCCTTCACGATACGGACCGCCAGCCCCTCGACGATGGCCGTCTTGCCCACGCCGGGTTCGCCGATCAGCACCGGATTGTTCTTCGTGCGGCGCGCGAGGATCTGCACGGTGCGGCGGATTTCGTCGTCGCGGCCGATCACCGGGTCGAGTTTGTTCTGGCGGGCGGCCTGCGTGAGGTCGCGTCCGTATTTCTCGAGCGCCTCGAACGATGCCTCCGGGTTCTCGTTGGTCACGCGCTGGTTGCCGCGGATCTCCACCAAAGTCTTTAGTAGCGTATCTGCCGTAAGTCCGGCCTTTTCGAGTGCGGCGGCACAGGCGGCGTCCTTGTCGATCATCGCCATCAGCAGGTGTTCCACGCTGATGTACTCGTCCTTCATCTTTTCCGCGCGGTCGCGGGCCTCCACCAGGATGTTGCTGAAATCGCGCGACGGATACACGTCGGCGGCGTTTCCGGTCACTTTCGGCAGTTTGGCCAGTTCGGCTTCCACTGCCTCGGATAGTAGCGAATTCGGAGTGCCGATGCGTTTCAGCAGCGACGGCAGCAGGCCGCCTTCCTGATGCGCCAATGCGGAGAGCAGGTGGATCGGGCGGATCTCCTGATGTCCGTATTCGCGGGCGGCGGCGCCGGCGGCTGCAAGGGCTTCACGGGTCTTTTCGGTCATTTTCTGAATGTCCAGCATAATCGCGACTCCTTTGTTTTGATGGTTGATTTGATGTGTGTTGAATATGCTGACTGCAATCAAGCAACTTGTATGCCAAGAATTAAATCGTTGTAAGATTAATGTATTATGATTATTTGGATAGAGTCTGAGTGGGACAAAGTGTCTCAATTTCGCATCTCAATCGCTTTTGATGTCATTTTGTCGCACATCTGTGCGAAAGCAGAAAAAGCGGATTGACGAAAAAGGATTCCCGGCGGGATCACGCCTGCATTCTTTTTTGGTCTGTTTTTGACAGGATATTCGGTTTTTTACTTGAATTTTCCGCGTGCGGGGTGTACATTATTCAGTTTATATGTTTTTCCATACAGTTTTGCAACACCAAACAGCCCGAAACAACACGAGAGAGGAGGCTGCACGATGGCGAGTGAATTCGCGACATTGTCCATAAACGGACAGGACATTAAGTTGCCGATCATTGTCGGGACCGAGGGCGAAAAAGCGATTGATATCACAGCTCTCCGCAAGACGACCGGCTGCCTGACGTTCGACCCCGGTCTGATGAATACCGCGGTCTGCCGCAGCAGCATCACATACGTGAACGGAGAAAAAGGCATCCTGTGCTACCGCGGGATCCCGATCGAGAAACTTGTGGCGGACGAGAAACTCCGTTTCGTCCACATCGCGTATCTGCTGGTCCACGGCGAACTGCCGAGCCCGGAAGAGGCGCGCGCGTTCTCCAAACTGCTGAACGTCAATTCTTTGCTGCATGAAGACATGCGCCATTTCTTCGACCTGTATCCGCGCGGCGCGCATCCCATGCACATCCTCTCGACCATGATCAACGCCCTGGCGGTGTTCTATCCGAACGTCGACCTGCTGTCGTTCCGCGAGGACATCGACACCTCCACGGCGCGACTGATTTCCACGGTCCGCACGATGGCGGCCTTCGCGTACAAGAAGAGCATCGGCGAGCCGGTCGTGTATCCGCGCTACGACCTGTCCTACTGCGCGAACTTCCTGAACATGATGTTCGACTCCCCGGTCATGCCGTACGAGATCTCCGAGGAGGCCGTGCGCGTGCTGAACGTCCTGCTGATCCTCCACGCCGACCACGAACAGAACTGCTCCACCACGACCGTCCGCACGATCGGCAGCACACAGGCGAACCTGTACGCCACGATCTCCGCTGGCGTGTCCGCGCTGTCCGGCCCGCTTCACGGCGGCGCCAACCAGGAGGTCATCGAGATGTTCCGCCGCATCGAACACGACGGCAACGTGAAGAAGTTCTTCGAACGCGTGAAGGACCACAACAACCCGGAACGCCTCATGGGCTTCGGACACCGCGTGTACAAGACGTTCGATCCGCGTGCCAAGATCATCAAGGCCGAGTGCGAAAAGTACTTCGCGAAACGCCGCGTGACCGATCCTCTGCTCCAGGTGGCGTTCGATGTCGAGAAGGCCGCCCTCAGCGACGACTATTTCGTCTCCCGCAACCTCTACCCGAACGTCGACTTCTACTCCGGCATCCTCTACCGCGCGCTCGGCATCCCGGAGAAGATGTTCACTGTGATGTTCGCGCTGGCGCGTCTGCCCGGCTGGATCGCCCACTGGCGCGAGATGATCGGAAACAGCACCCGCATCGTGCGTCCGCGGCAGGTGTATGTCGGCAAAAAATGTGACATTCAGGCTTGAAAACACCGTCCATGCGGTGTAAATTACTCACCGAAATACAAATCAAACAACTGTTTTAGAATAAAACCGAAAGGAACAACTATGAAACTGTTCTCCATTCTGACGGCTGCCGCATGCCTTCTGGTCGTTTCGGCCTGCGCCTCCACTCCGGCTCCGACCGATGAACGCGTTCAAGTGATGGCTGCGGACGAGACAACGGAAGTCCAGCCCGGCAACGTCTACATTTCCGCGGAGGTCGCGAAGATCTTCACGTTCCGCGACGTCGAGAGCGAGATCAACGAAAACGGCTTTCTGGCCGTGCGCGTCTTCGGCAAGACCTGCGAGCTTTCCGCTCTGAAGTGGGCGTTCTTCGGCGATATCGACTACGAATTCGCCTACCGCTTCTTCTGGTTCGATGCGGACGGCAACTCCATTTCCGATCCGGAAGACTTCCGTCTGCGTTCGACCACCCCCGGCGATCCCGTGCGTTTCGTCGGTCACGCTCCGACCGAGGAATGCCGCGGCTACGCGGTTGAGCTGCGTCTGGCATCCGAGGAGGAGACCGCTTCCGACGATGCGGAACCCGCTGACACGGAAACCCTCGAATCCGAAGCCGCCGAGGAATCCAAGGCCGAAGAGGAATCCGAGGCCGCCAAGGCCGAAGAGCAGAATATCAAGGAGATCGTTCCCGATCTTCCGGAGCAGAACGTTTCCGGCGACAAGCAGGATGTCAAGGTCATCGGCATTTCGGACAAGGACGCCGAATCCGTTCCGAAGGCTGTCCCCACAGATAAAGAATGACCCCGTTACGCACCGATTTGGACTGATTGATCATGATCGAACTTGATTTCAAGAAAAGCGGCGGCCTCATCCCCGCCATCGCCCAGGACTGGAAGACCGGCGAGGTCCTCATGCTCGCCTACATCAACGAAGAATCCTGGAAAGAGACCCTCAGGACCGGACACGGCGTCTACTGGTCCCGTTCCCGTTCCAAACTCTGGCATAAGGGCGAAGAGTCCGGCAACGTGCAGATCGTGAAGGATATCCTGGTGGACTGCGACGCGGATACCGTGATCTTCAAGGTCGAGCAGGTCGGCGGCGCCGCCTGCCACGAAGGCTATCACACCTGCTTCTTCCGCAAAGTCGCGGGCGACACTCTGGAAGTCGTTGGAGAACGTGTCTTTGATCCCAAGAAAGTTTACAAAAAGTGAACTGATCGCCGGAGCCGCCAAGGCGTTTCCGGGCATCGAGCTCGTTTCCGACGCCGTCTGGGCGGATCATACCTCCCTCGGCGCGGGCTCCGGCACCTTCCTTTTTGCCCGTGTCACCGATCCCGGCGTCACGCTCGAATTCCTGCGCTACATCCTCAGCGCCGGCTGGATCGCGCGTCCGCTCGGCGCGGGCACGAATCTGGTGGGCTCCGACGAGCCGACCGACGGCACAGTCTACCTCAAGCCGTCCGGCGTCCTGGCGGAAGTCTCCTGCACGGACGACGGCATCTGCACGGCGGGCGCTGGCGCGAAGCTCGCGACCGTTCTGAATGAAGCCCTCAAACACGGTTTCGGCGGCGCGGCGGGTCTGTGCGGCATCCCCGGCTCCATCGGCGGCGGCCTGCACATGAACGCCGGCGCGAATGGCCAGACCATTTCCGATTTCCTGCTGGACATGACGCTGCTCGACCTCGAGACCGCATCCGTGTCCGTCGTTCCGAAGAACGCCTTTCTCTGGCGCTACCGCGACTCCGGCATCCCGGAGAATATCATGGTCATGTCCGCTCGTTTCCGGTTCCGTCCGGTCGATCCGGCAGCGGAAAAAGCCGCCATGGACGCGGAGCACGAACGCCGCCGCAAGTCCCCGCAGGGACGCAGCGCGGGTTCGATCTTCCGCAATCCCGCGCCCGAACTCTACGCGGGGCGTTTGCTGGAATCCGCCGGGATGAAGGGCAAGCGCTCCGGCGCGTTCGTCGTATCTCCCCTTCACGCGAACTGGATTGTGCGCGACGCCTCGCCGTCGCCCGAGCTCCTGGCGCATTCCGGCCACGACTGCTACGAACTCATCCGCGCCATGCGCGGCGCGGTTTTCCGGCATTCCAACATCATCCTTCAACCTGAGGTCAAATCGATCAATATGAAAGAACAGGCGGCGGCCATGTGTCAGCAGAAACCCCTGGACATCCTCGTTCTCATGGGCGGGGACAGCTCCGAACGTGAAATCTCGCTTCAATCCGCGGCGAACGTCGTCAACGCGCTCCGCGACGCGGGCCACAACGTCGATTCGTACGACATCACGAAGCCGGAGATCACCGACCGCATGCGCGCCGCGGACGTCGTCTACCCCGTGCTCCACGGCGGTTTCGGCGAGGACGGCACGATCCAGGCGATGATGGAACAGGCCGGGATTCCGTTCGTCGGCGGTTCTGCCGAGTCCTGCCGCATCGTGATGGACAAGTTCGAGTCCAAACGCGTGATGGACCAGGCGGGCATCCGCAACGCCGCCTACGCCCTGATCGAAGACCCCGAGGCGGATATCCCCGCCGGGATGCGGCTGCCGCTGATCGTGAAGCCGAATTCCGAAGGCTCCACGTTCGGTCTTTCGCTCGTGCGAGACGCCTCCGAATGGAAATTCGCGATCTCGACCGCGCTCAAATACGACAGGCAGGTGCTTGTCGAGGAGTTCATCGCCGGGACCGAAGCCACGGTCGGCGTCGTCCTCGGCGAAGTCTACCCCGTCATCGAGATCCAGCATCCGGGCACGCTCTATGACTACGACGCCAAGTATACCCATGCGCAGGGCGAGACCAAGTATTTCTGCCCGCCGGTCACCATCGACAAGGCCATCCAGAAGGAGATCGGAGCCGCCGCGCTGAAGTTTGCGCAGGCGGTCGGCAACACCACGCTCATCCGCATCGACGTGATCGTGCGCGACTCCGACAAGGCCGTGTTCATGCTCGAGGGCAACAGCCTTCCGGGGTTTACAGCGTCCAGCCTGCTTCCGAAGTCGATCGCGGTCGCCGGCCGCACCTCGGCGGAGGTCTGCTCCGCGCTGGCTTACGCCGCTTACGGACACGGGAAGAAAGCCTGACCGGAACCGCTTTGTTCTACGATCCTTCAAACTCCCGGATGTGCTGAAACCCGTTCGGGAGTTTTTACTTCTCAAAACACAAACACCATGCAGACCGATCCCGAATACATCATGCTCGACCTGCCGGACGGCATGCCGCCCGTCTGCTGCGCGGTCCGGCGTTCGCTGAAGGCCAAACGCTTCTTCCTGCGCGTCTGCCCTCATCCGTTCTCGGTGCAGCTGGTGATCCCGAAACGGCGTTCCGTGGCATCCGCGCGGAAGTTCGCGGAGAGCAAGACGGCATGGCTGGCCGCGACCATCCGCCGTCTGGCGCCGGAACCCGGCGCGATGCCCCGCGGGCCGGACGTGCCGCGCCGGATCCCGGCGGAACTCGAATTGCGTCTGACCGGAGAGACCTTGCAGATCACGCTTGAGGGAACGTCCGGCGCGGAATCGGTCCGGTGCTGGTACGATCCGCTGTTCCGGCAGATTACCATGCAGGGCGATCCAGCGGACGGAAAGGGGTTCGCGCAGGCGTTTCTGTCCGTGCTGACACAGCTCGCGGAGCCGGTGCTGACGGCCCGTATCCGTGCGCATGCGAAGAATCTTGGGCTTCCGGAGTTCCGTGTGCTGGTGCATCCTCAGAAAACGCGCTGGGGGAGCTGTTCCGCCACGGGGAAAGTCACGCTGAACACCCTCCTGATGCTGTTTCCGCCGGAGGCCGTGGACTACGTGATCCTGCACGAACTCTGCCATAAGTTCGAGATGAACCATTCCGAACGGTTCAAGCAGAAGATGGACGAACTCTGCCCCGACTGGCATGAACGCGACGCCCTGCTGCGGCAGTGCGCGAAAGAGCTCCCAGATTTTCTTCTCTGAAAAAAGGCGGTTTCCGGTTGAAAAATGCCGTACCGCCTGTATAGTAAGATGAGGCGTTTTCGCTCCGTTTTGTTTGAACTTGTTATCTGGAAAACATTTTTGCAAGGAGGTTTTCATGGATTTTTACGATGTGATCGAAGCCAGGCGCAGTGTCCGCGGCTATCTTGACAAAAACGTTCCGGACGAAGCCATCGCGAAGATTTCGCGCGCCGTCCAGCTCGCCCCGACCGCCTGCAACCGCCAGCCTTTCCAGCTGTTTCTGTTCCGTGATCCCGCCATCCGCGCGAAGATTTGCGAAAAGGTCATGTTCCCGTGGCTGAAGGAAGCGCCCGTCGTGGCTGTGCTCGCCGGGAACGCCTCCGCCGCGTGGGAACGTCCCGACGGCGGATCCATCATCGACGTCGACGCGTCGATCGTGATGGAGCATTTCGTGCTTGCCGCGACGGCGGAAGGTCTCGGCACGTGCTGGATCTGCTGCTACAACCGCGACGAAGTGGACGCCGCCGCCGGGATTGCCGCGCCGTGGCGCTCCGTCGCCGTCTCGCCGCTCGGATTCGGCAAGGAAAACGCCTGCCGTCCGCGCAATGTGAAACCCGTGGACGAGCTCGTGAAGGTGATCGGATGAACTACAGACAATTTGAACAGACGTCCGACGGGCTCTGGCGGCTCGGCGGCGAAGGAGTCGGCTTCGAGCTGGACAAGCCTGCGGCCGGACTCTTTACGCTGACGCCGTTCGACGGACTCACCGTCACTTCGCTGGAGGCCGTGCCGGGCGAGTATCCCGAATCCATGGCGCTCGCAGGTCTTCGCCGTCCGCATCACTCCGATGACGGCGCGGAAGTCTCCTTCGACAGCGAAAGCCGCATCCCGTTCGGCATCCCGACCGTGATCACGCACCGTTACAAGCTCGACGATGCTTCGCTTGCGGTCCAGACCGGTTTCGAGCTGCCGCACGCGTTCGAGCTTCGCAGCCTCACGGCGGGCGGCTTGCGCTTCCACGGTTCCATCGCCGCGTACGCGATCGTAAAGACTCCGTCCGCCGAGAGCATCGTGAAGGACCTCGCCATGACTCCGTTCGACGGCTCCGATGCCGAACTCTACAAGGGGGCTACCCCGCCGCTCGCGATCCTGTTCCGTCTCGCCGACGGCCGCACCGTGCGGTTCGAGACCGGCAAGGATATCTGGCGCTGGGCCAACGCCGCCCGCATCGGCGACGGCACGGGCACGTTCATCGTCCGCAGCGAAGGCGGCGACCTGATCTGCACCTGGAGCCTGTACGTTTTCTCCCCGTCCGGCGCGGAAACGCCGCCTCCGCCGGGCCGCAACTGGAACATCACCTGGTCGATCCAATGGGGCGATCCCGCCGCCGCGGACGCGAAGTATGCCGACGTCCTGGATCTGCGCGCCGAATGCGACGAATGCGCCTGCGCTCAGGCCACAGAGAACTATTTGAAGAAATGGGTGCGAACGCGCCTCGCCTCCGCGAAGGAAGGCGACGTCTTCGCCATCGCGATCGGCGGCGGACGGTTCTGCCGCCGCGCCGGCCACCTCGACCGCGGCCGCAAGAAGGACCTGCCGCACTGGGATCTGCCCGCGCTCCGCGAATTCGCCCGCTGGGCGAACCGCCAGCTGCGGAAATCCGGCGCGGAACTGGTCCTGATCTCCGGAAAGGATGCCTGACCCATGCTGAACGCGGCTTTGGATTTTTCGTGCAGCGAGCTTTCGTTCGCGGCCGTGTATCCGTGCGGTCATGCCGCCGCCTTGTTCCAGATCGATCTGCCGGGACGCGATTCCTCCTCGCTTCCGATCCTCGTCGGCAACGCGCTGAAAGAGGCCGGATTCACGTACGATGACATCGACACCTGGACGGTCGGGACCGGACCCGGTTCCTTCACTGCCCTGCGTGTGGCGGCGGCGTTTGTGCTCGGCGCGTCGCGGGGTAAGAACCAGACAGTGCGCGGGATCCCGTCCGCATGCGGGTTCGAGGGGGAAACTCCCTTCGGCGACCGTGTGCTGGTGCTGTACGACGGCCGCAAACACGAACTGCTCGGTTTCGGGCTGAAGCGGGACGGTTGTTTCTGGATCCCGGACGGCTGGCAAGGCGTGCTGGAGACCCCGGACAAACTCGCCGGACTGCGCGGTTCCTACGACACCTTTACGGCCAGTCCGCACGATATCGAGGCCGTCCGCCTCTTCGATCCGTCGCTTCCGGTCATCCTCTCTCCGCATGTGAACGCCGCCACGCTGGCGGCCATCCCGCCCGGCATCTGCGACATGCTGCCCACGGAGCTGATCTATCTGCGGCCCGCGGTCTTCGTCGATCCGAAGCCCATCCGTACTTTCCCCGGAGCGTAATGCATGAAGGACCGCGCCGGCAGAACCCCGTTTTGTTTCCGGATGCCCCGGACCGGATTCCGTTTCCGGGCTGTCCTCCTGCCGGTGCTGTTCCTGACCGTATTCCTTTGCGCGTGCCTTTCCGGCGCGTCCCTGCCGCTGCCGCATCCGATCCCGCCTCCTGCCGAGGATCCGCCGCCCGCGACGAAGAAGCCCGTGTCTTCGAGCGCGGCTACGACGACGAAACCGGCTGCGCAAACGACTACCACGACCAAACAGTCCACGCCGACGACTCCGGCCACGACGACGAAACCAACCTCGGCCACAACAACCGTTTCTCCGGTTCAAAAGCCAGTTCAGACAACGACATCTTCTTCCTCCTCACCGGTCTGCGTGAATTCCAAGCCGTTGCGCGACATTTCCGGCAACGTCGTTACGATGAACGGCAATTACGGCGGAAGCCCCGTTCTGCTTCCCGTCGAGTATACGTCCAAGCCGAACGAATTCCGCGGTATCTGGGTCGCGACCGCGTTCAACCTGGATTTCGCGAAACAGGAGACCGTGGCGGAGTTTCAGGCGTCTTTCCGCTCCCTTGCAGCCAGGATCGCTGCCATGGGATTCAATACCATCATGTTTCAGGTGCGACCCACCTGCGACGCCTTCTACCCCTCCTCGATCAATCCGTGGTCGCGCTGGCTGACCGGGGAAGAGGGAAAACCGTACGACGGCGGATTCGATCCGGTGGCGTTCATGATCGCCGAATCGCACCGCCGCGGACTGAGGTTCTATGCGTGGATGAACCCGTACCGGGTCGGCCAGGTCAATACATCCGCGGCCTCCACGTACCTTAGGACGCTTTCGGCCGGGAATTTCGCGCGGAAGAATCCCGGGTTCGTGGTGCGCTGGGACAACAAAAAGACGAACCTTTCCTTTTTCTTCCTCGATCCCGGGCGCGCCGAGGTCGTGGCGCACGTCGTCAACAGCGTCCGCGAGGTGCTGGAACGCTACCGGCCGGACGGGGTCGTGTTCGACGATTATTTTTATCCGATCGGGGTGGACGATACCTGCGACGCCGCCTCATTCCGCAAGTTCGGCAGGAAGGGCCAGACGCTCGCCGACTGGCGTCGCGCCAACACCGAGCTCCTGATACGGAGCGTGTCCGGCACCGTGCGCGCGTTCAACCGCCTGAACGGCACCTCCATCCCGTTCGGGATCAGTCCGGTCGGGATCTGGGCGAACAAGTCGGAGGCGCTCCCGGACGGTTCCCTGTCCAAGGGGGTCGAGGCATATTCCCAGTCGTTCGCCGATGTCCGCAAGTGGGTGAAAAACTCCTGGATCGACTTCGTGATCCCGCAGATCAACTGGGGGTTCGCGAACAAGATCGCGCCGTTCGCCGGGATCGTGAACTGGTGGGCCGACCTCGTGCGCGGCACGAACGTGAAGCTGTACGCCGGGATCGGCGTATACAACGCCGGCGTGACCGCGGGCATGGAGTCGCCGTCCGAGATATCCAACCAGGTCCTCTACCTCATCCTGAGAAAAGAAGTCTCCGGCGTCGTCTTCTTCGCGGCGCGCCATTGTCTCAACCCGCAGAACAACGCCCAGCGGACGTCTCTGCGTACGATCTTCACCGGCTACTGGCATCCCGTGACGCCGTCCCGGTGACCGCCCGTCGCATTCTTTTCTTTGCGGTGGCCCTTTTCCGCTTGAAAAATCCGGCTTTTGTGATAGATTACATTAAATAGAAAATTGTATTCCGGAGTCTTCAATCATGTTCCAACGTCTTGCTCTGCCTGCCCTGTTGATCGCATTCGCCGTGTTCGTTTCGGCGTGTTCCTCCGTGACGCCCGCCCGGTTCCAGCGCGGATTCACCGTGGGCGGCGTGATCCATGAGACTGTCATTGACGCGGACGGCGAAGCCTCGCACTTCATGGTGACCGGCGCGCCGATGGAACGTCTCTTCTCGAAATACATGATCGAGAATCCGTCCTCCGTGCTTTTCGTGGGCTTCTTCTTCCATCAGGACAAGAACAGCTCCGGCAGCGGGACCGGAACCGCCGACGTCGTGAACCGTGCGGCGTTTCTGACGCTTGACCTGCCGCCTGCGCAGGGCATTCCGACCGCCAAAGAACTCCAGACCTGCCTGCTGAAAAACGATTTCGACCGCGCCACGGAGATTTACGAGAAGCTCGCGAAGGACGCGGACGTCACGACGGAGATGGAGCGTTACCCGGAAAGCGGCTATCCGAAAACCATCCACGAGTTCAAATACAATGACAAAGGTGAAAAGATCCTGCACGGCCTGACCCGCAACTTCCACGAAAACGGAATGATCGCGAGCGACTGTTTCTTCCGCGACGGCAAACCGGAAGGCGAGGCGCGCGAGTACAGCGAACTCGGCGTGCCGCTGGACGCAGCCCCGGCGAAGTCCGACGATTGACCGCGCCCCGAATCCGACACATCAACCCCTCATTTTTTGGAGATAACATCATGATCGACGCAAAAGCGAAAAAATTTCTCGAAGAACTCCTGATGACCTGCGGACCCTCCGGGTTCGAGTTCGAGCAGGCCAAGATCTACCGCGATTATCTCAAGCCGTTCGCGCATGACATTCGCACGGACGTCCTCGGCAACACCATCGCGCGCCTCAATCCCGACGCGAAGTTCCAGTTCATGCTGTCCGGCCACTATGACGAAATCGGATTCCAGGTCGTCAGCATCATGCCGCAGGGCCTGATTTCCTTCCGTTCCGTCGGCGGCATCGACCCGCTCACGCTCCCCGGCACCGGCGTCGAAATCCTCACCGAAAAAGGCCACATCCCCGGCGTGATCGGACGCAAGCCCATTCACCTGCAGACCCCGGACGAACGCAAGGCCGTTCCGAAGATCGAAGACCTCTGGATCGACATCGGCGCGGCGGATCAGAAGGCGGCGGCGAAGCTCGTGCAGGTCGGCGATCCGGTCGCGTTCGCGCGCAATTTCGAGATGCTCAGCAAGACCTGCGTCCATTCGAAGAGTCTGGACGACAAAATCGGCGCGTTCGTCATCGCCGAAGCCTTCCGCCAGCTCTCCAAACGCAAGATCAAAGTCGGCGTCGCGTGCGTCGGCACTGTGCAGGAGGAACTCGGCCTCCGCGGCGCGATCACGGGCGCGTTCGGCGTCAACCCGGACGCCGCCATCGCGGTCGACGTCGGATTCGCCACGGACGTCCCCGGCATCAAGCCCGAACTCCTTGGCGACATCAAGCTCGGCGGCGGCGCGGAACTCCAGCGCAACGCCGACAACAATCCGCCGCTCCTGAACCGCATCCTGAAGGCCGCCGCGAAGCATAAGATCCCGTACCAGATGACCACCGGCCACCGCGCCACCGGCGGCACCGACACCGCCGCCATCCAGATGACGCGCGGCGGCGTGGCCACGGCGCTCATCAGCATCCCGAACCGCTACATGCACACGCCGGCCGAGATCTGCGACCTGCGCGACGTGGAGTCCGCGGTCGACCTGATCGTCGAGACCATCGCCTCCCTCACCGGCAAAGAGACCTTCATCCCCGGCATCGACTGACTCCCATGGGCGCTTTCTACCTGATTTCCGGCAACGAGGACTACGCGGTCAAGGAGCGCGCCAACGAGATGATGCGCGCGCTCTGCGGCGATCCGCCGGACGACAATCCGTCGCTGGAGATCATCCGGGGCGACTCGGACAACGAGAAAGCGCCCCAGATTTTGGATAAACTTCTGCTCTCGCTGGACTCCCCGGCGTTCTTCTCCAGTGAGAAGATCGTCTGGCTGAAGCATTTCCTGAAATTCGACGAGGCGTTCTCCGAGCCCTCGACCAAAAAGAAACCGTCGCGGCTCGACCGTCTGGCGGCGTTTCTCCAGGACGGCATCCCCGCCGACATCACGCTCGTGATCGATGGCCCCGGACTCGACCGCCGCAAGGCGTTCTACAAGGTCGCCTCCGCCGCCTGCGAAGCCTCCGGCGGCAAGCTCGAATGGTTCGAGAAGGCCGACCCGAAGACCAAGGGCTTCGCGAAGATGCTCATCCGCCGGATCCAGTCCATCGTGATGGACCGCGGGAAGCGCATCGAGGACGCAGCTGCGTCGTTTCTCGCCGAGACGATCGGCGCCGACGAGGCGCGCCTGGGCACCGAGATCGAAAAGCTCCTGACCTACGCCGCGGACAAGCCGGTCGTGACGTTCGCCGACTGCCGCGAAGTGTGCAGCCGTGCCACCGAGACGCTCGCCTGGGCGTTCTCGTCCGCGCTCGTGGAACGCAACTCCCGCAAGGCGCTGGAGCTGATCCCGAGCATCATGGAGCACTTGGAACAGGACAAGGGCGCGTCCAAACCGGAGATCGTGCTGATTTACTCCGTCATGGGCGAATTCCGCAACCTCGCCTCCGTCAAATGCGAGGGCGTCAAGCTCGGCATCCCCGAGGACGCTTCCTCCGATTATTTCTACCGTATGAACGAGCGTTACAAGCAGTCGCCGCCGCCCGTCAAGTCCCCGCTTTTCTCCATGCACCCGTTCCGGGCGTACAAGGCGTGGGAAAATGCCCGGCGGTTCACCGACCGCGAGCTTGTTCTGGCGTTCCGCGCGCTGGTCGAGGCCAACCGCGCCATCGTGTCCTCCGCCGGAAACGCCCGTATCGCGCTGGAACTGCTGACCATCCGGATCGCCGAAGGGACTCTCGCATGAGCACGAATGCAGTAAAAAACATTTCCGCGCCCGTGATCGCGCTCGACATCGGAAACGTCAGCATGAAGCTGGATTTCGACGAGATGTACCGCCGGTTCGACATCGATCCGGCCGACAGCGAGAGCATCGGGCGGCTGTGGGAACACGGCGCGGCGCTGGAGACCGGACGCATCACGGTCCCGGAGTTTCTGGACCGGCTTGAAGACTTCACCGGGCACCGCCGCACGCGGGAGTATCTGCTCGACGCCTGGCGGTGCGGCGTTCAGGAACCGATGCCGGGGATGCTGAAGACCGTCCGCGCGCTCGCCGCAAAGGGGGCGCGGTTCTCGTACATGTCCGACATCTCCCCGATCCACCTGGATCAGGTTTTCAAATACTGCGAATTCGTGCACCTGGTCACGGGCGGTATCTACAGTTTCGAGGCGGGCGCGTTCAAACTTCAGGGCAGCGTCATGTTCGACGCCTTCGAACGCCGCTACGGACGCCCGCTCGTGTTCTTCGACGACCGCGTCGAGATCATCGAACACGCCCGCGGACTCGGCTGGAACGCCGTCCGGTTCGAATCGCCGGAACAGGTCCTGCGCGACGCCTCGGCCTTGCTGGACGATCTCTGATTATCCGTAGGGAAATCCCCGCGTAAAACGGCGCACGTTCAATCCTTTCGGGATCGTCAGCTGGTCCAGCGACGTCAGCTTCCCGGATTTGCCGTAAATATACATTTGGTCGGAAACATAAATCCTCGTGTTCCGGTCGTCGGCGTCTCTCAGGACGAACGGAGCGATCACGCCCCGGATCCCGAACCGGAGCAGGATCTCGAAAATGAACCCCGAGCTTTTTTTCCCGTCATAGCTCCGGATGAGGTCATAGATGTCTTTCCTGCTCAGCTGAAACATATAGCCGCAGTCGATGTTGTGGTAAACTTCATTGGAAGAGACGTTCAGCCTGATATTTTCTTTGACCCGGATATGTTTTTTGTAACAGATCGCGATACGCTCCATTTCGAAGACTTTTATGAGGTTCCTGACGGCGGCGACGTATTTGTTTTCCCAGGTCATGTACGTACGGAAGGATTTGATGCCTTTGTAGTTTTTGATCTTATAATCTCCCGGGACGGTGATCCAGTCGTCTCCGTCCCGGACGACATTGAACGGCTTGTGCCCGTCCCAGCCGATCTCCTCAATTCCCGTCCAGACTTCCGGGAGTTTGGACCGGTTTTTCCGAAACCATTCCTGGGAATGCAAATCGCCCCAGTAACTGAATGAATGCTTTGAAATTTTGACTTGCATGAAGTCCGTCTCCCGTTGGTTTTTATGCCTCGGGCTTGTCCGCGTTCTTGCGGAAGAGCCAGTTGTTCCGCAGGACCATCGCCATGCCGCAGGCGAAGATCACCCACAGCACCAGCACGAACACGTTTCCGAACCGCACGTAGAAGGTCGGCGTGTAGTTCTTCGGCACCTTCACGGTCATGACTGCCGAAGCCGCCTTCTGTTCCCACGGCGTCAGCTCGGTGTCGCCCGTCGCCGGGTCAATCCGCTTCGTCGCGCTGTCCACGGTGCGTCCGAACTGGTCGATGAGCACGCTGTAGTTCGAGTTGCCGCAGCGGAGCATGGGCAGGCGCGTTTCGACCGTGCGCAGGACGGAGTTCGCGTAGTGCTGTTCCGGCTCCGTGCTCGTCGGGTACCATGCGTCGTTTGTGATGACCAGCAGGAAGTTCGCGCCGTTGCGGACCAGTTCACGCGCGGCGTAGGCGAACACGTCCTCGTAGCAGATCATGATGCCGGCGCGTACGTCCTTCGTCAGGTCGAGCGGACGGAACGCCTTGCCCCGCGTGAGGTTGCGCCCCATGCCGACCAGCCTGCCGATCGCCGGGAACTTGTCGTTCAGCGGGATGAACTCGCCGAACGGCACGATGTGGACCTTGTCGTAGCGGCCCGCGGCGTCCGCGTTGTAGCGGATGTTCCCGCCGGTCAGGGGGAATTCCTTCAGCAGGAGCGCCGAGTTGAACATGTCGAACTCGGTGTTGCTGCGGATGTTGTCGTAGGTGAGCGTGCCGATCAGGAACGGCGTGCCGCTTTCGCGGATCATGCGGCGCATGCGTCTTCTGTATTCCTCGCCGACGGCGTCGCGGCTGGCGGCCGGCCTGATCTGTCTTCCCGTCCTTTGCGACTCTCCGTCCGCCCAAACCAGATCAGGGCTGTAGTAGGCGGTCGGGACGGCGGTCTCCGGCCAGACGATGAGCTGAAGCACGGGCGACGGGCTGACGGGGATGGCGTCGAATTCGGCGGAAACGGCCTCCGCGGCCTTTTTGTCGGCGATCAGGCTCTCGGACAGACGCGAACACACGTCCAGCGCTTCCAGGATGCTCTCGTCGCCTCCGGCGCGCCGCTGCGACAGGTCCGGCTGAACCACGCCCACCTTGTATTCCGTCACGTTCTCCGGTGCGTACAGGCGGTTGTATTTCTTCCAGACGCCCATGCCGGAGACCGCTGCCGCCGCGACGATGGCGAGTGCCGCGTAGAGCGTGAACGGACGGCGGTATTTCGCCCCGCGCGCCACCGCCAGCAGGTCCTTCGCCGTGAAGAAAAGTGCGATATTGACGAGGATGACGAGGAAGCTCAGGCCGTAGATGCCCGTGTATTCGCAGATCTGGATCAGGTTCAGGTTCTTCCACTGCGTTGCCGCCAGCAGGTTCCACGGGAATCCCGTGAAGATCCACGACCGGATCCACTCCAGGATCACCCACCACGCCGCCAGTGTGAACATCGCCAGGATTTCGTCGCGCACCTGATACCGCGGATACGCCGCGACCGCCGCCGCGCCGCGCACGCGCACCTCCGGCGGGACCAGCAGGCTCCGGCAAACGACCGGGATCAGCATCGCCCAGAACGCGATGAAGACGCCCAGCACCGCGCCGAAGACGAACGGGATCGCGAGATTGATCTCACGCAGGAAAAAGGTGCTCGTCAGGCTCCAGAAATACCCCCACGTCATGCCGTAGGCGAATGCGCGGCGTTTCGACACGTCCGCGCAGAGCCACAGCAGCGGCGCGACGCACACCCATGCGGCGGGCTGGAAATTCACGCCGGGGAATGCCGTGGTCAGCGCCATGCCGGTCAGCGTCAGCACCAGCAGATCGCGCACGGTGCGTTTCCAGGAGACGCGGAACGCCAGTTCCTCCGGCGTCGCCCTGTCGGCCCGGAAAGGGCGGAAATATATCGAAAAACGGCTTTCTTTCATGAAAAATCGCCTTTTGTTTAAAGTTCGCGGGAAAAAAACTGGAAAAAAACAGGTTTACAATGTAATTTATATCGTGTTTATTGAAATTGAAAATCGCTTTTGTGATTTTGGACGAAAAAAATGCAGACAGCCAAGGAATGTTATTTCGACCATCTGGTCATAGGAAGCGGTCTTGCGGGGCTTTCCACCGCCCTCATGCTCGCGGAACATCACGCCGGATCCATCGGCATCATCACGAAAAGCTCCATCGACGACTGCAACTCGAAGATGGCGCAGGGCGGCATCGCCTGCGTGACCGACGTCGGCGACACCTTCGAGGAACACCTCGCGGACACGCTGGAGGCCGGGGCGCATCTGTGTAGCCCGCAGGCCGTCATGGACATCGTGCGGCGCGGCCCGGAGCGCATCAAGTGGCTCATCAACGACATCGGCACGCACTTCACCACGCGTGAAGAGATGGGAAAGGCCCCCGCCGAGGCCGGGCACAGCGATTTCGACCTCGGACGCGAGGGCGGCCACCATAAGCGCCGCATCCTCCACGCCGGCGACATCACGGGCGAGGAGGTCGAACGTTCCCTCATCGCCGCCTGCCGCGCGAACCCGGACATCCACGTGCTCGAATACCATGTGGCGATCGACCTCATCAGCACCTGGCACATGGGCTGGATGGGCGAGAACCGCTGCATCGGCGCGTATGCGCTGGACAGCCGGGAGAACGCCGTCGTCGCGATCACCGCCCTCTCCACCACGCTCGCCACCGGCGGCTGCGGCAAGGTCTACCTCTACACCAGCAACCCGGACGTCGCCTGCGGCGCGGGCGTCGCCATGGGCTACCGCGCGTTCGCGAAAATCGCGAACATGGAGTTCTACCAGTTCCACCCGACCATCCTGTTCCACCCGAAAGTGAAGTCGTTCCTCATCAGCGAGGCGCTCCGCGGCGAGGGCGGCGTGCTGAAGATTTCCCGCGACGGCGGCGAGCCGGTCGAGTTCATGCAGGACTACCACCCGATGAAGAGCCTCGCGCCCCGCGACGTCGTGGCGCGCGCCATCGACAACGAGCTGAAACGGTCCGGCCAGACCTGTGCCTGGCTCGACATGCGGCACCACGACCGCGAGTTCCTGCAGCGCCGCTTCCCGAACATCTTCGCAAAGTGCATGGAGGCGAATGTCGACATGTCGCGCGACCTCATCCCCGTGGTCCCGGCCGCACATTTCAGCTGCGGCGGCGTGAAGACGGACGTGAACGGCTACACGGGCATCCCCGGTCTGTACGCCGTCGGCGAGACCGCCTGCACCGGCCTCCACGGCGCGAACCGTCTGGCCAGCAACAGCCTCCTCGAGGCGCTCGTGGTCCCCGCGAACGCCGCCGAACACATCATGGCGAACCTCGACGGGCTCCGCAAGGGCCTCGACAACCGCAAGGCCCCGCCGTGGTCCAGCGGCGACGCCACGTCCTCCGACGAACAGGTCGTAATTACCCACAACTGGGAAGAGATCCGCAGGTTCATGTGGGACTACGTCGGCATCTACCGTACCAACAAGCGCCTTGAACGCGCCAAGAGCCGCATCGTAAACATCCGCCGCGAGATCGACAAGTACTACTGGGATTTCCACCTCACGAAAGACCTGATCGAACTCCGCAACCTCGCCACCGTCGCCGAGCTCATCATCGACTCCGCCATGAGCCGCAAGGAAAGCCGCGGCCTCCACTTCAACGCCGACTACCCGGACCGCGACCCGTCGCTCGACGGCGTCGACACGATCCTCCAGAAACACTTCTCCCCGATCTCCCGTTAATTCCCCCGTATGCCCAAGTCCCTGAAAAACAAAATCGACCCCTATATCATCGACGTCATCGGCCGCCTGCGCTCCGCCGGGTTCGAGACCTATCTCGTCGGCGGCGCGGTCCGCGACATCCTGCTCGACCGCGTCCCGAAGGACTACGACGTCTCCACCGCCGCCACGCCCGAGGAGGTCCGCCGCGTCTTCCGCGACCGCCACACGCTCATCATCGGCAAGCGGTTCCGTCTGGTCCACCTCATCCGCGGACGCGACATCACCGAGATCAGCACGTTCCGCAAGCGCCCTGACCAGGAGGATCAGGCCGACCGCCCGAAACGCTGCGAGAACGCCCCGGACAATATGATCTTCCACGACAACGCGTTCGGCACCTCGCGCGACGACGCGTTCCGCCGCGATTTCACCGTGAACGCCATCTTCTACGACCCGATCGACGACAAACTGGTCGACCACACCGGTCTCGGCGTGAGCGACCTCCGCGACGGCATCGTCCGCACCATCGGCGATCCGGCGCTGCGTTTCGAGGAGGATCCGGTCCGCGTGCTCCGCGCGATCAAGCTGGTCGGCCAGTACGGATTCACGATGGAGCCGGAGACCGGAAAAGCCGTGCGCGCCTCGATCGAACTGATCCTCCACGCTTCGCCGTCGCGCCTCTCGCTCGAACTCGAGAAGATCCTCCGCAATTCCTACACGGGCGAAATCCTGAAGGCGTTCCACGATTACGGGTTCCTGCGCTACTATTTGCCCGACCTCGATGCTGTGTTCGAGACGCCCCAGATGGACTACACGCTGAAGCTTCTGGCGCTCCGCGGCGAACGCATCCGGTCCGGTGTCTTCCGCGCGAGCCTGTCCACAGCGGTCGCCATGGTCGCCCTGCCGTTTGCCGAACTCGAACTCGGCGGCAGCGAGGAGCCCGGCGGCCTCTGGGATTACTATCTGGGCGTCGAAAGCGACCTTCGCCACATCATCCTGCGGCTGTTCCATCCGCTCGTGCTGACCCACCGGACCTCGTCCGACGCCGTCAACAATCTCCTCATGCAGCTCCGGTTCAAAACGCACCGCCGGCTGCATTCCTGCGCCGACCGCAAGGGCTACCCCGGCGCGCGCGAATTCGCCATCATCCAAAACATCGTCGCCTGGCACATCCCCGATTTCGAGGACAGCTGCCCGCTCCCGGTGCGTTCCTCCGGCGCGCCGAACAAGAAACGCCGTCGCGGGCATCGCGGAGGGCGTCGCGGCGGAAACGGCAACGGTGACAATCCGGCTCAGGATGCGCAGACCGTGCACGCCGCCGCGCAGGCGGCGGAATCCGAACCGGCAAACGAATCAGAAAGGGACTTCAACGCATGAAACACGCATTCTTCACAGCCGTGCTCGCCGGACTTCTTCTGGCGTCCGCATCGGTTCTTCCCGCCGCGGAAGTCGGCGGCATCGTGACTCCGGCCAAGGACATCGGCAAACTCCAGCTTGTGACCGGGACCGTCCCGAAACCCGCGGCTTCGCTTCAGGTGTTCCTGTTCTTCGATCCCGCGCTGCCCGGCGCGAAGGACGTCCTGCGCATGGTCGATTCCATCTACGAGCAGTCGCTCGAAAACAAGGAGAACCCCGCCTCGTTCTATGCGATTTCCCGTTCGGGCAAGACCCGCACCGCCGCGCTGGAGCTTTCCAAGTTCCACATGCCCGTCTACGGCGACGACCACGGCGACGTCTACCCCGAATTCGCCGGGACCGAGGTCGTCATCCCGTTCGTCATCGTGGCGGACGACGGCAAGATCGTGTGGAAGGGCGTGCCGCAGGAACTCGAAACCGTGATCCGCGACCTCCAGTCCGGCAAGTTCAGTTTCGATTCCCAGCTGAAGCTTGAGGTCATGCACAAGGACCTGCAGAACGCGATCCAGACCGGGCTGCCCTCCGTCATCATCGCCACCGCCGACAAGATCCTCGCGCTGCGTCCCGACGACCAGATCGCGATCCAGGCGAAGCTGTTCGTCTACGAGAGCACAGGTCGCGTGCGCGAAAACAATGCCGCCGTGCAGTCCATTGCCGCGAAGGTGAAGGACAACGCGGACGTGCGTCTGCTTCTGCTCGGCTACTACGAACGCACCGGCGAGATGGAGAAGTTTTCCGCCGGGCTCAAGGAGGCGTTCAGGGATTTCTCCGGCTCCCCGACCGCGCTGTCCCGCCTGCTCGCGTACTCGTTCGAACAGACCCCGTTCGGCTGGCTTCCCGTGCAGGACGTTGTGTCCGCCGCCGCGGCCGTGAAGAAAGCCTACGCGGGCACGGGCGGTTCCAGCGAGGCGTTCTCCTGCGAGTTCTCCGCGCGCGCCTCCTACCTCGCGCTGGACATCGACACGGCCATCGCCGACCAGACGCGCGCCGTGGAGCTCTTCAACGGGACCGAATTCCTTTCCGAGGCGAAGCAGACCCTTGCTTTCTACCAGAGCGTGAAGGCGCTGAAGGCGAATCCCTGACCGCCGTATGAGCACGAAGTTCGTCCTTTTCTCCGACATCCACGAACACGCGGTCTTCTCGTCGCGCGCTCTGTTCGACAAACGTTTCTTCGGGCTCATGAATTCCACGTTCTGCCGGCACGGCGGCTACCGCATGGAACGCGTCGACGCCGCGGTCCGCACGATCCTGGATTCCCTGCGGCCCGACCTCGTGATCTTCACGGGCGACGCCGTCAGCACGTCCGATCCGCGCGAATTCGAGGCGGCGCTGAACCAGCTCCGTCCGCTGATCGATTCCGGCATGCCCATTCTTTTTTCGCCCGGCAACCACGACCGCTATGTGCGCGACCGCGCCTGCCGCGAGGCGTTCGAACACTTCCGTGCCGAGCTCACGAAACACTGTCCCATGACGTTTCCCGGCGTCTATGAAACGCCCGATCTGCGTTTCGCCGTGATCGACTGCGCCCGCCCGTTCACCCCCGTGCTGTCCTGCGGCGAGATGACGCCGGAGACGGCGGACTTCCTCGAACGCGAGGCGGCGAAGGACGATCCGCGTCCGCTGGTCTGCGTGGGGCATTTCCCGCTGCATGGAAATGAAAAATGGAAGTCGTTCCGGCATCGTCTGATCAACTATGAGCGTGCCGAAGCGCTGCTGAACGCAGGAAAGATCGCGCTGTCCGTGGCGGGGCATATTCATGTGCCGTTCCAGCGCCTCGACGCGCGCGGCTACGGCGAATTAGTCGTGGGTTCACTCACGAAAAAGGACATCCTGCGTGAGATCACGTTCGACGGCGGCGTCTTCACTGTCCGCGACCTGACCTCCGACAACACGCCGCGGGCCTGATTTCATTCTCCGCGTTTGGGGGCCGTATTCCTTTCCCAGAAGACGCCGTCCTCATAGCCCTGGATCGTCTTGTCCGCGTCCGCACGGTGGAGGCGTTCGAGCGCGAGACAGCAGTAATCGGGATCCTGTTCGATGGCGGTGAACGTGCGTCCGAGCTTCTTCGCCGTAACGGCGGTCGTGCCGCTGCCGGAGAACGGATCGAACACGATGTCGCCGGGGTCGGTCGAGGCGAGGATGAGCTTCGCGATCAGCTTTTCGGGCTTCTGCGCCGGGTGGTCGGTGTTTTCCGGCATGGACCAGAACGGCACCGAGACGTCGTCCCAGAAATTCGAGGCTCCGGTGAGGCGGAATCTTCCACCGTCCTCCTCGGACCAGTCCTTCGGGCGGCCGTTCTCGCGGTACGGCGCTAACACTTTGCGTTTCATGCGCACGGCATCAGCGTGGAAGACGGCGGCGTCCTCCGGCGGTGCGACGGCGTACCAGATGTCCTCGCAGGCGTTTTTCCAGTTCGATTCCGCGGCGCGCCCCTTCTCTCGCTGCCAGGTGATGCGGTTCCGCACGATGAAGTGTTGACGCAGGATTTCGAAGCACGCGGCGGTGCATCTCCAGTCGCAGCACAGATACACCGCGCCGCCGGGCCGGACCAGACGCTTCACGAGCGGCATCCAGCCCGCCAGATAGTCGCGGTAGGCGTCCTCCGAACGGCTCCGGAAGGTCGAGTTGTTGTAGGTCTTCGTGAGGTTGTACGGCGGGTCGAGCAGCGCCATCGCGGCGAATCCGTCCGGCAGATGCGGCATGACAGCCGTGCAGTCGCCCTGGAATACGCGGTTCGCGGCCTCGTCCGGGGACAATGCGGCATCCGGCGCGGGCGAGATTTCCCGCGCCAGAACCTTTTTCCGGGCATCGTCGAGCACGATCGTACGGTTATTTTTCGCGCGGACTTTTCCGGCCATGGTCAGAACTTGAACGGCGTTTCCTTCACGAAGAAGCGGAAGTCCTTGATGCGGCCGTTGGAATTGCGGTCGGTGCGCGGCAGGATGCGGAACCCGCCGACGGTCTGCGATTCGCCCATGTCGATCACGACCGTGTGCGGCAGCGGCGTCTGCTTCGTGCTCCATTCGGAGTGCCAGAACGTGGATTCCTGCTGGTCGATCAGTTTCTCCGCGCCGTTGTTCTCGCGGTCGGTCTCCTCGCTGTCGGCGTAGACGATGCTCCAGCCGATGCGGCTGAGGTCCCTGCCTTCGGCGTCGGTCGCGATGAGCTCGGCGGCGGACGTCATGGTCGTGCTGCCGCCCTGTTCGCTGAGCGCTTCGAGGCAGATGTAACGTCCCCGGACCGGCTTGTCGAACTTGACGGCCTGCCAGCCGGCGGTGTTCGGGAGCGTGCCTTTGATCGCGGGCGTCTCGCCGGAGAGGTCGAGTTCCTGTCCGGGCTTGCGGTGCTTCAGCGAGAGATCGGACTGGATCCGGTCGAGCACGGGCTTCTTCACGCCGCGGAATTCGGGCGTGTCCGTGGGCATGGTGTCGAGGATGATGACCTCGTTGTCGCCTTTCTTCAGCCAGCAGCCGGGCAGGAACAGCGTCTGCTGCGGCCCGATCTTCCAGTAACGGCCGAGGTTGTGGCCGTTGACCCAGACCATGCCCTTGCCGAACTTCGACATGTCGAGGAACGTGTCGCCGACGGCGTCGAGCTTGATGAAGGTCTTGTACAGCATGGGAGCTTTCTCGTACTGGACGCCCAGGGGCGGGACAGCCGCGCTGACGGGAGTGAAGTAGTTGGAGTTTGTGACGATTTTTTGCATGAAATCGTAGTCGAACGGAATGCGGAAGACTTGCCAGCCGCACAGGGCGGTCGCCTTGCCGTCGGCGTCGATCACTTCCACGGACTTCGTGATGCCCTTGCGATCGATGATCGCCTCGCCGTAGTTCACGCGGCCGTTGTTGTCGACCAGAATGTCGAGCCGCACGTCCTTGTCGAAC
This sequence comes from uncultured bacterium, assembly GCA_902778895.1. Taxonomy (GTDB): domain Bacteria; phylum Verrucomicrobiota; class Lentisphaeria; order Victivallales; family UBA1829; genus UBA1732. The sequence goes on from CACYZF010000004.1 coordinate 237,038, forward strand.
GCCGGCAGCTTCACGGTGTTCTGGTTCAGGCGGCGGTCGAGGATGTTCTTCAGCGGCTTGCCGTCGAGGAAGAAATGCGCGATGTCGTGAAGCTCGGTCAGCTTCAGCTGCTGTCCGGATGCGGACGCCGGGAGCGTGGTACGGTACAGGATCATGCCGTAGCCGAGGTCGAATTCCTCCATCGGCTTGATCTCTTCGGATTCGACGGCTTTCCCCAGACCGGAGAAGAGCGGCGCAGGCCGGCCCGCGCCCACGTTCTGCGCCGGGATCTCGATGAGCGGCTTCGGTTCGGGGACATCCGCCAGTGTCTCGCCGTCGTTCAGGTAGTTCTTCAGCAGGTCGCGCACGGCGAAGAACTTGTCGGTGGTCCAGCCCGCCTCGGTGATCGGCGCGTTGTAGTCGTAGGACGCCACCATGGACGAATACGGCGGCGCGTTGGCTCCGCCCCACTGCCCGAACGTGGTCCCGCCGTGCGCCATGTACAGGCTGAACGAGATGTTGCGGTCCAGCATGTCCTTCAGGCTGCCGATGAACGTTTCCACGCCGCGCGTCTCGTGCGGCTTGCCCCAGTGGTCGAACCAGCCGGTCCAGTATTCGCTGCACATGAGCGGGTTGTTCGGGAACTGGCGTTTCAGGTTGCGGAACTCGTTGTCGACGTTCGACCCGGCGCCGAAGTTGATGCACGGGACCACGCCGTCGACCTTGTAGTTGTTGAAGTTGGAGCCCCAGTCGCAGCGCATGAGCGTGACCTTGTCGAATCCGGCGTCGCGGAGCGTATCGCGCACGCCCTCCATGTAGCTGCCGTCGTTCCCGAAGCACGCGTATTCATTCTCCACCTGCACCAGGATGATCGGGCCGCCGTTCTGGATCTGGTAGGGCGCGAGCCGTTTCCCGACCTCGGTCAGCCATTCCTTCGTCTGCTCCTTGAAGAGCTCGTCCTTGAACGTGCGGATCTTCAGGTCGTCCTTCTTCAGCAGCCACCAGGGCAGGCCGCCCATTTCCCACTCGGCGCAGGAGTACGGGCCGGGCCGCAGGATGCAGTACATGCCGTTCTCCTGGATCAGCTTCACGAACTCGACGATGTCTTTTTCGCCGCTGAAGTCGAACTTGTCCTTCTCCATCTCGTGGTAGTTCCAGAAGAGATAGATGCAGATGGTGTTCATCCCGAGCGCCTTCGTCATCTTGATCCGGTGGTCCCAGTACTCGCGCGGGATGCGCGAATAGTGCAGCTCGCCGGCGCGGACCAGGAACGGCTTCCCGTCCAGCAGGAATGCTTTGTCGCCCGCTTCGAATTGGTGCGGCCCGGGCGTCGCGGCGCAGGCGGTGAGGAACGGTGCGGCCATTCCGGCGCAGCAGAAAAGAGTCTTCAACATGGTCTTCAGCTTCATGGTTGTGGGGTTCCTGTCGGGGTGAGGTGAAAGATCATGCGCTCCGGCGTGCATGGACTCGCGAGGCGTACTCGTCCGGGCGCGTATGCGTTTTCTACAGCTAATATACATGCCCGGAACGTGTTTTCAAACATGTTTTTGTCGAAAAATCGGGAAAAAAACGACGATCCGAATCATCCGTCCGGGCGGTTGTCGTTATGAAAGGTCCTTCAGACCGAGGAATGCCGCGGGCGATAGGACCGGAATGCTGTCCTGCGGGAAGTCTTTGGCGTTGCGCGTGATGATATAATCGGCGGCGCAGGATACGGCGGAGAAGAACTGGATGGAGTCCTCGAAATCCGGCAGTTTCGCCGCGATCGCCCGACCGATGATGTCCTGCGTCAACGGAAATACCGAGAAATTGACGTTCATCACTTCCACGGTCCTCTGCGCCGCCTCTTTCCCGGCGTATTTGCGCACGATATAGAAAACGTTGTTGAAGCTGATCGCGGAAATGACCGCTTCCAGTCGTCCGCATTCCGCCAGCCGCCACACTTTGGACGATGGCTCGGAGAACGGCTTCCGGTCCAGCAGGACATCCAGCAGGATATTGGTATCAAGAAAGACCTTCATGACTTCAGCCCGTATTTTTCGCTGAAAATATCCTCCATCTCTTTCTTGTAATCCCAATCCTCGGGGACTTTGACGATCCCGATCAGAGACTCGGTCAGAGGTCCCGCCGGAATCTCTTTCTGTTTGTTTTTCTGCCTGTTTCTGGAAAGGATGAACGAGGAGAACATCTGTGTGATGCTGGTGTTGTCCTCCTTCGCCATCTCGCGGGCGAGTTCGATTACTTCTTTTGTCGGACGCAGGGTCAGTTTTGCCGTTTCCATAAAACCTCCTTATGACGTACTGTTTTTAAATACTATACGTCATAATGCGAAAAAGTCAAGCCGGAAACGTGAAAAAGTCTGGAGTAGAATATGTTGTGAGCGGACGGCGGGCCGGATGATTAACTAGAACCACCACATGTCCCACCACAGGTCGGAGTGCAGTTTGTTCCTGTTGGCGCAGGTCGTGAAAAACGCGGCGACGTAGAAGAAGAGCAGAAGGATGATCCCGGGCAGGATCGACGCCGCCCCCAGGGCGGAATGGACCGTGGAATATTTGTCAAGCGGCGTCATGCCGATCGCCGCCGCCGCGAGAACGACGATGATGAGAATGGCACCGCGGGCCGCCTTCACGGACATATACTTGTAGTAAGCGATCATGAACCACCAGTACCGGGCCGCATAGAGCCAGAGCGCGAGCACAAGCGCGGCGTGGGATATGCGTTCGTAAAGCCGGCCCTTCAGCACAAACAGGAACAGCACGGCGAACACCGGCACGGCGAGCAGGGGCACGACCAGGAGCAGACGGTTCATGCCGGTCGCGACTTTTTTCACGCGGTCCGGGACGACAAGCCGGCAGGTCATGATGCTTGTGAAGAGGAGAAACCCGCCTGAAAGCAGAATCAGGAGCGCGATGCCGCCGATGGCCAGCCAGTCGGGCGTCGTCTGTTCCGCAAGCAATACGAACATGGTTCCCCCTCGGATGTTTCCCTGCCGCAGTTCAGGCGGTCAGGGCTTCTGCTTGCCTTTGTACTCTTCGTACAGGCCGCCGTACCTGGAAACGAGCAGCACGCCGTCGTTACGGATCGCGTAACGGTAATTGCCGACATGGTTGAGGTCCTTGTCTTCGACCAGAACGAACGGCTCGTCGCTTGCCTTCTTGCCCCTGCCGTGGTAGACATAGTGGTCGGCGGTGTATTTCGCCGCGGGCGCCGGCTTCTCGGGAAGTTCCGCCGGGAATGCCCCGTCGTTGAGCTCCGCGTATTCGATGCAGATGATCTGATAGTTGCGGAGACAGTCGCGGCAGGCGCTTCGGGCGTATTCTTCGGCGGGTTTCCCGCCACCCATCGGAATGGAGAAGATCAGAGCCGCGCCGAGCGCGGGGAGCAGTTTCAGCACGTTGCGCTGCCAGTGACGTTCGGCCTGCTGCATCAGGAAGAGCAGGATGCCGACCGCCGCCACAAGCGTGATCTGGAACGGGATGCGGATCAGGACCGCCTTGTTCATGACCAGATATTCCTGCCAGCGGTAGAACGTCTCGGCGGAGGAGAAGCTGCCCTTGTGGGCGTTGAGCTGCGAAAGCACGATCCCCGAGTTCATGACGAACAGGAAGAGGAGCGACAGGAAAAGCAGGATGTAGGGATACGCGTAAATCGTCTTGAAAAGCAGTTTGAGGTTGTCGAGGATTCCGGAGGGGGATAAGTTGAGAATGTGGAGATGGCGGTGGCGGTGATGGTGGTGATGATGGTGGTGATGCTTGTGTTCGCCGTCTTTGTGTTCGCCGTGCTTGTGCTTGTATTCATCAGGATTGGTGAAAGCCAGATTGTCGGTCGTGGAGACGTTCTCCGCGGCGGAAGCCGTCTGCGCGGTTTCGGGGACTTTCTTTTCTTCAGACTGATCTGAGGTTTGCGACATGGAGACAACTCCTGATTATGATGGCGTTCTGCGGAAAGAGCCTAGAAACCGGCGTCCGCTTCGTGTTTTGTTTGAATTATTTTGAAATTATAATATAGATTGAAAAATGATTTTTGCAAGAATTTTGAGGCAGGAAAATATATTTTTTTCCGAAAAAAGATTCAGCGGGAGATTTGACCGGAGTCTTCTTTTGCCTGTTCCAGCAGCCAGTCGGCGAGATCCGGTTCGATCTCCTGTACCGGGATCATTACGAAATCGCGTTTTGCTGCCTCGGGATGCGGGATTTTTATATTCGGCAGATCAATAGTCTCCTGTCCAAATAAGATAATGTCGAGGTCGAGCGTCCGCGACACGTGGTGCGCATGGTCGTTCGGACGTCCGTTGTCCGCCTCGATTTTCTGACATACCCGGAGCAGACCGGAAGCCGTGCCGTCCCAGAACCCCGACAGCGCGGCGTTCGTGAATTCCGGCGCGCCCGGTTCGCATCCGAGCGGATCGGTGCGGAGCAGAGACGAAAAACGCCGGATACGGAATCCGGCGTTGGAGAGTGCTTCAGAAGCCCGGCGGAAGGCTTCGGGGACGTCCCCGAGATTTCCGCCGAGCGCAATGACGCAGAGCGTTTCGGCCATCAGCAGTCGAACGTGAAGGCGTTGATCGCGTTGACGGCGGCAGCGATCTCCTTGACGAGGTCGGCCGGGACGGCGCTTTCGGCGTTCACCGCGAGGATCGAGCGGGAATTCTCGAGGCTGTGCGGCGCGCGGACGTCGGCGATGTTGATGTTGTTCTGGCCGAGGAGTCCGGTGATCTTGCCGATGATGCCGGGGGCGTCTTCGTATTCGACGAAGAGGTAGTTTCCGGCGGGGTGGATGTAGATGCCGTCGAACGAGTTGATGCGGGAGACCATGAGACGGCCTTCGGCGATGGTGCCGCGGATGGAGATGCGTTCGGATCCGGCGATGAAGTCGAGCGTGATGGCTTCGCCGTAGTGCTTGCTCTCGTCGACTTCGCGGACGATGAACTGGATGCCGCGGGATTCGAGGTATTTCAGAGCCTCGTCCGCGCCGCTGAAGGCGTCGAACGGCGGGCAGATGGCGGCGGTGACCGGAGCGATCATCCACTTGGAGAATTGGTGGAGCTTGCCGTAGCAGCTGAGCTCGATCTTGGAGATCGCGCGGCCGTTCAGATAGGCGGCGCCGAGTCCGGCGAGCACGGAGGCGAGCTTCTGGTAGTTCGCGTCGAGTCCGTCCGGCACGCCCTTGTTCACGACGCAGGCGGTCACGCCGTCCTCGAAATAGGCGACGGTCTGGTCTGCGGCGCGCTTGGCGGCGAGGAAGTTGGCTTCCTTCGTGCTGGCGCCGAGGTGCGGGAGCATGATGTCGGCGATGTCGGCCACGGTCTTGTCGCCGGCGGCGTCCTTCGGGTAGACGTCGTTGCAGAAGATGAGGTCCTTTTCCTGCTTGGCGGCGCGGATGGCTTCTTCGTCGACGATGCCGGCGCGGGCGCAGTTCACGAGCATGGCGCCCTTCTTCATAAGGCCGAGCAGCTTGGCGTTGACCATGCCGCGGGTCTTGTCATTTTCCGGGATGTGCAGGGAGACGATGTCGGACTGCGCGAAGACTTCCTCGACCGTGCAGAGCTGGGCGCCGAGGTGGGCGGCCAGGTCGGCGGAAAGGATTGGGTCGTAGGCGAGGATCTTCACGTCGAAGCCGGAGAGGCGCTTGATGAGCAGGCGGCCGATGTTGCCGAGGCCGAGGATGCCGACGGTTTTGCCGGTCAGTTCGCGGCCCATGAAGCTCTTCTTCTCCCATTTGCCGGCGCGAGTGGACAGGTCGGCCGGGACGAGCTTGCGGTAGGCGGCCAGGATCAGGGCGATGACTTCCTCGGCGACCGCGTTGGAGTTCGCGCCCGGGGTGTTCATGACGTCGATGCCGAGCTTGCGGGCGTGACGGATGTCGATGTTGTCGAAACCGGCGCCGGCGCGGACGACGAGCTTCAGGTCCTTCAGTCCATCCATGATCTCGGGCGTGACCTTCTCGCTGCGGACGATGATCGCGGATGCGTCGGAGTTCTCGGAGGCCAGATCGGCCAGCTGCACGTCCGGGTTCTGGACCACGGTGAAGCCGTGTTCGCTCAGGATTTTTTCAACGACCTTGTCGAGTTTGGTGGGAATGAGGACTTTTCTCATGCTTGTCTCCTTGTGCGTATACACGCACGGTTACGGTTGCTCCAAAAGCTTTTTGGAGCATATAATATACACCGTAAATACCGAAGTTTCCACCCCCTTCCGTCAAATAGTCCCGTTTCCACCTCGAAAAATGAAAGGAAAATACGGCGGCGTCCGGCGGACGAAAGGGTTTTTGCAGCCGCCGTCAGATCCCGAGGCGGTCCTGACGCATCAGTTCCGGGTCGTGGAAATCCATGTGCGCCGTATAGCCGTCCAGCGGCAGGACGAGCGTGTGGATCGCGTCCATGATCCATTCCGGCTGCGGATAGTAGCTCTTTTCCAGCTCGGGACACGGCGAAATCTCATTCGGAGCGCCGATCACGACGGGCGGCGCGTCCAAGTCATCGAAGCAGTAGCGCGCGATGCGGGCGGCCAGCGTCTGCGGCCAGGAACCGCGTTCGCAGGCGTCCGATACGATCAGGATACGTCCTGTTTTCCGAACGGACTGTGCGACGGGCTCGAAATCAAACGGCACGAGCGACCGCGCGTCAATGACTTCGGCGGAAAGATGGAATTCCTGTTCGAGGCGTTCCGCGGCCCGCATCGCCGGATAGAGCGCCGGGCCGACCGTCAGGATCGTGAGGTCGTCTCCGGCACGTTTCGTGTCGGGCGTCCCGGGCGGGATCTCGTAATCTTCCTCCGGCACGCCGCCGGCATGGAACATCTCCGGCGTGTCGTACAGGCGCTGGCTTTCGAAAAATACCACGGGGTCGGACCCCGCGAGCGCCGCCGCCAGCATGCCTTTCGCGTCGTACGGAGTCGCCGGATAAACGACCTTCAACCCGGGGATGTGCGTGCAGAGCGCCGTCCAGTCCTGGGCGTGCTGGGCTCCGTATTTCGCCCCCACGGAAACGCGCAGCACCACGGGCATCTGAAGCATGCCCGCCGACATCGCCTGCCATTTCGACAGCTGGTTGAACACCTCGTCCCCGGCGCATCCGATGAAGTCGCTGTACATGAGTTCGATCAGCACGTGTCCGCCGCACATCCCGCAGCCGACCGCCGTACCGACGATCGCTGCCTCGGAGATCGGCGCGTTGAAGAGCCGGTGATAGGGCAGGGCTTCCGTCAGCCCGGTATATACGCCGTATGCGCCGCCCCAGTCACGGTTGTCCTCGCCGTAGATGACGAGCTTGTCGTCGGCGTATGCCCGGCTCAGGACTGCCTCGAACAGCGCGTCCCGGAGCGTGAATGCCTTCAGCCTGGAAACCGGTTTGCCGGCGGCGTCCAGGTGGAAACGCGTTTTCTCCTTAAGCTTCCTCCACCTTGCATTCTCCCCGATCGGCTGTGTGACGTCGCGACCGATGACTGCCGGCTGCGTTTCGCTTCGGCCGTTCGAGAAATTGTACTTGCGGAACGCGTCGGGTTCACGCGCGGGATCGGGCCGGGGCGAGACCGTCGTGTCCGCCGCCAGCCGTGTGAGCCGCGTGATATGTTCGACGATTCGAGCGTCTGTTGCTTCGAGATCAGAGGAAGAAGCAAGTCCCGCCTCCGCCAGATTCTTCTGCATAGCCAAAATCGAATCCGCCTTGCGCCATTCCTCGATCTCCTCCTGCGAACGGTACGAGTTCGCGTCCGTGGCGGAGTGCCCCGCGTAACGGTATGTGATGGTTTCGAGGAAAACAGGACCCCGGTTCACCTCGATGAGAGCGCGTTTGCGCCGGAAGGCGTCGATCACGGCCAGCGGATCGTAGCCGTCGATGCGTTCCGCGTGCATGGCTTCCGGGTTCACTCCGGCGGCCACCCGCGCAGCGCATCCATAGGCCATCGTTTCGCCCGCGGTCTGTCCGCCCATGCCGTAACAGTTGTTGATGCAGTTGAAAATGACCGGCAGGCCGCCGCGGTATCCTTCCTCCCACAGCATGTTGAACTGGTCCATGGCGGCGAAGTTCATCGCTTCCCAAACCGGGCCGCGTCCGAGCGCGCCGTCCCCGAAATTGCACACCACGAGCCCGCCGCTCCGGGTCACTTTCCGGTAGAGCGCCGCTCCGGCGGCGATTCCCGCCGAACCGCCCACGATGGCGTTGTTCGGGTAGATGCCGAACGGCGGGAAGAAGACGTGCATGGAGTTGCCGTGTCCGCGGTTGAATCCGTTTGCGCGTCCGAAGACCTCGCAGATGAACCCGTAAAACAGAAAGTCCGCCGCGAGTTCGCGGATGTTGCCACTTTTTGTGTTTTTCTCCACGACGCGCAGGATGTCCGGCCGCGACTTCATGATGCCGTCGAGCTCGGATTCGTCCAGTGCCCGGATCGCGCGGAATCCGCGTGCCAGGAACTCGCCGTGGCTCCGGTGCGATCCGAAGATGATGTCGTCGCGACTGAGCGTGAACGCCATGCCGACGGCCGCCGCTTCCTGTCCGGTGGAGAGGTGCGCAGGGCCGGTGTAGTAGTATTCGATCCCGTTGTAGCTCTTGACCGTGCGGACGCCGTAGATCATGGTCTCGACCTCGCGGATGTACCGCATGTCGAGGTAGATAGCCTTCAGTTCCTCCGGGGAAAACGCTTTCCGTTCCTCTTCGAAACTCTTGTTGTACCGGTTCAGCGGGATCTCCGGCATTTCCAGCTGCCCCGCCCGCCTCAGATCCGAGGGATGGATGATCTGTGTTTTCGGCATCGTGTCCGTCCGGGGTTAAAGTTCCATCAATGCTGCGTCGCGCAGGACTTCCGCCACGGTCGGATGTGGAAACACCGTTTGCGCGAGCTCGGCGGCTGTCATGCGCCGTGTGATCGCCACGGCCATCGCCGGAATGATCTCCGACGCCGGATTTCCGAGCATGCATGCCCCGAGGATGCGTTTCTCTTCGTCCAGCACCAGTTTCATGATGCCGTTGCCGCCCTCGTTTTCCGCCTGGTACCGCCCGCTGAAAAGCAGCGGCAGTTTGACCGTCTTCACGTTCAGACCTTTTTCTGCCGCGGTCTCCTCGGTCTCACCGACGGACGCCGCCTCGGGATTCGTGTAGATGACCGACGGGATCGCGTCATAGCTCATTTTGTCGTCAATGCCGCGAATTACGTTCACAGCGACTTCCGCCTCGCGGTACGCCGTGTGGGCCAGCATGGAAACGCCGTTTGCGTCCCCGGCTGCAAACACGCCCGGCACGTTTGTCTGCATCGTTTCATCCGTACGGATGCCGCCGTTTGAGCCGAGTTCGATTCCGAGCGATTCCAGCCCGATCCCCTGCGTGTTCGGTCTGCGTCCGGCGGCGACCAGGACCTTGTCCGCTTCCAGCGCGAATTCTTCGCCGTTGGCCTTTACCCCGCGGATTCGCCCTGTTTCAATCGACTGGATCCGGCTTCCGGTCAGGAATCTGACCCCGCGCGCCGTGTAATTCCGCTGAAGCAGTGCCGCGATGTCGCGGTCGATGCGTCCGCCGATGCGGTCGAGCATCTCGATGACCGTCACATCCGCCCCCGCGGAGTTGAAATACGAGGCCATTTCCAGGCCGATCGCCCCCGCGCCCATCACGACGAGTTTCGACGGAACTTCGTTCATAGACAGGATTTCCCGGTTCGTGACCGCGAATCCGTCCGCAAGCGCCTCCTTCAGCCCGGGGATGGGCGGGACCGCGGCGGAAGATCCGGTCGCGATCAGTACTTTTTTCCCGGCAAACACCTCGCCGTCCGCCTCAATGACGAACTCACCCGCTTCGTTCCTTCCGGCCAGAACGCCGTTTTTGCGAATGACGTTCGCGCGGGCCTTCTTCATCTGCATTTCCACGCCCGCGACGAGTTTCTTCACGATCTTGTCCTTGCGCGCCACCACGAACGCATGGTCCAGCGCCACTTCCTTCGCCGTCACGCCATATTTTTCCGCGCCGCCTTTCGCGTAATCGTACAGCTTCGCGGAATACAGCATCGTCTTGGTCGGGATGCATCCCTCATTCAGGCAGACTCCGCCCAGAGTCTTTCCCTCGAAGATCGCCGTGTTCAGTCCGAAATGCCCGGCACGTTCCGTCGCACGGAATCCGGCAGGGCCGCCGCCCAGGATCAGAAGATCGTATGTCATGTTTTTACCCTTATGTTAAGTTAAATTCATTTGTTGTATTGTGTTGTTCCGCCCTGTTCGAGCCGAAGTGCGAGTCCGTTCAGAAAACGTGCCGCGGAGAGCGCGTCGGCGCCCGCGCGGTCATAAACGAGTGTCAGGCGGATTGCAGGATACGCTTCGATGCTGCCTTGCTCGTCGATCCTTGTATGGATGGTGACGGCGCCGATACCGAGCGCGCAGAGTTCCGGCGGCGTCAGTTCAGGCGTGAAGCTGTCCACCCCGTATCCGCTCAAATCCGCCACGCTGAACGTCCCTTCCTGAAACTCCTGCGGTTTCGAGCTGAAGCATCTGCAGCGCTCCGCTGCGTTCCGCATCAGAACGGCCAGTTCGGTTGCAGTGTATGTCTCCGCGCACCGGATGACCGGTTTCAGTGTGCCGGACCGTGTTTCCACGTTCAGGCGCAGATGCACCGTATTATATTCATAGTTTTTGTCGCCGTGACGCCGTGCGTTCAGTTCCGGCGTCTTGACCAGAAGGCGTGCCAGTTCGCAGCAGACCGCCGCGCCGGGCGTGAGCCTGTTTTGAGGCGTGCAGATCATCAACAGCTTCCGGGCGTCGAACATCCTGCTGACGAATCCGGTCTGTCCCGTTCCTTCCGTACAGGTCTGCCTCATCCTGACGCGGTCGGCTGTCGTCAGAGGCCGTCCGGAATAGATTCCCCGTGATTCCAGTCCGGCTTCATTTTGAACAGCGCTCAGCACATCTCGTTCAAGGATGCGTCCTTCCGGCCCGCTCCCCGTATGAACCGAGTTTAAATTCACACCGAGTCCGTTTGCCGTTTTTCTGGCACGAGGTGAAACTTTCAACCCTGCATTCTGCGTGTTCGGAGTGAAAACATGTTCAGATACTGGGTCCGTTTTATCTTTTTGCGAACAGTCTGATTCTTCATTTGCCGGACTCTGCTGTTTTTCAGCCGTTCTGTTCAGCTCATTCAACAGCGCTTCCAGCTCGGATTCCTCGAATTCTTCAGTATCGGATATGATACCGACGGGACTCCCGACCGTGGCTTCCTCGCCCTCTCCGGTCAGAATCCGTACAAGAAACCCATCCGATTCCGCCTCGTATTGAAACGTCGCCTTGTCGGTTTCGAGGGAAAAGACGGATTGTCCTTTGCAGATGCGGTCTTCCTCGCGAACCAGCCATTTGGACAGGATCGCGCTCTCGTCGGAGACGCCCATCTGAGGCATCCTGATCAGGCTTAACATGATTGGTCGGACCCGTTGGTTTAATTCAGATTACATGGACGCCCGCGGCCCGGAACGCCGCCTTGATCGACTCCGGCGCTTTCGAGTCCGTCACGATCGTGTCGATATCGGAGAGCTGTGCGAACGTGAACGGCAGGATCGAGTTCAGTTTCGAGCTGTCCATCATCATGATCACGCGGCGCGCGGATGCGATGATCGCGCGTTTCAGCACGCATTCGTGCTGGCCGCCGACGGAAAAACCGGTCGCATCGGTATACCCGGACGCGCAGACGAACGCCGTATCGATGTTCAGCGTTTTGAGCTGGTCCAGCACATTGAGGCCGCACGTCGAGATCGTTTTCCGCTGCAGCGTTCCGCCAAGCAGGATGACAGTCGGATTCTTCTTTTTGAGCACGATCTCGATCCCGATGTTCGGTGCGGACGTCGTGATGATGAGATTGCGGTCCGGGAGCTCGCGCGCCAGCATCATCGCGGTCGATCCGGCGTCGAGGTACATGCTGATATCGGTTTCGACAAGCGCCGCCGCCTTCGCCGCGATCTCCTGTTTCAGGTCGCAGTTGCGTTTCTCCCGTTCGCCGTACATGCCCACGCTCACTTCATAGCTCGTCGGCATGATGCGCGCGCCGCGTTTCGTGCGGATCAGGAACCGTCTCTGTTCCAGAAACTCCAGGTCGCGGCGGATCGTCATTTCCGACCAGTCGGAAAACTCCCTGGTAAGCTCGGACAGCGTCACGTCGCTTTTGCGTTCGATGTAGCGTTTGATGGCTTCCTGTCTTTCTTTCATAGGTTTTTTCCTTTGCGTGGCTGACAGTGTTCTAAGTTCGGTTTGCACTTCTTTCTATTCGGGTTGCGGAATGAAGGAAACCTGTCCGCAAAAATAAATGCTGTATTAATGTATCACAGGATCAAAGTAAAATCAATCATGTTTTGTGAATGATTCACATCGTCGGCATGTTCCTTTCAAAAAAATGTTCGATTCCAGCCTTGCAAAACGGGATCGGGAGCACCTGCGGTCAAGTATGGGCGTTTGCATAACAAGGGAAATTCTTTCAGAAAATAACATAGAAAACACATTTTTTCTCATAAAACAGCCTTGAAAAAAACAGCAAAAAGGCTTACTGTATGGCAAACAAAGATTCGCATCCGGCGATTCTGCCTCGAAAACAACCAATTACCCAATCAAAAAACGAATTGATAGAGGTTCTCAAATGAAACATTCCAAACTGCTGATCGCGCTTGCTATGACAGGCGCCCTGTCCATCGGCCTTACGGCGTACGCGCAGTCCCAGTCGCCGACGAAGCCGAAACACACCTTCGCAAACCCCCTCGACGTCCTCGTCGGACATGAGCGCGGCGTCCGCGGCGGCGAGCCCGTCGTCCTCATCTACAAGGACGACTACTATCTGTTCGTCTCGCATCGCAGAGGCTACTGGTACTCCCCGGATTTCCAGAACTGGACCTATGTCGACGCCCCCAACTATCCTGCCGGCGTCGTCTCCGTCGTGGAGTTCCAGGGCGAGCTCATCGGCTGCTCGATGAACAACCGCAACGTCTACAAGGCGATTGATCCCAAGGCCGGTACCTGGGAGAAGATCGGCGAGCTCAGCAGCGACCGCTACGGCGACGCCAACCTGTTCGCCGACGGAGACCGTCTGTACCTGTATTTCGGCTGGTCCCAGATCATGCCGTTCCAGGTCGTCGAACTCGACACCAAGACCTTCAAGGAGAAGGCCGAACCCATTCCGCTGTTCTTCAGCGACATCAAGAACCACGGCTTCGAAGTCCGCAAGCCCGAAGACGTCATCTACTCCATCTTCAACGGCCGCCGCGACTACGGTCCCGAGGAGTTTCCCTGGATCGAAGGTCCCTGGATGACCAAGCACAACGGCAAGTACTACCTGCAGTACGCGGCCATCGGCCTTGAGTTCATTTCCTACTCCCACGGCGTGTACGTCTCCGACAGCCCCACCGGACCGTTCACCTACTCCGAACACAACCCGCTCACGTTCAAGACTTCCGGCTTCGAGGTCGGCGCGGGCCACGGCAGCACCTTCCATGACAAGAAGGGCAACCTCTGGACCATCTGCATGATCCCGGCCCACTACGGCGAAAACGGACGCGGCTCCGAGCTCGCGATCTTCCCGACTGCCGTGGACAAGGACGGCGTGATGTATTCCGATACCGCCTATGGCGATTATCCGCAGTATTTCCCGAACGACCGCAAGGTCGGCGGCGCGGACAACTATACCGACTGGAAGCTTCTCTCCTACAAGAAGCGCACCGAAGTCTCCTCCACCGCGGCCAATCATCCCGCGGTCAACGCCCTCGACGAGGATTTCCTCACCTGCTGGGCGGCCGAGACGAGCAATGCCGGCGAATATTTCATGGTCGACCTCGGCGGTGAGGCCAGCATCAACGCCATCCAGCTGAACTGGGACCAGGTCAGAGCTCCGCAGGCGACGACCGGCGGTAACCGTCCGGCCGGACAAGGCGCCGGTGCTGCTCCTGCCGGCGGCATGGGCGGCTTTGGCGGCGCTGCTCCTGCCGGTGGCTTCGGCGGTTTCGGCGGCGCTGCTCCTGCCGGTGGCTTCGGCGGTTTTGGCGGCGGTGCTCCCGCTGGTGGCGCTCCTGCCGGTGGCTTCGGCGGTTTTGGCGGCGGTGCTCCCGCTGGTGGTGCTCCCGCTGGTGGCTTCGGCGGCTTTGGTGGCGGTGCTCCCGGCGCTGGCGCTGGTGCTGCTCCTGCCGGTGGCTTCGGTGGCTTCGGCGGCTTCGGCGGCTTCGGTGGCGGTGCTCCCGGCGCTGGCGCTGGTGCTGCTCCTGCCGGTGGCCAGGGCGGCAATCGTCCCCGTCCGCAGGGTCAGGGCGCAGGCGGCGCTCCTGCCGGCGGCATGGGCGGTTTCGGCGGCATGGGCGGTATGATGGGCGGCTTCGGCGGTATGGGCGGCGGACGCTCTACCGGCCCCGACACCCGTTATCAGTGCTACAAGGTCGAAGTCTCCACCGACGGCACCAACTGGACCACGGTCATTGACAAGCCCGAGAACAACCTTGAGCTCAAGCACGACTACAACGAGTTCGAAAAGCCGGTGAAGGCCCGTTACGTCAAGGTCACCAACATCGCGACCTACGACAACTCCCTCTTCGCCATCAAGGATCTCCGCATCTTCGGTACCACCGACAAGATGAAGACCACGAAGGTCACGGACTTCAAGGCCGTCCGCAATCCTGAGGACCGCCGCGAGGCCAACCTCCTCTGGACGCCCGTGGAAGGCGCCGACGGATACGTGGTGCGCTACGGCATCGAGCCGAACAAGCTCTACAACAGCTACATCGTCTACGGCGACAACAAGCTCTACATGCACAGCCTGAACACCGCTCCCGAGAAGTACTACTTCGAGGTCGAGGCGTTCTCCAGCGGACTTCCGAAGTATCAGGAGAACCCCCTCGCCACCATCGGCACCGGCGCTGAACTCCAGCTCGGCGGCGGCGGACGCGGCGGCATGGGCGGCTTCTCCAGCTACAATCAGGCCGGCAACACGATCGTGATGCTGAAGGAAGGCGTCGATGAATACGTGTTCGAAGACATCACGCCCGGCAACTGGAACCTCACCCACTCCTACGGTCCCAATCTCTGGAGAGGCGAGCTGACCGAGAAGGAACTCATTTCCAACGAGGACAATCCGAAGGCCACCCTTGATGTCCCGCTCACCAAGCTCGGCGTCGGCACCAAGATTACCGGCACCCTTCGCATGAAGGTCATCCCGGGCAAGGAGAAAGGCAAGATCGTCGTCTACATAGACAAGAAATAACGAATAACGGGCAGGTATAAGCCCGTACCTGAATTCTGCCGGATATTGCCGTCGTCCTCACGGATGGACGGGATGTCCGGCAGTTTTTTATAATGATTCATTTTAAAACTGCACAGTCCGGTGCTTGAAAACCAAACAGGGAGAATGTATATTAGAGGTCGACAAGGGGCTGCAAAAGCCCAAGCGCAAGGACGAGAACAAATCCGACCTCGTTTCAAGATAATTCCATTTTCATTTCAATCCATGTCATCTGCACAACTCAGGAGGTTTGATGATGAAATCCCTGTCCTGTCTGTCTCTTCCGGTCCTTCTCGCCTGCATCTTCGCCGCGGCTTTGCCCGCTCAGGACGCCGCCCAGAAACAGACGCCTGAAAAAGCCGCATCGGAGAAAACGGCCCCGGCGGACAAAAAAGCCGGTGCCGGCGAAAAAGATGCTGTCGATCCGTTCGCGCCGAAGCCGCGGTAGGAGCGTTCATAGCGCTGCTCGCAATCGGTGTTGTCAAGGTCATCGTTCAGTCCTTGCTGGATTGACCATCAGAACGCTCGCTATGAACGGAACTACCCCCAAGTAAGGGCAACCTATGCCGGACGATTGTCCGGCATAGGGCTTTGAACGGGGAATGAGCTTATTTTTTGAGCACAGGTACCTTCGGCCAGCCGGAGGTAGATTCGGTGAACTCACGAGCGGAGAAGCACCAGATGACGAACTTCTTGCCCTTGATCCAGTCAGCGTCCTTAGCGGCTTTGCGATAGAGGTTCGTGCGGACGGCCGCTGCGGCGGAGCCTTTGACCGCGATGCGTTCGACCGGCATGGCGAGCGCGGCGGCGAGGTTTTCGCCGAGACCGGACTTTTCCGCGAGCATATCGCCGCCGGAGGAGAAGATGAGCGTGTGGCTGTCGCCAAGCAGAAGCACAGGAGAGGCGTCCGCGAAAACGTCGCCCTTGACCGTGTGCAGCGTGAGCTCTTCGCTCGGCTTTGCTTCCTTGTCGAGAGAGAGCATGAGGTCGCCGATGATGGAGATCTTCTGGTCTTCGACTTCAAACTTCTTGTCGCCCTTGTCGAGCTTCATGAGCTTGACGAGCTCGTCGACTGCGAGCTTGATGCCTTCAGGGTTCCAATGCGCATCCTGCTTGCAGTAGACCGGCTTTTCGGATTTCTCGAACACGCCGGAGAGGTCCAGCACCTCGACGCCCTTCGCCCTGAGCTCCTCATAGAACGGCTTCAAATATACCATGGCGTCGCCTTTCTTGAGCTCGCCGAACGGCGCGGCGTCGGCTTTCGGCGGGACCGGCACCACGATCAGCTTCACGCCGATTTCTTTCAGCTGGTCGTTGAAGTCGGCGATTCCCGGGATCGGGTCGGCATTGTCTTTCTTCGTGGCTTTGGAATGATCCACGACCTTGCCGCCCGCAAGCGGGCCGGCCGCAAGGTGGGAGAGTTCATTGCGCGAATACAGCCAGCCGTCTTCGCCCTTCATGGTAATCGTGCCGGACTGGACTTTTTCGAGGGCTTTTGAGGCGATCTCGGAGACCTCGGCGGCGCACACGGCGGCGCTCAGACCGAGGGCCATCAACAGGGAAGCAAGAATCTTTTTCATATCAGAAGCCTTTCTGTTTCTGTCAGGGTTTTATTAAGTTCATTTCCGTAATCTCGCCCCAGCAGGGATCCTGCAGGAGCAGTTCGTCGTCATCGAATTCGCTGCGGTTCCAGCTGCCGTATTCATCCTCGAAGTCTTCCCACGGCTTGAGATCGATATAAACCGTGTCGCCAATCCGCACCTTTGCCGCCTTAGTCCAAACGTTGTCGCGCATGCTGGCGATGTAGACGAGCGCTTCAGCATCGCCGCCGTCGATGTCGCCCAGATGCAGGCTCATCACATGGTCCTTGTACGGCGCGGAATGCGGCCTCGGGACCGAGGTCACGGCCAGGACCGTGGCGGTCACCGTCCGTGGCTCCTCGATGGTCAGAAAAGTGGATTCCGGGGCCTTTCCGACCATCAGGTCAAAATCCTTCCAGTCACCGGCAGGAAGCTTACGGGCGGAGAACACCCAGATCACGGTTTTCTTTCCGGCCAGACGGTCACGGCCACGCGCCAGTTCCTTTGCCAGAATCGAACGGGACGCATAGTCGCCGCCGTCATTTCTGGCAATAACATCAATTTGACGGTCAAGCCGGGCAGCCAGATGCTCGGAGAAGCCGCCGCGAATACCCCAATTCATCGCCTCCATCGAATAGATATTGACGAAGCTGTCGCCGAGGATCAGAACATCGGACGATGTATCCGGGATCATGTCGAATTGTTTGATGGTGACGGTTTCCGGCGGGTACGGATTCTCTTTCAGCTTCAGGAGTGCCGCAGTGTCACCGATATTCGTAACGGTTGCCTCGTCGCCTGCCGGGAGCGCGTTATCGCAACCAAGCATCTTGGCGCAACGGTCTGCCGCAAGATCCATTGCTTCCGGCGTCCAGTGCGTGTCGGTTTTCAGGAAAGGCTGCGTACCGGAAAGCTGAAGGTTGTGGAAGTCTTCGTTCAAATCCAAGACATCGACCTCATTCCGTTTCAGGACGTCCAGGAAATACCCATAGTCCTTGTTCTCCAAATATGCCTTGGTGGCATGGAGCTTGTCTCCGTAGAAGCATGCCTTAACCGGAACGGGCAGCACGATCAGGCGGATTCCGCGCTCTTTCAAATCTTTGCTGAACTTGGTTATGGCCTCTGCCGGGTCAGGCTGAACGCCGCTCTGTTTGCGCTTCCACTGACGGGCATGACGCATGAATCCGGGTTCGAGCAGATAATCGACGTCTTCCGGATAGAAAAGATAGCCGTCTTTCCCGACGATCACTTTTTCGTTGCCTGTCTCAAACGCGGTCAGGAGGAACTGCTGGAGCGGTTCCAGGAACGCTTCGCGGACAGGCGTGGTTTCGTTGATGGAGTCCTCATAGTCCTGGAAGCCTTTTTTCAGGGTGTCGTTGAATTCTTTGGGCGAGCTTGTCTTGAATGCCGATCCGATTGCCGGGAAGATAGACCCGACGGTATCCGGATGTCGAATAATATGGACTGCCGGGAAGGCAACGATCATCACGATAAAGATGATGGAGAACACCTTTGCCGCGATTGGGCTGATTTCAGTATGTCCGACTTCGATGGCGGCGATTTCTTCGCGTGTCAGTTGTTTTTTCTTCGCCATGGTATCAAGTCCTTAGAAAATGAAGTAGATGAACGGGTTGTAGCTCTGAACGGAAAGCGCCAGAATGGCGAGCAGGAACACAATGAAACACCAGGCCATTTTCGGGACAGTCAGCTTCTTCGTGAAGTCCCAGACTTGAGGCATGGTCCAGATGATGATCGCGCTCAGCACCATGATTCCCGCATAGTAGGGATTCTGGAGCAGAACACGGATGACAGTGCCGGACGTCGGGTCCTTGCAGGGAAAGCCGAACAGCGAGGCGAAATAGTGTCCCGCATCCGCAAGCGAATCCGCACGGAACAGGACATGACCGAAGCAGGCGATGATAAAGGTCGTAATAACCGGCATTGGTTTGAGCAGACGCTTCCACGGGGAGACCGCTTCCGGTTCGGAGGCTTTGTCCTTCCCCTTCTTCTTGCCCTTGATTTCGGTCGTAATGACATCAAGAATGACGAAGAAGCCATGGTAAAGTCCGAACACGACAAATGTCCACGAAGCGCCGTGCCAGAGACCGACGGCGAACCACAAAATGAGCAGAGCAATCGTAGTCGGGAGAATACGGCTGAGTTTCTTGCGTCCGGCAAGCGAAAGATTCATCGTGAGTTTCTGACACCACGAGGCTCGCAGGAGCGAATAGAACAGATAATCTTTCAGCCAGGAAGAAAGGGAAATGTGCCAGCGCTGCCAGTATTCTGGAATGTTGTGGGAGCGGTATGGGGAATCGAAGTTCTTCGGGAACGTGAAGCCGAGCAGCAGACCAAGTCCGATCGCCATGTCCGAATATCCGGAGAAGTCGAAGTAAATCTGGAACGCATAAGAGAACATCCCGAGCCATGCATCCGGCAGAGGAAGGTCAATGGCTGCAAAAGAACAGTCGGCGATTTTCCCGCAGGGGTTTGCAATCAGAACCTTCTTCCCAACACCGAGCATGAAAAACGCGACTCCGCGCGAAATCTTTTCCCAGCTGTGGGTACGGGTCTGAAGCTGATTCGCAACCTCGGTGAAGCGGATGATTGGCCCCGCGACGAGCTGGGGGAACATGGATACGTAGCAGGCATAGTCGACAAACGAATGAACAGGTTCCGCCGTGCCACGGTAGACGTCGATCACATAGCTCAGAGACTGGAATGTGTAAAAACTGATGCCGAGCGGAAGAAGGACCCTGAAAAAGCCCGCGTACTGCCACTCAGGAATCCCCATCGCGGATACAAGGGCGTTGAAGTTTTCCATCCCGAAGTTGAAGTACTTGAAATACCCCAATATGCCGAGGTCGAACAGCAGAGAGAGAATCAGAAACCATCTTTTTTTCTCGGGATGCTTTCCGATCATTCGCCCGCTATTGAAGTCCACTAATGTCGTGGAGAACATGAGCAGAATAAACCAGGGGTTTGTCCATCCGTAGAATACATAGCTGACAACAGCCAGACTGGCATTGCGGATTTTTGTCGGCGATGCGAAATAGATTGCAAGCGCAAACGGGAGGAAAAGGAATATGAAAAGGTAACTACTGAAAACCATGCTGTTTCTATGCTTTTTGTTTGTCGACGATTTCAATTAGCCCGATTTCCGGATTGACAAGGAACACCACATTGTTTCCCTCAATTGCCGGAGCCGGCGCAGGTTCTGTAATCCGGAGATAGCCCTTCTGCTCCAGAGATTCCATGTCCTGTTGAAAGTCTTCGCTTTCATAGCAGATATGATACGGCGATGCTCCGGTTTTCTTCAAAAGTGAACCAACAGCGGAATCCTTGGATACAGGCGAAACCAGTTCGATCACGACGCCGTCCTTGGACATGAACTGGATTCTGATATTGCGGGATTCGTCCAGCGTCACAGGTCCGTCCGGACGAAATCCCAAATCAGAAAATACTGCGTATGCCTCGTCAAAATGTTTGACCAGGTAGCCGACATGATGTATTTTCATTTTGTCGCTCTTTCAGCAATGATGTCGACCATAGCGCCAACGTTTTCCATTTCGAGGACTTCCTTCATCGCAAACTTGAATCCGAAGGCACGCTCCACTGCCGAGATCAACGTGATATGACGAAGGGAATCCCAATCCTCCACATCGTCGGCGCAGGTCTCGTCAGTGACAACGAGTTCCTCGTCATCGAAAATGTCCTGGAAAATTTCGTTGAGGCGTTTGAAAACTTCTGTGCGGTCCATCATGATCAGTTCTCCTGAATGAAATTGGGGGTGAAAATGTATGTGTTCGGGTCTGCGTGGAAGATTCCGTTTCCGCGGTCCGTAAAACCGTGCTGTGTGTAAAGATTGGCGACCATCGCATTCTTCTGCGTCTTGATGTATTCGCCCTCGACGAGAGTAAAGCCGTTTTCCTTCGCCGTATTCACGATCTTGTTGATGATGAATTCCTCCATCCCGCGTTTCAGCACGCGGCAACTCATGAGGAACTCATTGATGAACAAGGTACCGTTGTCGCGCTTTTCGAGAACGACGACGGAAATGAGGCCGTGATCACCGAACTTGTCTTTCAGAGTGAAATACAGCGTGATGAAGTGGTCGTCCTCGGAAATGCTCTTGATGTCGCTCTCCGTGTAGCGGATCGTGCGGAGATTGAACTGGTTGGAACGCTGTGTGAGCTGGGCGATTCGGGCGAAATGGAACGAATCGAACGGCTTGGCTTCGGCAACCATTTCGAGGCTTTGCAGGTACTCGTCATAGGAGGCGAATGTTGCTGCGGATTCCGTCCGCTGTGCTTCCTCACGATATTGCTGCGTCCGCTTGGCGTCCTCGCCGGAGACGGAGACCGTCTCAAAGAGGTTTGACTTACGCAGGAAGTCGAGGTATTTTTCTGGTTCCGGCGGAAGCTCCGGCACGGTCAGGTCGGCGATCTGGCTGCGAACTGCATTCCGTTCAAACGGATTGTCGTCGATGAAAACGATGCTGTCCATGCCGATGTTCAGCGTCTCACGGATCCTGCGGATGTTGCTGGCCTTGTCCTCCCAGTTCGCCACGAACATCACGAAGTCGTCCTCGCGGAGCACCATCTCCGGGTGTTCGCGGAACGGCCGGATCGCCGCGTCATATTCATTCTTGCTGCATACGGCGAGCAGGATTCCACGGTTGCGGAGCGCCTTGAAATATCGCTGGAGATCGGAATAGATCTTGCCGTCCTTCAGCTCGCCGATACGGATGCCTTCCATGCCGTCGTCGCCCACGACGCCGCCCCAAAGCGTGTTGTCAAGATCGAGCACCGCACATTTGCGGAAATGCCCGACAAGTGCTTCGACCGTGTCGAAAACGCGTTTTGCGATCTGAGGCAGGAAATCGACCTGGATCGGCATCTTGGCGATGTAGAAAAGTTGTGGATCGAAGAATGTGTCGCGTCCGACCTGAGCTGAAAGCGAGTTCAAAGCAATGGGGAACACCTGTTTGTCCTTGGACGCCGCCTCGGAAAAGAGCATGTTCAGTTTGCGAATTTGGTAGAGGAACGACTTTTGCGTTTTGAGGCCGAAATTCCCGAACACGCCGTCGTCGATTTCGATGAAGTCGAACTGGAGGATCGGAGCTTTCGTCCGGGCTTCGACCCTACGCCAGTATTCCTGAATCCGAGCCATGACGCGATCGGCAAAAGATTCCTGCTCTTCCGGCGACAGATCGCAGAACTCCAGCTGAAACTTTTCCGAGCAAAGCTGGATCAGGATGTAGTTCGGCTCGAAGGTGAACAGTTCCGAGTTCGGATCAAGCGTCTGCGGTTCCAGCTGGTCGTAGTCGGCATCGAACACGTTCAGGGCGATCTTGAGTTCATACGCATATCCGCGCAATGCATGGCTCAACAGCTGCGTCGCGCAGTTGCCTAGTACCGCCAGTTTGATTTCCTTGAAGCCGGTCGTGTCCTTCTTCAAATTCTTTTTAAGTTGTGAGAAAGTAATCTGTTCCATAATTGCTCCAGTTTTATGAGCTGATTCTTTTTGTAGTTTTCAGAATTTGTTTTGCAGAACGACGGATTCGCCCAGCCGTAGAAGATGTAGCTGAAGATCGTCAGCGCGAGGTGACGCAGCTTCTTCGGCGCGGTATAGTACCCCAGCAACGCCAAAGGCAGAAAGAAGAAGATGAAGAGATACGAAGAGAAGACCATAAGAAGTTATTGATACAGTTTAATGGATTGAATTGCTATAACTGCGCCTGGTCTTCCATGCACACTAATTTGACAATTCTCGATGCTATTTGGAATAGAAAAAGATATTTTAGATGACGAACGATACCTATAATAAGTCCCTGACAGAGGTTTTTCAACAGAATTACAAGTGAGAGTTAATTTATCCGAGTCCAAGCAAACATAATCAATAACAACAAATAAATTCTTAGAATAATCAAGATTTAATGATAAATCATCAATGGTCGTATTGATGATTGTTTGTTCTTTTTTTTCATCAATTTTGAATATATAGAATGGTTCTTTTAAATTTTGTGCAAAGTCTGGAATACCTTTTTCGTTTCCTACTAAAACAAGCGATTTTTTTAAAGCAAGGTTGCATTCTATCTTTTTAATGGCATCAAGATCTCGAAAGTTTGGGATAAAGCACGACAATAAATCATTCAATCCTAGATGAAGAACGAGTATCTTTTTCCCTTTTAAAAATTTCTCCGGATGATTAAAGAGTCTATGCATGGCAGTGGAAACAACCGCTCGTCCCGGAACAATGTAAGTAAAGTTTTTTATTCCTGATTTCATAGAAAGATAATCTGAGAAAGAAGAACCGGAAGGGGTATCTCCAAATGAATTAGACATTATCAATATTGGAGAATCAGAATACGTACGACCGACAGCATGATTATGGTAAAGAATCTGATTGCACAAGTAAGGCTCTCCTGCTTTGTTTTTTCCTATATCACAATTTGATGGGTATATATAATTTTCTGCAGGTTTCAAATAAGTATGAATTTTTTCCAGAATATTAAAATCATTTTCGTCAAATGCTTTTGGAAAAGCAAATCTAGATAATCTTTCTGCTACAAAACCACTTGAAACATCCTGAGCTACATCTGCTGGATGATCGTCAAATGGATAAAAGAAAGCGAACGGATGTTTGTTGTAATTTCGAATTATTTCATTGGATATATATGTTGCTTCAATATTGTTGTCTAATAGTTGGTTAACAATAATTGCGGTTCTAAAATCAGGGATACTTTGAAACTCTTTGTTAATAACACGGGCTGCTATATCATAGTAATGAGGTATTAATGAAACTAATAGTTGTACTCCCTGTGTTTCAAGAAAATCTCTGAGGGAGACAAGCGAATCAATATTGTTCTGCGAGAGGAGAGGGTAATCCCCAATTAGTTCGTATTCTTCTGGAAGTGCAAAAAACGAGCCATTCATATTTCTCCAAACATAACCTTTAATTCGATTAAATCCAGGGGGATCATTTTTTTGTTCTTCCGCCCACGCCTTAAAAAATCTTTGATTGATCTCTTTTTTTTGATCGTTCGAATAATTGAAAAGTATTTTTTTGATTCTCTCTTTTTCCTGATAAATGACTTCTTCTTGCTTTTCTTTTAACAATTCTCCTACTTCGGGATTAATTCTTCTATCAAATATGGAAATATACTCAGAATCTTTAAAATCTATATGGTAATCATTATAGATGATATCTGAAAAAGATACAATTGTTTTATATGAAACAAGAAGATAGTTTTCAAGCTGAAACAAGAATAGATCATCAGCCTCTTCTATACTTGCGAACTCAACTGGGATTGAATCCATCGGAACAATCGCACACCGTATTTTGTCGCCAGCCTTAAGATTGTTTGTGCTTAAAAGTTGTTTGTCTTTAAAACCATCTATGGACAGAGATAGCTCTTTGTTGCATGGCATTCCAGATATAATTGTATTTCCGACAAAATGTGCCGTATATCGACAGTCTGGATAATCAGTATCTTTAGGATCAGGAAGCACCGAACGTTCTGTGATTTCTCCTTCTACAACAGTTATTTTACTTTTTTCTGTTGCAAGGAAAAGGGCAAATTCATTCAGTTTCTCTGCCTTTTCCGCAGTCACGACCGGCACAGCAGCGGGTAAGAGTTTCTCTTCCGGCTTCGTCTCGAAATGTTTTGCCTCGACTGCGGACTTCGATTCGGTCACTAGCTTTGTTTCGGGAACAGAGACCGTTGGTTTTCTATCTGTGATTTCTCCTTCTACAACAGTTGTTTTACTTTTTTCTGTTGCAAGGAAAAGGGCAAATTCATTCAGTTTCTCCGCCTCTTCCGCGGTCACGACCGGCACAGCAGCGGGTAAGGGTTTCTCTTCCGGCTTCGTCTCGACAGGTTTTGCCTCGACTGCGGACTTCGATTCGGTCACTGGCTTTGTTTCGGGAACAGAGACCGTTGGTTTTCTATTGGTCGTGGGGCTTTCGCTTTGAATCGTCTGAACATTATCATGGCGACGACTGAATTCCTTGCGGTCTATGATGACAAAGACGGCAATCAGGGCAACAATTATTGCAATCGGAGCGATTAGTTGTTTCATTTATCAATGATCCTTGGATTATTTAAAACAGAAAACCCGGAACAGAGTATAAAACTTCCTTTCCGGGAAAAAGGTTCAAAGGCACGAGGCAACTGCCGGACTAAAGGTTTTCCGGCAAATAAGAAATATGTGCTGGCTGAAGACTTGAGCAGGAACACTGTGGCCTCGGACGGGTGATGATCTATGTACGAGGCATCGTCTGGAAACAAAAAAAGCCGGACGATTCCCGTACGCGTGTGAGAAGGTCCCGCCAAGAACCTGTTCCTGAAACGACTGAGAAACGCCCAGCAAGACACAAAGACACTATGGTCCCTTGCTGGTGTATTGCTTTTCAGGAACAAAAGGGTATATCAAACTTGGCGGGTTTTCTCACACTTTTGCTGAAATAACCAAATGTAAAGAGCTTGGAACAGAATCCCGCAGGGAACGGGAATCAATTCCGAATAATAATATACCCCCGATCTATATAGAATTCAAGCAAAGAACGACTGGTCACCGCATCTTTTTATTTAAAAAAAGGGCACATGGCATCCTCTTCCTGCCGATACGTGCCGATACTTGCCCTCAAGAAAATCCGTATAGACCTGGCTGCCCCCCTGAAAGAAAACCCGGACAATAATACGGTTCTTCGACGGTTTCTGACAGGAAAAACAGGAGATAATCGTGATGAACCAATGAGATAGGGTTGAAAAAATCGACATCGGTACTATTTTTGAATTT